>NZ_CP183988.1:4800000-6800169 GCF_049913255.1 Pseudoduganella sp. R-43
AAGCAGGGCTTGCATATGGTGCCGTCCTGCCATGCCGACCTGGTGGCGGGCGTGGCAAGCTACTGGATGGAGCTTTTCCATGCACAGCCCGGCCTGGACACCGTGTTCGTGCCGATCGGCCAGGGGTCCGGCTTTTGCGCGGCAGTTGCGGCGCGCGAGGCGCTCGGCCTGCGCACCCGCGTGATCGGCGTGGTGTCCAGCCATGCACCGGCTTATATGGAATCGTTCCGTAGCGGCCAGTTCTGCGAGGCGCCAACCACCACGGAACTGGCGGATGGCATGGCCTGCCGCACGCCCGATGCGGGTTCGCTGGAGATCGTGCGGCGCTATGCCGATGACGTGGTTGCCGTCAGCGATGAGGAAGTGGCGCGTGCGATCCGCCTGTATTACCGCGCCACGCACAACCTGGCCGAGGGCGCAGGGGCGGCGGCGCTGGCGGCGGCCTTGCGCCTCAAGCACGATCCGCGCGTGGCGGGGTGCAGGGTGGGTTTGCCGCTGACAGGAGCCAATGTGGATGCGGAGAAGATCATGCGGGTGCTGTCAGAGGTGCTGCCATGACGCCGTATTCACATGATGGGCCTTCGTGGGAGGTTGACTGCCAAACCGGTACCCCGGTGCCTGACCCGCAGGATCAGGCACCGGCAACGCGGCGGCTGCGGGCGGGTGTCAGACCCCGTGGGTCTGACACCGAATTTCCGGTTTCAGGCGCCTAAAGCCGCGGCATGCTGCTGGGCTTCATCGGCGTCGCCATCTTCAGCCTGACCTTGCCCTTCACCCGCCTGGCCGTGGCCGGCCTCGATCCGGTTTTCGTGGCCATGGGCCGCGCCGTGGCGGCCGCTGTACTGGCCCTGTGCTGGCTGCGCTGGAAGCGCGCCCCGCTGCCGGCACGCGCCCAGTTGCCAACCCTGCTGGCAGTGACCATCGGCTGCGTCATCGGCTTCCCGCTGCTGACCTCCATCGCCATGCGCACCCTGCCCGCCTCGCACGGCGCGGTACTGGTCGGCATCCTGCCGCTGGCAACCGCCCTGTTCGCGGCCTTGCGCGGCCACGAACGCCCTTCGGCCGGTTTCTGGTGCATGGCCGCCGCCGGCAGCGCCCTGGTGGTCGGCTTCGCGCTGCGCCAATCGGGCGCAGGCCTGCACGCCGCCGACCTGGCCGTCTTCGCGGCCGTGGCGCTGGCCGCCATGGGCTATGCCGAAGGCGGCCGCCTGTCGCAAACCATGGGCGGCGAACAAGTGATCGGCTGGGCGCTGGTGCTGTCCCTGCCGCTGGCCGCGCCGGCCACCGCGTGGCTGCTGTGGCGCGACTGGAACAGCATTGCTGCCGCACCAGCCAGCGCCTGGCTGGGCTTCAGCTACGTGTCCGTGTTCTCCATGTTCATCGGCTTCTTTTTCTGGTACCGCGGCATGGCGCTGGGCGGCGTGGCGCGGGTCGGCCAGGTGCAATTGGCCCAGCCCGGACTATCGTTGGTGGCCGCCGCCGTGGTCCTGAACGAAACTTTGCATATTGAGCATATTCTGTTCACTTTTGCCGTAATTGCCGTCGTCGGCGCAGGAAAACGCATGAAAGTGGCCCGTTGACCGTGACGAATTCGGCAACGTGCAGAGTACAATAGCGACTTCACGGAACCTTTTTTCTTGGAAATCACATGTCTGTCTACGAAAAACTGAAGTCGCTCGATATCACGCTGGCTGCGCCGGCCACCCCGGCGGCCGCCTACGTCATGTACGTACAAACCGGCAACCTGGTGTTCATCTCCGGCCACATCGCCAAGAAAGACGGCGCGCCATGGGTCGGCCAACTGGGCAAGAATATCGCGACCGAAGAAGGCAAACAGGCAGCGCGTTCCATCGCCATCGACCTGATCGGCACCCTGCAGGCCGCTTGCGGCGGCGACCTGACCCGCGTCAAGCGCATCGTCAAGGTCATGAGCCTGGTGAATTCCACCCCTGACTACACGGAACAGCACCTGGTCACCAACGGCTGCTCCGAGCTGCTGGGCGAAGTGTTCGGCGACGCCGGCAAGCATGCACGCTCCGCCTTTGGCGTGGCGCAGATCCCGCTTGGCGCCTGCGTTGAAATTGAACTGATCGCCGAAATCGCTTAACCCCCGCTAGAGATTGAATATGAAAATCGAGAACCAGAACCCATTGCAATGGAACTTCTCCGAGCGTGCCAAGGGCATGCAGGCATCCTTCATCCGTGAGATCCTGAAGGTCACCCAGCAGCCTGAAATCACCTCCTTCGCCGGCGGCCTGCCTTCGCCTGCCACCTTCCCGGTGGAGATCATGCAAGCGGCCTTCGACAAGGTGCTGTCGACCAACGGCAAAGTCGCCCTGCAATACGGCCCCACCGACGGCTACATGCCGCTGCGCCAATGGATCGCCGATTCGCTGTCCCAGAACGGCGCCAAGATCGCTCCGGAACAGGTGCTGATGGTGTCCGGTTCGCAGCAGGCGCTGGACCTGATCGGCAAGGTGCTGATCGACGAAGGCAGCAAGGTGCTGGTGGAGACCCCGTCCTACCTGGGCGCGCTGCAGGCGTTCTCCGTGTACCGTCCTGACTTCCATTCTGTCGCCACCGACGAACATGGCCTGGTGCCGTCGTCGCTGGACGCGATCGCCGACGGCGCGCGCCTGCTGTACGCGCTGCCTAACTTCCAGAACCCGACCGGCCGCTCGCTGTCCGTTGCGCGCCGCCAGGAGCTGGTGGAGACCTGCGCCCGCCTGAACCTGCCGCTGATCGAAGACGATCCATATGGCGCGCTGTCCTATACCGGCCAGCCTAGCCCGAAAATGGTCGCCATGAATCCGGAAGGCGTGATCTACATGGGTTCCTTCTCCAAGGTGCTGACCCCTGGCATCCGCCTGGGCTACGTCGTGGCTCCGCTGCCGATGGTTCGCCGCCTGGAGCTGGCCAAGCAGGCAGCCGACCTGCACACCGCGCAACTGACCCAGATGGTGGTGCACGAAGTGGTGAAGGATGGTTTCCTGGACAAGCACATCCCGACCATCCGCGAACTGTACGGCAACCAGTGCAAGGCCATGCTGGACGCCATGGACCAGCACTTCCCGAAAGAAGCCACCTGGACCAAGCCGGACGGCGGCATGTTCATCTGGGTCGAGCTGCCAAAGCACATCAACGCGATGGAACTGCTGGACGAAGCAATCAAGAACAAGATCGCCTTCGTGCCGGGCGCACCGTTCTACGCCAACGAGCCAGCCACCAACACCCTGCGCCTGTCCTTCGTGACCGTGCCGCCAGAGCGCATCCGCGCCGGCATTGAAGTGCTGGGCAAGTTGATCAAAGCCCGCATGTAAGCCCTGCTGCGCAGGATGAAGTTCATACCGGGGTTCATCCTCGCAGCATGGCTTGCCGTCGGCGGCGCACACGCCGCCGACGGCAAGCCTCCTGTGGTGCTGGTGCACGGCTTCTTCGGCTTCGACCACGCCACGCTTGGCGGATCGTTCCGCTACTGGGGCGGTTTCAACGATATCGCACAGCACATCAGGGCCGGCAGCGGGCGCGATGTATTCACCGCCGGCGTGGGGCCGGTCAGTTCGAACTGGGACCGCGCCGTCGAACTGTATTACCAGCTCAAGGGCGGTTGCGCCGACTACGGCGCCAGCCACACGGCGCAGCACGCAGCCGCCGGGCATATCCAGAAGCCAGCAGGCAAATGCTGGGCGGCCGATCCGTCCAATAATCCTGAAAAATATCCGCTCGCGCTGTATCCGCAGTGGGATGCCGCGCACCCGATCCACCTGGTCGGGCATAGCCAGGGCGGCCAGACCATCCGCACCCTGATCCAGCTGATGGACCAGGGCACTCTGGGCAACGGCGGCGCGCGCGGCTGGGTAATCAGCGCCACCTCCATCGCCACGCCGCACAACGGCACCACGCTGCGCGATATCGTGATCGACTGGCTGCCGGATGCTTCGACGCTGGCCGGCCTGGCCGTGCAGGCGACCGGCGCTGGCGGCTCCGGCGGCTCCGGCTTCAAGTACCGCCTGGAGCAGTTCAACATGAAGGCCAGCGCGGCCGAATCAATCGACGACTTCTTCGAGCGCACGCGCGGCCACCCGTTCTGGAACCTGAACAACCACGACTCCGCGCAATGGGACCTGGCCCCGGATGGCGCCAGCGAATTGAACAGCTGGGTCAAGACTTCGCCGGATGTCTACTATTTTTCCTTCAGCGCCCAGGCCACTGAATCGCTCAGCCTCTTTGGCAAGGAATTCCAGTACCCGCGCAGCGACATGATCTTCTTCCTGCAGGGCATGGCGGGCGAATGGGTCATGCCGTCGTTCGGCCATCCCGGCATGGGTTCTTTCAGGCAGGCGGCGCCCGGACGCGTGCCGACCGACCAGCGCTGGTTTGCCAACGACGGCGTGGTCAATACCATCAGCATGGCCGGCCCCGAGGGCAGCAAGATCCAGGCGCTGGACGGAACACCGGTCAAAGGCGTGTGGAACCATATCGGCACCATGCAAGGCATGGACCACTTCGATGTCATCGGCTGGGATGCCAAGCCTTCGGCCGCGTTGAAGATGTACGACCAGCTGATGGCCATCCTTTCCAAAGTCGAGTAAGCGGGCCTGCTGGCTCGCCGTGCATTGCGATTGGCTCCGCAGGCACGGTTATGCCGCAACCGTGCGCAATCGCCCCGTGGTGAAATGAATCACACAAAAAACCACGGGAGACAACCGCATGAAAGTGCTACCGAGCCTCACCCTGGCCGCCTGCCTGGCCGCCTCCTCCGCCCATGCAGCCAATAGCGACCCGGTCGTGCTGGTGCATGGCTTCCTCGGCTTCGGGCCGGAGACATTCGCCGCCACGGGCTTCAAGTACTGGGGCGGGTTCAACGACATCGCCGCGCATATCCGGGGCACGCAACGGCCGGTGTTCACTGCCGGCGTGGGGCCGGTCAGCTCGAACTGGGACCGCGCGGTCGAACTGTATTACCAGATCAAGGGCGGCTGCGCCGATTATGGCGCACGCCATGCCGCAGACCATGCCGCCGCCGGCCACATCCAGAAACCGGCCGGAAAATGCTGGGCCGCCGATCCGGCCAACAATCCAAACAACTACCCTGTCGCGCTGTACCCGCAATGGGATGCCCAGCACCCGCTGCATTTCGTGTCGCACAGCCAGGGCGGCCAGACCATCCGCACCCTGATCCAGTTGCTGGAAAACGGCGCGCCGAACGGCGCCGGCACGGAAGGCAGCGGCGCCCTGTACACAGGCGGCAAAGTGGGCTGGGTCAAGAGCGCGACGTCGATCTCCTCGCCGCACAACGGCACCACGCTGCGCGACGTGGTGGTTGAGTTCGTGCCGAAGGTTTCCGAACTGGCGGGCAGCATCGTCGAAGTGGCGGGCCTGGGCGGCTCCGGCGGCAGCGGCTACAAGTTCCGGCTAGAACAATACGGTCTGGCGCAGGGGCCGGCAGAATCGATCGGGGACTTCATCGACCGCACGCGCGGCGCCCCGTTCTGGCAGCTGTCCAATCACGATGCCGCGCAATGGGACCTGGCGCCCGACGGCGCAGCCCAATTGAATGGGTGGGTGAAGACTTCGCCCAACGTCTACTACTTCTCGATCGGCTCGCGCGCCACGGAGCAAGGCCACTGGTGCTGCAACAACACCGACCGCGTGATCGCGCCGTTCCAGAGCAGCGATTACCAGTACGCCCGCAACGACATGATCTTCTTCCTGAAGAACACTGCAGGCGAATGGGTGGTGCCTTCGATCCTGCAGCATGGCATGGGCTCCTACCGCTCGCCCGAGTGGTATCCGAACGATGGCGTGGTGAATACCGTCTCGATGCGCGGACCTTCCAGCCAGCCGCAGCGCAACTTCGACGGCGCACCGGTCAAGGGCAGCTGGAACTATATCGGCTACTACGACCAGTACGACCACTTCGACGTGATCGGGTGGGATTCGCCGACGTGGGCGGTGTACCCGATCTACGACAACCTGCTCAGCATCATTGGTGGCCTGTGAACGTGCGCGCTACGATAGGCATCGCATCGATCGCCCTGGCGGCTGTACTGTGGCGGGCTGGCGCGCCTGCGCCCTCGCCTGCTTCCCTGCCTACGCCGCCAGCGGCCACCGCCACTGGCAGTGCCGCTTCCGCCCCGCTTGCCCAGCCCGCGCCGGCGGCTCCGCGCAGTGCAGCCCCGACAGCCAGCACCACGACTGCCGTTGCAGGCGTCGAATCGGCCGTGCGTGAGGCGCGTCGAACCGGCAAGGGCGAACAGGAAGTCCATCGCCTGCGCAGCGAGCGGCTGCCAGCCGAACAAGTGGAAGCTCTGGCCCGCATGGAAGCAGCCGAAGCAAACTGGCGCCAGCGTCTGGAAGCCCTGCAGGCAGCATGCGCAGCCAACATCGGCTGCGACGACGCGCGCGCCAGCTTCACGCGCGAGGAACTGGCGCGAACGACCGCCTACGCCGCGCCCACCCTGCGACAGTAAACACAGTGCGCCCGCAAGCGCGGGCGCACTGTCTTATTTACTGGTGATATTGACCATGCCCTTGAAGTCGTATGGAATCACCACAGTCTGCACCTTGCCTGCCGCAATGCCTTCCGCGATCTTCATCTGGGCCTGTGCCTGCATGTAGGAGATGGCGCCGGCATTGGCGTTAAGCGCTGCAATACGCTCGGCTTCCTTCTTCGCGATCTGCACCTCGACCTCCTTGGTCTTCTCCTCGTTCTTGGCGCGCACCAGGTTGTCGGCGCTGGCCTTGACCGCATCGCTGGGAACCATGCCGCCCACGCGTACCTGCGAGATCGTGATGCCGTTCAGTTTTTCATCGTTCAGCGTCGCGATCATGGTGGCCTGGATCTCCTCCTCGATCTGCGAGCGGTTGTCGTTCATGTTCAGTGCTTCATACTTTCGCGCGACCTTGTACACTGCGTTGCGCGCAGTCTGGTAAATGTAGGCGTGCATCAGGTAGATGTCGCCGCTGGCATCCTGCGTGTGGAAGGAGCGGCTCTTGTTAACCCACAGGTCCGACACCGCCGACGGCGTGATGTTGTAGATCACGGCCAGGTCGAAATCCTTCATGGTCGAATTGTCCGCAGCCAGCGGCATCAGGTCGCGCACGTCGACGCTGACATCCTTGATCGGGAAGGTCAGGATGGAGCCGACGATCGTCTGGTTGAAGCTGCCCGCCACGCGCTCTTCGGCTTCCACGGTCTTGTCGAAGTTGACGCGCAAGCCCACCTCGCCGGTGTCGATCACCTTGCAGCCGGACAGGGCGGCTGCGGCAAGCAGGACAGGAACCAGCAGGAGTGTATGTTTTTTCATGGCGATCTCGATGAGTTGAAAGAAGCGCCATTCTATTGCTTTCCGGACAGATAAAAACCATGAAAATATCGCCAGGATTACCGTTGCCAAAGAGCTAGCGGAAGTGTTCGGATATACACCAAATGTCACAACTTTCCTTAGCTCGCCGGAAACTTTCACCAACTATCAACAAGCCAACGTCTTTTTTAGGCAAAACCTTCCTTGAATTTCTACAATTCCAATTGGCAACACGGTATCATCAAGCCCATATCCTACTCACCCCTAGTCAGCATGAATCAAGGCGGTACCAGCTTTTCGCCACGGCGTGACGCCGTGATTTTGATTGTTGATGATGCGCCGGACAACCTCTCGGTCTTGCGCAAGTTGATGGTCGAGCAGGGTTACCAAACGTACGTCGCCAACTCCGGCGAGCGCGGGCTGGAAATCGCGCGCCGCGTCCACCCTCACCTGATCCTGCTCGACGTCATCATGCCCGGCATGGACGGCTTCGAGACTTGCCGCCACCTGAAATCGCACCCGGCCACGGAAGACATTCCGGTGCTGTTCATGAGCGCCCGCAACGAACAGGAAGACGTGGTGACCGGCTTCGAACTGGGCGCAGTGGACTACATCGGCAAGCCGCTGCGCATGGCCGAAGTGTGCGCGCGGGTGCGCACGCAGCTGCAGATCCGCTTCGCCACCGAAACGCAGCAGGAACAATCGGAGCGCCTGCGCACGATCGTCAACAACATGGCGGAAGGCTTGCTGATCATCGAAGCCGATGGCCGCATCCAGTTCACCAACCCGGCCTGCGACCAGTACCTGGGGTATATGTCGCATGAACTGGCCGGCAAATCGATTTCGGATTTGCTGAATCCATTGGTAGCAGACGAATACCTCGAATACTTTGCACGCTACGCCGCCAACCCGGAAGCGGCCCACAGCCACGGCACGCGCGAAGTGATCATCCGCCACCGCACCGGCAAGTCGGTATGCATGGACCTGACGCTGACGCCGATGTTCCTGCGCCAGCCCTTGTTCATCGGCCTGCTGCACGACATCACCCACCACAAGCTGTCGGAAGATGCGCTGCAGCGCGCAGCCATGATCGACCCGCTGACGAAAATCGCGAACCGGCGCCATTTCGACTCCTTCCTCGAAAAGGAATGGCAGCGCGCCATGCGCACAGGTTCCCCGCTGTCGCTGGTGGTGCTGGATGTCGACCACTTCAAGCTGTACAACGACACGCTAGGCCACGCCCAGGGCGACGTCTGCTTGCAGCAGGTAGCGCAGGCAATCGGCGCGCACGCACTGCGCGTAACCGACCTGGCAGCGCGCTACGGCGGTGAAGAATTCGTCCTGCTGTTTGCCGAAACCGACGCCGATGCCGCCTTCCAGATGGCCGAATCGATCCGCACCCACGTGGAATCGCTGCACATCCCGCACCCGCGCTCGGTCACCTCGCCGCACATCACCGTCAGCATCGGCGTAGCGACCCTGTGCCCCACGCCGACGGACAATATCGAATCGCTGTTCGTCGCCGCCGACCGCGCCATGTACGCGGCCAAGGAAGACGGACGCAACCAGGTACGCGCCACCCGGCCGCCCACCACCGCCATCGAAGCCGCCCGCGCCGCCCTCGCCAAACGCTAATTTGAAAGTCGGGGTCAGGTCTGGCAATCCGCCATAAAAGGCACGTACGTGCCTTTTATGGCGGATTGCCAGACCTGACCCCGACTTTCTGCTTTAAAGCTTTTCGGGGTAGCCGGTGATTGCGGCGATTTCGGCGTACATCGGCTGCAGGCGTTTGTACATCTTCAGGTAGACCCGGTGGTAGAGCTGGTCGTAGGTCTTGCGGTGCGCGGGATCGGGCTGGAAGACGCGGCCCTTGCGCGTCATGGCGTTGATCGCACTGTGGAAGTCCTGGTGCAGGCCAAGGCCGGCTGCGACGGCGATGGCGGCGCCAAGGCCGCTGGTCTCGTAGACGTGGGCGCGCGCTGCCGGCAGGCCGAAGATGTCGGCCGTGAGCTGCATGGCGGCGTCGCTTTGCGAGCCGCCGCCGGCCACGCGCAGTTCGGTGATCCTGGTGCCGCTGCGCTTCTCGATGCGTTCGCGTCCTTCGCGCAAGGCGTAGGCCAGGCCTTCGAGAATGGCGCGGTACATGTGGGCGCGCGTGTGCACGTCGCCGAAGCCGATCATGGCGCCTTTTGCTTCCGGTCCGGGCACCTTGATGCCTGGGCTCCAGTATGGCTGCAGCATCAGTCCCATCGAGCCTGGCGGTACTTCATTCACCAGCCGGTCGAACAGCGCTTCCGGCGGCATGCCCTGCTCCATCGCTGCCGATTGTTCGAGGTGCCCGAATTGCTCCTTGAACCAGTTGACCATCCAGTAGCCGCGGAAGATCTGCACCTCGGTGCTGTAGGCGCCTGGAATGGCCGCTGGATAAGGCGGTATGAACGGCGTGACTTCGACGTACTTGCTGGTGGTGGTGTTGATGGTGGCTGTGGTGCCGTAGCTGAGGCAGCCGATGTGCGGCTCCAGGCCGCCGGCGCCGATCACTTCGCAGGCTTTGTCGGCGGCGGCCGCCACCAGCGGCACTCCTTCGGGGATGCCGGTGGCGGCGGCGGCGCGGGCGTTGATGGTGCCGATGATTTCACCGGGCTGCAGCAGTTCGGGCAACTGGTCGGGGCGCACGGCCAGCGCCTGCCATTTCCAGTCGCGCGCGCCGGCCCAGGCGTGGCGCTTGTAGTCGAACGGCATGTAGGCTACCTGCGAGCCAACGGAGTCGGCGAAGCGGCCGCTCAGGCAGTGATTCAGGTAGCCCGATAGCAGCAGGAATTTATGCGTACGGTCCCACAGGCCGGGCTGGTGGGCCTTGATCCAGTTGACTTCCGCTTCGCGGCGGAAGTAGTCGATGGTGCCGTCCACGCCGGCCAGCTTGAAGGCGGCCGTCCACAAAGGACCTATCGGCGGCACCTGTTCGGTGCGGCGCTGGTCCAGCCAGGTGATGGCGGCGCGCAGTGGCTTGCCTTCGCTGTCGACGGCCACCACGGTGCCGCGCTGGGTGGTGACGGCCACGCCGGCAATCGCACTGCGCGGAATGTCGGTGACGGTCCACAGGCGCTGGCAGGCGGCGCACACGGCATCCCAGTAGCCTTCCGCCTTGTGCTCTGCCCAGCCGGGCTGCTCGGAGTGGTAGGCAGGCTGCAGGTGTACTTGCGTCTTGGCGACCAGATTGCCCTGCAGGTCGAACAGCAGCGCGCGCACGCTTTGCGTGCCATTGTCGATGGAAAGAAGGTATTTGCTCATGCGCGTGCTTTCGGCAGGCTGTAGTTTGACCGGCATAATGCCAGATATGCCGCTTCTTCGGCAGCCCAGCGCTGGTCGTCCCAGCCTAGTTCCGGCTGGCAGATGGCGCGTATGCGGCCCAGCAGCGCGGCGCCGCCGTTGGCGAGCTGGATGCCAAGGCGGCTGCGGCGCAGCATCAGGTCCTCCAGGTGCTGCACGGATTCGTGGCGCGCCGCCCAGCGCAATTGGGCCCAGAGGGTTTCGGTGCCGGGGATTTCTTCGAGTTCCCCTTCCTGCGCGGCGGCTACCAGTGCCTCGGCCTGCGCGCCGTAGCGTCCTTGCAGGCGCCTTGCCTGGCCCGGCGGAAGCTGCCATGGCCTGGCTGCTCCGGCGGCGGGCCATGGGCTGGCTGGCGACGCAAAAATGGCGTGCGGCCCGAGATCGGCCTGCCAGTGCGGCAGTTGCTGCGCGGCGTGGCGCAGCACGTCGAGCGCGATGGCGCGGAAGGTGGTGAGCTTGCCGCCGGTGACGGTCAGCAGGCCGTCCTGCTGCCACAGCACGTGGTCACGCGCTTCTTTCGAGGGGTCGGCCTTGCCGGTGTCGATCACGGGGCGCACGCCGGCGTAGGTGGCCAGTACGTCGGCCTCCGTAACGGCCAGCGTTGGGAACTGGTCGTGCAGCGCTGCCATCAGGTAATCGGTTTCTTCCTGTGTGATGGCGGCTTCCTGCTGCAGGTCGCTGCGGTGGTCGACGTCGGTGGTCCCGACGATCGTTACCCCCTCCCATGGGAAGGCGAAGACCGGGCGGCCGTCGTGCGGGTGCATCAGGCTGATCGCCTGCGCCAGCGGAAGGCGCCAGGCCGGCAGCACCAGGTGGCTGCCGCGCAAGGGCCGCAGCCGCGCGGCCGGCTTGTCGTGCAGGCGGGCGGCCCAGGCGCCGGTGGCGTTCACCACCAGCCTGGCGCGCACCTCGTGCCTCGCGCCGCTCACTGCGCAGCGCACCAGGGCGCCGCGTACACCTGCGGCCACATTGGCCGCCCCGGCGGCGCCATCGCGCAGCAAGGACTGCACCGGGCAGTAGTTGACCGCGACACCGCCGTGCGATTGCGCTTCCTGCAGCACGCGCATGACCAGGCGCGCGTCGTCGGTCCTGGCGTCCTGGTAGCAGATGCCGCCTTGCAGGCCTTCAGTGCGGATATGCGGCGCCATCGCCAGGAACTCCTGTGCGCCGAAATAGTGGCGGGCGCGCTGCCCGGCCATGCGGTCATAGATCGCCAGTCCAAGCAGGAAGGCTCGGCGGCCCGGCTTGCGGCCGGCGTAGTCGCCAAAGGCAAAGCCGAGCGGCTCCACCAGCCCTGGCGCATCGCGCAGCAGCGCGTCGCGTTCGTGGACCGATTCGCGGGTCAGTGCAAACTGCCCTTCCTTCAGGTAGCGCAGGCCGCCGTGAACCAGCTTCGACGACCGGCTGGACGTGCCCCAAGCAAAGTCGCGCTGCTCGACCAGCAAGGCCCGCAGGCCGCGCCGCGACGCTTCAAGCAGGACGCCGGCGCCGGTAATGCCGCCGCCAATGACCAGCAGATCCCATTGCTGCGCCAGCAGCGCGGCCACCTGCCCACGGCCGTCCGCCTTCCAGTGCGGCGCGCCGCTCGCCCCGGCGTGGCCCGCGGCCGGCTTCATGCTGCCTGCCCCGCCGGCAGCAGCTTGCCGGGATTCATGATGCCCTGCGGGTCGAAGTGCGAGAACAGTGCCTGCATGGCGGCGATGCCTGCCGTCCCCTTCTCAGCCGCGAGATAAGGGGCGTGGTCGCTGCCCACGCCGTGCTGGTGGCTGATGGTGCCGCCGTTGTCGACGATCGCCGTGCTGACCGCATGCTTGAGCGCACGCCAGCGCGCCATGTCTGTTTCGAAATCGCCGCCGAGGCGGTAGACAAAGGTCGTATAGACGCTGGCGCCCTGGGCGTACAGGTGCGACAGGTGGGTATAGGTGTGCACCTTTTCGCCCATTGCGCCCAGGGCGCCCGTCGCCGCCGCTTCGACCGCCCGCATCATCAGCGAAACGCGCGGCCAGTCGACCGCCGTCTCCACCGTATCGATCACATAGCCTTGCTTCCAGGCCGCGTTGCGCAGGTAGACGTTGCGGAAGCGCCCTTCCTTCCACTTGTCGCCCATGCGGCGGCCGACGTGCACCCCATTGAAGCCGCGGCAGGCCGCGATGGCGCTGCGCAAGGCGGCGCGGGCTTGCGCGCGCGAGCCGCTGGCGCCGATCATCAGCATGCATTTCCCTTCGCCGCAGCCGCGCAGCTTCAGCCAGCCTTCCAGCAGGCCAATCAGGCGCTTGTGGCCGGCCAGCGCCAGCATGGTCACGGTTTCCAGCGGGTTCGACAGGCGCAGCATCGACAGGCCGCCGCGCGCCTGCGCCAGCGCACGAACGGCTGCTTCGGAGCGTTCCCAGTCGGGGAAGAAGATGGCGTGGAAGGCCTCGTACTCCGGCAGCGCGCTCACGCGCACCGTCGCCTCGGTCAGGATGCCCATGCGGCCTTCGGAGCCGAGCACGATTTCGCGCAAGTCGGTCCCGGCCGCGGATGCCGGGAAAGTCTGGATGTCCAGCCGCCCCTTCGGCGTCTCGACCACGCCACCGGCGAACAGCTGCTCGATGCGGCCATAGCGCAAGGACTGCTGGCCGGATGAACGGGTCACGATCCAGCCGCCCAGCGTCGAATATTCGAACGATTGCGGGAAATGGCCGAGCATATAGCCGTGCGCCCGCAGTTGCGCCTCCAGGTCCGGGCCCAGCACCCCGGCGCCAAAGGTGGCGAGCTGGGACTGCTTGTCCAGGTTGTGCAAGCGCCCCATGCGCGTCATGTTCACCGCCAGTACGGGCCTGCCGCCGGCCGGCGCGGTCAGGTGCCCCGCCACGCTGGTGCCGCCACCCTGGGGGATCAGCGACACGCCATGCAGCTGCGCGTAGCCGATCAATTCGCGCACCTGCTGCGAACTTTCCGGATAAGCCACGCCATCGGGCGCGCTGCCGATGCGGCCATAGCGCAGCTTGAGCCAGTCCGGCAGGCTTTGTCCCAGCGCGTTGCGCAGGCGGGTGGCCGGCGTCGTATCGACCATGGGGTGCGCAGGCAGGCGCGATCCGGCAAGCGAGGCGCATGCCGCGTCAAAGCTGGCGTCCTGCACCGGCTTGCCAGGGCCGATGCGGCTGGCCAGGAATGCCAATGCCTCATCATGCAGTGGGAATTCGACCGTCTCCTCGCCCCAACCGTTCCATCGTTTCATATGCAATCCCTTGTTATACTTTGCTCAATAAACTTTAATCCATTGCCACCCGCCAGTCTTGCTTTTTCATGCCAGAAGAATTGTTCGATCATGCCAAGCTTGCTCGCGTAGCGGGCTCCTACCTGCAACCCATGCTGGAGGCGGCTGCAGCGCGCGGGGTGACGGCGCAAGCGCTGGAGCAGGCTGCCGGCCTGCCCGCCGGCGCCCTGGAGCCGCTGCCGGAAGCCCTGCCGGCCGACATCTATGTGAAATTGCTGGATATCGCCGCCAGGCTGGCCGATGACCCGCATTTCGGCCTGCACGTGGGCGAGCGCGTCAAACTGGGCACGTACACGGTCTATGGACTGATCCTGCTGAGCTGCCGCGATTTCGGCCAGGCCTTCGAGCAGACGATGCGCTACGAGCAGCTGGCGCACGACCTGGGGCGTTCCACGCTGCAGGTGCACGGCGCGCTGGCCGACTACACCTGGCATTCGAACTACCCTGCGCAGCAGCGTCACCTGGCCGACAGCGTATTCGCCGGCATCCGCGTGTTTGGCAACTGGCTGGCCGGGTCCACGCTGCCGCCGGCCGAACTGTCGCTGATGCACGACGGCGGCGACCCTGCCGGCCACGCCGAATACATGCGCGTGTTCGGCGCCCTGCCCCGCTTCAATGCAATGTCCAACGTGGCGCAATTCGAAGCCGCGCTGCTGTCATGGCCGGTGCCGAACGCGGACGTGAGCCTGTATCCGGTGCTGCAGCAGCACGCGGAACAACTTCTCAAGCAGCGCGCGGCGTCGGCATCGGCCGGCATCGTGGCGCAGGTGCATGAGGCCATCGTGCGCCGGCTGTCGCAAGGCCAGGTGCGGGTTGCCAGCGTGGCGCAAGAGCTGAAGCTGGCGCCGCGCACCCTGCAGCGCAAGCTGGCCGACGCCGGCTCCAGCTTCCAGCAGGTGCTGGACGACGCGCGCTTTGCGCTGGCACGCGATTATCTGCGCCAGCCCGGCCTGTCGCTGGTCGATATCGCCTTCCTGCTTGGCTACCAGGAGCAAAGCGCCTTTACCCATGCCTTCCGCGAGTGGTCGGGCATGAATCCTGGCGCATGGCGCGCGGCGGTGCGTTAAATCTCCGTGCCGCGCACGCGGATGAAGGGTCCGATGCAGCTTCCCATGTCGCGCCGCTGGCACATCAGGAACATATTATTCGAGGGATGGAAGACGATGAAGGACTGGATCACGTGGCCGACCTCGGTGACCTCGCCGGTGCAATCCTTCTTGCCGTTGTCTTTCACGATCTTGTCGTTGGATTGGTAGAAGCCGTCGCCGTCGGGCTGGTCGTCGATCTGGAATTCCGATTCCGCTATCTCGGCAGCACTGGTGATCAGTGCCGAGCCGTCGGCCCTGATGCGGTACATCTCGTGGCAGGAACCATCGGGCAGCTCGAAACGCCAGGTGCCGACAATGGGATGGTCGTTGCGCAAGGGGCCGGCAAGCGTCCCCTGGGCAGCCAGCAGGGCTGCGGCAAGCAACAGGTATAGTTTCATGGCAGCCCCCGGCGGAGTGATTAGACTCAGTATAGCCCTGTTGGACTATTTGCACTTTCCCGTTGCCTTGGCCGCAAAAGTACCGGCAGCGCGCTTGGCGTCATGGTGAAAGTGAACATCTCCTCGACCGGCGGCGCGCCAGGCAGCGCCTCGATGGTGAAGCTGCGCGCCACCATCGACATCAGCGTCCGGATCTCGCTCATGGCGAGATAGCGGCCCGGACAGAAGCGCGGCCCGCCGCCAAAGGGCAGCATCTTGCGCGCAGGGTCGTCGAATTTCTCCTTCATGGCCGGATCGAGCCAGCGTTCGGGCCGGAATTCGGCGCCGTCGGGCAGTGATACTTCGCGTTCGAAGGCATGGCGCAGCAGCATGAAAATCACCGTGCCCGCCGGTATCTGCACACCGTCCAGCGCCACGTCGCGCACGGCCTCCGCGCCCAGCACCGGCGCCACGGGCTTGAGGCGCATGGCTTCCTGCACGCAGGCGTCGAGGTATGGCGCCTGCCCGGGAGCGCCCAGGGCATCGGCTTCTTCGGCCAGGCGCGCGGCAGCTTGCGGATTGCGCGACAGCAGGTAAAGCATCCAGGCGATGGTGTTGGCCGTGGTGTCCTCGCCGGCAAATACCATGATGATGGCATTGGCGCGCACCGTCTCGTCGCTGATGCCGGAATCCGGCAAGTCCGCCGCCGCCAGCATCGCTTCGAGCAGGTTGTCCGGCTTGTCGTGAAGCGCCGGATTGGCTGCCATGCGGTCTCGCGCATCGGCAACGAAGCCGTCGACCGCGGCGCGGATGCGCAGGCCGGCCGCCTCGGCGGCACGGTCTGCCGGCAGCTTGATGCTGCGCCACCAGGCAACCGGCGCCACCAGCCGCCGCGCCATCTGTGCGAACACGAATTCGATATCCTGCTGCAGCGGATTCTCTTCGTGCCGCACCATGTCCTGGTCCTGCCCCATGGCCATGCCGATCGCCACGTCGAGCGCGAAAGCCTTGAGGTCGCGCAGCAGCCGTTGCGGCTGGCCCGCCTGGGCAGCCGCCTGCCAGCGCAGGCGCAAACGTTCGGTCATGGCAAGCAGCCTGGGATGGAAACGGTTGATGACTTCCGGCGTCAAGGCATGCATGACCAGCTTGCGCTGGCGGCGCCATTCCTCGCCCTCGGCCGCAAATACGCCGACGGCCGCCGCTTCTTCGAGGACGCTGGCCACCCGCCGCGAACGCCGCCACTGGTCGGGGCGGTCGTGCAGGACCTGCGCGATATCGGCATGCCGGCTGGTGACGATAAAGCGCCGGTCCATCAGGCGCATGCGGTAGATCGGGCCGTATTCGCGCGCCCATTCTTCCAGCTTCTGGTGGAAATGGGCCGTATCGATTCCAACATTACCCAGCAGCGGCACGCCGCTGGGGCCTGGCAGGTGATTCATGGTGCACCTCCTTCAGAAGCCGCACTCCCGCAAATAGTCAATGAACAGCCGCAGCCTGGCCGGCGTGAACTGGCGCGATGGCCGCACCGCAAACAGGCCAAAGGGCTCAGGGCTGGCGCCGGGCAGCAATTGCTGCAGGCGGCCGTCGGCCAGGGCCGGAGCCAGCACGAATTCGGGCAGCAGCACGATGCCCATGCCCTGGATCGCGCATTCGGCCAGCGCTTCGGCATTATTGGCCGCCAGCGGCACTTTCAGGTCGAGCTGCTCGCCCGGGTCGCCAATCAGGCGCCCCCACTCTTCGCGCACGCTCAGCAAGCTGTAATTTAACACCGAGTGGCCGCGCAGCTCCGCCAGGGTATTCGGCTGGCCGGCACGACGCAGGTAGGCGGGCGCTGCGGCGAACACGCGGCCGACAGTGCCAATACGGGTGGCCACCAGCGAGGAGTCGCGCAGGAAGCCGATGCGCAGGGCGACGTCGATCGCTTCCGCATGCAGGTCGGTGGTGCGGTCTTCCAGCAGCAACTGCACTCTCAGGCCGGGATGGCGCTGCATGAACGGCGGCAGCACCGGCGCCACTTTCTGGATGCCGAAGCTGAGTGGAGCCGCCACGCGCAAGGTGCCGCTGGCGCTGTCCTGGCCCTGGCGCACGCGGTCGTGGGCTTCATCCAGCAGCTGGAACACGGCCTGCGCATCGGCGTAGAAGGCGCGCCCGGCATCGGTGATGTCGTTGCGGCGCGTGGTGCGGGTGATCAACTGGCTGCCCAGCGCTGCCTCCAGCGTGGCGATGCGGCGGCTGATGGCGGCGGTGCTGACCGAAAGCTGTTCGGCCGCCCGCACAAAACTGCCGCTCTCCACCACGGTGATGAAAGCGCGCAGGTCGGTCAAGTCATATTGTTCCATTTTGCGTAAATATCATTTGCACAACCACTAGTTTATTACGGCATCCGGATTTATTAAAGTTCACTCCATCGCAACCCCACAACAACGGAGCACACCATGAATTTCAAGACCCTGATCAAAGCAGCACTGCCAGTCATCCTCGCCTTCAGCGCCGGCGCCCACGCCGCACCGCCTGCCGAACAGTTGCTGACGCCAAAGAACCACACCCTGGTGCTGATCGACCACCAGCCGCAGATGGCTTTCGCCACGCGGTCCATCGATATCGCCGAACTGCGCAACAACGTGACCGGCCTGGCCAAGGCGGCCAGGACCTTCAAGGTGCCGACCATCCTCACCACCGTCGCCGCCAAGTCCTTCAGCGGCCCGATCTTCCCCGAGCTGCAAGCGGTATTTCCTGAACAAGCCCCGATCGACCGCACCACCATGAATACCTGGGAAGACCAGCGCGTGGTCGACGCCGTGCAAAAGAACGGACACAAGAAAGTCGTGATGGCGGCGCTGTGGACCGAGGTATGCCTGGTGCAGCCGGTACTGTCGGCCATCGACCAGGGCTACGAGGTGTACATCGTGACCGACGCCTCGGGCGGCGTCAGCAAGGAAGCGCATGACATGGCCGTTCAGCGCATGGTGCAGGCCGGCGCCCGCCCCGTGACCTGGCTGCAGTACATGCTGGAACTGCAGCGCGACTGGGCGCGGGGCGAGACCTACGCTCCCGTGATGAAGATCGCTTCTGAACACGGCGGCGGCTATGGCCTGGGCATCGTCTACGCCAAGGAAATGTTCAACGCCAAGGAAGGCAAGAAGTAATCATGCGGCTGGCAACCGCCCTGCTGGCAGCCTGCGGGCTGCTGGCCTGCCTGCCGGCCCTGGCCCAAAGCCAGGGCCGGCTTGGCCGCGAGGTATATGAAACGGTCTGCATCGCCTGCCACGCAAGCGAGAATGTGATGGTCAGTTCGCCCAAGCTTGGCGACCGCAAGGAGTGGCAGGAGCGCATGGCGCGTGCCGGCGGCCTGGATGGCCTGGTGCGCAATGCCATGAGAGGGGTGGGCGCGATGCCGGCCCGCGGCGGCAGGCAAGAACTCGATGCCGACCAGCTCAAGGCCGCGATCCGCTACATGATGCAGGCGGATTGACCCGGCTCCACTCGCACCAGCCGCCGTCGTACACGCTGATGCGCTCCCAGTCCATCAACCAGGCATAGAAGAATGCCAGCGAAGCCCGCCAGCCGGTGCCGCAGTAGAAAGCGGTGCGCTGGCCGGGCTCGATCCCCGCCTGGCGCCACAGCGCGCTGATCTCCGCCGGAGGTTTCATGGTCCCGTCAGCGTGCTGGTATTCGCTCATGCTGTGCACGTCGCCATCGTTGCCGGCACGGCCCCAGCGAGCGCCGGGAATGTCGCCGCGGGCATCGATATAGCTGTAGCCGGACGTGGCGCCGACGTGCTCCTGCCAGGTGCGGATGCTGACCAGGGCGCCGTCCGGCTGCTGCAGCAGTTCGCGCGCCTGGGCGGTGTCAATCAGGAAGTCCGGGCGCGCCGGAAAGGTGGAACCAAAGCTTGCCGCAGCTTGCGGCAACTGGCCGGCGCCCCGCTCCAGCGCATGGCCGGCCCGCAGCCAGCCATCGAAGCCGCCATCGAGCAGGCGCACGTCGGCCACGCCGGCATACAGCATCAGGTGGGCAGCACGGGCAGCGGCCAGCGAGTTGCGGCCGTACAGGATGACGGTGGTGTCGTGGCGGATGCCGTTTTCCAGCAGCAGCGCCAGCAAGGCATCGTCGGAAACCTTGTTCCAGTGCGGCTGCCGTTCGAGGCGGTTGGTGTCGATATAGCCAGCGCCCGGAATATGGCCGGACAGGTAGGCGGCGAGGCTGTCGCAGCCTACTTCAAACAGGCGCCACGCCCCGCCCGGCGCTGCCGGCACGGGCACGCCATCGAGCAGGCGCGCCAGCCAGGCAGGCGATGGGAGCTGGTGCCAGCGCGCCAGGTCGGGACGGAAACCATGCATTTAAAACAACTCAAAATCACAATCAATCCGGCAGTTTACCAGCTTCGGCGGGCGCCTCCGGCTTTGCATCGGGCTTGGCATCAGCTTTGTTCTCCGCTGGGTGCATCACCACCTGCACGTAATTATTGAAGTCGAAATAGCGCCTGGCGGCGGCCTGCACGTCCGCCACGGTCAGGCTGGCGATCATGTCGTTCTGACGCAGCAGCAGCCTGGAATCGGTCCTGTTGACCAGCGACTGCTGGAGGTTGACGAGCCACCAGCCGTTTTCGCGCAAGGCCTTGCGGTAGTTGCTGGTCCAGTTTTCCTTGACCTTGGCCAGGTCGGCCTCCTCCGGTCCCTTCTCCTGCAGCTTGCGCGCTTCGGCAAAGGTGGCTTCGATGGCCTTGTCCGCGTTTTCCGGCGCGGTCGGCAGGCCGATATTGATGGTGTAACTGGGGTAAGGATGGCGCGCCATGCCGCCATGGATGCTTGCGGTATAGACCAGGCCGCGCTGCTCGCGCAAGGCTTCCGTCAGCTTGATCTGCATGATCTCGATGAGGGCGCGCAGGCGCATCTGCTCGACCTCGTTGAAACCGGCTTCGCCCGCAAAGATGATGCTGACCTGGCTCTTTGCTTCGCGGCCGCGGCGCACTTCCTTCTTCACCACGCCGCGCACCGGGCGTACATGGCGGTCCTTGTATTCGACAGGTATTTTCGCAGCCGGCAGGCCACCGAGGTAGGTCGCCAGCAAGGGCTTGATCTTCGCCACGTCAAAACTGCCGACAAAGAAGAAGGTCATGCCGTAAGCACTGGACATGCGCTCCTTCTGCAGCGCCATCACGCGCTCGAGGCGAATGCCGTCCAGCTCTTCCGGACGCGGCGTCAGGCCCACGCGCGGATGGTTGCCGTACATGGTCGTGCGCATGGTATCGGTCAGCACCGCCTCGGGACGCGCCTGGGCGTTGCGCGCCTGCTCCTGCTGCTTGTCGATGAAGACATCGAACAGCGCCTGGTCGCGGCGCGGCTGGGTCATTTGCAGGTAGGCCAGCTGTAGCATGGTCTCGACGTCGCTGCTGCTGGAACCGCCGGCAAATCCTTCGGTCACGCTGCCCAAGGCAAAGGCCGAGCGCACGCTGTGGCCGGCCAGCATTTTCTGCAGGTCCAGCGGCGCATAGCCATCGACGCCCATGCTGGCGAGGATGGCGGTGGCATAGCGCGCGTTGACGATATCGCCCTCCTCCGCCAGCGACTGCCCGCCGAAACGGGTCGACGACATCAGCACCTGGTCGTTCTTGAAATCGGTCGGCTTCAACACGGCCTTCACGCCGTTCGACAGCAGCAGCTCGGTGGTACCCAGCAGCTTGTCCGTGCTTTCCTTGACGATGCGGCCGGCCTTGGGCGGCTGCGCCATCAGGCTGGCAGCAAGTGCCTTTTCCTCATGCGCCGACACGGTGGCCTTTTCGGCCTCCTCCACGGTGGCCAGCATCTGCGTCGCCTGCGGCACCACGGTGCCCGACTTGTCGTTGCCCATGAAGATGACCAGCTTCTTCTGCCCGACCGGAATGGCGTTGCGCACCTGGGCATTGACTTCTTCCAGCGTGATGCCCGGCAGCAGCTCCTTGTAATAGCTGTATTCGTTTTCGATGCCGGGCATCGATTCGCCATCCAGGAAGTGGCGGGTGAACTCGCTCACGTAGGCCGCCGACTCCGTCTTGTCGCGTTCGTTGTACAGGTTCTCGATGAAGCGCATCATATTCTTCTTGGCGCGCTCCATTTCAGCCGCGCCAAAGCCAAGCTGGCGCGCACGCTCGCCTTCCTCGACCACGGCGCGGATGGCCGGCAATGCGCCGGCCTTGCCCACCACGGCGCTCGAAACGAAGGCCTGCCGGCCATGTACCGCCTTGGCCATGTTGCTATAGCCTTGCAGGAAAGGCGGGTTCGGTTGCTGCGACAGTTCGGCGATGCGCTGGCTCAGCATCGCTGCCGACAGCAACTCCACCATGCGGTTGCGGTACTCGCCGACAGTCTTCGATTCGGTGCGCTCGATGAAGCGATAGCGGATCGTCACCAGATTTGACGGCGCCTCGCGGTCGGTGACCACGATGGCTTCCGACTCCTTGCGTTCCGGGATCGGGGGGTAGGTGCGCGGGCGCGGGTTGGCGGGATTCACCAGCTTTGAAAAATGGCTGGCCACCAGGCGCTCGGCCTCTTGCGGATCGACGTCGCCCACCACGATCACCGCCATCAGGTCCGGGCGGTACCAGTCCTTGTAGAAGCGGCGGATCGCATCGGGCTTGAAGGACTTCAGGATTTCCGCCTTGCCGATCGGCAGCCGGCTCGCATACAGCGAGCCGTTGAAGATCTTCGGCAGCAGCACCTTGTTCATGCGGTCGGTCGCACCTTTGCCCAGCCGCAGTTCTTCCAGCACGATGCCGCGCTCGCTCTCGATATCGGCATCGTTGAAGGTCACGCCCTGGGCCCAGTCTTCCAGCACCAGCAGGCCCTTGTCCAGGTTTTCCTTCTTGTCGACCGGGATCGGCAGCATGTACACCGTTTCATCGAAGCCGGTGTAGGCATTCAGGTCGGCGCCGAATTTCACGCCCACCGATTGCAGCCACGAAATCAGCTCGTGGCGCTTGAAATGGGTCGAGCCGTTGAAGGCCATGTGCTCGGTGAAGTGGGCCAGGCCAAGCTGGTCCTCGTCTTCTAGTACCGAACCGGCCTTCACCACCAGTCGCAGTTCAACGCGCTTTTCCGGGCGGCGGTTCTGCTGGACATAGTAAGTGAGGCCGTTGGCCAGCCTGCCGGTCCTGATCTGGGGATCAAGCGGCAGCAGCGTTGCGGAATCGGGGGCGGCGGAAGCCACGAAGGAGCAGCACACCAAGGCTGCTGCCAGGAGCAGTTTTAGTAGTTTCATAACATAGTACGATACACCATAGCTTGTCGTTAATGCTAGTATGCCGGAATGAACGCTTACCGCCCTGCAATCGCGTGGCTGACCAGCTGGTGGCAGTTGCTGCAGTTCGCCGCACTGCTGCTGACGCGCGCCATGGCGCCATCCAGCTACCGGCGCGATAACCGGCGCATGCTGTCCGAACAGATCGTCGTTGCCACCACCGCCAACCTGGCCTGGTTTTCCGTGCTTTGCGCGCTGATCAGCCTTGTCATCATCCGTATTGTCGTGGTCACCTCGGCCAGCTACGGCCTGTCGCGCTATGCGCTGGAAATGGTGGTGCGCGTGCTGGTGCTGGAACTGGTGCCGCTGACGGCGGCGCTGTTCGTGGCCTTGCGCACCACCCTGCCCGCTGGCGTCGAATTCGCGCAGCAAAGGCTAGCCGGCCATGCGCCCGACGCGCGCGCCGCCCTGCGCACCCAGTTCTACCCGCGCGCCGCAGCGGGCGTGTTCGCCGTGTGGATGCTGGCTGCCGTCAGCTGCCTGCTTACCCTGGTGCTGGCCTACCTGGTGATGTACGGCTTCACGCCATGGGCGCTGCCGGGCTACACCCGCGTCGTGGGACAGATCTTCAATCCGGCGGTGTGCCTGATCCTGGTCCTGAAGGTAGTGTTTTTCAGCCTCGCGGTAGCGGTGATCCCGCTGGCTTCCTCCTACTTCACCGGCGCCTCCAGTCCGCTGCGGCGCATTGGCGTTGCACACGGGCTGGCCGACATGGTGCGCATGTTTTCCGTGATCCTGGTGGTGGAAGCCGCATCCCTGATGGGTAATTATTATTGACGATATGAGCGAAACGACTCCCCCCGCTACCGGTGCCGAGCCGGCGCCGATCCATAACGCCGAAGCCAAGGCAGTTGCCCTGCTGGTGCTGCTGGTCGCCCTGGTGCTTGGCGCGATCATGTACTTGATGTACGCACGCGGCGCCTTCGAGCCCACGCAACGGCTGGTGCTGACCGCCGACGACTCCGAAGGCGTGGCGGTCGGCATGGACGTGACCTTCGCCGGCTTCCCGATCGGCCGCGTGCAGCGCATCGAGCTGGCGCCGGACGGCAAGGCCCGCATCCTGGTCGACGTACCGAGCAAGGACGCGCACTGGTTGCGCACCACCAGCATCTTCACGCTGGAAAAGAGCCTGGTGGGCGGCGCCAAGCTGCGCGCCTTCACCGGCATCCCGGCCGACCCGCCCTTGCCGCCTGATGCCGAGCGCGCGCTGCTGGTGGGCGACATGGCCGCCGAAATCCCGCGCCTGCTGCAATCGGCCAAGGACTTGCTGAACAACCTGGCGGCGCTGACGGCCGAAGAATCCGCACTCGGCGCCAGCCTGCGCAATGTGCAAGGCGTGACCGAGAAATTGAATGGCCCTGGCGGCGCGCTCGGCGTGCTGGCAGGCGAAGACCAGAAGGCGCGAGAACTGCTGCGCAATGCCAATTCGCTGGTGGTGAAGGCCGACAGCCTGGTAGGCAATGCCGACAAGCGCATATTCGGCGAAAAAGGCCTGGCCAACGATACGCAGGCGGCGGTGCAGCAGTTGAATGCCCTGCTGGCAGACGCGCGCAACTCGCTGAAGAAGCTCGATGCTGTGCTGGTGGAAGCGCAAGCTGTCGGCGCCAACACGCGCGCCGCCACCGAAGACTTGGGCGCCCTGCGCGCCGAAGTCGACGCCAACCTTCGCAAGGTAGAACAGATGATCAATGAGCTGAATCGCAAATGGCCATTCAAGCGCAGCGAACCGGAGATCAAACTTCCATGAGAATGACGACACTCACCGCGGCACTGGCCGCCGCGTTGTTGGCCGCCTGCAGCAGCGGCCCACGCGTGCCGGACTGGCAGTTGAACGCCGCCGGCGCCACCGAGCGCGCTACTTCGGCCTACATGGAAGGCAAGACTGCCGTCGCCGAGCGCGAGTTCGGCCTGGCCCGCAACCAGGTCGGCAGCACCGCCCAGCCCGCGCTGGCGATCCGGATCGAGCTGCTGCGCTGCGCGGTACAGGTAGCAGCCCTGGTATATGAAGAATGCGTCGGCTTCACGCCGCTGCAAGCCGACGCTTCCGCCGCCGACCATGCCTACGCCCGCTACCTGGCTGGACACGCCACCCCGTCCGATGCCGCCCTGCTGCCCGAGCCGCAACGCGCCGTAGCCGGTGCATCCAGCGACACCGCAGCCGCGAAGGCCGCCGCCGCCATCAGCGACCCGCTCTCGCGCATGGTCGCCGCCGGCGCCCTGATGCGCGCCAACCGCGCCACGCCCGAACTGGTGACGACGGCCATCAACACCGCCTCAGCCCAAGGCTGGCGCCGCGCCGTCCTGGCCTGGCTGAACGTGCAATTGCAGCGCGCCGAACAAGCCGGCGACACCGCAGAAGCCGAGCGCCTGCGCCGCCGCATCAAGCTCGCCACCACCCCATAACAGCCGAGTCCGTGTCACACCTTGGGGTCACACCCCAGGTGTGACACGGGCTCTAGCATGCCCCGCGGTTGAGGTCGTGTCACACTTAGGGTGTGACCCCATGGTGTGACACGGGCTCAGCCGTTGTTGGCGTTGGCGGCGGCTTCGCGCAGTTTGTCTTTTTTGCTCTTGCGCTTGCCTTTGATGCCGCCGGTGGCGTCGTTGGCGCCGGGGGGCAGCGGCTTGGCTGCCGTGGTGGGTTCGAAGCCGGCCAGGCGTTCGCGCGGGACGCGTACGTTCTGACGCTTTTCGATCAGGCGGAAATGCTGTTCGGCGTCGGGGGGAATGAAGCTGACCGCCAGGCCGGAGGCGCCGGCGCGGCCGGTGCGGCCGATGCGGTGGGTGTAGTCGGCCGGTGAGCGCGGCAAGTCGTAGTTGACCACCACCGGCAATTGCGCGATGTCGATGCCGCGCGCGGCGACGTCGGTGGCGACCAGCACTTTCAGCTTGCCTTCGCGGAAGTCGTTCAGTACCGAGGTGCGGGCGCCCTGGCTGAAGTCGCCGTGGAAGGCTTCCGCTGCCACGCCGCCGCGCCGCAGCTTGTCGGCCACGTGCTCGGAGGCGTATTTGGTGGCCACGAACACCAGCACCTGCTTCCAGCCCTCTTCTTTCAGCAGGATGCGCAGCAGCGAGGTCCGCTGCGCCTGGTCCACTTCAATGGCGCGCTGGGTGATGTCGGGCGCGGACGCTGCTTCGTCCAGCGTGGCGACCCGCACCGGTTCGTGCAGCAGCTTGCCGGCCAGCGCCTGCACCGCCGGCGGGAAGGTGGCGGAAAAGAACAGGTTTTGCCTGCGCGCCGGCAGCAGCGCGAGGATGCGGGAGATTTCGTCGGCGAAGCCCATGTCCAGCAGCTTGTCCGCTTCATCCAGCACCAGCACCGAGGTGCCATCCAGCTTGAGCGCATTGTGCTCGACCAGGTCGAGCAGGCGGCCAGGGGTGGCGACCATGATGTCGGTGCCGCCGCGCAGGGCCATCATCTGCGGGTTGATCGATACGCCGCCAAAGGCGACCGTGACCTTGACCGGCGACGGAAGGTGCGATGCCAGCCCGCGCAACGCTTCTCCAACCTGCGCCGCCAGCTCGCGCGTGGGCGCCAGCACCAGCGCATACAGCTTGCGCGGGCCGGCGCCTGGACGGCCCGCCTCGAGCAAGGCATTCAGCAGCGGCAGCGCAAAGGCGGCCGTCTTGCCGGAGCCGGTTTGCGCCTGCCCCAGCACGTCCGTGCCGCGCAGGGCGGGCGGGATGGCGGCGGACTGGATGGCTGTGGGGGTGCTGTAGCCGGTCTCGGTGATGGCGTTGAGCAGTGCGGGCGCGAGGCCCAGGCTGGAAAATGTCATGGCGTGCTTCGTTGGGATAAGCCGGCAGTATACCTTGTGCCGGGTTTCGTGCGACTATACGTTTGCTATCAATCTACCAATAATCACAACAAGAAATGATCAACTGGGATGCCCACATCTGCCTGCCGCAGCATCCGCAGGCGGATTTCTCTCCGCTCGACCAGCTCCATTCCGCTGGCGTGAACTACGTGTCGATCGCCGTGGGCGCGGACATGAATCCCGTGTCGCAGGTGATGTCGGTCATCGCCGGCTACCGCGCCACCATCGCCGCCAATCCGGGCCGCTATCGCCTAGTGTCCGGCGTGGATGAAGTGATCCAGGCTGCGGCCGACGGCGTATTGGGCATCGGCTTCGACATGGAAGGCGCCATGCCCTTGATGGAGCAGCCGGAAATGGCAGAAGTGTATGCCCGGCTGGGCGTGCGCCAGATGCTGTTCGCCTACAACCGCAACAACAACGTGGCCGATGGTTGCCACGATATGGCGCGCGGCCTGACGCGCCTGGGCCATCGGGTGCTGAAGGCGGTCAACGACGCTGGAATCATCGTCGATTGCTCCCACACTGGCCGCCTGTGCAGCCTTGAAATCATGGAAGCTTCCAGCAAACCGGTGGTGTTCAGCCACGCCAATCCGTTTGCCATGGTGCCGCACGGGCGCAATGTGACCGATGAACAGATTCAGGCCTGCGCGTCGACAGGCGGCGTGGTATGCGTGTCGGGCCTGTCGTGGTTCCTGGGCTGCGAGCAGCCGACAGCGGCGGACGTGGCGCGGCACGTGGCCTATGTCGCCGACCTGGTGGGCGTGGCCCACGCAGGTGTCGGCCTGGATATCTGCTTCAGCGAAAAAGACCTGGACGATACGCCGCCCGGCGGCTTCAATCCCGGCTGGTGGTGGCCGGAGTCGGCCGGCTATCGCGCCGGCCGTTCTCCTTCCTTCGTGCCGATCTATGCCTGGAGGTCGCTGCCGCTGGAATTGCGCAAGCTGGGCATGGCGCCCAGCGAGATCGAGCAAGTCCTTGGCCGCAATATGCTGCGTGTGGCACGGGCGACCTGGCTAAGCTGAGCGACGCAGCTTACATCCCGACGTCGCCGTAAGGCCCTGCCAGCACCACAACGTAACCTTCCGGATCGCGCAGCCACAGTTCGCGGTGCTGCGCGTTGCTGTTTTCCTTCGGCCCCTCCAGCACGGTGGCGCCGGCTGCAGTAGCGCGATCGACCGCATCGTCAAAGTCGTCAGTCCAGAACCACAGCAGCGCACCGTTGCCGTAGGGGCGCTGTTCGGGATTGCCGATGTGAGGATGATGGTGGGCATCCCAGCGGTGCAGCTGCAGCACCATGCGGCCGTCATGCAGCAATTGCTCGTACTCGTTGCCGCCGTGTCCGCTCTTCAGGCCCAGGGTTTTCTGGTACCAGCGGCTGGCCGCCTCGACGTTGCTGACAGCAATCAAAGGTTGCGCTTGCATATCTCCTCCGTTTCCAGGGTTCGCGGAAAAACCTGCTGGACCTAAGCTTACCCCGGTCCGAACCTCTGCACAGCAAAGTCGAGAAAACTTCGCAATTTTGGCATCATTCGCCGGTCGGGCGCATACAGCACGTGCAAAGCGCGAGCCACTGGTTCGTAGCCCGGCAACAGCCGCACCAGGCGGCCGGCGGCGATTTCCTCGGCCAGCAGTTCGTGGGGATGCAGGACTATTCCCTGCCCGGCCACGGCTGCGGCGCGCAGGGCTTCGCTGTTGTCGGTCGAGAACCTGCCGCGGATTGAAACCGACTCGCGTCGTTGCGGCCCGTCGAATTCCCATGCCGTGCGCAGCGTGGTGTGCGAGAACACCAGGCACTCGTGTGCTTGCAGGTCCTGGGGCGTTTTCGGCTTGCCGGCCGTTTTGAGGTAAGCCGGCGCCGCGCACAGGACCATGCGGTACGGTGCCAGCCGCCGTGCCTGCAAGCCGCTATCGGGCAGTTCGCCCGTGCGGAACACGGCATCGTATCCCTCCTCGATGAGGTCTACCGTCCGGTTGCTCAGGCTGAGATCCAGCGTGACTTCAGGGTTCTGTTTCAGGTACTCGGGAATGGCCCCGGCGAGCGCCCGGCTGCCGAAGGTGATCGGTGCGCTGATGCGCAGCCGCCCCCTTGGCACGGCGCGGGTTTCCGCCAGCAGCGCTTCGGCCGCCTCCATCTCGGCCAGGATGCCCTTGGCCCTCTCGTAAAAGATGCGGCCGCCGTCCGTCAGGCTTTGCCGGCGCGTGGTGCGGTTCAGCAGCTTGATGCCAAGGCCCTGCTCCAGCGCCCGCATCTGCTTGCCCGCCAACTGCGACGAGATGTTGAGCTCTTCCGCTGCTGCGGAGAGCGAACCAAGCTCCACCGCTTTCACGAATATCTGCATGCATGTCAGCTGCCGCAACCGGCGGCGCCGCTCCGGCCAAGCCTACCGTGGTCCTGGTCCATGGCGCCTTTGTCGACGGCTCGGTATGGAACAAGGTCATTCCTCAGCTCGATGCAAAAGGCTTGAAAGTCGTGGCAGTCCAGAATCCATTGACTTCGCTGGCCGACGACGTCGCAGCGACCAAGCGCGTGCTGGACATGCAGACCGGCCCGGTCGTCCTGGTGGGGAATTCCTGGGGTGGCGTCGTCATCACCGAAGCTGGCCGGCATGAACGCGTCAAATCGCTGGTCTACATCGCGGCTTTCGCTCCCGCCGAAGGACAGTCGATCGTGACCGCGTCCAAGGGTTACCCGACACCTTCGGGCTTCAGCCACCTGGTGGCCGACAAGGAAGGCTTCCTGACCCTTACGCTTGAAGGGGTACAAAAGCACCTTGGGCAATTCGTTCCGGCCGCGGAAGCGAAGCTGATGGCGGCCACCCAGGTTCCGATCCGCGGCCTCAATTTCGAAGAGAAGGTCGGCGTCCCGGCCTGGAAGAGCAAGCCGTCGTGGTACTTCGTGAGCGAGCAGGACAACATGCTGGCGCCGGCCCTGCAGAAGGACATGGCGAAGAATATCTCGGCACAGGTGGTCAGCCTGCCTGCCGACCACTCACCGCACGTTTCGCGCCCCGGCGATGTCGCCAAGCTGATCCTCGCGGCGGCCGCTGCCACGTCGGATTAAGGGCGGGACGGCATACCACTGCACCACGCCGAAGGCGAATTCGGGGAGGATGAACAGCCAGACCAGCGGCATGCCGCCACCGGCCAGTGTCCAGGCAAACCAGGTGCTGAACATGAGGCGTGCCGTGCCGTCGTAGGTGGCGAACTGCGGCTGCGGGTCGCGCAGCCGCAGCCAGGACCACACCAGCACGATGCTGCCGAGCAGGCAGGCAAACAGGATGTGGATGGCGCCGAAGGCCGGCAACGGCGGCCCGCCCAGCGCTTCGTTTAGCGCGGACAGGTGGCCGTGGGCGATGGCGAAGGTCCATGGGGTGGCGAAAGGTGCCGTCACCAGCAGGTCGTAGGTGGCGCTGGCGCGCACCAGTTTGCGGATATTTGAAGTATTCATGCTGCGCAGCTTAAACCTTGGAGTACACTCCATGGTCAAGCACTTTTTTGGAGACGGCGAAATGCAGATCGGCGAACTGGCTGAAGCAACGGGCATCAGCCGCGATACCCTGCGCTATTACGAAAAGCGCGGCTTGCTGGCGGCGCGCCGCAGCACAAATGGCTACCGCGACTATCCCACGGAAGCGGTGGACTGGCTGCGCTATATCCGCATCGCGCAGGCGCTGGGCTTCACCCTGCAGGAAATCGAGGCGGACCTGCCGCTGCTGGCGGCGCCTGTCGAACAAAGCGCGGCGGTCCTGCGCACAGCCCTGCAAGCCAAGCTGGCCGAGATCGACCGTCGCATCGACGGCCTGCAGTCGTTGCGCGGCGAGCTGCTGCACCGCCTCAGCGAGCGGATGGAAGATTGCCCGCTGCGCCCTGTTGCGGCTGCGGCTTAGGCGCTGATTAGTTAGACTGGCGTATGGTCAACGCCACCTTCCGCTTCTACGAAGAACTAAACGACTTCCTGCCGCGCGAGCGGCGCAAGGTTGAGTTCACCGTACCGTGCGCACGCGCGGCCACCACCAAGCACATGATCGAGGCGCTTGGCGTGCCGCATACCGAGGTTGAGCTGATCCTGGTCAACGGCGAATCGTCCGGCTTCGAGCGCCTGCTCTGCGATGGGGACCGGGTGGCGGTCTACCCCAAGTTCGAGGCGTTCGATGTGCGGCCGCTGCTGCGCGTGCGCGCCGCGCCGTTGCGTGTGGTGCGCTTCGTGGCCGACGCCCACCTTGGCGGCCTGGCGCGCCTGCTGCGCATGGCGGGCTTCGATACGCTGTACGACAACCGGATCGACGATCCGACCGTGGCATCGCTGTCGGAGGAGGAAGGCCGCGTCGCCCTCACCCGCGACCGCGAATTGCTGAAGCGGCGCGGGATTACGCACGGCTGCTATGTGCGGGCCCTGAAGCCTGCCGAGCAGTTTGCGGAGCTCTTCCAGCGCATGGACCTGGCGGCCAGCGCGCGGCCGTTCACGTTGTGCCTGGCCTGCAATGCGCCGCTGCGGCCGGTGCCGAAGGCCGAGGTGGCGGAACAGCTTCCGCCTTCGGTGCGCGCATCGCAAGAGGAATTCCTGACCTGCGACGTCTGCCGGGGTGTGTTCTGGCGCGGCTCGCACTGGCGCCGCATGAAGGCGTTGCTGGAGAGCCAGGGCGTGGCTACCGGCTAGCGCTGCCTGCCTGCGCGCAATCGGGTTCGATGGCTTCGACCGGCGTTAGCACGATCCGCTGGCCGCCAGCCTCGAGATCGCGCAAGCGTGGCGCTGCCAGCGAGAATTCGCCGGCCCTCAGGCGCTCCTGCAAGCCGGCGCATCCGGCGAGCGACTTGGGTGGCCGGCCGATGACCTGCCACCGTCCCTCCCGCTCGGCCAGGAGTGCCGCGCCATCGGCACGGTTTTCTCCGACCAGCAATACGTCCTGCCGGCCGTCGCCGTCGGCATCCAGCAAGACCGCGTCGCACCGGCTGCCGGCGCGGCGCAGGCAGCCCGGCGCCCACGCCGGATAGCGGATAGCGGCCCAGTCCTGCGCGAGGAAGCCAGGCGGCATCTGCACGCCTTGCGGCCACACGCTCAGGTTGGCGGCATAATCGGCCGGCCCGGCAGTGCCGGTTTCCCCGCGATCCTCGTAGCGCTGGCTCAATACGCTTGCCGCGCGGCTGCGAACGGCTGCAGCCTGCGGACCGGCGCCGTGGGCGGCGAGCGTCTGCAAGGCTTCCATGCCATAGCGCGCGCCGCGGAAGCGCAGGAACCCATAGTCAAACTTGTCCGTCGCCGTTACGCCACTGGCCAGCCGGGCCACCTGGCTGGCAACCGATATGCGCGCCGGATCGGCAAGCGGCGTGAAGAGCGACAGCGCAACCGCCAGCGAGAGCATGGCAGCCGCAAGGTTCACCTGGCGCAATCCATCCAGCCACGGACCGCCCCGGCGCACGGCCGCGTACACGTAGCCTGCGGCATAGAACACTGCCACCAGCAGGCAGGCGGCGGCGATCACGCGATCCGGCGTCCAGCCGTAATCGGCCACGCGCAGGCCGAGCGCATACACGCCCAGCATGGCCAGCGGCGGCAACAGGAAGCAGGCCAGCCGCGCCGAAAATCGGACGCTGCCCGCCAGCCCTGCGGCCGCGTCGCCCGCCTGGAAAGCGGCATTGACCAGCACCACCAGTACTGCGCTGCTAGCCAGCAGCACGGCGGTGGCGTGGCGCGTCTGCCACAGCACCTCCAGGCCGGTGAACGGCAATGCAGCCAGAAAGCCGCCGACCAGCAGCACCGCGATCGGCAGGATCCAGGCTTTCAGCACCAGTAGCAGGCTGCGGATGCCGCGCACGATCGCGGGGCGCACGTCGGTGGTATGCATGGCGCTGGAAAAGGCCACGCATACCAGCGGCACCGAGAACCAGGACTTCATCAGCAGCTTCTCGAGGAAATTCAGCTTCAGGAGGCCGAACAATGCGGCGCCCATCCACATCACCAGCCAGATACCAACCACGAACAGGGCGGAAAACAACAACTGGATCGCCAGTTTCCAGGCACTTTCGAAGCAGGTGGCGTAATGGGCGACCCAGCGCCGGTCGTGCGCTCCTGCCATCACCAGGCTATGGGCGACAAAAAAGAAACCGATGACGAACGGGAACACGAGGAAGCTTGGGCGCAGCAAAGGCGCATGGTCGAAGGCATTGCGCCACGCGTCATGTATGCCAACCAGCACCAGGACTGCGGCGGCGGCGCCCAGCCACAATGCCAGCGGCCGGCGCTCGAGGTGGCCCAGGCTGGAAATCAACAGGACGGGCAGGACGATGGCGGCCAGCACCAGCGGCAGGTGGAGCATCGGCTGGCTGGCCGGCCAGTTGCCGGACTGCTGCGCATGATACAAAAAATATAACACACCACCCTGCACCAGGCCGGCAATCAGGCGCAACTGCCCCACCCGCCGCGTGACGGCAGCGTCGCGCACCGGTTCCTGCGGCAGCACATCTGGTTCGGAGGTTGCGGCGTCCATGAAACGATCATATCCCCTTGTCAATTTTGCAGCAACGCCACTGTTGCGCAGTACGGCTATAATCAATGGTTCAACCAGCCGTATGCGCCATGAATCCACATCTCGACAAGCTGCAGTCCTACCCGTTTGAAAAACTGCGCCAGCTCTTTGCCGGCAGCACGCCCAATCCCGCTTTCAAGCCTATCAGCCTGGGCATGGGCGAGCCAAAGCACCCTACCCCGGCCTTCATCCGCCAGGCCCTGGTCGATAACCTGGACGGGCTGGCCAACTATCCGCTGACGGCCGGCAGCGAGGCGCTGCGCAACGCCATCGCGTCCTGGCTGGAGCGCCGCTACGACCTGCCGACGCTGGACCGCGCCACCCAGGTGCTGCCGGTAAACGGCTCGCGCGAGGCCCTGTTCTCGTTTGCGCAGACCGTGATCGCGCCCGATACCGGCGCACTGGTGATGTGCCCCAACCCGTTCTACCAGATTTATGAGGGCGCGGCATTCCTGGCCGGCGCCGAGCCGTACTTCGTCAATTCCGATCCGGCCCGCAATTTCGCGCCGGACTACGACAGCGTGCCGGAAGAAGTCTGGCAGCGCGTGCGCCTGCTGTTCATCTGCTCGCCGGGCAATCCGACCGGCGCCGTGCTGACGCTGACCGACTGGGAGCACCTGTTCGCGCTGTCCGAACGTTATAACTTTATTATCGCCGCCGACGAGTGCTACTCGGAGATCTACCATGGCGACGAGCCGCCGCTGGGCGCGATGCAGGCGGCCAATATCCTGGGCCTGACCCGGGGAGGCGAGCCGTATGCCCGCCTGGTGGTGTTTTCCAGCCTGTCCAAGCGCTCCAACGTGCCGGGCATGCGCTCCGGCTTCGTTGCCGGCGACGCGCAAGTGCTGAAGAAATTCCTGCTGTACCGCACCTACCACGGCAGCGCCATGGGCCCGCATGTGCAGGCCGCCTCTGTCGCCGCCTGGAACGACGAAACCCATGTCGAGGAAAACCGCGCGCAATACCGCGCCAAGTTCGCCGCCATCACGCCCCTTATCGAGGAAGTGCTGGACGTGCAAATGCCGGACGCCAGCTTCTATTTGTGGGCCGATGTGACCCGCACCGGCCTGTCCGACACCGAATTCGCCCGCCGCCTGCACGCCGAGTACAATGTCACCGTGCTGCCGGGTAGCTACCTGGCGCGCGACGCCCACGGCGTGAACCCGGGCCGCAACCGCATCCGCATGGCGCTGGTTGCCGAACCCGAGGAAGGCCTTGAAGCGGCGCGCCGTATCGTTCAATTCTGTAACCAACTAGCTAAATCATGAGCATCCAGCAAATCATTGAAACCGCGTGGGACAACCGCGCCGAGATCAACCCGTCCAACGCCACCGCCGAAGTGCGCGATGCCGTCAACCACGTGCTGGCTGGCCTGGACAACGGCTCGCTGCGCGTAGCCCATAAAGAAAATGGCGCATGGGTGGTCAACCAGTGGATCAAGAAGGCCGTGCTGCTGTCCTTCCGCCTGGAGAACAACGTGGTCATGCCTTCCGACGGCACCATGCAGTTCTACGACAAAGTTCCTACCAAATTCGCCAACTACTCGGCCGAAGATTTCGCCAAGGGCGGCTTCCGCGTGGTGCCGCCAGCCGTGGCGCGCCGCGGCTCCTTCATCGGCAAGAACGTGGTGCTGATGCCTTCCTATGTGAATATCGGCGCCTACGTTGACGAAGGCGCGATGGTCGACACCTGGGCCACCGTGGGTTCCTGCGCACAGATCGGCAAGAACGTGCACCTGTCGGGCGGCGTGGGCATCGGCGGCGTGCTCGAGCCAATGCAGGCCAATCCGACCATTATCGAGGACAATTGCTTCATCGGCGCGCGTTCCGAGATCGTGGAAGGCGTGATCGTGGAAGAAAATTCGGTGATTTCGATGGGCGTGTACATCGGCCAGTCGACCAAGATTTACGACCGCACCACTGGCGAGGTATTCTACGGCCGTGTGCCGGCCGGCTCCGTCGTGGTTTCGGGCTCGCTGCCATCGGCTGATGGCAAGTACAGCCTGTACTGCGCCGTCATCGTCAAGCGCGTCGACGCACAAACCCGCGCCAAAACAGGCATTAACGAATTGCTGCGCGGCGTATAACCGTAACAAGGAGATACCCAAAAAATGGCTATGGACCGCCTGTTCCAGCTAATGAAGGAAAAAAACGCCTCGGACATGTTTTTTGCCGTAGGCTCGCCGGTGCATCTGAAGATCAACGGCCTTCTGATCCCGATCAACCAGCAAAAGCTCGAACCCGAGAACCTGGAAGCCCTGTTGGCTGAGGTCTGCTCGCCCGAGCAGCTGGAAGAACTGGATACGACCAACGAGCTGAACATGGGTATCTCCGTGCCCAACCTGGGCCGCTTCCGCCTGTCCGCTTTCCGCCAGCGTGGCAGCATTTCCGCTGTCTTCCGTTTCGTCCCGGCCAGCATTCCGCCGCTGGGCGAACTGGGCCTGCCGCCGGTGCTGGCCGACCTGATCATGGAAAAACGCGGCCTGGTGCTGCTGGTCGGCGCGACCGGCTCCGGCAAGTCGACCACCATCGCCTCCATGCTGGACCACCGCAATGAACTGCGCTCGGGCCACATCCTGACGCTGGAAGACCCGATCGAATACCTGTTCCGCAACAAGAAGTCGATCGTCAACCAGCGCGAGATCGGCAGCGATGCCAAGGACTTCTACACCGCCCTGCGCAACTCGATGCGCCAGGCGCCGGACTGCATCCTGATCGGCGAGATCCGCGACCGCGAAACCATGGCATCGGCCATGGCTTACGCGCAGTCGGGCCACCTGGTGCTGGCGACCCTGCACGCCAACAACTCGTACAACGCGCTGAACCGGATCATTTCCTTCTACCCGATCGAGAACCGCCCTGCACTGCTGCAGGACTTGTCCTCGACCGTCAAGGCGATCGTGTCGCAGCGCCTGATCCGTTCGGCCGGCGGCGGCACCCGCACGCCAGCGGTCGAGATCATGGTCAACACCCGCTACATCTCGGACCTGATCGAAAAAGGCGAGATCGGCCAGATCAAGGAAGCGCTGGAAAAGTCCCTGTCGCCGGGCTCGCAGTCGTTCGAGCAAGCGCTGTACAGGCTGGTCATGGACGGCTCCATCACCAAGGATGAAGCCCTGGCCAACGCCGACTCGGCCACCAACCTGCTGTGGCTGCTGAACCACGGCATGGAAACGCCGCCAGCCGTCGAGGAAGAAGAACTGAAATCCCCGACCGACGCCTCCTTCACCGAGTTCACCCTGAACTCCTGACCTGCCGCGCGAGGCTGTCAGTGCCAGCGCTTGCCGAGGCAAGCGCCGCGCCGCACATCTGCGGTCCGGTTCTTGCCGATCCTGGCTTGGGCTGAACAAGTTTGCCGATGAAATCATCAGGACGCGCGGTAAGCTGCAAACGGCATGCGATGAGGTATGATCGGAATTTCATATCAACAAGAAATTCCGCCCCAATATGAGCACCGCCCTGCCGATCGCCAAAACCGACGCCCTTTCCCTCGACCTGCTGTCCAACCTGGTGAACCGCCACGGTTGCATCACCGGCGCTACCGGCACCGGCAAGACGGTCACGCTGCAGCGCATGGCACAATCGTTGTCCGACATCGGCGTGCCAGTCTTCATGGCCGACATCAAGGGCGACCTGTCCGGCATGGCGAAACCCGGCGTGCTGGGCGAAAAAATGGCCAAGCGCCTGGAAGCGCTGAAGCTGGAAACCCCGCAATGGGCCGCCTGCCCGGTTACCTTCTGGGACGTGTTCGGCGAACAGGGCCACCCGGTACGCGCCACCATTTCCGACCTCGGCCCCACCCTGCTGGCGCGCATGCTGAACCTGAACGATACCCAGGAAGGTGTGCTGCAGCTGGTGTTCAAGATCGCCGACGACAACGGCATGCTGCTGCTCGACACCAAGGACTTGCGCGCCATGCTGCAGCACGTGGGCGACAATGCAGCTGATTACAAGACCAGCTACGGCAACGTCAGCGCGGCCAGCATCGGCGCCATCCAGCGCGGCCTGCTGGCGATTGAAGAGCAAGGCGGCGAGCAGTTCTTCGGCGAGCCGATGTTGAACATCGACGACCTGATCCAGACCGATGCGGCAGGCAAAGGCGTGGTGAACATCCTCGCTGCCGACAAGCTGATGAACGCGCCGCGCATCTACGCGGTGTTCCTGCTGTGGATGCTGTCCGAGCTGTTCGAAAACCTGCCGGAAGTGGGCGACCTCGATAAGCCGAAACTGGTGTTCTTCTTCGACGAAGCCCACCTGCTGTTTGCCGAAGCGCCGAAAGCCCTGCTGCAAAAGATCGAGCAGGTGGTGCGCCTGATCCGTTCCAAAGGCGTGGGCGTTTTCTTCATCACGCAAAATCCCCTCGATATTCCGGAGACCGTGCTGGGCCAGCTGGGTAACCGCGTGCAGCACGCACTGCGCGCTTACACGCCGCGCGACCAGAAGGCTGTCAAGTCGGCCGCTGAAACCTTCCGCCCGAATCCGGCGCTCGACGTGGCGCAAGTGATTACCGAGCTTGGCGTCGGCGAGGCGCTGGTATCCTTCCTCGACGAAAAAGGCACGCCGCAGATCGTGCAGCGCGCCTTCGTGCTGCCACCCGCTTCGCAACTGGGCCCGATCAGCGCAGCGGAACGCCAGGCCGCGCGCGCCAGCTCGGTTGTGGCCGGCGTTTACGAGAAAGCCGTCGACCGCGAATCCGCCTACGAAAAGCTGACTGGCCGCGTCGTCAACGGCAGCGGCGCCAGCACATCCGCGCCGGGCGGCCCCGCGCCGATGGGCCGGAGTACCGCGCAAGCGCCTGCCGAAGCCCCGGCCGACAGCGGCGGCTCGATCTTTAGCGACGTACTGGGCGGCCTGTTCGGCGGCAGCAGCAAGCGCGACACCGCAGTGCAGGCGATGGTGAAATCCGCCGCCCGCAGCATCGGCTCGCAAGTTGGCCGCGAGATCATTCGCGGCGTGCTGGGCTCCATCCTGAAGAAGCGTTGATCGTGCGGGCCGGTGTTTTGCTGCTCGCACTCCTTCCCGCTGTGCACGCACAGGCTTGCTCGTCCGTGTCGGCGCACCCCATCGCCTCGCTCAGCGACCTGCCTCAGGAGGTGTTGAACCTTCTGGGCCGCTTTGACAAGCCCCGCGCCGGCATCGCCGATATTGGCGAAAGCTTCAATGCGTCGGACGTGATTTACCCTGACAGCCCGCCCCAGCAGCGCCTGGTGTCCGGCGTGGCGGGCAAAGATTGCGTTGAACTGAAGGTGGAGTTCGGGGGCATCGCTTACCACACGGAGCAGATTGAGTTCCGGGACACGTGGCGAGGCTGGACCAGGACCAGGGGCGGCTACGGCCCGGTCGTTCTCAAGCCGGCCCCGGTGCAGCCGCCACGGCCATGACGACGCCTCAATGGGACCGGCCGGCGCCCTTCATCCTGCCGGTCACGCCGCGAGCGGCTGACATCGACGGCCTCGATCACACCAATAATGCAGTCTACGTGCGCTGGTGCGAAGAGGCTGGCTGGGCGCACTCCAATGCACTCGGCCTGACGCTGGCGGACTACAAGCGGTTGGACCGCGGCATGGCGATCCGCCGCAGCGAGTTCGATTACATCTTCGCCACCAACGAAGGCGAGGATCTGCTGCTAGGCACCTGGCTGCTGCCCGGCGACAGCTCGCTATCGATGCAGCGCTGCTTTCAGTTGGTTCGCCAGCGCGACAACACCACGGTTCTGCGCGCGCGCTGGGACCTGGTCTGCATAGAGCTGTCCAGTGGCCGCCCGAAGCGGTTGCCGCCGGAATTCAGCGAGGTGTACGTGCCGGCATTCAGTCAGGTGTCCGCGTCAAAATAGGCGCGCGCGTGGCGGCGGGTGGCTCCGCCCTCTTGCCATTCTCAGGAAACATTGGCAAAACGATCACGGTTTATCACGCTCGCTGCACGATATAATGTCGTCCTTCGGCCGCAAGGCCGCCCCCGCACAACATTATTTTCCGAATGATTACCCTCTACGGCATTCCCAACTGCGACACTGTCAAGAAAGCCCGCGTATGGCTGGCTGGTCAACAGCATGACTTCACCTTCCACGACTTCAAGAAACAGGGCCTGGACGAAGCCACCGTGCGCACCTGGCTGAAAACCCTGGACTGGGAAGTGCTGGTCAATAAGAAGGGCACCACCTGGCGCGCCCTGCCCGACGAGCGCAAGGCTGCCGTCACCAGCGCCGATGCCGCAGTCGCCCTGATGCTGGAAAACCCGTCCGTGATCAAGCGCCCGGTGCTGGTGGGTGCCGGCGCGAAGGCCCACGTCGGCTTCAACGACGCCATGTACCAGGAAATCTTCGCAGCATGAGCGCCTCCCGTACCCTCGACCTGACCGAGAAGCTGCTGGGCCGCGAGTCTGTCACGCCTGACGACAAGGGCTGCCAGGACCATTTGAAATCGTGGCTGGAGCCGCTCGGCTTCCACTGCGAGACCATCATTTCCGGCGAAGTCACCAACCTGTGGGCGCGCAAGGGCACTGAAAGCCCGGTGCTGGTGTTCGCCGGCCATACCGACGTGGTGCCGACAGGCCCGGTCGAAAAGTGGTCGTCCGAACCGTTCTACCCGACCCACCGCGACGGCAAGCTGTATGGCCGCGGCGCTGCCGACATGAAGACGTCGATTGCCGCGATGGTGGTCGCTTGCGAAGAATTCCTGGCCGCGCACCCGGATCACAAAGGCTCGATCGCCTTCCTGATCACCTCCGACGAGGAAGGCCCGGCTACCGACGGCACCGTCAAAGTGGTGGAAGAGCTGAAGGCGCGAAACGAGACCATCGATTACTGCATCGTCGGCGAGCCGACTTCCGACAAGACCTTGGGCGACATGATCAAGAACGGCCGCCGCGGTTCGCTGTCGGGCAGCCTGACCATCAAGGGCGTGCAAGGCCATATCGCCTACCCGCAGCTGGCAAAGAACCCAATCCACCTGGCCGCACCGGCACTGGCCGACCTGGTGGCCGAAGTCTGGGACCACGGCAACGAGTACTATTTGCCGACCTCCTGGCAAATGTCGAACATCAAGGCCGGCACCGGCGCTAACAACGTGATCCCGGGCGACCTGCACATCGACTTCAATTTCCGCTTCTCGACGGCTTCCACGCACGAGAGCCTGCGCCAGCGCGTGCATGCCATCCTCGACAAGCACGGCCTGGAATACCAGCTGGACTGGACCTTGTCCGGCCTGCCCTTCCTGACCCCGCGCGGCACGCTGTCCGAAGCGCTGTGCCACGCCATCAAGGATGAAACGGGCGTCGACACCGAACTGTCCACCACGGGCGGCACTTCCGACGGGCGCTTCATCGCCCAGATCTGCCCCCAGGTGATAGAATTTGGCCCCCCGAACGCCAGCATCCACAAGATCGACGAGCACATCGAGATCCGCTTCATCGATCCGCTGAAGAACATCTACCGCCGCACCCTGGAAAACCTCCTGCGCTAAGAAGAACACTATGGATACCACCCTGTACACCACCCCGCGCGACCTGATTCGCCACGCAGTCACCCGTTTCAACAAGGCCAAGCTGTTTTTCGGCCACGGCAGCGCCGAGGCTTATGATGAAGCGGCCTACCTGACCCTGCACACGCTGGCGCTGCCGCTGGACCGCCTGGAGCCGTTCATGGATGCGCGCCTGCAGCCGGAGGAAATCGCCGAAGTGCTGGCCGTGATCGAGCGCCGCGCCAACGACCGCGTGCCGGCCGCCTACATCACCAATGAAGCCTGGCTGGGCACCTACAACTTCTACGTCGACGAGCGCACTATCGTGCCACGCTCCTATATCGCGGAACTGATTCCGAATTACTTCGCCCCTTGGGTCAACGATGCGGAGAACGTGTCGAACATCCTGGAATTGTGCACCGGCTCCGGCTGCCTGGCGATCATGATGGCCGACGCCTTCCCTGATGCGGAAGTCGATGCGGTCGATATCTCCGCCGATGCACTGGAAGTGGCGCGCAAGAACGTCGAGACCTACAAGCTGGAAGACCGCGTGAACCTGATCCAGTCGGACCTGTACGCCAACGTCCCGGCCGGCAAGAAGTATGACCTGATCATCACCAATCCGCCTTACGTGAACTCGTCGTCGATGGCCAAGCTGCCGCAGGAATACCTGCACGAGCCGCAGATTGCCCTGGACGGCGGCGCCGATGGCATGGACCTTGTGCGCAAGATCGTTGCCGGCGCGGCCGAGCGCTTGACCGACGACGGCCTGCTGATCGTGGAAATCGGCAATGAGAAAGAGTTTGCGGAAGCGGCGTTTGGGGAGCTGGGGCTGACCTGGCTGACCACTAGCCAGGGCGATGATATGGTGTTCCTGATCACTGCTGACCAATTGAAAATCTAAACCGGCAAGGCGGTGTCCGACCCGCAGGGTCAGACACCGGTACGCCACGGCCGCGGACTGCGGAGTGACTGGCAGTGAGGGACGGGAGCTGGACCTTGGGCCAGTTCCCGCCGCTTTACCGGTTTTAACTAGAACGACCAAGAAAATGATCCGCTTCACCAACGTCAGCCTGATGCGCGGCCTGAAGCCGCTGCTGGAATCCGCCGACCTGACCCTCAATCCAGGCGACAAGATCGGCCTGATCGGCGCCAATGGCGCCGGCAAATCCAGCCTGTTCGCCATGCTGCGCAACGAGCTGCACCCGGACCTGGGCGACATCGACTTCCCGAAAAGCTGGCGCATGGCCTACGTGGCGCAGGAAACCCCTGCCCTGCCGCGTACCGCCATCGACTACGCCATCGACGGCGACGCCCACCTGCGCCAACTGCAGGCCGAACTGGCGCGCCTGGAAGCCCTGCCCGACACGCCGGAGCACGGCATCGAGATCGCCCACGTCCACACCGAACTGGCCGACGCCGACGCCTACACCGTGCAGTCGCGCGCCGAGCAACTGCTGCTTGGCCTGGGCTTTTCGCTGGAGCAGATGCAGCAGCCGGTGGCGAGCTTTTCGGGCGGCTGGCGCATGCGCCTGAACCTGGCGCAGGCGCTGATGTGCCCTTCCGACCTGCTGCTGCTGGACGAACCGACCAACCACCTGGACCTTGACGCGATCATTTGGCTGGAAGACTGGCTGAAACGCTACCCAGGCACCCTGATCATCATCTCCCACGACCGCGATTTCCTCGACGAGATCGTGAACGTGATCGTCCACATTGACGATCGCAAGCTGAAACGCTACTCGGGCAACTACTCCGGCTTCGAGCGCCAGCGCGCCGCGCAGCTGGTGCTGCAGGCTTCCGCCATCGAGAAGCAGCAGCGCGCCCGCGCCCACCTGCAATCGTTCATCGACCGCTTCAAGGCCAAGGCCACCAAAGCGCGCCAGGCGCAAAGCCGCATGAAGCAGCTGGCGAAGATGGAAGAACTGGCCCCGCTGCGCGCCGCGGCCGAATTCAGCTTCGAATTCCGCGACCCGGTCAGCGCGCCGAACCCGCTGCTGGTCATGGAAGACGTCGACTGCGGCTACCACACCGAGCAAGGAGACAAGACCATCGTGCGCGGCGTGACGTTCTCGCTGGTACAGGGCCAGCGCATTGGCCTGCTGGGCGTGAACGGCGCCGGCAAATCGACCCTGATCAAGACCATTGCCGGCGACATCGACCCGCTGACGGGCACCGCCACCACCGGCAAGGGCCTGGTGATCGGCTACTTCGCCCAGCACCAGGTGGAGATGCTGCGCCACGACGAGTCGCCCCTGTGGCATTTGCAGAAGATGGCGCCGACCGTGCGCGAGCAGGAACTGCGCAACTTCCTGGGCAGCTTCAACTTCCCGGGCGATATGGTGACCAGCAAGATCGCGCCGTTTTCCGGCGGCGAGAAGGCGCGCCTGGCGCTGGCCCTGATCGTATGGCAGCGCCCCAACCTGCTGCTGCTGGACGAACCGACCAACCACCTGGACCTGGAAACCCGCGAAGCGCTGACCGATGCGCTGGCGCAGTTCGAAGGCACGCTGCTGGTCGTTTCCCACGACCGCCACCTGCTGCGCGCCACCACCGAGCAATTCATCATCGTCGAGAACGGCCGCCTGCGCGAATTCGACGGCGACCTCGATGAATACAAGGACTGGCTGCTGCAAACCAAGCTGGCCAAGCCTGCCGCTGCCGCCAACGCCGCGCCGGCTGCCGGCCAGCCAGCCGCAGCCGAAGCTTCCCCGGTCGACCGCAAGGAACAGAAACGCCTGGAAGCCGAGCAGCGCCAGCGCCTGTCGGCCCAGCGCAAGCCGCTGGAGAACCGCCTGAAGAAGGTGGAGGCCGCGATGGCCCAGCGCAGCGAACAGAAAGCCGCGATCGACGCCGCCCTGGCCGATCCCGCCATCTACGAAGCTGAAAACAAGCCCAGACTGAAAACCCTGCTGGCCGACCAGGTCGAATGCAGCAAGGAACTCGAACAGCTCGAAGGCGAGTGGCTCGAGCTTCAGGAGCAGCTGGAAGCGCTGGCCGCCTGACGCGGACGCGCCGCCCCGCGCACCGCCATCAGGCGGTCGATATCGAGCATGATCAGCCGGCGTTCGCCGAGCTGTCCCATCCCCAGCAGGTAATCCACCTCCTCGCCCACATGCGGCAGGGGGTGGACCGCGCTGGCCGGCAACGACACCAGGTCGGTCACGCCATCGGTCACCATTCCCATCACACAAGTCGAAAGCTGCAGGATGATCACGTCCGTGCGCGGATCGTGCACCGGCGGCCGGGGGCCGAACGCCACGCGCATGTCCACAATGGGCATGATGACGCCGCGCGACAACGCCACGCCTTCAACGATTTCTCCGCCCGATGCAATACGCTCGAGCGCACTCAATGGACGCAACTCCTGCACGCGGCGGTAGTCCAGCGCGTATTCAAGGCCGCCCAGGCGGAACGTCAGGTACTGTCGCAGGTCGGCTTCCATATTGCTCCTCTAATTCCGGTGATACGCTGTTCCATCGTACCGTTACGCAACAGCAAGCAGTTTGACCATCCTCAAAGATTGCGGCCTGGGCTACAATGCTTTCATAACAATTGCTGGGAAAGCGTCCATGTTCCAATGGCTGAAGCGACTGCTCGCCAAACCTGAAAGCCGGCCGCCAGCGGCCGCCCCTGCCGCGCCGGCGCAGCCCGCGCCCACACCGGCGCCGGTCCCCGTGCTCTCGCCGGCCCTTGAAGGCGGCCCCGATTTCGAACAGAAGGACCTGGTCAACTCCACCTTCCAGCGCTGGCTGTTTGGCCTGCGCAAGGACGATTCGCTTGATACCACCGCGCCCGAAGGCCGCGTGCTGCACGAATTGATCCTGGCCGCGCAATCGGGCCACAATGCGGCTGACATGCTGCGCCGCATGCCGGGCGTGATCCCGCAACTGCTGCAAAGCCTGCGCAGCGAGAATTTCGCCGGCGCCGATATCGCGCGCAAGATTTCCAACGACCTGGTGCTGGTGGGATCGGTGCTGCGACTGGCAAATGCCGCCATCCAGAACAGCGGCGAAGCCACCACCATCAACAGCGTCGAACACGCCGTGATCGTGGTTGGCCAGGAAGGCTTGCGCCAGTTGATCACCAGCGTCGCCTTCCGCCCCATCATCGATTTGAATTCCGGGCACTACACCAAGCTGCTGGCGCCGCGCATCTGGGAGCAGTCCGAGAAAAGCGCCGTGGCCTGCCGCATGCTGGCCCCGGAATTCGGCGTCGACCCGTTCGAGGCTTTCCTGGCGGGGCTGGTGATCAATTCCGGCTTGCTGACTGCCTTGCCGGTGCTGGACAGCGCCGGAGCCGGGCCGGGCGAGCTGGGATCGGCCACGTTCCGCGCCCGACTTGCCCACGAGGCGCTCGCCATTTCGGCCGGGATATCGGAGGCATGGAATTTCCCGCCGTCGATTACCCAGGCGATACGCGAACAGCAGGCCATGCGCAAGGGCGAGCCGCGCACGCCGATGGCGCGCGTGCTGGCGGTGGGCGACTACCTGTCAAAGATCCGCGTGCTGCAGGCCAACCGCGAGATCAACGATACGGAACACAACCTGTTCCACGACCTGCCGCTGGGCGCCATGCCCTGCTACGCGGCGATTTAAGCCGCGCTGCCGCTCCAGTCGAACTGGCCGCCGCTGCCGATGAAGAGCGGCTGCTGCGTGCCCAGCGCGGCCCGCACGCGCAGCTTGACTTCCTTTGGCGGCAGCAGGTAGGCCGGCCCCAGGTCGGGATTGAATACCAGCTTGCGCACCACCATGTCGCCCGCCACCAGCCGCACCGTGCAGCGCGCGCCGCCGACGACCAGCAGCTTCTGCCGGTACACATGCTCGCCCAGCTCCTGCTCCTTCTGCTGGGCGGCCTGGGCTTCCTTCATCGCCACCTGCAAGCGCGCCACCATCTTCAGCGAGGGGCCGACCTTCAGCGCCATCTTCTGGAACAGCACGAGCTGCTCCTGGTTCAGCGTGACTTCCTGCTTGCGCACCTTGCTCGCCAGTTGCAGGTAGTTGCGCACTTCCTGGTCGGCAGTGATGGCGTCCATCTGCTCCTTGCAGCGCTGCGCCTGCTGCTCCTGCCTTTCCGCGCGGGCGGCGCATTCGGCCAGCTTGTCGTCGTACTTGCTGGTGTCCGGCACCATGACGTGCAGCTGCATCTCGGCCTGCTTGCGCGGCCCGGCGCTGTCGATCTCGATCCGGCGCGCGGCAATGGCGCAGCCGGCGGCCAGCTTGATCAGCACCTCATCGGCCATGATCTCGCAGTTGTAAGCCTCGGTGATGATCACGCGCGAACCGGTAATCACACAATTCTGCGCCTTGCCCAGCACCACCTCGCCATTTTTGGACTGCAGCAGCGCGCCGGAAGCGACGCCGGATACGCGGATATTGCCGTCGGCGTTGGTGGCGCTGCCGCCCATCAGGTTCTTTTGCAGCGCAATCGTGCCGCCGCGCGAGACGATATTGCCGAAGACGTCGGCATGCACGGTGATATTGCCGCCTTCCACCGTGCGCTGTTCCTGCACTTCGCCGAACTCCTCGTAATCGCCATCGAGCTTCAGGTTGCCCGTCGTGCGCGCGGACACGCCTTCGCGGCTGACGATCTTGGGGCCGATGGAGATGCGCTTGCTTTTGCTGTCGACGTTGATGAAGCCTTCGCGCGAGGAGACCAGGTAGTCGACGCCATCGTGGTGCTCGACCACCGTCCCTTCCCCGGCCACCGCGGCCAGTTCCAGGTCGCGCGGCGGTGGCGGGTCCAGCACGATGCCGGAAAATTCGAAACCGCGCGTGCCGGCCTGCGGCGGCTCGCGACGCAGCAGCCGCACCTGGGCCTTTACTTGCGGGAAGCGGTTCTGGAAGCTGTGCAAGTCGAAGCGGCCATTGGCCAGCAGGCGCGGAGCATTGGAGCGGTGGATGCTTTCCGATACTTCCACGATGGCGGCATCGCGCCCCGGCACCGGCGGCAGCTTGCGCGCCACGATCAGGCGCGCCACCTTGCCGCTGGCAATGGCTTCGCGCACCACCGGCGCATCGATGCCGAAGCGGATACCCTTGGTCCACATATCGGCCACGAATTCGCCGAAGTCGAGGTGGGCCGGCAGCGGCGCCTCGCCTTCGGCTTCCACGAACACGGGTTCGAAATAATATTCAGCCTCGCCGCCGACGATGCGTACCGACTTGTACAGGTCGCGCCGCCCGCCGGGGAATGGCACGATATCGTCGGCAAAGCGCCACAGGGGCTGGCCGGCCATGCCTTCCGGCAGTTCGTGACCGACGCCGTACAGGGCGCGGACGAAGACGCCGTAATCAAGCCCGCGGAAACAGGCGCCGGACAGGAAAACCTGGTTGGCAGCCGCCTGCAGCAAAGCCGCTGGGGCTTCGGCCTTGAAATACACGCCATCGGCGCGCTGGACCAGCGACGATGGCAGATCGCCAGCCGCCGCGGCGGCCGATGCAGCGTCTGCAGGCACCATGTCTCCCGGGTAGTCTTCTTGCGCCATTGTACGGCTATCGGCCCGCTACGCTACGCTCGCCTCGGCCTGGGCAGCGCCATGCCAGTTCACGCTGCCGCTGGAGCCGGCGAAAATGGCCTGGCTATCGAGCCGGGGCCCGCGCAGCATGGCCTTGTAATCCTTGGCGGCGGCCATGAAATTGGCCGCCATCGCCTCGCCCAGCGGCAAGGTACGCACCAGCACTTCGCCGTCGACCATGGTGATGCGCACCGAGGAACGGGCGGCGGCATCGCGCTTCAGCGCTTCCAGTTCGTTGCGCCGGGCGCGCGCGCCGCCGATCGACTCTTCGGCCACCTTGATCGACTGCAGCAGCTGGCCGATTTGCTTAATGTGCGGCGCCACCGCGCCCGCCACTTTTTTAAGGTTCGGCACCTGGGCCGGCGTAAGGTGGATCTCGCCCTTGCGCAGCTTTTCTGCCAGCGTCAGGTAGCTGCGCACCTCGGCCATGGCATTCAGGCGGTCATGCTCGGCGCACCAGGCGGCGATTTCCGCCTCATGCACGGCGACCTGTTTTTGCAGGGTTTCCAGCTCGGCGTCGTGGCCGGCGACGTCTTTCACCACTACGTAGACCAGCATTTCGCTGTTCTTGCGCGGGCCGGCGCTTTCAACCAGCACGCTGCGCCCGGCAACGGCGCAGCCGATGGCCAGCTCAATGGTCACTTCGTCGGCAAGGATTTCGCAGTTGGACGCTTCCGCGATCACCACCCTGGGCGCGCTGATGACGCAGCTTTCGGCGCGGCCGGTGATAGTAATCGTGCCGCTGGCTGTCTGGATGGTGGAACCGGAGGCCACGCCTTCAATGCGGATATCGCCCCTGGCGTTGATGGCCCGGCCGCCCACCAGGTTGCGGCCCAGGACGATGGTGCCGCCGCTGGAATTGATATTGCCGAACACGTCGCCGTGCACGGTGATGTCGCTGCCGTTCACGTCGCGCAGTTCCTGCACGTCGCCGAATTCTTCGAATGCGCCCATCAGTTCCAGGTTGCCGGTGGTACGGCCGGACACGCCCTCGCGGCTGATAATCTTGTCGCTCAGCGCCACCTGCCCGCTTTTCGGGTCCACATTCAGGAAGCCTTCGCGTGCCGCCACCAGGAATTCGCCATCGGCTTCGCGCGCGATGACCGTGCCCTCGCCGGCATAGCGGCTGAAGTCCACGTCGTTCGGCGCCAGCGCAGCCAGCGGCTGGCCGGCGATATTGCGGCCCGGCTCGCCCGGCACGCCGGGCAGCTTTTGCAGCAGGCGCATGCCTTGCTTGATCTGGGGGAAACGGTTCTGGAAGCTGGTCAGGTCGACCGTGCCGTCGGCGCGCTGGCGCGGCGCGTCGCTGCGGTGCAGTTCGGACGCCACTTCCACCACGCGCGCATCCTGTGCAGGCGTCGGTTCCAGGTCGAGCGCCGCGGCCACCCGTTCGCCTTTCGGGGCCGCCAGCGCGGCGCGCACGACTGCCACCTGGATGCCGAAGCGCACGTTCTTCAGCCACATGTCGGCCACGAATTCGTCGAAATCGAGGTGGGCCTGGCGTTCCGGCAGCAGGGTACCGTCCGACAGCTCCTCGGCCGGCAGGTAGATCGGTTCAAAGAAGTATTCCGCTTCGCCGTCGCGAATCCTGACGTTGCGGTACAGTGGCTTGCGTTCGGCGGGGAATGGCGCCAGACGATCGGCCACGCGCACCAGCAGTTCGGGACTGGGCGCCAGCTCCGGTCCCACGCCGTACAGGGCGCGCGCCAGCACCGGATAGTCCAGCCCCTGCAGCACATAACCGCTGCGGTACAGCACATCGACCGCGGCGCTCAGTTCAGGCGCGAGCAGGCGCAGGTCCAGGTAGACCCCATCGGGCCGCTGGACCACGCCGGCCGGCAAGCTGCCGGCGCTCTCCTGTTGTGCAATATGGGACAAAGCTCCTCCTCCAGTGCCCTATTGTTGGGCGCGCCGGGGCGCGTTGTCTTGCGGGCAATCAATATTACACGCAAAACATTAAATGCCGGAGGTTTTCGGAGCCGAAAGTTTTCTTAACGTTACGTAAACGTCACAAAATCACCGCCTGCGCGGCAGGGAGTACACTTGCTGGCCCGCTTCATTGATCTGGCGGCGCAGGTCACGGCGCTCGTCGGGGGTCATGCGCCCCCCCATCCGGCGCGAGTCTGCGTTGTCCCGGTCGTCCACCATGCGCGGCGCATCGTCCATGCGCCCCTCATACTGGCGTGGATAGCGCACTTCGCGAGCGTCGTTCATGCGATTGTCGCGGAAGTCGCGTGGCGCTTCGCGGCGTTCTTGCTGGCGGTTGCGCTGGTCGGACTGCGCTTGCGCGCTGGCCATCACGGTGCAGCACAGGCCGGCGCACAGCGCCAAAGCCGCTTTGCCCAATCCTGTTTTCGCACCAAGTTTCATCGCAGTCCTCGTCGTACTTGCCGTATCCATGCCCGCAGTGTATGCGCTCCAACTTCCCATAGTAAGAGCGACCCGGTAAAGTTTGTAAGAAAATGTAATGAGTTTTCACCGGTATGGCACCGGCCATCAATATGACGTTACCATAGCGACATGCATCTGACAATTCAACAAGATCAACATCCTTATGAATACCACCACTAACCCTCCTGCCGCACCAGGCGGCGCGCAAGGCCACCAGGCCAAGATCATGGTGGTGGACGATGACGTCCGCCTGCGCGACCTGCTGCGCCGCTACCTGACCGAGCAGGGCTTCAACGTCGTCACCGCCGAAAACGCCACCGCCATGAACAAGCTGTGGCTGCGCGAGCGCTACGACCTGCTGGTGCTGGACCTGATGCTGCCCGGCGAAGACGGCCTGTCGATCTGCCGCCGCCTGCGCGGCGCCGGCGACCAGACCCCAATCATCATGCTCACTGCCAAGGGCGAAGACGTGGACCGCATCGTGGGCCTGGAAATGGGCGCCGACGATTACCTGCCCAAGCCATTCAACCCGCGCGAGCTGGTGGCCCGCATCGGCGCCGTGCTGCGCCGCAAGCAGCCCGACGAAATCCCGGGCGCGCCTTCCGAGCATCCGCAAACCTTCGAGTTCGGCCAGTTCGTGCTGGACCTGGGCACGCGCACGCTCAAGAAAAATGGCGAAACCGTGCCGCTGACCACCGGCGAGTTCTCGGTGCTGAAAGTGTTTGCGCGCCATGCGCGGCAGCCGCTGTCGCGCGAGAAGCTGATGGAGCTGGCGCGCGGCCGCGAGTACGAAGTGTTCGACCGCAGCCTGGACGTGCAGATTTCCCGCCTGCGCAAGCTGATCGAGCCGGACCCGTCCAGCCCTCTGTACATCCAGACGGTGTGGGGCCTGGGCTACGTCTTCATCCCCGAGGGCCAGCCGCGCTGATTTTGGGCTGTCGATGAAATTCCGCCTGCCACGCCCGGCGTCGCTGACCAGCGGCCTGTTCTGGCGCACGTTCCTCTTGCTGAGCGTGTTGACCACGCTCTCCATGTCGGCCTGGTTCGGCATGGTCAACTACGTCCAGCGCGAACCGCTGGCACAGCAGACTGCCGCCCAGGTGGTGTCGGTGGTGACCATCACCCGCGCCGCCCTCACCCACTCCGCCACCGACTTGCGGCGCGAACTGTTGTTCGAACTGGTGTCGAACGAAGGCATCCGCGTATTCACCATGGAGGACGACGACGAGGTGGCGCCGCCGCCAAGTTCGGGGCTGATGGCCGACATCCAGACCCTGGTGCGCGCCAAGCTCGGTGCCGATACCCGTTTTTCCTCCGAAGTGAACGGTGTGCCCGGCTACTGGGTCAGCTTCAAGATCGCCGATGACCGATACTGGCTGATGCTGGAGCGCGAGCGCCTGCAGGGGCCGGTCGAATGGCTGGGCTGGGCCGGCGTGGTGGCGCTGGTGTCGCTGCTTGGCGCAGCGCTGATTTCCAGCCTAATCAACCTGCCGCTGAAACGGCTGACCGCCGCCGCGCGCGAGATTGCCCAGGGCCGCCATCCGGACCCGCTGCCGGAAGTCGGGCCGCAGGAAGTACGCCAGGCCAACCGCAGCTTCAACCAGATGGTGGATGACTTGCAGCAGGTCGAATCCGACCGCGCTGTGATCCTGGCCGGCATTTCACACGACTTGCGCACGCCGCTGGCGCGCATGCAGCTCGAGGTGGAAATGGCCAACCTGTCGCAGGAGGCGCGCGAGGGCATGCAATCGGATATTGCGCAGATGGATGCCATCATTGCCCAGTTCCTCGATTACGCCAAGCCGACCGAGGCGTCCAGCTTTATCAATGTGGACATGGTGGCGCTGCTGAGCGATTGCGCGCATGAGGCTGGACGTCATCCGGATGTGAAGGTTACGGCTGAGCTGCCGGAGCATGCGCATGTGCTGGGCAATGCAACTGACCTGAAGCGGGTGATTGCCAACCTGGTCGAGAATGCCCGGCGCTATGGCAAGACGCTCGATTCGGATGTGACCGAGATTGATATCAAGTGCTCGGTGCGGGGAGTGCATACGGCCAAGCGCGTTGTTGTCGAGGTGCAGGACCACGGCGTGGGTGTGCCGGAGGGGCAGATTGCGCAGTTGCTCAAGCCGTTTACGCGGCTGGATACGGCGCGCGGGCAGGCCAACGGGGCCGGGCTGGGGCTGGCGATTGTGGACCGGGTGCTGTCGCGGCATGAGGCGGAGCTGGAGGTGTCCAATCGTGAGGGGGGCGGGTTGAAGTTCACTATTTCTTTGCGGGCGCTTTAAAACCGGTAAACCTGGGTCTGACCCGCAGGGTCAGACCCAGTCTGCTCATCTGCCGCTGGTTTCGGTTGTGCGCACTTGATCTTCGACGAAAGTCAACAGCCTCGACCCAACAGCAAGACGCAAGACCGTTGGGGGTCTGACCCTACGGGTCTGACCCCGAATTACCGGTTTTGGGCTAAATTGAAGTCATGCTCCGCCAAGGCTTCGCCGACGCCATCGGCCATACTCCCCTGATCCGCCTCGCCCGTCTCTCGGCCGAGACCGGCTGCGAAATCCTGGCCAAAGCCGAGTTCATGAACCCCGGCGGCTCCGTCAAAGACCGCGCCGCCCTCGCCATCATCCTCGACGCCGAGCGCTCCGGCCGCCTGAAACCCGGCGGCACCGTCGTCGAAGGCACCGCCGGCAACACCGGCATCGGCCTGGCCCACCTGTGCTCCGCACGCGGCTACAAATGCGTGATCGTCATCCCCGAAACCCAGTCCGAGGAAAAATTCGCCATCCTGCGCACCCTTGGCGCCGAAGTGCGCCCCGTCAAAGCCGTCCCCTACGCCGACGACAACAATTACCAGAAAGTCGCCGGCCGCCTCGCACAGGAATTGCCCAACGCCATCTGGGCCCAGCAGTTCGACAATCTCGCCAACCGCCAGGCACACTACGCAACAACCGGCCCAGAAATCTGGCACGACGCGCATGGCCGCATCGACGCTTTCACCTGCGCTACCGGCACTGGCGGCACCCTGGCCGGCGTCGCCCGCTACCTGAAGGAGCAGCAGCCGAACATAAAAATCGTGCTGGCCGATCCCTACGGCAGCGCGCTCTACAACTGGATCAAGCACGGCGAACTGAAGAGCGAGGGCAATTCGATTTCGGAAGGCATCGGCAACAGCCGGGTCACCGCAAACCTGCAAGGCACACCGATCGACGACGCCATCCGCATCGACGACAAGGCGTGCGTGCAGATGGTCTACCGCCTGTTGCGCGAGGAAGGCCTGTACGTCGGCGGCTCGAGCGGCATCAACGTGGCCGCCGCGGTTGAGCTGGCAAAACAGATGGGGCCCGGCCACACGATAGTCACCCTGCTGTGCGACCGCGGCGCCACTTACGCGGCCCGCCTGTTCAACCCGGAATGGCTGGCTGAAAAAAATCTTTTGTAATCGTGTCGATCTGGCGCATCGCCGTTCGTCGTGGGAATATGGAGGCCGCAAACGGTGTCCAGTTCCCAAACAACGAATGGAGATTCACCATGACTGTCAAACCAATTCCAGAAGGCATGCGCACTGTTACCCCGCACCTGGTCTGCGAAGGCGCTGCCGATGCCATTGCTTTCTACAAAAAAGCCTTCAACGCGGTAGAAAATTCCCGCATGCCCGGCCCTGGCGGCAAGATCATGCACGCCCAGATCAGCATCGGCGATTCGAACATCATGCTGGTCGACGATTTCCCTGACGCCGGCTGCTTCGGCCCGAAACACTACAAGGGCACGCCGGTAACCCTGCATATTTATGTGGAAGACGTGGACGCCGCCTACAAGCGTGCAATCGACGCCGGCGCCACTGCCAAGATGCCCCCTGCCGACATGTTCTGGGGCGACCGCTACGGCGTGCTGGTGGACCCATTCGGCCACTCCTGGTCGATCGCCACCCACAAACGCGACCTGACTCCCGCGCAGATGGAAGAAGGGATGAAGGAAATGATGAAGAACTCGCCTGAGTGCAAGGGCTGATTTTTAAATTCAATCGAGAGGACACCATGCGATTCATGCTCATCGTCAAAGCAACCCCTGATTCCGAAGCCGGCAAGATGCCGAAAACCGAACTGCTCGCAGCCATGGGCAAGTTCAACGAGGAACTGGTGAACGCCGGCGTACTGCTGGCCGGCGAAGGCCTGCACCCCAGTTCGCGCGGCGCCCGCGTGCATTTCTCGGGCAGCAAGCGCACGGTCATCGACGGCCCCTTCTCGGAAACCAAGGAGCTGATTGCCGGCTTCTGGCTGATTCAGGTAAAGTCGCTGGCTGAAGCCATCGAATGGGTCAAGCGCTGCCCCAATCCGATGGAGACCGACTCAGATATCGAAATCCGCCAAGTGTTCGAGGCCGAGGATTTCGGCGCCGAATTCACGCCCGAACTGCGTGAGCAGGAGGCGCGCATCGCCAGCAAGATCGCAGCGCCCGTTTAAAGGAGACTTCAATGCAGTACATGGTAATTCGGAAGGCCGACGCCACCTCGGAATCGGACAACTTCCCATCCGCTGAACTGGTGCAGGCCGTACCGGGTGCCAAATGGCTGCGTTCCAGCGCCGACGGCGGCCTGCGCATGCGCCGCCGCGACGGCCAGTGGCTGTACGAAGAAGGCCCGTTCGAAGATGTGAGCGTGGCCGGCTTCACCTTCATCGAGGCCGAAGACCGCCGCGCCGCCAGCGAACTGGCTGCGCGCTGGCCATCGGCGGACGCGGAAGGCAGCGCCGTGGTCGAAGTGCGCGAAGCCGGTTGCCCCGGCGGCTGCGTAGGCTTCGACACCGGCGCGGCGCCCAAGCATACCGCCTGGGCCATCCTGTTGCGTTCCGATGCCGTGGCGGAGCAGGATTTCGAACCGCCGGCGGCAGTGATCGACATCATGAACCGCGCCAACAATGCCGGCATCGCCGCCGGTGTTGCACTGTCTGGCGAAGGCTTGAAGTCCACCGCACGCGGTGCGCGCGTCAAGTTCAGCGGCGGCAAACCCTTCATCACCGACGGCCCGTTTGCCGAGGTGAAGGAACTGATCGCCGGTTATTGGGCGGTGGATGCGGCTTCGCGCGATGATGTCATCGCCTGGGTCAAGTCCTACCCCTACCCTAACCCCGGCGATATGGAAGTGGAACTGCGCAAGGTTGCGATCTAATCCCGAGTGGCGGTGGAGGCGCGCAGCACGAGTTGCGCGTTGACCACCGTCAGCGGCTCGACTTCCTGGCCTTCGATGGAGGCCAGGAGTTTCTCCATAGCCGCCGCGCCCATCTGTTCGCTGTTCAGGTCCACGCTGGTGAGGGCCGGCGAAGCGAAACTCCCGAACTGGATATTGTCGAAGCCGACCACGGAAACGTCTCCCGGGACGCGGAAGCCCAGCGCCTGGGCGGCTTTCATGAAACCCAGCGCCAGCAGGTCGTTGAAGCAGACCAGCGCGTCGGGCGGCTGCCTGCCCAACATGATCGATGAGCTCAGTTTCTCGCCCGCTGACGACGCTGGAGCTTCGGCTTCGAATACGCTCAGATCCAGTCCTTGCGCCGCCAGTGCCTCGCGCACGCCGGCCATGCGCTCGCGGTCGCGGCGCGAATTGGCGTAACCCATGTAAGCTACCCGCTTGTGGCCTTGCGCCAGCAGGTGACGCGTGACCATGAAGGCGCCAAGCTGGTCGTCGCTGGCCACGGAAGGCAGCTTGATATAGTCCGGCCGGCCGAAAAATACCGATGGACGGTCCAGCGCCAGCAGCCAGTCCAGTTCCTCCTCCGGCGTGCGGGAATAGACGATCATGCCGTCCACGCGCCGGCTCAGGGCTTCCAGCAGTTGACGCTCGCGCTCCGGGGTTTCTTCGGTATCGACCAGCAGCACGGTGTAGCCGTGGGACTGGGCCACGCGGTTGGCGCCTTTTACCACGCTGGCGTAGTGAGGGTTCGTAATATCCAGGATCGACAGGCCGATGGTCCTGGTGCGCCCGGTAATCATCGACTGCGCCATCGGATTGGAGCGGTAGCCCAGTTCCTCGATGACGCTGGCCAGCCGGGCTTCGACCGCCGGCGAAAAGCGCTGCGCGCCGTTGACGAACTTGGAAACCGTGGCCGTGGATACCCCCGCGGCGGCTGCCACATCACGGATTGTCGCTACGTTCTTCTTCATCGGCCGGTACATTATTGGAAAAGTTGCCGAGTTTATCACGCCATCACTGCCGTGATGGTAAAGTAGCTGGATGAACGACAACAGCATCCACCGCGCCATCGACGCTGTCTGGCGCATCGAAGAAGCGAAGATCATCGCGGTCCTGACACGCATGCTGCGCGACGTCGCACTGGCGGAAGAAATGGCGCAGGATGCGCTGGTCAGCGCGCTTGAGACCTGGCCGGAAAACGGCACGCCCGACCGGCCAGCCGCCTGGCTGATGCAGGCGGCGAAGAACAGGGCGCTCGACTACCTTCGCCACCAGAAGCTGGTGCACGAGAAAGAGCCCGAGCTGACCTACGAAATCGAAGGCTTGCTGCAGGACGCCGCGCCGGACCTGGAGCGCGAGCTCGATGACAATATCGGGGACGACCTGCTGCGCCTGATCTTCATTTCCTGCCACCCGGTGCTGACCATGGAAGCGCGCGTGGCGCTGACCTTGCGCCTGCTGGGCGGCCTGACGACCGACGAAATTGCACGCGCCTTCCTGGCGTCCGAATCGACGGTGGCGCAGCGCATCGTGCGTGCCAAGCGCACCCTGGGCGATGCCAAGGTGCCGTTCGAAGTGCCGCGTGGCGCAGAGCTGGAAGAACGCCTGGCCGCGGTACTGCAGGTGATCTACCTGGTCTACAACGAGGGTTATTCCGCCAGCGCGGGCGCCGACTGGATGCGCCCCGCCCTGTGCAACGAGGCGCTGCGCCTGGGGCGCATCCTGGCCGAGCTGGTGCCAGGCGAACCGGAGGTGCACGGGCTGGTGGCGCTGATGGAGATCCAGTCTTCGCGGTCGCGCGCGCGCACAGACGCGCAGGGCAAGCCGGTGCTGTTGCTGGAGCAGGACCGCACGCGTTGGGACCAGATGCTGATCCGGCGCGGGCTGGCGGCGCTGCAGCGCGCGCAAGCGTTGAACCGGGTGCCGGGGCCATATGTGCTGCAGGCCGCCATCGCCTCGTGCCACGCCCGCGCGCGCCGGGCCGAAGACACCGACTGGCAGCAGATTGCCGACCTGTACCTGGCGCTGGCGACGCGTGCTCCTTCTCCGGTGGTCGAACTGAACCGCGCGGTCGCGCTGGCCATGGCTTATGGGCCGGAGGTGGGGCTGGAATTGGTGGACCAGTTGGTCGACGAACCGGCGCTCAAGCAGTACCACCTGCTGCCAAGCGTACGGGGCGACTTCCTGTTCAAGCTGAACCGCCTGCCCGAAGCACGTTTCGAATTCGAACGCGCTGCGGCGTTGACGCAGAACGAGCAGGAGCGCCAGCTATTGCTGACACGCGCCGCGGCCTGCAGCTAACAAGGAGGGCAATGGTGCCGGACTATGAACGAATCGGCCGCTTCATCTATTCATTCCATCGCATTTGTGGATCTGTCGAAACATTGACTGAAACTGCGTTGGCCGAAAGTGCGCCGCGAGAACTAAAAGTACGGGCCGCGAGTCTCGCGCAGAACTTCAATCACATCCTGGAAAACGCCGCATCTACAGTCGACAGCGAATTTTCGGCGACGCTTAAGGAAGCATCTGAAATACAAATGGAAATTGAGAAATGGCGATCCGTCTAAGCTATCCCAAGATACTCCTCACACTAAGCATTCTTGCATCCGGCACCCAGGCTTTCGCCGAGTCTCCCCCTACGGAATTCGTCCCGCAGATTCTTGAGCCAACAGGCGGCACGATTACGCGTCCGAAGTCCTGGTTCTTTTCCGAGGGGCATCGTGGTCCGATGTACATGTGGACAATCTCGCGAGAAGACATCGCCGGCAAGCGCCCATACACGACTGGGGTCCGCATCCAGTCCTTTGTTGGCGTCAAAGAGCACTTCGAACTGATCGACATGAAGCGCGTTGAAAAATGAGCGAAAAACAGTCAAATTGGATTGAGTATCTCTATAACAAGGCCGCGCTAGCCGGTTCATTTGGTGCACGATCACCTTCGCTCGACCGCTTGCGCCTGGTACAGATCGTGATTGGTCAAAGCGCTGATTTTCACGTCAGCCTGAACTTCGCTGAGCTACCCGAACAGAGTCCAGCACGATGGGTTGCTAATGGCAACGACAGCATCCAGCTGAGGCTTTCCTTTTATGACCTGGCCAAGTTATCCATATGCGGCGATACGCATGAAGGCAATCTCGATGTGGCGGCGTCATTTGGACCAGCCGGCCAGTTCACGATTTCGGGCAGTCGGTTCAATGTTGAGCTTACGTATACCTATGTGAAGGCAGACCTGTATCCATTCAATTCGGCTGTTTTCGAAGAACCCCTGGACTGGTATCGACGATGAGAATTGCCCAGACTGAATTCAGCCAGAAGCTGAAACATCGCCCTCAAAACCAGTGGAGACATGAATGTTCGTGCCTGACACCTGCTGCACCTTCGTACCGTACTTCGAGATCCAGGACGGGCACCTTGAGGCTTTCAAAGCCCTGGTGCTGAAGCTCGTCGCCAAGACGCGCACGGAGCCAGGCTGCATGCACTACGCCTTCTCGTTCAACGGCAACGTCGCCCACTGTCGCGAAGGTTACGTAGACGCCAACGCTTTGCTCACACATCGTGAGAACGTTGCTGAATTGATTGGCCAGGCGCTGAAGATTGCAAAGATCATCCGGCTCGAAATCCACGCACCAGAAGCGGAAATCGATAAACTTCGTGGCCCGATGGCATCGCGAAATCCTGAGTTCTTCGCGCTCGAAGAAGGCTTTCGTCGCAGCGGCGAGGCCTAGCCCTTGCAACGGGAGGCAATACTAAGAATAGCGGGACACCGCCAGGAAGTTTGAATTGGAGCAATGATGAATGAGAAGAATCTCGCCTGGAGCGAGGAGATTGGCTGCGAGGGTGGTCCGGTACTTGTCGCAAATCTGGATGATTTTGCGCATTGGCGTGGCAGCGAACCGTTTGATGCTTCGATGGCCACTGAATTACATTATTGGTCGCCATTCACTTCAGAATTGCCCGAGCAGTGGCAGCCAAACGGTCCTAACGGCCATCAGTATCTTGCCGCTTCAAATCCGTCCGAGGCGCGGGAACAGTTAATGTCCCTGGTGCTCGATCTTTGGCCAGGAACTGTAATAGAACGGACCGAACCAACGTGGCGTGCAAAGCGCCCGGATGGGAAAGTCTTGAACGTTGCGTTGTCGCCGGACAGCGAGTACGACAACGCTACCAGGAATTTTGATGCCGAACGCGTTCATCACTTTGGTGAGGGCGCCAGCGGGTATTTGTGGAGTGCGGCGCCCGGCATGGTTCGTATGGATCTCGTCGAAACGCGCGATTGCCTGGTTCTATCCCAGGTAGAGTTTGCCGATGACGATCAGGATGCGCAGCGAGCGGTTGATCATGCGCTGAGCGCGGATTGGCGACATATCGCCCCGGCCTTGCAGTACGAAGTAACCGCGGGGCCAGTCGTAGTTGCATGGTCGCCAAACAGTGCGCGCGATTTGTCAAAGCCTGTTAGCCACGGTGACGCGACACCTACCAGCCCGGGACTATTGCTTGATTTGGCTACTGGTGGCAGCGGTGCGCTACTTTGGCTGGCGCCTGGGCTGTATGAGTCAACCTTGCAATACCATGAAGAAGGCAGTTGGGCTATTTCGTGGTGCAGGCTTCAGAGAGTTGATGCGCTTTAGACCAACACCTGAGCGCCGGCCACAACGCGCAAGCTAGGCGCGTTCGAGAGCGCCGTCGCGGCGCGTGCGGCGGTAGCGCGGCAGGTCGTCGCAGATTGGCTCCCAGTGCAGGCGGTTGTCGGCAAAGGTGTGGTCTTGCGGCGGCAGTGCTTCGGGATCGTCCAGGCTGGAAGTGGTGATGTCCAGTTCGCCGGGCGTGCTGTCATCGGCAAAGGTGAGGTGGGTGCCGCAGACGCCGCAGAATTCGCGCGTCACGCCGGGGCTGGAATGGTAGATGGCGGGCTTGCCGCGCACATAGCGAAACTGGGTGCGCGGTACGCTGAACCAGGCCACGCTGGGCGCGCCGGACAGGCGGCGGCACATCGAACAATGGCACCAGGTGCAATTCAACACCGGCGCGTCTGCCTCGTACTGCACTGCGCCGCAAAAACAGCCGCCCGTGTACATAGGGATCTCCCTACTCCAGCAATTTGGTCATGAGCAGTTCCGCCGAGCCGTAGCCAAACAGCGAATCGCTCTCCAACCCCTCCGTGTCGTATGGCACGGACACTTCGCGCTCCGGCTTGGCCGGATCGTCGCCGTAGGTTGCCTGCCAGGCGCGCTTCAAGGCATCGGCGCGGCGGATGAACATCGGCACCGGCCAGTCGATGCGCTGGAAGCCGATGGTATTGCCGATCACCGGCCAGCGCCCGTTGGCCACCGCGATGTCGCCGGTGCGGATCACCTTCAGCGCATCGTTCGCCTTCAACTGCTGCACGTCCGCCAGGGTCGGCAGCGTCCAGTGGGTCGGCCCGAACAGGTAGGCCAGCATGACCTTTCCTTGCGGTGACAGGCGAGCCACCAGTCCGGTGGCATAGCCGCCATTTCTAAGCGGGATGGCAAACCAGCTGCCCTCCCGGTACGGCTGCAACTTCATCGACTTCCTTTCTCGAAGTCGGGGTCAGGTCTGGCAATCGGACACGGGCTCGACCGTAGGCGTCGCCTACGGTCGAGCCCGTGTCCGATTGCCAGACCTGACCCCGACTTTAATCACCATAGTGGTACTGCGCGGCGATCGGTCCCGCCTTGAACAGCGCTTCCTTCATTTCCTTGTCCATTTTCGGGTCGCGCCGGCGCACCCATTCCAGCAGCATGGCGATCTGCTTGCGCGTGGAATCGCGGTGGCTGGCCATGACCAGCTTCAGCTCGGGGTCGGTGCACGTTTCGATGCGCTGGTTTTGCAAGTCCAGCATCTCGATCTTCTCGCTCAACGACGTTAGCGCCCGGTGCATGTCCAGCACCTGGGCATTCAAATAGTCGCGCGGCTCGACCACGTGTTCCTGTGTCATCTCACTCTCCTTAGGCATGCGGGTACACGCATTGTCAGCCTGCGGCGCGGATTTCTCAAGTGTAGCAAGGCGCTTGGCGGGGTGTCGCACGGATGGGCGAGATTTGCGCGATAATGCCGGGCACTATGCAAAACTTCGAATTCCACAATCCAACCCGCGTGATCTTCGGCGTGGGCCAAATTGCCTCCTTGGCAAAACATATTCCCGCCAATGCACGCGTGCTGATGCTCTACGGTGGCGGCAGCATCAAGTCCAACGGCACGTACGACGAAGTGCGGGCTGCGCTGAGCGAGCATACCGTGCTCGAATTCGCAGGCATTGAGCCGAATCCACGCTACGAAACGCTGATGGAGGCGGTCGAGCTGATCCACCGCGAAAACATCGATTTCCTGCTGGCAGTGGGCGGAGGATCTGTTGTCGACGGTACAAAATTTGTTGCCGCAGCGGCGATGTACGACGGCGACGCGTGGGACATCCTGAAGATCGGCGGCAAGGTCATCAAGGCCGCCCTGCCCTTTGGCGCCGTGCTGACGCTGCCGGCCACCGGTTCGGAAATGAACAGCGCCAGCGTCATCAGCCGCGCCGAAACGCAGGAAAAGCGCGCTTTCATGAGCCCGCATGTTTATCCGCGCTTCTCGGTGCTGGACCCGGCCAAGACGCTGACCCTGCCGCTGCGCCAGGTCGGCAACGGCGTGGTCGATGCTTTCGTCCACACCACCGAACAATACCTGACCTATCCGGCCAATGCGCCGGTACAGGACCGCTTTGCCGAAGGCTTGCTGCAAACGCTGCTGGAACTGGGCCCGCAAGTGCTGGCGCGCCCGGACGACGTGGAAGTGCGCGCCAACATCATGTGGACCGCCACCATGGCGCTGAATGGCCTGATCGGCGTCGGCGTGCCGCAGGACTGGGCAACCCACGGCATCGGCCACGAACTGACCGCGCTGTTTGGACTGGACCATGCGCAGACGCTGGCGATTGTCCTGCCGGGCATCCTGCAGATTCGCCGCGAAGCCAAGCGCGGCAAGCTGCTGCAGTATGCCGAACGTGTCTGGGGCCTGCATGCCGGCAAGGGCACCGACGATGAGCGCATCGACGCGGCCATCGGCAACACGCGCGCCTTCTTCGAGCAGATGGGCGTGCCGACCCGATTGTCCGGCTACGGCCTGGGCGCGGAAGCGATCGACGCCACCGTCGCTGCCATGGAAGCTGCCGGCCTGACGGGCCTGGGCGAACGCCGCGATATCACGCCTGCCGACGTGCGCAAGGCGCTGCAACTGAGCCTGTAGTACAATACCGCCTCGCTAGGGGTCCTCGCGCATGTGCGCGGGGTGAGAAATACCCTCCGAACCTGATCTGGATAATGCCAGCGAAGGAAAGCGTAGACGGTTGAAGGCCCGCAGTCTCGGACCCTGCTCTCACCCCTCGTGCTCTCCTGCTGGCGCATAACATACAGCAAGAGCACATCATGAACAGCACCCGCATCAATAGCAAAATCAGCCTGGCCGCACTGGCCATCGCTTCCGCCTTCGCACCTGCCGCCCATGCGCAGGACCAGAAAATGACTGAAGTGGTCATCACCGCCAACCGCGTGGCCGCCGAGCGCGCGTCCGTGGCCGGCTTCAGCGACCAGCCCTTGCTGCAGACGCCTGCTTCCGTCACCGTACTGACTCGCGAACAGATTCAAGACCTGAACATCGGCACTACCACTGACGCCGTCAAGTACGACGCGAGCATCGGTGACGCGTACAACGCCGTTGGCTATGCCGAGCAGTTCTCGATTCGCGGCTTCAAGCTGAATAACGCCAACTCCTACCGCAAGGATGGCCATCCGATTTCCGGCGATACCCAGATCCCGCTGGAGAACAAGGAAAGCATCGAAGTGCTGCGCGGGCTGGCCGGCCTTCAGCAAGGCGTCGCGGCGCCAGGCGGCGTAGTGAACTACGTGACCAAGCGTCCAACCGAGAACAACCTGCGTTCCGTGCAGTTCAAAGTGAGCGAGCGTGGCTCCGTGCTGGGCACGGTGGACCTGGGCGGCCGGTTCGAAGATAGCCGCTTCGGCTACCGTTTCAATGCTGCGGGTGAACGCATGCGCTCCATCATCAAGGGCGCGGACGGCCATCGCAGCTTCGTATCCGGCGCTTTCGATTTCCGCATCAGCCCTCAGGCGTTGCTGCAAATCGATGCCGATTACCAGAAGAAGTCGCAGAAGTCGGCGCCAGGCTTCCAACTGATCGGCGGTACCAATCTGCCGGTGGTCGATGCTGACACGTTCCTGAATGACCAGGCTTGGGCCAAGCCGGTGGAGACTGAATCCAGCAATATCGGCGTCAACTTCCAGTACCAGCTGTCGCCTGAGTGGAAAGCCACCCTGAGCGCCAACCAGCACCGCTTCAAGCGCGACGACTACACGGCCTTCCCATACGGCTGTGAGAACGAGTTGTTGTGGCCAGGCTATTGCACCAATGGCGACTACGATGTTTACGATTACCGCAGCCTTGGTGAAAAGAAGAAGCCGCTGTCTGCCAAGGCGCTGTTGAATGGCCGCTCCGCGACCGGTTCGATTCGCCATGAACTGACTGCCGGCCTGTCCTTCTTCAGCAACCACGAGAGCTGGGGCGATTACGTATACGAGAAAGCAGGCGTCAGCAATATCTATCACCCAGTTGCAGTGCCAATGACCGACAAGCAGGTTGGCCCGGTTTCCGAGCGCCGCAATGATCATGAGCGTTCCGCCTTTGTGCAGGATGTCATCGGCCTGACCGATCAGCTGGCGCTGCATGCCGGCGTGCGTTACGCTTCCCTGCGCCGCAATGAGGTTGACGTGGTCCCGGTTCGCGAGAATTTCTGGCTGCCGAATGTGTCGCTGGTATTCAGCCCGACCGCCAAGCTGTCCTACTATGCGAACTACGCCCAAGGCCTGCAGTACGGTGGCGTAGCCCCACTCGGCACTTCCAACTATCCGCACGCCTTGGCGCCGGGCAAGTCCAAGCAGGTGGAACTGGGCGCGAAGGCTGAAATCAACGGCATCTCCCTGTCGACCGCGCTGTATCAGATCGATCAGGGCCTGGAGTTTACCGACCCGGTTTCCAACGCATTCGTGCGCAGCGGCCAGGAACGTCATCGCGGCCTGGAATTTACTGCGCAAGGCAAGGTGACTCGTGACCTGCTGCTGGGTGCTTCGATGGCGGCCATCCGCGCGAAGCAGGAAGGCACCGGCCTGGCCGAACTCGATGGCAAGCGCGTGACCAACGTGCCGAACTTCAAGTCCACTGTGTGGGCTGATTACGCTGTGGCCGAAGTGCCTGGCCTGAAGCTGAATGCAAACTGGAGGTTCTCTGGCCGTAAGGCATTCGACCAGGAGAACAAGACCATGGTGCCTTCCTACCACGTGGTCGACCTGGGCGGCTCTTACGCTACCCGCGTGAGCGGTTCGACGGTGATCCTGCGCGCGCAGGTGAAGAACGCGTTCGACAAGTTCTACTGGCGTGATGTGACGCCGGAACTGGGCGGCTATCTGTTCCCAGGTTCGCCGCGCACCTTCCAGCTGTCGGCGCAGGTGGACTTCTAAATTTGCAATGCGGAGCCGGGCCCAAGGCGGCTCGCGCTCCGCTTAACCTAACGGAAGAACTGCGGAGTCGGACAGATATGCATCGATTTCTTCTTGCGAAGTGTCGACATTGCTGATCATCTCAAGGAGGTGCGCGAGGTTCGGGAACTCAAGGCGCGCAGCGAAGTGTTTGGCCTCGAGAACTTCAGTTTCCTCCCCACCGTACTCCCAGACGTGAAGATTTATCATTTCGAAGAGTGCACGATAAATGGACGAACCGTACGAGGTGACTTCGCTTGGACGCTCCAAATAAAACGAGATGTACTCAGGTTCATTCAGTGCAATATCAACTGCGAAAACCAGCTCCCCGTGCTCCCATAACGGCAAAAGCGTTCTGTGTGCCAAGTCCTCCCAATTTCCTGGGTAATCTGGGGCTCCTTGCGAATAGAAGTAGTAGGGGCAATTAAACAGGTCTCGCATGCCCGCAGGGGCGTCGAGCGCGCCAAGGAAATCCTTTACGGTAAGTGGGAGATTCAAGTGATGAATTGCCTCAATACGGCGGCTTTCTGATACGCTCATGCTAGGGTCCAATTTGTTTTGAAAGGCCGACTACTGCCAACCATTCGGGAAGCGCGAAATGTGGCGGAGACAAAGCCTGGAAGTCCTAAGATTGAATTGCGTGGCCCCATCGGTCTGCCCTTACCTCTTCATTCAAACAGCTTCAGGCCTCGATCAAGACCATCGCATCGATCGCCCTTACCTAATGCAACAAGCCTAACGCCCTGCACCTCAAAGGTCTCGATCATTCTCCGAAGCTCATTGGCGTTCGATGGCTGCTTGCTCACATAACAATGCCCATCGGACGCGTACGAGAATATATCAGGGTCCACGGTAAAAGGCTTTCCACACGCAGTGCAGCAACCCGCCTCCACATAAAAGTCGCCGCTCACGTTGTCGGCGAACGGGGCGCGCCCGCCCCCTTCACTTTCGGCGCAGGAACTCCATAGCGCGTTCCGAAAAGGATGAGTGCCCCCTGGCGGCAATCTGCGATGGGCGCAGTTCAGAACAGGTACTGCGCACGCATCGAGAAGGAATTGGCTGCGCGTCCTGAGTTTTTGCCAAACAGGTAGGCCGCTTCGTATTTGAGGCGGCCCGCTTCGCCGAAGAATGCCGGGCCGGCGCGGTGCGATTGTTTTTTCGACGGCAGCCAGTTGTTCCACTTTCCTACTTCGCCAAAACCTTGCAGGCCGGGAGAGAACCAGCGCTTCCAGCGTTGTTTCACCTGCCACTGGTAGGCCAGTTCGGTTTCGTTCTGCTTCCCGTTGTCCATCTCACGCTGGAAGAACACGTTGAAGTTCAACTGGGTGCGCCAGATCTGCGTTTGCAGGACTGGTCCGAATTCCACGTAGTAGCCGTTATCGCTCCGCCGGGCACGCTCCACCAGCGTGTGCAACGCGACATCGACGTCGTACTGGCCCTGGGTCAGCAGGAAGTCGTTTTGCCATTCGACGCCGGTGTTGCGGGTTTGCCGCCCGTTGCGTTGAAACCATTGCGTGGTGAGTTCGGTGTACCAGCGCGACGTTACGCCATAGCCGATACCGATCTCCGGGCTGGCTGTGTTGCGCGAATTCTTGTAGTGGGCGTTCCAGTATTTGTAGTCGATTGAAGCCTGGCCTTCTACGTCGTAAACGGTGACCATGTAATAACCGGTCTCGCCAAACGCCGCCAAGGGGAACATGGCGGCCAACGCGAGCAGTTTTTTCATGCTTCAATCCCCCAGGAGTTGAGCTACTTGCTTCAGGCGTTCATCGAGGTTGCCCGAGATGCGCGTGTACGGTACACCGCGCCGGGCCAATTCATCGAGCAGGATCGCATCAATAATACCGCTGACATCCTGCTCCTCATGATGAAGTCCGTCAGGTATCCAGGCAAATTCGGGTTTGCAGACAAGGGTTATGTCGTATTGGCGCGACGATGCGAGACTTGCGAGCTGCTCGTCGATGCCGCCGAAGTAATGGATGCTGTAGACCGCCGTCATCAGCGGCGTGGTGTCGCAAAAGAGGAAGCGGCCGCTCTGTGCAGCCAAGGCATCTTCCCGCGCCACCTGGGTGGTGGCAATGTGGAACTGGTCGGTCGATACGGGAACGCATTGGCGCGCGTCGCAGAATTCGCGCAGGTATTCGGGCACCCAGACCGCGCCGTAGCGCTCTGCCAGCGCTTGCGCCAGGGTGGTCTTGCCGGAGGATGCAGCGCCGATGATGGCGACGCGGTATGGCTGCTTCATTTCCAGACGACTGCTTCTTCCGGTTCGTCCCTGCTGCTGTCCTGCCAGGCCAGCAGGCCGGCAATCGCCATCGCCACGAACATGCCGTACAGGACGGCCGTCAACATCAGGCCTTTGTGGATGTACAGCGCGACGTACAGCACGTCGACGATGATCCAGACGTGCCAGTTTTCGATCTTCTTGCGCGACAGGAGGGCTTGGCCGACCAGGCTGCCGGCGGTCAGGAATGCGTCGGCGTTAGGGACGTCGGTATCTGTATAGCGGCGCAGGAACCAGGCCAGTATGCCAAAGCCCACCAGCCAGGCCACGCCGCACACTACTCGGCCGCGCGCGTTCAGTGTCGACACGCCCAGCTGGTTTCCATGGTTCCCGTGCAGCCATTGGTACCAACCCCAGATCGAAACCGTGATGAACACGCCCTGCAGCGCCATGTCGCCATACAGCTTGGCGCCGAAAAACACCGCGCCGTACAGGGCCGATGACAGGATGGCAAACAACCAGGCCCAGTGGTTCTGGCGGATATTCAGCCACACGGTCAGCACGGACAGCACGAACGACACCAGCTCCAATGGCGTGGTGGTGGCGAGGCCGAACAGGGAAATGGTTTCGTTCATGGGTCTGCGTTTGGGTGACCCGGGATTATGCCATGAGCAGGAGCCCTAGCCAAACCAAGAAGTTGCAATTTCAGAATCACCTTCAGGCAGCAGTAGTAAGGCGGTCGCGATTTAGAGGGAAACTCTTATTCACTCTTATCCACACTTAGAACCTCTTATTTGAACTTTTTTTCTCTTAAATTGGTCAAAGTCTGCATGCTTTTTTGAAAGAAGGAGGATGCCATGACCAAAGTGCTCTTCAGCTTGCCGGCCTCACTAGAGACATACCAAGGCCTCGGAAATTTTATGTACACGCACGGCCTGAAACAGGAAATGTTCGAGATCGTCGACGAGGCGATCAACGCCTGGATGGAAGGATTCGTGACGGCGCAGTCTAGGCGCTCCGCATCGACACTCGATGGTTATCAATGGAAGAACGTATTCCTTCCCGACGGGACAACATTACGAAACGTCTACAAGCGCACAAGCGATCTCGCACATGTCGAAGGACGTGAATTGCTCTTTGAGGGCAAATGCGTTTCGCCGGCTCAGTTTGTCAATCGAGTCGGCGGCGCATTTCGCAACGCGTGGGCAACGATATGGATTCGTTTTCCGAATGAAGGGGAATGGAAACAGGCAATGAGCCTGCGCAAGAAAACTCCTCGATTTAAGAGAAAACAAGGTCGAACAAGAGGAAATAAGAGCGCCTAAGAGCGTTTAAGAGTTTTACCCTAAATCGAAAAGGGGCTCATTGCGAGCCCCTTTCTTGGTTACTTCTGCGGATACTTGATCGTCATTTCCTTCAGCAGGTTGTCCGCATGGTCAACCTCCTTCATGACCCACAGCATGTAGCGCACGTCCAGGTGGATGGCGCGCGTGATGTCGCGGTCGAAGTACCAGTCCTTGGTGATGGACTCGTAAGTGGAGTCGAAGTTCAGGCCAATCAGTTCGCCGCGCTTGTTCATGACGGCAGAACCGGAGTTGCCGCCGGTCGTGTCAGCCGAGGACAGGAAGTCGACCGGTACGGTACCCAGTACCGGGTCCTTGAACTGGCCATAGCGCTTGGCCTTGACCGCATCGATCAGCGCCTGCGGCGCGTCGAACGGCTCCTTGCCGGTGTGCTTCTCAAGGATGCCTTCCACCGTAGTGAACGGCCCCTTGGTAATGCCGTCGCGCCCTGGGTAGGCCGACACGGTGCCATAGGTCACGCGCAAGGTGGAGTTGGCGTCAGGGTAGACTGGCTTGCCCTGCGATTTCTTCCACGCGATCACCGCGCCCATGTACTGCGGGATGATCTTCTCCAGGTTGCCGTCGACTTCCTTGCGGCGCTCTTCCAGCACCATGGCCGCGCCGTGCATGCGCACGGCCAGCTTGATGAAGGGGTCGGCGGACTGCTCGAATTCGGCCGGCGCCTTGTCCATCCAGGCCAGGCGGGTTGCGGTATCGGCCAGGCCTGACTTCTGGTACATGGCAGGCACGTCGGCGATGGCCGGGGTCAGGTTATCTAGCCACTGCGGATGCGCCTTGGGCGGCAGCTTGGCGTAGCGCTGCAGGCCGGCCACGTAGCGGGCCTGGTCGACCGATGCCACCAGCGACTGCTCCAGGCGGCTCAGGCGCGCCTTGATGTTGGCCAGGTCGCGTTCCTGGAAGCCCGATTCGCGGTCGGCGTCCGGCTTCTGCTTTTCCAGCGCCAGGCGATACAGGGTGCGCGCGGATTTCAGCAGGTCGCTGTAGGTCGCCACGCCGTAGGCGAATTCGTCGTCGCTCAGTTCCATGTCTGCGGCGATGGCGGCATCCAGTTCGGCCAGCATGGCCTGCGAAGATTTCGGCTGCTTGCCGTACCAGGCGCGGAATTCGGCGTCCTGCATGTCCTTGATGGCAGCGATGTCCTTGCGGGCGAAGCCGTCCAGCAGGCCCTGGGTCTTCTTCATGCGATTGTTGATCGACTTGACCACGCTGGCATAGCGCACCACGTCGTTTTCCTTGCCCTTGGTGGCGGCTGCGATGGCGTCCAGGTCGGCCTGGTAGTCGGCCACCATGGCCGGGTAGCTCAGGTCGCGCGCATAGCGGATCTCGACCGGCAGCTTGTAGCGGCTGGTGCGGCCTGGATAGCCGGCCAGCAGGATAGGATCGCCGTTCTTCAGGCCTTCGGCGGACACCACCAGGAAGTCCTTCGATTTGTAAGGCACGTTGTCCGGCGACGGGTCGGCCGGCTTGCCGTCCTTGCCCACGTAAGCGCGCAGGAAGGAGTAATCGCCGGTGTGGCGCGGCCATTCGTAATTGTCGATGTCGCCGCCGTAATTGCCGATGGATTCAGGCGGCGCGTAGACCAGGCGCACGTCCTTGATCATCATCTGGCGGATGCGGTAGTACTCGGCGCCGCGGTGGAAGGCCGGCACGGAGCAGCGGTAGTTCTTGTCGGTCTCGCACTCGGCGATCAGCGCCTTGATGCGCTTTTTTACTTCGGCGTTGCGATCCTTGCCGGCCAGCTTGTCCAGGCCATCGTTGACGCGCGCGGTCACGTTGTCCACCTTGTCGGTCACGTAGACGCGCGTGGTCGGGCCGCCCGGCAGCTCTTCGGCGCGGGTCTTGGCCAGGAAGCCATTGGCGATATAGTTCTTTTCAGCGGTTGAATTGCGCTGGATGGCGCCGTAAGCGCAGTGGTGGTTGGTGACCACCAGGCCGTCAGGGGATACGAACGACGCGGAGCAGCCGTCCAGCGACACGATGGCGCTCATCGGATGCCTGGACAGGTCGGCCAGGCGTTCGGCCGGGATGGTGATGCCGATGCGTTTCAGTTCCGCCTTCAGTTGTGGCAGTTGGTGCGGCTGCCATTGGCCTTCGTCGGCCATGGCGGGAGCGAATGCTGCTAGCAATGCTGCCGAAAGTGCGAGTTTTTTAGTCAAGTCAGTCCCCTGAACGTATAAAAGCACCGGCAGTATATGCGTTCCCGGCGTGCAGGGCTATTGACTTTTTGCTTACAAAGGGAGGCGAACCGTCACGCAGCATCCCGCGCCGGCTTCGTATTCATTCAGGGTAAAGCTGCCATGCAGGGCGTCGGCGCGCTCCTGCATGCCGATCAGGCCAAAGGACCCGGGCCGCTCGCGGCAGGACGGCGCGATGCCGATGCCATTGTCTTCCACTTCCAGCAGCACCACGCCCTCTTCTACCCAGAGGCGCACGGTGGCCACGCTGGCGCGCGAGTGACGCAGCACGTTGACCAGCGATTCCTGTACGATGCGGAACAGCACCAGGCCGGTTTCGCCGCCAATGGCCGCCAGTTGCGCCTCTCCGGGCAGCTCCAGTTCGTAATGCAGGTTGCTGCGATGGCGAAAATCGTTGACCAGCCATTCGAGCGCCGCCGCCAGCCCCAGGTCCAGCACCGAAGGACGCAACTCATTCATGATGCCGCGCACGCTGCGCAGGGTCGCGTCGACATTGTCCAGCGCCGAGGCGACCCGACGCGCAAAGCGCGTCTGGCGCCCGCCCATGCGTTCATTCAGCTGCGCGATGTCCAGCTTCAGCGCCAGCAGGTTCTGTCCCAATTCATCGTGGATTTCGCGCGCGATGCGCTTGCGTTCTTCTTCCTTGACCGCCGCCATATGGGCCGACAACTGGCGCAACTGGCCGTTGGCATGCAGCAGTTCGGCGGTGCGCTGCACCACCCGGGTTTCCAGGTTGCGGTGCAGGTCCTGCAGCGCCGATTCGGCCTGCTTGCGGCGGCTGATATCGGACAGCACCGCCACCACGCCGGCCACGCCGCCATCCGGCCCGGCCAGGGCGCGCAGCGACAGGGTCGCATGGTAGTCGCCGCCGTCCGGGCGACGCCCCGTCAGTTCACCTTGCCACCGGCGGCCGTCAAAAGCTGTCAGCACGGCGTCGGGGCCGCACAGCGTGGCCAGATCGCGGCCGATCGCGACCTCATCGGTGAGCCCGCTAATCGCGGAAAATGCAGGATTTACGGTCACGATTACGCCATCCGCATCGGCAAGCGCCACCCCCTCGCCGAGATTGTCCAGCACCGCAAAGGCGCGGCGCAGGGCCGCATCGTTCTGTTCGCGCGAACGCGCCAGGCCGATCACCATGCGGATCGCCTCGCCCGCGCCATCGAGGTTGGCCTCGATGCGTACCTGCCCACCGCCAATGCCTTCAAACAGTTGCGCCTCCATGGACGCACTGGCGCCGTCGGCGCGCAAGCCGGCCAGCAGCTGGCGCAAGCCGGGCTGGTAGTGCGGCGCCAGGAAGCGTTCCACCGGCTGTCCAGGCAAGTCCTGCAGCGGCATGGCAAACAGCACTTCGGCCGCGCGGTTGGCGCCGGCGATCATGCCGTCGCGCGCCAGCGCCAGGTAACAGACTGGCGCTTGGTCGAACAAGCCAGCGTAGCGCAGCAGGCCCTGCTCCACCTCGCGTTTCTGACGCTCGAGCTCCGCCAGGGCGGCACTCTGGACTTCCAGTTCCAGCTGGCTGACTTGCAGCTCATGCCATTGGCGCAGGGCGTCGGTGCGGCTCATTTGGTGCTACCTCCTTCAGGCGTTAAACGCGCTTCCAGCAGTTTCAGTTCGGTGACGTTGACGAAGGTTAGCACCAATCCGTCGATCACGTTGTTCACTGTACGGTACGGCATGATGCGCACCATGAACCAGCGTCCGTCGCGGGTCGGGATCTGGCGCTCGCAGAACACCAGGGAGCGCAGCACTTCGGCCGCATCGTCTCCCATGTCAGGGTAGACCAGGTCGTTGGCGATGTCGCTCAGCGGGCGATTCAGGTCGGTGGCGATCAGCTTGTACAGCCGGGTGGCCTGGTTGGTGTAGCGCCGGATATTCATCTGGCTGTCCAGGAAGATCACGGCGATATCGGTACTGTGCAACAGGTTCTTCATGTCGCTGTTGACCAGCGACAGGTCGTCCACCTTGGACTGCAATTCGGCGTTGACGGGGTACAGCTCCTCGTTCAGCGACTGCATTTCTTCCTTCGAGGTGGTGAGTTCCTCGTTGGTCGACTGTAGCTCCTCGTTGGTCGACTGCAGTTCCTCGCGCACGGCCTGCAATTCCAGGCGCGCCATGGTCAGTTGCTGCTCCAGCTCCTGCGGGCGCGGATCGGCGCCGCGGCTGCCGCTCCTGCGGGCCGGCATCGGCGCTGCATTGAAAGTCACCAGCAGGTTGTGGCCGGACTGGCCGTCTTCGCGCACCACTTCGGCCGTCATGTCGACCAGCAGCGAGGACACGCCATCCTTGAACAACAGCTCGCGCACCGATTCCGTGCTTTCGCTGCGGTTGGCGCGTTCGATCAGGTCCGCCAGCTCGTAGCGCAGGCCGTCACGCGCCATGGCGTGGATATTCCAGTTGGCGCGGCCGGAAGCAGGCTCCAGGTAAGTGCCGGTACGGCCGTGGATGTAAAGGATGTCGCCATCGCTATTGATCATGACTGCCGCCGGCGTATGCGTTTTGTGCAGCAGGTGTTCTACTTGTGTCTGGATATTGCCATTCATGGTCATGGTCGTAACTTCGATGGAACTTGGTTGCGCGGTCTTTGCTATCTTGGTGGGAAAGTAATTCGCCACGCGCTGCGTGCTGGCATCGAGCCGGCGGTAAATGCGTCCGCAGCCCGGAACCGGGGTAAACAACTCGTTGTAGCTGCCGGGCGTCAAGCTGGTGCAGCTTCATGCGGCGCTCGATGCGGCGCAGCACGGTGCTCATCTTGTACTCGGTGAAGTTGTTGCCCGTATGCCGCTGCAATAGCGACATCAGCTCGCGCAAGGCCTGGCGCCGCGCACGCGCCGCACCGTGGGCGCCGCCGTGCGGCACCGAGCGCACCTGGCACAGCCACATCGGCATGGCGCCGGGCGGCGCGACAAAATCGGCCACGCCGGCGGTAATGGCGCTGCGCGGCATCGAGTCGAACTTGGCGGAATTGGGCTCCTGCGCCAGCGTCACCCCGCCGGCTTCCTGGATCGCGCGCAAGCCGGCCGTGCCGTCGGTACCCATGCCGGAGAACACCACGCCGGCGGCGGCCTGCCCTTTTTCGGCAGCCAGTGCACGGAAGAAGGAATCGATCGGGTAGCGCGCGTGGGCTTCGGCCGTTTCCACCGGCATCAGCTTTTCGCTGGAAAAGGCCAGCTCGTGGTTGGGCGGGGCCACATAGACATGGTCTGGCCGGACTTCGATCGATTCGGCGATCTCGCATACTTCCATGCTGGTGATACGGCGCAGCAGCTCCGGCAACAGGCCGCGGCGCGACGGATCCTGGTGCTGCAGGACGATGAACGCCATGCCGGTACGCGTGGGCATGGAGGCAAGGAACTCGGAAATCGCATCCAGTCCGCCGGCAGAAGCGCCCATGCCGACGATCTGCACCGCCTGTCGGTGCCGTAGCGTTTCGCTGGAGTCCGGATCGGATGAAACCAAGGGGTTAGTCATTCCACCATGATGCCAGTGCGGCAAGGAAATGGCAAACCGCCAGTTACACCCGGCAGCGAGGTTTACCGGGCGTGCCAGCCGCCTCCCAGCGCCTGCACCAGGGCCACTGCGGTTGACTGCCGGTCGGCCTGCGCCTGTAACAGGGCGCGCCGTGCATTGAGTGCCGTGACCTGGGCCGTGACCACTTCCGTGTAGCCGACCTGGCCGGCGCGGTAGCGATTCAGCATCTGCTGCTCGACCTGGCTGGCCGCGGCGGCCGACGTCTCGCGCAAGGACTGTTGTTGCGCCAACACACGGCTGGCCGCCAACTGGTCTTCCACGTCGGCCAGCGCGTTCAGGACGGATTGGCGATAAGCCGCCACCGCCACGTCGCGGGCGGCGTTGGCCTGGTCGACGCGGGCGCCGATGGCGCCGGCATTGAACACCGCCTGCGCCGCCGACAGGCCGAGCGACCACAGGGTGTTGGAGGCGCTGAACAAGCCGCCCAGCTGGCTGCCCGCCACGCCGTAGCTGCCGCCCAGGCTCAGGCTCGGGAAATAGGCGCTGCGGGCGATGCCGATCTGCGCGTTGGCCGCCGCGACCCGGCGTTCGGCGGCGGCGATGTCGGGCCGCCGCTCCAGCAGCGTGGACGGCAGGCCGGCCGGGACCAGCGGTACCTGCAGCGTCCAGGGCGCCGGCGCCAGCGTGAAGTCGGCCGGCGCCTTGCCAAGCAGGATGGCGATCGCGTGTTCGAGCTGGGCGCGCTGGCGCTGTACGGCCAGGCGGTCGGCGCTGGCGTTGGCCAGCTGGGTCTGTGCCTGCAGCAGGTCCGAACTGGGCGCCACGCCGGCGTTGACCCGGTTCTGGGTGATCTGCAGCACGCGCTGGTAGCCCTCCACTGTTTCGCCCAGCAGCGCCAGTTGGGCATCCGCCAGACGCAGGCCGATGTAGTTGACGGCCAGCTCGCCCTGTGCCGCCAGGCGCGCGGCCGCCAGGTCAGCTTCGCTGGCCTGGGCGCTGGCCTGGGCGCCGCTGACGCCGGCGCGCAGCCTGCCCCATACGTCCGGCTCCCAGCTGGCGCCGATGTTGACGCGGTACTGGTTGCCGGTACGCGTGTCCCCGCCGCCGCCATTGCGGTTGGCGCTGGCGTCCAGCGTCACCACCGGGAACAGCGCCGCGCGTTGCTCGGCCACGGCGGCGCGCGCCTGAGCGTAGCGCGCCCCTGCCGCCGCCACGTTCTGGTTGTTCACTTCCACCAGCCCGGCCAGCGCGTTGAGCGCAGCGTCGCCAAACAGCTCCCACCATGGCCCTTTTTCCAGCAAATCCGCCGGCGCGGCCGGCTGCCAGCCCTGTGCTTCCTTGAATTCGGCCGACAGCGGCGCGCTGGGCGTGTGGTAGGCCGGGCCGGTGGCGCAACCGGCCAGTATGAGCGTGCACGCGCCAAGAATTTTTTTCATGATGTGGCCTTCGCGCCACGCAGGCGCATCTTGTCGAGCAAAAGGTAGACCACGGGCGTGGTCAACAAGGTGAGCAACTGGCTGGCGACCAGGCCGCCGATGATGGCAATGCCCAGCGGCTGGCGCAGCTCGGAGCCTTCGCCGAAACCAATTGCCAGCGGCAGCGCGCCCAGCGCCGCTGCCATGGTCGTCATCAGGATCGGGCGGAAGCGCAGCAGGCAGGCTTCCCGCACGGCGCTGCGCGGATCGAGGCCGCGCGTGCGCTCCGCCTCCAGCGCGAAGTCGATGATCAGGATGGCGTTCTTCTTCACGATGCCGATCAGGAGGAAGACGCCGATCAGGGCAATCAGCGAGAACTCCATGCGGAACATCAGCAGCGCCAGCACTGCCCCCACGCCAGCTGACGGCAACGTCGACAGCACCGTGATCGGGTGCACCAGGCTTTCGTACAGCATGCCGAGGACGATATAGATCACCACCAGCGCGGCGGCGATCAATAGCGGCTGCTGCTGGTTGGTTTCCTGCGCCGTGCGCGCCGTGCCCTGGAAGCTGCCGCGCACATTGTTGGGCATGCCGATGGCGTTTTCCGCGTCTTTCACCGCTTGCTGCGCCTCGCCCAGGCTGGCGCCATCGGCCAGGTTGAAGGAGACCGTCGTGGCCAACTCGCCATCCTGGTGGTTGACCGAGGCCGGCGTCGAGCGCTCGGCGAAGGTCGCCAGCGCCGCCAGCGGCACCATTGCTTCCGCCTGCGCGCTCAGGGCCGAGCCGCCGGACGGGTCGCGCATCCCTGCCCCCACCACGCTGCCAGCCGTGCTGGCGCTGGCGCCGGCGGCCGAGCCAGCGCCGCTCGCCGATGCGCCTGCGCCATTCGCCGCACTGCCCAGCTCCTGCGCAGTCGCCGCCGCGCGCCGCGCCACATAGACATCGGCCAGGGCCTCGGGACTGCGCGCGTATTGCGGCGCCACCTCCATCACCACCTTGTACTGGTTCAGCTCATCGTAGATGGTGGCCACCTGGCGCTGGCCGAAGGCGTTATACAGCGCGTTGTCGACATCGCGCATCGTCAGCCCCATGCGCGCCACCATGTCCTTGTCGGCCGCGACGAACGTTTCCACTCCGTTGTCCGCCTGGTCGGTATCGACGTCCACCAGTGCTTTCTGCCGTTTCATCTCGTCCGCCAGCCGCGATGCCCAACGTTTCAAGTCGGCCCGGTTATCGCTCTTCAGCGTGTACTGGTAGGTGGAATTGCTCTGCCGCCCGCCCATGCGCAAGTCCTGCACCGTATTCAGGAACAGCGACACGCCGGTCACGCGCGCCAGCTTGGGCCGCAAGCGCGCAATCACCTGCTGCCCGGTCACGTCGCGCTCGGCCACCGGCTTCAGGCTGACGAACATGAAACCGCCGCCCGCCCGCGAGCCGCCGGTAAAGCCGACCACCGTGGCCACCGCCGGATCGTCGCGGATGATATTCACCAGCTGCCGCAGCTTGCCCTGCATGGCCTGGAACGAGATGCTCTGGTCGGCCCGGATGCCCCCGTTGATCTGTCCCGTATCCTGCTGCGGGAAAAATCCCTTCGGCGCCGACGCATACAGGTACACGTTCAGCCCCACCACGAACACCAGCACCAGCATCACCAGCCAGGCACTGTCCAACGCCCAGTCCAGTGATTTTTCATACGTGCGCAAGATGACGCCGAAACCGCGCTCGAACCAGCGCGACACGCGCCCCGGCGGCTTCTGCCCGGCGCCCGGCCGCAGCAGCCAGGCGCACAGCATCGGCGTAGTGGTCAGCGAGATCACAAGGGAAATCATCACCGCCGCCGACAGGGTGACGGCAAATTCGCGGAACAGCCGCCCCACCTGTCCACCCATGAACAGCAGCGGAATGAATACCGCCACCAGCGACACGCTGATCGACAGCACGGTGAAGCCGACTTCCCTGGCCCCCTGCAGCGCGGCGGCGAAGCGCTCCATGCCCTGCTCCATGTGGCGCGCCGTGTTCTCCAGCACCACGATGGCGTCATCGACCACGAAGCCGGTGGCTACGGTCAGCGCCATCAGGCTAAGGTTATTCAGGCTGAAGCCCAGCAGGTACATCACGCCGAAGGTGCCCAGCAACGACACCACCGTGGCGATCGCCGGGATCACGGTCGCCCGCGCGCTGCGCAGGAAGGCACTGACCACCAGCACCACCAGCACGATCGAGATCAGCAAGGTGAATTCGATCTCGTGCAGCGACGAACGGATCGAGTTGGTGCTGTCCGAAGCGACCTGCAGTTTCACGTCCTGCGGCAATTGCGCCTGCAGCTGCGGCAGCAGCGCGCGCACCGCATCCACCGTCTCGATCACGTTGGCGCCAGGCTGGCGCGTCACCAGCACGATGACTGCGGGATCGCCGTTGAACAGGCCCAGCGTATTGCGGTTCTCGGCGCCGTCGGTGACCTCGGCCACGTCGTCGAGCCGGATCGCGGCGCCGTCGCGCCAGGCTACCACCAGGTCGCGGTAATCGGCCGCGCTGCGCCCGCCGCTGGCTGTTGAAGCTGCCGAATAGATTTGCAGGCGCCGCCCTTCGACCTCGATCGCGCCTTTGGGCCGGTTGGCGTTCGTGGCCTGGATCGCAGCCCGCACGTCCTCGGACGATACGCCATAGCGGTTCAGCGCAAACGGCAGCAACTCGACGCGTACCGCCGGCAGCGAACCGCCGCCGATCTCCACGTCGCCGACGCCCTTCACCTGCGCCAGCTTCTGCTGCACGATGTTCGACACCGACTCATACACTTGCCCCGGGCTGCGCGTCGCCGATGTCAGCGCCAGGATGATGACCGGCGCATCGGATGGATTGGCCTTGCGGTAGGTCGGATTGCTGCGCAGCGTCGCCGGCAGGTCGGCGCGCGAGGCATTGATGGCGGCCTGCACTTCGCGCGCCGCGGCATCGATCTTGCGGTTCAGCTCAAACTGCAGGTTGACGCGGGTCGAACCGCTGCCGGATGAAGAAGTGACCTCGTTGACGCCCGCGATCACGGCCAGGCGCCGCTCCAGCGGCGTCGCCACGCTGCTTGCCATGGTGTCCGGGCTGGCGCCCGGCAAGCTGGCGCTGACCGAGATCGATGGATAGTCCACCTGCGGCAAAGGCGATACCGGCAGCACGAAGAAGGCCGCAATGCCGGCCAGAGCCAGCCCGATCGTCAGCAGCACCGTGGCAATCGGACGGCGGACAAAGGGCTCGGACAGGTTCATGCTTCTCTACCTTTTCGGCGGCGCTGCGCAAGCCGGTCAAAGGCCAGGTAGATCACCGGCGTGGTGTACAGCGTCAGCAACTGGCTGACAATCAGGCCGCCGAAGATCGACAGGCCGAGCGGCCGGCGCAGCTCAGCGCCTTCGCCCCAGCCCAACATCAGCGGGATGGCCGCAAACAGCGCCGCCATGGTGGTCATCAGGATCGGCCGCAAGCGCAGCAGTGCGGCCTGGTGGATCGCGTCGCGCGGCGCCATGCCCTGCTCGCGTTCCGCCTCGATGGCGAAGTCGATCATCATGATGGCGTTCTTTTTCACAATGCCGATCAGCAGGATGACCCCGATGATGCCGATCACGCCCAGCTCCTGCCCCGTCAGCATCAGCGCCAGCAGCGCGCCGACGCCGGCCGAGGGCAGCGTGGACAGGATGGTCAGCGGGTGGATATAGCTTTCGTACAGCACGCCCAGCACGATGTAGACGCACACCACGGCCGCCAGGATCAGCCAGAGCTGGTTGCTCAGCGAAGCCTGGTAGGCGCCGGCCGCGCCGAGGAAAGTCAGGCTGACCGACTGCGGCAGGCCGACTTCTTTCGCCGCATCGCGAATGGCGTCCACCGCCTGCCCCAGCGCGACGCCCGGCGCGGCATCGAAGCCGATGGTGGTGGCCGGGTATTGCGCCACGTGCGTGACCTGCAGCGGCGCCGGGCGCTCCTGCACACTGGCAATGGCCGACAATGGGGTCGGCTTGCCGCTGCCGGTGCGCAGTTGCAGGTTGCCAAGTGCTTCCGGCGTGTCCATGCGGTCCTGGCCGGCCTCCAGGATCACCCGGTACTGGTTGGTCTCGGTGAAGATGGTGGACACGATGCGCTGGCCGAAGGCGCTGTACAAGGCATCATCGACGGCGGCAGCGGTGATCGACAGCCGCGATGCCGTGTCACGGTCGATGCTGACGTACGCACCAGCGCCGGTAGCTCCCACGTCGGACACCACATTGCGCAGGCGCTCCTTGGCTGCCATGCGTTCGGCCAGTCTGGCAGCCCACTCGGACACGGTGGCGTTGTCGGCGCCTTCCAGCGAGACACGATACTGGGTCGGCCCGCTTTCAGCATCGATGGTCAGGTCTTGCGTGGGCTGCAGGTAAAGCTTGACGCCCGCCACCTGCGCCACGCGCTGGCGCAGGCGCTCCATCACGACCTGCAGCTTGTCGCGGTCCGGTTTCAGGTTGACCAGCATGCTGCCGGTATGCAGCATGGTGTTGTTGCCAGCATCGACGCCGACCACCGAACTAAGCGAGGCCACGGCCGGGTCGTCCAGCAGTGCGCGGGCGGCTTGCTGCTGCAGTTGCGCCATGCGTTCATAGGACACGGTCTGCGCGGCCTCGATGCGGGCTTGCAACTGGCCGGTATCCTGGGTCGGGAACAGGCCTTTTGGAATCCACAGGTAGAGCAGCACCGTCAGCAGCAGCGTGCCCAGCGCCACCAGCAGGGTCAGGCCCTGGCGCTCCAGCACCCATTGCAGGCTGCCGTCATAGCGCTTGACCAGGCGGTCGAACAGGGTCTCCTCATGCTCCTTGTGTTCGGCCAGCCAGCGGCCCGACATCATCGGCACCAGCGTCAGCGACACCACGGCGGAGATCAGGATGGTGATGGCCAGCGTGACCGCGAACTCGCGGAACAGGCGGCCCACGACGTCGCCCATGAACAGCAGCGGGATCAGCACCGCGATCAGCGACACCGTCAGGGAGATGATGGTGAAGCCGATCTGCTGCGCGCCTTTAAGGGCGGCATTCATCGGGGTCTCGCCTTCTTCGATGTGGCGCGCGATGTTCTCGATCATGACGATGGCGTCGTCCACCACGAAGCCGGTGGCGATGGTGAGCGCCATCAGGCTGAGGTTATTCAGGCTGTAGCCGAGCAGGTACATGATGCCAAAGGTGCCGACCAGCGAGATCGGCACCGCCAGGCTGGCAATCACCGTGGCGCGCGGGCTGCGCAGGAAGGCGAAGATCACCAGCACCACCAGCACCACGGCCAGCAGCAATTCCAGCTCCACGTGCAGCACCGATGCGCGGATGCCGTGGGTGCGGTCGCTCAGCACCGTCACCTCGATGGCGCCGGGCAGGCTGGCCTGCAGTTCCGGCAGGCGCTCCTTGATGGCGTCCACGGTGGCGATGACGTTGGCGCCCGGCTGGCGCTGCACGTCGAGAATGATGGCGGGCGTCAGGCCGGCCCAGGCGCCGAGCTTGACGTTTTCCGCACTATCCACTACGCGGGCCACGTCCTGCAGCCGGACCGGCGCGCCGTTGCGGTAGGAGACAATCAACTGGCGGTAGTCGTCGGCCGCCAGCAACTGGTCGTTGGCATTGATGGTGAAAGCGCGCGTGGGACCGTCGAAGCTGCCTTTGGCGCTGTTGGCATTGGCCGCCGTGATGGCGGTGCGCAGCGTATCGAGGCCCAGTCCGTAGCTCGCCAGCGCCTGGGTGTCGGCCTGGATGCGCACGGCAGGCCGCTGGCCGCCGCTCAGCGTGACCAGGCCGACGCCGTTGACCTGGCTGATTTTCAGCGCCAGCCGCGTGTTGACGATGTTCTGCACTTCCGTCAGCGGCATGGTTTTCGACGTGATGGCCAGGGTCAGCACTGGCGCGTCGGCCGGGTTGACCTTGGCGTACACGGGCGGCGCCGGCAAGTCGGTCGGCAGCAGCGAGCCGCCGGCATTGATGGCGGCCTGCACTTCCTGCTCGGCCACGTCCAGGGTCTGCCCCAGGCTGAACTGCAGCGTGATGATGGAAACGCCGGCGGCGCTGGTGGAACTCATGCGCTGCAGGCCGGACATCTGGCCGAACTGCCGCTCCAGCGGCGCCGTCACCGTGCGGCCCATCACTTCCGGGCTGGCGCCGGGATACAGGGTGCGTACCTGGATGGTCGGGAAGTCGACCTGCGGCAGCGCCGACAGCGGCAGGAAGCGGTAGCCAAGCAGTCCTGCCAGCACGATGGCCAGCATGAACAGCGCCGTCGCCACCGGCCGCTGGATAAATGGCGCCGAGGGGCTCATCGCGTCACGCCGTCCGCTGCCCGGCCCTCGCCCCGCGCCCCGCCTGACGCACCGTCACGCGTCCGGCGGCCATCGCCTCCCGCTCCCGATGCGTCGCCGCCCGCCCCGGCATCGTCGCGATGACGCCGCCACTTGCCGCCGCCCTCGCCCGCCGGCCTGCCTTCGCCGCGCGAGCGGCCCGCGTGCTCGCCGTCGGCGCCTGGTCGCTGCGTTGGCAGCGTCACGCGCGCCCCATCCTTGATGCGGTCCGCGCCTTCGGTAATCACCTGCTCGCCCGCTGCCAGGCCGCTCTCGATCTGCACCTTGTCCACGGTGGCAATCCCGCGCCTGACCGGCCGCAGCGACGCCGTCTGGCCATCCTGCAGCACGTATACGTAATCGCCCGAAGCACCGTGCCGCAATGCCGTCACCGGCACCACGACGGCGTCCTTGATTGTGCGCAGCTCCAGCCGCACGTTCACGAACTGGCTGGGGAACAGCGAGGAACCGGCGTTGGCAAAGCGCGCCTTGGCCATTACCGTACCGGTCTGGGTGTCGACCTGGTTGTCCAGCGCGTAAAACTCGCCTTTCTCCAGCACTGTGCTGCGCGTGCGGTCGTACGCCAGCGCCACCATGCGATCGCCGGCGCGATCGCCTGCGCGCTGCCCCAGCTCGGAGACCCGGTCCTGCGGCACCGCAAACTCCACGTCGATCGGCGCCAATTGCGTAATCACCGCGATGCCCCCGGCATCGCCAGAACCTACCAGGTTGCCGATATCGACCACCCGCAAGCCGACCCGCCCGCTGATCGGCGCAAGCACCTTCGTATAGCCAAGGTTCAGGCGCGCCGTGCCCTCATTCGCGCGGTCGGTGGTGACCGTGCCCTGGAGCTGCTTGACCAGCGCCGCCTGCGTATCGACGTCCTGCCGCGCAATGGAGTCCTGCGACAGCAAGGTGCGGTAGCGTTCAAGGGTCAGGCGGGCGTTTTCCAGCTGCGCTTCGTCGCGTTCGCGCTGGCCGGTCGCCTGCATCAGTTGCAGCTCGAAGGGACGCGCATCGATCTGGGCCAGCACCTGGCCCGCCTTCACCATCTGGCCTTCCTTGAACAAGACCTTTTGCAGGATGCCGGAGACCTGCGGCCGCACCGTCGTCGTAGCGGCTGCGGTGACCGTGCCCAGCGCATCGAGCGTGACCGGCAGGTCGGCCTTTTCGGCAGTCGCCACGCCCACCGTGGCAGCCGGACCGCGGCCGCTGCGTCCGCCCCGGCCGCCGCCAGCGCCGCCCGCACCAGCGCCGCGCCCCCCCTGTCCGGCGGCAGCGGCTGAGGTACCCGGACCACCCGGCCCGGCATCGGCCGGGCCGCGGTGGGTCAGGTACCAGGCCAGGCCGCCCAGGGCCAGCATCCCGGCCAGGGCGGCGACTCCCCCGATCCAGCGCGCCCGCTTGCCGGCGCGAGGTTTCGACGGGGTACTGGATGTTGTTGGAGTCTCCATGGGGCGACCCTTTCTTCTTTTGGTAAGAACGCGAATTGACTCTAGCACAGCGCCCCGGCGCAAATGCGTTAGGCAAGAAACATCGGAAACAATTCAAGCGCCCTGGCGCCCCAAAAGAAAAGCCGCCAGACTGGCTGGCGGCTTGTTTCTTGTAATAACTGCTTACAAAGCTGCTACAAACTAATCGGGCGAACTGCAGAGGCAATGGGTCAGCGCCATGAACGGCTTGCGCTGGGCGGTCATTTCGTTCAACCAGCCCAGGTCCTGCACCACCTCGGTAGCCACGCCAGCCGGCATCCCGGCAGGCAGCAGCGAAGCGCGGGCCTGGTCGCCAAAGGCCTTGGCGGCAGCGGCCTTCGCAGTCGAGGCGCCGAAGAACTCCAGCACCTTGTCGAAGCGCGACACTTCACGCTCGATGTAGACGATACGCGGCTCGCCGCTCATCTTGGCACGGCGTGCAGCCGCCTTCAGCGCATCCTGGTAGCCGCCCAGCGTATCGACCAGGCCGCGCTCCTGCGCCTGCGCGCCGGTCCATACGCGGCCCTGGCCCACGGCATCGATCTTGTCAGCCGTGGTCTTGCGCGCCTTGGCCGCCTTGGCGGTGAATTCCTCGTAGGTGTGGCCAATCACGCCCTGGATCAATTGACCGAAGCGAGGGTCCATCGGACGCAGCGGATTGCCCGCGTCGCCCAGCCAGGTGGTGGTCTGGCCGGCGGTGTGGATGCCCAGCTTGTCGATCACCTTGTCCACGGTCGGGAACAGCGCGAACACGCCGATCGAGCCGGTAATGGTGGCCGGGTCGGCAATTACTTCGTCGGAAGCCATCGAAATCCAGTAACCGCCAGACGCGGCCACATTGCCCATCGAGACCACCACCGGCTTGCCTGCCGCGCGGGTCAGCTCCAGTTCGCGGCGGATCAGCTCCGAGCCGAAAGCGCTGCCGCCGGGCGAATCGACGCGCAGCACCACCGCCTTGATCGAACTGTCTTCGCGCGCCATGCGCACCAGGCGTGCCGTCGACGCGCCGCCGATCTGGCCGGCCGGCGCATCGCCGTCGCTGATTTCGCCGACCGCCATGACCACGCCGATCGCGTCGCCGGTCAGTTTAGGGAAGACGCGCGCCAGGTAATCGTGGAAGTTGACCTGGCGGAAGGACTTGGCCGCAGGATCGTCCACGCCGCGCTTGGTCATCATGACGCGCAGTTCATCCTTGGTTTTCAGGCCGTCGACCAGCTTGGCGTCCAGCGCTACCTGCGCCAGGTTGCCTTTTGCTTCAGCCACCAGTGCCGGCAGGTTGTCGATCGCCTTCATCAGCGCGCCTTCCGGCATTTTGCGCGACTGCTCCACCTGGGCGGTGTAGCGCGCCCACAGGTCGTTGTACAGGAAAGCATCCGCTTCCGCCGCCGCCGGCGAAGGGCCGTTGGCGATGAACGGCTCGGCGAAGCTCTTGTAGGTGCCGACCTTCATCAGGTTCACAGTCACGCCAACCTTGTCCAGCGCATCGCGGTAGTAATTGCGGTACTTGCCGAAACCGTCGAGGAACACTGCGCCCATCGGGTGCAGGTAGACTTCGTCGGCGTGAATCGCGACCTGGTACTGGCGCTGGTTATAACTGGAGCCCCAGGCCACGACCTTCTTGCCGCTGGCCTTGAAACGGTCCACCGCGGCGCCGATCTCGCGCAGCATGGCCTGGCCGCCGCCCTGCATTTCGTCCAGCACCAGCACGGCGCCGCCGATTTGCGGGTCCTTGGCCGCCGCATCGAGCACGTTCAGGACATCGCGCAGTTGCACGGATTTGTGCACTTCGCCGCCGGACAGGCCGGCCATCAGCGCGTCACGGCTGCTGCCGGACGATTGTTCAACCAAAGAGCCCTCCAGGTTCAGGACCAGCATGGTCTTGTCGCCCAAGGGCTTGACGCCGCCGCCGAACATGGCGGCAATCAGCAGCACCACGACCAGCAGGAACAGGAAGTTCATGGTGGCGCGGCGGCTCTTATCCACGGCATTCCAGAACCAGGCAAATCCACCGCGGACATACGAGAAAACAGAGCGGGACATCTTTACTCCTAGTGCAAAAAATGAAACTACTTCACACTATAAGCGACATTGGCCTTGGAGGGTGAAGAAATCAGGTAAAGCCCAGCCATGACCAGCAGGCCGTTGATGACCAGCAGCTCCAGGCCGATGCGGTAGCTGCCGAACAGGCTTTGCTGGTTAAAGTCGATCAGGGCGCACAGCAGCGGCCCGGCCAGCGCCACACACGGCACCAGCCTGTCGCTCACCGCCCGCTTGCTGAGCAGGCCGAAGGCGAACAGGCCAAGCAGCGGGCCGTAGGTGTAGCCGGCCAGCTTCAGGATCATGCCGATCATGCTGGTGCTGTCGATCCACTTGAACACCATCACCAGCAGCAGGAACAGCGCGCAGAAAGCCAGGTGCACCCGGTGGCGGATGCGCAGTTGCGCGCCCTCGCCCAGGTCTCCGCGCCGTTTCAGGCCCAGGATGTCAATGCAGAAGGACGAGGTCAGCGCCGTGATCGCGCCATCCGCACTCGGGAACAGGGCGCTGATCAGGGCAATGATGAACACCAGCTGCAGCAGCGCCGGCATATGGCCCATCACCACGGCCGGGAAGATCTTGTCGCCGCTCGCGGCCACGCCCACTTGCGGCGCGTACAGGTACAGCAGGCCGCCGAGGAACAGGAACAGCGCCAGCACGCCGGCCAGGATGGCGTTCAGCGCCAGCATGTTCTTTTGCGAATCGCCCAGGGTCTTGACCGAGATATTCTTCTGCATCATTTCCTGGTCCATGCCGGTCATGGTGATGACGATGAAGATGCCCGCCAGCACCTGTTTCCAGGCGTTGCCAGGGCTATTGATATCGGTCGTGAACACGCGCGCCAGCCCGGCAGAGCGCATGCGCTCCAGGCTTTCCAGCAAGCCCAGGTTCATCTCGTCCAGCAGGAAGGCCGTGCAGGCCACCAGGCCAAGCAGCATGCCGGTGGTCTGCAGCGTGTCGGTCCAGACGATGGTCTTGACCCCGCCCTCGTAGGTATACAGAAGGATCATCGCCAGGATGACCAGGTTGGTCAGCCAGAACGGCACGCCAAGGCTGTCCAAGATCACCGCCTGCAGGATGTTCACCACCAGGTACAGGCGCGCAGTGGCGCCAAGGGTGCGCGACAGGATGAAGAATGCCGCCCCGCTCTGGTAGGAGCGCCGGCCCAGCCGCACGTCGAGGTAATGGTAGATGGACGTCAGTTTCAGGCGGTAGTACAGCGGCAGCAGGATGCAGGCCACGGCGATATAACCGAGTACATAGCCGATCATGATCTGCATGTAGCCAAAGCCGTCGCGCCCCACCGCGCCCGGCACGCTGATGAAAGTCAAGCCGCTCAGCGTGGTGCCGACCATGCCGAAGGCCACCAGCATCCAGTTCGAACTCTTGTTCCCGATGAAGAAGCTGTCGTTGTTGGCGTTGCGGGAAGTGGCCCAGGCCACGCCCAGCAACAGGCCGAAATAGGCCAGAACCACGAGGAACAGCGAAACAGGTGACATTTTATTATCCAGCCGTGAAACAATTTGGGCTGCAATATACACCGGAATGCGGAAGCGACTTAGAATCCCCTGCAAACCAGAGGAAAACAATGTACGACCAACAGACCATCGAATTCGCCCGCGCCCAGGAGGCGCTGGTACTGCCGCTCGAATACCGCGTCCACGCCCAGGCCGACGGCCGCGGCGAGGGCCGCGAGGAGTGCATGCGCGATTATGCGCGCGTGCTGTATTCGTCTTCTTTCCGCCGCCTGCAGGGCAAGATGCAGCTGCTCGGCGTCGACGCCAACCGTTTCAACCGCAACCGCCTGACCCACAGCCTGGAAGTGGCGCAGATCGCCCGTTCCATCGCGGCCGACCTGGGGCTGGAGCGCAGCGTGGTATCGGAAACCTGCTCGCTGGCGCACGACATCGGCAACCCGCCTTTCGGCCATTACGGCGAAAAGATCCTGGACGAGCTGGCGGCCGGTTCCGGCGGCTTCGAGGGCAATGCGCAAGCCTTCCGCACCCTGCGCACGCTGGAAAAGAAGCACCACGCCTATGCTGGCCTGAACCTGACCGTGCGCTCCCTGCTCGGCATCACCAAGTACTTCCAGCGCCGTGCCGACAATCCGAAGAAATTCCTGTACGACGATGACTATGCGTTCCTGATCGGACAGCTCAACGCCGCCGGCATTACGGTCCGCAAGAGCATCGACGCCCAGATCATGGACCTGGCCGACGAAATCGCCTATGCCGCCCACGACGTGGAAGATGCGCTGAGCTTCGGCATCATCACCTGGGGCGAGATCGTCCACGAATTCAGGATCAGCAAGGACTTTTCCGCCGCCTACGAGCAATTCGCCAGCATCGCCAACCACGCCCACGAGGAAGCGCTGAAATGCGACATGCAGGAAAGCTCGGAGGAATATTCGATCGTGCTGCGCAAGGAGCTGACCTCGCAGATCGTGCATGAACTGTGCCGCGACATCGCCGTGGTGGAAGGCAAGCACGGCCCCGAACTGGGCTACCGCACCAAGGGCCTGCTGGCGCGCGGCCTGAAAAGCCTGCTGTGGCGCGCCATCCTGCGCAAGAAAGACGTGCAGCTCTACGAAAAGCGCGGCGAGAAAATCATCCGCGGCCTGTTCGAAGTCCTGACCGACAAGACCTACAACAAGGGCGGCATCCTGCTGCCGCCGGCCATCCGCAGCCTGAAGGATTCGCGCGAGCGGCTGGTAGTGGACTACATTTCCGGCATGATGGATTCCTACGCTGCCAGGGAATACGAAAAGTACTTCGGCCCCGGCAGCCTTGACCGCATCTATCCCCTCGCATGAACGATCCGCGCAGCGAATACGAGCGCCGCATGAACCGGGTGCTAGACCATATCGACCGCAACCTGGACGCGCAGCTTGACCTGCCGGCCCTGGCCGACATCGCCAACTTTTCGCGCTACCACTTCCACCGCATCTTCGCCGGCTGGATGGGCGAGACCATCGGCGACTATGTGCGCCGGCGCCGCCTGGAAGTCGCGGCCCACAAGCTGGCTGCCGGCGGTACGGTGCTCGAGGTCGCGCTGTCGACCGGCTTCGGCTCGGGCGAAGCCTTTGCCCGGGCCTTCAAGACCCGCTTCGGCAGCACGCCCACCGAGTGGCGCAACAGCACGCCCGAGCGCACGGCCGCGTTCCTGGCGGCGCAAAATAGCAATCTGGATCAGGCGAACAGCAAGTACGGTCAGGCCGGCGCAGGCGCGAACGGCGAACATGGCGTCTCCAACAACCCATTCGGAGAAATGATCATGGAAGTCAACATCGTCGACCTGCCAGCTGCCCGCATCGCCTACCGCCGCCACATCGGCCCCTACGGCCCGGCCGTCGGCCAGTTCTGGGCCCAGGCCGTCATGCCCTGGATGCTCGGCCACGGCCTGGCCGGCGCCACCTGCTACGGCATCGGCCACGACGACCCGAGCGTCACACCGGCCGACAAGTGCCGCTATGATGCCTGCGTCGAGATCCCGGAAGGTTTCGAGCCCGGCGGGCAATTCAGCGTCGCCCATCTGCCCGGCGGGCGCTATGCTGTCACCCGCTACACCGGTTCGCCGCGCGACATCGGCCCGGTGTGGAACCGCATGATGAAGGAATGGCTGCCTTCCAGCGGGCTGCAATGCGACGAGCGCCCATGCTTTGAACGCTACGAGAACCTTGCGACGCAGACCGACGGCAGCTTTACCTGCGAGATCTGCATACCTGTGAAAGCACTGTAGAAGAATGAACCCGGAATACCTGGCAATGCTGGTGGCGCGCGATATGCCCTACGGGAAGTACAAGGGCCGCAAGCTGGCCGACTTGCCAGGCCATTACCTGGGCTGGATGGCGCGCGAAGGCTTCCCGAAAGGGGAGCTTGGCGCGCTGCTGGCATTGATGTACGAGATCGACCACAACAACCTGCGCGCCCTGCTCGATCCGCTGCGCGCGCCCAGGCGCCCTTAGCAGCCGCTGGTGTTCACTGTGACCACTGGAGTGCCGCTGCCGTTGTAGTTGTATCGGACGGAGCACTGCGTCGGGTTCGGCGCCTCCTCGATTCGCCACCCGGCGTCGCCGCCGGGGATCTGGCTATTGCCGTAGCCGTAGAAAGTATAGTCGCCGGTCTTCACCGCGCTGGATGACAGGTAGCAGCCGCCGGCCGGTATCTTGGTGCCTTGCAGCGCAATGCCGATGCCGTCGCACCAGCGGTCAGGGTAGCCGCTCCAGACGCGCATGCTGGTCGTGTCGTCCAGGTCGACAAACGTGATGTTGGCCTGGGCGCCGGGCGTGCCTTCGCCCCTCAGCGCGGTAAGCGACTTGACCAGGCCGATCGACGTCCTGACCGATCCTGCAAGGGCCTGGATCGATGCGGTACGGGCGGAGGAGCCGAAGTTGATCATTTTCGGCAGCGCCACCGCAGCCAGAATGCCGAGGATGACGATGACGACAATCAGTTCGATGAGCGTAAAGCCCCTGGCAGGTGCGCGATGTCGATGCATGAAGAATTCCGGATTCAGGTCTTGCTAAACCGCCAGAGTATACCGGCGTTTGGCGCTGCGGCATACTTGAAAAATAATCGCTATTTCAACGGAGATAATTTGAACCGACTGTACATCACACTGCTGTGCGGAGTCCTGGGCTGTTCGCCCGCCTTCGCCGCAGACGCCGCCCTGCGCCACGCCCAGGCCCTGCTGGACCGCGTGCCCCTGGTCGATGGCCACAATGACCTGCCCTGGACCATCCGCGAAGACGCCGGCCATCCGATGGACGTGGACCACTACGACCTGCGCCAGCGCACCCCGCACGAAACCGACCTGGCGCGCCTGAAGCAAGGCAAGCTGTCCGCCCAGTTCTGGAGCGTCTACGTGCCGGGCGAGCTGAAAAGCGGCTGGGCCGTCGCGCAGCTGGAGCAGATCGACCTGGCGCGCCGCATGATCGCGAAATATCCTGAAAGCCTGGTGCTGGCCACCCGCAGCAGCGACATCGCCAAGGCCAAACGCGAAGGCAAGATCGCCAGCTTCATCGGCATGGAAGGCGGCCACGTGATCGAAAACAGCCTCGGCGCCCTGCGCGCCTACTACGACCTCGGCGCCCGCTACATGACCCTGACCCACAACAGCACGCTGGACTGGGTCGACGCCGCCATGGGTGAACGCAAGCACGGCGGTCTGACGCGCTTCGGCCAGGAAGTGGTGCGCGAAATGAACCGCCTTGGCATGCTGGTGGACCTGAGCCACGTCAGCACGGAAGTGATGCTGCAGGCGCTCGACACCAGCGAGGCGCCGGTGATCTTCTCGCACTCCAGCGCCCGCGCACTGGACGACCATCCGCGCAACGTGCCGGACGAAGTACTGAAACGGCTGCCGGCCAACGGCGGCGTGGTGATGGTAACGTTTGTGCCGGCCTTCGTCTCGCCACAGGTGGCGGCATGGGGCAAAGGCCTGGGCGACGCCGCGGCAGCCGCCGGCGCCAGGCCGGACAGCCCGGAATTCAAGGCCGTCAGGGAAGCGTATATCGCCAAGGCCGGCCCGCAGCCGAAAGCCACCCTGGCCATGGTGGCCGACCACATCGAGTACGTGGCGCGCGTGGCGGGCAAGGACCACGTCGGCATCGCCGGCGACTATTACGGCTCCATCAACCCGGAAGGGCTGGAAGACGTATCGACCTACCCTGCCCTGTTTGCGGAACTGATACGCCGCGGCTGGAGCGACAAGGACCTTGCCAAGCTGGCCGGCGGCAACCTGGTGCGCGCCTTCGCCGGCGCGGAACAAGTCGCTGCCCGCCTGCAGAAGGAACGCAAGCCTAGCCTGGCGCGCGCCGAATCGCCAGCTCCGCAAAGCCCGTAAGCGGGTCGTGCTCGCGCGAGAACCGGTGCGCCGGCAGCAGCACCAGCAGCAACTCGGCCGTGGTGCGCACGATGCAGCCGCGGCCCACGTGCCCGCCGAACACCCTGCCGCGCGCATCGGACAGCATCATGTGCAGGTGGGCGCCGTCCGGCGCCACCGAGCCGGCTACCGTCAGGATTTCCAGGTCGCCCAGCAACTCGGTCGGCTGCGCCAGCCCGGCATAGCGCAGCTGCGCCACAGACAGGCTGCCGATGCCCTGCACCAGGTAGCCGGCCGCAGCTCCCGCATCGCGCAGCGCCTGTTCGACGGCGCCGCGCAGGTCGTCGCCGGGATTCAGGCGCAAAGGCAGCGCGTCCATCATCCCTGCAGTCGCGGTGCGACCAGCGAAGTAAATTCGCCCTTCTCGATCAGGCGCTCCAGGTCGCTGAAGCCGCCAATCAGGACGCCGTCGATGAAGATCATCGGGAAGGTCGGCCAGCCGGTCCACATCTTCAGCGCCGTGCGGCGGCGCCACATGCTGAAGTAGCTGCCGTATTCGAGGTAGGCATACTTGGTGCCTTGCGCGTCCAGCAGGCGGCAGGTCTTTTTCGGGAACGGGTTCTGGCGCATGCCGACGACCACCACGCGGTTGGCCGCAATGGCCGCCTGCACTTCCGCCACGATGTCGGCATGGTTCTTCGCCACGCGTTCGCGGATGGCCGGGTGCAGGTGGGCGTCGTCGAGGATGGTACGGGTCATTGTTTTTCCTTGTGCAGTAAGTCCAGCGTGGCCGGGTCGGGCACGCCGCCAAAATATTTGTCGAGGCAAGCGCGGAACAGCGCTTCGTCCGGCGCGGCTTGCGCGAACAGCGTCATCGACGAATGAAATTTCATATTGTCCGGCGACCCGAAGATACCATGGACCGTGGCTCCCTGGACAGCCAGCACCAGCGCGCTGCACTGGCGCAGCCGCGCGCCCAGCAAGGGATGCGCCAGGTAGGCTTGCGCTTCGGCCAGCCCGCTGATCGCGTAATGCTGCGCCATGGCGCTGGCGCCGAGGCCGGCGATCTGCGGAAAGATGAACCACATCCAGTGGCTGCGCTTGCGTCCAGCCGACAGTTCGCTGACCACCTGTTGGTAGAGGCCTTCCTGCGCAGCGGTAAAGCGATCCAGTAGGTACATGGCCTGCCTCGAAAAGTTACTTTTCAATGAGCCATTGTCCTACAAACTCTGGTAGCGTGTTCTGATTAATTGGCGCCCCTGCCACGCCTACCATGACGACTCCTTGAACCGAATTGGGAGATGATCATGGCATCCAGTAATCAAGACAACCGCGGCGGGAACAAACAGTCGGGCGATACCAGCAACCGTGGCTTCGCATCGATGGACCCCGAAAAGCAGCGTGAAATCGCCAGCGAAGGCGGCAAGGCAGCCCACGCCTCCGGCAATGCGCACGAGTTCACCTCGGAAGAAGCGCGCAAGGCCGGCAGCATGAGCCACAAGAATGACGGCAACCGCCAGTCCGGCTCGTCCGAATCGGGCAGCCGCCAGAGCGGCAGCGGCGGCAGCGGTGGCGGCACCCGTGGCGGCACCCCTGAGCAGCACGCCGAAGCCGGCCGCCAAAGCCACAAAAACGATGACAAGCGCTAAGCGCGCCTAGTCAGGAACGGAACCGTCCAGCGCGACGGTTCAACAAGCCCGGTGGTCAGCGCGCAACCCGCGAGGATCACCAGGCAGCTCAATCCCATCTGCAACGAGAACGTCTCCCCCAGGAACAGGCAGCCCCACAGCACGCCAAAGGCCGGGATCAGGAACAGCGCACTCATCGCCTTGCTCGCGCCCAGCCGCGCAATTAATCCAAAGAACAGCACGTATGCGAACGTCGTGCACAGTGCAGCCAGCGCCAGCACCGCGCCCCAGGCCTTGGCCGAAGGCGGCTCGGCAGGCCACAGCGCCAGCGCCGGGCCAATCAAGAGCACGGCAGCCACCATCTGGCTGCCCGTCGCCACCGCCAGCGGCGGCGCTTCGGCCAGGTAGCGCTTGCTGAAATTGCCCGAAATCCCATACAGCAGCGTCGCCGCCAGGCAGGCCAGCGAGGCCAGCACCGTGCGCAGCATGTCGTGTTGCGGCAGGAAGTGCAGCTTGCCCGCCACCAGCAGCACCACGCCGCCAAAGCCCAGCGACAAGCCGGCCATGCGCGTGAGGGTCAAGCGTTCGCCGAGCCAGATGGCGCCGATCAGGGCCGCGAACAAGGGCGTGGTCGCGCTCAGGATGGAGGACAGGCCTGCCGGAATCGTCAGCGCGGCGAAATTGAACAACAGGAAAGGCAGGGCCGCATTGGTCACGCCAACAAAGCCGATGCCGCGCCAATGCTTGCGCAGTGCGCCGAGCTGGCCACGCCACAACAGCAGCGGCAACAACAGTCCTGCCGCTGCGACAGCGCGCACCCCGCCCATTGCCGCCGCGCCAAACTCCGGCGCGCCGACGCGGATGAACAGATAGGAGGCGCCCCAGATCGCCGCCACCGACAACATGCTGCCCGCATCGCTCCGCTTCATGGCAATACTCCCGCCAGCGCTTCGCTTTCGGCCGGCGGCGCCACGCTGTCCGGAGCGCCGTAGGCGCGCTGCGTTGCCGGCCGCTGGCTGACGGCATGGAACCAGCGCGCCAGCTTGGGATAAGCGGCCAGCCGTGCACCGCGCGCGCTCACCCAGGGGAAGCAGGCGATGTCAGCCACGGAGTATTGCTCCCCGCACAGGTAAGCCTGCCCTCCCAGTTCCTTGTCGAGCGCACTGTACAGCCCACCCGTTTCATTGCTGCGGCATTCGAATGACTTCTGCCAGAACAGCCACTGCCTCGTCGCTGCCCGTGCGCGCATTCCGGCCGGCATGCCGAAACCGGCTTTTTCGGCCAGGTAAAGCAGCATGGCGCCCGACTCCTGCAGCGGCAACGGTTCGCCGGCATCCATCGGCCAGTGGTCGACAATCGCCAGCGACCTGGCGTGGGGAATGCGGCGAAATGGCAATCCGGTCTCTTCCAGGAACATCAGCAATTGCTGACCTTGGGGTGTCGCGACGTAATAGAAGTCCAGCATGGCAATCCCTTTCGATGTTGGCAGGGACAGTTTGCACCGCAACATGGCCCTAAGAAAGGTCCAGTAATGGGTGATTTCATGGAGCCAGCGTCGCCTGGCGCCCGGTGACCGCCAAGCGCTTGCCTTCGCGCAGCATGCGTTCGAGGCCTGCCGCGCCGACCGGCTGGCTGAACAGGTAACCCTGGAGCTGGTCGCAGCCCAGGTCGCGCAGGAAGCTCATCTGTTCGATGGTTTCCACGCCCTCGGCCACGATTCCCGCCGCAATTGCTTGGCCATGGTGACGATGGCGCGTGCAACACGCTTATTGACCAAGCGCAACTTTCGGCAGGTGCGAGCATAGGCGATCGAACAAGCCCGGTTCGGCCATGCGTTGCCGCCACCAGCGCAGGGCTGCGCCGGACTCGCCGCTGCGCCACGCGAGGTAGAAAGTTTCATCGGGCTTGGGCTCTTCCACCTCCTTTTCCACCAGCAGGCCGGCAGCAATCGCCTCGCGCGCGCAGCGTTCGGGCAGGAAGCCGAAGCCCAGCCCAGCGCACTGGTAGTCGAATTTGGCCTGCATGGTCGGCACCGTCAGCGTGTCCTGCCCCAGCACCAGGCCGACCGTGCGCGGCGCCAGCAGCCGTGCGGAATCGGCCGTGGCAATCGCACGGTGCAGCTGCAACGCGTTGCGCCCCAGGCGGCCGGGCAACTGCGCCAGCGGATGCTGCGGCGCGACCGCGAACACCCATTTCAACTGTCCGATGGGCTGCGACACATAACCGCCCCCGGCCGGACCGTCGCCCGGCGCGCCGACCACGAGATCGACGCGCCGGTCCAGCAAGGCCTCCCAGCTGCCGCCGAGCGTTTCCTGCACCAGGCGCAGGCGGGTTTGCTGGGTGACCTCATAGAAAGCGCGCACGTCCTGAGCCAGCACGGCGGCGCCGAACATAGAGTCAAGGCCGACTGCCAGCTCCGTTTCCCAGCCGGAGGCAACGCGCCGCACGCGCTGCTCCAGGTCGCCCGCCGCCTTGAGCAGGTAGCGTCCCTCCTTCAGCAGTTCGTGCCCGGCAGCTGTCAGTGCAACGCGCGGGCCGAAGCGCTCGAACACTTGCACCCCAAGCTCCTCTTCCAGCTTGCCGACTGTATAGGAAATGGTCGAAGGGACGCGGTACAACTCCCGCGCGGCGGCGGCAAAGGAACCGCCACGGTCGATGGCGTCCACGATTTGCAGGGCTTCCAGGCTTAATCTCAGCATTCGATTTTTTCGATCATAGACAGGCAAATTATTCGCTTTTTAACACGATTGCCCACACTTATACTGTGAAACATCTGATCGAAATTATCGCACAAGGAGCTAATCATGTTGCAAGTACGTAAATCTGAAGACCGCGGCGTTGCCAATTTTGGCTGGCTGGATTCGAAACACAGCTTCTCTTTCGGTCACTACTACGACCCGAACCATGTCGGTTTCGGCCCCCTGCTGGTGATCAACGAGGACAAGGTGTCGCCGGGCCAGGGTTTCGGCACCCACGGCCACCGCGACATGGAGATCATCTCGTATGTGCTGAGCGGTGCGCTGGAACACAAGGACAGCATGGGCAATGGCTCGGTCCTGCACTACGGCGACGTGCAGCGCATGACGGCTGGCACCGGCGTGCGCCACTCCGAGTACAACCACTCGAACAAGGAAGGCGTGCATTTCCTGCAGATCTGGATCCAGCCTTCGCAGGGCGGCATCGAGCCTGGCTACGAGGAAAAGCACTTTACGCCGGAGAGCAAAACCGGCGCCTTGCGGCTGATCGCATCGCCGGATGGACGTGAGGGGTCGGTGCTGGTGCACCAGGACGCGTTTATCTACGCCTCCATCCTGAATGACGGCGCAGGGGCGGTGCATGCGCTGGACGCGGGGCGGCAGGCTTATGTCCACGTGATCCGCGGCACGCTGACCGTCAACGGTACTGCGCTGAAAGGTGGCGATGCTGCCAAGATTACCGGCGAGGAGTCGGTGAGGCTGTCGGGTGGCGATAATGTCGAAGTTCTGCTGTTTGACCTGCCTTAAACCGGTAAACCTGGGTCTGACCCGCAGGGTCAGACCCAGTCTGCGGCGCGGCCAACGGTTCTGGTTCGAGACCGTTGGGGGGCAGACGGGACGGCCATCCGGCTTGGGGCTGCCCCCTAATATCCGGGTTTTTGTTATGATTGCAGGGTTACACAACACAAAGATTGAAAGAGCATCATGCAGCCCGTAGCAGAACAACCGGTAAAAGAAGACCTGGACTACGTCACCTCGTGCGCCCTGCCGACGCCGTGGGCCCAGTTCACGCTGCATGCCTTCGTCGAACACGCGACCGGCAAGGAGCACCTGGCCATGGTGCTGGGCGATATCGGCAATGGCGAGCCTGTGCTGGCGCGCGTCCATTCCGAATGCCTGACCGGCGACGTGCTGTTCTCCCAGCGCTGCGACTGCGGCGCCCAGCTCGAAGGCGCGCTGAAACGCATCGCCGAGGAAGGCCGCGGCGTGCTGCTCTACCTGCGCCAGGAGGGCCGCGGCATTGGCCTGATCAACAAGATGCGCGCCTACCGCCTGCAAGAGCAAGGCGCCGACACCGTGCAAGCCAACGAACAACTAGGCTTCAAGCCAGACCAGCGCAACTACGCCCTGGTTGAACCGATGCTCAAGCAGTTTGGGGTGAAGAGCCTGAAGCTGATGACCAACAACCCGCGCAAGATCGCGGCCATGGGCAGCCTTGGCGTCGAAGTCGCCGAACGGGTGCCGCTGCTGGTCAACCGCAATGCCTTCAACCAGCACTACCTGAATACCAAGGCGCTCAAGCTGGGGCACATGATGACCCCAGTCACCCCGCCAGCCGCCGAAGACGGCGAACTGTAATCCCCGCCTCACTCCCAGGTCTAAGGATTAGATGAAATTCACTAAACTTGCATTACTACTGACTTTGACCTGGGGCTGCGCAGCAGCCAACGCCCAGCAGGCTCCGGCCCAAGCCCCCGATGCAGTCGCCCTGCCGACACCATCGAGCACCGCGCAAAAACTCTATTCCGCCGCCAAGGCCGACCTGCTGCAGGTACGCTCGCTGCTGAAAACCGGCCGCACCCAATCCTCGGTCGGCTCCGGCTTCCTGGTCGGCACCTCCAACCTGGTGCTGACGAACTACCACGTCGTCTCGCAGTTCGCACTTGATCCGGATACCTACACCGGCGAATGGGTCGATACCGCCGGCCAGCGCGGCAATATCGAATTGCTGGCAGTCGATGTGCTGCACGACCTGGCCGTGGTGCGCGTCAACCGCTACGGCACCGGCTACTTCAAGCTGGGCGACAAGCCGGTCACCCTGACGCAAGGCCAGTACCTGTACTCGCTGGGCAATCCGCTCGACCTGGGCTTTGCCATCTCCGAAGGTTCGTTCAACGGCGTAATCGCGCGCAGCTTCTACGAGCAGCTGATGTTCACGGGCCCGATCAACGCCGGCATGAGCGGCGGCCCGAGCGTGACCGTGGATGGCGCGGTGGCCGGCATCAACGTCTCCAAGCGCCTCGATGGCGAACTGGTGTCCTTCCTGGTCCCTGCCCGCTACGCGCAAGAGCTGCTGAAGAAAGTCGATCCGGAGGCCAAGCCGCCGAAGGACTTCACCGCCATCGTCGCGCAGCAGCTTCTGGTGCACCAGAAGGCCATGATCGACCAGTTGCTGGAAAAACCGCTGTCCGCCAAGGCCATGGGACCGTACTCTGTGCCGGTGCGCGAATCGGAACAGATGCGCTGCTGGGGGCGGTCCAACGACCGCGACTCCTTCCAGGTGGAAGTCACCAATTGCCAGATGGAGTCGTCGCTGTTCGTCTCCGGCTCGCTGCAGACCGGCCAGGTGCAGATCCAGCATCAATACATGAAGAGCACGGGACTGGATGAAGTACGCTTCGCTGTCCTGTCCAGCAACTCGTTCAAGAACGAGAGCTTCGGCAGCCACAAGGACAAGCGCCTGACCGGCCCGATGTGCACCGAACAATTCGTCAAGAACAGCAACCTGCCGATGCGCGCCGTGATGTGCGTGCGCGCCTACCGCAAGTTCGACGGCCTGTACGACTTCGCCCTGCTGACCTCCAGCACCGACGAAGGCAAGATGAACCTGCAAAGCCGCCTTGATGCGCGCGGCGTGTCCTATGAAAACGGCCTGCGTGCCTCGCGTGCCTTCCTCGAATCGCTGGCGCGCGGGGGCAGGAAATGAACGGCCCGTTCTTCATCGAGACCCTGGCGCGCAACGGCGACGTGCTGCATCGCCACCGCGTCGACAAGCTGCCGATCACCATCGGCCGCGGCTACAACAACGACTTCATCCTGGACGACGCGCATACCGCGCCTACCCACGCCGTAGTGGAGCTGGCGGAAGACGGTGCGCTCGTGATGCGCGACCTGGGCAGCCAGAACGGCATCGTGGTGCACGGCAAGCGCCAGGCTTCGGTCCCGATCAACGGCACCACCGTGGTGCGCCTCGGCCACACCCGCCTGCGCGTACGCGACGCGGCATTCCCGGTTGAAGCCGAAGTCACCGATACCACCATGCATGCCTGGGAAGGCGGCGTGCCCGCGCTGGCAGGCATGGCGCTGATTGCCCTGTTCGTCGGCGTGACCGAAGCGCTGTCCGATACGGGCGCCTTCCAGGCCATCCGTTACCTGCTGGTGATTGTCACCGGCATCGGCGCCGGCATGGTGTGGAGTGGCGTCTGGGCCCTGGCCAATCGCATTTTCGGCGGTCATGCACGCCTTGGACGCCATCTGTTCATCCTTGGCAGCGGACTGGTAGCAATCGGCGCATGGAAGGCTTTGAGCAGCGTGCTGGCGTATGCCTGGTCGGCGGAAATGTTCACGCGCTACGGCAACCATGTGGTGATGCTGATCCTGGTGGCGATGATCTACAACCACTTGCGCACCGTGAAGCCGCACAAGCCGCGCGCCTTCATCTCATCCTGCGCCGTGTTCCTCGCCCTGGGCTCTGGCCTGATCCTGATGCGGAATTACGAGGGCGCCGGACGGCTGCGCGATGAGCTCTACATGTCGGTGATCCTGCCGCCCGAAGTCCGCCAGAGCAAAGACCACAGCGTGGATGAATTCATGGGCGATGCGGCCAAGCTGAAAGCTGCCGCCGATGAAGCGCGCAAGTCCTCGAAGCTCAAGAAGGACGACGAGGACGACGACGAGTAATCAGCTCGTGTAAGGCGCACCGCGCAGTTCGACGGTGTTGCCTTCGGGGTCGTTGACATAGATCGACGGCCCTTCGCCTTCCGCACCATAGCGTGATTCGGACGGGCCATTCGCCACGTCGTGCGCGCTCAGGTGGGCGCGGATCGCCGCCTCGTCAAACGGCTCGACGCGGAAGCAGAAATGGTCGACATTGCGCCCTTCCTTGCCCGGCGCAGCACCGCCCATCCTGCCCAGCTTTTTATCAACCGGCACCAGGTCCACCAGCGAGCTGCCAGCGCGCAGCTGGATCAGGCCGATCTCGTCCTGGCGGCGCTCGATCGTACAGCCCAGCACTTCGGTATAGAAGCGGATCATGCGGTCGGCGTCGACAACGCGCAGTACGATGTGGTCAATTTCGCGAATCTTGATCATCGTTTGTCTCCTTTGATTTAAGCGTCCGGAACGGGATTGCTGCCGGAGACGGGCACATAGCGCCCGCCGCGGAATTCGAACTTCATCGCCTGGTCGACGCGCTGCGCAGGAGCATTGCCATCCTTGCCTGCCTTGCTCACCGCGCCAGTGAAACGCAGCGTCAGCGCGCTTGCACCGGCAAGCTCCCAGCGGCCTTCGATGTCATAGCATTGGCCCGGCGGCACCTTCTCGTCGGCGTAGGCTGGATCGGCAGGATGCAAGCCTTGCACGATGCCGCCCAGGCGGTCGACGCAATCGGGGCGTGAGTAGACGTTGCTGCCCTTGATCTTTTGCAGCAGGAGCGGCTGTGCTTTCACGCCGTCGGCGCCGATTGCATACAGCGCGATGACATCCACGCAATGCCCTTGCCAGCAGCTTCCCCAGGTAGCTTGCAACGCCTGCGACTTTGCGGACAATGGAGCCGTCGCCAACTGCACCCGTCCTTCAAAGCCCTGCAGGGCGAACGGCTCCTGGCGCCTGGCGATCTTCCAACCGTCCTTGCCGGGCTTGAAGGTATAGGCTGCAAGGCCGGCCGGCGTGCCGTGTGCAACTTGCGGCTCGCCGCCATCGCCTGCCGGCATCATGGTCGCCAGCAGCACGATGCGACCCGGGGCGACGCGCACCACCTGGCGCGGCAGCACGATGACGTTGCGCTTCCTGCCTTGTTTCGCATTCCAGCCGCGCGTAGCGGCGCTGGTCGGGATCGACTGCAAACGCCCGCCCTCCTCGTCGACCCATTTCGGGAATGCGATTTGCAATAGTTCGTCAGGCTGAGGGTCGGCAGCCTGCGCGATCGCCAGTGCGGGCGCCGCCAGCAACGCAGCAAAAACAAGCTTCATCAATATTCTCCTAGATCCGCAAGCGGCGGCGGTCATTGAGGAAAGTCTCGAGATGCGCAGGCGTCAGCACCTTGACCGGGTCGCCGTGGAAGACGTACAGGTAAGGCTCCCCCCCGAGACGGTCGGTCATCTTCGCCAGCACAAGGAAACAGGTACCCAGCGGATAAACGGCCGTATCGCGCAACTGCCGCGAACACTGAACCCGCATCTCCGGGCTGAACGCCTGCCCATTCACCGGCCGCAGCACCACCTGGCCGTATTCCTCGACCGATTCCACCGCCACCTCGCGGTAATCAAAAGTATCCCTAGTCATCCCGCGATCTTACCTGATCCACCTCAACACATGTGCCGTCGAAGCGCTTGAGCATCAACTTGCCGCCCCGGCTGCTTGACCTCCTTTTTCAAAGGCCTGGACTGACCATGTCAATCTTCTGAGACGAACTAAAGCGAATAATCGGATTCGTGGAAGGGCGAATTGCCAAGTTGACCTACTGCTATGAAAGCGAGACCCTCAGTGTCATTTCCTTTCGAAAAGCCACCAGGCCAGAAGCCCTTCAATATCACATCATCCTGCGTGAGCGAGACGGATTGGGACGCAATTGACGCGATGAAAGACGATGACATTGTCCCGACTGAGGAATGTTCCGAGATGCAATCGCACGATTTCGAACGAGGCAGGCTGCTTTTCAATGGACGCACGCCAACACAAGAAGAAATTGAAGAAGGACGGCGCATCATCCTTCAGTACCACAACCGCTCACAAGGTGCAAAGAGTGGCAGGTGAGCATCAGGCAAGACATGCCTGGGCCGAACCGGACAAGTCCGGTCCATGGCAGTCCAACGCCGCCTTAAGATTCGACCTTCAACTCCCTAATTGCCGCTACAGCCCTATTCCAGGCCTGGCGGACCTGAATATGTTCGTGTTGAGCGCAACGCTCCGCTAACCGCATCAAGTAAGGGGCCGGTCTCTTTTCAATTTCCCTCGCCACGGCTTCTCCGTAAAAGAAATTCGAATCAGAAGCGAGCCGGCTCAATAACCTTTCGTCTCGTAGATCCATGGAGGGAATAATCGCGAGCACAGCGGCCTCGATCTCGGGATCGCTATTGTCGAGCAGATCGGTAATCAGTTGGCTCAGAGCAACTTGATCCTCAACAATAGTGGATCTTGAGGGATGGAGATCACTGAACCATAGGCCTTCCCGTTTTGCCTTCCCGACGAAATCCATGAACTCCGCAAGCGATGCAAACACGACTCTCGAATCGCCAACATGCGACAAGAAAAGAACACTTCCCTTCAAAGCGGGATGATTCAAATAGATATGATGGTCACTCGTATTCGGATCATCCAGAACAATTCCGTTGAGTACACGGACAACTGGATGCGATGCGATGGCGCACGTGCATTTTTCAGCATGAACACGATCGAGAAGATTGATTCCAATGTCCCAACGCTCCGAGTAGTCGCCATTTAGGACAGGAAAGTATCGATCTAGCTCAGGTGGCAATTTCGTCGGCTGCGCGCCCCATTCTGGCGTGACAAGTGCCCGCAATTTTGTTCACTTTGGAAACGGCCACATACCTGTCTTTCAAGCCAAGGCAAAAGGTTTGCCGCGCGCCCAGCGGTTTGACGACAGCGAGAAAGTCAGTGCGCGCACCTGGTGGTACCAGCCGGCCGGAACGAAGAGCATATCGCCAGGCTGGACGATCACTTCGATCATCGTGGCCTGGCGCGCCAGCGGGTAGCGTTCGAAATCTGGCGCTTCGGGATCGAACGGGCTGCCGAACAAGACCGGATTGGCCTCGCGGGTGTAAAGGAACTCGTCGTGGTGCGGCGGCGCGAGGAAAATCCGCTTGCTGCCCCAGACCTGCGCGAAAATGTTGTCGTCAAAGTCGCTGTGCAGCGGCGTGACAGTTCCGGCGGGGCCGATCCAGAAGCGCGGCGGCCCCATCTTTTCGAAATACGCCGGCCAGTGGCACAGGCTATTCAACTCGCGCAGTTCGAGGTTGCCGAGGTATGGCGGCAAGCCTTCAGCCACATCGGCGAGATCGAGATACTCGCGCATGGTCATGTCCTGCATCGCGCGGTCGGGTGCGAAGGCCGTGCCGATGTAGTCGCCAACGCGTGCGCGCACGTGTACATCACCAAAGCGCTCTCGCAGCACTTCCGGACCGAGCGCGCAGACCGGCCAGCGTGCAACTGCGCCGGGAATCAGGAATGGCAGCCCTTCACGCGCCCGTGTGCGGAACGCGGTTGCGCTCATCGGGCGTACGCGCGGCACGGCATCGATGGCCGGCAACGCGCGGGCTGCCGCGCGGATGGCTTCACGCATCTCCTGCATCGAAGACACGCCTCGCACCGCTGCATCGCGGCGCTCGCGCGCTTCGGCTTTGGCGGCTTGCGCCGCCTCCCCGTCCGGTACGTTGCGCGAAGCTTCGAGCGGCGGCAGGCGCGACGCAGCAAGCGCTGCGCCGGGCGCCGGTTCGCGCTGCTGCTGGCGTGACGTCATGGATTTACGCCCCCTGGCGCAGCACCAGCAGCGCTACAGCTTCGGCATTGATGCCTTCTTCTCGGCCGAGATAGCCGAGCTTTTCGTTGGTCTTGGCCTTCACGTTCACATGGCCGTCCGGCACGCCGAGGTCAGCGGCAATATTGGCCGCCATGGTTGCAATGTGCGGCGCCATCTTCGGGCGCTGGGCGATGATGGTGCAGTCCACATTGCCGATATCGTAGCCTGTTGCGCGCACGCGCTTGGCGGCCTCGCGCAGCAGCACGCGCGAATCGGCGCCGCGGAATTCTTCGGCCGTATCCGGGAAGTGCTTGCCGATATCGCCCAGTGCCGCCGCACCGAGGATGGCGTCGGTGATCGCATGCAGCAGCGCGTCTGCGTCCGAGTGCCCAAGCAGGCCGCGTTCGTGCGGGATATCGACCCCGCCAAGAATCAGCTTGCGGCCTTCAACCAGGCGGTGCGAGTCATAGCCCTGGCCGATGCGGAATGGGAGTTGCGTCATTTTGAATCCTGTCCTAAATACATTTCTGCGATCGCGATATCGGTCGGCAGCGTGACCTTCAAATTGCGGGGATGGCCTTCCACCAGTTTCGGCGAGAAGCCTAGCATCTCGACGGCACTGGCGTCATCGGTGATGGCGTTCGGGTCCGGCGCCAGCGCCAGGGCGCGCAGCAGCAGCGCGTACGAGAACATCTGCGGCGTCTGCGCCAGCCACAGGCCGTCGCGCGGCGTGGTCTGCAAAGTGCCAGTGCGCGTGGACTTTACCGTGTCCACCACCGGCAGGGCAAGCAGCCCCCCGCCCTCGTGGTCGCCGACAGCGGCAATCAGCTTTGCGATCAGGGCCGGCGTCAGGCCGGGACGTGCAGCGTCATGCACCAGCACCATGTCGTCATCGCCCACGTTGGCGCGAATGGCGCGCAAGCCGTTCAGGATCGAATCCATGCGCGTAGCGCCGCCGCAGCGCAGGACCGTCACGCCAAGTTCGGGCGTGATGGAATCGATATAGCCGTCGCCCGCGCTCACCACCACATAGGTATGCGCAATCAGTTCGCTGCGGCGAAACGCTTCAAGCGTGTGCTGCAGCATCGGCACGCCGTTGATGGGCAAGTACTGTTTGGGGCTGGCGGCCGCTATGCGCGCGCCAACGCCGGCGGCGGGAATCAATGCGAAGTATCGCTTCATTTTCTGCTACGTGACTTCCTTAAAATGGTTTGTATCTCGCCGTTGCACGCCTTGCTCAGGCGGGCGTATTCTGCCTGCGAATCGATCAGCGCCTGCTGCACCTCCACCTTGGCCATTTCGGCCTTGATGTACGGCAGCCAGCCGCTGTCGATCTCGTGGGCCAGGGCCGAGCGCGCGGTGCCGGCCGGGGCATAGAGCGGCTTGGCCTCGAAGCGCCGCGCCAATGCGGACCGCACGATTTCCTCGACCTTGACCAGGTGGTCCATGTAGGCGTTCATGTGGCGCAGTTCGTGCGTCAGGATCTCCGCGTAACCGCAAGTCCCCGGCGGGAATTCATTGCCGACATAAATGCGCACTGGCGCGTACGTCAACTGCACCTTGATCCGCGGCGCCACGCACTCGTAGCCACTGGCCGGGTCGGTGAGCATCGGACCATCGAGGGCGATCTGCACGCGCGACTCGGTGCGGGTCAGGCCCAGCACATAGCCGGTGGCCGGCATCTTTTCGGTGCGCATGGCCGAGAGCTGCTTGTACGACAGCTGTGTGTTGACGGTGTAGCCGTTCTGGCGCGCCGACAGCACTGAGACTGTCTTGCTGATCGTATCTTCGCAGCGGATCTGGAACGGCGTGCGCTGCACCGGCGCTGCCTGCGCCTGGTTTGCCGCGAGGGCTCCAACCAGTAGCAGGCAGCGCATGCCGTTCATGGCCTCAGTCCAGCTTCCAGGCGCCGGCGCGCAGCTTGTCGAGCCAGAAGGCGCCGATCACGGTCTTGACGTCGGTGATCTTGCCGCTGCGGACCCAGTCCAGCATTTCATCCACGCTGGCGGTAATGGTTTCGATGAATTCACCGTCGTCCAGCTTGACTTCGCCAGCGGTCAGGCCGCGCGCCAGGTAGATGTCCAGGTGCTCGTCCGAGTAGGCGATGGCGTTGTGGATGGTGCTCACGAATTGCCAGTCGGCGGCGGTGTAGCCGGTTTCCTCTTCCAGCTCGCGCATGGCGCAGGCCAGAGGGTCTTCGCCAGGGTCGATCTTGCCGGCGGGGAGTTCGATGAAGACGCGGTCGTTGGGGTAGCGGTATTGGCGCTCCAGCAGGACCTTGCCGTTGTCGAGCACGGGGATGATGACTACAGCGCCGGGATGGCGGATGTATTCGCGCTTGGTGTGCTTGCCGTCGGGCAGGCTGACCGTGTCGCGGTGGACTTTGAGGAAGCCGCCGTCGTAGGCGATGCTGCCGTCTATCTTGGTTTCTTTTAGGTGTTTGTCCATGGTTTGCTTTTTAAACCGGTAAACCTGGGTCAGACCCGCAGGGTCCGACCCTCAACGGTCTCCAGACCATGGGGTTGGTTCCAGGCTTTTGACTTATTGAGAAGATCAAAGGCGCACAACCCAATCGCAAGCTTGGAGACCGTTGGGGGTCTGACGGGACGGCCATCCGGCTGCGCGTCAGACCCAGGTTTACCGGTTCTATTTAGTGGTGTTTACGCAGGTAGCGTACCACGAAGCCAGGAAAAGCAAACACCAGGAAGGCGAAAGCCGCGACCCAGTAGAACTCCCAGTTCTGCGGAAACGCGGTGCCGATGCGGGATTCGAGCGCAATGCCGATGCCGCCAACGACAACATACAGCACTGCCAGTTCCGCCAGCCGCACCAGGAATGGCTTGCGTGCGGCTTTCAGCGGAACCAGGGCAAATACCTTCTCGTTCAGGAAAGGCAGGTTGGCGGCCACCACTGCAAGCAGGATGACCAGCCAGGATGAAGCATTGACGTCCATCTATCAGGAAGCCAGGGTCTTCTGCATCGCCGCCATGCAGGCGTTCAGCAGAGGGCCTGGGATCATGCCCAGCACCACGACGGCCAGGCCGTTCAGTGCCAGCACGACACCCTTGTCGGTGGTGACGGACAGAGGAGTGGTGTCAGCCGGCTCGTCGAACCACATCACTTTCACGATGCGGATGTAGTAGAACGCGCCCACCAGCGAGAACATCACTGCAAACACGGTCAGCCACACAGCGCCTGTCGCCAGCACCGATTGCAGCACCGCAAACTTGGCGGCAAAGCCCATCATCGGCGGCACGCCGGCCAGCGAGAACATCAGCACGGACATCAGCACTGCGTAGCCCGGGCTGCGCTTGGACAGGCCTTTGAAGTCGTTGATTTCTTCGGCTTCAAAGCCCTGGCGCGCCAGCACCATGATCAGGCCAAACGAGCCGACGGTGGTCAGCACGTAGGTGATCGCGTAGTACATGGCGGACGAGTAGGCGGCGGCGCCATTGGCCGTCTCGTGGCCCACAACGCCGGCCATCAGGCCCAGCAGCACGAAGCCCATTTGCGCGATCGTGGAGTAAGCCAGCATGCGTTTCAGGTTGGTCTGTGCGATGGCGGTCAGGTTGCCGATGGCCAGCGACAGCACGGCCAGGATCATCAGCATCTGCTGCCAGTCGCCAGCCGCAGGGCGCATGCCTTCCACCAGCAGGCGCACGCAGATGGCGAAGGTCGCCAGCTTCGGAGCGCCGCCCAGCAGCAGGGTCACGCCGGTTGGAGCGCCTTGGTAGACGTCCGGTACCCACATATGGAACGGAACGGCGCCCAGTTTGAACGCCAGGCCGGCCACCACGAACACCAGGCCGAAGGTCAGGATGGTCGGGTTGACGGTACCGGAGCCGATCTTGTCAGCCACGCGGGAGATATCCAGCGAACCGGTCGCGCCATACAACATCGACATGCCATACAGCAGGAAGCCGGAAGCCAGCGCGCCCAGGATGAAGTACTTCATTGCAGCTTCGGTTGCGCGGGCGTCGTCGCGGCGCAGGGCCACCAGGGCGTACAGCGACAGGGACATCAGTTCCAGGCCCAGGTAAATGGTCAGGAAGTTGTTGGCCGAGATCATCACCATCTGGCCCAGCAGGGAGAACAGCGCCAGGACGTAGAACTCGCCGCCCAGGTTACCGCCCAACATGCCGCGGTCGGTGGAATACTGGCGTGCATACACCAGCGTCATCGCCATGGTCAGGTAGGAGAACAGTTTCAGCAGGTTGCCCATCGGGTCGCTGATGAACATGTTCGAGAACGCGTACACCGTGCTGCCGGATGTGTAGTCGGCAAAGCTGAAGAAGGCCGCGCCCACCAGGGTCGCCAGCGTCAGCATATAAGTGATCGCACGTTTGCCCTCTGCCAGGAACATGTCGATCAGCAGGATCGCCGAAGCGGCGATCAGCAGAAAGACTTCTGCGTAGAGCGGGATCAGGTTAGTGGTATTCATGAAAACTTGGTCCTATTTGCAATCAAGGGGCCACGGCTGGCAGCTTGCTTTGAGCCGCATGCGCCAGCAGGTCGGCCACGGAAACCTGCATCACGTCGGTGAATGGCGCTGGGTACAGGCCCATCACCAGCACAGCGATCGCCAGGATGCCCAGCATCAGGAACTCGCGGTTGTTAACGTCGGTCAGCTCTTCCACGTGCTTGTTGGTGATGGCGCCGAAGATCACGCGCTTGGCCATCCACAGGGAGTAAGCCGCGCCGAAGATCAGGGCGGTAGCAGCCAGGATGCCGGTCACGAAGTTGAACTGCACGGCGCCCAGGATCACCATGAACTCGCCCACGAAGCCGGAGGTGGCTGGCAGGCCGCAGTTGGCCATGGAGAACAGGATGAACAGAGCGGCGAACTTGGGCATCTTGTTCACGACGCCACCGTAGTCGGCGATCTGGCGCGAGTGCATGCGGTCATACAGCACGCCGATGCACAGGAACATCGCGCCGGAGATGAAGCCGTGCGACACCATCTGCACGATACCGCCCTGCACCGCCATCTCGTTGAACATGAAGAAGCCCAGGGTCACGAAGCCCATGTGCGCGATGGACGAATACGCCACCAGTTTCTTCATGTCCTTCTGCACCAGGGCCACCAGGCCGATGTAGATCACGGCGATCAGGGACAGCACGATCACCATCGGCGCCAGCTTGTGCGAAGCGTCAGGCACGATCGGCAGCGAGAAACGCAGGAAGCCGTAAGCACCCAGCTTCAGCATGATCGCGGCCAGCACGGCGGAACCGCCGGTCGGCGCTTCCACGTGCACGTCCGGCAGCCAGGTGTGGACCGGGAACATCGGCACCTTCACGGCGAAGGCCATGAAGAAGGCGAAGAAGATCGCAACCTGCTCGCCCATGGTCAGCGGCAGCTTGTGCCAGGCCAGGATATCGAAGCTACCGGACTTGTTGTACAGGTAGATGATGGCAACCAGCGTCAGCAGCGAACCGAAGAAGGTGTACAGGAAGAACTTGAATGCTGCGTAGATGCGGTTGGCACCACCCCACACGCCGATGATGATGTACATCGGGATCAGGGTCGCTTCGAAGAAGAAGTAGAACAGCAGGCCGTCCATGGCGGCGAACACGCCGATCATCAGGCCCGACAGGATCAGGAACGCGCCCATGTACTGCGCCACGCGTTCGGTGATCACTTCCCATGCCGAGATCACCACGATCACGGTGATGAAGGCGGTCAGCGGGATGAACCACATCGACAGGCCGTCAATGCCCAGCGAGTAGAAGATGTTGAAGCGCTCGATCCAGGCGGCCTTTTCCACGAACTGCATGCCGTGGGCCGCCTTGTCGAACTGCGTCATCAGCGGGATGGTCGGCACCAGGGATACCAGGGCGCCCACCAGCGACAGCACGCGCACCATGCCGGCCCGCGTATCGCGGCCGATGGCCAGTACGATCAGGCCGAAGACGATCGGTACCCAGATCGACAGGCTGAGGTAAGGAGGTAGAGTATTAATCGTTGACTGCATTTGTTATCTCTTTTGCGTCAGCTGTTAAGCGTGCCAAAACGGCAGGAAGTACACCAGGAAGCCCAGGATACCGATGATCATCACGAAGGCGTAGTGATAGATGTAGCCGGTCTGGAACACTTTGGTGACACTGGAGAACCAGCCCACCACTTTCGCCGAACCGTTCACCATCAGACCATCGATGATGGCGCGGTCGCCAGCAGCCCACAGGCCTTCGCCCAGCAGGCGCGCGCCGCGGGCAAAGACAGCCTCGTTGAACTTGTCCATGTAGTACTTGTTGTCCAGCAGGGTGTGCAGGAACTTGAACTTCTCATAGAACCAGGCAGGAACCTTCGGATTGACCATGTAGCAGTAGTAAGCCGAAGCCACGCCCGCAATCGCCAGCCACAGGGGCAGCGTAGTCAGGGAGTGGATTGCCATGGCAACCGGGCCATGGAATTCTTCCGCCAGTTCGTGCATCGCGTGGTGGTTTTCACCGACGAAGATCACGTCCTTGAAGAAGCTGCCAAACAGCATAGGTTCGATCGCGATCGCGCCGATGATGACCGACGGGATAGCCAGCAGGATCAGCGGCAGGGTCACTACCAGGCCCGGCGAATGCGGCTTCTCGCCCGGAGCCAGGCCGTGGTGGCCGTGGTCGTCTTCTTCGCTTTCGTCAGCGTGGTGCGAATCGTGCGCGTGGTGGTGTTCCTTGCCGAAGTTCTCAGGGCCGTGGAACACGACGAAGTACATGCGGAAGGAGTAGAACGCGGTCACGAACACGCCCGCCAGCACGGCAAAGTTGGCAAAGCCAGCGCCCGGCAGGTGGGTTGCGTGCACGGCTTCGATGATCATGTCCTTCGAGTAGAAGCCGGAGAAGAACGGGGTACCGATCAGCGCCAGGGAGCCCAGCAGCGAGGTAATCCAGATGATCTTCAGGTACTTCTTCAGGCCGCCCATATTGCGGATGTCCTGGTCGTGGTGCATCGCCATGATGACAGCGCCGGCGCCCAGGAACAGCAGCGCCTTGAAGAAGGCGTGGGTCATCAGGTGGAACACGGCCACCGAGTAAGCGGAGGCGCCCAGCGCCACGGTCATGTAGCCCAGCTGCGACAGGGTCGAGTAAGCCACCACGCGCTTGATGTCGTTCTGGATGATGCCCATGAAGCCCATGAACAGCGCGGTAATCGAACCGATCACCAGGATGAACGACAGCGCTGCGTCCGACATTTCGAACAGCGGCGACATGCGGGTCACCATGAAGATACCGGCGGTAACCATGGTTGCCGCGTGAATCAGTGCGGAGATCGGGGTCGGGCCTTCCATCGAGTCAGGCAGCCAGACGTGCAGCGGGAACTGCGCCGACTTGCCCATGGCGCCGATGAACAGGCAGATGCAGGCCACCGAGATCAGCGCCCAGCCGAAGCCCGGCAGGGTGCCGTTGACCAGCACGTCCTTCTTGGCAAACACTTCCTGGTAGTCCATGGAACCGGTGTAGGCCAGGATGATGCCGATGCCCAGGATGAAGCCGAAGTCGCCCACGCGGTTGACCAGGAAGGCCTTCATGTTGGCGAAGATGGCGGTCGGACGGGTGTACCAGAAACCGATCAGCAGGTAGGACACCAGGCCCACAGCTTCCCAGCCGAAGAACAGCTGCAGGAAGTTGTTCGACATCACCAGCATCAGCATGGAGAAGGTGAACAGCGAGATGTAGGAGAAGAAGCGGTTGTAGCCTTCGTCTTCAGCCATGTAGCCGATGGTGTAGATGTGAACCATCAGCGACACGAAGGTCACCACGTTCATCATCATCGCGGTCAGCGCGTCGATCTGGAAGCCGACGGCCAGCTTGACGCTGCCCACGGTCATCCAGCGGTACACGTCACCGTTGAAGGTGGCGCCATCCATCACCTGCAGCAGGGTCTGGAACGAGATCAGGAAAGCGATCAGCACGCCCAGGATGGTCGCGGTATGCGACACCTTGCGGCCGACGACATTGCCGAAGAACTTGGTGCCCAGCAGGCCCGCGATTGCGGAACCTGCCAGCGGCGCCAGCGGAACGGCCAGAAGGAGGGTTGGGTTAAGTTGCCCCGTCATGATTTACCTTATCTATTTTTCGAGGTTTTAACTTAGCCTTTGAGGCTGTCCAGGTCTTCCACGTTGATGGTGTCCAGGTTACGGAACATCACCACCAGGATCGCGAGGCCGATTGCCGATTCGGCAGCCGCCACGGTCAGGATGAAGAAGACGAAGATCTGCCCGGCCGCGTCGCCCAGGTAGTGCGAGAACGCGATGAAGTTCATGTTCACTGCCAGCAGCATCAGTTCGATGGCCATCAGCAGGACGATGACGTTCTTGCGGTTCAGGAAAATACCGACGATCGAGATCGCGAACAGGATCGCGCCAAGGACCAGGTAATGAGCCAGGGATAAAGTCATGGTGCCTCCTTCGTTTCCGCTGCTGCGACCGGAGCGTGGACGGTGGCGTCCATCTTCACGATCTTCAGGCGGTCATTGCGCTTGACGCGGACGGCAACGCCCGGGTCGATAGCCTTGGTGTCTTTGCGCTTGCGCAGGGTCAGGGCCACGGCGGCAACGATAGCCACCAGCAGGACCACGGCTGCGATTTCAAATGCGTAGACGTACTCGGTGTAGATCTTCAGGCCCAGCGCCTTGGTCTGGCCGATGCTGTTGGCCGCCTCAGGCACCGCGGTGCCGGTGGACGGGAACGAGCGCCAGATCACGGCAGCCATTTCCAGCACAATCACACCGCCGATGATGGAAGCAACCGGCAGGTAATTCCAGAAGCCCGCGCGCAGCTTGTCGAGGTCGATGTCGATCATCATCACGACGAACAGGAACAGGACCATGACGGCGCCGACGTACACCAGCACCAGCACGATGGACAGGAATTCGGCTTTCAGCAGCATCCAGATGCCGGCCGCCTGGAAGAAGGCCAGCACCAGGTACAGCGCCGCATGCACCGGATTGCGTGCAGTAATAACGCGCAGCGATGCCAGCACCAGGATGGCAGCGAACACGTAGAACAAAATAGAAGTGAAGTTCATTTTTATTAGCCTCGGCGATCAGCGGTACTTGGCATCGGCCGCGCGGTTAGCCGCGATTTCCGCTTCGTAGCGGTCGCCTACGGCCAGCAGCATCTCTTTGGTGTAGTACAGGTCACCGCGTTTTTCGCCGTGGTATTCCAGTACGTGCGTCTCGACAATCGAGTCCACCGGGCAGGATTCTTCGCAGAAGCCGCAGAAGATGCACTTGGTCAGGTCGATGTCGTAACGGGTGGTACGGCGGCTGCCGTCGTCACGCTGCTCCGACTCGATGGTGATCGCCATCGCCGGGCAAACTGCTTCGCACAGCTTGCAGGCGATGCAGCGCTCTTCGCCGTTCGGATAACGGCGCAGGGCGTGCAGGCCGCGGAAACGCGGCGAGATCGGGGTTTTCTCTTCAGGGAACTGGACGGTGATCTTCTTGGCAAACATGTATTTGCCGGTCAGCGCCATCCCCTTGAACAGTTCGGTCAGCAAGAAGCTGCCGAAGAAATCTTTCAATCGGTCCATTCTGTATTCGCTCTCTTACTTCCAAATATTCCAGGAGGTCTGCATCCAGGTCGCCACGAACACCAGGTACACCAGGGTCAGTGGGATGAACACTTTCCAGCCCAAACGCATGATCTGGTCGTAGCGATAACGTGGGAACGTTCCGCGGGTCCAGATGAACAGCGACACGATGAAGAAGGTCTTGATGAACAGCCAGAAGAAGCCGCCGAACACGCCGCCGATTTCCAGCGCTGCGATCGGTGCGGACCAGCCGCCCAGGAACATGATCGAAGCCAGCAGGCCGATCAGGATCATGTTGGCGTATTCCGCCAGGAAGAACATCGCGTAAGCCATGCCGCCGTATTCGACCATGTGGCCGCCGACGATCTCGGATTCGCCTTCCACCACGTCGAACGGGTGGCGGTTGCATTCAGCCAGGCCGGACACCAGGTACACGACGAAGATCGGCAGCAGCGGCAGCCAGTTCCAGGAGAACAGGTTCAGGCCCATGGCAGCCATGGTGCCCTTCTGCTGGCCGGCCACGATCTCGGACAGGTTCAGCGAACCGGAAACCATCAGCACGATCACCAGGGCGAAGCCCATGGCGATTTCGTAGGACACCATCTGTGCCGATGCACGCATCGCGCCCATGAAGGAGTACTTCGAGTTGGCGGACCAGCCGGCGATGATGATGCCGTACACCTCCATCGAGGCGATCGCCATGATCAGCAGCAGGCCGGCGTTCACGTCGGCCAGGGCGGCGCCCGGGGCGAACGGCACCACGGACCAGCAAGCCAGTGCCGGCATGATGGTCATCACAGGACCGATGAAGAACAGGGACTTGTTCGACTTGGTCGGGACGATGATCTCTTTGAAGAGCAGTTTCAGTGCGTCGGCGATCGGCTGCAGCAGGCCGTTCGGGCCCACGCGGTTCGGGCCGATACGGATCTGGATCCAGCCCAGCAGCTTACGCTCCCACAGGGTCAGGTAGGCAACCAGGCCCATCAGAGGCAGGGTCACGCACAGGATCTTGGCCATGGTCCAGACGAACGGCCAGAAGGTGCCGAGGTTGGCCTCGCCCATCACTTTAATCGAATCAATCATTTCTGGCAGAGCCATTACTTGCCCTCCCCTGCTTTAGCAACGGTGATGTCACCGAACATCGCGCCCAGCATCGCGGTCGATGCGTGTGCGGCGGACACGCGCACCACGTTCGCTGGCAGGCCGGCGTCGATGGTCGCTTCCAGGATCGCAAAGCCGGAGCCCTGCTTCACTTCAACCTTGTCGCCGGCCTTCACGCCGATCTGCTGCGCAGCGGCAGTAGACAGGTGCGCTTTCGGAGCGGCAGCATCGGTGGTCGCCAGCAGCGGGCCGGAACGGCGCGCGAGGGCGTCGGCGAAGTAGATCGGCACGTCGGCGAGGCGCTGCAAGCCGGTCGCGGTGAACGGCACGCCGGCAACGGCAGCCTTGCGCGACACGTTCGACAGCTTGGCCGACAGGTCGGACGCGCCTTTTTCGAACAGTTCGTCGCGGATCGATTCCGAGGTCTCGTAGTCGAAGCCGCCCAGGCCGAGGATGTTGCCCAGTACGCGCAGCACTTTCCAGGCCGGACGGGCATCGCCCATTGGCTTGACGGTGCCGTTGAAGGACTGCAGGCGGCCTTCGGCGTTGACGAAGGAGCCGGAAGTCTCGGCGAACGGAGCGACCGGCAGCAGCACGTCGGCGTAGTCCATGCCGTGCTTGAAGGCCGACATCACGACCACCATGTCGGCAGCGTTCAGCGCGGTCTTGGCAGCTTGCGGGTTGGCAGCGTCCAGTTCCGGCTCGGCGTTCAGCAGCACATAGGCTTTCTTCTGCACGGAGAAGGCTGGCGCCGCGTTCTTCGCGGTGGCGCCGACCAGGTAGCCGCCAACGGTGTTGGCTGCTTCGGTCAGGTAGCCCAGCTTGGCGCCGGTTTGTTCAGCGATCCACTGTGCGGCAGCGTGCAGCTTCGACGCTTCCGGATGCGCCACGGCGGCGTTACCCAGGAAGATAGCTTTGCGCTCGCCGCCCACCAGCGATTCAGCGATGGCTTCTGCTTCGGCCGAGGCGACCACGCCTTCGAAACCGGCCGGAGCGGCAACGCCCTTCGCCTTGGCCACAGCGGACACTACGCCGGACAGCGCGGCCAGCCAGTCGGTCGGCGCAGCGATGATCTTGTTGGCGGTGGTGATCAGGTTTTCAGTGTCGGCAGCGTGCAGCACGGACAGCTTGCCGCCGGCTTTCACGGCCGCGCGGATGCGGGTCGCGAACAGCGGGTGGTCCTTGCGCAGGAAGGAACCGATCACGAACACGCGCTGCAGCGAGCTCAGTTCAGCAATCGGCATGCCCAGCCACGGCTTCACTTCGCCATCCAGCGCGAAGTCGGACTGGCGCAGGCGGAAGTCCACGTTCTCGGAACCCACGCCGTGCATCAGCTTCTTCAGCAGGGCCAGTTCTTCCACGGTGGAGTGCGCGGTGCCGTAGGCAGCCAGCGAGTCCGCGCCGTGTTCGTGCTTGATGTTCTTCAGGCCGTGCGCCACGTATTCCAGCGCGACTTGCCATTCAACTTCTTTCCACTCGCCGCCCTGCTTCAGCATCGGCTTGGTCAGGCGCTCGGCGCTTTCCAGCGCTTCGTAGGAGTAGCGGTCCTTGTCGGAAATCCAGCACTCGTTGACTGCTTCGTTCTCGAACGGCAGCACGCGCTTCACGGAGCCCTGCTTCACTTGCACGATCAGGTTCGCGCCGGTGGAGTCGTGCGGGGAGACCGATTTGCGGCGCGACAGTTCCCAGGTACGGGCGCTGTAGCGGAATGGACGCGAGGTCAGCGCGCCGACCGGGCACAGGTCGATCATGTTGCCCGACATTTCGGAGCTCACTGCTTCGCCCACGAAGGTGGTGATCTCGGAATGCTCGCCGCGGCCCAGCATGCCCAGTTCCATCACGCCGGCCACTTCCTGGCCAAAACGCACGCAACGGGTGCAGTGGATGCAACGCGACATTTCTTCCATCGCCACCAGCGAGCTGCCGGCCTTCGGCGGCACAACGCGCTTCTCTTCTTCGTAGCGGGACTCCATCTTGCCGTAGCCTACGGCCAAGTCCTGCAGCTGGCACTCACCGCCCTGGTCGCAGATCGGGCAATCCAGCGGGTGGTTAATCAGCAGGAATTCCATCACCGACTTCTGTGCTTGCACAGCCTTGTCGGAGGCGGATTTCACGACCATGCCAGCCGATACCGGCGTGGCGCATGCTGGCAAAGGCTTAGGCGCCTTCTCAACTTCGACCAGGCACATACGGCAGTTCGCAGCGATCGACAATTTCTTGTGATAGCAGAAGTGCGGGATGTAGGTACCCAGCTTGTTGGCGGCGTCCATCACCATGCTACCCGCAGGGACTTCTACCTTTTTGCCGTCAATTTCGATTTCAACCATGATAATCGCAGCTTAGTAAGCCGAAACAGGCACCAGGCAGTGCTTGTGTTCGACGTGATATTCAAATTCTTCGCGGAACTGCTTGACGAAGGCGCGTACCGGCATGGCGGCAGCATCGCCCAGCGCGCAGATGGTGCGGCCCTGGATGTTGTCGGCGATGGAGTTCAGCATGTCCAGGTCCGAAGGACGGCCCTGGCCGTTCTCGATACGGTGGATCATGCGGTACATCCAGCCGGTGCCTTCACGGCACGGGGTGCACTGGCCGCACGACTCTTCAAAGTAGAAGTAGGACAGGCGTTCCAGGGCCTTCACCATGCAGCGCGTCTCGTCCATCACGATCACGGCGCCCGAACCCAGCATGGAGCCGGCTTTGGCGATCGAATCGTAATCGAGGTCAGTCTGCATCATGATCTCGCCGCGGATCACCGGAGCGGACGAACCGCCAGGGATCACGGCCTTGATCTTCTTGCCGCCGCGCATGCCGCCAGCCAGCTCCATCAGCTTGGCGAACGGAGTGCCCAGCGGGACTTCGTAGTTGCCCGGACGCTCAACGTCGCCCGAGATCGAGAAGATCTTGGTGCCGCCGTTGTTAGGCTTGCCCAGGCCGAGGTAGTTTTCGGCGCCGATGTTCAGGATGAACGGAACGGCCGCGAAAGTCTCGGTGTTGTTGATGGTGGTCGGCTTGCCGTACAGGCCGAACGAGGCCGGGAAAGGCGGCTTGAAGCGCGGCTGGCCTTTCTTGCCTTCCAGCGATTCCAGCAGCGCGGTTTCTTCGCCGCAGATGTAGGCGCCGTAGCCATGGTGGGCGTGCAGCTGGAAGCTGAACTCCGAACCCATGATCTTGTCGCCCAGGAAGCCGGCGGCGCGCGCTTCTTCCAGCGCTTCTTCAAAGCGCAGGTATTCCTGGAAGATCTCGCCGTGGATGTAGTTGTAGCCCACGGTGATACCCATCGCGTACGCACCGATGGCCATGCCTTCGATCAGCGAATGCGGGTTGTAGCGGATGATGTCGCGGTCTTTGAATGTGCCCGGTTCGCCTTCGTCGGTGTTGCAGACGAGGTATTTCTGGCCAGGGAACTGGCGCGGCATGAAGGACCATTTCAGGCCGGTCGGGAAACCCGCACCGCCGCGGCCGCGCAGGCCGGAGGTCTTCAGGTCGGCGATGATCTGCTCTGGAGGAATCTTCTCTTCCAGGATGCGGCGCAGCGCCGAGTAGCCGCCACGCTTGACGTAGTCGGCCAGGCGCCAGTTGTCGCCGTTCAGATCCTTCAGGATCAGGGGGTTGATGTGACGGTCGTGCAGGGAAGTCATTTCTTGAGCTCCTCCACGAGGGCGTCCAGTTTGTCGTTGCTCATGTGGGAACACATGCGGTGGTTGTTGACCAGGATGACCGGTGCGTCGCCGCAGGCGCCCATGCACTCCCCTTCCATCAGCGTGAAAGCACCGTCTTCGGTGGTGCCGCGGAAGTCGATGCCCAGCTTGGCCTTCAGGTGCTCGGCAGCTTTCACGCCGCCCGACAGTGCGCATGGCAGGTTGGTGCACACGGTGATCTTGTGCTTGCCGACCGGCTTCAGGTTGTACATATTGTAGAAAGTCGCGACTTCCTGCACGGCGATGGCCGGCATGCGGATGTAGTCCGCGATTTCCTTCATGGTTTCTGGCGACAGCCAGCCCAGTTCAACCTGGGCGTGGGCCAGCGCGGCCATCACGGCCGACTGGCGCTGGTCGGCCGGATACTTGGCCAACTCGCGGTCGATTTTTTTATAGCATTCTTGGGATAACAGCATTTCTTGCCCTTAGCGGTCGATTTCACCGAAAACGATGTCCTGGGTACCGATGATGGTCACGGCGTCGGCGATCATGTGGCCGCGCGACATTTCGTCCAGACCCTGCAGGTGGGCGAAGCCCGGTGCACGGATCTTCATACGGTATGGCTTGTTGGCGCCATCGGAGATCAGGTAGATGCCGAATTCGCCTTTCGGGTGTTCCACCGCGCTGTACGCTTCGCCCGGCGGCACGTGGAAGCCTTCGGTAAACAGCTTGAAGTGGTGGATCAGCGATTCCATATTGGTCTTCATGTCCACGCGGTTAGGCGGAGCGACCTTGCGGTTGCTGGTCATGACAGGACCCGGGTTGGCTTTCAGCCATGCCACGCACTGCTTGATGATCCTGTTCGACTGGCGCATCTCTTCCACGCGCACCAGGTAGCGGTCGTAGCAATCGCCGTTGGTACCGACCGGGATGTCGAAGTCCATCTTGTCGTAGACCTCGTACGGCTGCTTCTTGCGCACGTCCCAAGCGATGCCCGAGCCGCGCAGCATGGCGCCGGTGAAGCCCATGGCCATTGCGTCTTCAGGAGACACCACGCCCACGCCGACGGTACGCTGTTTCCAGATACGGTTGTCGGTCAGCAGGGTTTCGTATTCATCGACATAGGTCGGGAAACGCTTGGTGAAGTCTTCGATGAAGTCGAGCAGCGAACCCTGGCGGTTCTCGTTACGCTCTGCCAGCGCTTTCGCGTTGCGGATCAGCGATGCCTTGTACTGCGGCATGGCGTCCGGCAGGTCGCGGTACACGCCGCCCGGACGGTAGTAAGCCGCGTGCATGCGCGCGCCCGACACTGCTTCGTAGCAGTCCATCAGGTCTTCGCGGTCGCGGAATGCGTACAGGAACGGGCCCATGGCGCCCACGTCCAGCGCGTGCGCGCCCAGCCACAGCAGGTGGTTCAGCAGGCGGGTGATTTCGTCGAACATCACGCGGATGTACTGCGCGCGCACCGGCACATCCAGGCCCAGCAGCTTCTCGATCGCCATCACGTAGGCGTGCTCGTTGGACATCATGGACACATAGTCCAGGCGGTCCATGTACGGCACGGATTGCAGGTAGGTCTTCTGCTCGGCCAGCTTCTCGGTGGCGCGGTGCAGCAGGCCGATATGCGGGTCGGCGCGCTGGATCACTTCACCGTCCAGCTCCAGCACCAGGCGCAGCACGCCGTGCGCCGCAGGGTGCTGCGGACCAAAGTTCAGGGTGTAATTCTTAATTTCAGCCATTTCTTACTTCCCGTAGTTTTCTTCGCGGATCACGCGCGGCACGTTTTCGCGCGGCTCGATGGTCACAGGCTGGTAGACAACGCGCTTCTGCTCCTGGTCATAGCGCATTTCAACGTAGCCCGACACTGGGAAGTCCTTGCGGAATGGATGGCCGATGAAACCGTAGTCGGTCAGGATGCGGCGCAGGTCGTTGTGGCCTTCGAAGATGATGCCGAACAGGTCGAACGCTTCGCGCTCGAACCAGTTGGCGGAGCGCCAGATCGAGGTCACGGAGGCCAGGATAGGCATGTCGTCGTCCGAAGCGAACACGCGCACGCGCAGGCGCCAGTTCTTGGTGACGGACAGCAGGTGAGTCACGGCCGCGAAGCGCAGGCCGTCCCAGGTGCCTTCACCGTAGGTCGAGTAGTCAACGCCGCACAAGTCGATCAGCGTATCAAAACGCAAAGCTGCGTCGTCGCGCAGCTCTTGCATTACCTGGTAGTAGTCCCCAGATTTGACTGTAATCGTCACTTCGCCCAGCGCGACGACGATGGAGGCCCGCTCGCCCAGCTTTTGCTCGAGGGCGGAGACCAGTGTTTGCAGATGTGTGTTCATAAGGTCTTACCGCGCGATCGTGTTGGTCTTCTTGATCTTGTTGTGCAGCTGCAGGATGCCGTACAGCAGTGCTTCTGCAGTCGGCGGGCATCCCGGCACGTACACGTCGACCGGCACGATACGGTCGCAACCGCGCACTACGGAGTACGAGTAGTGGTAGTAGCCGCCGCCGTTGGCGCAGGAACCCATGGAGATCACCCAACGCGGGTCAGGCATCTGGTCATAGACCTTGCGCAGCGCAGGGGCCATCTTGTTGCACAGGGTGCCTGCCACGATCATCACGTCGGACTGACGTGGCGACGGACGGAACATGAAACCGAAACGCTCCAGGTCGTAACGGGCAGCACCAGCATGCATCATCTCCACTGCACAGCAAGCCAGACCGAACGTCATCGGGTACATCGAACCCGTACGCGCCCAGTTGATTACCGTGTCAAAGGTAGTGGTGATGAAGCCTTCGTTAAATACGCCTTCAATAGACATGGCTTATTCCCAATCAAGGGCACCTTTCTTCCAGATATACCAAAAACCGACCACGAATTCGGCGATGAACACCATCATCGTCACGTAACCCTGCCAGCCCAGTTCACGCATGGAGACGCCCCATGGGAAGAAGAATGCAGTTTCAAGGTCGAACAGAATGAACAGAATTGCGACGAGGTAGTAACGCACGTCGAATTTCATGCGCGCGTCTTCGAAAGCTTCGAAGCCGCACTCGAATGGGGAGAGCTTGGCCGCATCGGGCTTGTTCGGGCCAAGGATATGGCCGAGCACTTGCGGGACTACGCCGACGCCAAGGCCGACGATCAGGAACAACAGGACGGGGAAGTAATTTTCGAGGTTCACGATGGGTAAGCAGCTTAGTTGAATTACGCTCGACCCCAATCACCTACTACTGAGACCAGGATCAAACGACACATCCTCGTAAAAAAACCAGCTAAGCCACTGAATCTACGATTCAAACGACCTGCTGGCTTTTGATCTTTTTTGGTGCCGACGACGAGACTCGAACTCGTACAGCTTGCGCCACTACCCCCTCAAGATAGCGTGTCTACCAATTTCACCACGTCGGCAATAGGCCGCTATTCTACACTGTGATCATCGCTTTGTTAATGCAAATTGCGCATAATCAAGAAGAAAAACGGCAAAAAGTTCAAAGTTGCCAGTTTTACTTCGCTGGCGAAGCAGCTGGAGCGGCCGCAGCAGGCGCCGAAGCAGCTGGCGCGGAAGCAGCCGGCGCCTCGACAGGAGCCGGAGTCGCAGCCACTGGAGCAGCAGGAGCGGCAGGAGCAGCCGAAGGAATCGCCGCAGCACCACCCACCGGCGCAGGAGCCGCCGCCGGGGCCTTGACGTTATCCATCACACCGGCGCCGGCCGAAATATTGCCTTTGCTAGCCAGGACCGACAGGCCGAGGGTGGCGCCGAAGAAAATGGCTGCCGCCAGTGCGGTCGACTTAGACAGGAAGTTGGAGGAGCCAGAAGCACCAAACAAGCTGCCCGAAGCACCAGAGCCGAAGGCGGCACCCATATCGGCGCCCTTGCCATGCTGCAGCAGTACCAGGCCAATGATCGCCACGGCGGAGATGACCTGCACTACGATAACCAGATTGAACAAAGTGTTCATGCTATTCCTTAAATAATAAAATTGCCCCGCTTATGCAGCAGCGATGATGGCAAGAAAATCCACCGCCTTCAGTGCTGCACCGCCAATCAGGCCGCCGTCGATATCAGGCTGGGCCAGCAACTCCTTGGCGTTTTCCGGCTTCATGCTGCCGCCATACAGGATCTGCATGCCGGCGGCAGATGCCGCATCCTTCTTTGCCACCCGGGCGCGCAGCAGCGCATGCACTTCCTGCGCCATTTCCGGAGTGGCGGTCTTGCCGGTGCCGATTGCCCAGACAGGCTCGTACGCCAGCACAATCTTTGCCAGCTGTTCAGCGCCCAGCACCTCCAGCACCGCATCCAGTTGCTCGCCCACCACGTCGGCGGTCTTGCCGGCCTCGCGCTCTTCCAGCGTCTCGCCTACGCAAACCACCGGCACCAGGCCGGCATTCACGGCAGCCAACGCCTTCTGGGCCACCAGGGCACTGCTCTCCTGATGGTAGGAGCGGCGCTCGGAGTGGCCGACGATGGCGAATTTGCTGCCGAAATCCAGCAACATGGCTGCCGAGATTTCACCTGTGTAGGCGCCCGAAGCGTGGGCGGACACATCCTGGGAACCCCAGGCAATCGCGCTGCCCGTGAGTTCAGCCTGACATTGTGCCAGATACGGGGCTGGGACGCAGACCGCGGTATCGGCCTTTGCATCACCCAGGCCAGCCTTGATGCCTGCCAACAGGGTAGTGTTGGCGGCACGGCTGCCGTTCATTTTCCAGTTACCGATGACGAGTTTGCGGCGCATAGTAGCTTAATTTTTAATAACCCGTTATTGTAGCGTGCGCCCCAAAGTCGGGTCAAACGCTAGACTTCGCGCCCCATGAAAAATAATATTCTTGACATCTTTTTCGGGTTCGCGTTGGCGTTACCCACCGCTCTCATCATCGGCAGCGTGCCAACGTTATTCAACAATCAACCTCATGGCGGTTTGACGGCGATGACGTTCTGGATCTTTGTCATCGGCTTTCCTTCCTTGTCCTGGCGCTGCGTCGAGATCCGCAGGCTGCGCAAGCGCGAGCTCGACAACATGTTAATCACCCTCATGTCCCTGCTGCCGCTGGCGGCGATTGCCGCGATCCACGGCCTGGCCGCAGATCGCGGCGGGCTTGTCGGCACTTTTGATGCCATGTTCAGGCAGGTGCTTGGGGCCATGACTGTTGCCTGCGGCTGGCTTGGCGCTACGCTTGCCTTCGCGACCAGAAGCAAGGCGGTCGCGCCATGAAAAAGCTCCTGGCTATTATCTGGGGCATCGTGCTGGGCTTCATCCAGGTCACGCTCCTGCTCATCCTGTTCAGGCTCGTATCCAGCAACGACGAGATCAGCGCGCTGATCTTCCTGCTCGGGTGGCCAGCCCTGGCCTGGCGCAACTTGCGTAAGCCACCGGCAGAGACGAAATCGCGCCCTTCCCTGCTGAAACGCTCGGTGTGGGCCCTGGTCGCGCTGCCGATCATCGTCGCGGTCCCACTGTTTGCCTTTCTCGGAAGCCTCAAGGGCCAGGGCTCGGAGATTGTGGTCCTCGTGTTCAGCGCCCTACTGCTCGTCGTCACTGCGGTGAGCTGGGGCGCTGCAATGATCACCTATATTGTCGGCCACTACCGCAAGAAACCTTAAAGCACCTGCAGCATGATCTTGCCAACATGGCTGCTGCTCTCCATCAGCGCGTGGGCCTTGGCTGCCTGCTCCAGCGGGAAGCTCTCGTAGATCACGGGCTTGATGTCGCCCGCCTCGATCAGCGGCCAGACCTTTTCGCGCAGTTGTCGCGCGATGGCCCCCTTGAACGCGACCGAGCGCGGACGCAGGGTCGAACCCGTGATGGTCAGGCGGCGCTTCAGCACCTGCCCCATGTCCAGCGTACCCTTGGCGCCGCCCAGCAGCGCGATGATGGCGATGCGGCCATCGTCGGCCAGGCAGCTGATTTCGCGCGGCAGGTAATCGCCGCCCACCATGTCGAGGATCACGTCGACCCCGGTATCGCCGGTCAGTTCCCGCACCACGGCTGCGAAGTCTTCGGTGCGGTAGTTGATGCCGCGCGCCGCGCCCAGGGCCTCGCAGGCCCGCGCTTTCTCGTCGCTGCCCGCCGTGGCAAACACGCGATGGCCGAGTGCGCGGGCGAGCTGGATCGCCGTCACGCCGATGCCCGAGGTGCCGCCCTGCACCAGCAAGGTCTCGCCCTTGCCCAGCCCTGCGCGGTCGAATACATTGCTCCAGACGGTGAAGAAAGTCTCCGGCAACGAAGCCGCCTCCAGCGGCGACAGGCCGTGCGGCACGGGCAGCACCTGCTGCACCGGCGCCGTCACGTACTCGGCATAGCCGCCACCCTGCACCAGCGCACATACCATGTCGCCGATCCTGAAGCCGCTGGCAGCCAGGTCACCATCGACGATCTCCCCCGCCACCTCCAGGCCCGGGATATCGGTGGCGCCCGGCGGCGGCGCGTAGCTGCCCATGCGCTGGAACACGTCCGGCCGGTTGATGCCGGCCGCGTGCACGCGGATGCGCAACTCGCCCTCCTTCGCCACCGGCAGCGGACGCTCGCACAGGCGCAGCACATCGGCGCCACCCGGTTTCTGGATTTCAATCGCACGCATCATGGCATCACCTCTCCTGGAAAGAGGCGATTGTAGCGCTTACAGCCCGAAGCGAGCGCCCATGCCGAGCAAGGTGGCCAGGCCCAGCCCCGCGAACATGGCGGCGGCGATGCCGTGCACCAGCTTGAGCGGGATTTTCGCGGCCAGCTTGTCGCCCGCAAAGACGGCAGGCACGTCGGCGATCAGCATGCCGAGCGTGGTGCCGGCCACCACCATCAGCGGGTCCGGATAGTGGGCGGCCATCGCCACGGTGGCGACCTGGGTCTTGTCGCCCATCTCGGCCAGGAAGAAGGTCACCAGGGTGGCGCCGAAGACGCCGAAGCGGCTGGCGATCGTGGTTTCGTCGTCCTCGATCCTGTCCGGCACCAGGGTCCAGGCAGCCATGCCGAGGAAGGACAGGCCCAGCACCCAGCGCAGCACTTCCGGCGTGAGCAAGGAGGTGATCCAGGCGCCCAGTGCACCGGCCAGGCCGTGGTTGAAGATGGTGGCGATGAGGATGCCGGCGATGATCGGCAGCGGTTTCTTGAAGCGGGCGGCAAGCAGGAAGGCCAGCAGCTGGGTCTTGTCGCCGATTTCGGCCAGGGCGACGACGCCGGTTGAGACGAGGAGCGATTCCATATTGTGTTTCCAGGCCGGGCACGGACGAATGACCACAACTCGCCCCCGGCCTACATCGGCGGCGCTGTGGTCAAAGGTCTTGCCAAGTGTGGGACCGCATATGCCATGGCCTGTGGGCCAAGTGTGTTGACATATGCCTCCTCCGGGGGCGGAGGAGAGGCTACTCCCCGATGACGGGCGGGATTTTACCTCAAAACCGGTAAACCAGGGTCAGACCCAAGGGTCTGACCCTGAACAGTCTTCGGGCCTGGGGTTGCGGTTGTGCGATGCCCGAACCAACACCGTTGGCCGCGCCGCAGACGGCTTTTCAGCCGCCGCCAGTCCGCGACGACCTTGGCAACGGCGTATTCCGTTTCCACGCCGACGACAACGCCTGCCCTTCCTCAATCTGCTCCTGCGTCATGCCCCTCGCCACGGCCGCCCGCTGCTCCGCCGCATTGGCCGAACCGCCCGCCGCTGCCAGGTTCCACAGCATATAAGCAATCACATTATCCTGCGGCATCCCGCCAATGTGATACCGGTACATCAGCCCAAGAACCTGCTGCGCATCCGCATGCCCCTGCTCCGCCGCCTTGCGGAACCAGGTCACCGCTTCCTTATGGTCCTGCAACACCGCATTGCCCGTGTAATACATGGCCCCCACCACATACTGCGCATCGGCCTTGCCCTTGAGCGCGGCCTTGCGGTGCCAGGTCAGCGCCAGCTTGTAGTCCTGCGGCACGCCACGGCCCATGTAGTACATCAAGCCAAGCAAATGCTCGGCTTCCGTATTGCCCGCCTTGGCCAACGGCAGGATCTCCTTGTAGGCCAGCGCATAATTCTTGTTGTTATACGCCGTGGCCCCTTCCGCGAACCCGGCATGCGCACTGGCCTGCAGCCCTAGTGCGATGCCGAGCGCGATTAACACGCCTCGTAGTTTTTTCATGGTGCTTTAGATTTATCTCTTTTTATGCACTGCAGAATGTCTCTTACTTCCAGCTCACCTTGCCCAGCCCATCCACGCTGACGTTGCGGGTGGTGGGCTTGCCGTACACGGTCACGGAACCCAGTCCGCTCAGATTCAGGTTGGCGTTGTTGGACGCATTGATGGTTGCATTACCCAGGCCGCTCAAATCCAGGCTCACGTCTTCCGCCTTGAACTGCTGCGCATTCAAGCCGCCCAGGCCGCCCAGCGTCGCCTTCAGGTTCTTGCTGCGGCCACCGATGGTGATGTAGCCCGCGCCCTGCAGGTCGAGATCGACATTCTCGTTCTCCGTCACCCACACATGCATGCTGCCCACGCCGCCCAGGTTGGCCTTCAGCTTCTTGTAGTCGCAAACCACCTTCATGCTGCCCGCCCCATCCAGGGTCAGGTCGATATTGTCGCCACTGAAGCCGCTGACTTCCGTGCTGCCCACGCCCTCCGATACCAGTTCACGCAACTGCGGCAGCACCAGCTCCACCTTCACCGCCGAGGACTTCAGCTTGACGCCGCGGCTCTCGGTATCGAGATAAAGCGTATCGCCGGTCTGCACTGCCGTTACCTTGTTGACGTAACGCTTGTCGGTGGTGATGTTGAGCGCCGGGGTGTCGCCGCGCCGCAGTTTGAGGTCGATTACGCCGTCGAGCTTGACGCGCACCACGCGCGCATCGATGGCCCGCGTTTCCGTCGTCGTATCGTCGGCCCGGGCCAGCCCCAGGAACAGACACAGCGCGGTAAACAGCAAGCCAAACTGGAATGGTTTCTTCATTTTCTATCCTTGGTAAGTCATCAGCGCGCTATCACAGGTTGGCTGCCGCGAGGACAAAAGGCAGTTCGGGGATCGCACTGGTGGCAACGATGGTTGCCATATTAATACCACCAAGGACCAAAAGGGCGGCCAGGAAGATGGCTTCCATGTTTTTAGCGATTTTCATTTTGCGCTCCCCATCATGACTGTTTTTCGATGGTTTCATCATATCGGCGGGCTCGCCCAGCGTCCCGCCATATGCGACGAAATGCAAAAAACAGGGAACAGGCGGATAATCCGGCTGCCATTTCGACATTCCAGAGGGAAATAAGATGATGAAAAAAATCCTGGTCCTGGCCGCCCCTGCCCTGGCCGCTACCCTGCTCTCCTCCCTTGCATCGGCAGCGCCCGACCTGGCCGCCGCCCACAAGCTCTACCAGGCAAACTGCGCCCAATGCCACGGCAAGGACCTGGAAGGCGCCGCCGGCCCCAACCTGGCCGACGCTACCTGGCTGCACGGCCAGCCGACCAGGGCCAACCTGCTGCGCGTGATCGGCAAAGGCGTCGTCGACAAAGGCATGCCGGCCTGGGACAAGCAACTGAACAACGTCCAGCTCAATCAGCTGGCCGAATACGTGCTGCCGGCCAACGCTGCGGCCCGCAAGGCCGCCGCCGGAAAAGGCGCCGCTCCCGCCGCAGCCCCGGCTGCCGTGGCAAACACGAGCCTGGCCGCGCTCAGACTGCCCAAAGGCTTCCAGATCGCGGTCTATGCCGACAATGTGCAGGGCGCACGCGAACTGGCCGTGACCGACAGCGGCCTGGTCTTCGTTGGTTCGAACAAGGCCGGCAAGGTCTACGCCCTGGTCGATGCCAACAGGGATGGAGTGGCCGAGAAAGTGGTCACCGTTGCCGAAGGGCTGGACCATCCCAACGGCGTCGCGCTGCTGAACGGTGCGCTGTATGTCGGTGAGATCTCGCGCATCATCAAATTCGACGACATTGAGAAAAACTACGCCAGCAAGCCGGCCTACAAGGTCATCAAGAATGACCTGCCGAAGGAGACCTGGCACGGCGCCAAATACATCAAGGCTGGACCGGACGGCAAGCTGTACGTCCCGATCGGCGCACCCTGCAATATCTGCGACAAGGAAGACGAGGCCTATTCGAAGATCTGGCGCATGAACCCGGACGGCAGCAACTGGGAGTTGTACGCGCGCGGCGTGCGCAACACGGTCGGCTTCACCTGGCACCCGGTCACGAAGGAATTGTGGTTTACCGATAACGGCCGCGACGAAATGGGCGAGAACATGCCGTCCTGCGAATTGAATGTGGCCCCGAAAGCCGGCATGCATTTCGGCTTCCCTTACTGCCACGGCGGCGTGCTGCCCGATCCGCAGTTCGGCAAAGGCAAAAGCTGCGACGCCTACGTGCCGCCAGTGGCGGCACTGGGCCCGCACGTGGCGCCGCTTGGCCTGGCCTTCTATACCGGCACCCAGTTCCCCGAGCAGTACCGCAACCAGTTGCTGATTGCGGAGCACGGCTCATGGAACCGCACCAACAAGATCGGCTACCAGGTGCGCCTGGTCACCCTGCATGGCAACAAGCTGGTCAGCGATACCGCCTTTATCGACGGCTTCCTGCAAGACGAAGCAGTGAGCGGCCGTCCGGTCGATATCGCGGTGATGCCGGATGGTTCGATACTGGTTTCCGACGACCATGCACACAAGGTGTATCGCGTTACCTACCAACGCTGATGGGGCATATGCACAAGGTATCGCCACAGATGGTTTCATCAAAATATTGAACTTCCGTCGGCCACTGCCAAGGCTATAGTGAAAAGTGCCAGACAACAATTGAGACCTGGCACCCTTGGTCCACGAATGGAGGCAGTCATGAAGCGATACTTCGCTGCCGCCGGGCTACTTGTCCTCGCTGCAAGCGCAGCAGCACAAAGCAGCACCGGCGCTGACCAATCGGTGGTTGTGCCCGCGCAGAAGCAAATGCATTTGGAACGCAAGCTCATCTCACCGCAAGAGTTCTACCAATACCAGGGCGCCTACGCCCTGTCCAACGGCCAGACCCTGACCTTGTCGCGTACTGCAATGCATATCTACGCGCAAGTTGGCCAACAGCCGCGGCGGCAAATCCTGTGGCAAGGCGACGGCAAGTTCACTGCCGCCGACGGCAGCATGGATATGAACATCGTCTGGATCAACGACGATACCGCCACCGGTGAACTGAACTTCTCTCCCAGCATGGCCGACCGAAAGCCGGCCCACGCCACCCTCGCTATAGCCTCGCGTTAAACGCGAGCGAAAGCCTGCGCGCCGCGGCCACGAACCAAGACGACGCAGGGATAGCAATCCGCCCAACCGGGCACTATATTGAAAGAGCCAGGCAATTTTAGAGTCCTGGCCACACCAAAAAGATGGAGGCAATCATGAAGCGGTTAGTGGCTACCGGCTGCCTGTTCGCGCTCGCCCTTTCGGCGTACGCACAGAGCACCGAACAAAAAGTTTTGATCCCCGCCTCGAAAGAGGTTAATCGTACCTACATGTCGCCCGACGAATTCGGCAAATACAAGGGCGCATACGATCTTTCCAACGGCAAGACGCTCTACCTGATTCGCAAGGCTAACCGCATGTATGCGCGCGTCGACGAACAGGGCGAACACGAAATCACCCGCTCCGGCAACGGGCAATTCCTGGCGCTCGATGGCAAGATGTGGATGGAGCTGGTGTGGGACAACGGCAATTCCGTCAGCGGCAGCTTGAACTATGTCGACGAATCGCCTTCGGTGGCAGGCATTGAACCCAAGATCATCAGCATCCGGTTTGCATCGCGCTGACGCCATGGGAGGCTATCGTGAAACGCCTATTGCTCGCGTGCGGCCTGGGCTTCTTCGCATTTAGCATTCCAGCCCAGAGCCAGACTTCGGTCGAAACAGTTGTGGTGCCTGCCCAGAAGGACGTGAAGCCGCTTACTTTGTGGCCCGACGAAATCCTTGAATATATTGGCGACTACCAGCTCGCCAACGGCAAGACCTTGTACCTCACCAGGCAAGGCGCCAGGTTGTACGGCCAGATTGGCTCGCTACCGAAGCACGAAATGATCGCCACGGGCTTGCGCAAGTTCAGCGCAGTGGACGGCCAGCTTTCCGTCCACATCAAATACACCTGGGACGGCCAGATCACCGGCAATGTCGCTTATGTCGATAGCAGCCGCGGCGCCGGCCTCTTGCCGGTGCTGGTGGAATTCGCCTCGCGGTAAAAAAGGAGGCGCCATGAAAAGAACGATTGCAATGCTGGGGCTTGCCATGTGCTGTACACAAGTCCCCGCGCAGCAACAAGCCGATGCCGGCCGAGTCATCATCCCGGCCGCCAAACCCCAGCCATATTTTGTATGGCCGGACGACCTGCATGCATACAAGGGCGAATACTATCTGTCAAACGGCAAGAAGATGTATATCAACCGCATAGGCAAGCACTTGTACGCCCAGGTGGGCAAGCAAGCCGAAAGGGAAATCATAGCGACGGGCGAGAACATGTTCGAATCGGTCGACAATTCCATGACCCTCAACATCGTCATCTCGCGCCAGGGCTATGTCAGTGGCAGCATCGCTTATCAAGATGAGGACCTGCCAGATAAACCGCTGGCCTATGCCTCCCTCATGACGCGCTAGCCGCGGGCACGTCCGGGCCGCCAGCAGGAACTGCGCTGGCGGCCTCTTTTTACTGGCGCAATGCGGTCTCGTCTGCGCCGGGCTGGCGCACCAGCAGGCTGTGGACCGTGCCGTCCGCACCACGCTGGAATTCCAGGCTCGCCAGCGATCCCTCCATGAAGAAGCTGTCCGGCGCGTGTGCGAAGATCGGCGCCGCATCGCGCCCTTCCCTCTGCATGACCAGCTTGTCGCCATCGCGGCGTACCACACGCTTGACCCTGTCGGGGCTGACGTAAGTGCCGACGAAGGCGTCCAGCGCGTGCGGCGCCAGCGTGATTGCCTTGAAATCGGTGAAGGGCCGGCCAATCGCGATGCCTGCCGCCTTGTAGGCAATCACTGGCGTGTTCACCGCGCCACCGTTGCCGTTGGTAAGCACCGCCACGAACACCTTGTCGTCAGGCAGCCGCAGCGCCTGCGCGGTAAAGCCCGGGATCGAGCCGCCATGGTGGATCATCCTGTGGCCCGCAAGCGCGCCGATATTCCAGCCGTAGCCATAGTTGCAGGGCGCCTCCTTCGGCAAGCGGCAGGAAGTGAAGGCCTGGCGCCAGGTGGCCGGCTTGAGCAGCTTGCCGCTGCTGACAGCGGCATCCCAGCGCGCCATGTCGTCCACGGTGCTCACCAATGCCCCCGCCGAATAGGCCAGGGTCACGTCGATATCCTTCACCGGCACGATCTGCGTTCCGTTGAGGCGGTGGCCCTTGATGTGGCGCTTGCCGCTGCGCTCGAACCCTTCATGCGCCGTATCTTGCATTCCAAGCGGATCAAAAATGTTTTTCGCAACGAAGTCGTGATACTTCATGCCGGACAGCTTTTCGATAATGAGGCCCAGCAGGAAATAGCCTGAATTGCTGTAGCTGTAGCGATCTCCCGGCGCAAAGTCGAGCGGCTCCCTGGCGAACACATCGAACACCTGCCTGAGAGTCACGCCTTCATCGGGCAAATCGCGGAAGCCTTTCAGCGCGGTGTAGTTCGGAATGCCGGACGTGTGCTGCAGCAGGTGTTCAATCGTGATGGTACTGCCCTTGTCCGGGAAGTCCGGCAGGTACTTGCGCACGTCATCCTTTACTGACAGCTTGCCCTGCTCCTCCAGCATCAGGATGCCGACTGCCGTGAACTGCTTGGTGATGGAGCCGATGCGCAGTTGCATGTCCGGCTGCATCGGCGTGTCTTCAGCCACATTGGCCAGGCCGTAAGCCTTGCGGAAAACCGGCTTGCCGTCGCGCGTGACGATGACCGTGGCGCCCGGCCAGCCAGGCTTGAACATTGGCGCCAGCGCGGCATCAAGACGCTGCTCGAGCGGCGTTGCGGCCATCGCGCAAGTGGCTTGCAGAAGGGAGAGTGATGCAAAGAGAATTGCGGGTAGTTTCGTCACGGCCTGGCCTCCTCAAAAAACTGGATGCTAATGCCGGCCTGTCCCGCACAGTTGGCCGAGCCGACGAATGGTCGATTCCGGGGGATGAACGGTCGCTTCCTGAGCGCGAATCTCAGGCACCCTTGCGTTTCAGCGCCTTATGCTCCCAAGCCTGCTTCACCAGGCGCTTGACTACCGCTGCATCGGCCTTCGCCAGTTCGACCCGCACGCCCAGCACCTTGCTTCCCCACAGCAGCTTCTCGGCGAAAGAGGAATACAGCTCCAGCACCTCATCACGCTTCTCATCGGGAATGAAAATATGGACAAAATCCTCCCCCGGTGGAACGGTGACGAAGATCTTACCTTTCACGCGGAACGAGCCAAAGTTGTGGTGCGGCTCGTCGCTGACATCAGGCAGCGACATGGCGAAAGTACGAACCGTTGAAAATTTCACTTCGCCGCCGGCTTCATGATTTGCGAGTGGACCTGGTTCACCATCATCAGGCCCGCCGAACCGAAGTGCAAGTGATATTCCGCCACCATCTCGCCTTTGATGATTACAGGATCGGTGGCCACCAGCGCCCTGGCCTCGTCGATGCTCTCAACCGCGAAAATAAAGATGCCCCGGGCGCCGTCGACGCCATCCAGCGGGCCGGCATAAGCCAGCTTGCGCTCATTGGCCAGGCGCTGGATATTTGCCATATGGCCGGCGAACATCTCAGTTCGCTCCTGCCCCGCCGGCACCTTGTTTGGGCCCGAGCGCAGCACCACGAACACATACTTGCGCATGCCGTTCTCATTCCCGCCCAATGACTTCGCCAGCTCGGCATCGTATGCAGGCGTCGCCTGCGGATGCGCCTGCGCCGAACTCGCGAACACGGCCAGCAGGATCGTCGCGAGATTCACTTTAATTGCCCTGCCTATACTTCCAGCGTATCCCATCATATCCCTCCATCCGATTTCCGCAAATAATACTCCAGCCGCCAAGCCCGCAGCCGCATGCCCAGCCAGGTCAGCGATTTACTCTTCGATCGCCTCAATGCCTTGCTCCTTGAGTTTCTCAAGGTGGTCGAGCATTTCACGAAGACGCTCTGGTGGATGGCCCGTCCACTCCGCCACTTCACCGACGATGCGCAGCGGTTCTCGAGAACGATATGACTTGGTAGGGTTGCCGGGGAAGCGCTTGTTTGTCAGGTTTGGGTCATCTTCTATCGGACCTGTCGGCTCCACGATGTAGATCCTGCCCCGCCCCTCGCCGACGGCCAATTCCGCGCCCCAGGTTGCCGCTTCCAGGGTCGCAGTGAGATAGACGAAATTGGCCTGCCGCCTGGTTCCATAATTGGAGGAAAAGCCGCGCTCAATGAGGTCGCCAACCTTCAGGTCGGCCTTGGTACCATGATAAAAAGGTCCCTCGATCACAATAACACCTTCAGTTTCCGGCCACCGCTGATTGCAAAGCCCTCGCGCTCATAAAATGCGAGCGTCCTGTCGAACTGGGGCAACGGTGGCGTCGTCACCTCCAGCCGCTTCCAACCGCGCGAACGGCCGAAAGCCTTTGCCTTGGAAAGCAATTGCAAACCCAATGCCTTGGAGCGAAAGGCCGGGCGAACATAGAACTCGGGGATCGTGCCAAAGGCCCCCTCAGCATACAGCGCGTAGCTTTCGTAAAGCGCCACGAATCCGGCTGGGCGATCGCCATCAAAGGCGACGAAGACAAAGTACTTCTCTTGTGAGAGGAAGGCCCCCAGCCGCTCGATCGTAACCGCCAGATCGAAATTGAACGCCTGCTCGCCAATGGCCGCCATGATTTCAGCAAGCAGCTCACCGACCATTTCGGCAATCTGAGGAACGTCTTGAACGGTAGCGGTACGGGTAATCATCATATGGCTCCAGTTATCGACATATTAGTCTTCAAGGCGAGATGCGAGCTGCCTGATTGGTATCCCCCAAAGCGCGCTGGATCGAAAGCTGCGGTAACTTTGGAACGGGGGCCCACGCGCCTGACTAACATTAGCGATCCTCCTCTGATCACAGCTCGTATCGTTCCATGAGCGCTTCGTGGTGGTTGACATCCGAGCCAGCGGCTTCGGCAAGGCCTGTCCAGCACATGGGATGTTCGAAGCCGGCGGTCAGTTCGCGCAGCGTTTCGTCGATGACGGCAGCAGCGGTATTAACGGGAGCGGCAACGAGGAAATACACGCCAGGATGCTCGATTTCGGCTTCAGTGTCGAAGACCGTGTAGTCCTTCTCGCTATGCACGACCCATTTCCAGCCCCGCGCCGAAAACGCCTCGGTGAGGGCATTCAATGCGGACTCGCCTGGATGCACGCCATCGACCAGGTAGCTGGTACCGAAGCTACTTTGCTCAATGACTTTAACGACCTTGTAGAGTTGCACGAACTGGCTGTCCTCTTCTTCGCCTTCCGGCCGCTCCTCCAATGGCTGCGGATGGAATACTACCAGCTGGCCAAAGGTCTGCCGCCGCCTGGAACCCGATAGCGAGACAATGCGCGCCGTGACGGGCCCGGTCCGGTGAGCGTAACGTTCAATCACTTCGCCGTCGTCTTCGTACTGCACCCGCACGACGCCCCACTTCTCCTCGATCAGGCCCTCGCCGGCCTCGAACTCCATGCCAAGTGCCGCGCCCAACGCACGCACCCTATCCCATCGACCCAATACGCTGGCGGCGACGATCGCTTCCCAATATGTGTTGCCGGTGGCGCCATCTGCCTCGATCGATTGTTCGAACAGCGCAAGCGCCTGCTCGTAGTCCCCCATGTGCATGCAAGCATATGACCACAAGGCTCGCGCCCGACCGTTGCCAGGCTCCAGCTCCAGCACCAGCCTGGCGTTGCTGCCGACCTCACTCCAGCGCTCGCCCTTGAACGCAAAACGGGCAAGGCACAAATGGGCCCGGATCGGATCGGATTCGCGCAACATGCCGGCCAGGGCCTGCACGCCGGCTTCGTCGCGAACCTCGACCAGCACCGATTCCAGTTCTTCCACAACGGCATCAGAGCGAGGATTCGCTCGCAGGAAGGACCACAGGTACGCGCGGGCAGCCTCCATTCCGCCGCAGGCACGCATGGCGCACGATGTGAGCACGGCCAGGCCGGCGTCCGACGGCAGGCTGGCGGCACCCGCCAGCAGCAGCTCGATGTCCTGCTCCGCATCCCGGGATTCACTCTGCCGGATGTAATCAGCCAACTCGCTCGCCGGGACTGGCAACTCGCGTACAGCAGGCATGGCGGCCACCATTGACTCCAGTTCAGCAAATGCCTCTGGAGCGCCCAATGGCTGCTTCAGTTTCCCAAGATGGGGGCGCGCCAGCTCGAGCATTTGCATTGCCGGCCAGCGCGCACCGCGGGCGACCGCCAGCCGCACGTGCGGTGCCAGTGCATCCAGCGTGAGGCGATGCGAGCCGGATGCGCTGTAGCGTCGCACGGCGGCCGCAGTACGCCGGCCAACCAGGTAGTCATTGCGCTCCGGGGCTTTCTGCAGCAGGACTTCGAGGCCAACCGACAGGTCCAGGCATTCGCCAAACTCCCGCCCCTTTTCTTCCGGCGGCAGCATCGCCCATGCATCTTCGGATCGCCCGAGCAGCGCAAGCAGCCGGAAACGCATGCAGGAACGGGCGTAGTGCTTGGGCGGGTTATCGCTGTCAAACCCTTGCTCCTCGATGTAGTCCAGGGTCGCCAGCGCCGTTTCGTACTGGCCGGCGGCGAACTGCGCCTGCGCCAGCGGCTCGAACCAGTCGACGCTTTGATCGGCGCCGGTCTCCTGCAGCTGAGGCAACTGCCGTTCTGCAAACGCCAAGGCCTCCTCCGGCTTTGCGGCATCCACCAGCGCATTCATCATCTCGCTGCTGATGCAACGGAAACACCCCCAGCTGCTGTCGATGCGGGCCAGGGTATCCTTGCACACCGCGATGCGGTCATTTGCATAGCCGGCGCCGTCCACATTCGCATAGCAGCAGGCGATGTCCTGCGTGGTGCAGACGCTTTGCGGGCAGTCGGCGGTTTCCGGCCGGTGCGCGAATTCGAATAGCGACACCGTGTCTTTCAGGGCTGCCTCGCCTTCCCTTCGCGTGCAGACGCGTGGATTGATCGTCCAGTGGCGAAAGTACACTTCGAGCCATGGCAGGCGCGCTGCCCGTGCGGCCGCCAGCGCTTCCGGCAGCGCAGCTTGCGCGAGTTCGAGCCTTCCCTCGCTCGCGTTGCTCGGGATCTCGTTAATGAGCTCCGCCAGACGGTAGTTGCCGGCCTCCTCGAGGTCGCGCTGCGTGTCGAAAACCCACTTCCAGATATCCATTTGATTCCTTGCTATTCAGTTGTTGCTTGAGACCGGGTCAATACCTGTACAAGCTGGCTGATGTCATGCAAGGCGCCGGTCAGGCCTTCCGTTGCAGGGAGCTTGCTCGTATCGCCGGCCATCATGACGATCTTCATCGAGCGCAGCAGCTTCAGCGCATGCAGGCAGCCGGCCGTTTCACCCTGTTCGCGATACGCGTTCAGCAGGCTGGTAATGGCCGGGTTTTCGAGGTTGATGTACAGCCGGGCCTTGATCTCGCCGTCAATATTGCTGGTGAACTGGCGCACCAGTTGCAGCGCCGATTGGGCGATGCGCTGGTCTAACTCGTCCGACTCCAGCCTTTCCTTCAATTCGGCATCCCGGTCCGGGACAACAACCAGCGGCAGGTGCGCGGGCATGAAGCGTGCAGGCACCAGCAGTTCGCCGTTGCCCAGGTGCCGTTTCAGCCACTCGGTGTGGTGGTCCGGCAGCTCGGCCTCGGCAAACAGCTGCCGGTTGCCTTTTTCGGTGCCGATTTCAACCAGCTTCCCGCCACACTGCTGCGCCCAGCGGCGCAGGAAGCTGTGTACGGCGTAGCGATCGCCTTTCACCACCGGGATATGCATGGCCCGGCACACCATGTCTTCGAAACCGCCGCTGTCGCCGAGGCTGACGTGGATCGGGCCATGCCCCTGCAGCTCCGACAAGGACAGGTCGCCACGCGACGTTGGAATACGCACTGCGTCCAACAGCAAGGTGAACAGATCATCATTGCACAGTGCCGCCGCCATCAGTGCCTCATTGTGACGGGTCAGTATGCGGCGCCATGCCGCCGGCTGTCCGGCCGCGATTTCGGCCAGCCCCTTCACCAGCGAATCGAGAAGGTCTGCCTGGGCGAATCCGTAATGGGCGTCGCGCTGCAGGTCTTCGCGGCTCGCAGTTGGCGTAAGGTCCTGTGACTCGATGACACCGCCAACAAAGCCCGCCCAGCGCGGCAGCAGGTCGCGGGCATCATCGTCAAGCAGCATGCCGCGCACGAATACCTTCAGGTTGCGGTTGTCGCTGCTGCTGTAAGTCGCGCCGTCCTGGATCCAGAGAATGCCGCGCACATCGCTGGCGGAGGTCTTCACCGGAATCGTGCAAATGGGTTCGAATTGCTGCTCGAACCGGGCCGCAAAGGCCAGGCTGCGCTTGCGCTGCTGCAGCGGGTGCTCCACTACATTGCCCTCCGCCTGGCGCCATGGCGGTGTAATTTCGTTGATGCGGACATCGCCGCAATAGACTGGCTCCGGGAGCAAGGCGCAGTAATGCCCCAGCAAGCGTTCCAGGCTGGACGCGCTGGCCAGGTAACGGTGCGCCGGGCGCAGCTTCAGCTCAATGCAGGTTCCGACAAGGCCGTCGTTCGGTACCGGTTCGACCGTGTAGGATTCTCCATTCTGCGACTGGTAGCGCCAGGCCTGGCCGGGCTCCTGGTAAGAAGTGGTCGTGACCGTGACCTGCTCAGCCACGACGAAAGCAGACAGGAATCCGAGGCCGAACATGCCGATCAGGGCATCGCTTTGCGTGCGCAAGGTGCGCGTGTAGCCCGCGCCGACGGTGGCGAGAAATGCGTGGATTTCATGTTCCGACAAGCCGGAACCGTTGTCGGTGATTCGCAGCACCCCATTGAGCTTGTCGCCGTCGAGCTTCAGCTTCCCGGTCTCCTGCCAATCCGGGCATTCGATGCGTCGGCGCGTGATGGAGTCGTGGGCATTCTGGATCAACTCCCGCACCGCCACCAGGGGCGTGGAATAGAGATGCTTGCCGAGGACCGACAGCAAGCCGCCAAGGTCAACGTTAGTTGCGTGTTGTTCTTTGATCATAGAAGAAAAAAAGGGCCGCCTATGCCAGCCCTTCAATCGTTGAAGCGTTGGCGCCTCGCAGAGGCCAGATCGTGAACATCATAGCTTGCGCAATGCAAGTAAAAACTCTCCAAATATCACGTAAGTATTGCCGTTCAACGCTGCGATTGCGGAATCGGACGTTTCAGCCATTTATTGAAAGCATCCAGGCCGGCCTCGAGTTCGGCCGAATACCGTTCCACCGAAGGCCGCCAGTTGAGTTTTGCTGCGGCGTCCAACATCATTGCGTGACTCTCGTCATGCAGCCATACACTGAGAATGACTCTTTCACGCACTTGGCCTGTGCCAAAGATGCCTTCGTCGTCAAGCTCCTTGATGGCAGCGAAGGCAGCCGCGAAGAAACGCTCACGCGACGCCTCGATCTCGCTTTCGTCACCGTCTGAGTATGGATCGGGCTCCAGAGCGCGAAGTTCATTCGTGAGCGGCATCATGTCGAGGCCCTCATCGAAGAATGGCGAGTCGCCGATGCTCCAACGCAGTGACTCGCGGTGCAGCTCAAAATTCGAGCCATAGTGTTCAGCGTAGTTGTCCGCGGCCGACTCGAGCCCCTGCTCAGAGCAAGCAACCGCGCCACAATAGGAAGCCGTGTCGGTGGTGTACAGCCCGAACGCATAGAAGTCGTCGTCGGGATAGCGGTCGCTTATGTGAGCTGCTCGTGTAATACTTGAACCGCCTTCATACATTCCTTCAATTCCCCTCCTATGCATTTTTTCCAGAGCAAAGCTGCGGCCGAAAGCTTCCGCTCCTGCAGCAAATCCAGGATGTTTTCTTGTTCATCCTCACCGAGTTTCTGGAATTGACGGACCTCAATCGCTCGCGGCTCGCCATGCCGGCCGGAAGGGTCACGACTCATGAGGCAGGAGTGCAGGTCATGGATCGGAAGCGCATTTTCGCCGGATTCCTGAAGACCGACGAACATCGTCAATCCAGACGGCTCTTCAAGCTCGAGTTCGTATGTCGGCCAGTCGATCAGGTTGGCTACACTGTAGATCATGTCTACCTGGGTCTCGCGGACGACATCCATCAAGTCGTCCATGTCGACGCCCTTGTCCAGGAGTCGCCTGACGGCATCGCCGCCAAGCACTGGCAACTTCGAGGGACTTGATTCGTCAATGACCAGGCTCCAGAGCCCGCGTTGCAGCAATTCAGATAGCAAGGTACGGGCGTCGTTCCCGGAGAGATCGTCGGCGATGGATTCAGCCTGCGCTTGTGAGACCCCGATGCGTTGAAGTTCTTCCGAAACTGCTCGATTCATTGTTCAAATGCCTGAATTGTGGGGAGCTTCGCAGCGTGGAGCATTGCGCAGCCCAACTTGAATCGCCGGTCGAGTTGACGATCTTGCAAATTCTATCACGATGCTGCGCACTCCATTTCCGGGCGTGACAGGCAATGGTTTAGCACGTTCGTTCTCGTTTTGATCCAGATCAAGGAAAGATCGCACTTCACTCCCTAAAGTGAAGCGCAATATCCGATCCCGGCCCAAAACGATGGAACCGCCCATGCCAGTTAGCTCCCACGCCCCACGCACAGCCTATGAACAGCTGGACCAGCAGGTGCATGCCAGCCTGGCCAGCGCCAGCTCCTCCTTGTCGATCGCATCCGCCTTGCTGGCGGCAACGGATTGGGCACTGCACCTTGCCGTCTCGCCCGGCAAGTGCGCCGAACTGGGACAGCTTGCCCTGCGCCAGTCCTGCGCCTTGGCGCGCTACACACTGGAAAGCGCGCGCGGTCACGCGCCAGCGCCGTTGGCAAGCGAACGGCGCTTCGCTGCGCCCGAGTGGCAGCAATGGCCGTTCAATACCTGGCACCAGGCCTTCCTGCAAACCGAACAATGGTGGAAGGCTGCCAGCAGCGATGTCTGGGGCGTATCGGAGCATCATCAGTCGCAAGTCGGCTTTGCAGCCCGCAACCTGCTCGATGTGTATTCGCCCGCCAACCAGTTCTGGACCAATCCGGAAGTACTGCGCGCCACCATCGAACAGGGCGGCTGCAACCTGGCGCGTGAGCAAGACCACCGGCTGGCTTCCCTGACCTTGCTGACCGCCCAGACCGACTTCACGGAGCCGGGCGAACTGGGCCTGTTCATCGACGACAGCCAGCTTGGCGTGCTGGAGGCGCAAATGCAGCAGCGCGGCGTGCTGCGTGCGGAACAAATGGCGGGCGCTTTCCAGCTGCTGCGCGCCAACGACTTGCTGTGGTCGCGCATGGTGCGCCGCTACCTGCTCGGCGAGGAAGAATTCCCCAACGACCTGATGGCCTGGAACGCGGACGCCACCCGCATGCCGGCGCGCATGCATTCGCAATACCTGCGCCGCCTGTTCCTCGACAACGACCTGGCCGCCGGCCGCTATTCCGTACAGGGCAAGCCGGTTGCGCTGGGCGACGTCGCGCTGCCGGCATTCATGGTGGCCACCCAGTCCGACCACGTGGCGCCCTGGCGTTCGGTCTACAAATTCCACGCGCTGAGCCGCGGTGAAATCACCTTCGTGCTGTGCAGTGGCGGGCATAACACCGGCATCGTGAGCCCACCCGGTTCGCCGCATCGCCAATACCAGATCCATACCCACGCGGCCAGTGCACACCACCTGTCGCCGGACGAATGGCTGGCCGTGGCGCGCCAGGAGCAAGGCTCGTGGTGGCCCGCCTGGCAAAGCTGGCTGGCCGCGCGTTCGGGGCCGCGCGTGGCGCCGCCGGCGCTGGCTCCGGCTGGAGCCGATGCGCCCGGCAACTACGTGATGGAGAAGTAAGATGCGCCTTTCACTGGACGGAAAAAAAGGACTGGTAGTCGGCATCGCCAACCGCGACAGCATTGCCTGGGGCTGCGCACGCGCATTGCGCGAGGCCGGGGCCACGCTGGCGATCACCTGGCTTAACGACAAGGCACGGCCGCACGTCGAACCGCTGGCGCAGGAACTGGATGCGCCGCTCCGCCTGCCGCTCGACGTGGAACAGCCGCAGCAGATGGAAGCCCTGTTCGATGCCATCGATTCCCAATGGGGCAAGCTCGACTTCGTCCTGCATTCAATCGCCTATGCGCCAGGCGCCGACCTGCAGGGACGCGTGGTGGACAGCTCGGCAGCCGGCTTTGCGCGCGCCATGGACATCTCCTGCCATTCATTCCTGCGCCTGGCGCGCCTGGCCGAACCGCTGATGAAGGACGGCGGCAGCCTGCTGACCATGAGCTACCTGGGGGCGGAGGAAGTGGTCGCCAGCTATGGCGTGATGGGCCCCGTCAAGGCTGCGCTGGAGTCGAGCGTACGCTACCTCGCCTCAGAGCTGGGCCCGCACGGCATCCGCGTCAACGCCGTCTCGCCCGGCCCGTTGGCTACACGTGCCGCTTCCGGCATCCCGGGCTTTGACGCCTTGCTGGCGAACGCGGAGCGCCGCGCGCCGCTACATCACAAGGTCACGGTGGACGACGTCGGTGCGCTATGCGCCTTCCTGGTCAGCGACGCCGCGCGCGCCATCACCGGCGACACGCTGTACGTCGACGCCGGCTACCACATCCTGGACTGAAGCTGCGATGCCACGACTTCCCTTCCGCTCCCTGCCGCTACTGCTGGCAGCCTCGCTCGGCGCCTGCACCAGCCTGGCGCCCGGCTACCAGCAGCCGGCGCTGCCAGTTCCTGCACAGTATCCACCGTTCGCACCAGCCGGCGGCGCGGCGCTGGAAAGCGACTGGCGCAACTTCTTCCGCGACCCGCAACTGCAGGCGCTGATCGCGCAAGCGCTTCAGGACAACCGCGACTTGCGCATCGCCGTCAGCCGCGTGGCGCAGGCGCGTGCCGCCTATGGCATTGAAGCGTCCGCCCAACTGCCGGCAGTGGCGGCCCAAGCCGGCGCCGATCGTTCGCGCGTGCCGGCCGACTTGAACCTCACACGCCGGCCGCTGCATGCCAGCCAATACCAGGCCGGAGTTGGCCTGGCGAGCTGGGAGTTCGATTTCTGGGGCCGCGTGCGCAACCTCAGCGAAGCAGCGCTGCAAGCCTACCTGGCGACCGACGCTGCGCGCAACGCCGCGCGCGCCAGCCTGGTCGGTCAGGTCGCCCTGGCCTACCTGGACCTGTGCGACACCGCGCAGCGCATAGCGCTGGCCGAGCGCACGCTGGCCAGCCGCCAGCAGACCTTCGACATGGTGGCACGCCGCGCGACATTGGGTTCTTCCTCGCAGCTGCAGCTGGCCCAGGTCGAAACCCTGCTGATCCAGGCACGCTCCCTGCTCTTGCAACTGCAACAGGAACGCGACACGCAGCAGCATGCGCTGGACCTGCTGGTCGGCGCCCCGGTCAAGCTGCCTGACGGCGGCGCCGAAATCTCCCTGGCCGCACCGGCCGCCGGCCTGCCATCCGACCTGCTGGCGCAGCGGCCCGACATCATCGCTGCCGAACACCGGCTGCGCGGCGCCAATGCCAGCATCGGCGCCGCCCGCGCCGCCTACTTTCCGCGCATTGCGCTGACCGGATCGCTGGGCAGCGCCAGCGCCGAACTCGACGGCCTGTTCGAGGGCGGCAGCCGCGCCTGGAATTTCGCTCCCGGCATCACCCTGCCCCTGTTCGACGGCAACCGCCGGCGCGACCAACTGAACCTGGCCGAAGCGCGCCGCGACGAAGCACTGGCCGCGTACGACAAGGCCGTGCAAGGCGCCTTCCGCGACGTGGCCGATGCGCTGTCGGCGCTGCACTGGCTGGCCGGCCAGCTGGAAGTGGCCGATGCCGCGGTGCTGGTGCAGCAGCGGCGCGCGCGCCTGTCCCAGCTGCGCTACGACAGCGGCGCCAGCTCCTACCTCGACGTGCTTGACGCGCAGCGCGACCTGCTGACGGTCGAACAGCAGCAGGTGCGCACCCACCATGCGCTGCAGGCGGCCCGCGTCGCCCTTTACCTTGCCCTGGGCGGCGCTGCCGGCGAATCTTCCGCACCGTCATCCGAACATCCAGGTCTTTCATCATGATCAAGTTCAAGAAAAAACAACTGCTGCTGGCTGCGCTGCTGGCCGCCCTGTCCATTGGCGGCGCCTATGCCTGGGTCCAGGCCCGCCAGCGCGGCTACGGCGACCAGGTCCTGAGCGGCAACGGCCGCATCGAAGCCACCGAGATCGACGTCGCCGCCAAGCTGCCGGGCCGCCTGCAGGACATCCTGGTCGACGAGGGCGACTTCGTGCGCACCGGCCAGGTGCTGGCCCATATGCAGGTCAATTCGCTGGAGGCCCAGCGCGACGAGGTGCTGGCGCAGCAACAGCATGCGCGTGCCAACGTCGCCAGCGCCGAGGCTGCCGTCGCCATGCGTCTTGGCGACCAGGCTGCCGCCCAGGCGGTGGTGGCACAGCGCGAAAGCGAGCTGCAGGCCGCGCGCCGCCGCCTGGCCCGCTCCGAGACGCTGGCCGGCGAAGGCGCCGCCTCGGAGCAGGAGCTGGACGACGACCGCGCCCGCGTCGGCACCATCAGCGCCGGCCTGCGCGCAGCCCAGGCGCAGGCGGCAGCAGGTGGCAGTGCGGTGGAAGCGGCCCGCATGCAGCTGCAAGGCGCGCATGCCGCGGTCACGGCGCTGCAGGCGACCCTGGCCCGCATCCAGGTCGATATCGACGACGGCGCCCTGCTGGCAGCGCGCGACGGCCGCGTGCAATACCGCATCGCCCAGCCGGGCGAAGTACTGCCCGGCGGCGGCAAGGTCCTCAGCCTGGTCGACCTGGGCGACGTCTACATGACCTTCTTCGTGCCGGAAGTGGCGGCTGGCCGCCTGGCGCTTGGCAGCGAGGTGCATGTGGTGCTGGACGCCGCGCCGCAATACGTTATCCCGGCACGGGTCTCCTACGTTTCCAGCACCGCCCAGTTCACGCCAAAAACCGTGGAAACCGCCAACGAGCGGCAAAAGCTGATGTTCCGCGTCAAGGCGCGCATTGACCCCGCCCTCCTGCAAAAGCATTTGCCGCTGGTGAAGACCGGCCTGCCCGGCACGGCGTGGATCAAGCTTGACCGCCAGGCGGAGTGGCCGGCGGCGCTGGCCCTGCGGGTGCCACAGTGAACGGTCCGGCGCCGGTCGCCGAACTATCCGGCGTCAGCCTGCGCTATGGCGAGGTCACCGCACTGAGCGACATCACGCTGGCCTTGCCGGCAGCTTGCATGGTGGGCCTGATCGGTCCGGACGGCGTCGGCAAATCGAGCCTGCTCTCGTTGGTGGCCGGCGCGCGCGCAGTGCAGCTGGGTGGCGTGCGGGTGCTTGGCAGCGATATGCGCGACAAGACGCAGCGCGGCCTTTTATGTCCGCGCATCGCCTACATGCCGCAAGGCCTGGGAAAAAACCTGTACCCGACGCTGTCGGTGGAAGAAAACCTGCAGTTCTTTGGCGGCCTGTTCGGCCATGGCGCCGCCGAGCAGCGGCGCCGCATCGCCCACCTGACCGCCAGCACCGGACTGGCGCCCTTCCTCGACCGCCCGGCAGGCAAGCTGTCGGGCGGCATGAAGCAGAAGCTGGGCCTTTGCTGTGCGCTGATCCACGATCCCGACCTGCTGATCCTCGATGAACCGACCACCGGCGTCGATCCGCTGTCGCGCGCCCAGTTCTGGGACCTGATCGCGGGCATCCGTGCGCAACGGCCGCAAATGAGCGTGATCGTGGCCACCGCCTACATGGATGAAGCCAATCGCTTCGACTGGCTGGTGGCGATGGACGGCGGCCAGGTCCTGGCGACTGGCGCGCCGCAGGAACTGCAGCAACGCACCGGCAGCGCTTCGCTGGAGGAAGCGTTTATCGCCCTGCTGCCGGAAGCCCGGCGCAGCCAGCACCGGCCGGTGCGGATTCCGCCGCTGGAACAAGGCGGCAGCCAGGCCGTCGCCATCGAGGCCAGCGGCCTGACCATGCGCTTTGGCGACTTCGTGGCGGTGGACAATGTGGACTTCCGCATTTGCCGCGGCGAGATCTTCGGCTTCCTCGGCTCCAACGGCTGCGGCAAATCGACCACCATGAAGATGCTGACCGGCCTGCTGCCCGCCAGCGCCGGCAGCGCAAAGCTGTTCGGCCAGGTGGTCGACCCGCGCGACCTGGCCACCCGGCGCCGGGTCGGCTATATGTCGCAGGCATTTTCGCTGTATGGCGAACTGACGGTGCTGCAAAACCTGGTGCTGCATGCACGCCTGTTCAGCGTGCCGGAGCCGGAGATTGCCGGCCGAGTGCAGGAATTGGCGCAGCGCTTCGGCTTGGGGGATGTGCTGGACACCCTGCCCGAGCAACTGCCGCTTGGCATCCGCCAGCGCCTGTCGCTGGCCGTGGCCATGGTGCACCGCCCGGAATTGCTGATCCTCGACGAGCCCACTTCAGGCGTCGATCCGGTGGCGCGCGATATGTTCTGGCAGTTGATGATCGACCTGGCGCGCCGCGACCAGGTCACGATCTTCATCTCCACCCACTTCATGAATGAAGCCGAGCGCTGCGACCGCATCTCGCTGATGCATGCCGGGCGCGTTCTGGTCAGCGCGGCGCCTGCCGAACTGGTTCGCCAACGCCGCGCCGCCACGCTGGAACAGGCCTTCATCGCCTACCTGGAAGATGCCGCCGGGGCCAGGAACGCAGCCGACGCCGACGATCCCGGCGCCGGCGTGCCGGGCTCGGTGCCTGCGGCGACGCCGCCCGTTGCAGCCCGTCCCTGGCAACAAAGCCTGCGCCGCGCCCTCAGCTACACGCGCCGCGAGACGCTGGAGCTGCGGCGCGACCCGGTGCGCGCCACGCTCGCCCTGCTGGGCACGCTGATCCTGATGTGCATCATCGGCTACGGCATCAACCTCGATGTCGACCACCTGAACTTCGCCGTGCTGGACCGCGACCAGAGCGCCCTGAGCCAGAGCTACGCGCAAAACCTGGCCGGCTCACGCTACTTCATTGAACGTCCGGCGCTGGCCGACTATGCTGAACTGGACCGCCGCATGCGCAGCGGCGAACTGGCGCTGGCAATCGAACTTCCACCCGGCTTTGGCCGCTCCCTGCAGCGCGGCGCCCCGGTCGCGGTCGGGGCGTGGGTCGACGGCGCCATGCCGCTGCGGGCGGAAACCACGCGCGGCTACGTGCAGGCCGCCCACCTGGGCTGGCTGCAGGACATGGCCACGCGGCGGCTGGGCGCCCGCTTCGCCGCTCCCGGCGCCATCGAAACGCGCTACCGCTACAACCCCGACGTACGCAGCCTGCCCGCCATGATCCCCGCCGTGATCCCGCTGCTGCTGCTGATGATCCCGGCCATGCTGGCGGCGCTGTCCGTGGTGCGCGAGAAAGAGCTGGGGTCCATCCTCAACCTGTACGTCACGCCGGTCAGCCGCGCCGAATTCCTGATCGGGAAACAGCTGCCCTATATCGCGCTCGGCATGCTCAACTTCGTGCTGCTCACGCTGGTGGCCCAGTCCGTGTTCGGCGTGCCGCTTAAAGGCAGTTTCGCCGCCCTGAGCCTGGCCGCGCTGTTCTACGTCGTCTGCGCCACCGGTTTTGGCCTGCTGGTCTCGACCTTCACGCGCAGCCAGATCGCAGCCCTGTTCTTCACCATGATCGGCACCCTGATCCCTTGCGTGCAGTTTGCAGGCCTGATCAACCCCGTGTCGGCGCTGGAAGGCATCGGCGCGCTGATCGGCCGCGTGTATCCGGCCACGCATTTCCTGGCCATCAGCCGCGGCGTGTTCAACAAGGCACTGGGCCTGGGCGACCTGCAGCAAGCCTTTGCCATGCTGGCACTGGCGCTGCCGCTGATCCTGCTGTCGGCGATTGCCCTGCTCAGGAAACAGGAGGCCTGAGCATGCGCGCCCGTCTTTCAAACATCTACCGGCTCGGCATCAAGGAACTCTGGAGCCTGGTGCGCGACCCGATCATGCTGGTGCTGATCGCCTACACCTTCTCGGTATCGATCTACGTCGCCGCCACCGCCATGCCGGAAAGCCTGCACCATGTGGCACTGGCCGTGGTGGACCAGGATGCCTCGCCGCTGTCGGCCCGCATCGTCTCGGCCTTCTACCCGCCGCAGTTCGTCACGCCGGTGCTGCTCACGCCACAGCAGGCCGACGCCGGCATGGACCGCGGCGACTACACCTTCGTGCTCACCATTCCGCCCGGCTACCAGCGCGACCTGCTGGCAGGCCAGTCGCCGCCGCTGCAGCTGAACGTCGACGCCACCCGCATGAGCCAGGCCTTCACCGGCAACGCCAGCATCAGCCGCATGGTATCGGCCGAGGTGAGCGACTTCCTGCGCCGCGGCCGCCCCGACCCCGGCCTGCCTGTCGGGCTGGACCTGCGCCTGCGCTTCAACCCCAACCTGGAACAAGCCTGGTTCGGCGCACTGATGGAGATCATCAACAACGTCACCATGCTGTCGATCATCCTGAGCGGCGCGGCGCTGATCCGCGAACGCGAACACGGCACCGTCGAACATTTGCTGGTGATGCCGGTATCGCCGGCCCAGATCATGCTGGCCAAGGTGTGGTCCATGGGGCTGGTGGTGCTGCTCGCGGCGCTGGGCGCCCTGCTGTTCGTGGTGCAGGGCGCACTGCGCGTGCCGGTGCAGGGTTCGATCGCTCTGTTCACGCTGGTGGCCGCGCTGCACCTGTTCGCCACCACGGCGATGGGCATCTTCATGGCCACGCTGGCGCGCAGCATGCCGCAGTTCGGCATGCTGCTGGTACTGGTGCTGCTGCCCCTGCAGCTGTTGTCGGGCGGCGTGACGCCGCGCGAAAGCATGCCGGCGCTGGTGCAGCACCTGATGCTGGCGGCGCCCACCACCCATTTCGTGGCTGCCGGCCAAGCCATCCTGTACCGCAACGCCGGCATCGACGTGGTCTGGCCGCAACTGCTGGCCATCGCCGCCATCGGCGCCACGCTGTTTGCCATCTCCTTGCGGCGCTTCCGCGCTACCATTGCGCAGATGGCCTGAACCTTTTCGAAGACCTGGGAATCCACCATGCTACAAGACGATTTAAGCACCATCCGCAACCGCGTTTTCGACGACATTGCCGTGGGCGACACCGAAACGCTGGTGCGCACGCTCACGAGCGCCGACATCCAGCTCTTTGCCGTGCTGTCGGGCGACGCCAACCCGCAGCACCTGGACGAGGATTTCGCCGCCAACACGCGCTTTCACAGCGTGATCGCACACGGCATGTTCGGCGGCGCCCTGATCTCGGCCGTGCTGGGCACCCGCCTGCCGGGCCCTGGCACCATCTACCTCGGGCAGACCCTGAAATTTACCGCTCCGGTGCGCGTTGGCGACACGCTAACCACCAGCGTCACCGTCACCGCCCGCGACGAAGCGCGCAAGCGCCTCAAGCTGGCCTGCCAGTGCATCAACCAGGATGGCGTGGCCGTAATCACGGGGGAAGCCGATGTGATCGCGCCCACTGAAGCAATCGCCCGTCCCCGCGCCACGCTGCCGGAGGTGCGCCTCATGCCCGGCGGCGGCGAAATCCAGGCCCTGCTGGCGCATGCACGCGGCTTCGGCCCGCTGGCTACCGCGGTGGTCCATCCCTGCGACGAGTCCAGCCTGGGCGCTGCGCTCGACGCGAAGGCCGCCGGCCTGATCACGCCGATCCTGGTGGCGCCGCAAGCAAAACTGCAGGCCGTGGCCAGGCAGGCCGGCCTGGACCTGGGCGGCTGCCGCATCGAGGATGTGCCGCACAGCCATGCGGCCGCTGCACGCGCAGTCGAACTTGCCGTGCAGGGAGATGCGGCGCTGCTGATGAAAGGCAGCCTGCACACCGATGAACTGATGGGCGCCGTGGTCGGCTGCCCGGCCCTGCGCACCAAGCGCCGTATCAGCCACTGCTTCCTGATGCAGACCCCGGCCTATCCTCGTCCCTTTATCGTGACCGACGCCGCCATCAATATCGCGCCGACGCTGGAAGAAAAAGCCGACATCATCCGCAATGCCATCGACCTGGCGCACGCCATCGGCGTCGCCACGCCGCGCGTGGCCATCCTGGCCGCAGTGGAGACCGTCAACCCCCATATGCCGGCCACCCTCGACGCCGCGATCCTGTGCAAGATGGCCGACCGCGGCCAGATCAGCGGCGCCCTGCTGGACGGGCCCCTGGCCTTCGACAATGCCGTATCGCCGGCAGCGGCGCGCATCAAGGGCATCGTGTCGAAAGTAGCCGGGCAAGCCGACGTGCTGGTCGCTCCCGACCTGGAAAGCGGCAATATGCTGGCCAAGCAGCTGGAATACCTGGGCGGTGCCAACAGCGCCGGCGTGGTGCTCGGCGCGCGCCTGCCGATCGTGCTGACCAGCCGCGCCGACAGCTGCGAAAGCCGGCTCGCTTCCTGTGCCGTGGCCCTGCTGCTGGCCCGCCAGTATGAGGCGACCCCGCCATGACACCACGCATCCTGGTACTGAACTGCGGATCGTCGAGCATCAAGTTCGCCCTCTTTGACGCCGGGGAAACCGGATTGGACGCGAAGGCACTATGGCATGGCAAAGTCGACGGCGTGACCGGTCCCCGGCCAACGCTGGACCTGCCGGGCGCCACGTCCCGTGCGCTGCCGGCCGGCGGCGAACAACCCTACCACGCAGCACTGGACGCCATCCTGGCGCAGCTGGCGCAACGCCTGCAGGGCGCTGGTGAAACGCTGACAGCCATTGCACACCGGGTGGTGCACGGAGGCCTCAAGTACAGCGCGCCGGTGTTGCTGGACGCGCAGGTGCTGGCCGACCTGCGCAGCTACATCCCGCTGGCGCCGCTGCACCAGCCCTTTGCGCTGGAAGCGATCGAGACCCTGCTCGCCAGCCACCCCAGCCTGCCGCAAGTCGCCTGCTTCGATACCGCCTTCCACCATACCCTGCCGGTGGTCGAACAAATGCTGCCCCTGCCCTACGCGGCGTGGGAGCGCGGCTTGCGGCGCTACGGCTTCCATGGCCTGTCCTACGAATACCTGTCGCTCGCGCTGGCAGCGCGGCACGGCGGCGCAGCGCAGGGCCGCACCATCGCCGCCCACCTGGGCAGCGGCGCCAGCCTGTGCGCGATGCAGGGCCTGGCCAGCGTCGCCACCACCATGGGCTTTTCCGCCCTGGACGGCTTGATGATGGGCACGCGCTGCGGCGCACTGGACCCCGGCGCCTTGCTCTACCTGATGGATATCGAAGGCCTGAGCACGCACGAAGTCGGCCATTTGCTGTACCACGAGTCAGGCCTGCTGGGCGTATCGGGCATCGCCGCCGATCCACGCCTGCTGCTGGAGCAAGAGGCGGAGTCTCCGCGTGCACGCGACGCGCTGGCCTTGTACGTGCGCCGCATCGTGCGCGAAATCGGCGCCCTGTGCGCGGTACTGGGTGGCCTGGACATGCTGGTCTTCACAGCGGGCATTGGCGAGCACAATGCCGAGATCCGCCGCCGCATTTGCGCCGCGCTGGGCTTCCTCGGCGTGCAGATCGATGACGCGGCCAACCGCAGCAACGCCCCGCTGATCAGCTGCGGCGCCGGACCACTGGTGGCAGTCGAACCTACCGATGAAGAATGGATCGCCGCGCGCCACGGCCGCGCCATCCTCGGGCTTAATCGCGCTGGTACAGGGCCTCGATAGTGCTCGCTCCGAGCGAGTGCGCCCTGACCATATAACCGGTCAGTGCGCCCGATGCGTCCTCGGGAAGGTCGAGTTTTTGCGACAGCGCATGCACCGTGAACCGATAGTGATGCACGCCGTGCCCCGATGGCGGGCATGCGCCGCCGAACCCCTTCGCGCCGTAGTCGTTGCGCATCTGCTGGCTGCCCGCAGGAGCCAGCGCGCCCGCCGGCAGCGAAGTCACATCCTTCGGAATATTGACAAGCTGCCAGTGCCACCAGCCGCTGCCAGTCGGCGCATCGGCATCATGGACCAGGATGGCGAAAGCCGCCGTGCCTTGCGGCGCTCCGGACCAGGATAGTTGCGGGGACTGGTTTCCACCGCTACAGCCGAAGCCCTGGAATTCCTGGGCCTTGGCCATGAACTTGCCGTCGGCGATGTCGGTGCTGGCCAGGGTCAGCGATCCCGCCAGCGCGGAGTTGGATACCAGCAGTGCTGCAAAAATAAGGTGTCGCATATGTGCTCCCGTGTTGAAGAACGCACATGGTAAGCAGCAACCGAAAAGCGGTTTAGTCCGAAACCAGCCAGAGTTTCGCCTTAATCAGTCATTCGTGGGAAGACGACGCAGTAACGCTCGGTCTTCGTCGCGCATCCTTGTTTTGCGTAGTTCGGACGGCGTGATGCCGAAGAATTGCTTGAACTTGTCGGTAAAGCGCGACTGGGACTGGTAACCGCACCTTTCCGCAACCCGTCCGATTGGCTCAAATGTTGTTTGCACCAGGTGCAGGCCATGGCCCAGCCTTGCCCGATCCTTGATCGCCTGCAAAGTAGTGCCTTCCGCTGCCAGCTTGCGACGCAGGGTGGACTCGCTGAGCGCGAGACGGGATGCAAGAACGTCGGCACCCATCTCAATGCCGAATTCCACGCAAATCATGCTGTGCAGGCGATGGCTAAGGCTGGGCGGTTCCATGACAGCGCTGACCTGGACATGGCCCAGGTGGTAAATCAGCTGAAGAATCTCACGCCGGCGCGCAGCCCATATCGCCTGCGGCGCGAAGGCGGCCCATTCAACGAACTGCTGCAAGGTCTTTTCAAATACCGGGCCTATCTCGCCCTGCACAAACGGCACGGTCCTGGCGGCCTTCGGCGGCAGGCAATCGAAATCATCGTGTTCGAACTCCACGATCAGCGCCAGGTATTCCCCATCCCCGGGGATATTGCGCATATTGATGCTGGGGTGGTTCGACAGCACGATAAAGCTGCCGCGCGGACAAACAATCTCGCCCTTGCTGCCCAAGCGCTTGCTGCCGTCGAGCACGCAGATCAGCATCGGCCTGATGATCGGCACATTGACGATCTTCTGCTCCTTGACCGACGAATACACCGAGAACGGCAGAACCCGCCCTGCCCCTTGCAGCGTCCTCGCTGCATGGATTAGCGCTTGCTGGTTCCATTCATGGCTGAGGCGCTGACGGCCTTTCATTCGCACCGTTGATCCTGTTCTCGCTGCGCCAGAAGATAGCTTCTTTGGACTGGCGTCTTCAGCGCAAGTTGATGCTCGTCCAGGAATGCAGCGAGGCGCTGCTCGTTTGCCACACTCCCAATGAACCTTGAGCGCGCACTGTCAACGGCGACAGGTTCCCGGCATGCCGAACATACAAGGTAGGACTTGGACAGGAATGGAATCGTCTTGATCGTAAAGAACGACACCCACTCCGTCTCTTTCCAATGCTCCCACATACGCGTGCACTGGCAGCGATAGCAATGACAGGTAAGCGCCTGGCCGACCTCTTTTCGTTCCTTGACCCAGCCAAACATGATGAACACTACTTCTTCCTTTGTAATTCTGCGAAGGCGGAAGAATGCCATTGCCGATGACGGCCAAATCTATTCAATAGTCACCATCCAACAAATTACCCAACGAAACCAAGACCTGGCCTACTTGATCAGGTACCTGGTCTGGCTGGCAATCAGCGTGGCGCCGCAGGCAGTGGTATCGCCGTCGCGGGCAGTTGGCTTGCCGTCGGTGATGTAGGTTTCGCTGCCGCTGTTGATGGTGGTTTCGCTTGGATGCAACGGGCAACTCACCGTATCGCCCAGCCGCGCCACCCCCTTGCCGTCGACGACAAAGTTGGAGCTGCCGGTCTTGACCTCCCCGCCATGCGACGTCTTATCTCCAATGCGAATCACTGGACGACTCATCCTGCTACCCTTCCTGATAATCTATTTTTTTCCAACGAGCTTGACGCAGTATTGCGCAGCCTTGCGCGCCTCCGCTGAAGGCAACGCAGCGATGGCCTCATCGAATTGCTGACGGACGGGCACCTTGGTGCCCACGCTCATGAAAATGGCCAGCTCCCCGCCAAACTCCGGGTCAAAGTAAGTCGAGCAGGACGATTGGTCCATCAAGGCCCCGCAGGCCGAAACTGCCGCAATCTCCTCTATGGCCTTGGGGTCGATGCGCTTGGAGGAAATCGGCTTGCCGATCCATTTATCCTTGCCCCAGACAGTGTCGAAGCGCTGACGCAGGATTTCCCCGACCTTGTTGACATCCTCTTCCGCAGGCACGCCGTTCGGCCCGGCCACGCAACGCAGCCCACCATTGGAATACCCCTCGCCCGCGAATGCCTGTGCAACCCCGCAGCCGAGCAAAATCGCCAGGCCAGCCTGTGTCAATACCGTCTTGTGCACTATTTTTTTCCGACAAGCTTGACGCAGTACTGGGCGGCTTTTCGTGCTTCGACCGATGGCAATGCCGCGATAGCTTCATCAAACTGTTTGCGGATCGGTGCTTTGCTGCCCAAAGCGGTAAACACCGTAAGGTTGCCACCGAATTCGGGATCAAAGAAGTTCGAGCATGCAGAACGGTCCAACATGGCAGCGCAACCTGCGATGCTTGCAATCTCTTCCATCGCCTTCGGGTCAATACGCTTGGTTGGAAGCGTCTGATACACCCAATCCTTGCCCCAGATGGCGCTGAAACGCTGGTCCAGGCTTGCGCTGACCTTTTTCACCTCTTCGCCAGGCTCGCCGCCGCGTGTACAGCTCAAGCCAAACGGCGAATAGTTCTCTCCTGCAAATGCTGGCGCAAACTGGAACGCGGCCAACAGCGTCAAGCCGGCCTTCAGAACTATTTTCATATTTCGCATCTCTTACTCCAAATACCAAATTCCCGTTACCTTGAACCGGACCTTGTAACTGCCGCTCACAGGCGAAACCATCGTGATGTAATCCGTACGATAGCATGGGTCAATTTCATTAAAGTCGCTGACGAAACCTCCCGCATGCTTGATCTCGATATGCCCGGAGATTACTTTGCCAGCGCTGGTAACCTGCTTCTCAATTGGGGCGTATATGACGATCGAGCCGTACGGCGCGGTTTTAAGATTGATTCCCGGCGTCGTTTCCAACAGATTCTTGAAGCCATTCTTTGCTAGAACCGGCCCAAAGTCCTTGGCATGCTCGCAACTTGGGTACTTGAAGTACCCTGCGGCCACCAGAGCTCTTTTTACATACATCAAGCAGTAGTGGATGGATTTAGGATGCTTATGTTTCATTGCATGAGCAATTGCAATCTCAATCCTGCTCGATGCTGCCGGTTTGATGACGGTCGCTTCCGGATGCTTTGATTCAGCGCTACGATCTTCTTTCACGACCGGCTTGGTTGCAGCCGGCGACGCCGCGGCCGGAGGGGTAGCGGGCTTATTGGAAGCCGCTGCTTGCGCACCGCCCGTTGCACCGGCAGAGCCGGCCGGCTTCGTCGGTGCAGATGCCGCCGCTGCTGGCGCTGCCGGTTGTGCTGGCTTGGCATGCTGCTGCGCCGGCTTGCCTTTAGTATCAGGTACTTTCAGCATCTGGTGAGGATGCAGCAGGTATGGCTTGTCGATGTTGTTCATCTTGGCCAGGACCTGGTAGGTCGTGCCGTAAAGGCGCGCGATGGACGAAAGCGTCTGGCCCTTTTTCACCTCGTGCATGCCTGGGGTCTTGGGCGCTGCAGCCTTGTCCTCGTGCAGGTGAGTCTTCACCGGTACGCGCTCTTTCGGCGCGACGATCGTCCAGCTGGAGTTCAGTTTGTCGATCGCAAGCTGGCCGAGTTCCTTGAACTCATCGGTCGTTTTCTGGATGAAGACGGTCAGCGGCCCGAAGTCAGGCGACGCAAGGAAGGTCGGCAGCAAGCCATGCTCGTTGGACTTCATGATCTTCGACTTGCCGTTCTGCTCCACCCGAATGGTCGCATCGGCAATCGGACTGCCGGCTGCGTCGACAATGCTCAGCGCATGGCCGACGTCGAGCGCCTTTTCGTAGAGATCGGCCAGCTTGGCAAATTTTCCGGTAGCCAGGCCCTCTCCGCCATAATTGCCGCTCGGGCCATCATGGTGGTATTTGTAGCACCAGACATCAGGCTTCTTCCGCTTCTTGGCCAGCGCCTCGTTGTCAAGGAAATGCTCCAACAAGGCCTTGACGTTGGCATTCGTGTCAAATCGATTGCTATTGTCCAGGCCATAGAAGTTGCCGGTTTTGTTGACGAACTGGCCCAGGCTGCTGGCCGAGGTGGTGCCGGCAGCGGCATCGGGATTGAAGCCCGATTCGATTTTAGCCGTCGCCAGCAGCAAAGCCGTGCGGCGCACGTTCAGGCCTTTGGCCTTGGCAGCGGCGATCAGCTTGTCAATCACCTGCTTTTGCACGGCAAGCGATGCATCGCCCCAGATGCGGGAATTACCGGCCAGCCTGCCCGGGCTGTGGTCGACCGGCTCCTTGTAATGCGAGTACGACTTCACTTGCTCGTCTTTGTACGCCGCGCCCTTCTTCTGGGTGTAAAAGACGTTGTAATCAATGGCCATTCAACGCACTCTCGATATAAACGTCGAACAGGCTGCCCTGCCCTATCTTCTTCACTTTCTTGTCGAAGGCGGTTTTCACCGCTTCGCCCACCGCGGGGTTCTTTTTCTTGTCGCGATTGGAGCCGATCAGGTTGCCGTCCCAGCTATACACGTCGGCCCATTCGCATTGCGCGCAATTGCCGCCGTTCGACATCGAAACCACGATGACTTTCTCTTTGGCGGGCGTTTCGGCACAGACGACATCACCGACCTTGTCAGCGATGATTGGATAGGAATCGCCAGTCTGCAACGGCTCCGCCTTGAATGACTGGCCGCCGAGCTCACGCCCGCTGGCGCCGTCGCTAATGCTCAGGCGCTGGCTGGTGCAGGACAAGCCAGGATAGCCCACTTCCTTGTAGCAGCTTGCTTTCAGCTCGATCTTGCGGTCAACGCACTGCAGCGCCGCGACGCGCTGGCGCAACGCCGGCTTGGATTCGGCCAGCGCGGCCTGTACCAGGCAGGCGGACAACAACAAACCCAGGATCAAATTGTTTTTCATTATGAGGCCTCACGAACAGGTGGAATTGAATTTGGTGCGTCTTCTTCCGGACGCAAATCGGCTGGCGGCGCGTCCAGCTCAATCAGGTCAAGGTCGGACAGCGACAACGCATCGAGGTCGTCGTCAATGCCGAAGCAGCCGGACGTGGCGCGCTCCATCACTTTGGCCATGTCGCGCACGCGCTTGGCGGCGGCTTCTTCGAAGATCGACGACACGTCGCGCGGCAGTTCGCCATCGCCGCGCCAGTCGCGCGTGACCATGGCCACCAGCCTCGCGGCTGAATGGTTGACCTTGCGTTCGACCAGGTCGACCAAGCCTTCCTGCGCCGCCTGCACCATGCGCTCCGTGCCGAGTCCAATAACCGCATCCTTCATATTGTCGCTGCGCTTCAGGATGTGCACGATGGTCGAAGGCGGCATGCCGATCTTCTGGCCCAGCAGCGCCAGCGCTTCGGCGCGGATATCGATTTCGCCGTCAGGCATGAACAGCTTTTTCGCATGTTCCACCGAAATCTGCGTCTTCGACGCCAGCACGCCAACACCAACCGGCGTCTTTACCTTCTCGGTCAACGCATCATCTACTTCCTCGTCCATCTCAGGGTCGTGCTTGACGTCTTCCAGGAATTCCCACTTACCGTTATTGCGGTCGATCTCGACCTGCAGTTCCTCCATGTCCTCGGTGAACACGCGCGCCGTCTTGCCTTCCTCATCCAGCTTGCCGGACTGCAGCACGGAGCCATCCTTCGCCAGGATCTTGTAGGCGTAGCCGGCCGCCGCCCCCGCCGCCAGGTACAGCGCATCGCGCAGCACCACCTGCTGGCTGAACTTGCCGACGTTCATCTTGCCCCAGAATTCGGTCACCGGCGCCGACTTCACCGAGCCCTGGTTCACCACCTTGGCTGCGCCCAGTTCAAGAGTGCCGGCGATTTCGTGGGTTTCCTTGGCGCCCTTGATCAGGATCTCGCCGCTTTCGGTCAGGACGATGCTGCCGCCCTTGGTCTTCAGCACGATATCGCCGGTCTTGGCCTCGAAGACCATGCCTTTTTGCGACACGGTTTCGACCTTCCCGTCCTGCACGTGCAGGTAATGGTTGCCGTGGCTGATGGCGGTCACCATGCTGCCGCGCTCGACGTGCTGCTGGATGCCCTTGGCCGAGCTGAACGACATCTGTTCGCCGGACGTCATGTCGACATTGCCCGCGGCGTAGCAGCCCAGGTCTTCACCGGCTGCATGCACGATGCTCTTCGGCGTACTGGCGGCCACGCCGTCCGGCGCGGAAATGAAGACCAGCGGCTTGGTCAGCGACCAGGCGTTTTCGTTCAGCGCCTTCTGGTTCTTCAGGCCACGGTGCGAGTTTTTCTGCTCGCCGCGCTGCTCGGTCGCCATCTCGGCCGCCTGGCTGCGCATGGTTGCGCTGTCCAGCACGGCGCGCAAGGTGTCGGCGCCCTCGGTATTGTCCTGCTGGGTAGTACCGCTATCCTGCACCGGCTGGCCCCAGGCCGTGACCAGCACGCCCTTGGCGGCGCGCACTGCGCCCCAGCCATCGGTACGCAGCTCGAAGCCTTCACCGCGGTGGTCCTTGCGGCCGGAGGTGTCGAGCACGCGCGTCAGGTAGCCCAGGTTAAGCTGGCTGCGGTGATGGTCGGAGGACAGCACGGCCTGGATCTGGCCAGCCGTATCGTCCATCAGCAGGTGGTTGTTGCGGCCGCCGGCGCCGCCGGCGCCCTTCAGCTCCCGGCTGCGGATGCCGGACAGCGCATGCTGGTGCGGCAGTTCCCAGGGCGACATGTTCTCGCCGTTATAGACGCGGCCCGTGATGATGGGACGGTCCGGATTCGAGTCCAGCCACTGTACGATGACTTCCTGTCCGATGCGCGGCAAGGAAATGCCGCCAAAATTGCCGCCCGCCCAGCTCGAGGCAACCCGCACCCAGGCCGAACTCTGCTCGTCATGCGTGCCAACGCGGTCCCAATGGAACTGCACGCGCACGCGGCCATGTTCGTCGGTATGGACTTCCTGCCCGGAAGGGCCGACCACGATGGCGGTCTGCGGGCCATGGATCCTGGCCTGTTCGCTGTTAAAACCGCGCCCCGGACGCCAGTGCACCGTCTTGCGTATGCAGGTCAGCTGGTTGCTGTATTCGGAAATCCCTTCGGACTGCTGAAGATAGTTGTTAGTGGCGGAATGGTGCACGCTGATCACCACGAATTCGAGCTTGTCGTCCGAAGCGCCGTGCGCATCCGCGGAAAAATGCTCGGAAAGGCGGAACCAGCGGCCCGGCATCAGGTAGCGGCTGTTGCCCTTGGCCTCGATATGCTTGCCGCGGCTTTCAATTTCCTCCATCCGCAGCAAGGCCAGCGCTTCCGCATCCTTGCGGTTCCGCACGCCGTACGCGCCGGCATACTCATAGCTCTCCATCGACAGCACATCGCCCTGCTGGTTCAGCGTGGGCAGGTCGACATGGCTTGGTACCGGCTGTTTGAAGTCGAACGCCGACAGCGCCACCTTGCTGGAAACGATGCTGCGCACCGGCGACCAGTCGCCGATGCCGTCTTCTTCGGCCGCGCCTCCGTGGCGCTGGAAACGCACGCCAGGATTGCCGCCGTCAATCGGTGCGGCCTGGCTGGAATCGTCCGACAGCACCAGCGTGTGGCCGCGTTCACTATGTTCGTACCAATAATGCCAGCCCGCCGCTTCCCAGCGCCGGTGCAGGTAGTTGTAATCGGTCTCATCGAACTGGCAGGCCATGGTCATGGCCTCGTCAGCGCCCTGCACGCGGCAGCTCCAATCGGGATGCGTGCCGTAGTCGGCAAACACCTCTTCCGACTGCTGGCGCAGGGTCTTGCCGTGGAAAAGGTAATTGTCGCGCCGCAGCTTCAGGTAGGCCAGCCAGGGCCGCAGGACCATCGAATAGAAGGCGATGGCGCCATCGGTCTTCACCAGGCGGAATTCGAATACGTAGCCGTTGAAGTAGCGCATGCTGCCATCGCCGCGCACCAGCGAAATGGTGACGAGCTTGCCTTGCACGTCCTTCAGCGCAATGCTGGCATCTTCGGCCAGCACCTCCACGGTATATTCGAAATCGCGCGACAGGCCCTCGTCCGCTTCCAGCCGGTTTGCCAGCAGCAGGGAATGCGGGCCGTCGTTATTGGGGAACGACAGGCGCAGGATACGATTGTTTTGCCGTCCAAACGGCAGCTCGGATAAGATTTGCGACAGGCTACGCATGCGGAATTTCCTCGGACTGCTCTCGGCAATCCCTCACTAGTTACAAATAATGCAAGTTTCCGCGTGGAATTATAGCAGCGCTCGACCTGCGCACGATTGAATCTTTGTAATATTTTTTGACAACTTCCAAGTTTCCACAGCGGACTAGCCCAGCCGAAAGTCGGCAGGTGATGCTTGATAGAGGCTGTCAACCTTCGCCATCCATCTGCGGGCAAGCTCCGGCGGAGCATAAGCATCATAGGCATCGGCGATCGCATAAAGTTCAGCCGGATCGTCGCCCAGCATACGCACCAATACCAGGATCAGCGCGAGCCTCCATCGAGATACGTAGACGTACCTGTACGCCGGTTGCTTCCGGCGCAAGGCATCGAACACAAAATCAGCGCCTCAAGCTTGGTGAAGTGGACGAAAGAGCCTGCAGTAACTGTCAGCAATCCAGCTCGGGCATCAAAGTCGAGAGGGAATTCAATTATGCCATGCGCGAAAGGCCTTCGGAACCGGTGCCCCGTTTTCGCGTATTTGTAGCCGAGCTCCGTCATACGTGGCACAAGCAGGTCCAGCACGCGCTTTGAAGGTGGTGTCGATGCGATCATAATATTTGCCCTGTCAGACCGCTGGATCATAACTTGCCAGATGCAAGCAAAGTCTCACCAAAGGTAACAAAAAAGCCGCCGGGCTTTCGCACCGGCGGCTTTTCTTGTCAGCTTGGCTGATTACTGTGCAGCGGCAGCAGCTTCTTCAGCGGCAGCTTTCATCGACAGTTTCAGGCGGCCACGCTCGTCGGTCTCGAGGACCTTCACGCGCACTTGCTGGCCTTCTTTCAGGTAGTCGGCCACGGCGTTCACACGCTCGTTGGCGATCTGCGAGATGTGCAGCAGGCCGTCCTTGCCAGGCATGACCTGGACGATGGCGCCGAAGTCCAGCAGCTTCAGCACGGTACCGTCGTAGCACTTGCCCACTTCCACGGAAGCGGTCAGTTCTTCGATACGGCGCTTGGCTTCCTGGCCGGCAGCTGCGTCGACCGAAGCGATGGTGACGATGCCGTCGTCGCTGATGTCGATCTGGGTGCCGGTTTCTTCGGTCAGCGCGCGGATCACGGCGCCGCCCTTGCCGATCACGTCACGGATCTTCTCAGGGTTGATCTTGATGGTGATCAGGCGCGGAGCGAAGTCGGACAGTTCGGTCTTCACAGTCGGCATGGCCTTCTGCATTTCGCCCAGGATGTGCTGGCGGCCTTCTTTGGCCTGTGCCAGTGCAACCTGCATGATTTCCTTGGTGATGCCCTGGATCTTGATGTCCATCTGCAGCGCGGTAATGCCGTTGGCAGTACCAGCTACCTTGAAGTCCATGTCGCCCAGGTGGTCTTCATCGCCCAGGATGTCGGACAGCACGGCAAAGCGGCCGCCTTCCTTGATCAGGCCCATGGCGATACCGGCCACGTGCGCTTTCATCGGCACGCCGGCGTCCATCAGTGCCAGGCAGCCGCCGCAGACGGAAGCCATCGAAGAGGAACCATTGGATTCGGTGATTTCCGACACCAGGCGCACGGAGTACGAGAAGTCTTCCGGTGCCGGCAAAGCAGCAACCAGTGCACGCTTGGCCAAGCGGCCGTGGCCGATTTCGCGGCGCTTAGGCGTACCAACACGGCCGGTTTCGCCGGTGGCGAACGGAGGCATGTTGTAGTGCAGCATGAAGTCGTCCGTGTACTCGCCCATCAGCGCATCGATCTTCTGCGAATCGCGGGCGGTGCCCAGGGTCGCTACGACCAGTGCCTGGGTTTCGCCGCGGGTGAACAGGGCGGAACCGTGAGTGCGCGGCAGGACCGAGGTGCGGATCGAGATCGGACGCACGGTCTTGGTGTCGCGGCCGTCGATACGTGGCTCGCCTTGCAGGATCTGGGAACGAACAACCTTCGCTTCCATTTCGAACAGGATGTTGCCGACTTCGACCGAGTCAGGAGCGTCAGCACCGTGTGCGGCAGCTTCGGCAGCCAGGTCGGCCATCACTTCGGCCGACATGGCGCGCAGCTTGTCGGTACGGGCTTGCTTGTCCTTGGTCTGGTAAGCGGCGTTGATCTTCGCTTCGGCGAAGTGGGCAACGCGGCCGATCAGGGCTTCGTTCTTGGCAGGTGGAGTCCACACTTGCTCAGGCTTGCCGCCGTCGCGCACCAGTTCATGGATTGCGTCGATCACGGCCTTCATCTGCTCGTGGCCGTAGACGACGGCGCCCAGCATGATTTCTTCGGACAGCTGCTGCGCTTCCGATTCCACCATCAGCACGGCGGATTCGGTACCGGCGACCACCAGGTCCATCTGGGAGTCTTTGAGCTGGGAAGCGGTCGGGTTCAGGATGTACTGGCCGTTTTTGTAGCCGACGCGCGCAGCGCCGATCGGGCCGTTGAATGGCACACCGGAGACGCACAGGGCGGCGGACGCGCCAATCATGGAAGCGATGTCCGGATCGATCTCAGGATTCACGGACAGCACGTGTACGATCACCTGGACTTCGTTCATGTAGCCCTCTGGGAACAGAGGACGGATCGGACGGTCGATCAGGCGGGAAGTCAGGGTTTCTTTTTCAGAAGGACGGCCTTCGCGCTTGAAGAAGCCACCAGGGATCTTGCCCGCTGCGTAGGTCTTTTCCAGGTAGTCGACGGTCAGTGGGAAGAAGTCCTGGCCTGGTTTTGCGTCTTTACGCGCCACCACGGTTGCCAGTACGACGGTGTCATCCATCGATACCATTACCGCGCCGGATGCCTGGCGAGCGATTTCGCCGGTTTCCAGCGTCACGGTGTGTTGGCCGTACTGGAAGGTCTTCGTTACTTTGTTAAACATGGGTTTATCCCTCTTTCTCTTTAGCCGACAGATTTTCAGGAGCTGTCGTAGCACCTCACCACGGACGGCCAGGAGGCCGCCATACTGCTTTACTGCAATAAAACTAAGGGTTTAAAAAACCAAAATGCCTGCGGCAGCGAACTGGCGCAGGCATTTCTCGTTTAAACCTGGTAACGCAAGAATTACTTACGCAGGCCGAGTTTAGCGATCAGGTCGCGGTAACGGTTTGCGTCTTTGTTCTTCAGGTAGGACAGCAGGGACTTACGACGGTTAACCATCTTGATCAGGCCACGACGGGAGTGGTGATCCTTGGTGTGCTCTTTGAAGTGGGTGTTCAGTTCGTTGATGCGAGCGGTCAGCAGAGCAACTTGCACTTCTGGGGAGCCGGTGTCGTTTTGGCCACGAGCGTTGTCGGCGATGATGGCCGACTTGTTGATGTTTTCAACGGTCATTTTCTTACCTTTCACATGCGATGCACGGAGTCTTGGGAACCCTGCACATCGTGAATTACGTTTAATATAAAAATCCGGCCGGATGGCCAGACACGGGAGTATAACCGGAATAAGGGTCGAAAGCTACCGCCACACACGATCAGCCATGAAAACACCTCTTCGCGTTGCATTTTTGTCATTATTATTAAGCGCCTGCGCCGTCGCCCCACCCACTTGGCAACGCGGCAACGACAGCTTCAAGCCGATACAGCTCGGCGTGACCACCCAGGCCGACCTGCTGCGCCTGTACGGCCCGCCAGACGAGCGTACCTACCTGCAGCTGCGCGACCTGAATGTATGGAGCTACCGCTACAAGGAATCGGGCGTATGGGATTCGATGATGCACATCATGATGGACCGCCAGGGCGTGGTGCGCGAAACCATGAGCGGCCCCGACCTCGAAAAAGAAGAGCGCGGCTTCTTCCGTTAATCAGAACAAAAGCTGTTCGGGGAAGATGCCAAGTGCAGCCGCGACGCGTTCACGGGTAGCTTTGCGTGGCCGCGCAGAGGATTCCTGCTGTGCGAATGCAGGCTGTGAAATGCCGAGCCGTTCAGCCATCTCCTGCTGCGTCACCCCGAGATGCTCGCGCCAGGCGCGAATTGGACTCCAGCCATTCAGGACAATCATGCCGACGACTTCGTGCGGCATTGCCACCTCTTCTTCGTCCTTGCGCGAACGCAAGTAAGCTTCGTAAGGGATCACTGCGAACGCAGGGCGACCATCCGGGCCGTTTATGATCTGCACGTTAGTAGGCTTGTTCATCGCGCTTCTTCACTTCTTCAATGCTGACCACTCGCAGCCTGCCGTCAAAATCGAACAATATGCGGTAGCGCCCTGCCCGCAATCGAAATCCATACTGATGCGTTTTCAGGACAATCACATTCGCGCCCCACGGCAACGTCGCCAAAGCCCCGACTTCGCGCCAAATAAACACCTGGTCAGTCTTACCCAACTTTGAAAGCTGGCGTTTCGCCCTGGCTTGCCAGACTATCGCAATTGGGGTTGAGATCATTATAGGCTTTCGTTCAAAAAAACCTTATATCGTTGAACAAAAGCTTATATTGCAGACGACATTCCCTATTGCGCCGACTCAAGCCCCCCTCCGTTTGGTCGTGCCAGATACCGTATTTGTCGCCCTGCCACAAAATGAGATGAAACAAGTAGGCATTCGCGAGCATGATCAGGCCGCCAACCAGTCCTGCAGGGCTATAAAGGCCAACCAGACAGCCAAGGTAGCCGCTGAGATGGCTTGCAATGAGGGCGCGGCGCGCCGCCTGCCGTGCTGGCTGCTCCAGCATCAAGTTGAACCAGAAGAAGCACTTCAAATGGATTGGCAGGTCCCGCCAGTGATCCGAGCTTTTGTCGATCATAAATTTCTCCTGTTTTAAGGTGGAAACATCAACTTCGAACACGGCGGCAAGACATTTCAATGATTCCAGGCTGGCGTTTTGCCCGTTTTCGATCCGCTGAGTCGTGCGCACGTTGAGCCCGGACATTTGGGCCAATTGTTCCTGCGACAGGTTTCGGCTGATTCGGATTTGTTTCAGGATCACCCAGCCGACCACGACAAAAACCCGACATTCGCCCGAAAACAAACGGGCCACCCTTGGGCGGCCCGTTCAAGGATGGCGTTTCGCGCGATCTCAGTCCTTGATCTCCAGCGCGCGGTTCAGGCTGAGGGCGGCGAGCGAGCCGGCGGCACCGGACAGCAGGTACAGGCTGACATAGGCCAGGCCGAAGTGCGCCGACAGGCCCAGCGCGACCAGCGGGGCGAAGGCGGCGCCGACCAGCCAGGCCAGGTCCGACGTCAGCGCTGCGCCGCTATAGCGGAAGCGGGACTCGAAATTGGCGGTCACGGCGCCGGCTGCCTGGCCATACGACAGGCCCAGCAGCGCGAAGCCGAGCAGGATGAAGATGGTCTGCCCTGCGTCACCGCCCTGCATCAGCAGCGGAACAAAGCCGCTGAACACGCCGATCAGCACAGCCAGCGAGCCGAGCGTGCGGCGGCGGCCGATACGGTCAGCGATCCATCCCGATGCGACGATACAGGCTGCTGCGAGGAATGCGCCGCCAATCTGGATCACCAGGAACTCGCTGACCGAGCGCTCTGAATACAGCGTAATCCAGGACAGCGGGAATACGGTCACCAGGTGGAACAGCGCGTAGCTGGCCAGCGCTGCCAGGGCGCCAATCACCACGTTGCGGCCTTGCGTTTTGAACAACTCGCCAATATCGGTCGGCTGCAACTCACGCTCTTCCAGCAGGCGCGCGTATTCATTGGTGGATACCAGGCGCAGGCGGGCAAACAGCGCCACCACGTTGATCGCGAAAGCGACGTAGAACGGATAGCGCCACCCCCAGTCGAGGAAGTCTTCCGACGACAGGCTCGACAACAGGAAGGAGAACAGGCCCGCCGCGATGATGAAGCCGGTCGGCGCGCCGAGCTGGCCCAGCATCGCGTACCAGCCGCGCTTCTCTTTCGGTGCATTCAGGGCCAGCAGCGACGGCAGGCCGTCCCAGGAGCCGCCCAGGGCAATGCCCTGCCCGAAACGCAGCATGGCCAGCAAGGCCAGCGCGCCCAGGCCGCTTTGCCCGTAGGTCGGCAGGAAGGCCATGCCCGCTGTCGAGGCGCCCAGCAGGAACAGCGCCGCCGTCAGCTTGGTTTCGCGCCCGAACCGCAGCTGGATCGCCATGAAGGTCGCCGTCCCCAGCGGCCTTGCCAAAAATGCAAATGAGAAGATCACGAAGGAATACAGCATCCCGTCCAGCTTGGAGGCGAACGGGAAAAACACCGCCGGGAAGACCAGGACGGAGGCAATGGCATAAACAAAAAAGTCGAAATATTCGGAAGCCCGGCCAATCACCACGCCCACGGCAATTTCGCCGGGGGCAATGTGCTGGTCGCTCGAATCGGATGGCCGCATCGGAATACCGTGGGCTGGTGCGGACATACTCTGCATGGTTCAGTCTCCTGTTTCTCACCGGTTGAGAGATATCACCGGTGTTTATTACTGTTATCTAACCTGCTGGTAGGACAATATGTCCAATTTCGCGCCTTGTCCAGACCCCTCAAAATAGAAAGATTCTTGACTTAGGACATTGTTTCTTGCGCATGCCTATATTACTTCTCCTCCTCGCAGCCGTCTGCCTTTCAGGCTGCAATACCATCGTTATGAACCCCGCCGGTGACGTTGCCTCGCAACAGGCTCACCTGGTGACCATCTCGACCCTGCTCATGTTGCTGATCATCGTACCGGTGATCGCGCTGACTGTGCTGTTCGCTTGGCGTTACCGAAAAGGCAACACCAACGCCAAGTACACCCCGGACTGGGACCACTCGACCCAGCTCGAACTGGTGATCTGGGGCGCCCCGCTGATGATCATCATCGTCCTCGGCCTGCTGACCTGGATCAGCACCCACCTGCTGGATCCTTACCGTCCACTGAGCCGCATCGACGAAAAGCGTCCGCTGGCAGCCGACCACAAGCCGCTGGTGGTGCAAGTGGTGGCCATGGACTGGAAATGGCTGTTCATCTACCCGGAACAGGGCATCGCCACCGTCAACGAACTGGTGACCCCGATCGACACCCCGATCCGCTTCAAGATCACCGCGTCGACTGTGATGAACTCGTTCTACATCCCGGCGCTGGCCGGCCAGATCTACGCCATGCCGGGCATGGACACCACCCTGAATGCGGTGCTGAACAAGCCGGGCACCTATGAAGGCTTCTCCGCCAACTACAGCGGCGCGGGCTTCTCGCACATGCGCTTCAAGTACCACGGCGTGTCGACCGCCGACTTCGACGCCTGGGTCGCCAAGACCAAGGCTGGTGGCGGCAACCTGAACCGCGCCGACTACCTGGCCCTCGAAAAGCCAAGCGAGCGCGAACCTGTGCGCCGTTATGGCGCGGTTGAAGACGCGCTCTACACCGCGATCATCAACCGCTGCGTCGAACCTGGTTCGACCTGCGCCAGCCAGACCATGGCTGACGATGCCGCCCGTGTACGCGCCGTGGCCGCCAAGAAGGAAATGGAAGCGCGCATCTGCACGCCAAGCGATACCTACGCTGAAGCCAAGCAGGTCGCCCTCGTATCTACTCCTCGCAAGAACTGAATATGGAAAACCAAACCACCCTCCACCCGCTGCTGGGCCGGCTGAGCTTGGACGCGATCCCGTACCATGAGCCGATCCTGGTCGCCACCTTCACCATGGTGGTCCTGGGCGGCCTGGCCGTCATGGGCGCCATGACCAAATACCGCCTGTGGGGCCCGCTGTGGCGCGACTGGGTCACCAGCATCGACCACAAGAAAATCGGCATCATGTACATGATCCTGGGCCTGGTCATGCTGCTGCGCGGCTTCGCCGACGCGCTGATGATGCGCCTGCAGCAGGCCATCGCTTTCGGCGACCAGATGGGCTACCTGCCTCCGCACCACTACGACCAGATCTTCACCGCCCACGGCGTGATCATGATCTTCTTCGTGGCGATGCCTTTCGTGACCGGCTTGATGAACTACGTGGTGCCGCTGCAGATCGGCGCGCGCGACGTGGCCTTCCCGTTCCTGAACAACTTCTCCTTCTGGATGACCGCATTCGGCGGCGGCCTGACCATGGTCTCGCTGTTCGTCGGCGAATACGCGAAAACCGGCTGGCTGGCTTACCCGCCGCTGTCCGGCATCCTGGCCAGCCCTGACGTCGGGGTGGATTACTACATCTGGTCCCTGCAGGTGGCGGGGGTCGGGACATTGCTCTCAGGGGTCAACCTGATCGCGACCATCGTCAAGATGCGCGCGCCAGGCATGAAGCTGATGAAGATGCCTGTCTTCACCTGGACTTCGCTGTGCACCAACGTGCTGATCGTGGTGACCTTCCCTGTACTGACCGCCGTGCTGGCCATGCTGTCGCTGGACCGCACCTTCGGTACCCACTTCTTCACCAGCGATTTCGGCGGCGATTCCATGCTGTACGTGAACCTGATCTGGATCTGGGGCCACCCTGAGGTGTACATCCTGGTGCTGCCGGTGTTCGGCGTGTTCTCGGAAATCGTGTCGACCTTCTCCGGCAAGCGCCTGTTCGGCTACGCCTCGATGGTGTACGCGACCGTGGTGATCACCATCCTGTCCTACCTGGTATGGCTGCACCACTTCTTCACCATGGGCTCCGGCGCCAGCGTGAACTCCTTCTTCGGCATCACGACGATGATCATTTCGATCCCGACCGGCGCCAAGATCTTCAACTGGCTGTTCACCATGTACCGCGGCCGCATCCGCTTCGAACTGCCGATGATGTGGACCATCGCCTTCATGATCACCTTCGTGATCGGTGGCATGACCGGCGTGCTGCTGGCTGTTCCTCCTGCGGACTTCGTGCTGCACAACTCGCTGTTCCTGATCGCCCACTTCCACAACGTGATCATCGGCGGCGTAGTGTTCGGCGTGTTCGCTGCGATTAACTACTGGTTCCCGAAGGCCTTCGGCTACAAGCTGGACGTGTTCTGGGGCAAAGTCTCCTTCTGGTGCTGGGTGGTCGGCTTCTACCTCGCCTTCATGCCGCTGTACGTGCTGGGCCTGATGGGCGTGACCCGCCGCATGAGCCACTTCGAAGATCCTTCGCTGCAGATCTGGTTCCAGGTGGCTGCCGTGGGCGCCGTCCTGATCGCCGGCGGTATCGGCTCCATGCTGATCCAGTTCTACGTGTCGTTCCGCCGCCGCGCTGCCCTGCGCGACGTGACCGGCGATCCGTGGGATGGCCGTACCCTGGAGTGGTCGACCTCGTCCCCTCCACCGGACTACAACTTCGCGTTCACCCCGCGCGTGTATGACAACGACACCTGGACCGACATGAAGCGCAAGAACTACCTGCGCCCGGTGAAAGACTTCGTGGCGATCCACATGCCGAAGAACACCGCTGCCGGCTTCGTCATCGCCGGCCTGAGCGCCGCGACCGGCTTCGCCCTGGTCTGGCAGATGTGGATCTTCGCTGTGCTCGGCCTGGTGGCCACCGTGGGCGCCGCGATCATCCATACCTTTAACTACAAGCGCGATTACTACATCCCGGCCGAAGAAGTCGTTGTGACCGAAGCCGAGCGCACCCGTACCCTGGAGGCCGCCAATGTCTGAAATGGTTCTTGATCCTGCCAAGGCAGGTGCGCACGGCGCGCAGGACGACATGCCGTTCCACGTCCGTGAACACCACCCGGAGAACGGCACCCTGCTGGGCTTCTGGATTTACCTGATGAGCGATTGCCTGATCTTCGCCGTCCTGTTCATCGCTTACGCTGTCCTGGGCCGCAACTTTGCGGGCGGCCCGTCCGGCGCCGAGCTGTTCGACCTGCCGCTGGTGGCCCTGAACACCGGCTTCCTGCTGCTGTCGTCGATCACTTACGGCTTCGCCATGCTGGCGTCCCAGCGCGCCAAGCTGGGCACCACCCTGGCGTGGCTGGCGGTCACCGGCCTGTTCGGCCTGGGCTTCCTCAGCCTGGAAATGTTCGAGTTCGTTCACCTGATCCATGAAGGCGCCGGCCCGCAGCGCAGCGCGTTCCTGACCTCGTTCTTCGCGCTGGTCGGCACCCACGGCCTGCACGTGACCTTCGGCGTGATCTGGCTCGTTACCCTGATGGTCCAGCTGAACCGCCACGGCCTGACCGAAGCCAACACCCGCCGCCTGATGTGCCTGTCGATGTTCTGGCACTTCCTGGACGTGATCTGGATCGGCGTCTTCACCTTTGTCTACCTGATGGGAGTCCTGCCATGAGCGCACACCACGACCACGAACACGGCCATGGCCACGGCGCGCACGGCGACGGCCATGACCACGGCAGCCTGAAAAGCTATGCGATCGGCTTCATCCTGTCGGTGATCCTGACCGCGATTCCGTTCTGGCTCGTCATGGGCCACGTGATCAAGGATTCGAGCACCACCGCCTTCGTCATCCTCGGCTTCGCAGCAGTGCAGATCGTGGTTCACATGATCTACTTCCTGCACATGAACTCGCGTTCGGAAGGCGGCTGGAGCTTGCTGGCACTGATCTTCACCATCGTCCTGGTCGTCATCGTGCTGACCGGCTCGATCTGGGTCATGTACCACCTGAACCACAACATGATGCCGTCCATGGGTCCGGCCGGCAGCTCCTCCGTGCAGCAAATGCACGACATGCCTTGAGCCAAGCGCGCACCGCCTCCCCGCGGGCGCGCCTGTTCTGGGCCGCCGGGATCTCGCTCGCCTGTGCGGTATTCCTGGCGCTCGGGACCTGGCAGCTGTTTCGCATGCAGTGGAAGCACGAGCTGATCGCCCGCGTCAACCAGCGGGCGCACGCGGCTCCTGTTGCAGCTCCCTCCCCTTCCGAATGGCCGTCCCTCACGGCCGACAATGCCGAATACCGGCACGTGCAAGTTTCCGGCACCCTGCTGCTCGATCGCAGCACCCTGGTGCAGGCATCCACCCAGCTCGGCCCCGGTTTCTGGGTCATGACGCCGCTGCAAACCGCCGCTGGCGACATCGTATTCGTCAACCGCGGCTATGTCGCCGACCGCAAGACGGGCGTCGGCTCCGGCACTGCTGCTGCCGAAGTCACCGGCCTGCTGCGCATGAGCCAGGCCGACGGCGACCTGCTGCGCAAGAACGATCCTGCCGGCCAGCGCTGGTATTCGCGCGACGTGCAAGCCATGGCCGCGGCCAGCGGCCTGTCCCAGGTCGCCCCCTACTTCATCGATGCCGACGCCAGCCCCGCCCCACAGGCCGCGCAGCCCGTCGGCGGCCTCACCGTGATCACTTTCCGTGATAATCATCTGGTATACGCATTAACTTGGTATGCTCTAGCGTTGATGATCATCGGGCGAACATGGCAAATCACTCGGAAAACACGGCGGAACCTGGCGGAATGATGTCCTTGTCCCTCGCGGCGGGCGTCGGCGATACTACTGGCCACAAAAACATGCTGTACCTGATCCGGCTGCGCTGGATTGCGGTACTGGGCCAGATCACGACCATCGCTGGCGTTACCCTTGGCCTTGGCCTCAACCTGCCGATGCCGCAGATGCTGACGGTGCTGGCCTGCCTGATCGCCTTCAACATCGGCAGCCATTTGCGCTGGCACGAAAACCCGATCGTCACCAATAACGAAATGCTCCTGGCGCTACTGGTCGACGTGGCCAGCCTGACGGCGCAGCTGCATTTCAGCGGCGGCACCACCAATCCCTTCGCCTTCCTCTACCTGCTGCAGGTGATCCTGTCGGCCGTGCTGCTCGACGCCTGGGCTGCCTGGACCATTGTCGGCATCACCGGCGCCTGCCTGGGCGGCCTGGCCCTGTTCTCCAAGCCCCTGCCCCTGCTGCTGGAGGATGAAAGCGCGTTTGCCCACCTGTATGTGGTGGGCATGATTATCTGCTTCCTGCTGAACGCCGGCCTGCTGGTTATTCTGATCAAGCGCATCACCGGCAACCTGCGCGAACGCGACGCGCACCTGGCCGACCTGCGCCAGCGCGCTGCGGAGGAAGACCATATCGTGCGCATGGGCCTTCTGGCGTCGGGCGCAGCCCATGAACTGGGCACGCCAATGGCAACCATGTCGGTCCTGCTGGGCGACTGGAAGCGCATGCCCGAATTTACCGGGAATGCAATCCTGCAGGAAGAAATCGAAGAGATGCAAACCCAGCTCCAGCGCTGCAAGACCATCGTCACCGGCATCCTCCTGTCGGCCGGCGAGCTGCGTGGCGAATCGTCTGCCAAGACCACGCTGCGCGCCTTCCTTGGCGAGCTGCTGGACGAATGGCGCAGCAACCGCCCGGTGATGGCATTCGAGTTCGATGACCGCTTGCCGAGCGACCTACCGGTTGTCTTTGAATCGGCACTCAAGCAGACGATTTTCAATTTGCTCGATAACGCGCTGGAAGCCTCGCCGCGATGGGTCAAGCTCGAGGCTTCTGCGGAAGACGAGGTTCTGAAACTGGCCGTAAGCGACCGCGGTCCCGGCTTCGCGCCGGCGATGCTGGCGCAATTCGGCAAGCCCTACCAGTCGAGCAAGGGCCGGCCCGGCAGCGGGCTGGGACTGTTCCTGGTCGTGAATGTCATTCGCACGCTGGGCGGCACCGTCGAAGCACGTAATCTGGAACAAGGCGCGCTGGTCGAGCTGCGCCTGCCGCTGTCGGCAATCGCCCTGGAATAGGAGAAGCAGGATGACTACAGAGCGCTTATTGCTGATCGTGGAAGACGACCCCGCTTTCGCGCGCACCCTTTCACGTTCGTTCGAACGGCGCGGCTACACCGTGCTGAAAGCATCCAACCTGGAAGAAGTCGGCACCCTGCTGCAAAAGCACACGCCGACGCACGCCGTGGTCGACCTCAAGCTGGAAGGCAACACCTCCGGCCTCGCCTGCGTGCAGGCGCTTCACACCCACTCGCCTGAGATGCTGATCGTGGTGCTGACCGGCTTCGCCAGCATCGTTACCGCTGTCGAAGCGGTCAAGCTGGGCGCCTGCCAATACCTGGCCAAGCCTTCCAATACAGACGATATCGAAGCCGCCTTCTCGCATGTTGCCGGCGTGGCCGAGGTCGAGCTGACCAACCGCTCCACCTCCATCAAGACGCTGGAGTGGGAACACATTCACCAGGTGCTGGCGGAAACCGGTTTCAACATCTCGGAAGCCGCCCGCCGGCTCGGCATGCATCGCCGCACGCTGGCGCGCAAACTCGAAAAGCAACGGGTGAAATAGCTCATGGGTCTCCGCGACTCTTGCACTCCTTCTTCATCGGGTCAAACCTGAGTGATGGCCCGGTCGCTCCGCTGACCCGGGTCGAGATGATGCAGCCAGAGGGCCCGCGCCATTACCTGAAAGCCGCACCGCTCCCGCGCCCCGGCGAAAAGCGTCCATTGGTCGTAGTCCTGCATGGCAGCGGTGCTTCTGCCGAACAGGTCATGGGCCAGGCATTTCCTTTTTCGCCACTGTCGGTCTGACTGGAAATCGCCGAACGAGAGCAAGTTGTCGTTGTGGCGCCTGACGGAATCAAGCGCCGCGGCCAACGCGCATGGAACGACGGTTTTGCCGACGTGGCGAGCAATCCCAAGTGCGACGACGTCGCCTTCATCGGCGCTGTCATCGATCACGCCATCGCCGAGGATGGCGCCGATCCGGAACGGGTCTACGTGATCGGCGTTTCCAAGGGCGGCATGATGGCCTACCGGATTGCCGCCGAACTGCCGCAAAAACTGGCCGCGTTCGCGACCGTGCTGGCAGCGATGCCGCAGCGAGCGGCTTACGCCATGCCGGAGACGGCCCTCCCCGCCCTGATCGTCGCCGGCGAAAGAGACCCGTTCATTCCGTACTCGGGCGGCAAGTCATTCGTTACGCTGTGGTACACGGCACCGTCATTGGGCATGGAAGCCACAGCCGCCGTCTGGCGAAAATTGGCCCGGCTCGCGGGCGAGCCTGCCGTCGAGCACCTGGCAGCCACGAAGGGCGATTCGACCCGAGCAATCCGTTACACATGGGGCAATCAAGCCGAAGAGGTTCAGGTCAGCCTCCTGAAGATCGTCGGCGGCGGCCACGCGGAACCAAGCCGGAAGAAGCGCTATCCCGGCTTGTTCAGCCGTTTCCCCGGCCGCCAGAACGCAGGCATCGAGATCGCGGAAGAAGCCTGGACCTTCTTCAAGGACAAGCGGCGCAAGCCGCCTTCAGAGGCTGGTCTCGAGCGCAATACGTTCGCCGAGACGCTGTAGCAGCAGGTGGACGTGGTAGCCGTCCACGAAACCATGATGCGCCTGGACACAGAATGGCACCGTCATCATGTCGCCACCCAGCTCACTGTAGCGCCCCCATGCAATTAACGGAATATCGGCCGATGTGTACTCATAGATCGGGTGTTCGATGGCGCGCATGTCGAGCCATGGCATGCAGGTGGTGTAGACGTTGTTCTTCTGCTCGCGCGGCGTCAGGTCGCGGCCAGTGTTAATGAATTCACGCGTCGCACGCGCCTCAACGCCTGCCGCCAGGCTACGGGTGATGAACTCGGCACGGTCGGTCGACATGTCGAATCGCGCGTAATTCAGGTTGTTGTCAAGATTGATGACCGTGTAACCACCGTAAAAATCATCGATCTTGATCACCTCTCCTTCGAACTCGCGGTACAGGAAGTTGTCGACATCCTTCACGCTCATATACAGGCAATACAGGAGAAAATGGAACGGCGGCAGTTGCCGCTCCTTGCAATAATGGCGAAACTCCGGCAACCGGGCGACGACGCTCAGGTTCAGCAGCGGGTTGGCATATTGGCGAAACGACTCATAGCGATCGCGGCGAAATTCAAATTTATCCATTTTCAGAGCTCACTCAGCGAGTCGGTCATCATATGGAGGACTCAACGGCCTGTCCTTAACATTTGCCAAGCATATTCCTTTGCGATTGATGCGCTTAAGGTTCCGTTCTGGAATAAGCGAGAAAGAAAGCTCATAGGGTCAGATAGCTTGCGGGTTGAGTCGTTCGATTTTGGAATGGAGCTTGTTCAGGCCCGCAAGGTACGCTTTGGCGGAAGCAACCACGATATCCGGGTCGGCGCCGACGCCGTTGACGATGCGGCCCGAATGCGCCAGCCGCATGGTCACCTCCCCCTGCGACTGGGTTCCGGGGCTGATGCCGCTGATCGCGAACAGCACGAGTTCCGCGCCGCTTTGGGCCTTGCTTTCAATGGCGTTGACCATGGCGTCGACCGGGCCGTCGCCCGTGCCTTCGGCGGCATGCTCGATGCCGTCAATCGAAAACACGACGCGCGCAAACGGCAGTTCGCCGGTTTCCGAACGCTGCGACAGGGAAACGAAGCGGTAATGCTCGCCGCCGGACGCAGCCTCTTCATCGCTCACCAGCGCCATGATGTCTTCGTCAAAGATTTCAGCTTTGCGGTCTGCCAGCTCCTTGAAGCGCGTGAAGGCGGCGTTCACTTCGGCTTCGGTATCGAGCTCGATGCCCAGCTCCTGCAAGCGCTGCTTGAAGGCGTTGCGGCCGGAGAGCTTGCCCAGCACGATCTTGTTGGCCGTCCAGCCCACATCCTCGGCGCGCATGATTTCGTAGGTTTCGCGCGCCTTGAGTATACCGTCCTGGTGGATGCCGGAAGCATGGGCAAACGCGTTGGCGCCAACGACCGCCTTGTTCGGCTGCACGGCAAAGCCGGTAATCTGCGACACCATCTTCGATGCCGGCACGATCTGCGTCGTATCGATGCCGCAGTCCAGGTTGAAGTAGCCGGCCCGCGTGCGCAGCGCCATCACCACCTCTTCCAGCGCCGTATTGCCGGCTCGTTCACCCAGGCCGTTGATGGTGCATTCAACCTGCCTGGCACCTCCAATCATCACGCCTGCCAGCGAGTTTGCCACGGCCAAGCCAAGGTCGTTATGGCAATGGACCGACCACACAGCCTTGTCCGAGTTGGGAATGCGCTCGCGCAGCCGGCGGATCGTCTCGCCGTACAGCTCCGGCACGGCATAGCCCACGGTATCAGGGAAATTGATGGTGGTGGCGCCTTCCGCGATCACGTTTTCCAGCACGCGGCACAGGAAATCCTCTTCCGAACGGCTGCCATCCTCCGGGCTGAATTCAATATCGTCGGTGAATGTGCGCGCGAAGCGGATCGCAAGCCTGGCCTGTTCCAGCACCTGCTCCGGCTCCATGCGCAGCTTCATCTGCATATGCAGCGGCGAGGTCGCGATGAAGGTGTGGATGCGTTTGCGCTCCGCCGGCTCAAGCGCTTCCGCAGCGCGGGCCAGGTCGCGGTCATTGGCGCGCGCCAGGGAGCAGACGATCGGCTCGCGAACGGCTGTGGCAATGGCACGGATGGATTCAAAGTCGCCCTGCGAAGCAGCGGCAAAACCCGCCTCGATCACGTCGACCCGCAGCTTTTCAAGCTGGCGGGCGATGCGCACTTTCTCTTCGCGGGTCATGGACGCGCCCGGCGATTGCTCGCCGTCGCGCAAGGTTGTATCGAAGATGATGAGGCGGTTATTCATGGAGTCGCTCCTTCTGAATTGCCGCCCCAGCGGCGTTACGATTTATCTTCTGGCGAGGTTTTCTCGATCAGCTTGACCGGGTTGCCCTTGAACAGGCGGGTCAGGTAAATCACGTAGCCTGACAATCCATATGCCACGAACAGGACGAACAGCACCTTCGGCGGATCGATCGAGATCAGGGCGAAGAACATCGCGATCAGGAACACGGCCAGGAACGGTACCGACTTGCGGAAGTTGATGTCCTTGAAGCTGTAGAACGGCACGTTCGACACCATGCTCAGGCCAGCGAATACCGCTAGCACCCAGCCCTGCCACGGATACAGCACGCCATCGACTTCCAGGTCGGTCAGCAGCATGACGAAGCCGGCGATCAGGGAGGCCGCAGCCGGTGAAGGCAGGCCCTGGAAGTAGCGCTTGTCGACCACTTCGATATTGGTGTTGAAGCGGGCCAGGCGCAGTGCAGCGCCGGCACAGTAGACGAAGGCTGCGATCCAGCCCAGCTTACCGAGGCCGCGCAATGCGAATTCATAGATCACCAGCGCCGGAGCGGCGCCGAAGGACACCATGTCCGACAACGAGTCGTACTGGGCGCCGAATTCACTCTGGGTGTTGGTCAGGCGTGCCACACGGCCATCCAGGCCGTCCAGCAGCATGGCGACGAAAATCGCCCAGGCGGCGTGTTCGAAGCGCTGGTTCATGGCCATGACGATGGCGAAGAAGCCGCAGAACAGCGCACCGGTGGTGAAGGCGTTCGGCAGCAGGTAGATGCCGCGCGAGCGCGGCCTGTCGAGGCCATCGGCTCCCTTGCGGCGGGCGAAGCGGCTGAACAGCGATTGCTTGCCGGCGGCATTCTTAGGCCGGCGGCGGGGGAATTTGGCCATACTCTTCCATTTTTAATACTAGGGTGACCCCTATTATAGAGGACACCCAGTATGGAAGTGGCAACTTTGGCTTACTTGAACTTGACCTTGCCGACCACGCGCATTTCCAGCGTGGTTTCGCCTGGCTCGAAGCTTGGCTCGGCCACGGACTGGTCCATCTCTGCCTTCGCCGCCATGCGGGCCATCATGGGCGCCGGGGCACCTGCAGGGCCGCCGCCGTAATTGCCGGAACCCTCGTAGTCGATGGTGTCGAGCACCGCATCGCTTACCGGACGGCCCATGGCAGAGGCAATGGAAGCAATGCGCTCGTTCAGGTTCTTGTAAGTGGCCGCGATGCGGGCGTCATCGAGCTTGCGGGTAGCGGCAGGGCTCAGGCCGAAGGACAGGCCGTTCAGGGTCAGCACTTTCTGTGCAGCGGCAACGGTCTTCGGCAGCACGCCGATATTGGTGGTGGTCATCTGTACATACTGGCCAACGCGCCATGCGGTCGGCTGGCGCGGCTTGGCAGCGGCGCCCGGCGGCAGCGGACGGTCTTCCGGATAGACCGGATAGGTGTAGTAGCCCTGGGTTTTCAGCTTGGCCTGCGGGTCTTCCTTCTTCAGGATTTCCAGGCCTTGCTTGATCTTCTGGTTCACGCGCGAGGCTGCGGCAGCCTTGTCCTTGTCCTGCTCTTCGATCGCCAGCGTGGCCACAGCCTGGTCGTTCGGCGCAGTGACTTCACCATAGGCAGGCACGATGACGGTGGCGCCTGCGGTCGGGACGGATTGTGCGATGGCAGCCTGGGTACCCATCGCCAGCGCGGCAGCGGCTACAGCTTTCAGGACGGTCATTGTTATTCTCCTTACGTGATGACGATGGACGCACTTTAACCGAAATCAAATCACAAAATTGTCGTAGTTCGTGAGCGTTTGTAACACTCTGATTACTTGAAGCGTACTTTTGCGGTCCACCGACGAAGCGCCAAAGTCGAGCGATTCCAACTTCGCGTCAGCAACAGGGCGGCGCATCGCGCCCGCAATAAAGGCGACCTGCTCTTCCAGGCTGCGATAGGCTGCTTCCACACGGCGCTGCTCCAGCTTTTTCGTGGTCTCCTCGTTCAGCCCGAAATTGACGCTCTTGAGCGCCAGGACTTTCTGGGTAGAGGCAACCGTAGCCGGCAAGGAGGCGAAATCGCCGGTTACAAGCCTCACTTCCTGGCTGACACGCCATCCGATTTGCTGCGCATCGCGCTTCTGGGAACGCGCAAGTGCTTCGTCGTAGACCGAGAAAGTCCGGTAGCTGTCCAGCGATAGCCGCGCATTCGGGTTGGCCTTTTTCAGCGCTGCGATGCCCTGCTTCAGCCGCAAGTTGGCATTGGACGCCAGCGCCGCCTTGTCCTTGCCCTGTTCTTCGTAGCCGAAGACGAGCTGCGCCTCATCGTTAGGCGCGGTGACGCTGCCGATCACAGTCACCGTGACCAACGCGTTTTCCTTATCGAAGCTCGAATGTAACTGAAACTGATACAAAAGTGTCATCTGCCTGACACCGGGCTGTGGCATCATCACGTGTCGTCCACTCCATACATGAACAAGGAAAATGGCAAAGCACCTGATTCCCGCACTGGCCCTGGCGGCCTCGTTCGGCGCTTATGCAGCGCCGGCAAAACAGCCAGCACAACCAAAACTCGTCCTCGTGATGGCCGTCGATGGCCTGCCGCAAGAGCAGGTGACGCGCTACGCCAGCCAGTTCGGCCAGGGCGGCTTCCGCCGCCTGCTCGATCAGGGCGCATGGTTCAGCAATGCGCACCAGGCGCACGGCATCACCGTGACCGCCGTCGGCCATGCAGCCATCTTGAGCGGCGCCTATCCTTACCAGCACGGCATCATCGGCAACAACTGGGTGAACCCGGCCAATGGCGGCAGCATGTACTGCACCGAGGACCAGAACTACAAATACATCGGCAACGAGAAGACCGATCCGCATGACGGCACCGCGCCGACCAACCTGCGCGTCGACACGCTGGGCGACCAGCTGCGATACGCGACTGGCCAGCAGTCCAAGGTGATCACCGTATCCGGCAAGGACCGCGGCGCGATCCTCCTGGGCGGCAAGACCGGCACGGCCTATATGTACATGGAAGAAAGCGGCAATTTCGCTTCTTCTACCTTCTACATGAAAGAGCACCCGCAGTGGGTGCAGAAGTACCAGGCCGGCAAGCCGCAAGAGCGCTATTACGGCGTGAAGTGGAAGCCGCTGCTGGCTGATTCGGCTTACGCGGGCGATTACGGCGATGCGCCGAACCTGCAGCTGTCCAGCGAATCGGGCCAGACCGACGCCGCTTATTACAAGCGTCTGAAGGCATCGCCATTCCTCGACGAACTGACCGTAGAATTCGCGCAGGCTGCCATTGAGGGCGAAAACCTGGGCAAGAACCCGGCTGGCGTGCCGGACTTGCTGGGCGTGAGCTTCTCCGCGCACGACCTAGCGAACCATGAATACGGGCCGGAGAGCAAGGTCTCCCACGACCACCTGATGCGCCTGGACCGCATGCTGTCCAACTTCTTCACGTACATCGACAAGCGCATCGGCATGGACAATGTGCTGGTGGTGCTGACTGCCGACCACGGGTTCCCGAACACGCCGGAGTTTGCCAATGAAACCCAGAAGGCGGGCGTCAACCGCGTCGACGGCAAGAAGCTGGTTGATGACCTGAACGCCCACCTGTCGTCCAGGTTCGGCTTGAACAAGGGCGTATCGGTTTACTCGATCCCGAACATCCACCTGGACTACGCGCAGATTGAGACCAAAGGTTTGAAGCGCGAGGATGTTGAAAATGCCGCTGCACGTTTCCTGATGTCGCAGCCTGGCATGGCGGATGTGTTCACCCGTACCCAGATGGAAAGCGGCGCCGTCGGCGGCACCCGCGTCGCAACCCTGATGCGCCGCGCCTGGAACCGCCAGATTTCCGGCGACCTGATGGTAGTCGCCAAGCCGCACTGGATCTTCGGCTTCTCGACCGGCAAAGGCACCACCCACGGCGCCCCGTATGCCTACGACACCAATGTGCCATTGATCGTGATGGGCAAGCCATGGGTGAAATCCGGCCACTACGGACAGTATGCCGAAGTCGTCGACATCGCCCCCACCCTCGCCTACCTGCTGAACGTGCGCCCGCCTGCCGGCGCCGAAGGCCGCGTCCTCACCGAAGCGTTGAAGTGATTCAAGAAATGTCCGCCTAGGGTCAGGAACCAAGTGGACATTTCTTCTTTTCAGACCTTTATAATGAGGGTCCATTCCCTTTTCGGAGCAGATATGTCGACATGCCGCATCATCCTCGCTTCCGCCATCCTGGCATTGGCCACCGGTTGCTCAATTAACCGCCCAGTTGCCGACGATTACAGTACCTATTTAGGGAACAATGCGCGCACAGGCGCCTTGCCGAGTGCGAAGGTTGCTGACAAATATTATCTGCCGCCCGCCACACAAGCCCATCACTACGAATTCAAAAGTGTGATGGGTGGGTATGCAAATACCTGGGTAGTCGAATTCGGAAAGGTGCTCGACGCAACCATGCGTTCTTCCGACGTTGTCGCCGCCCTTGGAAACCTGAATAAGGCCGGCAATGACAAGCCGGCCGCCGGGAATACCCTCGTATTTGACCTGCTTCGCTATTCGTTCGAAGAGCATGGCGCGCATATTGAGCTGGCGATCAGCATCCGCAATGCCAAGGGCGAGGTCTTCCGCAAAGTCTACAACGCTGACGGACAGACGCAGGGAGGCAAGATGTTCTGGGGTGGCGCATTCGCGATGAAGAACGCAGTCCAGCAATCCACCAAACTGGCCATGGACGATATACTGGCCCGCTTTATTCGCGACGCGGGGAGCAGCAACGTAGCTTCGGCAGGAAAGTGATCCGTGCAGTAACGGCAGAGCCCGTGTCACACCTTGGGGTCTGACCCCACGGTGTGACACGGGCTCTGCACTTGCCATAAAAAAACGGCCCCGAGGGGCCGTTGAAGTTTGCTTCTAGGGACAATCAGTTCTTGGACTGGTCGACCAGTTTGTTTTTGGCGATCCAAGGCATCATTGCGCGCAGCTTGGCGCCGACTTCTTCGATCTGGTGCTCGGAAGTCAGGCGGCGGCGGGAGATCAGGGTCGGTGCGCCGGCCTTGTTCTCGAGGATGAAGCTCTTGGCGTATTCGCCGGTCTGGATGTCTTTCAGGCACTGGCGCATGGCTTCCTTGGTGGCCGAGGTCACCACTTTCGGGCCAGTCACGTACTCGCCGTACTCCGCGTTGTTGGAGATCGAGTAGTTCATGTTGGCGATGCCGCCTTCGTAGATCAGGTCCACGATCAGTTTCAGTTCGTGCAGGCACTCGAAGTAAGCCATCTCCGGCGCATAGCCTGCTTCCACCAGGGTTTCGAAACCGGCCTTGATCAGTTCCACGGTACCGCCGCAAAGCACGGCCTGTTCGCCGAACAGGTCGGTCTCGGTCTCTTCACGGAAGTTGGTTTCGATGATGCCGGCCTTGCCGCCGCCGTTTGCCGATGCGTACGACAGGGCGATGTCGCGGGCGGAACCGGATTTGTCCTGGTACACGGCGATCAGGTGCGGCACGCCGCCACCCTGGCGGTAGGTGCCGCGCACGGTGTGGCCTGGGGCCTTCGGTGCGATCATGATCACGTCCAGGTCGGCGCGCGGCACGACTTGGCCGTAGTGCACGTTGAAACCGTGGGCGAAGGCCAGAACGCCGCCTTGCTTGATGTTCGGTTCGACGTTTTCCTTGTACACCTGGGCGATGTTCTCGTCCGGCAGCAGGATCATCACGACGTCGGCGTTCTTCACCGCTTCGTTCACTTCCGCCACTTTCAGGCCAGCCGCTTCGACCTTGTTCCAGGAGGCGCCGCCCTTGCGCAAGCCGACCGTCACGTTCACGCCGGATTCGGTCAGGTTCTGCGCGTGCGCGTGACCTTGCGAGCCGTAGCCGATGATGGCAACGTTCTTGCCTTTGATGAGGGAGAGGTCAGCGTCTTTGTCGTAGAAAACTTTCATGGTCATTCCTTGGGTGTGAATTCGGTTCGTATTGTTTAAACTTTGAGGATGCGTTCGCCGCGGCCAATGCCGGAGCCGCCAGTACGGACAGTCTCCAGGATCGAGGCGCGGTCGATCGCGTCGATGAAGGCGTCCAGCTTGCTCTTGGCGCCCGTCAGCTCAATGGTGTAGGTCTTTTCGGTCACGTCGATGATGCGGCCGCGGAAGATGTCGGCGGTGCGCTTCATCTCTTCGCGCTCCTTGCCGACTGCACGTACCTTGATCAGCATCAGCTCGCGCTCAATGTGTTGGCCTTCGGTCAGGTCCACCACCTTCACCACTTCGATCAGGCGGTTCAGGTGCTTGGTGATCTGTTCGATGATGTCATCGGAACCAGTGGTCACGATGGTCATGCGCGACAGGGTCGCATCTTCGGTCGGCGCAACGGTCAGCGTTTCGATGTTGTAGCCGCGGGCGGAGAACAGGCCCACCACGCGGGACAGCGCACCCGCTTCGTTTTCGAGCAGTACAGAAATAATGTGTCGCATGATTACAGGTCCTCCGAGCCAAGCAGCATTTCGGAGAGGCCTTTGCCGGCTTTCACCATCGGCCACACGTTTTCACTCTGGTCGGTAATGAAGTTCATGAAGACCAGGCGGTCCTTCATGCCAAACGCTTCTTTCAGCGCGCCTTCGACGTCACCCGGTTTTTCGATGCGCATGCCGACGTGGCCATAGGCCTCGGCCAGCTTCTCGAAGTCCGGCAGCGAATCCATATAAGACTCGGAGTAGCGCGAACCGTAGTCGATCTGCTGCCACTGGCGAACCATGCCCAGGAAGCGGTTGTTCAACAGGATGATCTTCGGCGTCAGGCGGTACTGTTTGCAGGTAGCCAGTTCCTGGATATTCATCTGAATCGAGCCTTCGCCGGTAATGCAGGCGACAGTCGCATCCGGATTGGCCATCTGCACGCCCATGGCATACGGCAGGCCGACACCCATGGTGCCCAGGCCGCCGGAATTGATCCAGCGGCGCGGTTTGTCGAACTTGTAGTACTGCGCAGCCCACATCTGGTGCTGGCCGACGTCGGAGGTGATATAGGCGTCGCCCTTGGTGATGTCGAACAGTGACTCGACCACTTGCTGCGGCTTGATCACCAGGTCGGACGTGGCGTAGGCCAGGCACTTGCGGCCGCGCCATTCGTTGATCTGCTTCCACCAGTCTTTCAGTGCGGCGGCGTTCGGGCGCTGCTCGGTCGCCTCCAGCTGCGACAGCAATTCGACCAGCACGTCCTTCACGTTGCCGACGATAGGAATGTCCACTTTCACGCGCTTCGAGATCGACGAAGGGTCGATGTCGATGTGGATGATCTTGCGCGGGTTCTGGCTGAAGTGCTTTGGATTGCCGATCACGCGGTCGTCGAAGCGGGCGCCGATCGCAATCAGCACGTCGCAATTCTGCATCGCGAGGTTGGCTTCGTAGGTGCCGTGCATGCCGGGCATGCCGACGAAGCACGGGTCGGAAGCGCGCGAACCGCCAAGGCCCATCAGGGTATTGGTGACCGGGAAGCCGAGTTTATCAACCAGTTTGTTCAGCTCATTCGACGCATGCGCCAGGATCACGCCGCCGCCGGCGTAGATCATTGGACGCTCTGCCGACAGCAGCAGCTGCAGCGCCTTGCGGATCTGGCCGGCGTGGCCTTTGTCAACCGGGCGGTAGGAACGCATCTCGATATCCTTCGGATACGAGTACACGTGCTTGTGCATCGAAATGTCTTTTGGAATATCGACCAGCACCGGGCCTGGACGGCCGGTCTTGGCGATATAGAAAGCCTTCTTGATGGTTTCCGCCAGGTCTTTCACGTCCTTCACCAGGAAGTTGTGCTTGACCACCGGGCGGGTAATGCCGACGGTGTCGCATTCCTGGAACGCATCCTGGCCAATGGCGTGGCTCGGCACCTGGCCGGAGATCACCACCATCGGAACGGAATCCATGTATGCGGTGGACAGGCCGGTCACCGCGTTGGTGACGCCAGGTCCGGAAGTGACCAGCGCCACGCCCACTTTGTTCGAGCTGCGCGAATACGCATCGGCGGCATGGATGGCGGCCTGCTCATGGCGAACGAGGATGTGCTGGAATTTGTCCTGCTTGAAGATGGCGTCGTAGATATAGAGAACGGCGCCGCCGGGATATCCGAAAACGTGTTCTACGCCTTCCTCAGCGAGGCAGCGGACAACGATTTCGGCGCCCGTGATGGGAGCTTCGGTATTCATGAAACATTCCTTTCAAGGTCCATAGGAGATTGATCGGATGCTCTTGCCTAGCGAAGTGGGCGACACCGTGCACGACTCTCAGCTTCCCTTCTTTCTGCGGTCACACTGACCCTTCCCCCATGCGTAGCTGGAGTACAAGCCGGTGCTAAACGCAACTCGTTTGGCCGGAGTTTTGCAGCGGTTTCTGGCCTACCTCTCGCGCTTGTGGCACGGGTTAGAGCAAACTGCTGACAATAGAAAGCTGGCTTTCCAGAACGGCTTTGTGTGCCTGTCCCGAAGAACCGGGGAGCCTTGTGGTGTGCAAAGCGTCCTTAACGTTACCGCGCTGCACCATATTGGTCAAGCATATTCTGCATTTTTTGTTAAAATGCCGGATTGTTCAGACTTGCGATATAGCGCAGCCCTCTTCCCGACGCATGGCCACAGACAAAGAATTATCGGATTTCCTCGAAAGTGTCGAGCGCCGCGCCTTCAAACAAGCGGTCTATGCCGTCCGAAAGGACGAATCCGCACTGGACATTGTTCAGGATGCAATGATTAAATTGGCAGAAAAGTACGGCGACAAGCCGGCAGCCGAACTGCCAGCGCTGTTCCAGCGCATCTTGCAAACGACTATACTTGATTATTTCCGCCGCGAAAAAGTCCGTAATACCTGGGTAAGTCTTTTCTCGGGCCTTGGCCCTGGCCAGGAAGAGCATGAGGACTTTGATATACTGGAATCCTACGAGGCTGAAGAGGGTTCCCAGGCGGCCGAGTCGAGTGCAGACCAGGTAGAACGGGCACAGATCTTGCAGATAATTGAAGAAGAAGTGCAAAAACTACCTGCGCGTCAACGAGAAGCGTTCCTCATGCGTTACTGGCAGGACATGGATGTAGCAGAAACTGCCGAAGCGATGGGATGTTCCGAAGGGAGCGTAAAGACGCATTGCTCACGAGCAACACACACTCTCGCTGAATCGCTCAAAGCCAAGGGAATTAAGTTATGAACACCGAAGACACCAACTTTGCATACGGCGTGCGGCGCGCGCTCAATGAAAAGCTAGACGATCTGCCAGCCTCGACCACAGACCGCCTGGCCGCAGCCCGCATGGCTGCAATGAAGCGCAAGAAGGCCGATGCGCCGGCCCGCGTGCGCGTGACCCGTACCGCCCCGGCAGTGGCCGGCGGCGCTAATGGCTTCTTCGCCAACCCGTTTGCCTGGTTCAACCGCGTCAGCGTGGCCCTGCCCTTGCTGCTGCTGATGGGCGGCATGGTTGGCGTGTACCAGTACGAACAACAGCAATCGATCGTGGAACTGGCAGAAATGGACGCCGCCGTGCTGTCCGATGAACTGCCGCTGTCTGCTTACCTTGACCAGGGCTTTGGCGCCTATCTCGAGACCCGCGAGCAATAAAGTATGGCGCGTGTAAGTGGCAGGACAAAATGGGTTGCTGGAGCAATCACGCTGCTGGGTGTGGGGATCGCTGCCGTCGTCTGGCTGGTGAGCCGTCCTGCTTTGCAGCCTGCGTCAGCGCCATCAACTGCCGCTACCGCCGCGGAGCCTGCCAAGCCGGTAGGTGAAAAGCCGCACTGGTCCGATCTCAAGCCAGCCCAGCAACAGGCCTTGGCGCCCCTCGAGTCGACCTGGGAAGAACTGGGCCCGGTGCGCAAGCAAAAATGGATTTCCATCGCCAACCGCCTGGCCAAGATGAAGCCGGACGACAAGGCGCGCGTACAGGAACGCATGCGTGAATGGGTGGCGTTGTCGCCAGCCGAACGCAAGCAGGTGCGCGAGAACTATGCGCGCGCCCAGAAGAAAGCGACGCCACCGGGCCAGCGCGCTGCCGAGTGGGAGCAGTACCAGCAACTGCCGGAAGAAGCCAAGAAGGCCCTGGCAGAAGCCGCCGCGGCAAAGAACAACCAGGTGGTCAAGACGCCTAGCCTGGCGCAGTCCAGCGTGAAGACCCCTGCTCCAGTCAAGGCCCAGGGCCACGGCCTGGTGCCGGCGCCGGGTACCGTCCCGCCGGGTACCGTACCGCCAGCCCCGATCGGTTTGCCGCAAGGCTCTCCTGCCGTCGTGCCGCCAGGCAGCTCGCTGGGTGCAGGCAACGTCGCTCCGGCAACTGCCGCAGCGCCTGCAGCCGCCTCCGGCACCGCTGCGCCGGCCGCGACGACGACCGCCACCCCGGCTGCGCCAGCAGCCGATGCGAACGCACCAGCGTCCCCGTCCCCTGCCGCACCAAGCGCCCCGCCGGCCGTTCCCAATGCAAGCAAATAACGCTGTCCCGACCGTCAAGCGTCGCCTCATTTGCATCGTGTACGAGTCGCTCCTGCTGCTCGCGGTGGAAATGTTTGCGATCGCGGTCTACCTGCTCGTGACGTTTGCGGCGCATTCGCCTGTCCTGGATGCGGGACGCGGCATTTTCGTGATCCTGGTGGCGGCTGCCTATTTCATTTACTCCTGGACGGGGAGCGGCCACACCTTGGCCATGAAAACCTGGCGCATCAAGATTGCATCTGCTGGCGCCGGCCGAATTTCGCTCCGTGCAGCGGCAACCCGCTTCATCCTTGCATGGGGCTTTGTGGCGCCGGCACTTGTCATCATCCATGTATCTCAGCTGCTGACAACACGCGCAGGCATCAGCATGGCTGTCGCAATTCTGGTCGGCAACATCGTGCTGTGGTCGCTGACAGCCCTCCTTGACAAGGATCGCCAGTTCCTGCACGACCGCATGGCCGGCACCCGCCTGCTGCAATTGCCGAAACCGGAGAAAAAAGCCGCGAAAGCCGCCTAAGCAATCGCTATACTGGACTTGGACAAGGGAGGCAACCATGGACAAGGACAGCAGCTTCACTGGCTCAATTCCGGAAACTTACGAGCGTGCCATGGTGCCGCTCCTCTTCACCCCCTACGCGATCGACATGGCGCACCGTATCGCGCAGCGGCGTCCCGCGCGCATACTGGAAGTGGCAGCCGGCACCGGCGCCGTTACCCGCCACCTGCTGCAGGAGATCCCCAACGCGCAAATCGTCGCCAGCGACCTCAATCCCGCCATGCTGGACCAGGCACGCAAAGCCGTCGATTCGCCGCGCGTCGAATGGCGCGAGGCGGACGGGCAGGCGCTCCCCTTCCCCGACGCCAGCTTCGACGCCGTGGCATGCCAGTTCGGCGTCATGTTCTTTCCCGATAAGGCGCGCGGATTCAGCGAAGCACGCCGCGTACTAAAGCCGGGCGGCCTGTATTGCTTCAATGTATGGGATGGCATCAGCCACAACGACTTTTCCGCCACCATCAATCATGCACTGGCCAAGGTATTCCCCGACGACCCACCGCGTTTCCTGGCGCGCGTGCCTTACGGCTGGCATGACATCGACGTGATTCTTGAAGAGCTGAAGCGTGGCGGCTGGACCGGCAACATCACACATGAACTGGTGACGGCCACCAGCCGCGCCGGCTCCGCGGCGTCCACTGCAACGGCGCTATGCCAGGGTTCGCCGCTCAGGGCAGATATTGAAGCGCGCGATCCGGCGCGCCTGCAGGAGGCAACCGACGTGGTAATTGCCGCACTGACCGAGAAGTTCGGCAGCGGCGCCATCGAAGGCAAGATGCAGGCGATCGTCTTTACTTGCGAGGCGTGAACTCGTAGACGCGGGCGCCCTCGCCCACGTCAACATCGTCGCCAAGCGCCAGCTCGCCGCGCTCGAAAGCCGCGACCACTTCCAGTGCCTGCTCCAGTTCGTCCTGCGGCACCATTACACGCGCACCGCCAATGGCAGGCGCCAGCAGGAATGCCGCCTGCACGTGCTGGTCGTCCATCACCGTTGCATTCAGTCCCGCCGCACGCAGGCAGCCGCACAGGATAAAGGCATCCGCCGGAATCAGGCAGCGGCGAACGAGGCAAAAGTCGTTGTCCATGCCCCCATCATAGCAAGCCTTGGTCATCCACGCCGAAACGGATGCCTTGCCGACCGTGGACAATATACATGGCGGCGGCCATCCACACTGTGCCGTTCATCGAAGGTGTCTGAAAGGCGAATCAGGGTCGTCCTTGCATTCCAGGTAATGCGATTTCTCATCCAGCTTTTCGAACCCGTGGGGGCAAATCCGGTCGAGGCCAGGTTGCACATAAGTCTCCAACAGTTTTCCCCTGGCGTCGAAATCGAAGCCCTGCCCCCCGACCAGCGCCGAATCATAGCAATCGGGGTGCGTGCAGTAATACTCGCACTCCTTGCAGGCCGAGCCGATTCCATCATCGTGGAAGGGATGGCAATGGTCATATTCTGCCTGCACGACAATCTTGAACGTGCTGGACTGGAAATAGCCGCATTTGCCGTTCTCACGGAAGCGTCCTACGCCTAGCGGCGCATACGGATAATCGAAATCGCCGGTATGGTAGATGCCCGGCACAACGACACGGCCACGCCGGTCAAGCGCCACCACTTCGTTGGGGCCAGGGTCGCCGTCAATGACAATAACCGACTTGCCCGACTTTTCGAAGGCGAGCTTGCGCAGGTATTGCGGCTTGAGCTGGCGCACACCCTCCCGCACGGTGAAGCAGAGCGGGGACCATTCCTCTCCTCCATCTCGTGCTGGACAGGCCGGCTTGGCAGCAAGGGCGCAGAGTGGCGCCAGCACGAGCAGCAACGACAGGATCGCCCGCATCATTCATTTTTCTCCGGTCAGCAAAGGGTGTTGGGCGGTGAAGGCCGCCAAATGTTCAAGGAGGGCGCGTACGCGGGCCGGCAGGTAACGCTGCTGCGACCAGACGGCATAAACGCTGCGCTCACGCGATGTCCAGCCCGGCAGGAGCCGCACCAGCGCGCCAGACTCCAGGCTGGCGTGGCACTGCAGCTCTGGGGCCAGTACGATGCCAAGGCCCGCCTCCGCCATCATCACCGCCAGCCGCACCTCGTTGACGCGCACGCGCGGTTCGGGATGCAGCACAGAGTGCGCGCCCGTAACCGGGTCCTGTAAATGCCATTCACGCAGCGGCAGCGTGGCGATTGTGGAATGTCTTTCCAGTTCAGCCACATCGGACGGCGTGCCGAACTGAGCGAGGTAAGCCGGCGACGCAGCAAGCACCAGATTGACATTTCCCAGCTTGCGCTGGGTGAGCGTGGAATCGGCCAGTGCGCCGATGCGGATCGCCAGGTCGGCACCAGTGCCAACAATGTCCTGCACTTCGTTGGACAGTTCGAGCTCCAGCCTCACCTTCGGATACTGTTCAAGGAAGCTGGCCCATGCCGGCGCCAGGATCTCGCTCGCGAAATTGACCGGCGCCAGAACGCGGATCGTGCCTTCGATCGCGCCCAGCGTGGCGTCCAGCCGCAGCGTAGCCTGGCGCAGCGACTGAACCAAGGGGCGGCACTGTTCGTAGTACTGCATCCCCTCTGCAGTAGGCTGGGTGCGACGAGCGCTGCGATGCAACAGGCGATAGCCGAGCGCCGCCTCCAGCTTTTGCAGGCGGCGAGTGACAGTCGCGGTCGGCAGCCCCTCTTTCTCGGCAGCAGCGTTCAGGCTGCCCGCTTCGACGATGGCGATAAACAGGGCGAGGTCATCCAGCATGATTCCATTTTTGGAATTAGAGATTGAATTTTCATCGCTAGTGTACGCCAACGAAATTAACTACGCTTGAGTCATTGATAACTTGCTGGAGAAAGCCATGACTGACCTGCGTACCCGGATGATCTTTGCAGCCCTGATGTCGTTCCTGATGAGTGTGATCATGAGCGGCTGGATCACCTGGCTGAACATCGGCTTCCACCCCGAATATACGGCGCGCTGGGGCCACGCCTTCCTCGCCGCCTGGCCGGCCGCCTTCTTCGCCGTAATGACGATCGCACCGATGGTGCAGCGCCTTACCCAGCGCCTCGCCGCGGCCTTACGCTAGGTTCTTCAGAAGCGTTCGTAGCCTTGGAGGTAGCGCCATTCGCCGGGCTGGAGGCCGGACATGGAGATGCGCCCGATGCGCTGGCGCTTTACTGCGGTGGCTTTCAGGCCGACGTCGGCGCAAAGCTTGGCGACCAGGGCTGGCTTCGGCGGCTTGACGGCGAAGCGCAGGCGGCGTTCGTTTTGCCAGCTCACCTTGCCTGCGCCCTGGTTCAGGAGCGTGAGGCCGTTGTCGGCAATCTCGCCTTCGACATCGACGATCAACTCCTGTTCGACCGTGGCGCCTTCATCCACCAGCTTGCGCGCGACGCGGAAGTCTTGCGTGAACACGAACAGGCCACTGGCTTGCTTGTCCAGCGCGAGGCAGGCGGTCAGGTTGCGCAGGTGGCGCTTGAGGAAGCGAACGCGCTGGGCGTCCTTGCTGCGCGCTTCCGGCAGCAGGCATGCCAGCGCATCGGCGCCGGCAGGCTTGTTCAGAAGGATCGTTACCGGCGCGATGTCGAGCAGGGTTGCGTCGGCGGACAGCACGACTTGCTGGCCGGGCGCGACGCGCGCACCGGGTTCTTCGACGATTTCGCCGTCTACCGTGACGTAGGCGCCTTCGATGTAATTCTCTGCTTCGCGGCGCGAGCATGGAACCATGTCCGCCACGCGCTTGGCGAGGCGGATGGTGTTGTCTTCGTTGTTCATTATTGCTTGAAGTAGTGGGCGAATACGGCGGCGACGTGTTCGAGGTCGGCGCGCGTTACGTCCAGGTGGGTCACGAGGCGCAGTGTCGGCGCCATCGAGACGCGGATGCGTTCTGCTGCCAGCTCTGCATTCAACCCTTCGCAGGCTTCGCGTGGCATGGTGACGAACAGGATGTTCGTTTGCGGCACGCTCACTTGCAGCACGCCGATCTTTGCCAGTTCGGCGGCGAGCCAGCTTGCGTTGGCGTGGTCCTCGGCCAGGCGCTGGACGTTGTTCTGCAGGGCGTATAGGCCTGCGGCAGCAATCACGCCAGCTTGGCGCATGCCGCCGCCCAGCATCTTGCGCCAGCGCTTGCCCTGCTCGATTAATTCACGGCTGCCGCACAGGACGGAGCCGACCGGGGCGCCGAGGCCTTTGCTCAGGCAGACGGAGACGCTGTCGAAGCCTTTTACCGCGTCCTTCAGCGAGATGCCTTGCTTGACGGCGGCATTGCAGATGCGGGCACCGTCGAGATGCGTGGCCAGGCCGCGTGCGTGCGCGAGGCCGGTGGCTTGCGCGACGTATTGCTGCGGCAGGACCTTGCCGCCGATGGTGTTTTCCAGCGCCAGCAGCTTGGTGCGGGCGAAGTGGAAATCGTTCGGCTTGATGGCGGCTTCGATGTCTTGCAGCGCGATGCTGCCGTCCGCCTGGTTGATGATCGGCTGCGGCTGGATACTGCCGAGGACTGCGGCGCCACCACCTTCGTACTTGTAAGTGTGGGCGTCCTGGCCGACCAGGTATTCGTCTCCCCTGCCGCAATGGGCCAGCAGTGCAATCAGGTTGGTTTGCGTGCCGGATGGCGCGAACAGCGCAGCTTCGTAGCCGAAGAGTTCCGCTGCGTAGGCCTGCAGCGCATTGACCGTGGGGTCGTCGCCGTACACGTCGTCGCCGACCTGGGCGGTGAACATGGCTTCGCGCATTTCGGCGCTGGGATGCGTGACAGTGTCGCTGCGCAGGTCGATCCAGCGTTCGCCGTCTGCGGCGAGCGACATTGCGCCTGCGCCGGCCGGATAGCCGGTGCTCACGGCGCCACCTCGGCGTCAGTTGGCGTTGCGACAGGCGCGCCGGTGTAGAAGCGTTCGCCCATTTCGTCGAGGCCGATGGTGGACAAGACTTCCTTCAGGCGCTCGGCAGGCTTGCGGCGCGGGAGGTTCTTGTATGTGGCAACGATCAATTCGTTCTTCATCGAATGCTCCCAGCCTACGAGTTCGGTGACGGTGACCTGGTAGCCGTGCGACTCAAGCTGCAGGCAGCGCAACACGTTGGTGATCTGGCTGCCGAATTCACGGGTGTGAATCGGGTGGCGCCACAACTCAGTGAGCACATTCTTGCCCAGCGAAGAGCCCTTGTTCTTGCGCAGCACGGAGGCGACTTCGGCCTGGCAGCATGGCACCAGCACGATGTGTTTAGCCCTTTTCTTCAGCGCGAAATCGATGGCGTCGTCGGTGGCGGTATTGCAGGCGTGCAGCGCGGTGACGATGTCGATCTGCTCCGGCAGCTTGTCGGAGGTGGTCGATTCGGCCACCGACAGCGGCAGGAAACTCATGCCGGGGAAATCGAACTTGCGCGCCAGCTCTTCGGAACGCGCCACCAGTTCTTCGCGGGTTTCGATGCCATAAATGTGCGAATCGTCGCCCAGCGCCTTGAAGAACAAGTCGTAGATGATGAAGCCGAGGTAGGACTTCCCTGCCCCGTGGTCGACCAGCGATACCGAGCCCTTCGCCGTGCGTACGTCGTTCAGCAGCGGTTCAATGAACTGGTAGAGGTGGTAGACCTGTTTGAGCTTGCGGCGGCTGTCCTGGTTCAGCTTGCCGTCGCGGGTGAGGATGTGCAGCTCCTGCAGCAGCGCGACCGACTGGCCGGGCTTGACTTCAGGGATGTCTGTGACGGTAGCGGGCAGCGGCGTGCCCGGGGCCTTACTGCGCTTCATCGATCCACGCCTGCTGGATCGCTTCCAGCACTTTTTCGCCGCCGCGCTTGTGGTCGTCGTCGAAGCCATCCAGGTCGACGATCCAGTTGTGCAGGTCGACAAAGCGCACCGTCGTCGGGTCGACGTCCGGGAACTTGTCGTACAGGGCTTCGGCAATCGCCGTGACATCACTCCATTTCAGCATGGTGCACCTCGGCTCAGTGGCCGCCTTCGCTGGCGTGGTTGATCGTGTACTTCGGAATTTCGATGACCAGGTCTTCGTCCGCCACGATGGACTGGCAGGACAGGCGCGAGCAGGCTTCCAGGCCCCAGGCCTTGTCCAGCAGGTCTTCTTCGGTGTCGGTCGCTTCGTTCAGGGAGTTGAAGCCTTCACGCACCAGCACGTGGCAAGTGGTGCAGGCGCAGGACTTCTCGCAGGCGTGTTCGATGTGGATGTCGTTCTCCAGCAGGACGTCGCAAACGGACTTCCCTGCTTCGGTTTCGATCACGGCGCCTTCGGGGCACAGCTTGGCATGCGGCAGGATGACGATTTGTGGCACTTCTATTCCTCAGTCAATTAAACAACCTGGTCCAGCGTCTTGCCGGCCAGTGCGCTGCGCACGCTGCGGTCCATGCGGCGCGATGCGAATTCTTCGGTGCCCTGGGCCAGGGCTTCGTAGGCGGCTTTCACCGCGTAGTGGTCGGCTTCGCCGCTGCCGGATTTCACCAGCATGTCCATGGTGGTGGCCATCAGGGCGTTGATGGCGGCGCGCTCGTCGTCGTTCAGAAGGTTGCCGTCTTCGTCCAGCGCGGACTGGGTGGCCAGCATGATGCGCTCGGCTTCGACCTGCTCTTCGCGCAGAGCGCGGGCTTTCATGTCGGCTTCCGCTTCGGTGTGCGATTCGGACAGCATCCGTGCCACGTCGTCGTCACCCAGGCCATACGAAGGCTTGACGGTGATCGATGCTTCCACATTCGAGCGCAATTCGCGTGCGGAGACGGACAGCAGGCCGTCAGCGTCCACCTGGTAAGTGATGCGGATGCGCGCCGCACCGGCCGCCATCGGCGGAATGCCGCGCAGTTCGAAGCGCGCCAGCGAACGGCAATCGCTCACCAGTTCGCGCTCGCCTTGCAGCACGTGCACCGCCAGCGCGGTCTGGCCATCCTTGAAGGTGGTGAACTCCTGCGCGCGGGCGCATGGAATGGTGGAGTTGCGCGGGATAATCTTCTCGACCAGGCCGCCCATCGTTTCAATACCCAGCGACAGCGGGATCACGTCCAGCAGCAGCCAGTCGTCGCCTGCGGCGCGGTTACCGGCCAGCAGGTTGGCCTGGATGGCGGCGCCCAGCGCCACGACCTTGTCCGGATCGATATTGGCGTGCGGGATAGTGTGGAAGTATTCGCCTACCGCGCGCTGCACGTGCGGCATGCGGGTCGCGCCGCCGACCATGACCACGCCGTCGATATCGTCGGCGTCGATGTTGGCGTCGCGCAGGGCCTTCTTCACCGCGTTCATGGTCTTGGCGACCAGGTGCTTGGTGATGTCGGCGAAAATTTCAGGGGTCACGCGCTGGTGGACTTCTTCGCCCGAGCGCAGCACGGCGTCGATGGTGACTTCCGGCTTGGTCGACAGCAGCTCTTTCGCCTCGCGCGCCTTGACCATCAGGGTCGCGGTGTCTTCGTCGGACAGCGGCGCCAGTTTTTCCTGCTCGTGAACCCAGCAGAACAGGCGGTGGTCGAAGTCGTCGCCGCCCAGCGCGGAGTCGCCGCCTGTGGCCAGCACTTCAAACACGCCTTTCGACAGCTTGAGGATCGAGATATCGAAGGTGCCGCCGCCCAGGTCGTACACGGCGAAGATGCCTTCGGAGCCGTTATCAAGTCCGTAGGCGATGGCCGCGGCAGTCGGTTCGGACAGCAGGCGCAATACGTTGATGCCGGCCAGTTGCGCGGCATCCTTGGTGGCCTGGCGCTGCGCTTCATCGAAGTAGGCAGGCACGGTGATCACGGCGCCGACCAGGTCGTCGCCCAGCGAATCTTCCGCGCGCTGGCGCAGGGTGGCCAGGATCTGGGCCGACACTTCAACCGGCGATTTCACGCCGGCGACAGTCTTCAGCTGCACCATGCCCGGAGCATCGACGAAATCGTATGGCAGGTTCTCGGCGTAGGCGATGTCCTTCAGGCCGCGCCCCATGAAGCGCTTGACCGACACGATGGTGTTTTTCGGGTCGGTGGTCTGGTGCGCCTGGGCTTTGTATCCGATATTGGCATGGCCGTTTGGAAGGTAACGCACCACGGAAGGCAGCAGCGGGTGGCCGTCTTCGTCGTTCAGCACTTCAGGAATGCTGCTGCGGACGGTCGCTACCAGCGAATTGGTGGTGCCGAGGTCGATGCCCACCGCCAGGCGATGCTGGTGCGGGGCGGTCGACATGCCCGGTTCGGAAATCTGCAAAAGAGCCATGGTGAAACCTGTCTTGTTCTTTTACGCCTCGATGGCGTCGTAAGCGAAGCGCACTTCTTCGCCAAATTTTTCGATGAACATCAGCGCGCGCACACCTTGCGCGACTGCGTGATAGTCACCGCTATTGCAATGCTGTTCGATCTCCGCCAGCTGAGCCTTGCGCGCGGCACGCAACTGACCGTCCAGCTTGTCGAGCAAATCGCCATCCTTGCCGGCGCGGGCTTCGGACAGCTCTTCGCGCCACTCCATCTGCTGCATCAGGAATTCCATCGGCATGGCCGTGTTGGATTCCATCTTCAGATCGACGCCATTCAGCTCGCACAGGTACTGCGCGCGCTTCTGCGGATTCTTCAGGGTCTGGTAAGCCTCATTGGAGCGGGTCGACCATTGCATGGCGACGCGCTTTTCGGCATCGGTGGCGTTGACGAATTTGTCCGGGTGGACGCGGCTCTGGACTTCGCGGTAGGCGGCGTCCAGGGCGCTCGTATCGACGGCGAACTGCTGGGGAAGCTGGAAGAGTTCGAAGTGGTTCTGCACGATATTAAATGCGGAAGCTTTCGCCGCAGCCGCATGCATCCTTCTCGTTCGGGTTGTTGAACTTGAAGCCTTCGTTCAGGCCTTCGCGGGCGAAGTCCAGCTCGGTGCCGTCGATGTACGGCAGGCTTTTCGGATCAACGAAGACCTTCACGCCATGCGACTCGAAGACCGAATCTTCCGGCGTCACTTCGTCCACGTATTCCAGCTTATAGGCCAGACCGGAGCAGCCGGTCGTGCGTACGCCAAAGCGCAGGCCAATGCCTTTGCCGCGACGCTCGATGTAGCGGTTGATATGCTTGGCTGCTTTTTCGGTCAGGGTGATTGCCATACTTCCTCCGCGCGCTGCTTAGGCGCCGTGTTTTGCCTTGTAGTCGTTCACAGCTGCCTTGATGGCGTCTTCCGCCAGGATGGAGCAGTGGATCTTCACTGGCGGCAGTGCCAGTTCTTCCGCGATCTGGGTGTTCTTGATGGCCAGCGCTTCATCCAGCGACTTGCCCTTCACCCATTCGGTGACCAGCGAGCTGGAGGCGATTGCCGAACCGCAGCCGTAGGTCTTGAATTTCGCGTCTTCGATCTTGCCGTCTGCGCCAACCTTGATCTGCAGCTTCATCACGTCGCCGCAAGCTGGTGCGCCGACCATGCCGGTACCGACGGTTTCGTCGCCCTTTTCAAAGGAACCGACGTTGCGCGGGTTTTCGTAGTGGTCGAGAACTTTTTCCGAGTATGCCATTTTGATGCTCCTGTAATCGTTGAATTAGTGCGCTGCCCACTGGATGGTGCTCAGGTCGATACCGTCCTTGTACATTTCCCACAGTGGCGACAGTTCGCGCAGCTTGCCCACTTTGCCTTTCAGCAGTTCGACGGCGAAGTCGACGTCTTTTTCAGTGGTGAAGCGGCCGATGGTGAAACGGATCGAGCTGTGCGCCAGTTCGTCGCTGCGGCCCAGGGCGCGCAGCACGTAGGATGGCTCCAGCGAAGCCGAGGTGCAGGCGGAACCGGACGATACGGCCAGGTCTTTCACGGCCATGATCAGGGACTCGCCTTCCACAAAGTTAAAGCTCACGTTCAGGTTGTGCGGCACGCGGTGGTCCATGTCGCCGTTGACGTAGGTTTCTTCGATTTCCTGCAGGCCCTTGGCCAGGCGGTCGCGCAGTGCGCGGATACGCTCGATCTCGGAGTCCATTTCCACTTTCGCCAGGCGGAAGGCTTCGCCCATCGCCACGATCTGATGGGTCGGCAGGGTGCCGGAGCGCAGGCCGCGCTCATGGCCGCCGCCGTGCATCTGTGCTTCGATACGCACGCGCGGCTTGCGGCAGACGTACAGGGCGCCCACGCCTTTCGGGCCATAGGTCTTGTGCGCGGTGAAGGTCATCAGGTCGACTTTCAGGTCTTGCAGGTCGATCGCCACTTTGCCGGTCGCTTGCGCGGCGTCGCAGTGGAAGATGATGCCTTTCTTGCGGCAGAAGGCGGCGATTTCCTTGATCGGCTGGATCACGCCGATTTCATTGTTGACCATCATGACCGAAATCAGGATGGTGTCCGGGCGCACAGCCGCTTCCAGCTGCTCGATGGTGATCAGGCCATTGTCCTGGGTGTCCAGGTAGGTGGCGTCGAAGCCCTGGCGCTCCAGTTCACGCACGGTGTCCAGCACGGATTTGTGCTCGGTTTTCACGGTGATGATGTGCTTGCCCTTGGACTTGTAGAAATTGGCCGCGCCTTTCAGGGCGAGGTTGTTCGATTCGGTGGCGCCGGAGGTCCAGATGATTTCGCGCGGGTCGGCGTTGACCAGGGCGGCCACGTGGCCGCGCGCTTCTTCCACCGCTGCTTCCGCGGTCCAGCCGTACATGTGGCTGCGGGAGGCCGGATTGCCGAATTGTTCGCGCAGGTAAGGGATCATCTTGTCCGCAACGCGTGGATCGATCGGCGTGGTGGCCGAGTAGTCCATGTAGATCGGGAAGTGCGGTGCGGTCTTGAATTCTACCGGTGCTACCTGGGCGACGTTCTTTTCGGGGGCGTTCATCTAAATTACTCCAATTCGGTTAACCGAGGGCTGCTTGGTTGCTGTTGCGGTGCACATGGACTGGCTGCTCTGCCGCGGCTTTGGCTTTTTGCTGGTCCACCAGGTCCTGCAGCGACACGGAATCCAGGTAGTCGACCATCTTTTCGTTCAGGGTGGCCCACAGTTCGTGGGTCATGCAGCGGGCGCCGTTCGCATGGTCGGCGCCGTGGCAATTCTCCTTGCCGCCGCACTGGGTTGCATCGAGCGGTTCGTCAACAGCAATAATGATGTCGGCGACGGTCACCTTGTCTGCCTTGCGGGCCAGGCTGTAGCCGCCGCCAGGGCCGCGGATCGATTCCACGATTTCGTGGCGGCGCAGCTTGCCGAACAATTGTTCGAGATAAGACAGGGAAATCGACTGGCGCTGGCTGATTCCGGAAAGCGTCACCGGACCCTTGCCCTGGCGCATAGCCAGGTCAATCATCGCAGTCACTGCAAAACGGCCTTTGGTAGTCAGACGCATCACAACCTCGGTTCAACTCAGTTAAAATATCGTTCTGTTCTCGCAAATCAAAACCTGATTACTTGAACGATTTAGTCAAGTATAACAGACTTGCGCAGACCTTGCCGGACGCGCCTTTCGCTGTCCGAGGGGCAATACGCGCCCTTCTTACCTCTTCAGCAATCCCATCGGGCCGAACAGCGCCTGCATTTTCTTATTAGCAATAAACGACAGGTTGTAAGGGTGTTCCGCCACGATCTGCGGCAAGGCCTGCACGCTGGGCAGCTTGTTGAGCTGTTCGGCGATCTTTCCCCAAAGAATTAATTTTGGCTGCTGGATGGCCAGCGCCTGCATGACGGTCTCGAAGAATGGCAGCCAGGCCTTGGCATCTTTCACTGGAGCAACATGCGGGCGGAACACCAGCGAGGCGTTCAGCAGCAGGAAGCCGTGGCCGTGCAGGCGCTCCTGCATCTCGGCCAGGGTCTGGATCGCGGCGCCGGACTTGGCACGGGTTGAACAAGCGGCGAGGGCTTCGCCGGCGGTATTGCTTTCCTCGAGCTGGCCATCGGCGACCAGCAGCATTTTCATGAAGTTGCGCAGCGAAGTGGCTTTATTGACGGGCTTGGACAGGCCGCCGCCCTCTTCTTCCGACCACAGGCCTTTGACAGCGCCGTCCATGAAACAGACGCCGGTAGCGCTTTCTGCACGCGGATAAGGCCCCTCGCCCACCAGTACGTAGCGCACCTGCTCCAGCGGCTGCTGGAAGGCGGCAAACAGGCGCAGTTCGGTCGGCAGGTAGCTGTCATCCGCCAGTTCCGGCAGGTAGGCCGGGTTGGCCGCTGCAATCGCCTGCAGGCCGCGCTCCAGGATCGGACGCCACGAAGGGTGGGCACGGTCGAGCGCTTGCAGGATGGGGCTGGGAATCGTCATGGCGGCTGTCGGTGATGGGCAAAGGCGAGATTGTATCGCCGCCAGCCATTGCGGTCTACGGCTTGGGCTTCTCCGCACCGTAGACTTTGGCGAGGTAATCCACCATGGCGGGGACGTCGTCGTCCGAGAACTGGGCGCCGAACGGTTTCTTCATTTTCTTCACCGTAGCCTCCCAGTAGCTGCGCGGCGACGTTGGCGGCTGCATCTGCGCGTACTGCGCCGAGTGGCATAGCAGGCAGTTGGCCAGCACGAGCTGGTAGCCCGGCAATGTGCTCTGTTTGTAGGCCGCCGTCTCGTCGGGCAGCTTGATCTCGGCAGCGCTGGCGGCGCCGGCGGACAGCAGGAGCATGATGGCAAAGGTCTTCATCGGTTCCTCCTCAAGCCGCGATGACGCGGGTGGTTTCCACCACGTTGCGCATATAGCCGGCCGCGTTCCACAGTGCGGTCGAAGGCTGGCTCTGGCCGATTCGGTTCACGGCGCGCACCATCAGTGTGTGCTCGCCCTTGCCCGGCTTGAACGAAGCGCTCCACTCGCGGAAGGAATACTTGCCCATATCCTTCCCGAGCGTCGCGGCCTGCCAGCTCTTGCCGCCGTCGGCAGAGAAGGCGACTTCGGTGATGCCGTAGCCGCCGTCGAAGGCGATGCCTTTCACAACCACCTGCTTGCCTGCTTTGAGCCGCGCACCGTCCTGGTGGCTGGTAATGAAAGACCGCACATTGAAGCGGTTGATCGGCACCGTTTTGGCCGGCGTCGTGCCCGGCGTTACGCAAGCGCAGGCGTTATCTGCAATGCGGTAGGCGCTGGCGACCCAGAAGCCGTTGAAGGGCTTGTCCAGCACCGTGATGTCCGACAGGTGCTTGATCCAGTAAGTGCCGTAATAGCCCGGCACTACCAGGCGCAGTGGATAGCCGTTCAGCATCGGCAAGTCTTCGCCATTCATTTGCCAGGCCAGCATCACTTCCTCCTCAAGCGCGTGGTCGATATTGAGCGACTTGACGAAATCGGGGCCGTCGCCGGCGGGCGGCGTATCGAGGCCATTGAACGCCACCTGCACTGCGCCGGCCTTGATACCCACGCGCTCCAGCACTTTTTTCAGCGGCACGCCAGTCCAGCGCGCATTGCCCATGGCGCCGTTCGAAAGCTGGCCGCCGTTGGCGCGCGGGGCAAAGTGGCCACGGCTATTGCCCGAGCATTGATTGACCGCGACAATCTCGATTGGGTCGGCGAGCTGGCGCAGTTCCGCCAGCGACAGTTCCAGCGACATGTTGACGTGGCCGCCGATCTTCAGGCGGTAGCTCTGCGGGTCGATCGAGGTCGGAATGGCGCTCCAGTGATAGCGCACGAAGAAGGCATCGTTCGGCGTCAGCACACCTTCGCCGAACACGCTGAAGGGTGTTTCGAGCTGCGGCGGGCGGCTGGTCAGCACGATCATCGGGCGCTTCTGCGGAAACGCCACCAGATCCCTTTCGCCATTTTCAAACGGCAGCGTCACGCTGCGCGAATCGGCCAGCGCCGACAGCGCCGGGCTGCCCAAAGCGGTCGCCACGCCCGCCATGCCTGCCTGTTTCAGGAATTCACGTCTTGGAATGCTGCTTTTCATGCCTGCCTCCCGGTGGGTGATTCACTCGAGATGCAAATTTATCATGCTATTCCGCTGGGGAATCGGAATTCTTCAGCCTGACGTTGGCGGCGCGCAGCTTGCGGTACAGGAAGGCCACCGCGAGCAAGGCCGCCGCGGCCAGTGCTGCGGCCACCGACCAGGCCAGCCGCAGCTTCGACTGGTTGCGCAAATCCTTGGTATTTTCATCCTTCTGGCGCAAGAGTTCTTCGTCTTCGCGTTCTCTTTTCTGGAGTTGGGTCTGGACCGTGTTGGCGTCCTGCGCCTTGCGCCCCGCGCGCGCGTAGACCTGCAGCGCAAGCTCCTTCAGACCGACATAGTCCAGCGCCCGCGCATATTCCGATAGCGCGTCGGCATCCATCATCTCGATGTTGACCGCCTCGATGGCATCCCTGCCGGCGTCAAGCTGGCCCAGGTAAATCAGGGCGATCCCTTCGTTGAACTGCGAAATCTCCGCCATTTCGCTGTTGCCGGTAGCCAGGGCAGCCTTCTTGGATTCCTGGCTGAGCGACAACGCCTCCTTGTAGTCCTGGCTTTTCAAGCTCATGTCCGCTAGTGTGACTTGCAGCTCGGGCACATCTTCATCCATATGGTGTTTCTGCAGCCAAGCCACCACATCGTTCAGGGCTTCGCGGGCGCGTGCAACCTGGCCAGCGCTTTCAGCGATCTCCCACTCGGCATAGCGGGCCCGGATCATCGGTCCGTCGAGCGGGATCAGCGCAGCCTTGGCTTTCAAGACGTCGATCGACTTCAGTGCTTCCTGGCTGCCGCCGGCCAGTCCGTTCAACGCATAGGCCCTGGCGCGCAGCGCCATGAATTGAGCGATGGGCTGCCCCGACTTGTCAGCCAGCGCCACGGCATTGTCGATGTACTCCAGTCCCTTGCGCCCATTCCCGCGGCGGATTTCATCCTGGCCAACAGTAAGGATTACTTTGGCCTGGAGCGCAAAATCGCTGGTCTGTTCGGCCAGCTGGCGCGCCAGTTCCAGGTTCTTGCTCGCGGCCTCCCGGTCTTCCAGCGCGGAGAAAAGATAGGAACGGTCGAGCAAGCTGTTGGCGATGATCGATTCGTCATCCAGTTGATGGCCGATGCGCTCTTCCTCCGCGACCGCCTTCAGCGAGGTGGCGCGGTCCGAAGTCCGGGTAACTTTGCTGAGCACGGAATAATAAGTCGCCTGGTCACGCTGCGGCCACTGCCCGACTTGCGGTTTCAGTTTCTGCAATTCGGCCAGGGTGCTATTGGTGGCGAGGTAGGAAAACTCCCGCAACTGCCCCAGGCGAGCTGTCACATCCTGTCCCCAGGCCAGCGGCTGGGCCAAAGTAGCGGCGAGGAAGGACATGCGAAGCACGCGCGGAATATTGCAAAACATACAGCTTTCGATTTGATAGGGAGTAAATATATTTTACTGCCCGGCAAACAAATCGTGTGCATTCAGGATTGCAAAAGCGATTTCCGGGTGTCGATCAAGGCATTTGCGTATCGCCGCAGGTACAGTTTGCCGCGTTTTTCGACACAGGCCGGGCTGGTCGCCCAGCTCGATCTGGAAGCCGCGCACAGTGCGCACTTCGTTCGGGCCGGGCGCGATGCGGACCGAGACGCCAAGCTGCTCTTCCAGGCGCTGGCCAATGCGCATCAGTTCCGCATACGTGGAGATCGCCTCGATGCGTTCGAGCAGGCGCTTCTCTTCCTCCTTGGTCAGGCGCAGGACGCGCAAGTCGGCCTGCGGGTCCTCGAGCAGTGACTCGCGCTGGCAGTCGCAGGCGCCCGGCGGGCACTCCTTACGGATGGGAAAAGGCGGCATCGTCATCGCCCCAGTATCCGTTGCTTGCATCGTGCTGTCAAACGCGGCCGGAGCCTTGTCTGTATAGGACACTTGTGTGCGCCGTTCAAGTTCCGTACAGTGCAGAATTGCTAAAAATTACAGCTAGAGAAACGTGTGACTATCAATCCGGAAAGCTTGCAGTTTCTTGCTTCCCCAGGTGCGCTCGGCCAGCAGATCGCAGCCTTCGACTGGTCTTCCACGCCGCTTGGACCGCTCGATGCCTGGCCGCAGAGCTTGCGCACGACCGTCAACCTGATGCTGAATTCGAGCCATCCGATCTGGATCGGCTGGGGTCCGGATGCCACTTTTCTCTACAACGATGCCTACATCGACGTGCTGGGTGCGGCCAAGCACCCATGGGCGCTGGGCCGGCCGGCGCAGCAGGTCTGGGCCGAAATCTGGCACTACTGCGGCCCGCTGGTCGACAAGGTATTCCAGCGCGCCGAATCGAGCTACGTCGACGCGGTGCAGCTTTTCATGAACCGCGGCGACTGGGTGGAGGAAGTCTGGTACTCCTTTTCCTACAGCCCGATCTTCAATGAAGCCGGCGCAGTCGGCGGCCTGTTCTGCCCTTCCACCGACACGACAGGCACGCGCCTCAATGCGCGCCGCCTGGCCGCGCTGTCGACGCTGTCGGCCAGCGCCTTGCGCGAGCAGGACGTGGCCAGCGCCTGCGCCACCGCCATGCACACGATCGCCGAGAATCGGGAAGATATGCCTTTTGCGCTGTTGTTCAAGCGCACCGGCGACAGCATACGCCTGCAGCAAACGGCGCACGTTGCGGAGGAAGCCTGCGACCTGGCGCTGTGGCCAGTGGAGCAAGTCCTGGCCAGCGGCGAAGCGGCAACAATTGCAACGGATGGCATGCCCGGCCTGCCTTCAAGCCTTGCAGGCCAGGCGGTGCGCTTGGCGCTGGCCTTGCCCATCACGGATGGGGTGCTCGTCCTGGGCACCAGCCCCGCCCGCCAGCTCGATGCGGAATACCGCACCTTCTGCGACCTGGTGGCGGGCCAGCTATCGGCTGCCGTGCAGAATGCCAGCGCCGCTGCCGAGCAGCGCCAGCGCGCCGAAGCGCTGGCTGAACTGGACCGCGCCAAGACCGCCTTCTTCAGCAACGTGAGCCACGAATTCCGCACGCCGCTGACGCTGATGCTGGGCCCCATCGAAGAAGCGCTGGGCGACAGCGCCAGCCGCCTGCCGGCTGTGCACCACGAACGCCTGCGGCTTGCGCAGCGCAACGCCCTGCGCCTGCAAAAGCTGGTCAATACCCTGCTTGACTTCTCGCGCGTGCAGGCCGGCCGCATGCACGCCACATATGCCAGGGTTGACCTGGCCGGCCTCACCCGCGACCTGGCCAGCGGCTTCCGCTCGGTGGTCGAAAGCGCGGGCCTGTACCTGGCAGTCGACTGCGATGAAGTCGATACCGGCGCCTGGGTTGATGTCGCGCTGTTCGAGAAAATCGTGCTGAACCTGCTGTCCAACGCCTTCAAGTTCACCTTCGACGGCGGCATCACGGTCAGGCTGCGGCAACAGGGCCAGTCAGCCGTGCTGTCGGTGACCGATACCGGCGTCGGCATTTCGCCCGACCAGCAGCAGCGCATTTTCGAACGCTTCCGCCGCGTGGAAGGCTCGCGCTCGCGCACGCACGAAGGTTCCGGCATTGGCCTGGCGCTGGTGCGCGACCTGGTGGAGTTGCTGCACGGACGCATCGACCTGGAAAGCAGGCCGGGTGTCGGCAGCACATTCTCCATCACGCTGCCGCTTGGCCACAGCCACTTGCGCGAGGACCAGTTGACCAATGTCGCCGACGCCGACACCAGCGAAGTGCGTGAAGCCTTCCTGCTGGAAGCGCAGCGCTGGCTGCCGCAAGAAGACGACGAGGAACCATTCCTCGACCTGGCCGACGACGAGAGCCTGCTGACGCTTGGCGCACACGTGCTGGTGGTGGACGACAACGCCGACATGCGCGCCTACCTGGCGCGCCTGCTGCGCCAACGCTGGCACGTCAGCACAGCCGCCAACGGGCGCGAAGCGCTCGACGCCATGGCGGCCGGCATGCCGGAGCTGGTGGTGTCGGACGTGATGATGCCCGAGCTGGACGGCTTTGGCCTGATCGCGGCCATGCGCGCCGACCATGCGCTGCACGACGTGCCGGTGCTGCTGCTGTCGGCCCGCGCCGGCGAGGAAGCGCGCATTGAAGGCGTCAATGCCGGCGCCGACGACTACCTGGTCAAGCCCTTCTCCGCCCGCGAACTGCTGACGCGGGTCGACTCGCAGCTGATGCGGGCCCGCATCCGCCAGGCCGAACGCGCCCATATGGTACGCATGGCCAACACCTTCCAGCAGGCGCCGGCCGCCATCGCCATTGTGCGCGGCCCCGACCTGGACTTTGAACTGGCCAACGATCGTTTCGTGGAACTGAGCTGGCAGCGCGAGCTGATCGGCTTGCCGATGCGGCGCGCGTTCCCGGAACTGGAGGGCCAGGGCATGGTGGAGGAAATGGAACTGGCGCTCACCAGCGGCCAGCCGGTGACCGGCAAGGCGCGCCGCGTCATGCTGAAGCGCGACGGCGGCCTGCAGGAATGCTATTTCGACTATGTGCACCAGCCGGTGCGCAATGCGCGCGGCGAAGTGGACCGCGTCGCCATCGTCGCTTTCGAAGTGACCGAACTGGTGCGTGCGCGGCGCGATGCCGAACTGGCCAACCGCACCAAGGATGATTTCCTGGCGATGGTGGGGCACGAGCTGCGCAACCCGCTGTCGCCGATCCTGATCGCGCTGGAACTGATGCGCCTCAAGGGCCTGGGCGGCCTGGCGCGCGAGCATGCAGCCATCGAACGCCAGGCCCACCACCTGGTGCGGCTGGTGGACGACCTGCTTGATGTGGCGCGCATCGCGCAAGGCAAGATTGCGCTGCGGCCCGAGCGCGTCGAACTATCCAGGCTGCTGGCGCAAGCGCTCGAGACGGTCAGCGGCCTGCTGGAAGAACGCCAGCAAAGCCTGGAACTGGACGTGCCGCCGCACGGCCTGGCGGTCGATGCCGACCCGATGCGTTTTGTGCAGGTGCTGGTCAACCTGCTCACCAATGCAGCCAAGTATTCCAACCTGGGCGGCCATATCCGGCTGCAGGCTGGCGCCGTCAAGGGACGCGCCGTGATCAAGGTGCGCGATACGGGCATCGGCATCGGCCCGGAAATGCTGCCGCACCTGTTCGACAAATTCGTGCAGGCGCCGCAATCGCTGGACCGTTCGCGCGGCGGCCTGGGGCTGGGCCTGGCGATTGCCCGCAGCCTGGTGCAACTGCACGGCGGCGAGATCGAGGCGCATAGCGCCGGACTTGGCGCCGGCAGCGAGTTCACCATCCGCATGCCGCTGGCGGGCGACCTGGCCAGCGCGCCCCTTGCCAGCGCAGCGCCAGGCGGCCTGGCCGCCGCCGCGCCGCGCCGCGTGCTGCTGGTGGACGACAACCAGGACGTGCTGCAAGGCTTGCGCGCCCTGCTGGAAGTCGGCGGTCACGAGGTGCAGGCCGTCGCCGATCCTGCCAGCGCACTACGTGCCAGCGCCAGCTTCGTGCCCGACCTGGCCATCCTCGACATCGGCCTGCCCGGCATGGATGGTTATGAGCTGGCCACCGAACTGCGGCGCCGTCCCGGTTATGGCAACACGCGGCTGGTGGCCCTGACCGGCTACGGCCAGCCGGCCGACCAGGCACGCGCCCATGCGGCCGGCTTTGCGGCCCATCTTGTCAAGCCGATTACGCCCGCCCAGCTGTACGCCCTGCTGGTCGATTAAATGCGCCGGGAGCGTTGCAAAACTGCCACGATAGTTGCCTTTAGGGAAATTAAGTTGCACGCGACCGTGCTACACTCATTTCCCCTATGCGTCCCCACTTTTCCCGCCGTGCTGTCCAGTGCCTTGCCGCCGCCTTGTGGCTGGCCTGCGCCTGCAGCCATGCCCTGGCGGACGAACGGCGCGTACTGGTGCTGTACTCTCTGGGCGCCGATTCTTCCTCGGGCTGGCAAAGGCTGGTGCACAAGGGCCTGTACGACGAACTTGAACGCAGCAGCCAGGGCGCGACGCCGGCCATCTTCGAAGAGCGCTTCGACGCCAACCGGGTCGGCGAGGACAAGTCGCAAGAGGGCATGGCGCCCTACCTCGCCACCAAGTACGCCGACGTCAAGTTCGATGCCATCGTGACCGAGAACTTCGTCGCGGCGCGCTTCCTGTCCAGCCATCCGGAACTGTTTGCCGGCGTGCCGCGCCACTATGTCAATCACGGGCGCGAGCAGTGGCAGCCGCGCGATGGCATGGCTTACGAGGTGAGCTCCGATTTCGAGCGCGCGATCGGCGTGATTCCGCTGGTGGCGCCGAACGTGCAGCATATCGCCATCGTCGGCGACAAGACTACGCGCGGCCAGCTGTGGCTGGAGCGCATCCGCAGCGTGATGCCGCGTTTCCCGTCCATCCGCTTCGAGGTGTGGGACGATGGCAGCGTGCAGGAATTGCGGCAGCGCGCCGCGCGGCTCGATCGCAGCAGCGCCATCTTCATGCTGGCATCGCTGCGCGGCGAAGGCAATGCACGGCTCCAGCCGCGCGAGCTGGCGCTGCAGATTGCAGCAGCCACCAGGGCGCCGCTGTTCACCCACTCCGAATCGCTGGTGATGCCGGGCGTGGTGGGCGGCTATGTGGTCAGCGGCGAGGCAGTGGGCCGCATGATGGCGCGCCTGCTGCTGGGCCAGCCGGCCATGACCAGCCAGGTGCAGGGCTATTATTTCGACTATCCAACGGCGCGCCAGGCCGGCTTGCGCAACCTGCCGCAGGATGCGGTGATCCTGAATCGTCCGCACAATGTGTGGGAGCTGTACCGCTGGCAGATCGTCACGGCGGGCGCGCTGATCGTGTTCGAGGGCCTGCTGATCACAGCGCTGGTGTTGTCGCTGCGCTCAAGGCGCCGCGCAATGTCTGAGCTGGCATCGGAACGCAGCAGCCTGGAGGACCGCATTTTGCAGCGCACGCTGGAACTGCTGCAGGCCAACCGCAAGCTGGAACAGCTGGCCACCACCGACCCGCTGACCGGCATCGCCAACCGGCGCAAGATGACGGAGCAGATTGCGCAGGAGCTGGAACGCGCGCGGCGCTTCCACCACCCGCTGTCGCTGCTGATGATCGATATCGACCACTTCAAGCGCATCAACGATACCTACGGCCACGAGGTGGGTGACCAGGCGATCATCCAGACTGCGACGTTGCTGACGGCGAGCCTGCGCGCGGTGGACATGGTGGCGCGCTTCGGCGGAGAGGAGTTTGTGCTGCTGATGCCCGAAACCCATATCGCGGTGGCCGTGCATGCGGCGGAGCGCTTGCGCGAACGCGCGGCGGAGCTGCGCGTGCGGATAGAGCCGGGCGTCGAGGTCGAGCTGACGATCAGCATCGGCGTGGCGGCAGCCGACCCGCATGGCACGCCGGACACGCCCTCCTCCCTGCTGGTGCGCTCCGACAAGGCGCTGTACCGGGCAAAGAAGGAAGGACGCAACCGCGTCGTGCAGTTCTGATTACTCTGCGTCAGGCTGCGAGGAAGGATGCGCCGCCTTAAACGCCGGCAAATCGGCACAATTGGCAGCAATGCGCGCCACGTTCGGATAGGGCGTCAGGTCGATATTGAAGCGCTGCGCGTTGTACACCTGCGGCACCAGGCAGCAATCGGCAATGGTCGGCGTGTCGCCATAGCAGAAGCGGCCGGCGTCGCCGTCGCGCTCCAGGTGTGCTTCGAGCGCCTGCATGCCCTCGCCCATCCAGTGGTAGTACCAATCCATCTTCTGCTCTTCGCTCAGGCCCATCGGACCCTTGATGTGCTTGAGCACGCGCAGGTTCATCAGCGGGTGCGTATCGCAAGCGACCGTCTGTGCCAGGGCGCGCACGCGGGCGCGGCCCACTGCATCCTGCGGCAGCAGCGGCACCATCGGATGCACCTCTTCCAGGTACTCCATGATGGCCAGCGACTGCGTCAGCACGATGCCGTTGTCCTCCAGCGCCGGCACCAGCCCCGCGGGATTGACCTTGCGATAGGCCGGCGCCAGTTGCTCGCCGCCGTCGCGCAGCAGGTGCACCGGCACCGCTTCATACGCCAGCCCTTTCAGGTTCAGCGCAATGCGGACGCGGTAAGCGGCCGAGCTGCGGAAGTAAGTATAGAGCTTCATTGACGTTCCCCGTAATTGCGCACGGTCTGGTCGATGGCGCCGAAGATGGTCTTGCCTTGCGCATCATGCATCTCGATGCGCACGGTGTCGCCGAATTGCAGGAAACCGGTTGCCGGCTTGCCGCCTTCGATGGTTTCGTACATGCGCACTTCGGCCAGGCAGCAGTAGCCCACGCCGCCGTTGGCAATGCTGGAGCCATGCAGGCTGCCCTGCTTGTTCGACACGGTGCCGGAGCCGATGATGGTGCCGGCGCACAGCTCGCGCGTCTTGGCGGCATGCGCCACAAGCTGGGCGAAGTTGAAGGTCATGTCTTCACCGGCATTCGGCTTGCCGAATGGCTGGCGGTTGATCTGCACCAGCAGCGGCAGGTGCAGCTTGTTGTCCTGCCAGGCCTTGCCCAGTTCTTCGGGCGTGACGGCCACCGGCGAGAACGCACTGGCTGGCTTGGAGTTGAAGAAGCCGAAGCCCTTTGCCAGTTCGTTCGGGATCAGGTTGCGCAGCGAGACGTCGTTGACCAGCATGACCAGGCGGATGGCCTGGGCCGCTTCTTCATCGCTGGCGCCCATCTTCACGTCGCCGGTGATGACGGCCACTTCCGCTTCCAAGTCGATGCCCCAGGCTTCGTCGAGCGCGTACACCGGGTCGCGCGGGCCGACGAAGCTGTCCGAGCCGCCCTGGTACATCAACGGGTCGGTGTAGAACGATGCCGGCACTTCCGCGTTGCGGGCCTTGCGCACCAGTTCCACGTGGTTGATGTAGGCAGAACCGTCGGCCCACTGGTAGGCGCGCGGCAGCGGCGAGTGGCACATGCTTTCGTCGAAAGGCTTGGCGCCCGATGCGCTGCCCTGGTTCAGCAGGGCGTAGATCTGTTTGAGCTGCGGCGCGGCGACGTCCCAGTTGTCCAGCGCATCCTGCATGGTGGCGGCGATGTTCGGTACCGGCTGGCAGGATTTCAGGTCGCGGCTAACAACGACCAGGCGGCCGTCGCGGCTGCCGTCTTTCAGGGAAGCGAGTTTCATGTATTTCCTTAGTTCCGGATCTTAATTCTGCGGCGCGTGCATCCAGGCTGCATGCTTGGGCGCCTTTTTCGTTTTAGACCATTCTTCCAGCATTTCCCACTTCACATCATCCAGCTTCCGCATCATTTCCGGAGTGCCGGTGTTGGCGGCCAGTTCCAGGCGGTGGCCGTTCGGATCGAAGAAGTAGATCGACTTGAAGATGGTGTGGTTGACAGGGCCCAGCACCTCGATGCCGGCGGCCACCAGGCGCTCCTTGGCGGCCAGCAGCTCGTCCATCGATCCTACTTCCAGCGCCAGGTGTTGCACCCAGGCCGGGGTATTTTCGTCGCGCCCCATTTCCTTCTGGGTCGGCAGCTCGAAGAAGGCCAGGATGTTGCCCTGGCCGGCGTCCAGGAAGACGTGCATGTAGGGGTCCGGGGCCTTGGTCGAAGGCACTTCATCCTCCGCGATGGCCAGCACGAAGTTCATGTTCAGGTGCTTGACGTACCACTCGACGGTTTCCTTGGCGTCTTTGCAGCGGTAGGCAACGTGGTGGATTTGCTTGATTTTCATGGCGGGCTCCTTTGTATCCCGCCATTAAACTCTTGTTTCAGCTATCATACAAACGATATTTTCACGTCAATTTATTAGTTTTTCTGATGAGTCCAACCGTTCGCCAGATGCGCGCCCTGGTCGCCGTCGCCCGCACCGGCAGCTTTACCGCGGCCGCCGAACTGCTGCATGTCACCCAGTCCGCCCTGTCGGGGCAGATCAAGGAGCTGGAGCAGCTGCTGGGCGTGAAAGTGGTCGAACGCAATACACGTCGCGTCCAACTTTCCGAAGTGGGGCGCGAGCTCTATCCGCTGTTCGACAAGATGCTGCAGGACCTGGATGGGGCGATGGCCGATATCGCCAGCCGCAAGGCTTTGAAGAAGGGTATCGTGCGGGTGGCCGCGCCACAGATGATGGCCTGCACCTTGCTGCCGCAGGTGATCGGCGCCTTCCGCGCTTCTTATCCGGACGTGCAGGTGCAACTGGTGGATTGCCCGGTCGACAACGTCGCCGCACGCGTGGTCAGCGGCGAGGTGGATGTCGGCATCGGCCCGGAGCGCGACGTGACGGCCGAAGTGGACGCGCAACTGCTGTTCGAGATGCCTTTCGTGGTGGTCTTCCCGTCCGCGCACCCGCTGGCCGCCCGCCGCACGGTCGCCTGGGCGGAGGTCAACCAGCATCCCTTCATCGCCTTGCAGGGCCAGTTCACCGAACGGCTGCTGCGCGACATGACCACGCTGGCGCCCTACAACGAAGTGACCTTCATGACGACGGCCCTGGCCATGGTGGCCGAAGGGCTCGGCATCACCGCCTGCCTGCCCTATGCGGAGCCGATGGTGCGGCTGTACGGACTGGAAATGCGTCCGCTGGTCGAGCCGGAACTCAAGCGCAAATTCTTCATCTACACCAAGACCTCGCGCACCCCCTCCCCGGCTGCGGAACGCTTCATCAGCGTGCTTGGCGAGTATTCCCTATAATTTGCCGCATGTCGCACAATACGATTGAAGCCAACCAGGCTATGGACAAGTTCGACGGCCACCACCAGGTGTGGCTGTTCGGTTATGGCTCGCTGATTTACAAGGCGGACTTTCCCTTCATCGAGCGCCGGCCCGCGCACATCTTCGGCTGGTCGCGCCGCTTCTGGCAAGGCTCGCACGATCATCGCGGCACGCCTGACGCGCCCGGCCGCGTGGCCACGCTGATTCCAGCCGAAGGGGACGTCTGCCACGGCATGGCCTACCTCGTTACGCCGGAAGAATTCGCCCACCTCGACCATCGCGAAAAGAACGGCTACCTGCGCGTGGCCATCGACATCCATTTCGAAGCAGGCGGCGTGGAAGAAGGCCTGATCTATATTGCCGCCGCCGACAACGCGGCCTGGCTGGGCGAGGCGAGCGTGGAAGAAATCGCCCACCATATCGCTTCCGCATCCGGCCCAAGCGGCCCGAACATCGAATACTTGCTGCGCCTTGCTGCTGCCTTGCGGGAAATGGGACATCACGACGAGCATGTGCATGCCATCGAGGCATATCTCGATCGCCTGTAAGAGGCCCATCAGGCGACGAGAGGCAAGCCGATCAGGAAAACCACAAAACCGATCAGGCCAGCAAATCCGCCGAGATTCACGAGGAACTTACCGGTATGTTCAGTGTCCTGGAAGTGATACTGAAGAAATTCGTTGATCATGGTGGCCTCCTTCTGCAATGGGCGCACTTCATCATAGTCCGAATTGAACTACCAGACGAACCAAGGCTGCCCAAACGGTCAATAACAGTGAGAACGCAAACGTTGAGTAATGGCGGAGCGGGGCAACACCTTCAGGCCTATGCAGCGAGGTTGGAAATGTTGCGCCACCAGCAGCTACGATACTTGATGCCGCAATGATGAAGACTGCTACTCCCTGTATGTAGCCAACACTCGTGGTTCCCGGAACGCTTCTTCCAACGCCGATTTCATATAACGCTGATGCAGAAAAGGCGATTGCTGTCCAGGTGCCGTAAGCGGTAGCATGACATTGATCAGAAACCAGCCCATCATCGCCTCCCATTTCAGAAAAGGTTCATTTGCCCCGCTTTGGCTGCAGCAACTGCGCGGGCGCCGGAGGGTGGAATGTATTCGGGTCGCTTGAACTGGGTGCAGTCGAGCGAGCGGAACTTGCTGTGGCGGCCGTGGAAGCCGAAGCGGGTGATGCCTTTCTCGATGCGCTGCAGGATCAGGTCCGCCCACACGCCTTCGCCACGCATGCGTGCGCCGAACTCGGCTTCGTAATCCTTGCCACCGCGCATGTCACGCACGCGGTTCATCACGCGCGCGGCACGGTCGGGGAAATGCGCTTCCAGCCACTCCTTGAACAAGGGGCTGACTTCCCACGGAAGTCGCAGTACGACATAGGTTGCCATCACCGCGCCGGCATCGCGGGCTGCGGACATGATCTTTTCGATATCGGGCTCAGTGACAAAAGGAATGATCGGCGCAATGCTGACGCCAACCGGAATGCCGGCCTTCGCCAGCGTCTCGATTGTGCGCAGGCGGCGTGCGGGCGCGGCAGCGCGCGGCTCCAGGGTGCGCGAGATTTTGCTGTCCAGCGTGGTGATGGTGACCGATGCGGCGGCCAGGTTGCGCGCAGCCATCGGCGCGAGGATGTCGATGTCACGCTCGATCAGCGAGGATTTGGTGATCAGGCCAACCGGATGGTTGCACTCGGCCAGCACTTGCAGCACCCGCCGCGTGAGCTGGTATTCGCGCTCGCAAGGCTGGTAGGCGTCGGTATTCACGCCCAGTGCGAGCGACTCCACCTGATAACCTGGCTTGGACAATTCGGCGCGCAGCAGGTCCGGCGCATTCACCTTGGCGAACAGCTTGGTCTCAAAGTCCAGGCCGGGCGACAAGCCCAGGTAGCTATGCGATGGCCGCGCAAAACAATAAATGCAGCCATGCTCGCAGCCGCGATAAGGGTTCAGCGAAACGTTGAACGGAATATCGGGCGACTGGTTGCGCGTGAGGATGGTCTTGGCCGTCTCCGCGGTGACAATGGTGCGCGGTGGAAGCAGTTCAGCCTCGGCATCGTCCGGATCGGGTGCCCAGCCGTCGTCGAACGCTTCGCGCGCCTGCAGCTCGTACCTTCCTTGCATGTTTGATACCGCACCGCGCCCTTTTTTGGCCTTGAGCGATTGCGGCGGCAGCATCACCTGCCCTTCGAATTCATGGTCCTGCATGCGGCGCCCCGAAGTATAACTGTATATACATACAGTATTCTAATCCGCCTGCGCCAAGGCTGCAAGCCAAGCTGGTATCATGCGCACTTCTCCGGGATATCCCCCGACATTCAAAGAGCAATAACATGAGCAAAACCACCAATCTGCCCTCCTTTGGGAGCAGGATTTCCCTCGCCTTTGGCGCCTTTTTCAAAACCCTGGGCGATGCTGAATTCGCCGCCCGCGTGCGTGACGACAGCGTGGGCCCCGCAGCGGCTCCGGCTGCCGCGCCAGCACCTGCACCAGTCGCCGCCCCAGTGCCAGCCGCCGCGCCCCTGCGCGAAGCCACGCCCGACGCAGCACTGCAGCTCCTGTCCCTGTTCCAGCGCGAAGCCCGCCTGATCGACTTCACGCAGGAAAACCTGTCCGGCTATTCGGATGCCGACATTGGCGCCGCCGCCCGCGTGGTGCACGAGGGCTGCTCCAAGGTGCTGCGCGAGCATTTCACCATCGACGCAGTCCGCTCCGAAGCGGAAGGCAGCCGCGTGACGCTGCCGGAAGGCTTCGATGCATCCGCCGTGCGCCTGACCGGCAATGTGGTCGGCAAGGCGCCGTTCACCGGCACCCTGAGCCACCGCGGCTGGCGCGCCTCCAGCGTGCGGCTGCCGAAACTGGCGGAAGCGCATAACGCCAGAGTATTGGCCCCGGCTGAGGTGGAACTGTGAGCGATCCGCGTTTTGCCATCGGCATCGACCTTGGCACCACCCACAGCGCGCTGTCCTACGTTGAACTGGCGGGCAGCGATGGCGAGAAAACCAGGCATGGCGTGCTGGGCGTGCCCCAGCTCACCGCGCCAGGCACGGTAGAAGAACTGCCGCTGCTGCCAAGCTTCCTCTACCTGCCGCATCCGGACGAGCTGGCGGCCGGCGAACTGGCCCTGCCCTGGGCTGCTGCCGACGGGACGCCCGCAGTGACGGGCGAAATGGCCCGCAGCCGCGGCGCCACCACGCCGATCCGTTTGGTGTCGAGCGCCAAGAGCTGGCTGTGCCACCCTGGCGTGGATCGCCGCGCAGCCATCCTGCCGCATGACGCGCCGGAAGAGGTGTCGCGTGTGTCGCCGCTGGAGGCTTCGACCCGCTACCTGAAACACCTGCGCGCTGCATGGGACAACGCCCATCCGGATGCGCCGTTCACGCAGCAGGCAGTCACGGTCACCATCCCTGCATCGTTCGACCCGGCCGCGCGCGAACTTACCGCCGAAGCGGCTCGCGCCGCCGGCTACGAGAACGTCACCCTGCTGGAAGAGCCGCAGTCGGCGCTGTACAGCTGGATCCAGAGCAGCGACGGCCGCTGGCGCAAGGAAGTCAAGCCGGGCGACATCATCCTGGTGGTGGACGTGGGCGGCGGTACCAGCGACTTCTCGCTGATCGCCATCCTCGAGCGCGACGGCAAGCTGGAGCCGCACCGGGTGGCTGTGGGCGACCACATCCTGCTGGGCGGCGACAATATGGACTTGGCGCTGGCTCACCTGGTGGCGCGCAAGCTGGCTGCCAACGGCACCCAGCTCGACGCCTGGCAGATGCGCGCGCTGACCTACGGCTGCCGCGCGGCCAAGGAAAACCTGCTGGCCAACGCGCAGGCCGAAACCTGGCCGATCGTGGTGCCAAGCCGCGGCTCGAAGCTGATCGGCGGCTCGATCCGCACCGAACTGACGCGCGCCGAAGTCACGGCCTTCATCACGGACGGCTTCTTCCCGAAAGTGGAAGCTTCCGCACGCCCGGCCGTGCGTTCCCGCGCCGGCCTGACCCAGCTTGGCCTGCCTTACGCGCAGGACGCTGCGATCACCAGGCACCTGGCAGCTTTCCTGGCGCGCCAGGCAGGTGCTACGGCGGAACTTGAAGGCTTTGCCGCCAATCCGGCCCATACCTTCCTGCATCCAAGCGCGGTGCTGTTCAACGGCGGCGTGTTCAAGTCCGAACTGCTGGCCAATCGTGTGATGGAAACCATCAACGAATGGCTGTCCATGGAAGGCGCGGAACCGGCGCGCATGCTGGACGGCGCAGACCTGGACCTGGCCGTCGCGCGCGGCGCGGCCTATTACAGCTACGTGCGACGCGGCGCCGGGGTACGCATTCGCGGCGGCACGGCGCGTTCCTATTACGTTGCGGTGGAATCGTCGATGCCGGCCATTCCGGGCATGGAGCCGCCGATCCAGGCGCTGTGCGTTGCACCGTTCGGCATGGAAGAAGGCAGCGAGCTGGAACTGCCGGGCCAGGAATTTGGCCTGGTGGTCGGCGAGCCGGTGCACTTCCGCTTCTTCGGTTCTTCCGTGCGCCGCCAGGACCAGATCGGCGCCGTGCTCGATTTCTGGGGACCGGAAGAACTGATCGAGCTGAACGAAATCCAGGCCACGCTGTCGCCGGAAGGCCGTTCCGTTGGCGAGGTGGTGCAAGTGCGCCTGCATGCCTGCGCCAGCGAGTCCGGTACCCTGGAACTGCTGGCGGTGGCGCAGGATGGGCAGCGCTGGAAGGTGGAATTCGACGTGCGCGGCGCCGGCGAAGGCCAATGACGCAGTACCTGGTCAGCATCGACCTGGGCACCACCAATTCGGTGCTTGCCTATGCCGCGCCGGGCGGCGACGTGCAGTTGCTCGAAGTCGAGCAACTCACTGCGCCCGGCGAGGTTGGCAGCGCCGTGCTGCTGCCCTCCTCCCGTTATCACCCTGCCAGCGGCGAATTTGCCGCGGGCGAGTTGCAGTTGCCGTGGCCGGAGCCGGCCGTGGCGGACGCGCCGCCCGCAGCGGTCATTGGCCGCCTGGCACGCAAGCTGGGCGGACAGGTGCCGGGCCGGCTGGTCGCCAGCGCCAAGAGCTGGCTGTCCCACACCGGCGTCGATCGCATGGCGCCGATCCTGCCCTGGGGCGCCGCCGCCGACGTCGAGCGCGTTTCGCCGGTGGCGGCCAGTGCGAGCTATCTCGCGCACCTGCGGGCGGCCTGGAATGCGCGCTTTCCCCACGCGCCGCTGGAGCATCAGCAGCTGGTGCTGACCATTCCCGCATCGTTCGACGAGGGCGCGCGCGCGCTCACGCTGGAAGCGGCGCGCATGGCGGGCTTGCCGGCCCTGCGCCTGCTGGAAGAACCGCAGGCGGCCCTGTATGACTGGCTGTATCGCCACCGTGCAACGCTGGCGCAGGACCTGGCCCAGGCGCGCCTGGTCCTGGTCGCCGACGTCGGCGGCGGCACTACCGACTTCACCCTGGTCAAGGTCGAGATGGCCGGCGGCGAACCGCAATTGACCCGCATCGGCGTCGGCAACCACCTGATCCTCGGCGGCGACAATATGGACCTGGCGCTGGCCCACCTGGCCGAACAACGCCTGGGTGGCGACGGCAGCGGCGCGGCGCCCCCGCAGCGCCTGTCCGCAGCGCGCCTGGCGCAGCTCACGGAACGCTGCCGCGCGGCGAAAGAAATCCTGCTCGCGGCCGACGCACCGGAGCAAGTCGCGGTCACTTTGCTCGGCTCCGGCTCAAAACTGATCGGCGGCAGCCGCTCCGTCGCGCTGCTGCGCGCAGACGTCGAGCGCATTGTGCTGGACGGCTTCTTCCCCCTCAACGAAACCCAGCAGCTCGCGCAGTCCAAGCGCGGCGGCATCGTCGAATTCGGCCTGCCTTACGCCAGCGACCCGGCCATAACGCGCCACCTCGCCAGCTTCCTGCGCCAGCACGCTGGCGCCGCGCGCGAAGCATTGAGAGTGCCGGACGACGGCAAGCTTGCCGTCCCCGACACGCTGCTGCTGAACGGGGGCGTATTCCGCGCCGCCAGGCTGGCCGCGCGCCTGGCCGACACGCTGTCGGCGTGGCGCGGCCAGCCTGTGCGCGTGCTGCACAATGACGATCCCGATGTCGCGGTCGCGCGCGGCGGCGTCGCCTATGCGCTGGGCCGGCAAGGCATGGCGCCCGCCATCGCCGGCGGTTCTCCGCGCAGCTATTGGCTGCTGCTCGATAATGCCCGCGCTCCGGGCGTAACGCGCCGCGCCGTCTGCCTGCTGCCGCGCGGCTCCGCCAGCGGCCATGAAGTGCGCCTCGCCGATCGCAGCTTCGCGCTGCGGCTCGGACGCCCGGTGCGCTTCCACATCGCCACAACGCTGGCCGATGCCGTGCCACCGCAAGCGGGCGAGGTCGCCGACCTGGCGCCTGGCGAGCTGACCGCGCTGCCGGCCATTGCCACCGTGCTACGCGACAGCAAGGACGCCAACGCGCGCAAGGAAATCACCGTGCAGCTGGCGGCCTCGCTGACTGAAGTGGGCACGCTGGAAGTGCATTGCGAAGGCAACGGCCAGCGCTGGCAGCTCGAATTCCAGCTGCGCGAACACGGCGCGGACGCCACGGCGGCAGCCGACGCCAACGATGCCGATGACGATGACGCCGCGGCAGCTCCCCTGCCGGTTCGCCTGCCCGAAGCGCTGGAGAAGATCGACCGCATCTTCGGCAGCCGCGCGCAACAGGTCGACGCCAGGGAAGTGCGCCAGCTGCGCGGCCAGCTCGAACACCTTCTCGGCAGCCGCGAACGCTGGGCAACGCCCGTGCTGCGCCGCCTGTTCGATGCCCTGCTGGAACGCGCCAAGGGTCGCCGCCGGTCGGCGGAGCATGAACGCACGTGGATGAACCTTGCCGGCTACAGCCTGCGGCCGGGCTTCGGCCATCCGCTGGACGAATGGCGCATCGAACAGCTCTGGGCGATGTTCGACACCGGTGTGCAAAACCACAAGGACAACCAGGTCTGCGCCGAGTGGTGGACACTGTGGCGCCGCGCATCGGGCGGTCTGCCGCCAGCGGCCCAACTGCGCCTGCTGGACGATTTCGCCTTCAACCTGCAGGCCGACGCCAGTGAACGCGGCCGCCGTCCCGTCACCCTGGTCAACGGCAGCGAAGAAGACATGCTGCGCCTGGGCGCTTCGCTGGAGCGCATTCCATCGGCCTACAAGGCGGAAATCGGCAACTGGATGGTGGGGGAGCTGGGGAAAGCCAGGAGTCTCGCCGTGCAAACCCGTTATCTCTGGGCGCTGGGCCGTGTCGGCGCACGCCGGCCATTCCACGGCAGCGCACATGACGTGGCGCCGGTCGAAACGGTGGAGCAGTGGCTGCAGGCGGTCATGCTGCTGGACTGGCGCAAGGTGGAGCCGGCGGGCTTCGCAGCAGCCCACCTGGCGCGCATGACCGGCGACCGTTCACGCGATATCAGCGATGCCCTGCGCCTCGAAGTCGTGCGCCGGCTGCAGGCTGCGGGAGCGCCGCCAGGCTGGCCGGCCATGGTGCGCGAGGTTGTCCAGCTCGACCAGGCCAGCGAGCAGCGCATGCTGGGCGAGGCGCTGCCGCCGGGCCTGAAGCTTCTCAGCTAGCCGCGCTGCCGCGCGCAGCCTGCGCTTGCTGCTGCGCGACGAAGCCGTCGAAGGCCGCGATGACGCACTGGTAGCCTTGCTCCGTGCCCTCCAGCTGCGCCAGCGCGTAGCAGCTTGCTTCCAGCGTCGAGAGCTGGTCCGGCGCGTGCGCCTTGCGGATCAGGTAATGCGATGGCGGCGTGTCGCGCAGCGGAAGGCGCGGCAGGGCTTGCAGCGCCGGGTTCAGGTACAGCATCTTGCGGCTCTTGCGCCAGGTGGCGTCCAGCACCACCAGCCGGACTTGCGCCGGCGCCAGCACGGCATTGAACTGCGGCGGCGCGATGCCGTGCGAACGGTCGCCTGGCGTGTCGGGGTACAGCAGCACCGGCTGGCGGCCGCCTGCCTCGAGCAGGTCCTGCAGCGCGGCTTCATCAAACTGTTCGCCAACTTCCATGCGGCTGCCAGGCAGGCAAAGATGCAGCAGGCGTGCACTGCCCTTGGCGTTGCTCACTTCCATGGGATGCTGCAGGATCAGGACCTCGACCGTGCTGGCCACCGGCGCCGCCCAATGGCAGATGCAGGTGGCGGCAGGGCGCAGGCAAGTGCTGCAAAGAAGTCGGCGCGGCAGGCTGTTCATGCCGCGGATCATACACTAGGCCGGCGGCGCGGCGCCCAGCAGTTCGTCCAGCTGCGCGATCTGCGCCGGGTCCTTGACCACGGCGCGCAGCCATTCGTGCAGCGGCAGGCTGCCCCAGTTGGCGGCCTTCTCCGCCAGGTAGGCGACGGGGCTGTGCGGCTCGGTGCGACGGAAGAATTCAGCCACCAGTCGCAATTGCGCCAGTGCGTGCTCGCGGGTCTGCGGCATCGCCGGCAGGCTTTGCACGCCCACGCTGGCGACGACCATGCTCCCGCTGGCAGCGCCGCTGCCTGCCGCGCTGTCGGCCGAGGGCAGCCTGCGCGCTGCATCGTCGACTGCTCTTTGCACCGCATCCCGTGCCGGCCCGAACGCCGGGCCGGCCGCGCCAAGGCGGGCGTCGACCGCTTCCTGCAGCTGCTGCAAGGCAGCCAGGCAATGGCGCGCATCCTGCAGGCCAGCATCCGCATCGCTGACTGGCGGGAAGTCTTTCACCAGCGCCGGCGTGCGCCCCAGCAGCCACGCCAGGTTGCCGCTGCGCAGCTCATGCTCGCCATCCTCCGGCAAGGGATGCACATGCTCCCAGAAGCGTTCGCACAAGCCGGCCAGCAGCAGGAAGCCATCGCCCAGGCCGCGCATGCCGTGGGTGTGTGCGCGCGCCTCCGCCAGCCACGCAGCCAGCCGCAAGTCCTTGCTGCGTGAGCGCAGCAACTCGGCGCAGCGGCTGGCCACCAGCGGCCAGTCCGCGCTATGCAGCGGTGTCGCCCATTCGCCCTGCTCCAGCGTGGGATCGTCCTGCCGCCTTGCCGCAGCTATGGCGTCCATGCAGGCATCAAACGAGACATCCTCGCCGCAAGGCTGGGCGACGCTGAGCGGCACCAGCAAGTCCTCATTCGTGAACATACGGCCTCCTTATTTGGCGCTAATCCTGAACTGGCCCTGGCGCGTTACGCCCGCCTTCACCTTCGTCACCGGCATGCCTTCCGCCATGCGCGCCAGCAGCATATCGGCCACGCCCGGCAGCAAGCTGCCGTGCAGGATGCTGTCGATATTGCGGGCGCCGGAATCGGTCTCGGTGCAGCGTGCCAGCACTGCCTGCACCAGCGCATCGTCCCAGCAGAATTCGGCGTGGTGGTTTTCGCCGATGCGCTGGCCGATCCGGCCCAGCTTCAGCGCAATGACCTGGGCCAGGGCTTCATCCGAAATCGGATAGTAGGGCACCACTTGCAGGCGTCCGAGGAAGGCCGGCTTGAAATGCCGCACCAGCTGCGGCCGCAGCAGCGCGTCGAGTTCCTCAGGCGTCGGCAGCGGCGCCTCGCCCCGGTTCAGGCAGGCCTGCATGATGGCGCCCGACCCGAGGTTGGACGTCAGGACGATGACCGCGTTGCTGAAGTCGACCATCTGCCCTTCCGAGTCCTCCAGCATGCCCCGGTCGAACACTTGATAGAAAAGTTCCAGCACGTCCGGGTGCGCCTTGTCGGCCTCGTCGAGCAGCACCACGCAGTAGGGGTTGCGCCGCACCGCCTCGGTCAGCACCCCGCCCTCGCCATAACCGATATATCCGGGCGGGGAACCTTTCAGGCCTGCCACACTATGCGCCTCCTGGTATTCGCTCATGTTGATGGTCACCAGCTTGCGCTCGCCGCCGTACAGGAGGTCGGCCAATGCCAGTGCGGTTTCCGTCTTGCCTACTCCGGAGGGACCCGTCAGAAGGAAAACGCCCTTGGGCTTGCGCGGATCATCAAGCCCGGCACGCGCAGTGCGCATGCGCTGCACAATGGTCTCGACGGCGTGCGGCTGCCCCAGCACGCGCGACTCCAGCGCAGGCTTGAGCTGCTGCACGGCGCGGATTTCGTCGCGCAGCATGCGGCCTACCGGGATTCCGGTCCATGCAGCGACCACACCGGCCACGACGTGGCGGTCAACCTCCAGCGGAACCAGGGGAGACTCGCGCTGGATTGCGTTCAGCTCCTGTTGCGCGCTCACCGCAGCGGCGGCATCGCCCTCGTGGCGCAGCGCCATCACCCGGGCGCACAGTTCGCGCTCATGCTCATGGCGGGCGGCCAATTCCGCGTGCCAGGCCTGGAGGCTGCCCCGCTCGTCGCGCAATGCCGACAGTGCCGATGGCCCGGCATCGGCGGCAGTTGCCGCATCGCGTTCCAGCGCCGCGATGCGCACCGACAGCCGTTCGATCTGGCAAGCTGCATCTTCCAGCAAGGCGGGCGATGCGCACTGGCCCAGCGCCACGCGGGCGCATGCGGTATCGAGCACGCCGACCGCCTTGTCCGGCAGCTGGCGGCTGTTGATGTAGCGATGCGCCAGGCGCACTGCCGCCGTCACGGCGTCGTCGCGCACGCGCACGCCGAAATGCCGTTCCATCAGCGGCACCATGGCCCGCAGCATGCCGGCGGCCGTTTCTTCGTCCGGCTCCTCGACCTTGACCACCTGGAAGCGGCGTGCCAGGGCGGCGTCCTTCTCGACATAGCGTTTGTACTCGCTCCAGGTCGTCGCGGCAATCGTGCGCATCTCGCCGCGTGCCAGGACCGGCTTCAGCAGGTTGGCTGCATCGCCCTGCCCGGCGCTGCCGCCGGCGCCAATCAAGGTGTGCGCCTCGTCGATGAACAGAACGATGGGGTGCGGGCTGCGGCGCACTTCCTCGATCACGTTTTTCAGGCGGGCTTCGAACTCTCCGCGCACGCTGGCGCCGGCCTGCAGCAGCGCCAGGTCCAGTGCGTGCAAGGCAACGTTGCGCAACGGCGGCGGCACCTCGCCGGCTGCGATGCGCAAAGCCAGTCCTTCCACCACGGCCGTCTTGCCGACGCCGGCTTCGCCGGTCAGGATCGGGTTGTTCTGGCGCCGGCGCAGCAGGATGTCCATCAGTTGCCTTACCTCCGCAGCGCGGCCGACGACAGGATCGAGCTTGCCGTCGCGCGCCAGTTGGCACAGGTTGACCGTGTACTGTGCCAGCGCCGGCGACGAGGGAGGCACGGCCTGCTGCGCGCCAACATCATGCGTTGCGGCCGGCACCGCCGCCTCTGCCGAACCGGCAACATACTTCTCCATGCGGTGCTTCAGCCCATCGACCGGAAAGCGGGCGAACAGTCCCGAGATCCGCGCCGCCTGCTGCGACAGTTCCGACTCGGTCAGAAGAGCGAGCAGCAGGTGGCAACTGCGCACCTGGTCCGGCTGCGGCAACGCCAGCGAGGCAATCAGCCAGGCATGTTCCAGCATTATCTGCAGGCGCCGCGCGAATACCGGAACGCGCGTCGCGGCAATGCGGACACCGGCCAGTTCGCACCGCAAATCGGCTTCCAGCGCGGTGGCGCTGACGTCGCTGCGGCGCGCAATGACCAGCAGGTCGCATTCCGGCTGCTCCAGCAGCGCAAGCAAGAGGTGCTCGACATCGACTTCGCCGTGTCCCATGCCGATGGCAATATTGGCGGCGCGCGTTGCGGCAGTACGGCAGGCGTCGTTCAGCTTTCCAATCAGGGTTTTCAGTTGAATGCTCATGCAATGGCTCCGCGCTTGATGGAATAATGCATCGATGACGGTTGCAAGGCCGCGCTGAAGCTCACGGCTTCGTTGGCGCCATTTGCCCGCAACATGCCGGAAATGACGATGTCGATGCGATTGACGGTGCCGCTGCGCTCGGCCAGCGTAACCTGCACATTGCACAGCCGCGGCTCGTAGCGTTCGACTGCCTGGCGGATGCTGCCGCAGATGCGCTGCCTGTCCTCGCTGCCGCTATGAGACAAGCCGGCGAAATCGGCGAGTCCGAAGTTCAGGATCGAGCGCGCACATTCCGGATAGGACTGCAACAGCTGCTGCGGCAGCGCGCTGCGCGTGTTGAGCAGCGCCTCCAGGTCGCGCGCTACGCTCTCCTTCAACTGCTCCTGCGTCAGGAAACGCCCGCCAGGATGGTTCCCCAGCAAACGGTCCAGCAAGCCTGGCCGGTAACCCTCCATGCCGCACCTCCCAAAAAAAGCGGCTGCAGCACGTGCGCACCGCAGCCGCAACTCCCTCCAAAATCATGCAATACGGTTGGTCGCCAGGTCCCAGCCGCCGGACGTATTGCCGCCCATCCCGCCCGAAACGCGCTGCTGCGTGTATTTCCAGCGCACTTTCGAGAATTTGAATCCCACCTCCTCGGTCATGATGTCGCCCTCGCTGACCGATGGAGATACAGCGCCAATGAGCACGTTATCGAGTTCGATTTCAAAGTACTTGACCCGCTCGCCCTGCGCATCGGCGCGCATGAATTCCAGCTTGGCCTTGGGAATGGTGCGGCCTGCGGAGCAGGTCTGCATCAGGATCGGCGAAGCCAGGTCGGCCAGCTTGGTGATCACCACGTCGCGGTGCTCGCAGCGTTCGGCCGTATGGCCGCCACCTGTGGAAGAAGTGGCCGAACGCGGTTGCTCCACCGACCAACTGACCGATTTGCATTCTATCCAGTCCTTGTGACGGTCATCGGTCGACTCCCCCTTGATGCCATCGATATGCAGGTACACGTCAATTGCCATTGCAATGCTCCTTCTCAGTAGTTGGTGGTTTGCGGCAGTTCCGCCACGAGGCGGAGGGAAACGGTCAGCTCGTCGAGCTGAAAATGGGGGCGCAGGAAGCTGACGGCGCGGAACACGCCTGGCCGCCCGGGCACCTCGCTGACCTGGACCGAAGCTTCACGCAGAGGGAACTGCGCCTTCTGTTCCTGGCTGGCGTTATCGTCCAGCAGCACGTACTTCATCAGCCAGCGGTTCAGGAAGTCTTCTACATTCGAAGCGGCTGCAAAGCTGCCGATCTTGTCGCGCATCATGGCCTTCATGTAGTGCGCGATGCGCGACACGGCGAAGATGTATTGCAGTTGCGAGGACAGCACGGCATTGGCGTTGGCCGCGTCGGAACTGTAGCGCATGGCCTTCTGCGCCGATTGCGCGCCGAAGAAGGCGGCGTAGGCGGTGTTCTTGCAGTGGACCAGGGAGATGAAACCGAGGTCGCTCAGTTCCTTTTCGCGCCGGTCGGTGATGGCCACTTCGGTCGGGCATTTCAGCGCCACCTCGCCTTCGTCGGTCTTGAAGGTGTGGGTCGGCAGGTCGTCAACCAGGCCGCCACCCTCCACGCCGCGGATGGCGGCGCACCAGCCGAATTCCTCGTGGGCCTTGGTCAGCCTGGCGCCAAAGGCGTAGGCGGCATTGCACCACAGGTATTTGTGGTGATCGCGGCCATCCACGTCTTCCACGAAGTTGAAGCCTTCCACCGTGGTGCCGTCGACCGGATTGAAAGGCAAGCGGCCAAGGAAGCGCGGTAGCGTCAGGCCGACGTAGCGCGCATCTTCGGATTCGCGGAAGGCTTTCCACTTCGCGTATTCCACGGTGTCGAATACCTTGGCCAGGTCGCGCGGCTTGCCAAGGTCGCCGTAGCTCTCCAGTCCGAACAGCTCGGGCGAAGCGGCGCTGATGAAGGGGGCGTGCGCCGCTGCAGCCAGGTGCGACATCTGTTCGATGAAGTAGATATCCTCGGGCTGGCGCGAGATCTCGAAGTCCCCCAGCAGCGCCGCATAAGGTGAGCCACCGAAGGTGCCAAATTCCTCCTCGTAGACTTTCTTGAAGATGGTGCTCTGGTCGAAATCGAGCGCACTCTGGAAGTCACGCACCAGTTCGCGCTTGGTGGCGTTCAGCAGACGGATTTTCATCGTAGGCCCGGTCGCAGTGCTGCGCACCAGGTAATGCAGGCCGGTCCAGCTTTGTTCGAGCTTCTGGAATTCAGGCGCATGCATGATGGCGCTTAATTGCTCCGAGATCACGCGGTCCAGCTCAGCCACGCGCGCATCGATGGTAGCCGACAGGTTATGCGACAGCTGCACGCTGCCCTGGACCACCTGCCGCGCCAGTTCGCCGATGATGTCGCGGGCGCGTTCGTGTTCGCTGCTGGATTTGGCTACCCTGCTTTCCTCGACGATGCGGTCGAGCAGGTCGCCATCTTCGATCGCACTCGCCGCTGCAGCCTTCATTTGCGCGCTCATTCAGTCCTCCTTGGGCGCGATGGCCGCCAGGTTTTCAGTGCTTTGCAGCACGTCCGTCAGCAAGTCCTCCAGCCTGTCGTTGCCGGCCAGCTTGTTGCGCAGGTCAGCCAGCTTGCTGCGCGCTTCCAGCAGCTTGCCAAGCGGTTCGACCTGGCGCACGATGGCTTCCGGGCGAAAGTCCTGCATCGATCCGAAGCGCAGCTCTACCGGGAACTCGCCCTGCCCGCCGAGGCGGTTCTGCACCTGGAAGTTCAGCACCGGGCTCACGCCGGCCAGCACCTCGTCGAAGTTGTCGCTGTCGATGTTGACGAAGTTGCGCTCCTTCAGCCGCTTCTGCGGAACCTCCGGGTTGCCGCCAAAGTCGCCCATGACGCCGACCACGAAGGGCAACTCCTTGTTCTCCAAGTCGCCGCCAACTTCAACGTCGTAGGTCATCTGCACGCGTGGCGGGCGGACTTTGGTCAGGCGCTTCTGCACGCTGTCACGATTTGCCATTGCCTGCTCCTTATTTGAGTGCGCCGAATGGATCGGCGGCGGTGGAAGGGTTGGGTGCCGAGCGCGACGCCGGCAGCTTGATCGGGGGCGCCGTCTTTTTCGGCTGGCGCGCACTTCCGGCCACTGGCACCAGGACGTCTTCCCCGAGCGTATTGCGCAGCGTACGCGCCAGTTCCTGCGCTTCGCTGCGCACCGACCCGCCAAGGCTGCTTTGCTGGTTCAGTTCCGCCAGCGAACGGGTTGACAGGCGCAGGCCGGCGACGGCGATGATGCTGAGGGCTTGTTTGTCGGCTGGATCGCGCTGCAGCGCTTCCTGCGCTTGCACGATGGCGTCGCTGTAATTGCCGCGGTCAAATCGCATCTGCGCCATTTGCAGCCAGGGCGCTTTCTCGGCGGGGTAGCTAGCGGCGGCTGCCTTCAGCGCCGCGTGCGATTTCTCATGCTGGCCCGCCGCAGCAGCGCGGTCGGCATCTGCCAGCATTTTTTCCAGTGTCTGGTGGCTGGCCCGGTCGGCGCCCTGCAGCGGCGCATCAACGGCGCATCCGGCCAGCGTGGCCGCGCCAATCAATACTGCGGTCAATGATCTGCGCATCGTTCTCTCCTTCCGCAAAGTGAAGGCCATTATTGAATCGATGCGCATTCCCGCCATTGCGTTGTCTCAAAGGCCGCCGACATCGCCGCGCCGCTGTTTGCGCCCGCGCAAACGCTGGCTGCACGCGGCCAGTTTTAATGGATACCTCAACCAAGGAGGCCGGCATGACACTACCTGCAAAGATCCTCTGGAGCGAAGGCTTGTTCCTGCGTCCGCAACACTTCCAGCAGCAGGACCGCTATCACGAAGCGCGCATGCACGCGACCGTTCTGGCCGCGCAGCCGATGCTGTGGGGCGTGCAAACGGTGGAGTGGGACACGGCGGCACTGGTGAACGGCAAGCTGCGCGTGCTGGCCTTGCGCGCGATCTTCCCCGAAGGCGGGATATTCGACGCTCCCGCCAGCGACCCGCTGCCGCCAGCCATCGACCTCGCCAGCCTGCCGGCCGAGGTGCAGGAAGTCTGCTATCATGCCGCCCTGCCATCGCAGGACGCCGACCGCTTCCAGCAGTCCGAGCGCGAGACGGCGGACCTGTTCAGCGATGCCCTGCCTGCCGGGCTGACCTACCTGCGCAAGCAGGTGCGACTGGTATCGGACCTCGAACCCCGCGGCGCCTATGACAGTTTTCCCTTGCTGCGGCTGCGCCGCGTCGTATCCGGCTGCTTCGAGATCGATCCATCCTTCATGCCGCCCTCGCTGTCCATCAACGCGACGCCGCGCCTCAAGCTCCTGCTCGACCAGCTGATGGACGCGCTGCAGGCCAAGGTCAACGCCTTGCAGGGCCACATGCGGGAGCCGAGCCGCAATGTGATCGAGTTCCGCAGCGGCGACGTATCGTCATTCTGGCTGCTGCACACGGTCTCCACGTCGGCGGCAACCTTGCTGCACCTGCTGCGCCACCCGTCGCTCCATCCGGAACGCCTGTACCAGGCCATGCTCGGCCTTGCCGGCGGGCTGATGACGTACTCGCGCCTGGTCCACCTTGGCACCCTGCCTTCCTACGACCATGCCGCCCCCAGCACGCCTTTCCTGCAGCTCGATGCCCTGATCCGGGAGCTTCTCGACACGGTGATATCGGCGCGCTACTTCGCCGTCGCCTTGCGCGAGGATAAACCCGGCTACCACATCGGCAAACTCGATTCGGGCAAGATCGGCGCCGGCGCCACCCTCTATCTCGCCATTGCCGCGGCCATACCGGTACTTGAGCTGGTCGAGGCAGTGCCGCTGCGCGTCAAGGCCGGTGCGCCGGACGACGTGGAGCAATGCGTGCTTTCCGCCATGCCGGGCGTGAAACTGGTGCACGCACCGCAGGTCCCTTCCGCCATTCCGGTGCGTCCCGACACCTGCTACTTTGCGCTGGAAAACCGCGGCGTGCTGTATGAGCAGATGCTCAAGGCGCAATCGATTTCCATCTATGTCCCTGCGGGGATCAAAGAACTGCGGCTTGAACTGCTGGTGGTGACGGCATGAGCCATTTCATCGAACGGCGCGCCGCGCCCCCGCAACAACGCGTCCCGGCCCTGGTGGACCTGATGCACGAAGGTTTCCACATGCTGTCCTTGCTGCGCCACGGCAGCGCGCCTCCCGGCGAGACCGAGTTCGCCGCCGCCATCCGCAGCTTCCTCGACGAACTTGGCAGCCATGCACGCGAACTGCACATCGCAGCCGAAGACATCGACGCCGCGAAGTACGCCTTCTGCGCCGCGCTGGACGAGACCATCCTGGCGTCCGCATTTCCCTTGCGCGACGCCTGGGAGCGCAGGCCCTTGCAGTTGCTGCTGTTCGGCGACCAGTTGGCGGGCGAGCATTTCTTCGACAAGCTGGAACAGCTTCGCCTCAGCGGCAGCGAAAGGCTGCAGGCGCTGCAGGTATTCCATATGTGCCTGCTGCTTGGCTTCAAGGGCCGTTATGCCCTGGACAATGCCGACCGCCTTTCCTACCTCACTGCCCGCCTGGGGGACGAGATAGCGCACCTGCGCGGCAAGGAAAAGGGCTTTGCCCCGCGCGCCGCGCGGCCGGACAATATCGCGCACAAACTGCAAAGCAATGCGCCGCTCTGGATCGCGGGCGGCGTCTTCGCCCTGGCCGCACTGGCCTCTTTCTGCGCCATGCGCTATTCGCTCGCCAGTTCCACCAGTACCACGCTGGCGGCCTACCAGGACGTTGTCAGGCAGCCGCCGCGACCGGCCACCCTAGCCATGACCCTGCCCTAGTCCGCGACCCGGAACTCGATGCGCCGGTTGCGCGCACGCCCTTCTGGGCTGGCGTTGTCTGCCACCGGCTGGTCCGGGCCTGCACCCGCAACCGCGATGCTGGCTGCCGCAATGCCCTTGGCCGCAAGATAGCTGCGCACCGCGCCGGCGCGGGCCAGGCTTAGCGACAGGTTGCCCTCACGCGTTCCGGTATTGTCCGTGTGGCCGATCACTTCAACCTTGCGGCCGCCGATCTGTCCCAGGACGGCCGCCATTTCGTCGAGGATCAGCATGCCGGAAGGGCGAAGCACCGCTTGCCCGCTTTCGAATTCGATGATGCGCCGAGCCAGAGCAGTATCGAGCATCTTTTGCGCCGGGGCGTTGACGCGCAAGCCGTTGCTGATCGTATAGGTTGGATTGAGGCTGTTGGCAAGGTCGCTGGCCACCTGCTGCCGCAGCGCCTCGTTCGCGACATCGCCGCGGATTCCAACCCGGTTGCCTTCCACCGTCAACTGGCCCTGGGTCACCTGCTTCAGTGGCTCGGCAAGCAGCTTCTGCATATGCGCGCTCCAATTGGGCGGCGCCACCACGCTGCCGACCGCAAGCTGGTCGACTACCCGCGCAGCGCCATACAGGGCCCGCGCCCGCTGCAAGATGGCCGCCCTGGTCGCTTCGTCGGGCACGGTGCCCGATACGATGACCGGCGCAAGTTGCGCGAACGCTGGCGTGCAGGCCAGGAAAAGGACCAGGGCCGACTTGCGCATGGCAGGCTCCCTTATCAGCAGAAGGTTTCATGGAACAGCTGCATGGCAACGGGCAGGCCAAGCTGCCCCTGTTCCAGGCATGCCGAGAGGCGCTGCAAGGGAGCATCGCCATGGGCCGCGGCTTCGGCCCACGCGCAGTCGCCAAGCACCACCATGCCATCCTGCCCCGCCTCCGGATCTATCACGGAATACAGGCTGGCCGGGTTGGCGCCATCGAGCCCGAGGACCAGCGACGGCTGCCCGGCGACAGGCGCGAGGAACATCGCAATTTCGAGGTCCTGGCGCGCCAGCAACGGCGCAGCCAACGACATCCAGAAGGCGGCAACCGGCGCACGCAATACTGCGTCGCGCGGCAAAGGCAGCGCCAGGCTGCGCGCGGTGACCGGAGGGTGTTCGCTGAGCGGCGACAACAGCAAACCCAATGCCAGCAGCAGGTTCCGTACCGGCATGCTTCCCTGCTGCGCCGCCAGCGAATTTTCCAGGCTGTCCAGGCAGGCGTGCGCAAGGTAGTCATCCAGTGAAGCTTGCGCCGGCGCCAGCTCGCGCAAGGCCACAGGCAAGATGCCGTCGACAGGCCGGGTGGCTGCAGCAGTGGCTGCACCGGCTGCGACAGCCAGGCCCTCCCATGCCGGCGCCAGCGCCAGCGGGCTGCAGGGAAGAAAATCGTGCGGCTTTGCGACCTGGTGCACCGCCATGCAAGTGAAAGGAAAACGGCGTTCGGACTGGTCCCGGCTGGCCAGCAGACGTCCGCAGACAACCTGGCGCGAGCGCGTGCCGATAAACGCAAAGTCCAGCGGAGGGCATGCGTCGTAATGCTGGCGCCAACGCGGATTACCGGCGAGGCGCTGCATGACAGCTGCCAGCCACTGGTCCATCAACTCCACCAATACCTGGTCGCCGGGCGAGCGCACAAAATCAGCGCATCCAGGCAGCTTGCCGAAATAGGCGACGCGCTGTGACTGGGCGTTCATGGCGCGCTTCCTTTGCCGACCACTACCTCGGGCAAGCGCATGCCCCGGAATCCGCCGTCGCCCTGTACGCTCCCGGGCGTGCTGGTGATGCGCAAGTCCACCGCGACCATCACGCTGCCGCTGCTCCAGCGCAGTTCATGCACACCCTCTTCCTTGCGCGTGCGAGCGGCGGAATCGATCATCCGCCGCAGCCCGGTGGCGCCGCTCTCGCTAAACAGCTCTACCACCTTTCCGTCCGGCGTGACGCCGCTGATGCGCACGCCGCTGCTTCCCTGCGGCCCCGGGTAAACCATGTTCGCCCATTGCGGCACGCCGTTGCGAAAGCGCAGCAACTGGCCGTCTATCTCGATCGAATATTCTGCCAACCCGGTGCCGGCATGCGGCAAGAGCTGGAAGACCGTTTGCGTAGAGGAGGCAACCCCGCCCGCCGCCACTGGCGCCATCCAGGCCGGAAAGCGCTGCAAGGCCTGCGGCGCAAAGTTGATGCCCATGTCGGCCCAGGTCCGCGGAGCCAGCACGTCGCCGCGCCGCACGACCAGCGCCCCCAGCGCGCTGCCGGCAAACTTTGCGATTGCGCCATCCGGTCCGAACACCTGGCCAATCTCCGCCTGGCTCGCTTCTGCGCTACCGGCGGGGGCGAAAGGGAATTTTCCCGCGAGCGTACGGTTGAACGGCTCGTAGACCTGCGCCTGCCAGGTCTTGTTGATCTCGGCCTCCGCCGGAGCGACCAGCCCCGCAAAGACCTGCATCAAGGGTCGCACCAGCAGCGGCCGCACCGCCTGCCTTTGCGCCTCCCCCAGCCCCGCCATCATCTGTTCATCGACATGGCGCAACGCATCGGCCAGTTCGGAACCCGGGCCCTCCAGCGTTTGCTGCATCAGCTGCCTGGCGCCCGGGCCTGGGTCGCCCTGGTTGCGGATGCCGTTGAGGCGTGCGCGCAGCCGCGAAAGATGGTCGAGGTAGGTCCGCATCTGCGAGCCATCCCTGTCACGCGCTGCCAGCAAGCCGGCCACCGGCGCAAAATCGCGGCCCAGCGCGCCGGCCTGCGGCAACGAGGCCGCAACCACGCCTGCGGTTGGCGTGCGCTCGAACAGCCGCGCCTTGAACCAGTGCGCCAGGCTCTGTTCCGCCTGTTGCGCGCCGGCCGCAGCCAGGCCCGGATTGTCCCACCCCGTCTGCGCCACCACGGTGCTCCAGACCTTCAGCAGCGGCGAGATGGCAGGGTCGCCCAGGCGGTTCATGGCCTCGACCGTATGCGAAAAGTCGGGCATTGCGGCAATCGCGACGCCTTGCAGGAAGGCTTGCCACTCCTTGGCGTATTCCGCCTTGTAGCTGTCGGTCAGCGCCTTTTGCACCTGTTCCGGACTGCCCTCCAGCGTCAGGTCCGTGCGCTCCTCCGTTTTCAGCACCCAGTCACGCGATTGCAGCGCGCTGTTTGCTGCCTCGCGGATCGCAGCGCGGACGTAGCCCTCCCATGCCTCGCGCGTGAACGCGCCCGATACGGCATGGCTGCCCTGCACCAGCTCCCGATCCTGCTCCCCGACAATGCGCGCCACCGTCATCGCTGGATAGCGCGTGCTGGCGCGCGCCTTGATCTCGGCATACACGCGCTCCCGCGCCGTCATGCCGCGCACCACCTGGCGCAATTGCTCGCGCGCCGTATCGACCAGCGCCAGCTTGGGTTCGATGCGCGGCCAGGCCGGATCGTTCAACTGCGAAAGGTAAAACGATAACAAGCCTTCCCCACTGCGCAATAGTTGTTCGCGCGGCATGGCGCCGCGGTTGGCCTCAAGCCAGCTGCGCCAGTGGCGCGTAAGCTGGTCACCCAGATGGCCGGTTTCCGCATGCTCCTTATCGGCCAGCATCAGGTAGGTTTTCAGCGCGTTATAGGAGTCCTCGACATTGCTCGTCTCGCGCTGTCCAAGGGCGAACAATTGCGTTTCCAGGCTGGCTGCGACAGGCTTGAGCAGGATTTCAGCCATCCCCTTGAAGTACTCGCTGCGCAGCTTGCGGCCCAGCACCTCGCCCTGATAAAGGCCCATGCCCAGCAGCCATGGCGATTCGCGGTCCAGCGTATCCAGTTGCCCGATCCGGTCTTGCAAGAGCTGCAGCGCTTCAAGGCGCGATTGCAGGTCCGGGCGTTGCGCCTGCAGCTTGACAGCCTTGTCCAGGTCCGCCGCCGCATTGGCGACTAGCTGCGCGTTGCCCGAATACGACCAGGTCCATGCGCCAAGCGCCACGCCGAGCAGCAGGATCGCCACGGCAAAGCCGCCGTTGCGCAACAGCCGCTGCCTGCGCGTCGCATATTGGGAGACCAGGTCCTTGTCGGCGAAGATCACCTCACGGAAAAGACGGGGCAGGAAATATCCGGCTTGCGTCCCCGTTCCCATGCGAGGCTCCGGCTCGGCGGGTCGAGTCAGTCCGAAGCGCTGCGCAACCCGCAGCGACTGCGCGCACAGCGGCTGTCCTTCCTGCAACGCGCTGGTAAAGTAGTATCCCCGGAACAAGGGGCGGAACTGGAAAGGATTGTCTTCAAACAGCGTGGCCAAGAAGGCTTTCAACGGTGCGCGCAACGCCGCGAACTCCAGCGGCAAGGTATGCACGCCGGCGGGCACCAGCTCGCGGCGGCGCTGGGCCATGGTGGCGATCCCCATTTCGCGCAGTCCTTCGCATAACTCGTCGAAACTCTGCTCGAAGAAGGCCAGCATGTCGCGGCAGCCGGCCTTCTGCCGGAAAGGCATTGTGGCCCCCCAGGGCCGCTCGCGCTCGGCCGCCTCCGCGTCCATGAAGAAGTCAGCAAACCCGGCCACCAGGTCGGCCTTGGTGAACATCACATACACTGGCGCGAACACTTCGAGTTTCTCGATCAGGTCCTGCACGCGCTGGCGCAAACTGCGCGCAAGCTGCAATACCGACTCGGTGTCGTCGCCGCGCAACTCGGCGATGCTGACCGCGATGATGATGCCGTTGACGGGCGCCCGTGGCCGGTGCTTCTTCAACAAGCCGAGGAAGCCATGCCACTCTTCCCGGTCCACGGCCTGTACCGCGTAGCGGCCGGCGGTATCAAGCAGGATGCCTTCGGCGGTAAAGAACCAGTCGCACTGGCGCGTCCCGCCGACGCCCTGGACCGCCTTTGGATCGGCGAACGGAAACTGCAGGCCGGACTGGGTGATCGCGCTGCTTTTGCCGGCGGCCGGATTGCCGATCACCATATACCAGGGCAGTTCGTACAAGGCGCGTGCTCCGCTTGCTCGGCCCAGGCGCGAATTCCTGATCGTGGCGACGGCTTCCAGCATGGCGCTGCGAACGGCATTCAGGTCGGCCTCGGCGCGCGTTTCCGCGGCCGGCGGTGGTTCGGCTTCACGCCGGTGAGAGAGGTAGCGGCGGCCGCCCCGCACGGCCAGCGCCAGCAATGCGACCGCCGCGGTAGCGGCCAGCGCCCACACCAGCGCCAGTTGCAAGAGTTCTGCGCCAAGCAGGAATAGTCCCGCCAGCAATGCGAAGGCCAGGACATTCAGGGTGCGCCTGTCGGTGAGCAGGTACCAGGTTCGTTGCAGCATGATGGACCCGAAAAGGGAGGCAGGTTGGCCGATGTTGCCACCAAGCCGGGCGCCGCTTCTTGAGCCTCCTCAAGCCCTGGTTTCGAGTACGCGCAATTCGGTGTGGCCAAAGTCCATCATGGCCCAGCGGCCTCCCCACACCAGCCCTATCGCTTCCGCCGCTTCGCCATACAGCTGGTAGCCGCGCATGGCCCAGGGATCGCGTTCGCTGATGACCACCTTTCCTTCACGGATAAAGCCGCAATCGGCGGCCAGCCCGAACTGGTGGTAGCTCTGGAAGGCGCGCGCGTTGCTGACATGGCCGCCCGCCGCGGCCAGCCGGTCCTGCCGTTCAGGGCTGCGGTAACCTTCCAGAAGTGCCATCTCGTAGCCGTGCCGATCGCGCATGACATTGAACACCAACAGCAGGCGCTGCGCGAAATCCTTGTCCAACCGGTGCCAGTCGCGATCGGCCTGCGACAGCATCGGCCGCAGCAACTCCACTTCCGCCGTGGCGAAAGCCGGCGGCGGCAACGGGAGTGGCGGCACCAGTTGTTCGCCTTGCAGCAAGGCGGCAATTTGCGGATCGGCAGGCCGGCTGCTGTCGTCGAACGCCGGCAGCATCTGGCGTGGACGCAGCAGGCGCACCAACAATGGCGGCGCGGCTGCCAGCAGCGCAGTCGCGACACCACTCAACAGCATGCGCCGCTGGCGTGGGCTGGGCCGGCGCTTTGGCGGAAATAGCAACAGCCAGCCGGCGGCGCTGGCCGCGACGAAAATGCCCGCAACGATAAATGGCAACATGGTGCGATCCATCAATACGAAAGCGCATTTGGCGCGCGACACTGGAATCCTATGCCGCCCCGCAATCGGACGGGTCGAGCGAAATCAAGCTTGGGAGGACTTATGCGGCCGGACTTGTTTACAGGCCCCGCGCAGCGGGACGATCGCCATCGCATCCTGGCGCGGCTGGCCAATGGCGGCAGCGTGCCAGTCCCGGCCCGCCAATGGAGCGGGTGGAGTGCGGCGCAGCGCGCCCGTCTGGCGGCCATCGCGACGCTGCTCGCCGTAGCCGCCGCAAGCTGGGCCTGGCTTCAGGATGGCAGCCCGGTCCATGGGCCTACGCCGGAACTGCCGCCGGTATCGGCGTTGCCGGCCGCACCATCGCAGGCCTCAACGCCGGGGCACGCCGAGCGCGATGCCGCGTCGTCCCAGGCTGCGACGATCGTCAACGCTGTGGCGCCGCAGGGCGAACCTGCCGTCACACCGCAACTGTCCACGCCCGGCTTGACCACCACCGGGCCATCCCTCCCGACCGTAAAGCCGGCGCACCCACGTTCCGCCAAGGCGCCAGGTGCGCCGCGCAGGCAGCAGCAAGCCGCAACCGCGCTACCGGAAAGCGATGAAGACGTCACCCTGCTGGCGGCAATGCTCAAGCATGCCAAGCCGCAGAAGCCTTCTCCTACCCCGCCAAAGGATTGATGAAAGCCGCCATGGCCTGCAAGGCGGCATCCGGCAGTTCGATGTGTGGGCTATGGCCGCAGCCGGGCAAGAGCAGCTGGCGGGCGCCAGGCGTGCCCCTTTCAATGGCATCGAGTTGCGCGCCGGAGCCGTAATGATCTTCGCTGCCCTGCATTGCCAGCAACGGACAGGCTATCGCCGGCAGCAGGTATTCGATATTCCATTGCCTGAACCAGGGCGACAGCCAGGTATCGGCCCAGGAGGAAAACACTTGCTCGGCCTTGTCGCCGTGATAGCGCGCCAGTGCCCGCATCTTGCCGGCGCTGTGGGCCGCCAGCACTGTTTGGATGCCCTCGATCGTCACGTCTTCGACAAACACGTGCGCAGCAGCGGTGAGCACCCCGCGCAAGCCCTGCGGCCGTCCCGCCGCATAGATCAAGGCAATGCTGCCGCCATCCGAGTGTCCTACCACGATATGTTCGCGGCCCGGTGCCAGGCGCTCCATCACTGCCGGCAGTTCGGCCAGCGCAAACTGGTGCAGGTAATGAATGCTGCGCAGCGCCGGTTGCGGCGAAGACTGCCCGTATCCCTGGCGCTCGTAGACCATTCCTGCGCATCCCGTGGCGGCACAGAGCCGCTCCGGGAATTCCTTCCACATCCTGATGCAGCCGAGGCCTTCGTGCAGGAACACCAGCAATGGCTTGCTCAGATCGCCCTCGATCATCTCATAATGCAGTTGCGCGCTACCCAGTTCCAGCGTTGGCATGCGTGGCTCCTAGTGCAAGGCAAAGTCGACGCGGGCAGCGGCACCGGCTTTGGGCGCAACAAGGAAGATGCGTTCCGGCGGCACCTGGCCCTGCTTTACCAGCCAGTCCTTGGCCGCCTGCGCACGGCGGTTGCCGAGGGTGATGAAATCGTCCTGTTCCAGCTTGGTATTGGCCATCATCAGCTTTTCCATTTCATCCGCAGGGAGCGATTTGGCAAAGCCCAGCGCGTTGCGCGGCTTGACGAAGGTCTCGTCCTTGTAGGCACGCTCCAGCAAGCCGGCGTATTCCTCCCTGGCCACCACTACCCCGCCTTCCGGCAGCGCCGCACCGCGCGCCTGCAGGTCGCGCGTCTTGAGCTGGCGCAGCTTGCGTTCCAGCGCCACGTGCTTGAGCGCTTCCAATTCCGCCGCGTCATCGAAGCGGCCGGTAATATCCAGCTTCAAGCCAGGGCGCTCGGTCAGCGCCTTGGCCAGCGACTTCAGCTTGCCTTCCGATGCGGGCAGCAGCGCAGCGCGCCCCTGGTCGAATTCCAGCATCGACAACTCCTCGCCGCCGCCAAACAGGGAGCCTATCAGGGCGAATGGCGAAGTGACGGTCTTCATGATGGCGTTGCCGATCACCTTGAGGATGATCCCGCCCAGCGAGAACTGAGGATCGTCCAGCGATCCGCCAATCGGCACGTTGATATCGATCACGCCATTGCGGTCGCTAAGCAGTGCCACCGCCAGGTTCACGGGCAGCCTGGTGGCGTCAGGGTTCGTGCTCTCCTTGCCGAAAGTGAGCTGATCGAGCACCAGGCGATTCTCGGCTTTCAACTGGCGGTTCTGCAGCGCGTAGGCCACCTCGAACGTCATCTTGCCTTTCTCGATGCCATAACCAACGTATTTGTCCGCATACGCCGACAGCTGCGACAGTTCCATGCCGCGCACCTCCGCGCGCAGGTCCAGCGAAAGCTCCTGCTTCAGCGGGTGCACACGGCCGGCGATCAGCAGCGGCGCGCCGCTGACGTTGCCGCGCAGGTCTACGTTTGCATCATGCGCCGGATCCGACGACAGGCCGTTTACCGTGCCACCCAGGTCCTTCAGGTTGGCCGTGTAGTTTGGCTTGATGAAATTGTCGGTAAAGCGCACGCGCCCGCCGGAAAGCAGCACCTTGCCAATGCGGATCGGCGGCAGCGGTTCCGCAGACTTGGCCGCAGTCGCCTTGGGCGCAGCAGGCGCGGCGGCTGGCGGCGGCGCTGCCTGCGTCACCTCTTTCGCCCTGGCCTTGGCATCCTTGACTGCCTCGGCGCGCGTGCCCGCCTCGGTCAGGCTCTTGCCCTCTTCGCCTTCCTTGCGCATCACGTCCTGCACGTTCAGGCGGCCGTTCGGGTCGATGATGACGCGGGCGAAGAAATCATCCAGCGCCACGCGGTCGATGTTCAGGGTGAACGGTTTGAAGTTCACCTCCATGCCGCCAAAGGCCAGCGTTTTCCAGCTCAGGAAGTCGTTCGAGCTCGATTTGTCGACAGTGGAAAGCCGGTTCACGCTGACGTCGCCCTTGAAACCGCCGGCCACCGCACCGTCCTTGCCCGTTTCAAGCCGCAGGCGCGCCTTGCTGGAAACGTCAGCCTGCAACAGGCGCAGGTTGACGTAATCGGTGACATAAGGCTGCAAAGGCAGCAGGTCGAAATTCTTCAGCTCCAGCGCCAGATCCGCACTCAGCGGAGATGGCGCAAGCTTGCCCTTGATTTCCAGCTCGCCTTTATTGACGGCGGTTCTCAGCGCCACTTCGGAAGCCGCGCCCGGTGCGTTGGAATAGCCTTCAACGGTCAGAGACAGCGGCGACAGCTTGAACACGGTCGGTTCGTCACGCAGGTCCTCACGCAACTTCGCATCCCAGTCGGCAATCTCCACCTTGCCGATCCTGATCTGCGTCGTGCCTTCGCCTGCCGGCTTGGCTGCCGCCTGGTCGCCGGCTGGCTTGCCGGCCTGCTTACCCTGGTGGACGTCGATTTGCGCACTGCTCGAATTGACAGACGCGATGTCCAGCGTATGTTTGGCGCCGTCGAAAGCGATATCCTGCACAAGCAGCCCAAATTTCGCCAGGTCGGCGCGCAGGTTGCCCTGCGGCGTATCATCGGCATAGCGCAGCGCCGCCCCGTTGACAGCCAGTTCCTTGAGCAGCACGACCGGCCCGGTGGCTACCGGCTTGGCCGCAGGCACAGGCGCATCTGCCGGCGCAGGGGCGACGGCAGGCAGCAACTGATCCAGGTTCAGCACCCCATCCTTGCTGCGTTTGACATCGAGTTCCAGCCCATCGATGCCGACCTTCGCGATCTCGAAACGCTGCGCCAGCAGGTCCAGCTTGCCCAGCTTGACCTTCAGGGCGTCCAGCCTGGCCACTTGCGTGCCGTCGAGCTGCTGCAACTGCGCACCGGACAACGTCGCCTCCCCGCCCAACACCAGCGATGCCGGTTTTTCCTTTGGCTGCACCACGGTCAGGCTAAGCTGCGCCTCCAGGTGTGCCGACGGCAGCTTGAAGCCCGGCTTGAACGGCAGGTACCCCAGGTAGCTGGTCAGGTCGGCCTTATCGAGCTTCAGGTCCAGCGCATAGTCTTTCGGCTCGGCGAACGGACGCGCCTTGCCCTTCAGGAGCAGCGGCGCGCCATTGATATTGGCGCTGAACAGCGGCTCCACGAAAATCGTCACATCCGCGGGAAGCGAGGAGACAAACGGTAAACCCAGTTTCAGGTCCTGCACCTTATGCGTCACTCCAGCCGGTTTGTCATCGAAGGACAAGCTGCCCTCCTCCAGCTGGATGTTATTGACCGAGAAGCGCGCCGGCTCAGGCGACGGCGGCTGGCTCGCGATCAGTTTCAGGATGTCGTCGATGTTGTAGCGGTTATCGGCGTTGCGCGCCAGGTGCACATAAGGCCTGGTCAGCCGGATTTCCTGCACGACTGGCGCCATTTTCGTGACGGATTGCCACGACAGGTCCGCTCCCAGCCGGTCAAAGCTGGCAAAAACAGTGCTGCCATCCTGCTCCATCATCTTCAGGCCGCGCACCGAGGCGGCCAGCGTAAACGGATTGAACGAGACTTCCTCGATGCTGAGCTGGCGATGCAGTTTTTCCGAGGCCTGCTTGGCCGCTTGTGACTTGACGATGGCCGGCACGGCGAGGAAGCCGATGCCGGTGTAGGCAAGCAGCAGCCCGGCCAGGGTGCCGGGAACAAGGTATTTCAATGGTGGGATCTTCATAACCCGTTATTGTAATCGCACACGCCTTGCGGGAAGATCCGGGAGAGCCACGCTTTTTGCGCATCGCTGAACCTTATTGCAGGCCCATAAGTCCCGTCAGTATAGGCCTTCGCAAGGGGTTTCAGCCGGCATTTGAAGGTGTCGCCACGGATCGATTCGCCGGCCACCATGCGCGGGCTGGCATGGATCGGGAAAGCCTGCGTGCAGGCGCCAGGCTTGCCGCCATCCAGGATGCCGGCCCAGGCCTGCGGACCGGAAGCCAGCACGGTGCCGGCGCTGTCCACGCAGCGGTCGGCAAATTCGGCCGGCGCGCCGCCGCTGGAAAGATACTTGTCCAGCACCGATACCGCCTGCATCACCTGCCCCGAAAGATCCGTGTCCGGCCTTGCAAACCAGACAACCTGCCGCTTTGCTTCGCCCGGGTTAGCCGCCAGCAGGCGGGCGCGAATCGAAAACGCCTGCCGTGCATTGTGCATGTCCAGTTCCGCCTCGCGGTACGGACGCAGGTCGATCATCGGTATGCCAAGCCGCTTGCCGGTGAACACATGGCCGGAATCGAATGCCGCGCGTATCGCCCCCTGGTTGCCCTCCCGGCGCTGCGCCGGTGTCCCGGCCGGATCGCGGCAAGCCGCGCTACGGTGCATATTGGCCGAATCGAAAGGATCGCTGTCAGGCTTATACGGCACGAAATCGCGCTGTTCCTTCCAGCTTCCGGCGCAGGCGTTCAGCCGCAGGAATTCATCGGCACCAAGTTTGCCCGCTACCAGCGCGGCAAGGCCATACTGCACTCCCACATTGTCCAGCGGGATCGGCGCGAAACCTTCTGCATCCGAACCATAGAACTCCTCCAGGTCGTTCCAGTGCGTCCACTTCACGCCGGCGAAAGCTGCCGGCGCATAACCATAAAAGGCAATGGCCTTGTCGAATTTACTGTCGCGGAAATGCGGGTTCAGCACCGTCGGCATCGCAAAGCGCCAGCCATTGATGCACTCGGTGGTGCCGGGCTTGCCGGTAAAAGGATTCTTCACGGTGTCGCTGGCATTCATGCCCTGCACCAGCGACTGGCGGCTCCAGGTCGCCCACGGCGAATTAGGATCGCGCGCCACCTCGTCGCGGAAGTATTGCCCCAGCAATGGGCAGTCGGAAACCGGTATCGATTGCGTCACCATGTCCGGATAGGACTGCACCGGAATACCCGCATCGAGCAGGCCGGGGCGATTTTGCGCAAACATGTACTGCTGGACCGCCCCGCCCGAGCCACCGATGCCGATCGTATACAGCGGCTTGCCGTACTTCTCGACGAAGTAAGCCTTGGTCTGCGCCGCCGTCTCCTCGGCCAGCCGCATATTGTAGTGAACGCCGCTCTCGTTGCCGGAGGAATTGGCGATCGCATAGCCCTGCGCCAGCAGCTTCGGCATCAACTGCTTCTCCGAGCCGTTCAAGGCATCGCTGAACCACATTGCCGTGCCTTGCTGGTGGCCGATGCCGACACCGCCGCGCATCCAGTAAACCAGCTTGTGGTTCCAGGGCGCACGCTCAAGCATCGCAATCGTGTAGATGAAACGGTTGATGGTGCCGGCCTCCACGCGCACTACAAACGGCACCACCGTGCCATTCACGACTACCGTCTTGAGATCGGCAGGTGGCGATTGGTAGCCGTTCCCGATATCAAACGGCTTGAAGCCCGTGCCGGTGTAGTAAAAATGCTGGATGCGCGGCTTGATGGCGCACTGGCTGCTGTAACCGGCCAGCTTGCCGGCGTCATCGCGCACGGGATGGCCGATGCCCTGCTGGTTATCGACCAGGGGCTGGCCGAGGCCCGACTCCACCGTCCGGCAAATGAAGGGTTGCTGCTGGCGTGGTTGCTCGTGCGATTGCGGGGTGCTGCATCCTGCCAGGGTGATAGCCGTCACGACGGCCAATATCCAAGCTTTCATGGCGCCTCCTCCTTGCCAGCCAGTGTAACCCGGCCATTGCGATCGTGCCTATCGCTTGCCTGCCGGCTCCTGCGGCCGATACCACAACTCGCTGCGTGCCAGCGGTGTTTGCGGCGGCAGGTCTGGATTGGGAATGCGGAACAGGCGGCGCCGCGCCAGGCCGGAACGCTTGATCAGCGGACCCTTGTAGGTCATGAACAGCGCCTGCAGCGAACCATCCTGCACCATCGCCTCCAGCCCCGCCTCCAGCCGGTTCGCCAGCGCCTCCCCTTCCGCATCGCGGCGCGTGAAGAAGTAGCGCGCCAGCGGATAGTAAAGCGCGAGGTCAGGCTCCACCTCGAAGCCGAAGCGCTTGTGCCATCCATCGTATTCGCTCAAGGCTTCGTCGACGGAACGTGACAGGGCATCGAAGCGCCTGACTTCCAACATGGAGAACAAACCGTCGTAGTTATTTCCTTCCACCACCTTGAAGCCACCGGCCTGCAGGATGCCGATATCGACCCAGCCCTTGCCTTGGCCAATGCTAAAGCGGCGCAGCTGGTCGAGCGACTTGACCTCGGCGAACCGGGGCAAGTCCTCGTGGCGCACCAGCAGCAAGCGGTAGCCGATCAGGCCTCGATCAACCGGAATGCGCACCGGGCGAAATTGCTGCTCCAGTTGCGCCGACGTGGCCCGCACAAAAAGATTGATCGAGCCTGATCCTGCGGCTTCGGTCGTCACCCGTGCCGGCGACATGAATTGGCTGGCCTGGCGCAACTCGTAGGGCCCGAACCTGGCGCGGGTCTTCTCGAGCGCCGTGCGCAACACCTCCCAGTCGTACAGGTAACGGCTGTCATGCTCGGACTCCGGTCGCGGATAAACAACCTGCTGCGGCGCCTTGGCGGGGTTTGCAGCCGCCGGCTGCGTGGTCGACAAGGCCAGGAATAGCAGGCTCAAAAACATGGCGCGTCCCGTACGCCGGGCCCTGGTCTTTTTCATGCGGGTGAGCTTAACCCGAAACGAAGAAACTTGACTAGAATGTCATTCTAGAACAATATTCTAGACATGACCCAAGCCGACCGAAAATCAGCCATCCTGTCCGCCGCCCTTGCCGTGTTTTCCGAAAAAGGCATCGAGGCCACGTCGATCGACGACATCCGCCAGCGCAGCCAGTCGTCGGTGGGCAGCATCTACCACCACTTCGGCAACAAGGAAGGCATTGCCGCCGCGCTGTTTGCACAAGGGCTGGATAGCTACTGGCAGCAGATCAAGGCCAATGTGGCTCGGGCCGGAAACGCCGAATTCGCCATCCATGCCATCGTCAGCACCCACCTGAACTGGATCGTGGAGCAGCCGGACATGGCGCGCTTCCTGTTCGCCCGCCGCCAGGCCGTGAGTGCCGAACATGACGATGCCATCCGCCAGCGCACGGCGAGTCATTTCAAGGAGGTGTTCGAGAAGTTGAAGCCATGGTTCAAGCAGGGCGTGCTGCGCCGGATGCCCATCGAACTGTACGGCCCCCTGCTGCTCGGCCCATCACAGGAACTGGCGCGCAACTGGCTGGGAGGGCGCGTCGGCTTCAATCCGCTTAATGCAATTGATGAATTGAGCAGCGCCGCCTGGCGCACGCTCGCCACCAATCCATCCCACACCGGCGTCGCCTACGAAGGATCAAAACGATGAGCGCCACCCGCTTCACGCTGCAAGCCCAGGACGGCCAGCAACTGGCCGCCTACCGCCACGATCCGCCGCGCCCCGCCCGCGCCCAGGTGGTGATCGCCCCTGGCATGGCGATTCCCCAAGGCTTCTACGCCGCCTTCGCCGCCTTCCTGGCAGGATTGGGCTACCGTGTATGGACCTTCGATTACCGCGGCATGGGCGAGTCCCGCGAAGGACCGCTGCGCCGCTGCAAGGCCGACATCACGACCTGGATTGCGCTCGATCTCGAATCCGTCGTGCAGCACGCCGCGCGGCATGACGCCGCGCTTCCCCTGTTCTTGCTCGGCCACAGCCTGGGAGGACAGACCGCGCCACTGCTGCCGTCCATCGGCAAGGTAGCGGGCTTGATCAACATCGCCGTTGGCAGCGGCGCCACGCGCCACAACCAGCCGCGCATCCAGCGTACCGCGCCGTTGCTGTGGCACGTCCTGACGCCGCTGTTCTGCAGGGTGCTCGGCTACTTCCCCGGCAAGCGGCTGGGCATCCTTGGCGACATTCCGCGCGGCGCAATGATGCAGTGGCGCCGCTGGTGCCTCACGCCGGATTACCTGCTCACCGGCGAACCCGGCGCGCGCGAAGCCTATGCCAGCGCCAGCTTCCCGGTACTCGGCCTCACGTTCGGCGATGACGAACTATTGCGCGAATCAGGCTCGCGCATGCTGCACGAGGCGTACACCAGCGCAAAGGTTGATTACCGCGTGCTCAGTCCCGCCAGTTTCAACCAGGAGCGCATCGGCCACTTCGGCTTCTTCCGCTCGCACCAGGAAAAAGTCCTGTGGCCACTCGTCGGCGAATGGCTCGACCAGCACTGCTGATCAGAGTCTTCGGACTTGGGTGAGTTGGCAATTTGGTAAAATTCGGTGCATGAATCCGACCATCACCTACTCCGTTGAAGCGGACGTCGGCATCGACGAATTCCGCCATCTTTTGCACGCATCTGGCCTGGGCCGCCGCCGCCCTCTGGACGACACCGCGCGGCTGGGCGCGATGCTGGCGAATTCCAACCTGATCCTGACCGCACGCATGGATGATGGAAAACTGGTCGGCATCGCGCGCGCCATGACGGACTTCTCGTTTGCCTGCTACCTGTCCGACCTGGCGGTCAGCGACGAGGTGCAAGGAAAGGGCATCGGCGCGCGCCTGATCGAAGAAATGCGCGCGCATCTCGGTCCAACGGTCAACCTCATACTCAGTTCAGTCCCGGAAGCAGTACCCTTCTACCAGCGCATCGGCATGGCCGCATTGCCCGACTGTTTTTGGTATCGGCGGGAGTACTAGCAAGCGCCTGGTGATCATAGATTCCAAATCGGATCGCATCATTGGCACCATCTGGCATTTCCGCTCAGTACCCTACTTTAACGCGCGCGAAATCGGTTACACCATGTTCTCGGCCTAACTCCGGGGCCAAAGCATCGCCACCCAGGCTGTGCGGTTATTGGTGCGCCATTTGTTCGAAAGCCTGCTGATAAACCGGCTGGAGATTCGCATGGATTCCCGCAACCTGGCTTCCGAACGTGTCGCCATCAAAACAGGCTTTACCAAGGAAGGGGTGGCGCGGGGAGCCAACTTCGTGCGCGGCAAGCACATCGACATGAATGTTTACGCATTGCTACGTTGCGAATTACTCGACTGAATGGGCCATACGATTGTTGACAGCTTATCTTCCCGCCTCCTCCCACCTTGATGAACCTGGGGCCGATGCGATCTCGTAAATCACTTTCGCCTGTTCAGCCAATAGCGCGTTGAGTTCTATGCGCCATCATCCCCTTAGCTCTCCAACGGGCTCTGGGGCCGCGCCAAGGTTTTCGGCCCCGGCAATCGACTGTCGACTTGCCGATTCCTGCAGCTCCAGCGTCCATCCGAGGCTGCGCCCTTCCGCGCTTTAAAAAAACGCGTGAAGGCTGGGCACTTGTCGAGGAAAGCCATGCAACTTGCAGTTGAATTCGATAAACGTCGGTATGCCGCGCTATCGTGGATCGAGGCGCGCGAATTCTGCAAATACCGCGCCTTTGGGAATGCTGCCGATTGCCCCGCCATCCTTCTTTGCAGCGTACCAGGTGCAGCTCTCCATGGCCCTAGTGACTCCAACATAAGCGAGCCGCCTCGCCTCCGCACGTTGCGCCTCATCGTAGCTTCCAAGCCCTGCCTGCGCATAAAGGAAGTTCTTTACCGGGTTGGTACCATCGTAGTTGCAATCTCCGAGCAGTACCACCGATTGTGCCTCGAGCCCTTTCGAGCCGTGGATCGTCATGAGTTTCGCCTTCTTCCCCCAAGACCTATTCGGAGAGCCGCTAAGCTGCGTAAGGACGGCCCTGCTCCGCGCAAGCACCAGCATAGGGTGGCTTTCACTGGCTTTCGTTCGCTCGATTTCCGACGATATGTGCTGGCGGATCTCGGCGTACGGCAAGTCCTTCTTCGCTTCGAAAATTCGTACGGGCGTGGCAGAGTCTGCCCATTCCCCCTTCGCTCGACAGGTCTTGCTTTCCATTCCCGGAACGCCGGCCAATACGGACTCTGCACATCGCAGTATGCAATCACTGCTCCGGAAGTTCTCTTCCAAAAGGATCTTTCCGTGAGAGATTGCGGGGAAACTATCCTTGAACCGCACGAAAAATTCAGGCGAACTGCCCCTCCAGCCATAAATGGACTGGTAATCGTCGCCAACGCAAGTAAGCGACCCTGCCATCCCCCGCTTGACCAGCTCTTTTTGGCATCCACGCACCCATTTGACAATCTGCGGTGAAACATCCTGAAACTCGTCAATCATCAGGTGCCGCATGGCCCCGAGCACCTGGGAGGAGACCTTCGAAAAGTTCTCCGGATTGTCTTCAGAGAACCGGGCAAAAAGCTGGTTGAACGTGCAGATTCCGCGCTCTTCCAATACAGCCTCGAAATACGGCCAGAACAGGGCCGTGGCACGCATGAAGTCGATATCTCGCCCCAGGTTGTTATCCTTGGTCACTTTAGCTGATGAGAGCGTGTCTGCCACGGGCAAGCCGAGGTTTTCGACGAACTGGGCAAGGCCATGGAAGCCCTTGACGATGGATTTCGACTTGAATTCGCCCGGGGCGATCATGTTGAACATGAGGACCTCGCTCCGCTTTTCCTCGTCGTCGGCCAGCCATTTCAGAGTGGCACGCAAGGCGGTCAACTGATCCAAGTCATCGATCCAGACAATCGGCTTTTCGCTAATCCCTGCCAGGAGTTTACGCTTTGTGTTGATGTTGCCAGCCGAAGGCACGTCATCAAATGAGGTGCCCTTGTAGAACTGCGCGCCGCCAAGGACAATGTGAGCCCCGATTTGGGGTACGTAGCCGTTGACCCAGAATTCCTGCGAAAACTGCGAGGACACAGAAATCGCTGTCGTCTCGGCCACGATTCCGGGCAGCGGCCACACGCCGGGGGCGACTTCCGCACTCCACTTGATGTCGAGCGCCTCGGTCATCTTTTTGTCCACTTTTGCAATTTTGGCGATGTTACCCTGCGTGCTCTTGTCCGTCGCGCGTCGGGTCAGCGTCAATCGCTGCTTGAAAAGCTTGACGACAAGGCCGTGGAACTCCTCGTTCCTGCTGAATGCCCGTTCGTAGGCTATGCGAAGAAGGTCGTCGAGATTATGCGTATCCGGGCTGTCATCGACGATGTCTTCGCGCCTGGAAGCAACCGAAGTTGCCTCCTGTTCGCTTTCATCCTCCAGCTCGTCTTCTTCGCTCAACTCGAGGAAGTTTTCGACATCGACGTCCCGCACTGGTCCTTTGCGTTCGCGATCCAATAGCTCCAGTACCTTAGGCGGGGGCGACATGCTCTGCCGCGCCATCTTCAGCACCATGGAATGGAATGTGCGCACAATGCTTCTCGCATCGGTTTCTGAGAGGTCTACTCCCCATTTTTTCATGGATTCGCGAAGTTTCTTCACGAAGTCCGCGCGGCTATCCTTGGTAAAGGTGAAAACCGAAATGCGGCTACGGTCAATTTCACGATACAGGTTGAGGGCGATGACTCGCAAAACGAGGGACGAGGACTTTCCTGAGCCAGCTCCCGCAATGACGTAGGTAGCGGGATCGTCGGCGAGTATCATTTTCCATTGCTGGGGCTGTGGCGGATATTCAACCCGCGCTTCCACGTCGCGCATGAACTCGTCGCGAATTTGGCTCGTGAATCCGATGGGAGTTGGACTAACAACCCATTTTGCCCGCTCGCGCGCAGCCTCCCGTTCCTTACGTTCGGACTCTTCGGCAGCGGCACGAATTCGCTCGGCATGTTCGAGCCTTTCGAACTCCCGGCCTTCGGCAAATCCCCGCCTGTAGGATGCTTCGGCATTGGCTTTCAATACCTCCGCATCGCGATGCAGCGCGTTCTCGACCTCTTCCCGTTGCGTCCGACTACTTTCTCGCAATTCCTCTAACGCCATCCTCGAATTGCGTCGGACCGCGGCCAATTCGTGCTTATGCCTCTGCACGGATACGAGTGAAAGTACATCCAAAAAAGCATCGAATAGAGACATGAGAACCTAGTTTGCTAACTGATGGCAATATAGTATCGCAGGGCGGCGCTCGAGCCCAATCCTTCAAGGTCTGTAGGAAATGCCTACCGTGGTGGGAATATTGGAGGAATAATCAAGTGAAAACGACCCCGCGACTTCTCTCGGGGCCATTCAAGAGCAGCTGGTGCCAGAACGTCATGGCGCTCTGCCGTCGGAATTTATTTGGCTGGAGCCAGCGTTGGAAACAAGGCGCCCAGCATCCCATTGATGACCACATCGGCGCCCATGTCTTCGAACGCATTGGCCACGGCGAGCACGCCGCTGTCCTGTTCGGGGAATAAAACGACTACCGCAAGCCAGTTGCCATCGGAACCCTGGTGCACCAGTGCCGGTCCCTTGCGTCCGGCGATTGACGCTTGCACTCCCCAGTCGAGCCCTGCCCCACTACCCGGCTGGGCCGTCTGCATCAGCGTATAGCTGGCTGGCAGCAACAGCTTGCCCCGTCCTTTAGCGCCAGCCAACTGGTCGAGACTGAAACGCGCCCAGTCAGCGAGGCTCATGTGCAGGAATCCAGCCGGCGCATACATGTCCGGCACGCCATCGGCTTCCTGCTTGACCTCCAGTTTCGGCCTGCCTTTGCTGTGGCCGCGGATCTGGCCGTCGTGGGTCGCACCGCTACCTGCTGTGGCCATGCCTAGCGGCCCGAAGACTTCAGCCTGCATCAACTCGTCGTAAGGTTTTCCAGTGGCGCGTTCGGCAATGGCAGCCGCGATCAGGAATCCAGTGTTACTTTCCGCATCACCAGCACGCCAGCAGCGGGGACCTTGGTGCCGGCCATGGCCCTGGCCAAGACGGCATCGAGCTTGTCCGCAGCACTAGCGGGCATTGCAGTGGTCAGGATCAGGGCCGCAGCGGCGGCGAGGAAGCGAAAGCGCATGTTCTCTCCTTCATGTTGGGCTATTGCCAATGAAACAAAGTCTACCGGCGATCCGATTACGCCCACCCATTACGTGCGACGAACTGCAATATCAGTCGCCTGAGCCGTCACTTTTCGATCGCAAACACGGCTTACGGAATAGAACGTCGCCAGGAGCGATCCCCAATCCTGTCTTCCGGAAGTCGCTGTATCTCAGGCCGCGCTTCCCTCACCTTGACCAAGCAATGCGTAGGTCTTTGCCCCGCGTGCTCCCACAACAAATTGCCAGTGGTGATTCGCTGGGTTTGCTCCAAAGGCTTGGAAGCGGAAAATATCCAAAGAGTGGGAATGTACTTCGTGCCAACGACTAAACAAAATGCTATCCTGCCTGCAATCCAAATCTTCCATCGAAAAATATGATCGAAATTGCAGGTCTCATTCTTGGCATTGTTGGCATTATCTTCGCCTTTGAAACACCACGACGTTGTGTCGTTGGTATTTTTGTTCGGGGATCGAAAATGCACTCTGACCGCGACCTTACAATTCCTGTAATTGATATATGCCGCAGGGGCATTTCAGTCAAAGAAATTGAGCCAAATAAATTACTTTTTGACATCCCTTATTGTGCTGGAAAGAACGCTAATGCTCATAATGTAAAGTTGCGAACTGCAGTTCTGCTCTGCGAGGGACCTGAAATCAAACTTCTTGCACCTTTTGGGGATGATTTCCCAGATGGGATTTCGCTGACCTACGAGTTGGGAAAATGTATTACCTACACCTTATCTCCCTTAAAATGCGAGCAGCTTCCGAATCTCTACATTGTAATTCGTGGGACGTACACCTCAGAGAAAAACGATAGAATCTTTCAAGTCTTCGATGTTTTCAAATTCAGTACTACCACAAATAGCTGGATTCGTACGTTAGGTGTAGAAGACAAACGAATTCGCGCATTCGTTAACGAAGACGGTTCGACTGAAGCCGCTAACGCATAAGCTCGTCATCACCTGCAAACCCCTTGCCATGCTAGCACTCGAATTGCTTTTTGATCAACTTTGAAGAGAAATTCAATGCACAAACATAGGATTGCAGTCGAAGCAACCTCAAAGGCAAAATCGCAGAAATCGGCTTCTTTCTCGGCCATATTCTTCGGGTTTCGGACGCGATTGTCAAAAAGCGTCTATCTCAGGATTTTCCAATTAGCTCTGATCTAGATGAGCTTAACTTCTTTTTTAGCGCGTATCTTAACTCGATTCAAGCACTTAAAGATGCAAGCGAGCTAGCAATGGATATGAAAAATACTTGGGAAGAGCTTTCGCCAACGTACGGAAAATTCATCTATTACAGCCGAACCGCTACCACGCATGACGGATCACTCCCAACAAACGCGGGACAAGGGCTCCAGACCGACATCGTAGGCCCACTTCGACGTGTTGACAGCAAAGGAAAAGTCAAAGAATTTGAGCCGCCACTGGAAGACGCAGCAATGCTGAGCCGAAATATAGCCTGTGAAGTTCTTCAAAGCATTAAGGCCATGCTTATTGAGAAAGGGGCTGATATCCCATCCCCGAGTCATGCAGATCTTATTGACCATTTGGAGGCGTCGATTAACAGCGACAACTTCATACCGCACTTCGTGAAGCAAATGATGCTGGAAAACCGTGATGAAATCTCAAGCTCACCAAGTGCTGCTAACTTCAACTACGCACGTGACACTCTAAGCGCAATTGAGACCGTAAGAAAACGATTTGAGCTGCCAATTAAGTGAGCCGCCACCTGCCCCGCTGCGCCCACAAAGGCCAGCCCCATGGCCTCCCCTATCCCCACTGCCCAAGCGCTTCACCACGGACCACTATGCGCAAATAAACGCCCCATGAAAAGCAAAAACCCAACCGGGTTAGGGCTGGGTTCTTGGCATGCTGCTGTATTCTGGCTCCCCGACCTGGACTCGAACCAGGGACCTGCGGATTAACAGTCCGTCGCTCTACCGACTGAGCTATCAGGGAAAAGAGGCCGCATTATATCGACCCATTTCCGATTTGCCTAGTCTTGGCCATTCATTTTTTTTGAACCGGCCCCGAATCGGTGTTTTTCGCCATGCGGCGGTCGCAGACATCGACCTTCCAGGATTCCGGCCACTGCTCGTCCTCGATAGCGTCTCCCAGTTCCTGTCGCTGCTTAAGGTAAGTATCCCGATCATTGGCGCGGCAAGCGTAAGAGGCATACTTGTTGCGGTTGTGGACCTGGTCCGGATAGCGCCGCAGCATGTCTTCAAAGCCAGCCTTCATCCGCTTCCAGTCCGGATCGCCCGGCCGGCCAAACTCAAACTCGTCGTCATAGTCCCGAATCCAGAACAAGCGCGCATACATGGCGCCGCCTTCACTCCGCTGCGACAGGCCGGCTGCCCGGCGCGCAAAGCGTTCGTATTCGCCTGGCGCCCCACCCCACTTGCGCTGCTTGGCGCGAGACATCGAAAAATGGATCTGCTGCGACTCCGGGAATGCCTTGACTGCGTCATCGTAAGCCGCGTCAAGGCGGTCCCGCGCGACGTTTGAATCAATCAGGACGTCGATGTAAGTGCTATGCCACAAAGGGCAGTTGCCCGCCACCGCCTTGGCGTCCTCCAGCCTTGCGCGAGCCTTCGCCATCCTTTCGCGGAACAATTCCCAGCCTTCTGGCGGCACGCTGCCGGCATATCCGCCGCCTCGGCCGTGCCAAGCGTATGCTTGCCAATACAATGCTTCGAGCAAAGCCTGCGCCGGCGAATCAGGCGACTTGCTGCGCCACGCGCGCAACGTCGTCCCCACGCCGCTCCAGTCCTTCCACGTGTTGAACTGCCTCACGAATGTACGCGAAAACACCAGGATTTCCGGCTGCCCGTCGGGCAGGCGGGTGTCCTCCGCGCACAATGCCAGCAGCAGCCGGTCAAGTTGTTGGTAGTCTTGCTGGTGCCACATTGCCGTCAATGGCATGCCTCGCAACCAGATAATGGTCTCCATCAGACACAGCTTGCTGACCACATCGTCCTGGCATGGCGCATCCTTTGGGACGCCCGGCAAGACTGGCTTGGGCAATATCGCCTTCAGCAGAGGGGTCGCGGCGTTACAAGTAAAGCTGGCTGCACACAGTAAGGCAATCGACAAAAGGCGGGCAAACGCATTCATTTGGCGGCTCCTTGCGGTGGCGTTCAGTCAGATTACCCTATCTCTTCCGAGCCGGAAAACAAAAAAAGCGGCCCGCAGGCCGCTTGTATTGATAAAGCCACGCGCTCGCGCGGCGGCTTTACCGGAGGATCAGAACGAACCCTTGAACTGCACGCCAAACTGACGTGGCTCGTTGACGAAGCCGGTCAGGTTGTTGAAGTCGATGGCGCCGGTGACGCGGCGCTGGTCGGTGATGTTGCGTGCAAAGGCTGCGACTTCATACTTGCCGCCGGCCCAGTTGTAGCCCACGCGCAGGCCGCCTTCGGTCAGCGGAGCGCCGGTGAATTCAACTGCTTCGTACAGGAAGAAGTTCACCTTCGAACGGTAGGACCAGTCGGTCACCACGAACAGGTTGCCTTCTGCCAGCGGGTAGTTGTAGCGGGCGTTCAGGTTGATGATCCACTTTGGAGCCTGCGGCAGCGCGTTGCCGTCGATGACCACGCGGCCGGACGAGTTGATCGGGTCCAGGATGGTGCACTGCGCGCACTTGTTCACGGACAGCGAAGGATCGCGGATCTCGGTGAAGTTGTACGAGGCGCTGGCGGACATCTTGAAGTCGTTGGTGATGAAGCCTTCGATTTCGCCTTCGATACCACGGCCCTTGGTCTTGGCAGCGTTAATCAGCTTGGTGACGTTGGAGTTGCCGCCAACAACGGTCAGCTGCTGGTTCTTCACGTCGTAGTCGTACACGCTCAGGGTTGCGCGTGCGCGGCGGTTCCACAGGTCGGCCTTCACGCCGGCTTCGATCGAAGTGATGGTTTCGGCGTCAGCCACGGTGATCGGCACCGCGGTGGAAGCGGCGGCGATCGATGGCGCGCGGAAGCCGGTTGCGTAGCGGGCGTACAGGCTGACATCGTTGTTCAGCTTATAGGTGCCGCTCAGGTCCCAGTTGAACTTGTCCTTGGATTCGGAAACCGATTTAGGACCAACCAGCGTGGTGCCGGTGGTTTCCAGGGTATCGAAGTCCTTCTTGTCTTCGGTGTAGCGCAGGCCGCCGCGCACGGTGAACGCGTCGTTCACGGCGTAGTTCACGGAACCAAACAGCGCCCAGGCTTCGTTCTTCTGCTGCGATTTCACGCGCGAGGTACGGTCGCCGGCAACGTTGAAGTTATCCTGGCCTGCCACTGCCTTCTCGTCGAAGTAGTACACGCCTGCCTGCCAGTTCATCGGGCCGGTGTACTTGGACTCTACGCGGAACTCCTGCGAGTACTGCTTGATGTCCGGTACGAAGGCTGCGGTGGCAACCTGGAACGGCACTGCTGGCGCGTCGCCCGGATTGCCGCCGTCGATGTCGCCGCGCGAGTTGTAGCGAGCCACGGTCTCGTAGCCGGTGATCGAGTACAGCTTGTGCGCGCCCAGGTCCCAGCTCATGCGCACATTGGCGCCCTGGGTCTTCAGTTCCTGGTCTTCACGGCCGTTGATAGCGATCTTTTCCGGATCGAAGCCGTCGGCGAAGGTATTGGAACCCTTCTTGATGATATTGGCGCGGAACAGGCGCGAGCTGCCGGTGGTCTGGCGCTGGTGCACGTTGAACAGGGCGTTGAACACGCCGTTCGGCTGGTACAGCACCTGCACGCGTTCAGCGTGTTCGTTGTAGCCTTCCAGCGCATCTTTCTCGCCGGTGTAGGTGTTGTCGACGAAGTCGTCGCGGTGCTGGCGCAGGGTCGAGACGCGCAGGGCCCACTCTTTCGACAGCGGCACGTTGGCGGCGGCTTCCAGGTTGACGGTAGCGTCGGTAGCGTAGGAAACGTTGTAGAAGCCTTCCACGCCACGCAGGCTTGGCTTGGCCGATTCGAACTTGACCACGCCGGCCGGGGTGTTACGGCCGAACAGGGTGCCTTGCGGGCCGCGCAGCACTTCCACGTTGGCCAGGTCGAACATCGGGTAACCCTTCAGGATCGGGTTTTCCTGCACGACGTCGTCGTAAATCAGCGAAACCGGCTGCGAGGCGAACACGGCGAAGTCGGCATTACCGTAGCCGCGAATGTAGAAGCGCGGGAACACACGGCCGGTCGACGATTCGACGTTCAGCGATGGCGTCTTGCCCGCCAGGACGCGGATGTCCTGGCCGCCGGACAGCAAAATGTCCAGTTTTTCGGCCTTGATCGAGGACACGGACACCGGCACGTCGCGGATATTTTCGGCGCGGCGCTGTGCGGTAACGGTCACTACTTCCATTTGGCCGGCTGGGGCCTGGGTTGCTTCCTGGGCCATGGCGGCCATCTGCACAGTAGCCAGGCTCACCAGCACGTGCATCTTGGACAACTTCATCATGTTCTTTCCTTGTGGGCGGTTTGATGGATGTCCCCTATTCTCCCCACAGGTTGCGGTCTGTCGCCGCAAAATAGCGGGCATTATATACCCACTATAATTTTTAGACACTATTCCGTGACCGTCAGCGTGCTATTGGAGGCTCCCGCATAGAACACCACCAGCTTGAGCGGAACCTTGCCAACGTTGCGGCCGTTATGCAGCGTATTGACCACTTCCGCCAGCGCCTGGCCCGCCTTCAGGTGCTTCACCGAGCCATCCTTCAGGCTCACTTCCAGTTCGCCTTCCAGGATATAGGCAAACGAGGCAACAGGATGCAGGTGCCAGCCCGTCTCCGCTCCGGGAGCGATCTCGATCAGCATGGCCGTCACCTCAGCCTGCCCGTTCGGGTATGCCAGCGCTGCACCATTCCAGCTCGTAGGCGTCTGCAGCAATCTGGTGACTTTGACGGAAGCGCTCTGTTCCAGCGCAAAAGCAGGCTGGGCAGCGAGGAGGGAGATCGCTGTAACGGTTGTGGCGAAAATTTTCATGGATGGCTCCGGTTGGTAGATGCCGTATGATAGGCACAAGCCAAATAAAAAAGGCTTTGCGAGCGATCGCAAAGCCTTTTTTTAATGCGGTGCCAAGAGGTTCAAGCCAGCGCTTCCTTCGCCGCTTCTTCCGGCGTCAAGCCGTCATAGAACAGGTCTGTGAACCACTCAATCTGTTCTTCGATATGGTCCTGGGCCTGCTCCACCGTGGCGCCGCCCTTGACCAGGAAACCTTCCACCTCGATGCACCACTGGATCAGTTCCAGGGTTTCCGGATCGAGTTCTTCTTTCTTTTTTGCCATGTCATCCTCCCGCGCAATGCAAAAAGCCCAACCGAATGGCCGGGCTTTCAGTACCAAGCCATTTTACCACCTACGCCCGCATTAAACGCCTGTCGGCGGCGGTCTGCGGGCACATGCCATGCAGCGGGACTGGGGGACGCCGCTGCGGTTCGACGATGCCTTCGTCGTTATCGAGCAGATTGATCAGCGATGCCAATACCAGTTTTTCGTCCGGCGATTCAGCCTGCAATGCAAGGTCGCGCGCAAGGTCGCGCAAGCGCCATTGCAGTTCCCGGCTCGCCACGTCCTTTTCGAATAGAAGAAGGCTGTCGGATGCAGCACCGAATGGCATGGGCTGCAAATAACCATCCAGGCCGGTACTGACGAAGGCGCGCTGGATCTTGCGCACGCGCTCCTGCGTCGCTCGCAAAAGTTTGCAGGTTCGCTCGGATTTCGCCGCCGGGCCATCAATCAGGCGCTCGCCCAGGTTAAGAATGGCCGCAATGCGTGCATACAAACCCGGCACGCTTTCGCCTGCCCGCCAGGCCGCTAACTCCGGCGCCACGACACCGTGCGGGCACTGACGCAAGGCGCCTGAAACGGCAGCCAACAGTTCCGGCGCTTGCTCACCCGGCACGATTTTCAGCGCCAGCTCCGCGCGTTCCAGCGCATGGTCTTTTAGCAACAGCCCGGCGATCATTTCGGCCACGGCGACTGCCTGCCCCGGGCCGCTAATCTGTTGGCCGCAGACCTGCCTTGGATAGCCCGTGCCGTCGTAACGTTCATGATGTTCAGCCACCGCACGCCCGACGGATGGCGGGAAGGATTCCAGCTGGTCGATCAGCATCTGGCCGGTGCGCGGGTGTACCACGACGTGCGCCCATTCATGCGGCTGCAAGCGCTTGCCGCGCGCAAGGAAACGGGGATCGACATACAGCTCGCCGATATCGTGCAGCAGGCCGGCCAAGCCCGCCGCCATCTGGTCCTGTTCATTGAGGCGCAAAGTCTTGGCCATGCAAATGGAAAGCATGCTGACCAAAACCGCATGTTCAAGCGATGGCCCGCCGGCCTTGTCCGACGCGGTCAACATCAGCGCCATCGCATTGCCGAATTCCATTTGCCGCAATACCTGCAGGGTCGAATTGCCGCCAGCCGGCACGCTGCGTAGCAGGCTGGATACAGGAGCACTGACATCGGCCAGCCTCTCGGCCACTTGGGCAACCGCCCGGGAGTCCACGCCATCGGTGATGCGGATCGAAGCTTCGAAGGGCCGCATCAACTTATGTGCGATCAGTTTTTCGCGCAAGGCTCGCGTGACGCGCGTGCCCTTCGACACCAGCTTCATGCCGCGCACATCGAGGATGTCGACAATCACCTCAACCGACATCTGTTCGGCAACGTCCATCACCTTGTCCAGGTAATGGGTGTTCACCGAGGCGTTGATGTGAGTGGGTTTCATGTCAAATGTCCAATCGTCAAACTTCACAAACTATCATATCACAAGTTTCCGCACGGCACTATTTATTTCTTTTTGATAATTTTTAAATGTTTGCAGGTTGGAACGATGTGCAAGAGAATGTCGAGCGAAAAATAAAAAACTAGCCGCACCAGTGGAAGCCGGTGTAATTCCGACTTCATTCAACTGACTTCTGGACTGGTTTCCGAATACAGAGCAGAAAGACCATCTCATGTTATCGACCGCTATTAAGGGCCGGTGCACAGCCGTTTTGCTTGCGCTACTCTGCGCCAGTGCGGGCGCGCAGGAAAGCAACCACCCTCCCCAGTTCCTGCGAGATCCCGTCCTGGGCCTGCGGTTTCGAGCCGACGCCAAGCTTGATCTTTTGCCTGAGGATATACGCGCACTGTGCATGCCAATGGCCGACAATGAAACCTGGGCCACGCGCGAATGGATATTCGGTGTAGCAACGCATTCCACAGCGACGTATTACCTCGTTAACGGGTATTCCAAACGCCGCAACCCCAAGCCAGGCCAGCGCCTGTATTTTCAGCACATTGACGGCGGCGTTTATAAGGTCGCCGGCAAGGAATGCAATGGCGATCCGGCGCGAGAAACGTTTGTGGCGCGCGACCCAAAGCAGATTCCAAGAGAAGTACTACAAGAACTCGCCCAAGATCTGGTAACCCGCCTGGCACGCGCCGCCGGAAGCACACAACGACTGCGTGCAGAAATCAAGAAGCAGCGCATCGACTTTCATCGATTGTCGCCCGAGATGCAAGAAGCGTTCAAACCCTACTTTGGGCCCGCACATTAAGCCTGTCGGCGGCAGCCCACCCTGGGGCAGTCGTGTGAGTGGCCGGTCTATGTTGAAAAATATCGCCGGGCTTTTACCGAGAAACCGAAGGCGTAAATCCAGTAAATAAAGACAAGGAAAACGACCACCGCAAGCGAGATCCAAAGCGGCGCGCCGTCGCCCGAGCCTGCGACGCTGAATGCGATGCATAGCAAGCTCGAAGAGACGCCAAGCGCAGCAATGAGTATGACTGCGACAAACTCGCACAAGCGATTACGGCGGTATCCGCAAACAACCACCACCCCCATCGCTAACAGCAGGACCACGCGGGGAGCGATGCCTTCCGCGATACTTTTACCACTTTCCAACCGTACCGGATCAAATAGCTGGAAGAAGCCGAGGAGCGCTACCAGCACTGCTATCCAGGCAAAAAACCTGTACATTGAAACTGCCACCGGTTTGGAAGGAAGCAGATCGTGCTCCGCCTGCACAGCGGCGCTTGGCTGGGAATATGGATTATCGGTCACGGTACGGTCTTCCAGTAGTCGAGAAAAGAAACGACACCATGAAAAAAGCCCAACCGGTGAAGGCTGGGCTTTTCAGTGTTCTGGCTCCCCGACCTGGACTCGAACCAGGGACCTGCGGATTAACAGTCCGTCGCTCTACCGACTGAGCTATCAGGGAAAAGAGGCAATATTATAACCGTCGTTCCTGCTTTTGCAAAGCCTATTTTAGATCACATGCCGAGGGACTTCAAAAGCTCGTCGGCGTCATCCGACGAGATGGCCTCGGCCGGTGCTGCAGCAGCCTGGGCAGCCTGCTCGCGCTCCAGCAGGGTATCCGGATCTTCGGCCTCGGTCTTCTCGAAATCATGCAATTTAATAAACTCGGTGCGGTCGATCGCCAGTTCGAGGTAGAAGATATTGTTACGCTCGGTGAAGAAGGACACGCGGCGCATTTCCGGACGGTCGAGCGGGGTATCCACGCTCAGCGTCACCTGCTTGTTCAGCACCAGCATTTTCGGCTGGTTCTGGGTAATGTTGGTGTGCAGTTCGCTGCGTACCTTGCCAGTGAAGTCGCCAACGATCTGGTTCATCAGCTCGCCCATGATGTTCGCCACTTCGTCGGAAGTGAAAGAACTGGCCAGTTCGGATTTCGGCATGCCCATGCTGAGCATGTAGCGTTCGTAAATCTCCATCGCCGCTTCGGCCGAGAAGTTCAGTACAACCAGGCCGGTAAAGCCGCCGTCGAACAGCACGAAGCAGCCAATATCAGGTTTCAGGCCGACCTTGGTAATACGCTGCACCATGGCCGAGTAGGTAATCCGGCTTTGCGACGCCACGTTCAGCACGCGGGTGACCGACGAGCACAGGGTGGTCAGCAAGTCCTCGGTTCCGTACACCACCCGTTCTTCTTTTGTAATCATTCTTCAAATGCTCCGGATTAAATCTGATAGATAACTTGAAGAATAACTGATTCCACCCCAAAAGCAAAAAAGCTTATGTCCAGTTTGCCAACATTCAGTCTCATCCTTGCAATATCCAGGCCGCCCGCCCCTTGCCATCCAGCTTCAAGGAACGCTTCTCGCCGCGGTAGCGCACGCTGACGCTCTCGCCTGGCTTGCCGCGCAGCGCCAGGCGCCGCAGGCGCCCGCCGGACCACTCGACGTCGGCTTCGACTCCGCCGCGGGCACGGATGCCGTGCATGGCCCCCTCCGGCCACCCCTTGGGCAGCGCCGCCAGCACGTGGATTTCATCGCCCCAGGATTGCAGCACCATTTCGATGATCCCCGCCGCGCCGCCGAAATTGCCGTCGATCTGGAACGGAGGATGGGCGTCAAACATGTTCGGATAGGTGCGCTCCGGCCCCAGCAAGCCAAGCAGGATGGCGTGCGCGCGATCACCCTCCCCCATCCGTGCCCACAGGGCCAGCCGCCATGCGGTGGCCCATCCAGTCGATTTGTCGCCCCGCGTGTTCAGCGTGATCATCGCCGCCTGCACCAACTGCGGGGTGTCGCGCACGTTCGCCTGGCTGGACGGATAGATGGCATACAGGTGGGATACATGGCGGTGCTTCTGCTCCGGCGCCCCGGCATCCCAGTCTTCCAGCCATTCCTGGAACTGGCCTTGCGCACCAATGCAGTCCACGGGCAGGCGCGCCATCGTTGTCTCCAGTACGCGCCGCAGTTCGGCGTCGTCCTTCCTCAGCAGCACCTGAGCGGCCAGCGTGTTGCGGAACAGGTCGCGCAGTATCTGGCGGTCCATGGCAGGGCCCGCGCAAATCGCAACGCCCTTGTGATGCTGGTTTTCCGGCGAGATCGAAGGCGATGTCACCAGGCCCCTGCCCTTCGGATCTTCCACCAGGGTATCGATGAAGAACAGGCATGCGCCCCTCATCAATGGGTAGAGACGGCGCAACCAGGCCTCGTCACGCGAATAATCATAATGATCCCAAAGCGTATTGCACAGCCATGCGCCGCCGGTTGGCCAGATTCCCCACAACGGTCCATCGATTGGCGCACTGCCGCGCCACAGGTCGGTGTTGTGGTGGGTGACCCAGCCGCGTGCACCATAAGCCTTGCGCGCCGTGATGGCGCCGGTCACAGCAAGACCCTCGACCATGCGCAGCACCGGCTCCACGCATTCGCCCAGGTTGGCCGGCCCCGCCGGCCAGTAATTCATCTGGGTGTTGATGTTGATTGTGTACTTGCCGCCCCATGGCGGATTGGTACCCTCGTTCCACAGGCCCTGCAGGTTGGCCGGTTCGCTGCCGGGGCGCGAACAGGAAAGCAGCAGGTAGCGCGCATATTGCACGTACAGCGCAGCCAACGTCGGGTCGGGCTGCGATTCCGCGGTGGCGATACGTTCGCTGGTCGGGCGCACATCCTGTCCTTTGCCCAGCCGGATCGAGAACCGGCGGAACAGTGACTGGTGCGAATTCACATGCTCCTGCCGCAAGAGCGCATAAGGCTTTTGCGCCGCCCCTGCGCAATCGCGGCGCACCCGCGCTACAGGATCGCCGCTCGTATCGGCAAAATTGACGTAGCTGGTAGCGGCAGCCACCAGCAGCGTCACAGTGCGCGCACCACGCACCTGTAAACGGTCGCCGGCCACGATTACCTGGCCGTCTGCGATCGCCTGCACCCGCACCGCGTAGCGCAGCGCGCCCGGAATGCCGGAAGAATCATTATTGCGTCCCTCTACCAGCAGCGCGCCATCGCCATCGGCGCCGATTGCCAACTGGGCCGGGCGCGCCGCCTCGTTCAGGTCTTCGCGCAACTCCACCGGCGCTTGCGTAGCACCATACTTGACCTGCGCCGGATGGCGATAGCCAAGATCGAAATCCAGCACGCCTTGCGTAGCGGTCAGCCGGGCCACGATTACCTGCGCGGGAGCGCTGGCAAATACTTCGCGCGTGTAGCGCACCTTGCCTGCCGCATAGCTGGTGTGGACCACGGCTGAATCGAGGCCAAGGGAACGGCGGTATACCGATGGCGCCGCAGGCGCGCCGATAAAGTCGATCAGCAGGTCGCCGGCAGAGCTGTAGGGCATCTGCTGGTGGGAGATCATGGTGCTGCCGCACAGGTCGTGGGCTTCCTTGAACCTGCCCTGATCGATCAGGGTGCGCACTTGCGGCAGCGCAGCCTGGGCGGTGGGCATGTTCGGGTCATGCGGGCCGCCTGCAAACAGGGTATCTTCATTGAGCTGCAGGCGTTCCTGCCCCACGCGCCCGTACACCATGGCGCCCAGCCTGCCGTTACCGACCGGCAGCGCCTCTACCCATGGCCCTGCCGGACGCGCATACCAAAGCTCCAGATCTTCGCGCTTGCCGCGCGCCGTGGCACTCACTGCGGCACCCGCGAGCCCTGGAAATGCCGCCGCCATGCCGAGCGAGACCATCAGGTGCCGCCGCCTGGAATTCACGCCCATCCTGCCTCCGTTCTTGTTAGCATGGGCAAATTATCCTCGTGCCTGACAGCGGCAAAGCTATGACTTATTTAACGCGAACTATGCCTATTGGGCCAGGTTGGTGCGCGCACCGGCGGTGGCAATCGCCTTGGCCTTCACGTCGGCGCCGGCAATCGGGGTATAGGAATAGCCGGTCGGGCCATAGGACTGGGTGCTGCCCCAGTTAGTGGCATTGACCGCGCCGCTCGGGGTGTCCCAGGTAATGCCGCTGCCAACATAGTTGTTGCGCAGCTCCCAGTAACCGATACGGCTGCTGTCGCGCGACGTGACCGGGTTCTTCACGTTCTCGAAGTAATTCGCTTCGATCAGCGAAATGCCGTCCATGCGAACGTTGATGCCGGACGTTTGCACGTCATTGAAGTAGTTGTTGAAAATGTGGCTCATGCCGAAACGCTGCAACGGCAAGCGCGACTTGACGTGCTCGAAGCGGTTGTTGTGGTAGGTGGTGCGGGCGTTGGCGTTGGCCGTATCGCTGTCGCTGTAGCCGTTCAGGGCCACCTTCTGGTAGTTGTACACGTGGTTGTACGACACCGTGATGTGGTGCGCGCCCTTCTTCATGTCGATGCCGCCATCGAACGACGCATCGCCTGCGCCTGGGCAGGAAGTCAGCGAAGCGAAGATGGTGTTGTGGTCGATCCAGATATTGCTTGGCTGGCCGGAGGACATGCCCTCGATCGATATCGAATCGGCCGCCTCGCCGCCCTGCAGCAGGCCGATCATCATGTTCTGCACAATCACGTTGTGCGCATTGCCGGCGATGTGGATGCCAAAGTTGGCGCTCGAATCGCTGGCGCCGATGATGGTGATGTTGCTCTTGTTCTTGATCTCCAGCGTCTGCGCCGGCTTCTGCCACTGCGCGCACACGTCGGTGATGGTGTTGTAGTCGAATTTGCCGGTATACCTCAGTACCAGGCCGGAGTTATCGGTGTAGGCGTTGATCTTAGCCTGGGCATCGGCCAGCGTGGCCACATTGACCGGGGTCTTGCTTCCACCGCCAGTGGTGGCGGCGCCATAGCCGACGGGTCCAGCAACTGCAGAGGTGGCTGCCGCGATAGCGGCCGCCAGGAAGACTACCTTGAGTTGATTAACTTTCATGCGCTTGTCTCCTGTGCTTTCTGGTTTGAGGAGCGCACAGGATGCATTTATTCCAACAGCGCGTCAATTGGCCTGACCAAAATACAACAATCGGACTTACCGCATTAATTTTGGTCCGACCAATATCCAAAGGCAAATAAACTTGGCGGTATGCTATCGTTGAAAAATGAGAAAAATCCTGATCGCCCTGCTTCTGCTGTCCGCCCTGCCCGCAAAAGCCGAGCGCGCCGCCGACATCGACCGCCTGGCCGAGCGTTACCACTCCCTCGGCCAACTGGATGGAGCTGTACTGGTCGCCGACCATGGAAAAGTGGTTTATCACCGCGCCTTTGGGCTGGCCAACCGCGAATGGAAAATTCCCCACACCACTGACACCGTTTTTCGCGTCGCCTCGCTGACCAAGCAATTCACCGCGACCCTGGTCATGCAACTAGCGGAGCAAGGCAAGCTGCAGCTGGACGACCCGATTGGTAAATACGTGCCCGAACTTGATTCGGGGATTGGCAAGCGCGTCACGCTGCACCAGTTGCTGAACCACACTTCCGGCATCGTCGACTACGCAAATTTCCCGGGCTTCTGGGCTAACCGCCTTGGCGAAAAAGTGCCGAAGGCCGATCTCCTCGCGATCATGAACCGCCCGCTGGAATTCGAACCCGGCAGCCAGGGCCACTACAGCAGTTCCAACTACACCCTGCTCGGCTGGGTCATCGAAAAGCAGACCGGAAAGACGTACAGCGAAGCCCTGGATAGCATGATCCTGCGCCCAGCCGGCATGCAGCGCACAGCATATGACGCGCCGGACCGCATCATCCCGCGCAAGGCATCCGGCTATGTGCGTGCCCTCGGCGAATACCGTCCCGCTGATCCGCTCTGGATTCCGAACGTCGGCGCCGGCGGCGGCGTCGCCAGCACCACCGGCGACTTCTTCAAGCTCGATCGCGCCCTGGCCGGCAACGCGCTGCTCAAGCCCGAATCAAAACGGCAGATGTTCACCGCCTATGTCAAGGACGATGTGTGGGGCGATCTCGGTTATGGCTACGGCTGGCTGGTTGGAACGCGCACCATTGCCGGCAAGCCGCGCCTGGTACACGAGCACGGCGGCAACGCCAACGGTTTCCGCACGTTGGTCACGCGCTATCCGGAAGACGGCAAGCTGGTTGTCATCTTCCTCAACGAAGGCAATGGCAACAAGGGGCCGGAGATTTATCGGATGCGCCGCGATTTCACCGACGTACTGTATGGCCAGGCCGTTGCGCAACCCAAGCCCTCTTTGAATGATGTGCTGGCTGCAGAAATTCGCCAGGCCGGCGCCGACGCGGCATTGGCGCGCTTCAAGTTCTTGCTGGCGCAAAGCGACACGCCGGAGGACGGCAATGCGTTGAACCGCCTGGCCTACCAATACGCCGAAGCCGGACAAGCGGCGACCGGCATCGCTATCCTCCAGCGCGCAAGCGAGCTTTTCCCGCGCGACGGCAACCTGCATGACTCCATGGGAGAGCTGTACCTGGCGCTGGGCGAGAATGCCAAGGCCATTGCGGCCTATCAGCGTGCGCTGCAACTGGATCCCGGCAATACGAACGCTGCGGCCATCCTGAAAAGGCTCCAGCCCGAATAGGACGGATCAGTACCGGCCCTGGCAAGTCGGGTATTTATTGTCCATCTATTGTCCATCACGTAGGAATTGGTGAGTGTCTTCCTGGACTGGTTGACCGCCGGAAGTGTTGAAATAAGGATGGCCACATGAAGTTACCTTAGCGACCACACTAATTAACTTTCATCAAATGTAGCACTTACTAATGCAACTAAATTGGGCACAGATGTTGCGACAGGGCGCAATGCGGCCCTGAAATGCAAAAAGCCCAACCGGTTAAGGCTGGGCTTTTCTATATTCTGGCTCCCCGACCTGGACTCGAACCAGGGACCTGCGGATTAACAGTCCGTCGCTCTACCGACTGAGCTATCAGGGATCATTCTCTGACCGCGTTGCGATCAGAGAGCAGCATATTAAAGGACCTTGGCGATGGCGTCAACTACCACATCAATATTCTTCGAGTTCAGCGCTGCAACGCAGATACGGCCGGTGTCCACAGCATAGATCGACTGCTCGCGCAGCTTGCCCACCTGCTCCTTGGTCAGGCCGGAATACGAGAACATGCCGACCTGCTCACGCACGAAGTCGAAATCGTGGCCAGGCGCCTTGACCTTCAGCTTCTGCACGAAGGCCTCGCGCATTTCCTTGATGCGCACGCGCATGCCGGCCAGTTCGTCTTCCCACATCTGGCGCAGCTCTGGGGTTGCCAAGGCGGTTGCCACTACCTTGCCGCCGTGGACCGGTGGGTTGGAGTAGTTGGTACGCACCACGCGCTTCAGTTGCGACAGCAGGCGCGAAGCTTCTTCGGCGGATGCAGCCACCACGCTCAGGGCGCCCACGCGTTCGCCATACAGCGAGAAGGATTTGGAGAAAGAGTTCGACACCAGCAGCGCCACGCCAGTCGCGGCGAAGCGGCGCACTACGGCGCCATCTTCCGCAATGCCGGCGCCGAAGCCCTGGTACGCCATATCCAGGAACGGCACCAGGCCGCCGGCGACTACAGCGGCGATCACCTCATCCCACTGGGACTGGGTCAGGTCGGCGCCGGTCGGGTTGTGGCAGCAAGCGTGCAGCACGACGATGGAGCCGCGCGGCATGGCCTTCAGGGCAGCCAGCATGGCGGCGAAGTTCACGCCATGGGTGGTCTCGTCGTAGTAAGCGTAGTTGTTGACTTTGAAGCCGGCGCTTTCGAACAGCGCGCGGTGGTTTTCCCAGCTTGGATTGCTGATGTAAACCTCGGAATCCGGCGAGAAGCGCTTCAGGAAGTCGGCGCCGAGTTTCAGCGCGCCGGTACCGCCCAGTGCCTGCACGGTCACCGCACGTTTCTCTTGAATTACGGCGCTGTCGGCACCAAATACCAGCTCTTGCACGGCCTTGTCGTATGCGGCCAGGCCTTCGATCGGCAGGTAGGTGCGCGGGGCGTGCTGTTCGATCAGGATTGCTTCCGCCTTTTCCACGCACTTCAGCAGCGGCACTTTGCCATTGTCGTCATAATAGACACCTACGCCCAGGTTAATCTTCGCTGGGTTAGTGTCTGCATTAAAGGCTTCGGTGATGCCGAGGATCGGGTCGCGCGGGGCCATCTCGATGGCGCTGAATACGGAAGGGTTCGTCATGATAAGTTTAGTAACGTTTGAAGGCGGGTCGATGCAAAAGCAGGCCGGCACCCGAACAAAATCCGGTCAGGGCCGCTGACAATCGCATATTCTATCAAAGGTCTGCAGTAATGTCTGATTCCCAAAATACCAGTGCCCCGGCTTCGGAAGTTATCACTTTCCCGGATTCGCCTTACCGGCTGCACCAGCCCTTCCCTCCCGCCGGTGACCAGCCGACCGCCATTGATGGCTTGTGCGAAGGAATTGAAGACGGCTTGTCGTTCCAGACCCTGCTCGGGGTGACGGGTTCCGGCAAGACCTACACCATGGCCAATGTGATCGCCCGTATGGGCCGTCCGGCCATCGTGTTCGCGCCGAACAAGACGCTGGCCGCGCAGCTGTATTCCGAATTCCGTGAATTCTTCCCGGAGAACGCGGTCGAGTACTTCGTGTCGTACTACGATTACTACCAGCCGGAAGCCTACGTGCCGCAGCGCGACCTGTTCATTGAAAAGGACTCGTCGATCAACGAGCACATCGAACAGATGCGCCTGTCCTGCACCAAGTCGCTAATGGAGCGGCGCGACGTAGTGATCGTGGCGACCGTGTCGGCCATCTACGGTATCGGTAATCCGAACGAATACCACCAGATGATCCTGACGCTGCGCGCCAAGGACCGCGTGTCGCAGCGCGACATCATCGCGCGCCTGATCCAGATGCAGTACACGCGCAATGAGATGGACTTCGGCCGCGGCACCTTCCGCGTGCGCGGCGACACCATCGACATTTTCCCGGCCGAACACGCCGATCTGGCGGTGCGCCTGGAAATGTTCGACGACGAGCTGGAATCGATCCAGCTGTTCGATCCGCTGACGGGCAAGGTCAAACAGAAGATTCCGCGCTTCACCGTCTACCCAGGCTCGCACTATGTGACGCCGCGCGCCACCGTGCTGCGTGCGATCGAGACCATCAAGGAAGAACTGCGCGAGCGCCTGGAATTCTTCCGCCGCGAGAACAAGCTGATTGAGGAACAACGCCTGGAACAGCGTACCCGCTTCGACCTGGAGATGATGTCTGAAGTCGGCTTCACCAAGGGCATCGAGAACTACTCGCGCCACCTGTCCGGCGCCAAGCCGGGCGAACCGCCGCCAACCCTGGTCGACTACCTGCCGCGCGATGCGCTCATGTTCCTGGACGAGTCGCACGTGCTGATCGGCCAGTTGTCAGCCATGTACAACGGCGACCGTTCGCGCAAGACCAACCTGGTGGATTACGGCTTCCGCCTGCCATCGGCACTGGACAATCGACCGCTGAAGTTCGAGGAGTTCGAGTCGAAGATGCGGCAGACGGTTTTCGTCTCCGCCACCCCGGCCGAGTACGAGAAGAAGAACGCCGGCGCCGTGGTCGAACAGGTGGTGCGTCCAACCGGCCTGGTCGACCCGCAAGTGATCGTGCGCCCTGCCCGTACCCAGGTCGACGACCTGCTGGGCGAGATCAACGACCGCATCGAGAAGAATGAACGCGTGCTGGTCACCACGCTGACCAAGCGCATGGCGGAGCAACTGACCGAATACCTGGGCGACCACGGCATCAAGGTGCGCTACCTGCACAGCGATGTGGATACCGTGGAGCGCGTGGAAATCCTGCGCGACCTGCGCATTGGTACCTTCGACGTGCTGGTGGGGATCAACCTGCTGCGCGAAGGCCTGGACTTGCCCGAAGTATCGCTGGTGGCGATCCTGGATGCCGACAAGGAGGGCTTCCTGCGTTCCGAGCGCTCACTGATCCAGACCATTGGTCGGGCGGCGCGTAACCTGAACGGTGTGGCGATCCTGTACGCGGACAACATCACCGACTCGATGAAGCGCGCGATCGATGAAACCGAACGGCGCCGGGCCAAGCAGATTGCCTATAACGAGAAGATGGGCATCACGCCGCGCGGCGTGAAGAAGATCATCAAGGATCTGATCGATGGCGTCTACAGCGCTGCGGCCCGCGAGCAGTTGGAGGTATCCGAGGAAGCCGCGAAATACGAGGCCATGAGCGAGAAGCAGATCAGCAAGGAGATCAAGCGGCTCGAGAAGCTCATGCTGGACCACGCGAGGAACCTGGAGTTCGAAAAGGCGGCACAGGTGCGGGATCAGTTGCACCACCTCAAAGAGCAGCTGTTCGGCGCGCCTGGCGCCGATGCGCTTTAAAACCGGTAAACCTGGGTCTGACCCAGAGGGTCAGACCCGGGACTTTCGACGAAGATCAAAGGCGCACAACCAAACCCGTACGGTTTCAGGAAGGCTGCTTGACGATCCGCAGGTAAGGCTTAGGCGCCTTCCACCCGCCTGGGAACAATCCCTTGGCATCATCATCGCTGACCGAGCCAGCGATAATCACATCTTCCCCATCCTTCCAGTTCACCGGCGTGGCCACCTTGTGCTTGGCGGTCAGCTGCATCGAATCGAGCACGCGCAGGATCTCATCGAAATTACGGCCGGTGGTCATCGGATAGGTCAGCATCAATTTGATCTTCTTGTCCGGGCCAACGATGAATACCGAACGCACGGTCGCATTGGTGGCAGCGGTGCGGCCATCCGCAGTACCCGGCTCCTCAGCCGGCAGCATGTTGTACAGCTTTGCCACATTCAGGTCCGTATCGCCAATCATCGGATAGTTCACCTTGGCGCCCTGGGTTTCTTCGATGTCGGAAGCCCACTTGCTGTGGTTCTCGACCGGGTCGATCGACAAGCCGATGATCTTGGTATTGCGCTTGGTGAACTCCGGCTCGATCTTGGCCATGTAGCCCAGCTCCGTGGTGCAAACCGGCGTGAAATCCTTCGGATGCGAGAACAGGACGGCCCACTGGTCGCCAATCCATTCATGGAAATCGATCGGGCCCTTGGTAGTCTGGGCCTTGAAATTTGGTGCGGTATCGTTGATGCGCAGGGACATGACAGCTCCTTTAATGATTGGCATGGCGGGATCAATATCGTGCCACGCCGTCATTATCAAAGCAACATGTTTAGTCCAGAAGTTTGCCAAACAGCGAGACGCCATCGCCGATCAGGTCGATGACATCCAACCCCGTCGCCACGCCATCGATGACGTCCGACGCTGCGCTGCCCTGGGCCTGCGGGCGCGGTGCGGGATGCTGTGCAAGGCGCTTGCGTGCCTCTTCCATGCGCGCATGTTCAGCGTCGCGTTGTGCGATCATTTCCGGTGCAAGCCTGGCCTCGGCAGGCAGGTCGGCGCCGCAATACAGGCAGCGGGCCACGCAGCGATTCAAAATGCCCCGGTTGCAGCCCGTGCAGCGGAACATGGGTTCAAGTTGTTTCATGCCGGCATCTTATCATGCACCAGCACTGCGCCGACCAGGTCTCCCTGCGCAACCAGTACCGAGCGCCCTTGCGCATCCAGCGCAAACAGGCCGCGGCCGTTGCTGTAGACAATGGTGCCGCCCGGCGTCATATCAAACGAACTCACATTGTTCGCCACCACCGCCTCGCCACCGCTGCGCGTGCGGCGCATCAGCTGCCACGACGACGGCACCAGCGAAGGAATGCCGCCGATGCTGGCTTCCTGGCGCAGCGCACGCTCGGCGTCGATACGCTTGCCCTGCAAGACGATGTTTTTCATGTCCGCCTGCATCGGCATGCCGCTCGCACCGGTCAGCGGCTTGCGCGAGTACATCAGCGAGAAGAAATTCAGGTAATGGAACACGGCGCGCAGCAGCCGGAATGGGAAGAACAGCGTATCCAGCACTACATTGCCGGCGTTGTACTGCGGCGGTTCATAAGGACGGCGAATGAAGAACAGCACCCCATCCGGCGCCACGCGTGGGGACAGGAAGTCGTAGCGCGGATCTTCCAGCACCGGCGTAACGCGGCCGGTCGCGGTATTCAATTCCTGCAGCGTCACATGGCCCGTTGCGGCCCAGCCGCCGTGCTGGTCGCGTCCAATCGCTGCGGACTGGTAGATGACTTTGGTCTCGTCACCCGGCACGGGCGCAGGCGCGGAATCGATCGTATCTCCGCCGGTGAGTTCGCGCAGTCCATCGCCATTGCTGCGCATGGTCGCAATATGGCTGGCGCCACCACGCGCCCGCAGCGTGCAGACAATCGTCTCGCCGGACGGCGACAGGCACAAATCATCGAGCTGCAATTGCTGGCGATGCAGCAGGCGTTCTTCCTGCCCGCTGGCGGTGTCGTAAGCGAACAGCCCGCCCATGCCATGGTCTGCCTGGAAGTACAGCAGTTTGCCGTCGCCGGTGAACAGTGCCGACGAAATCAGGAAAGGATCGGTCTGATGATCGAAGTCGCGGTAATTGCCTTGCGCGGCGACACCGAAGGCAGTGTCCTTCTTCCACGCGTTCTTTTCGCGGCTGCGTTCCGCGCGGTCCATCGCCTGCTGCGCATAAGGGCTGGAAATCTCCTGCACTGCGCCATAACCGCCCTGCACGAACAGCTTGCCGTTGGAGACCCAGCCAAGCTGCACCGGCGGCGCGTTGCCGCCCATGGCTTGCGTCGGCGCCGGGGCTGGCGAGCCGGCTGGCTGCACATACTGGTTGGTCGACTTATAGAACAACACAACCAACAACACGACGATTCCCAATATGATCAGGACATGCATGGATCACCCTACCTGTGGCGCCGCGGCGCGGCAAATTCGGATGATTATATTGCCATTGCCCGACAGAAAAAGTCACGGAAAATCACGAGGCGTTACTGCCGCTTTAAAGCGTCTTGACGAACTCGCGCACGCCGCCCAGCAGCATCTCGATCGACATCGCCGCGAGGATCAGCCCCATCAGGCGTTCGAAGGCCGTCATCACCTGCGAACCGAGGGCCTTTTGCAAGCGCTCGGCGCCGAGGAACACCACCAGCCACACCACCACCACGGCCGCCAGCGCCGCCACGTGCATCAGTACTTCGCCGGTGCTCTCGCGCGAGAACAGCAACACGGTCGCCAGCGCGGATGGGCCTGCCAGCGCGGGAATCGCCAGCGGCACGATGAACGGTTCCCCGCCCTCCTGCTTGCCCAGCACCCCGTCCGGATGCGGGAACACCATGCGGATTGCAATCAGCAGCAGGATCACGCTGCCCGCGATGCGCAGCGAGGCTTCAGACAGGCTCAGGGCCTTGAGGAAGTGGCTGCCGAAGAACATGAACACCAGCAGCACGACGAAGGCGATCAGGCATTCGCGCACCACGATTTTCGGGCGGCGCTTGGGCGGCACCGTGGCCAGCGCCGACGCAAAAATGGGAACGTTGCCGAACGGGTCGGTCACCAGCATCAGCAGGATAAAGGTCTGGAAGAAGTCTTGAGTCATGAGTGCGAGTTTACACCACCGGCTTGCGTCGGCGAAGTGGCGGCGGAGGCGCCCTTGCCCAGTTTGCGGTCGCAGGCCTCGGCACTGGCCACGTCCGGCCACAGCTCGGGCATGATGCGCTCGCCAAGTTCCTGGCGCAGCCGGAGGTAAGTCTCGCGGTCATTGGCACGGCAGGCGAATGAGGCGAACTTGTTGCGGCCGCGCAGGTCTTGAGGATGCCGCTGCAGCAGGTCTTCAAAACCGCTCTTCACCATGCGCCATTCCGGCAGGCCGCGTTGCTCGCGGAACTGGATCGCATCGCTGCCATTGCCATCTTCGCGCCAGTACAGGCGCGCGTACATGGCCCCGCCCTCCACTGCCTTGGTGAAGAACACGGCACGCCGTGCAAACTGGTCGAACTGGACCGCACTGCCGCCCGAACGCGGGCTGTAGGCGCGCGACATGGCGAAGTGGATCTGCAAGTCATTCGGGAAAGCCTGCACCGCGTCGAGGTATGCGCTGGCGGCACTGCGGCGCGAACCGGCGCCCTCCAACTGCAGGCTGATGTTCAGGCTATGCCACAGCGGGCAGGCATTGGCCTGCGCCTTGACGTGCTGCAGGCGCGCCATGCCGCGCCCCAACTGCTCCTGGTAAAACGCCATGGCCTCTTTCTGCAGGTGGCCAACGGCGCCCAGGCGCAGTTGCGAGGCATAGGCGCGCCAATAGATCGCTTCGACCAGCGCCTGCGCCAGCGCATCGGGCGCTTGCTGGCGCCATTGCTCCAGCGCGTTGCGGTCAGCTTCCCAGGTTTGCGTGCTGCGGAAATAGCTGTCGAATTGCGCTTCGAAGCCGGCCGGGTCGGATGTGCACGACTCGCGCAGGCTGCGCTCGATGGCGTCGAATTTGCGCTCGGCCCAGTGCTTGTGCAATGCGGCAGGTTTGGCGGCCTGGGCGCCGCCCGGCTCAGGGGGCGACACCGCCAGCATCACAGACAACAGCATCGAAGGAAACATCGACTATCCTGGCAACAGCAAAATAATGCCAAGAATTGTATAGTCATTTCCCCATGGAAATATCTTAAAATACCGATAGCTGCTGATTTTTCGCAATTTGTGGCGAATTCAGTACACTTGCTTCTTTGCCGTTTATTTTGAAAGAAGAACATGAAGCGACTGTTTTCCGCCTGCCTTATCGGCGCAAGCCTTACCCTGGCATTGGCCGGCTGCGAGCGCAGCAATCCACCGGCGCAATCCGAAGCCGCCGCCATCCCGTTCCAGAAGATTGATACCGTTGTCGGCACCGGCAAGGAAGCGCTTGCCGGCGCTAGCGTCGTCGTCAATTACACCGGATGGATTTACGAACCGAACTCGCCGCAGCAGCATGGCGCGCAGTTCGATTCGTCCATCGGCCGCAAGCCTTTCAGCTTCCCGCTCGGCGCCGGACAAGTGATTCCAGGCTGGGACCAAGGCGTGCAGGGAATGAAGGTGGGCGGCAAACGCACCCTGGTCGTGCCTGCTTCCCTGGGCTATGGCAGCAACGGCATCGGTCCGATTCCGCCGAACTCGAACCTGATCTTCGACGTCGAACTGCTGGAAGTACGCTGAAAAAAAAGCGGAAGGGCTTCCACCCTTCCGCTTTCTTTCGAAGCCGACGCAATTATGCGCCGGTCTCGCCTTTCTTGATCCATGCCGCCAGCTGGTGCGGACGCAGGCCGTCGTAGTCTTCGAACGGCTGGTGGATCCACGGATTGTGCGGCAGCTCTTCCATCTGGTAATCAGGCTTGAACGCGGAGCAGCCCTTGGTCCAGATCACGGCCGAACGCACTTCAGTCACGCCTTCAAAGTTGTCCTTCAGGTGCTTCATCACCTTGGTCAGGGTCACGCCGGAATCAGCCAGGTCGTCCACCAGCAGGATCTTGCCGGACAGCGGGCCCTTGGTCATGGTCATGTACTTGGCGATATCCAGGTCGCCGCGCACGGTGCCCGCTTCTTCGCGGTAGGAGCTGGTCGACAGGATCGCCAGCGGCACGTCGAAGATGCGCGAGAACACGTCGCCAGGACGCACGCCGCCGCGCGCCAGGCACAGCACCATGTCGAACTTCCAGCCCGATTCATGGACCTTCAGCGCCAGGCGCTCGATCAGGCGGTGATACTCGTCCCAGGAGACCCACAGGTGCTTTTGGTCGGATTGCGGAGTGCTCATTATTGCTTTTCCTTCTCTCTGAAATTGGAAAGGCGGGTCATTGACCCGCCCTACTGTCCGGCGCTGGCCGGTACGGGCGGGCTTGTGGCCCGCCTTGCAATGCGTTACTCGAACGGGTGGCGCAGGACGATGGTCTCTTCGCGGTCAGGGCCGGTGGAAACCATATCGATCGGCACGCCGACCACTTCTTCAATGCGCTTGATGTAAGCACGGGCAGCGGCAGGCAGCGCGTCCATCGACTTGGCGCCGACGGTGCTTTCCTTCCAGCCTGGCATTTCTTCGTAGATCGGCTGGCACAGCGCAGCGTCTTCGGCGCCGACCGGGAAGATGTCGACCTGCTTGCCGTTGATGGTGTAGCCGGTGCAGATCTTCAGGGTTTCCAGGCCGTCCAGCACGTCCAGCTTGGTCAGGCACATGCCCGACACGCCGTTGATCTGCACCGAACGGCGCAGCAGCGCTGCGTCGAACCAGCCGCAACGACGGGCACGGCCGGTCACGGTGCCGAACTCGTGGCCCACGGAGGACAGGTGGTGGCCGACGCCTGCATCGGTCGGCAGTTCGGATGGGAACGGGCCGGAACCAACGCGGGTGGTGTAGGCCTTGGTGATGCCCAGGATGTAGTGCAGCATGCCAGGACCGACGCCGGCGCCGGCAGCAGCGTTACCCGCCACGCAGTTCGACGAGGTGACGAACGGATAGGTGCCGTGGTCGACGTCCAGCAGCGAGCCTTGCGCGCCTTCGAACAGCAGCGAGCCGCCGGCCTTGTGGGTTGCGTACAGGGCGGACGACACGTCAGTCACCATCGGGCGCAGGCGCGGCACGTAGGCCAGCGCATCGTCCAGGGTCTTCTGGTAATCGATCTTCGGCGCCTTGAGGTAGTTTTCCAGGACGTAGTTGTGGTAGTCCAGGTTCTCTTTCAGCTTCTCTGCAAAGCGCTCGGCGTTCAGCAGGTCGGCCACGCGGATGGCGCGGCGGGCGACCTTGTCTTCGTATGCAGGGCCGATGCCCTTGCCGGTGGTGCCGATCTTGGCGGCGCCGCGGGCGGCTTCACGCGCCGCGTCCAGCGCCGTGTGGTAAGGCAGGATGACCGGGCAAGCCTCGGAGATCTTCAGGCGGGAAGCCACTTCCACGCCGGCTGCTTCCAGCTTGTCGATTTCGCGCAGCACGTCAGGCACGGACAGCACCACACCGTTGCCGATGTAGCAGGCCACGCCTGGGCGCATGATGCCCGAAGGGATGAGCTGCAGGGCGGTCTTGACGCCGCCGATCACGAGGGTGTGGCCCGCGTTGTGGCCGCCCTGGAAGCGCACCACGCCCTGGGCGTGTTCAGTCAGCCAGTCGACGATCTTGCCTTTGCCTTCATCGCCCCACTGGGTGCCGATAACAACAACGTTCTTTGCAGTTTTGTTTGACATCACAATTAACCTAAGTTTTTGAGAATCCAGTTACTACCACTTTCGTCGAGCACCAGCGCGCGATCGCACTCGAACTCGTCCTGTTCATCGTTATGACCCGGCAGCGACTGGATCACAACTTCGCCGGACTTGCGCAGCTCGGCGATTTTTTCTTTCAATTCCGGTGCATTGCCCCATGGCGCGCGGATCGAATGCTTGCGCTCCGCGGTCGGCAGCAGGCGCGCCAGTTCGCGCAGGTCCAGCGAGAAGCCGGTGGCCGGACGCGCGCGGCCGAATGCTTCGCCCACGTGGTCGTAGCGGCCGCCGCGTGCTACCGCATTCGGCAGGCCCGGCACGTACAGGGCGAACATGGCGCCGCTCTCATACTGGTAGCCGCGCAGGTCGGCCAGGTCGATCGCCACTTCGGCGCGGCCGATGGCCGATGCCGCCAGCGCAGCCAGTTCCGCCAGCGCATGGGTGATGCCCGGCAGTGGCGGCAGCACTTCGCGCGCGCGCTTCAGCACTTCGACGTCGCCGTACAGGTTCGGCAATGCCAGCAGTGCTGCGCGGGTCACCTCGTTGTACCTGGCGGTCTGCTGCTGCAGCCCCGGCGCATCCTTGCCGCGCAGCAGGGCCACGATGGCGTCGTAATCCCTGGTCGCGGCAGGATCCTGCGCCAGGATCGCGCGCAGCACGCCGACGTGGGTCAGGTCCAGGCGCATGTCGGTGAAACCGGCCAGCGACAGCGAGCCGAGTGCCAGTTCCTGGATTTCCGCGTCCGCTTCCAGGCCGGCATGGCCGTAGATTTCGGCGCCGATCTGGTAAGGCTCTCGCGTCGAATGCAGGCCGGACGGGCGGGTATGCAGCACGGAGCCGGCATAGCACAGGCGGGTCACGGTGGCGCGATTCAGCAGGTGGGCGTCGATGCGCGCCACCTGGGTCGTCATGTCGGCGCGCAGGCCCAGCATGCGGCCGGAAATCTGGTCCACCAGCTTGAACGTGCGCAGGTCCGTGTCGGCACCGGCGCCGGTCAGCAGGGACTCGACGTACTCCAGCATCGGCGGCATCACAAGCTCGTAGCCGTACAGCCGGAAGTTATCCAGCATCAGGCGGCGCAACTCCTCGATCTTGCGTGCTTCGGATGGCAAGACGTCGGCAATATATTCAGGCAAAAGCCAATTCGGCATGGTTGGTGCTATTGAATTAAAAACAATGCAGGCGCAACTACGCCATCCGGAAAATCGGATGACCAAACCGCGTATTTTACGCGAAATTGTTGCGGTGCAGGTAAAAAAATGGCGCCGCAGGAGCGGCGCCATAGCTGCTGAAACTGTTACTTGCCGGAGCCTGCGCTCTTGAAGTATTTGAAGAAGTCGGACTGTGGATCGACCAGCATCACGTCAGCCTTGGTCTTGAAGGAAGCACGGTAAGCTTCCAGCGAACGGTAGAACTTGTAGAACTCCGGATTGCGGCCGAATGCTTCGGCATAGATCTGGGACGCCTTGGCATCGCCCTCGCCCTTGATCTTTTCCGCTTCGCGGTAAGCCTCGGCCAGGATCACGGTACGCTGCTTGTCGGCGTCGGCGCGCACCTGCTCCGACTCGGCGGCGCCGGTGGAACGGGCTTCGTTGGCCACGCGGGCGCGCTCGGCCTTCATGCGCTCGTACACCGAGTTGTTGATCTGCTCAACGTAGTCCACGCGCTTCAGGCGCACGTCGACGATTTCCACGCCGATCTGCTTGGCCTCGTCCACCACCTTGCTGCGGATTGATTCCATCACCTTGCCGCGCTGGCCGGAGATCACTTCGCGCACGGTGCGCTTGGTAATTTCGTCGTTCAGCGCCGCCTTCACGATCTGCTGCATGCGGTCGCCGGCCCTGCTTTCGTCGCCACCGAAGGAGACGAAGTACAGGCGCGGGTCAGTCACCTTCCATTTGACGAAGGCATCCACCAGGATGTTCATCTTTTCAGCGGTAATGAAGCGGTCAGCCTCTTTCGGGTCCAGGGTCTGGATGCGCTTGTCCAGGTACACCACGTTCTGGAACGGCGGCGGCAGCTTGAAGTGCAGGCCAGGCTCGGAGATCACCTGCTTCACTTCGCCCAGCGCGAACACGATGGCGTACTTGCGCTGGTCCACCACGAACACGGTGGACGACAGCAGCATCAGGGCGATGAAGCCGGTAATCAGGATAGTTGCAAAGCGATTCATTAACGGCCCTCCCGGTCACGGGACGATTCACGCGAACGGCCATCGCGGCGGTTCGGGTCGGATGTCGGTTCCGGCGGCAGCAGCACGGCCGCTGGCGGCGGCGGCGTCACGCTGGCGGCGCGGCCCTCGGTAGCTGCCACCTGGGCGATCAGCTTGTCCAGCGGCAGGTACAGCAGGTTGCTGCCAGCCTTGGAATCGACCATCACCTTGCTGGTGTTGGAGAAGATCTGCTGCATGGTGTCCAGGTACATGCGGTCGCGCGTCACGGCCGGCGCCTTCTGGTACTCGGCCAGCACGGACTTGAAGCGGTCCGCGTTACCGGTCGCATTCTGCACCGTCATGGCGCGGTAGGCTTCGGCTTCCTGGATCAGGCGGAATGCCGCACCGCGCGCTTTCGGCACGATGTCGTTGGCATAGGCCTGGCCTTCGTTCTTCTGGCGCTCGCGGTCCTGCCCTGCTTTCACGGCGTCATCGAACGCGGCCTGCACCTGCTCCGGCGGCTGCACGCCCTGCATCGTCACGTTGGTCACTTGCGCGCCCGAGTTGTAGCGGTCCAGGATGGTCTGCATCAGTTGCTGGGTGTCGGTGGCGACCTTTTCGCGGCCTTCATACAGCACGAAGTCCATCTTGCTGCGGCCGACGATTTCGCGGATCGCCGTTTCGGCCACCTGGCCTACCGTGCCTTCCGCATCGCGATTGGCATACAGCCACTTCACCGGATCGCTTACCTTGTACTGCACGGCGAACTGGATGTCGATGATGTTCTCGTCTTCGGTCAGCATCAGCGCTTCGGAAGCCATCTTGGTCTTCGCGCTGCCGCGGTAGCCTACTTCGACCGTGCGCACCTGGGACACGTTGACGATTTCATTGCCCTGGAACGGATACGGCCAGCGCCAGTTGAAACCGGCCGGCGTGGTATGGCTGAATTTGCCGAACGTGGTGACCACGCCGGTCTGGCCTTCCTGCACGATGAACGCGCCGGAGGCGAGCCACACCAGGGCTGCCACCGAAGCGACCGCGCCAACGGTGAAGCCGGCGCCCTTCATGTCGCCGCCGCCATTGCCGCCACCGCCCGGATTGCTGCCGCGGTTCTTGCCGCCGCCGAACAGGCCATTCAGGCGCTGGTTGAAATCACGCCAGAGTTGATCGAGGTCCGGCGGCCCTTCGCCGGGCTTTTTGCCTTCCTGGGCAATATAGTTGCCGAGTCTTTTCTTGAGAGAGGAAAAAGGCATATTTTTCTTTTAGTGAGATCCTACTTGGGTAAAGTTGAGAATACTGTCAGGCGCCAGCTCCTCCTTGGGGTTGGCCAGCGCCTCCTGCTCATCCCGTGCTGCCTCACAGATTGCATCGCGCAGCAGGTTCAGGCCTTCGCCCGTGCGTGCGCTGATGAATACGCGGGAAATCTTATCATACTCATTACGTTCGACCGCCGGCTCCAGGCCTGCCGCATCGATCTTGTTCCACACCAGGATCTGCGGGATATGGTCGGCGCCGATCTCGCGCAGCACCAGGTTGACCTGCTCGATCTGCTCCATGCGCACCGGCGACGAACCGTCGACCACGTGCAGCAGCAAATCGGCATGGATGGTCTCTTCCAGCGTGGCGCGGAAGGCGGCCACCAGCTGGTGTGGCAATTCGCGCACGAAGCCGACCGTGTCGGAGACCACCACGTTGCCGATTTCCTCGCCCATGTAGACCCGGCGAGAGGTCGTATCGAGCGTGGCGAACAGCTGGTCCGCGACGTAGACGCCGGCCTTGGTCATGGTATTGAACAGGGTCGACTTGCCGGCATTGGTATAGCCGACCAGGGACACCGAGAACGTGTGGCTGCGGCCGCGGGCGCGGCGCTGGGTCTCGTGCTGCTTGCGCAGCTTGGCCAGGCGGGCACGCAGCATCTTCACGCGTTCGCCGATCAGGCGGCGGTCGGTTTCGAGCTGGGTTTCACCGGGACCGCGCAGGCCGATACCGCCCTTCTGGCGCTCAAGGTGGGTCCAGCCGCGCACCAGGCGCGTGGCCAGGTGCTGCAACTGGGCCAGCTCGACCTGCAGCTTGCCCTCGTGGCTTTGCGCGCGCTGCGCAAAGATGTCGAGGATCAGGCTGGTGCGGTCAAGCACCCTGACGTTCAGGCGTTTTTCCAGGTTGCGCTGCTGGGCTGGGGACAGCGCATGATTGAAGATGACGATTTCGAGCTTGTGGTCTTGCACTGCATGACCGATTTCATCGGCCTTGCCGCTACCGACGAAATACGCGGCATCCGGCGAAGACCGTTTGCCGGTAATGGTGGTGACCGGCTCTGCGCCCGCGGAGCGGGCCAGCAGCATCAACTCCTCGATACTGGCAGCAAAGTCGCCCTGACCGAAATCTACCCCGACTAAAGCTGCACGCATACGAAGTGGCTTACTCCGCTGCCTCGGAGGAGTTATCCATGTTCAGGTTGACGGCGCGGGCAGGCACCACGGTGGAAATGGCGTGCTTGTAAACCATCTGGGTCACGGTGTTACGCAGCAGGACCACGTATTGGTCGAAAGACTCGATATGACCCTGCAGCTTGATGCCGTTGACCAGGTAGATCGAGACTGGAACGTGCTCTTTACGCAGCGCGTTCAGGAATGGGTCTTGTAACAATTGCCCTTTATTGCTCATAACAGCTCCGTTTTATGTTGTTGTGTACGAATTGGAGACGCTGCGCCTGTTTTTCAAGTGCTGGGGATGCTGCTCCAAAGACACTGTACCTTGTTTTTTTAAATCTTGCAGCCGGATAAACCTTAAGGTCAGCTTATTCCGGGGTCAGGGCCGGCATTTGCTCCGCAAATGCCGGCCCTGAACTCGCTGATCAAGCCTTCTCGCGCTTGTCGAAAGGATTCTTGCCGTTGCGCAACTCAATCCGCAGCGGGGTGCCGACCAGCTTGAAACTATCGCGGAAATGCTTCTCCAGATAGCGCTTGTACGGCTCGGACACCGCATCCAGCGAATTGCCGTGGATGACGATGATCGGCGGATTCTGGCCGCCCTGGTGCGCATAGCGCATTTTCGGACGCACGCCAGCCTTGCGCTTCGGTTCCTGCTTCTCGATCGCTTCCTGCAAGGCGCGGGTCAGCTTGGGCGTCGGCAGGTCGGCCGTGGCGGCGGCATAAGCGCCGTTCACGGATTTCATCAGCGGGCCGATGCCGGTGCCGCGCAGGGCCGAGATGAAGTGGGTATTGGCGAAGGACAGGAAGTCCAGCTTGCGGTCCATGTCCATCTTCACCTGGTCGCGGTCGTCCGACTGCAAGCCGTCCCACTTGTTGACCGCCACCACCAGGGCACGGCCCGACTCCAGGATGAAGCCCGCAATGTGGGCATCCTGCTCGGAGATATCCTGCTGCGCATCGAGCATCAGGATCACCACATTGGCTTCCGAGATCGACTGCAGCGTCTTCACTACCGAGAACTTCTCGATGGCCTCGAACACCTTGCCGCGGCGGCGGATACCGGCCGTGTCGATCAGGGTGTACTGCTTGCCGTCGCGCTCGAACGGGATCTCGATCGAATCGCGGGTCGTGCCCGGCATGTCGAAGGCGATCACGCGCTCTTCGCCCACCAGGGTGTTGATCAGGGTCGACTTGCCCACGTTCGGGCGGCCTACCAGGGCGATCTTCACGCCGCGTTCCTGCGGCAGCAGTTCTTCCTCGTCGGCCGGGCGCGAGGCGAAAGCCTTGTCCAGCGCTTCGGCCACCAGGTCGTGCACGCCGTCGCCGTGGGCGCCGGAAATCGCATACGGATCGCCCAGTCCCAGCTCGTAGAAGTCCGATACGGCAGCGGTATAGCGCATGCCTTCGGCCTTGTTCACCACGAGCAGCACCGGACGGCCGGATTTGCGCAGGAAATCGGTAATCGTCTTGTCGTGCGGGGTCATGCCCTGGCGGCCATCGACCAGGAACACCACCACGTCGGCTTCGGCCACGGCCTGCTTGGTCTGCAGGGCCATCTGGAACATGATGCCTTCCTTGGCGACCGGTTCGAAACCGCCGGTATCGATGACCAGGAACGGGCGATTGCCCACGCGGCCCTCGCCATAGTGACGATCGCGCGTCAGGCCAGGGAGGTCCGCCACCAGCGCATCGCGCGAGCGGGTCAGTCGATTGAATAAGGTCGATTTCCCGACGTTCGGGCGACCAACAAGTGCAATTACCGGCTTCATATTATTTTTATTCGACCGCGATAGCGGCCACAGTCCCATTCTGGGTTTGGAAAATCACATTCGGACCCGACAACAGCGGCGCCGACTTGATGGCGCTGCCGTCGGTGCTGATCCGACCTAAAATCGTGCCGTCTTCCCGCGACAGGAAGTGCACATAACCTTCGAGGTCGCCCACGGCCACGAAACGGCCATAGGAAACCGGAGCCGACAAGCGGCGGTATGCCAGCTTCTCGTTCTTCCATGCCGATGCGCCGCCTTCGCGGGCAAAGGCCTGCACGGCGCCCTTCTCGTCCGACACGAACACGAAGCGCTGGTCCACGCCCACGCCCACGTCCGACGATGCCGGCTTGGTCCAGCGGGCCACGCCGGTATTGATGTCCAGGCAGCCCACCTTGCCCTGGTAGCTCACCGCGCACAGGTCTTGCTCGAACACGGTCGGGGTGCCGCTGATGTCGGACACGCGTTCCAGTTCAGTCGCGCCGCGCGGTTCGGACAGCGGCACTTCAAAGCGCGGCACGCCGTTTGACAGCGCCATCGCCAGAATGCGGCCAGCAGGCTGCGCCGCGTACACATTGTTGTTGGCGATCACCAGGCCTGGCATATTACGCAGCGTCAGCGGCGGCGTGACACGCTGAATGAACCAGCGCTTCTTGCCATCGGCCGCGTCATAGGCGGTGACCTTGTTATCCACGGTGCGCACGATCACCACGTCGTTGCCGACTGCCGGCGAGGACAGGATTTCGCTCGACGCCTGGACTTTCCACAGCGCCTTGCCGCTGCCATCGAAGGCCATCAGCTGGCCTTTGACAGCGCCCACTGCCACCAGCTTGCCATCCGGGCTGACGCCGACGCCGGCGGTCAGGTCGGCGCCGGTCTTGCTGCGCCACTGCACCTTGCCGCTGGCGGCGTCCAGGCGCTCGATCACGCCGTCGGCATCGGCCACGAACACGCTGTTGTCTGCCAGCGCAGGCGTGAACACGTTGACGCCCGCCTTGCCGGTGCTGTGCTTCCAGACGATGCGGGCCGGCACGCCGGACTTCAGTTCTTCCAGCTTGGCCGGCGCGAACTTGTCTTCCTTCTTGAACGGATTCAGGCTGCCGCAGCCGGCAGCCAGCGCTACGACGCCCAGCGCAATAACAGTACGGGTGGCAAGCATCGGATCAGGCCTTCACTTCCGGCACCGTGCCGCCAATGGATTCGAGCTTGAGCTGGATCAGCTGGCGGCCGGGATTGTTCTTCTCGGCCGCTTCCAGTGCTGCCTTGTAGGCAGTGCGGGCCTCTTCCATCTTGTTCTGGGCAGCCAGGATGTCGCCCTTGCGGTCCTCCACGGAAGCCTTGAACTGCGGCAGCGCTGCCACGGCCAGCGCCTTCAGCGCGGCGTCGTAGGCCTTCTCGTCCAGCAGCACGCCGGCCAGGCGGATCGACGCGATGTTCTTGTGTTCATCGTTGCCGTGCGCAACCACCCACTCCAGCTGGGCCTTGGCAGACTTCAGGTCATTGGCATCGAAGAAGGACTTGGCAGCGCTCAGTGCGCCCAGCGAAGCATAGGCGGTGCGGCCGAACTTGGTCTCGATGTCGCCCGCCACGCGCGCCACCTTGGCATTGTCCTTGGCGTTGACAGCGCTCTGCAGTTCGTCAAACAGCACGGAGGCTTGCGCCGCCTGGTTGCGCTGGTAGTAGTTCCAGCCGTTCCAGCCCGAATAGGCGGCCAGGCCTGCGATCACCACCCAGGTGGTCAGGTTACCGTACTTTGCCCACCATGCCTTGAGGTTAGCAAGCTGTTCTTGTTCGTCGAGATCGTATGCCATGTTTCAGTCTGCCTGTTTCTTTAATTAATGGTGGTGGTGATGGTCGTGGTCACAATCGTCTCCGCATGTGATCTGGTCCACGACGTAATCGACAACGCCTTCAAACGCGACGGTTTGCTGCTGGCCCTCGCCTTCTTCAGCGCGCATTGCCTTGACGACGGCAGTGTTATTGGCCACTTCGTCTTCGCCGATGATGACTGCGAAGCTTGCGCCGGAGCCGTCGGCTTTTTTCATCTGCGACTTGAAGCTGCCGGCGCCATTCAGGCCGCCGCAGTGCAGGATCACGTCCAGGCCGGCGTCGCGCAGGCGCTCGCCGATGATGAAGGCTTGCATGCGCGCCGCTTCGCCCTGGTGCACCAGGTACACGTCGCACTGGCGCGGCGCTGCGGTGTCGCCGGCGCCTTTCATCAGTTCGATCAGGCGCTCGATGCCCATCGCAAAGCCGACCGCAGGGGTTGGCTTGCCGCCGAACATTTCGATCAGCGGGTCGTAACGGCCGCCGGCGCACACGGTGCCCTGCGCGCCCAGTTCGTCGGTGACCCATTCGAACACGGTGCGGTTGTAGTAGTCGATGCCGCGCACCAGGCGGGTGTTGACGGTGTACTGGATCGCGTTGGCGTCGAGGATCTTCTTCACGCCTTCGAAGTGCGCACGCGATTCATCGCCCAGGTAGTCCAGCAGCTTCGGCGCGCTGTTGACGATGCCTTGCAGGTCCGGGTTCTTGGTATCGAGGATGCGCAGCGGATTGGTATGCAGGCGGCGCTTGGCGTCGGCGTCGAGGTGCTCTTCGTGCTGCTGCAGGTAGGCGATCAGGTCGACGCGGTGGCGTGCACGCTCCTCGGCATCGCCGATGGAGTTGATTTCCAGGCGGATGTTTTCCAGGCCCAGGTCATCCCACAGGCGGCGGCACATCACGATCATTTCGGCGTCCACGTCCGGGCCGGTGAAGCCCACGGCTTCCGCGCCGAACTGGTGGAACTGGCGGTAGCGGCCGCGCTGCGGACGCTCGTGGCGGAACATCGGGCCCTTGTACCACAGGCGCTTGGGGCCTTCGTACACCAGGTTATGTTCCAGCACCGCGCGCACCACGCCGGCGGTGCCTTCCGGGCGCAGGGTCAACTGGTCGCCGTTCATGGAGTCTTCGAAGGAATACATCTCCTTCTCGACGATGTCGGTCACGGCGCCGATGGCGCGCGAGAACAGGCGGGTTTCTTCCACGATCGGGGTGCGGATCTGCTGGAAGCCGTAGCTCTGCACCACGGACTGCGCGGTGTTCTCGAAGATTTCCCACAAGTGGGCGTCGGCCGGCAGGAGATCGTTCATCCCCTTGATTGCCGAGATTTTGTCTGCTTTATTGGACATGTTCTTTAAGCTGCTTTGCTATAGTTTTTCTGTACGTAGTCGAGCACGATGGCCTGGAATTCGCTGACGATATTATCGCCGCGCAGCGTCGCCACCTTTTGGCCGTCGACGAAAACCGGAGCGGCCGGCGATTCGCCGGTGCCCGGCAGGCTGATGCCGATGTTCGCATGCTTCGATTCGCCCGGGCCGTTGACGATGCAGCCCATCACGGCCACGTTCATCGCCTCCACGCCCGGGTAGGTCTTTTTCCATTCCGGCATCTGCTCGCGCAGGTAGCTCTGGATATCGTCCGCCAGTTCCTGGAACACGGTGGACGTGGTACGTCCGCAGCCCGGGCAGGCGATCACCATCGGGGTGAACTTGCGCAGGCCCATGGTCTGCAGGATTTCCTGGCCCACCACCACTTCCCTGGTGCGGTCGCCGCCCGGTTCCGGGGTCAGGGAAATGCGGATGGTGTCGCCGATGCCTTCCTGCAGCAGCACCGACAGCGCGGCGGTCGACGCCACGATGCCCTTGCTGCCCATGCCCGCCTCGGTCAGGCCCAGGTGCAGCGGATAGTCGCAGCGCTTGCCCAGTTCACGGTACACCGCGATCAGGTCCTGCACGCCGGACACCTTGCACGACAGGATGATCTTGTCGCGCGCCAGGCCCAGTTCTTCCGCGCGCACCGCGTTTTCAATCGCGGAAGTGATCAGCGCTTCGTACATCACGGCCTGCGCGGTCCATGGATTTTCGCGTGCCGCGTTTTCGTCCATGATGCGTGCCAGCAGCGCCTGGTCCAGCGAGCCCCAGTTGACGCCGATGCGCACCGGCTTGCCGTACTTGGCCGCCACGTCGATCATCTGCGCGAATTGCGTGTCGCGCCTGGCGCCCTTGCCCACGTTGCCCGGGTTGATGCGGTACTTCGACAGCGCCGCGGCACAGTCCGGGTACTCGGTCAGCAGGGTGTGGCCGTTGTAGTGGAAGTCGCCCACCAGCGGCACGTCGATGCCCATCTTGTCCAGCTGGTCGCGGATGTAAGGCACGGCGGCAGCCGACTCCGGGCGGTCCACCGTCAGTCGCACCAGCTCGGAACCGGCGCGTGCCAGTTCCTTGATCTGGATCGCCGTCGCCACCGCGTCGGCGGTGTCGGTATTGGTCATCGACTGCACCACCACAGGCGCGTCGCCACCGACCCAGATCTTGCGCTCGCCATGCTGCACCAGCACGCGGCGGCTGGCACGGCGCGCCAGTGGTCCGGATGGGATCGGGTTGTTCGAAGAAGACATGCTTGGCTACTCTTATTACTTGATGTTCACGAGGGCATACGACTTGCCCGGACCTTGCGTCAATTCCAGCTTGCCGCCCGCCAGGCTGGCGCTCACGGCGCTCGGCTTGCCGACGATCAGCACGTCATCGGCGCGCACGTTGAAGGTCTGGGTGCTGCCGGCCTTCACAGTGCCACGGGTCAGGTTGGGCTGGCCGGCGCGGCGAATCTCGACCCACGAATCTTCCTTCACCGTCAGCACCAGCTTGCCGCCGGCAGTACCTACCGCGGGAGCTGCCCCAGCTACCGTTGCCGGCACGGCCGGCGCGGTTGCAACCGGTGCGGTGCCCTGCGCAGCGGCTGGAGCAACCGCCGTTGGCTTGGCCGGGATCAGGCCCGGCGAAGCTGGCGTCGTGGTTGCCGGCGCCGTGCCAACGGCTGGCGCACCGCCAACGGTCGGTGCAGCGCGGTTGACCGGGGCGACGCCCGCTACAGGCGCGCCTGCGGCATTGCCTGGCGCCGTCACGGGCGCAGTTGCCGGCGCAGCAACGCCGCCCGATGTCGTGGTCATGCCAGGAGCCATGGCCGGGACGGTGCCCGGCGCGGCTGCCGGTACAGCCGCTTGCGCAGGCACGCCGACGCCCGCCACCGCATCCGGCGCAGTATTGCTGCCTGGTTGCGGCGGCACCGAAATCAACGGCACGTTCTGCGTCTGCATTGGCGCTTCGGCAGGCTGCACACCCGCTTGCGTTACCACTGGCACCGCAGGCTCGGCCGGAGCTGCTGGCGCAGTGAGCCCGCCGCGGGTCGCCAGCGTCAGCGGCGACAGGATGCCCATCTGCCAGGCCGCTGCCAGGCCAAGCAATGCCAGCACGCCCACGCCGGCCACGATCGCGCCCAGCGGCTTGCCGTTATTGCGTTCGTTCAGCGAAGGGAAGCGCGACTCCTGGAACGAAGCCTTCACCATGGTCGGGCGCACGGTCGCATCGGCATGCCCTGCCGCCCCTTCCACTTCCACCATCGCCACCAGCGGCGCCGGGTCGAGACGTACTGCCTTCGCGTAAGCGCGGATGAAACCACGCGTTACCGCGCGGTTTGGCAAGGCATCGAAATCGCCCTGTTCGATCGCCACCACCTGGCGCGGCGCCAGTTTCAGTTGGTCGGCAACCTGCTCGACCGACAGCCCCATCGCCTCGCGTGCCGCTGCCAGTGCTGCCCCGGGCGCGGAAGCTTGCTGCCGGCTGGTCGGCTTGTCCTGCTCAGAATCCATTGGTTCCCCGTTCTCACTCATCAAACGCCCCACGTTGATACGCTGCGTACTCCGGCGACTGGGCGTGGTGACGCCGCAATTGGGTCGCGAAGCCCTGCTCCAGACCCTCATCGCCCATCTTGTGCTGCACCTTGATCGCCAGCCACAGTATGTCGGCCGGCAGGCTGTCCAGCTTCGCTACCTTGTGCAATTGCGTGATAAAGAAGCTGGCGCGCGGATAATCGCGCCGCGCATAGTACACCTTGGCCAGGCCGATATTCGTTTCCGGCACATCCGGCGTCAGCTTCAAGGCGCCCAGCAGGTAGCGCTCGGCCAGGTCGATGTCCCTGACCTTCAGCGCGCAGTTGCCCGCATTGTTCATGGCACCGGCCGGCGAGCGGTAATTGCGGTTCGCCAGCGCTGCATCGAAATGCTTGAACGATTCCTTGACGCGGTCGTTCTGGCACAGGAAGGACCCGTAATTATTGTTCAGGTCAGGATCGTTTGGCGCCAGCTTCAGCGCCTGCAGGAAGTTGTCATTCGCCAGGTCCTTCTCGCCCATGCGCATGTAGATGATGGCGCGCAGGCTGTAGCCATTGGCGCCCTGCGGATCGGCAGCGATCGCCTTTTTCACCTCGTCGAGCGCAATCGGGTAGTTACCCTGCTCGAAGTAGCCGATCGCGAGCTGCATGCGGATCTCGGCGCGCTTCTGCGCGGAAGTCTGGTCGGAAAGGGTCTTCAGATCTTCTCTGCCGCTGGGGCCATGCCCCGAAGTCGCGCAGCCCGCCAATACGCCGGCCAGCACGACCGCGGCCAGGCACTTGAAGCGGCGCTGGGCGAAATCGGTCATCAGGAACGAATCTCCACAATCTTGCCGAAATCGGCGCCGTACTTCTTCTGGTATTCGGTCATCTTTTCCATCCGTTCAGCCACGCGGGTGCGATCTTTCACTTCGCCCGCCAGCTGCCCGCAAGCCGCGTCGATATCATCGCCGCGCGTCTTGCGGATGGTGGTTACGATGCCCGCATTCATCAGAATTTCGGCGAAGGCCTTGATGCGCGGGTTCTTGGAGCGCAGCAGGCCCGATTCCGGGAAGGGGTTGAAAGGAATCAGGTTGAACTTGCAATTGACACCGAACTCCGGATGGTTCACCAGCGCGATCAGTTCGCGCGCATGTTCATCCGTGTCGTTGTAGTTATCGAGCATGCAGTACTCGAATGTGATGAAGTCGCGCGGCGCGAACTCCAGGTAGCGCTTGCACGCCGCCAGCAGTTCCTTCAGCGGGTACTTCTTGTTCAGCGGGACCAGCTCGTCGCGCAGCTTGTCGTTGGAGGCGTGCAGCGATACGGCCAGCGCCACCGGCACGTCCTGCGACAGCTTGTCGATCATCGGCACCACGCCCGAGGTGGACAGGGTCACGCGGCGGCGCGACAGGCCGTAGGCGTTATCGTCCAGCATCAGCTTGAGTGCGGTGGCGGTCGGTCCGTAATTCAGCAGCGGCTCGCCCATGCCCATCATCACCACATTGGTGATCTGGCGCTCGCCTTTCGGGCCGGGTTCGATGCCTTTGGTCTGGCGCAGCGCGAATTCGGCCATCCACAGCTGGCCGACGATTTCGCCCACGGTCAGATTGCGGTTGAAGCCCTGCTTGCCGGTCGAGCAGAAACGGCAATTCACGGCGCAACCGGCCTGGGTCGAGATGCACAGCGTGCCGCGGTTTTCTTCCGGGATGAACACGGTTTCCACGGCATTGCCATTGCCCACGTCCACCAGCCATTTGCGGGTGCCGTCGGCGGAAGTATGGTCGCTGATGACGGCGGGCGCCACGATGTGGGCGCGGGTCTTCAGCTTCTCGCGCAAGGACTTGGCGAGGTCGGTCATGCTGTCAAAGTCGGATGCACCGAACTGGTGGATCCAGCGCTGCAGCTGTTTGGCACGGAAAGGCTTCTCCCCCAGCTCCGCGCAGTAGGCGACTAGTTGCTCCGGATCAAAATCCAGCAGGTTGGTGAGGGATGTTTCCATGCTTTTTACTCAATTTCAAAAACGGCCTTGCCCCGGACCGAAGACCCGGGGCAAGGCGCAATACTACTGTACTACATTACAACCGCTAAAAATTAACGGGAGTAGACGTTCAGTGCTGGGAAGAAGTAGGCGATTTCAACGGCAGCGGTTTCAGCGGCGTCGGAGCCGTGAACAGCGTTAGCGTCGATGGAATCAGCGAAATCAGCACGGATGGTGCCTTTTTCTGCCTTCTTCGGATCGGTAGCGCCCATCAGGTCGCGGTTTTTCAGGATCGCGCCTTCGCCTTCCAGAACCTGGATCATCACAGGACCGGAAACCATGAAGTCAACCAGGTCCTTGAAGAAAGGACGCTCGCGGTGCACAGCGTAGAAGCCTTCGGCTTCAGCGCGGGACAGCTGGGTCATGCGGGCAGCGATCACTTTCAGGCCTGCGCCTTCGAAACGGCTGTAGATCTGGCCGATCACGTTCTTGGCTACTGCGTCAGGTTTGATGATCGACAGGGTGCGTTCGATTGCCATTATGAAAAACTCCAATAAAAAGAAAGGTTTAAAAGAAGAAATTAGATTCTCGATCAACCCTAGATTTTAACATAGTTCACTCTCTATGCCCAAGGAAACACTCCTCGGGCGCATATAAGGGCTTCCCCTAAGCGTTTTTAAGTATTTCCTAAGCCAGAAAGTCCCCATCCGGTCAGCGGCATGCTATGCTTTTTGGTAAAGGAGGCATTTAAATATGCAAAACGTACATCATTTTGGCAGCGCCGTCGCCACCGACAACGCGCTGATCCGCAACCGCGTGCTGCGCAATACCTACTGGCTGCTGGCCCTGTCGATGATCCCGACCGTGCTGGGCGCATTCGTTGGCGTGACTTTCGGCATGCCCTTCCCGCGCGGCTTCATCGGCGCAATCTTGTTCCTGGGTATCGCTTTCGGCTTCTTCTGGGCCATTGAAAAGAACAAGGACTCCGGCATCGGCGTCGCCCTGCTGCTGGGCTTCACCTTCTTCATGGGCCTGATGCTGACGCCGCTGCTCAGCCGCACCCTGGGTTACTCCAACGGCGCCACCTTGATCATGACCGCATTCGGCGGCACGGCATCGATTTTCGCCGCACTGGCCAGCTATGCCACCGTGACCAAGCGCGATTTCTCGATGATGGGCAAATGGCTGTTCGCCGGCGTGATCGTGCTGATGCTGGCTTCGATCGCCAACATCTTCCTGGGCATGAGCGCGCTGTCGATCGTGATCTCGGTGCTGGTGATTGCCGTGTTCTCGGCGTATATCCTGTTCGACGTGCAGCGCATCGTCAACGGCGGCGAGACCAACTACATCTCCGCCACCCTGGCCCTGTACCTGGACGTGTACAACATCTTCACCAGCCTGCTGAACCTGCTGGGCCTGGCCGGCGACCGCGAATAAGCGACAAGCTGTCCAATGAAAAAGCCGGCATCCGCCGGCTTTTTTTCGTTTGACCCACACCTTTGCGCCAACTCAATCCGTACCCCACACGATTGGCAAACACTTATCGCATCGCCACCCGTGGGAGCCTATCATGGAAGCGGATTCCCCTGACCACGAAGAAGGTATTCGCAAACTGGAGGAGAGAGTGCCTGACCTCGCCTGCGAAATCAAGCTTCTGAGTGAACGCCTGGACAAGTTCGCGATAGAGCTGCGGGCTGAGATCGCCAGTGCTGTCGCCGAGTCGGAAACGCGCATGCATGCCTATGTGGATGGGCGCCTGGCGGAACTGGAGCAGCGGCTGACCGCGCGCATTGTCGCGCTGGAGCAAGGGCAGCGCTGGATCATCGGACTCCTGGTCGCCATACTGCTCGGGATGGTCGGCCTGGCAAGCGGCATGGCGACTATCCTTTCCCGGCTGGCTTAGGCCTTACACGAGGTCGAACACCGCCATCGACTCCACGTGCGAGGTGTGCGGGAACATGTTCATCACGCCCGCTTGCGACATGCGATAGCCGGCGCGGTGCACCAGCACGCCGGCATCGCGCGCCAGGGTCGATGGCGAGCACGACACGTAGACGATACGCTTCGGCAGCATGTCCGGATTCGACTCCCTCAGCTCGGCCAGCGCCAGCGACAAGGCCATGGCGCCGTCGCGCGGCGGGTCGATCAGCATGCGGTCGAACTTGCCGAGGACGATCAGGTCATCCTTGGTGATCTCGAACAGGTTACGGCACTGGAAAGTGGTGTGGCCGTCAACGCCGTTCACCTTGGCGTTCGACAGCGCGCGCTCAGTGAGCGCGGTGGAGCCTTCGATACCCACCACTTCGCGCGCCTGGGTCGCCAGCGGCAGCGTGAAGTTACCCAGGCCGCAGAACAGGTCGGCCACGCGCTCTTCCTTTTGCACGTCCAGCAGGCGCAGCGCCTTGTGCACCAGCACGCGGTTGATGTGGTGGTTCACCTGGGTGAAATCGGTCGGCTTGAACGGCATCTTGACGCCGAATTCCGGCAGCGTGTAATACAGCTCCTTGCCGGCCGGGTAGAACGGGTATGCCGTGTCCGGGCCTTTAGGTTGCAGCCACCACTGGATCTTGTATTCGTCGGCGAAGGCCTTCAGCTTGTCCTCGTCGCCTTCGCCCAGCGGTACCATATTGCGCATCACCAGCACGGTATTGTCTTCGCCGACGGCCAGTTCGATCTGCGGCACCTTGTCGAAGATGGTCAGCGAGTGGATCAGGGCGCGCAGCGGCATCATCATGTCCGACACGTGCTTCGGCAGGATCTGGCAGCTCTGGATATCGGCTACAAAGACCGATTTCTTTTCGTGGAAGCCGACCAGTACCGTGCCCTTCTTGGCCACGTAGCGCGAGGACAGGCGCGCACGATAGCGGTAGCCCCAGGTCGGTCCATACATCGGGCGCATCATGGTGTCGGACTTGACCTTGGACAGGTGCCACAGGTTATCTTCCAGCACGCGCTGCTTGATCGCCACCTGGGCCGACGCTTCCAGGTGCTGCATGGAGCAGCCGCCGCAAATGTCGAAGTGCTCGCACTTCGGCTTGACGCGCATCGACGATTCCTTGTGCAGCGCGGTCATGCGCCCCTGCTCCCAGTTCTTCTTCTTGCGCAGCAGCTCGAAGCTGACTTTTTCGCCCGGCAGCGCGCCTTCGATGAAGACCACCTTGCCCGGCGAGCCGTCTTCGTTCTCGATGTGGCCAACGCCACGGGCATCCATGTCCAGGGATTTGATTTCGACGATGTTGTCTTGCATAGCGATTAAGGTTGCAGCCGGCGCGTTGCGCGCCCAAAGCCCGCTATGATACCAAAAACCGGTACCCCGGTGTCAGACCCGCGGGGTCTGACACCAATCCACAGCAACTGCAGGCCAGGTGTCTGACCCTGCGGGTCAGACACCGCACTTCCGGTTTCAGAGAAGCGAATCGCGTACCACGCCGCGCGCCGCCATCGCCCGCTTCAGCTTGACCAGCGCTTCCTGCTGGATCTGGCGCACCCGCTCGCGCGTCACGCCCATTTCCTCGGCCAGGGTTTCCAGCGTCGCCGGATCGTCGTTATCGAGCCCGAAGCGGCGCATGATGACAATGCGCTGCTTGTCCGGCAGCTTGGTCAGCCAGTCGCGCACCAGCACCGTCATCTCATGGTGTTCGGCGCGCGCGTCGGGCGAATCCTCGGAATCGCCCGGCAGCATGTCCATCAGCGACGACTGGGGGTCGTTATCCAGCGGCGCATCGAGCGAGGTGGCATGCTCGGACAAGGCCAGGATATCCTGCACCTCTTCCACCGGCCGCCCCACCAGGTCGGCGATATCCTCCGCCGTGGCATCCTTGCCATTATGGTGCTGCGCCTCCAGGTGGTACTTGCCGCGCAGGATCTGGTTCAGTTCACGCACCATGTGCACCGGCAGGCGCACCGTGCGCGCCTGGTTCATGATGGCGCGCTCGATGCTCTGGCGAATCCACCAGGTGGCATAGGTAGAGAAGCGGAAGCCGCGCTCCGGCTCGAACTTGTCGATGGCGCGCATCAGGCCGATGTTGCCCTCTTCGATCATGTCGAGCAGCACCACGCCGCGATTGATGTAATGCTTGGCGATCGACACCACCAGCCGCAGGTTATGCTCGATCATGGTCTGGCGGGCGGCGAAATCGCCCTGCTTGGCCAGCGTGGCGAAATGCACCTCCTGCGGCGCCGTCAGCAGGGGACGGGTGCCGATCTGGTTCAGGTAGTGCTGGGTAGTGTCGGTGGAGAGCTCCGCCGCCAGCACCTTTTTCAGTTCGTCGACCGTTTCAAGGACGGCGCTGGCGCCTTCAACCGCAACCTCGCCGTCCGGTTCCATGGAATCGATGGCTACTTCATCGATCGGCTCGTCCGGGAATTCCTCAGGAATCGAGTCGTCTTCCAGTTGGTCATTCGGCGAGCGTGTCATGGGTGCTTATCTAGCGGTTAGGCAGGAATTTCGATGGATCCACCGGCTTGCCCTGCTGCCTTATCTCAAAGTGCAGCTTGACCGTGTCGGTATCGGAGTCCCCCATTTCAGCAATTGCCTGGCCCCTGCGCACTTCCTGCCCCTCCTTGACCAGGATGGAGCGGTTGTGGGCATAGGCCGACAACAGGCTGTTACTGTGCTTCACAATGACGAGATTACCATATCCGCGGATGCCGCTACCGGCATACATCACTTTTCCTCGTTCAGCAGCCAACACTTGTTGTCCGGCGCGCCCTGCGATGTCGATGCCCTTGTTCCTGCCCTCGTCGAACTGTGCCACCACGCGGCCATCGGAAGGCCAGGTCCACGACAGGTCGCGGTCTTCCGCGCTGACCGCAGCTGCCGGCGGCACGGCCGGCGCCGGGGTTGGGGCCAGGCTGGCCACCATGGCCGGCTTGTCGGCGCGTTCGTCGGATTTCTGCAAATCCGCCACCGCGGCATCGGAATACGGACGTTTCTCCCCCTTTGGCGTCGACTTGCGCGGCGGCGGCGGGGTCTTCTCGATCTGCGGCGGGGTCGGCACGGCCGCTACCTGCACGCCTTCGGGTTGGGTCAGGCGCAACACCTGGTCGACCTTGATGTCGTCCGGGTTCGACAAGTTGTTCCAGGCCGCCAGGTCGCGATAATTCAGGCCGCGGTCGAAGGCGATGCGGATCAGGGTGTCGCCCTTGTGGACGGTATAGTAGCCTTCCTTGTCTTTCGGCTCCTCCACCGGGGCCACTTTCGGCGCTGTGGTGGGGTGCGGTGTCGAACGATCTTCGACCGGGGCCTGGGTCGGCACGGTCGAACATGCGGTCAGCACGGCCAGCGAGGCCGCCATCAGGAAAAGGGAATAGTTCTTCGTCATTCTATTGATCTGTGTGTTAAACGGTGCCAGGGCGCAGCGGCACAAAATGGCAGTCTTCCAGCGTCTGGCGCACCCATTCGTTCTTGCTGACACGGGTCACCAGTTCGAGATGCTGGGTGCGAGCCCCGACCGGGGCGACCAGGCGGCCGCCGATATTCAGTTGATCCAGCAAGGCCTGCGGCACTTCCAGGCCAGCGGCGGCAAGGATGATGCCATCGAAAGGCGCCGCCTGCGGCAAGCCTAGCATACCATCTCCGTAGTGCAAACGCAGGTTCGGCACCCGCAGGGGCCGCAAGTTGGCCTTGGCCAGTTCATGCAGGGGCTTGATGCGTTCGATCGAAAACACCTCTTTCGCCACGCAGGCCAGCACCGCCGCCTGGTAGCCGCAGCCGGTGCCGATTTCCAGCACGCGGTGCAGATCCTGCCCGGCGCGCATCACCTCGATCATGCGCGCCACGATATAAGGCTGGGAAATGGTCTGGTGGTGGCCGATCGGCAGCGAAGCGTCGATATAGGCTTGCGGCGCCAGGCCCTCGTCCATGAACATATGGCGCGGCACGGTGTCGAGCGCGCCCAGCACTACCGGGTCGCTCACGCCCTGCTTCGCCACCCGCTGCACCATGGCGCGACGCACGCCGTCCGATACCAGGGCATTCTGGCGCGGCGCCGCCACGGGGCCAAGCTGCACCTGGGCGCGTTCCTGGGCATAGGAATGGGCGCGCGAGGGCGATGCCACCGGTTGCGGCGGGCGCCAGCCGCCCGGGCTGGCTGCGGCAGTGCGGGCGGCATTCTGGGTGGCGGTTTGGGGCGTGGCCACGGAGCTGTAGACCGGCTTTTTCGCCGGGCTCTTGTCGGTAACAGAAGACAGGGGCAGCGGGAAAGTGCGGGTCTTTTCGCTCATTCGATGGCCTTTGCCAGGGTAGCGAGTTGTTGGCGATGGGTCAGGTCGATCTGCAATGGCGTCAGCGAAACGCGGCCATTGGCGACGGCATGGAAGTCGGTGCCCTCGCCGGCATCCTTGCAGGCGCCGGGCGGGCCAATCCAGTAGATCTCCCGGCCGCGCGGGTCAAGCGCCTTGACCACGGGTTCGGCCTGGTGGCGGCGGCCGAGGCGGGTCGGGGTCAGTGGACCCAGCTGCTCATACGGCAGGTTCGGGATGTTCACGTTCAGCAGGTAGGGCCGCTCCAGCAGTCCCAGGTAGCGCTGCACCAGGTCGCGCGCCACGCGCGCCGCGGCATCGACATTCGCCCAACCGTAGGAACCCTGCGAAAAAGCCATCGCCGGCACGCCGAACAGGTAGCCCTCGGTGGCGGCGGCCACCGTGCCCGAGTACAGCGTGTCATCGCCCATGTTCGGGCCGTTGTTAATGCCCGACACCACCAGGTCCGGCACGTGGTCCAGCAGGCCGGTCAGCGCCACGTGCACGCAATCGGTCGGCGTTCCATTGACAAAATAGAAACCATTGGCCGCCTGCTGAACCGACAAAGGACGGTCCAGCGTGAGGGAATTGGAAGCGCCGGAACGGTTGCTGTCGGGCGCCACAACCACGATATCGGCAATTGGCTGCAGGGCTTCCGCCAGCGCATTGATGCCAGGCGCCAGGTAGCCGTCGTCGTTACTGATAAGGATTCTCATACAGGGAATTTTACCTGAAGCAACGACTGGCGCAGCGCGCCGGCGGCGACAAATTTACATTGCCGCCGGCATCGGCCAGTACCCTGCGCGCTCTTGCTCGAGCGGCAAGGCATGGTGGTTGTTCAGGGTGGCCGGCCCGGCAGCGGGCAGGCGCTGCCAGGGGCAGAGCCCATCGCCAAACCATTGCATAAATGCATAATAGCCTTGCTGCAGCGCCAGCGCCGGCAGCGGTTCGCCACTGGCCAGGCTGGCGCAGTGCGGCAATTGCACCGCATCGAAGTACTCTTCCAGCGACAGCCAGGGCAAACCGTAGGCCTGGCCCAGCATGCCTTCGAACAGGGGCTGGTAGCCGCCCTCCCCATCCTCGCCGCGGCGCCAGAACCTGCATTGCGCCTCGTCCGAGGTATCGATGCGCGATGGCAGCGGGTAGACCAGCAACTGGCGCTGTTCGTCCTCATGGCAACTGCGATAGCCGGTGGCGCGCGCCACCAGGTCCCGCAGGCCGTCCAGGTTTTGCCGGTTCGGCGCGAACACCAGCACCAGCCGTGTCGGCAGCAAGGTTGTGCAGATGGCGGCGCAGTCGGCGCGACCGCTGCGCGCATCGACCAGCACATGGCCGAAATGGCGCGCCAACCGCGCGGCAAAGGTGCGGAACAGCGCGGGGCAAGCGTCGAACAAGCTTTGCCAGTCCAGCATCGCCGCGCGTTCCGCATGGCTGCCATCGCACCGCCCAGCGCGCAGCAGCCAGAGTGGCCGGTCATCGCATGCCCTGATCAGGTACTGCTCCCAGCGTACCGCGTCGAACACCGCCTCGGCCAGCGCCTGCTCGCTGGCGTAGCGGCCGGCGCGCTCCTGGAGCTGCTCGCGGCATTCTTCGAACAGGTCCAGCACTCCCGGCGCCTCCGCCGCGCCGGGAAAGTAGTAATGCAGCCCCGGAGCCTCCAGGTCCCAGTCGACCAGCAACACCGGCGCCGTGCGGCGGCTTGCCAGGATGTGCCCAAGATTGGCCAGCGCCATGGTACGGCCTACGCCGCCCTTGTAGGAATAGAAAGTGGTGACTTCGCCGGCTGCGGGCAGCTCTGGCAGGTGCAGGCGTAGGTGTTCCATGGCGCTCTTTCAGAGGTTTTTCTAGCGAGGAAAGTGAGGCGGGGCCGGCGGGCGCCATTCCGGCGGCACCGGCGGCAGCACGAACTGCCTGCAGTCGTGGTCGGGCGGAATGCTCGCCTTCAGGCAGTGGTAGTGCATCGTGATGCGCTCGACGATGCGCCGGATATCGGGCAGGAAATCGGGATTGGTCTTCAGATCCCCGGTTGCCAGCGTATAGCGCGAAAAATCGACATACATGCCAGGCTCGCTGATCTGGCGCGGCAGGTTCAGCGGATGGCGGGTCATGATGACGGGGATGATCAGGTGGCTTGGCAGCTCGTACCAGCCGCTGCGCTCGGCCTCGATCATCTGCATGGCGGCGAATTCGCGCCGGGTATATGGGTGGGCTTCGTACTTGGGCGTGTAGATCACGATCATGGTGGCGCTCTGGCACATGGCCAGCGCAAGCCGGCGGTCGATATCGTCCCCGCCACCCAGTTGCTCGCTATCGACAAACAGCTCGGTCTCGTTGTCGAAGTGGGGCTCAAGATAGCACTTCAGGGCATCGACCAGGTCGTCCTTGAAGTGGCTCATATATGCGTGCTGGCCATGCGCGTAACTGAAAAAGCAGCCGTACCGGATACTCATGGCAATCGCCTCCCCTGCCTGCCAAATGTATTCCCCTCCCGCGCGATAAACTTTGTGCCGGCGCAAAGTGTTCTCGGGCATAATCGCACGATCGTTCCAAAAATGATGGAGACCATATGAAGGCTATCGTTTGCAAGGAGTGGGGCCTGCCCGACACGCTGGTGCTGGAAGATGTGCCCGACCCGCAGCCTGGCCCCGGCCAGGTGGTGTTGCAGGTAAAGGCGGCAGCAGTCAACTTTCCGGATGTACTGATCATCCAGGGCAAGTACCAATACAAGCCTGCCCTGCCCTTCACGCCGGGGAATGAAGTCTCGGGCGTGGTGCTGTCGGTGGGCGAAGGGGTGCAGGGCTTCAAGCCGGGCGACAAGGCGATTGCCTTCTCCGCGCATGGCGGCTTTGCCGAACAACTGCTGGTGCCCGCCGCTTCGCTGATGCCGATGCCGCCGGGGATGGATTTCGACACCGCCGCCGCGATCACCCTCACCTACGGCACCTCGCACCACGCCGTGGTGGACCGCGCCCGGTTGAAGGCCGGCGAAACCATGCTGGTGCTGGGCGCCGCCGGCGGCGTCGGTCTGGCGGCCATCGAGATCGGCAAGGCGCTCGGCGCGCGGGTGATTGCCGCCGCTTCCAGCGAGGAAAAGCTGGCCGTCTGCAAGGAGCATGGCGCCGACGTCCTGGTCAACTACAGCAGCAACGACCTGCGCGAAGCCATCAAGGCCGCTACCGACGGCAAGGGCCCGGACGTGATATACGACCCGGTCGGCGGTGAATACGCCGAGCCGGCCTTCCGCTCGATCGGCTGGCGCGGCCGCTACCTGGTGGTGGGCTTTGCCAACGGCGAGATACCGAAGCTGCCCCTGAACCTGACGCTGCTCAAGGGCGCTTCGCTAATGGGCGTGTTCTGGGGCGAGTTCGTCAAGCGCGAGCCGAAAGCCAACCTGGCCGGCATGATGCAGCTCCTGGGCTGGCTGGCCGAAGGCAAGATCCGCCCGCACATCTCGGCACGCTACGCCCTGGCCGACACGCCGCGCGCGCTCGAAGCGATGGCAGCACGCAAGGTCACCGGCAAGGTGATTGTCAAGCCTTAAGCCACTGCACGAAGCGAACGGCGAGATAAAGCATCGCGCCGTTCGCGGCAAGCATCGCCGCCAGGTGCAGCGCCATCGCCGCCAGCGTTTGCAGCAACGGCCCTGCGGCGCCACTGCCGCTGCCGCAGATCGTCATCAGCGCCGGCACGAGGATGAAGCCTGCGCCGTGCGCCGTGGATGTGATGAAAGTCCACAGCGCCATTCCCGCCTGGCCCGCCAAGGCGTGGCCTTTGCCGATGCGGCAGGCCAAAGCAACCAGCAGCAGCACGCCTGCGCCCCACTGCAGGGCCGGGCGGTCCAGCGGCAGCCGGAATGCCACCGCCGCCGCCACCGCCATCGACGCCGCATGGCCGCAGGCGATCGCCGTCACGGCCCGCCAGGGCCGGAAGATCGACATGGCATCCCCGCATCACGCCTGGGAGCCGCAGCATGACGCCGCCGGTTGCGCGTAGCGGTCATGATGCCTGACCCACGCCATCGTGTACGGCAAATCATCCTCGTGCCGCCCGAACGGCGTGAGATCGAGGAAGCGATAGGTATGCATCATCACTTCCACCCCGCGGCCGTAGGTCGAATAAGTGTGGTAGACCGTGCCCGCGTCGTCCTTGTAGAAAACGCTGACGCCGGGCGCATCTTCGTGCGGGAAAGCCTGGCCGGTGTAGTTGTAATAGACTTCGCCTGCAGCCATTTCTTCCGGCGCGAAACTGACGTGGAAGTCGTAATTGAAATCGCTGTCACCCGACGACACCCATTTGAACCGCCAGCCCATTTCCTTGCGCATGCGCTCCAGGCTGGCCAGCGGTGCGCGCGATACCGCCACCACGCTCACGTCGCGCTGCGCCAGGTGCGCCAGCGCGCCATCCGTATGGTCGGCCATGTAGGAGCAGTGCGCGCAGCCGCGCTCCTGCCCGGGCGCAAACATGAAATGCTGCACCACTAGCTGGCTGCGCCCTTCGAACAGGTCGGACAAGGAACGCTTGCCCTGCGGCGTGTCGAACACGTACTGCTTGTCAACGCGCACCCACGGCAGCGCGCGGCGGGCGCTGGCCAATTGGTCCTGCTGGCGCATCAACTCCTTTTCGCGCACCAGCAACGCCTTGCGCTGCGCTACCCATTGCTCCTGATTGACGATGGCGTTCATGATTACTCCCCTCGTGGGCGGCGCACTGCACGCACCTTGCCGCTATTCTCGCCGCCGGCATAGAACAAGCCGGCGCCATCGGATTCCAGGCCGCTGACGAAGACGCCCGGCGGCATTTCCAGCCGTTCCAGCACGGCCCCGCTGTGCGGATCGACATGGCGGATGTCGCTCTGGTCGCCCTCCCAGGTGCCATGCCAAAGCTCGCCGTCCACCCATGTCACGCCGGTGACGAAGCGGTTCGATTCGATGGTGCGCAGCACGGCGCCGGTCTCCGGATTGACCTGATGGATCTTGCGTTCGCGGTACTGCCCCACCCACAGGCTGCCTTCCGCCCACGCCAGGCCGGAATCCGCGCCTTTGCCGGGCGCAGGAATAGACGACACCACCGCTCCGCTGGATGGGTCGATCTTGTTGATCCGTTCTGCCGCGATCTGGTACAGGAACTTGCCGTCGAATGCCGTGCCGGCATCGGCGGCCACCTCCAGCGAGCGCGCCTGCTTGCCGCTCTCGGGATCAATGCCGATCAGGCGGGCGCCTGTTGCCGCCCATACCAGATGGCCGTCGTAAGTAACCCCGCCGACTTTGGTAACGCCGTCGAACGGGCCGTATTCGCGCAGGATTTCAGCCGTGCGCACCTTGCTTGAATTGTGTGTCATTGCCTGGCTCCTTATGAGGCGCGCCTCGATTGGCGCCGCAAATGAACTTTATTCCAACGGCAGTGCAGCAGGGAGTAACAAGATTGTCGTGAATCCGGCCAGCGGCGGCGACAGCCAGCGCCGCGTGCGGGCACTGCCGATCGAGCGCACCCGTCCCTCCGCCTCCAGTTCAGCCAGGGCGCGCTGGACGGTGCGCTGGCTGGCATCAAGCGCCAGGGCCAAGGCCGAAGTCGACCAGGCAGCGCCCTCGGACAAGAGCGCCAGCAACGCAGCCTGCTCGCCATCGATCGGCGGCTCCAGCATGGCCAGGCTGCGCCCATCACCAGGCCGGATCGCAAAGCCGAGCGGCGTTGCCTCGATGCCGGCCAGTCCCTTGAGGAGCGCGCGAAGGCGGCCGATCTCCACCCGCAACCGCGCGCGGTGGGTTTCGTCGGGGCGACGCGTGTTGAAGGCCCGTTCGATCAGCAGGTCTCGCCCGGCATCGCCCGGCCAGGCCTCAGCCAGGATGCGGGCCAGCGCAAACAATACCGGCCTGCGGGCCAGGGAACGCCAGGCCGCGCCGCAGCCCAGGCCTCGCCGGCAGGCATCCAGTACCAGTGTGCCCGATGCCAGCAGAGCTGCCACTTCGTCGAGCGACAGCGCGCCGCCACCGTGCAGGCGCGCGGCGGGACGATGCAGCGCAGCGCTGGCCTCCACTACCTCTGCCAGAAGCTCCGGCACGCCCGAGCGGGTGGCCGCCGCATGCGCGTGCGCAAGCGCGGCCCTTGCCTGCGCCGGGCGTAGCGTTCGCATTGCCAGTTCGGCCGCGGCCAGTTGCGCAACTGCCGCCAGAGACGGCGTCAGGGCACGGATATCGAGGCGCGACAGTTCAGTTGCAGCGGCTTCGAGGCGTCCAAGCAGGAGGAATTTACGGGCGGCGATCAAGCGCGCCTGCAAGGCATTGCCATAGTCGCCGTGCGCTTCCAGCACCGCCAGCGCGGCCGCCAGCGCGCGCGGCGGGGCTGCAAAATCACGCATGGCCATCGCCACTTCCGCTTCCGCGACAAGGCAGCGCGCGCGGGCCAGTTCTTCATGCGAGCCAAAGCCACGCGCGGCACGCCGCAGCAACTCGCGCGCCCTGGGAAAGTCGCCCAGCCGCGCCATGGCGATGCCGCGCAGGGCCAGCGCCGGTGGGTCGTCGCGCAGTGCCACATGTTTCAGGGCGCCCAGCACGTCACCGCTGGCAAGGGAACGGGCCGACGCGGTAATCAGGGAATCCATCGCGCTTCAGCCGGCCCTGCGCACGCGCGAGGCAGCGGCGCGCAACAGGATGCGTGAATAGAGCTGATGGAAGCCAAGCAGCGCGCGGAACAGGCCTCCCTGCCGCGAGTGCACGACTGCGGAGCCAAAATACAGCCGCGTGCCCTGCCCGGCCGGCGCCGCCATCAACCATGAACGCGTGCTGCCTGCGACATCGCACATCAGCAACTGATCCGGCGCCCGCCCTTCCACCGACCACGCGGAGAAATGCTGGCGCTGGCCGCGCGCCAGCTCACGCGCTTCCACATCGCGCGAAGGCCGCGCAACGAACAGCGCCAGCAGCAACCGTTCCAGCTTGAAGACGGCGGTGGTGTAGAAAGCCTCGACATAGGCTGCATGCGCGACCTGTTCCGGCACGTCGATGGCGAAACAATCGGTGTAAGCCCCCTGCTCGCGGTAACGCTGCAACAAGGCGTCCTCGGGCAGGTCGGCGATCACAAGTAGGTCCAGGTGTCGGCGCCGTCGAACTTGCGGACTTCCATTTCCGCCACGGCTTCCGGCGCGAAATTGGCCATGTTCACGCCCATGCGGCCATCGTCATTGGGCTTTAGCGACTTCCAGTGCGTGACACAGCCGCAGGTCCGGCAGCGCACCGTGCGCAGTGACTTGTCGCCCCAGACGTAATCCTCGGCATGCGCCGGATCGCCCTCGATGCGGACCCCGTCTTCGGGATAGAACGCCCACAGCGCCCGCGTGCGGCGGCAAATCGAGCAGTTGCAGTCGATCAGGTAGGCCGGCGCGGCCGGCACCTCGATCGTGATTGCGCCGCAGTGGCAGGAACCGGCAAGGATGGTCATTTGACAAGCATAACACCTCGCTCGTCGATCTGCAGGCGCTCGGGGTCGGCCCCCAACACCAGCTTCAAATTTTCTCGAGCGCTGTTGCGCAGGTTGGCAGCCGCGTGCTCCGGCTGCGCCTTTTGCTGCTGTGACTTGTAAGCCAGCGCCATGAAAGCGCCGACCATGGCGCTTTTCTCGTACAGGTTGCGGATTGTTTCCGCGCTTTGCTTCTCGGCCACCGCCGCGAATTCCTCGTCCGGCACCTCGCGGTTGGCGAAGACCATGTAATTGCCAACGATGAAGGCCGCCATTGCGCCGTCCAGGTCATCGCGCTGCCATCCCATTTTGGCAGCCACCTGCTGGTAGACGTCCATGCTCTGCTGGAAGGCTTGTGCCATCGCTGCCTGGCTCGACGCCGGAAACACCTTTGCCAGCTCCCGCGCGTTGCGCTGCACCGCCGGCGGCGCCTCCATGCGCGCCGCCTTGCCGCGTGAGTGGAGCCCGGTGTTCATGGAATTGTTGTTCATCACCGCCATGTTGGCGAAGTTGATCAGCGGCGCCGTCGTCATGGAGTAATCCAGCCCCAGGCCGACATAGCCCTGCGCGCGGGCCGCAGGCGCAGCGAGCAGCGCGGCGTACAGCATCAGGTGCGGCAGCAGCCGGTTCATGCGCTCATCACCTGGCTAGGCAGCAGGTCGCTCATATTGTCCGCCACATTGCGTGCATTGAAGCAGCGGAAACGGAACTCGCCGCCATCCTCCAGCTCGACTACCACGATGCCGGTCAGGATGCCGAACTCGCGCCGCACGGAACGCACTTCACGCAGCGGGATGTGCACCGGCTGCAAATCATCGTGCACGGCCTTGTTCATGATGTTCGGCACCCAGTCCAGCGCGTCGGCCGATACAGTGACGATGCCGCCCACCCACAATCCGCCAATGACGGCGCCGATCGCTTCCACGTTGCGCGCGGCCGCCCCGCCGAAACGGCGATTGACTACTGCATCGGTAATGAAGGCATTGCACAATTTCTTGATAAAGATCGTCATTGGAACCTCATGCCGTGTTTGTCGAGGAATAGGTTGGCGGGATCGCCCTTCAGCACCAGCTGCAGGTTTTCGCGGGCGGCGTTGCGCATGTTCTCGTACACGTCAGGCGGGGCACTCAGGATCAACTTGCACTTCATCGCGTCACCTCGACATTGCACAAAACGTTGTCTGAGAATATACAATTTTGCACAACGCGCCAACCGAATCGAGGTGCGTGAAAGTCACTCAGGGCGGGAGGTATCGGAAATGAAGATTCGCACGCTGGCCTGGCTGGCCATCGCACTGCACGGCTCCGTGCAGGCAGGCGAAGTACTGCTTGATATTCCCACGCGGCCAGGCGCCACCGTGCGCGTGCTCGAGATGACAGGCGAGCGCACCCCCAGCCATGTGGTGCTTTACCTCGCAGGCGGTTCAGGCCAGCGCGGTTTGCAAGGCGTATGGCCAGGCAGCCTGCCGGCCGATCCGGACACCTTGTTCGGCGCACAGCGCCAGATGGCGGACCAGGTGGGCGCCATGGTGGCGCTGGACACCGCCAGCGATCACGAAGTACTGGATATCGCCAGCCGTCAGGGATCCGCGCACGGCCAGGACGTCGCCGCTGTCGTCGATTTCATGCGCAAGCGCCACCCGCAGGCGCGCCTTGTCCTGATGGGGAGCAGCGACGGCGCCTTTTCCGCCGCCTTTCTTGCCAACCGCTTGCCGGCCGTGGATGCAGTGGTGCTGGTCAATGGCAGCGCCGACGCCTGGGCCGAAGCACCGCACCTGAAGCGCCCCGTGCTCGGCGTACACCACCGGCGCGACGCCTGCCTGCCCTTCCGCGACAGCTATCCGAAGGCGCGCTTCTTCCCGCTGATCGCAGTCGACAGCGAAGCCTTCCCGCAGGTCTTCGCCGGCACACGCCGTGACTGCAGCCGCGAAAGCGCGCACGGTCTGCAAGGCCAGCGCTCGCAAGTCTACCGGGCGATCGGCAACTGGCTGCAGAGCGGCGAGGCGCCGCCGGAACTGCGCTAGCGATTCATGCCGCCCGGCGTTCGACCAGCAGGCGCACAGGGCCGGGCAGCCATTGGCGCAGGCTGGCGCCGATCGCGGCTTCCCGCCGCTGCCAGAACACGCCGGCGGCGATAATGGCGATGCCGATAGCCGTCAGGGCTACCGGGAACAGCAAGCTGTCGCGGAAAACGGTGTATGACAGGTGGCCCAGGTAGCCAGCCAGGCCAAAACCGCCAAACACCGCGAACACGCGGCGCGACAAGGCGGCGCCGATGCCGATCATCAGGACGTTGATCAAGCAGTAGACCAGTTTGCCCAATTCGCTGCCCGAATCCATCGACGACAGGGCGCCCCAGAACGTCAGCACGCCCCAGATGTACAGCCAGAACGCATAGTCCTTGTCGCTGCGGTTGCGCAGGTCGATCCACAGCGCGAGCAGCGTCATGGCAATGCCGAATAGCGCCGAAATCACTTTGCCTTCGTGGGAAAACAGGCTGTAATGGCCAAGCAGCATTTCCGTCACGTCCATGCTCATGTACCACAGGGTCACCGCCAGCGGCATCACGGTAAATGGCATGCGGTAGCGCCATAGCACCACGGCGCCGGCGCCCAGCGTGGCCAGCTCCATGAGAATCCAGCGCCAGTCGATGAAGTAGTGATAGTTGCGATAAGTGCTGCCGGCGCCGCCGTCCGCCCACAGGCCGAGCATATGCTGCAGGCCGTATACTGCCACCGGCACCAGCACCACCGCGAAAGCGGCCAACACACCGGCCGGCAGCATCATGCCGCGGGCGCGCAGCCACTCGACCGCTCCCAGTGCGGCCACCATATAGCAAATCGAAATGAACAGCAGGCCGGTGCCGCCAAACGACTCCCAGCCCAGCGTCATGAACAGCGACATGGCGCCGATGGCGACCAGGCCGCCCAGGTAGTACAGGATGTGCGCCGGTTTGAAGCCGGGCGTATGCTGCTCACGCTCCACCAGGAACTGCCACAACCGCCCTGCCTGGCCTTCGTCCAGCAGGCCCTGGCCTGCTGCTTCGTCCAACATCGCGCGTGTCAGTTTCATGACGTCTCCCTGGGGTTAATGGCCTTTGAAGAATTCGATGACTTCCGCCGCTTCGCGCGTACGCTTGAAAGGCGGCAGGCTTTGCCAGATGCGGCGGCCATACGGCTTGGAAATCACGCGCGGGTCGCACAGCATCAGCACGCCGCGGTCGCCTTCATCGCGAATCAGGCGGCCGGCCCCCTGCTTCAGGTTGATGATTGCTTCCGGCAGGGTATGGCCCATGAAGCCGTTCAGGCCCTGGCGCTCCATCACCTCGATGCGGGCGGCCAGCACAGGATCGTCCGGCGGCGCGAATGGCAGCTTGTCGATGATTACCAGCGACAGCGCTTCGCCGCGCACGTCCACGCCTTCCCAGAAGCTCTGGGAGCCGATCAGCACGCCGTTGCCGGCCTTGCGGAACTGGTCGAGCAGTTCGGTGCGGCCACGGTCGCCCTGCACGAACAGCGGGAACTTCAGGCCGCGCTTGTCGAATTCGTCGCGCAGGCGGTCGGCGGCGCGCTTGACGGCGCGCAGCGTGGTGCACAGCAGGAAGGTGCGGCCGCCGGCCGCCTCGATCACCGGCAGCGCCGCATCCAGCACGGCGTCGGTATAGCCCATCGAATTCGGGTCCGGCAAGCCTTGAGGCACATACAGGATGCCCTGCTCCTCGTAGTTGAACGGGCTTGGCCAGTTGCGCGCGACTTCATTCTCCAGGCCCAGTTGCTGGGCGAAGTGGGTGAAGTCGTTTTTCACCGCCAGCGTGGCGGAAGTGAAAATCCAGCTGCGCGGCACGCCTTCGCGCTGGCCGTTGAAGATCGGCGCTATCGACAGCGGCGTTTTATGCAGTTGCAGTGAGCTTTGGAAGGCCTCCACCCAGAACACCGCTTCTTCGCCGGCAGCCACCTTGGCCTTCGGATCGAACTTCCAGGCTTCCAGGCGGGCCGACAGCTCGTTGCCGCGCACGCGGCATTGTTCTATGGTCTCGGCGCGCTCGGCATTCTTTTCCAGCACGGCCACCATGTCGTTCAGTTCATCCTTCAGCGTCTGCAGCGCCGGGAAGAAATCGCTGGAGGGGGCGATCTGCGGCAGCGACATGCGCACGATGTCTTGCGAGAACGTCAGGCGCAGGTCGCGCGCTGCTTTTTCCACCGGCGTGACCACCTTGGCCCACTCGGCGCCGTCGCGCGCATGGGCCAGGCCCTCGGCCAGCACATCGCGGCACAGTTCAAGGATCTGCGAGGTGGATACGCTGTCGCCGAAGAACAGCGTGGCAGTATCGGGCAACTGGTGCGCCTCGTCGAAGATCACGGTGTTCGCGGAAGGCAGCAGTTCGGCCACACCGGTATCCTTCAGCGCAACGTCGGCGAAGAACAGGTGGTGGTTGACTACCACCACGTCGGCCTGCTGCGCCTCGCGGCGCGCCTTCATCACGAAGCAGTCCTGGTAGTACTGGCACTCCTGCCCCATGCAATTCTCGCGGGTCGACGTCACCAGGTTCCACACCAGGGCGTTTTCCGGCACGCGCGCCAGTTCGGCCTTGTCGCCGGTGCTGGTCATTTTCAGGAAGCGCGAAATCTCGCGCAGGTAGCCAACGTCCTCGCGCGAAGTCATGCGGCCGTTTTGCAGCGTGCGTTCCAGGTGGTAGTGGCACAGGTAGTTGGAGCGCCCTTTCAGCAGCGCGACCGAGACCGGTGCCTGCAGCGCGGCGCGAATGGTCGGAATATCGCGCAGGAACAACTGGTCCTGCAGGTTCTTGGTACCGGTGGAGACGATGGTCTTGCCGCCCCACAGCAGCGCCGGTACCAGGTAGGCAAAGGTCTTGCCGGTGCCGGTACCGGCTTCGGCGATCAGGGTCTGCTGCTTGGCGATGGCATCGGCGATCGCCTTGGCCATCTCGGTCTGCGATTTGCGTGGACGAAAGCCACCCACCGCCGGGCCGAGGGGGCCGCCGGGTCCAAACAGGCGCTCAATATCGGCGTCGTGCGCCCCCGGAGGAAAAACCGGATCGCTCGGCGCGCCGGAAGCGGCGGTCGGCTGTTGTGTATCAGTCAAGTTATTCGAAGAATGAGTGGCCCTGCTCAGGCCGGTACGTCGGGCACCAATTGCATTTTCAGCAGGGTGATATAGTCTTTCAATTGCAGCTTACGCTTCTTGAGGCGGCGCAACTGAAGTTGATCGTGGTGACCATCCAGGGTCAACATTTCAATGACTGCATCCAGGTCGCGGTGCTCGACGTCGAGCTCAACGATGCGACGCTGGATTTCTTCTTTGTTGATCATAAATGGGAAGTCTGCACGATTTCGATTAACGTTTGCTTACAGTTTCGTAGGGACAACAGGCTATACTTGCAACAAAACTGCATACTGTGCATAGTTTAACTCAGGTAGTCATTGGAAAGAAGCTGTCAAGTCCCTATGAGCACGTACAAGATCGAGGCTGGAACCGCCCAACATATCGGTAGCCGGCCCCTACAAAATGACCGTGTCGCGCTGTTTACAGCGCAGAAAGCACCCGGCTATGTGCTGGCCGTGCTGGCCGATGGCATCAGTGGTGGCGCTACTGGCGCTGAACAGGTGCTGCATACGGCCAAACAATTGTTTGACGATTACCGGGCGTCGGAGACCGTCCACCTGGGGCGTCTGGAGGAATTGCTGCGAGAAATAGCGCACGATGTCCACCAGATCCTCGTCATGGACCCGCGAACGGGCGCCAGCGAGCCCCAATCGAGCATGGTGCTGATGGTGCTGACGCCGGAGCGCCAGGCCGTCTGGGCCGTGGTTGGCGACTCGCGTCTGTATCGTTTTGACAACAAGGAGTGCCTGGCCCGCACCAGCGACGCCGAGTATGTCGCCCACCTGATGGAGAAGGAAAACTTGCCGGAAGAAGCGGCGCGCAAGCATCGCCAGGCCAAGCTGCTCAGCAACGCCCTGGGCAACAAGCATAGGGAACCGTTTGTCACGTTCGGGGTACAGCACGACCTGAAGGCAGGCAACTCATTCCTGCTCTGCTCGGACGGGCTGTGGTCGTATTTTGCGGATGTGGAACTGGCGAGCGCGATCGCCAAGAAGTCGCCGCGCGAAGCGGCGGAACTGCTGATCAACAAGGCCCGCGAACGTGCCCAGGGCAAGGGCGACAACTGCTCGATGGCGATCATCAAGCTGGTGGCCCCGCCAAAGGAAAAGGTCAATTACACGGTGCAGAAGCTGCGTAAAGCTGTTTAAGGCTTTTTCGAGGCTGCAGCCTTGGCTGCGGCCTCGGCTTTTGCTGCTTCGGCCTTCTGCGCTTCCGCAGCACGGCGCTTCTTCTCTTCCTTCTCGGCCATCTTGGCCTTGACTTCCGCCTGCCGCTTCTCCGACTCGGCTTTCTTGCGTTCGAATTGCGCCGCCTTGGCAGCGCGTTTCGGCGCGTCGGCAGCTTCCTGGGCGACGCGGGCCTGTTCGCGGGCATCATGCTCCGCCTGGCGCTGCTGCACCGAGACCGCAGCCGGCTTCGGTGCCGGCTTCGAAGCAGGGTCGACTTTTGGCGGCTTGGGATGGGCGGCGTTGTAGGCCGCTTCCGCGGCATCCTTCTGGGCGCGGTCTTCCAGTTCTCGGTCGCGCGCTTCCACCGCATTACGGCGCTTGAAGTAATTGGCTTCCACTTCCACCGCGCGCAGTTCGGCCAGGCGCAAGCGGCGCTGTTCCTTGGCTTTGTCGATACAGGCATTGACGAAGAACTTGTCGTAGCAAAGCGCTTCGCTGGCGCTGAACTCCGCCTCCACCGCTTCGCGGTCCTTCTTCACTTGCGCCAGGCGCGCGTCAGCCTGCTCGACCGAATGGGTTTCCGGGATGCCAGGAGCACCAGTCGTTGCCGGACGGCCGATGTCCTGCGCCAGCACGGCGCTTGGCAGCATCACGGCCAGCCAGATCCAGTTCTTCAAATTATTCTCCTTGTCAGGACAGCTTTTCGGCAGCGCCGCGCTGTTCCTTTTCCATATATTCGCGCGATTGCATCTCGACGATACGCGACACGGTGCGGTGGAATTCATTGGACAGCACACCGGACGTGTACAGCTCCTCCGGCTCCACTTCGGCCGACATGATCAGCTTGACCTTCTGGTCGTAGAACACGTCGATCAGCCAGGTGAAGCGGCGCGCTTCGGACGATTGCCCGGCCGACATCATCGGAATACCGGACAATATCACGGTATGGAAGCGGCTGGCGATTTCCAGATAGTCATTCTGCGAGCGCGGGCCGCCGCACAGCGTGGCGAAATCGAACCAGATGATGGTGCCGGCGCGGCGCAAGGCTTTCAGCTCACGGCCTTCCACATGGATGCGCGGGTCTTCGTCGGAAGTTTCGGCCACGCGCGCGAAGGCTTCGCGCAACTGGTGGTCGGTATTGGCGTTGAGCGGCGTGTAGTAGGCATCCACCTGCTCCAGCGCCCGGCCGCGGTAGTCGACGCCCGCATCCACGTTCAGCACGTCCATCTTTTCCTTCAGCAGGGCGATGGTGGGCAGGATGCGGTCGCGGTGCAGGCCGTCGGGATACAGGGTGGACGGCTCGTAGTTCGAAGTCATGATGAAGGACACGCCGTTGTCGTACAACGCCTTCATCAGGTTATACAGGATCATGGCATCCGCCACGTCCGATACGTGGAATTCATCGAAGCAGATCAGGCGGTATTTTTTCGCGATCCGTTTTGCCACTTCGTCCAGCGGGTCTTCCACGCCGCGCAGTTCGTCCAGTTGCATGTGAACGTCGCGCATGAATTCGTGGAAGTGCAGGCGCGTCTTGCGCACCAGCGGGATCACCGAATAGAACGAATCCATCAGGAAGGACTTGCCGCGCCCTACCCCGCCCCACATGTACACGCCGCGCGGAGGCGTCGGGCGGTTGATCAGGCGTTTGAAGGAATTCGAGCGCTGGGCCTTGTAGGCGACCCATTCGTCGTAGCACTGCTGCAGGCGGTCGACGGCGCGCTGCTGGGCGGCGTCGGCTTTGAAGTCGCGCTGCGTGAGCGCGTGCTGGTAAAACTCTTGGACGTTCATTTTCTTAAACCGGTAGACCGGTGTCTGACCCACAGGGTCAGACACCTGCAGGCCTGGTGTCTGACCCTGCGGGTCAGACACCGCTTTGCCGGTTTTCCGGTTTAGAAGTTCAGCGTACGCTTATCAACAGCCAGCGCCGCTTCCTTGGTCGCTTCGGACAGCGATGGGTGTGCGTGGCAGATGCGCGCGATGTCTTCGGCCGAAGCCTTGAACTCCATCGCCACCACGGCTTCGGAGATCAGCTCGGAAGCCATTGGACCCACGATGTGCACGCCCAGGATCTCGTCGGTGGTTGCATCGGCCAGGAACTTCACCATGCCGTTGGTATCGCCCAGCGCGCGTGCGCGGCCGTTAGCCAGGAACGGGAAGGTGCCGGCCTTGTATGCCACGCCTTCGGCCTTCAGCTGCTGCTCGGTCTTGCCCACGGAAGCGATTTCCGGATGGGTGTAGATGACGGATGGCAGGGTGTTGAAGTTGGTGTGGCCATGCTGGCCGGCGATGCGCTCAGCCACGGCTACCGCTTCTTCTTCCGCCTTGTGCGCCAGCATCGGGCCGCGCACCACGTCGCCGATCGCCCATACGTTCGGCAGGTTGGTCTTGCAATCTTCGTCCACGGTGATCATGCCGCGCTCGTCGACAGCCAGGCCCACTTTGTCGGCGCCCAGGCCGATGGTGTTGGCGGTACGGCCGATCGACACGATCAGCTTGTCGAAGGTCGCCTTCTGCGCTTCGCCCTTGGCGTCGGTGTATTCAACGGTGACGTTGTTCTTGCCGGCTTCGACCTTGGTGATCTTGCAGGACAGGTTGATCGACAGGCCCTGCTTGGTCAGCAGCTTCTGTGCTTCCTTGGCGATCTGCTCGTCGACTGCGCCCAGGAAGGTCGGCAGGCCTTCCAGCACGGTCACTTCCGAACCCAGGCGGCGCCACACGGAGCCCAGTTCCAGGCCGATCACGCCGGCACCGATCACGCCCAGCTTGGCCGGCACGGTTTCGATGTTCAGGGCGCCGGTGTTCGACAGGATCAGTTTCTCGTCGAATGGTGCGCCTGGCAGTGCACGCGGGTTGGAGCCGGTAGCAACGATGATCTGCTTGCCGGTGATGGTTTCGGTGGTAGGACCGGAGATGGCGATCGGGTAGCCTTCGGCACCAGCGGCGCCGGCGAATGCGCCGCGGCCGTGGAAGAAGGTCACCTTGTTCTTCTTGAACAGGAACAGGATGCCGTCGTTGTTTTGCTTGACCACGGTGTTCTTGCGCTTCAGCATCTGGGCCACGTCGAAGGACAGGCCTTCCACATTGATGCCGTGCTCTTTGAAGCCGTGCGATGCGTGTTCGAAGTGCTCGGACGATTGCAGCAGCGCTTTGGATGGAATGCAGCCTACGTTGGTGCAGGTGCCGCCTGGGGCTGGCTTGCCGGCGTCGTTGCTCCACTCGTCGATACAGGCTACGGAGAAGCCCAGCTGCGCTGCGCGGATGGCCGCGATGTAACCGCCAGGACCGGCGCCGATAACTACTACGTCAAATTGTTTGTTGCTCATGTCTTTTCCCAAATCATTGGTCGTCCGTGGGGACGAAAATCCACATAAGGATGTAAATCAGCCCGCCGAAGCCGAGGCATGTTGCGACCAGGACGAAGATCAGGCGCCAGATCCAGGACTCGATGCCGGATTGTTTGGCGATGCCGCCGCACACGCCGCCTAGCCAGCGGTCGGTGGTGGAGCGGCGCAGCTTGCCCACTTCGGTGGCGAAATCGCCGCCGGGCTGCTGGCTGGTACCGCCGCTTTGCAGCAGCTTTTCCTTGGCACGGGCGAATTCTTCATCGCTCAGGGCACCGGCCTGGTGCAGTTCGTGCAGGCGCTTCAGTTCTTCGGAGACGCTCATGTGACTCCCTTCGTGTTTTCTAAACCGGTAAACCGGTGTCAGACCCGCAGGGTCAGACACCAGCCGGTAACAGTCGCTGACTTGCAGTGAGGGACGGGGGCTGGACCTAGGGCCAGTCCCCGCCGCTTTACCGGTTTTACAGGTCCAGCAGCAGGCGCGCAGGATCTTCCAGCGCTTCCTTCATTGCCACCAGGCCCAGGACAGCTTCGCGGCCGTCGATGATACGGTGGTCGTAGGACATCGCCAGGTAGTTCATCGGGCGAATCACGATCTGGCCGTCAACGACAACAGCGCGGTCCTTGGTGGCGTGCACGCCCAGGATTGCGGATTGTGGCGGGTTGATGATCGGGGTCGACAGCATGGAGCCGAAGGTACCGCCGTTCGAGATGGAGAAGGTGCCGCCGGTCAGGTCTTCCAGGGTCAGCTTGCCTTCCTTGGCTTTCGCGCCGAACTCGCCGATCTTTTTCTCGATCTCGGCGATGCTCATCTGGTCTGCGTTGCGCAGGATAGGCACCACCAGGCCGCGCGGGGAACCCACGGCGATACCGATGTCGAAGTAGCCGTGGTAGACGATGTCGTTGCCGTCAACCGAAGCGTTCAGGATCGGGTACTTCTTCAGTGCGTGCACAGCGGCCTTCACGAAGAAGGACATGAAGCCCAGCTTCACGCCGTGTTCTTTCTCGAACTTGTCCTTGTACTTGTTGCGCAGGTCCATGACCGGCTTCATGTCCACTTCATTGAAGGTGGTCAGGATCGCGTTGGTGGACTGGGACTCAACCAGGCGCTCGGCGATACGTGCACGCAGGCGGCTCATTGGCACGCGCTCTTCCGGACGGTCGCCCAGGTTGGCAACGGCTGGAGCAGCAACCTTCTGCAGTTGCGCTTTAGGAGCGGCTGGCGCCAGCGGTGCTGGAGCGGCTGGCTTCGGTGCAGCGGCAGCGGCCAGGGCGTCGCCCTTGGTCACGCGGCCGTCCTTGCCGGAACCGGCAACGTCGGAAGCGGCGATGCCGGCTTCGGAAAGGATCTTGGCAGCGGCTGGCATGGCAACGCCGGACTTGTCGGCGGCAGCGGCTGGGGCGGCAGGAGCGGCGGCGGCAGGAGCCGATGGGGTCGCGCCGGCAGCGGCTTCGGTATCGATGATGGCGATCACTTCGCCGGCAACCACGGTGGCGCCGTCGGCCTTGATCACTTGCACAACCACGCCTGCGGCTGGTGCTGGCAGTTCCAGGACAACCTTGTCGGTCTCGATGTCGATCATGTTTTCGTCGCGGGCCACTGCCTCGCCGACTTTCTTGTGCCAGGACAGCAGGGTCGCTTCAGCGACGGATTCCGACAGTTGAGGAACTTTGACTTCGATTTGTGCCATTTGTTTTTTACTCCGAATTTTGTGTGTTTTTCGCGCCGCCCGCTTGACGCGGGCGGCTCACCCGCTAATGCGTGAATTACTTGGTCAGGATGAAGCCCTTCAGCTTCGAGAACGCGGTTTCCAGCAGGTCTTTCTGCTGCGCGTAGTGCTTGTCGTAGTAACCCACGGCAGGCGAAGCGGAAGCAGGACGGCCGGCGTATGCCAGCTTCTGGCCCGATTCCATGGCCTCGAAGATGTTGTGCTGGATCTGGAACCAAGGACCCTGGTTCTGCGGCTCGTCCTGCGCCCACACCACTTCGGTCAGGTTCGGGAACTTCTTCAGTTCAGCAGCGAATGCCTTGTGCGGGAATGGGTACAGCTGCTCGATACGCACGATGGCGGTATCGGTCACGCCGCGGGTCTTGCGGGTGTTCACGATGTCGTAATACACCTTGCCGGAGCAGGCGATCACGCGCTTGACCTTCTTGGCGTCGATGGACTCGTCCACTTCGCCGATCACGGTCTGGAACGCGCCCTTGGCCAGTTGCTCCAGCGGGGAACCTGCATCCTTGTTACGCAGCAGCGACTTAGGAGTCAGGATCACCAGCGGCTTGCGGAACTGGCGCACCATCTGGCGGCGCAGCACGTGGAAGATCTGCGATGCGGTGGTCGGCTGCACCACTTGCATATTGTTGTCAGCGCACAGCTGCAGGAAACGCTCTGGGCGGCACGACGAGTGTTCTGGGCCCTGGCCTTCGTAGCCGTGCGGCAGCATCATGACCAGGCCGGAAGCGCGGCCCCACTTCACTTCGCCGGAGCTGATGAACTGGTCGATCACAACCTGGGCACCGTTGACGAAGTCACCGAACTGGGCTTCCCAGATGGTCAGGGTGTTAGGCTCGGCGGTCGAGTAGCCGTATTCGAAGCCCAGCACTGCCTCTTCGGACAGCACGGAGTCGATCACGGTGAACGGTGCCTGGCCTTCTGCGATGTTCTGCAGCGGAATGTAGGTGCCGGCATCCCAACGCTCGCGGTTCTGGTCGTGCAGCACGGCGTGACGGTGGGTGAAGGTGCCGCGGCCGGCGTCCTGGCCGGTCAGGCGCACTGCGTAGCCGGAGGAAACCAGGGACGCGAAGGCCAGGTGTTCGCCCATGCCCCAGTCCAGGTTCATCTCGCCCTTGCCCATGGCAGCGCGGTCAGCCAGCACTTTCTCGACCAGCGAGTGCACCTTGAACGATTCAGGCACGGTGGTGATGGCGGTCGCCAGGCGCTTCAGCTCAGTCATCGGCACGGCGGTATCGGCCGCGTCGGTCCACTTGCGGTTCAGGAACGGCAGCCAGTCAACGGCGTACTTGTTCTTGAAGTTGGAGATCACCGGATCGATGGTGTGCTTGCCCTGGTCCATCGCAGCGCGGTAAGCGGCCACCATGGCGTCGCCGCCGTCGGCCGGGATCACGCCCTGGGTAATCAGCTTGTCCGCGTACAGCTTGCGGGTGCCCGGGTGCTTGGCGATCTTCTTGTACATCAGCGGCTGGGTCAGCGCCGGGGTGTCCTGCTCGTTGTGGCCCAGTTTGCGGTAGCAGATGATGTCGACAACGATGTCTTTCTTGAACTGCAGGCGGTAGTCCAGTGCGATCTGGGAAGCCAGTACCACGGCTTCAGGATCGTCGGCGTTCACGTGCAGCACAGGCGCTTCGATCATCTTCACGACGTCGGAGCAGTAGATGGTGGAACGTGCATCGCGCGGATCGGAAGTGGTGAAGCCGATCTGGTTGTTGATCACGATGTGCACGGTGCCGCCGGTGCCGTAGCCGCGGGTCTGCGCCAGGTTCAGGGTTTCCATCACAACGCCCTGGCCGGCGAATGCCGCGTCGCCGTGCACCAGGATCGGCAGCACCTGCGCGCCGTGCGCGTCGCCGCGGCGGTCCATGCGGGCCTTCACGGAACCTTCAACCACCGGGTTGACGATTTCCAGGTGGGACGGGTTGAACGCAAGCGACAGGTGGACCGGGCCGCCTGCGGTGGAGATGTCGGAAGAGAAGCCCTGGTGGTATTTCACGTCGCCGGCCGGCAGGTCGTCGGCGTGCTTGCCTTCGAATTCTTCGAACAGGTCCTTAGGCGCCTTGCCCAGGGTGTTTACCAGCACGTTCAGGCGGCCGCGGTGGGCCATGCCGATCACGATTTCCTGCACGCCTTTTTCGCCGGCGCGCTGGATGATTTCGTCAATCGACGCGATGAAGGTCTCGCCGCCTTCCAGTGAGAAGCGCTTCTGGCCGACGTACTTGGTGTGGAGGTAGCGTTCCAGGCCTTCAGCGGCGGTCAGGCGCTCCAGGATGTGCTTTTTCTTTTCGGCGGTGAAGTTCGGGGTCGAACGGATCGACTCCAGGCGCTCCTGCAGCCAGCGCTTTTCGGCCGGGTCGGAGATGTACATGTATTCCGCGCCGACGGAACGGGTGTAGGTGTCCTTCAGCAGGTTGGTCAGGTCGCGCAGGGTCGCGGTCTCTGGGCCGAAGTAGGTGTTGCTGATGTTGAAGACAGTGTCCTGGTCGGCATCGGTGAAACCGTAGAAAGATGGCTCCAGTTCAGGGATGCTCGGACGTTCCTGGCGCTGCAGCGGGTCCAGGTTTGCCCAGCGAGAGCCCAGGTAGCGGTAGGCTGCGATCAGCTGGGTGGCGGCCACGCGCTTGCGGCCCATTTCGGCGTCGGACGAAGCGACGATGGTGCGGATCGGACCTGCTTTCGCGCGTTCGGCGAAGGAGGCGATGACGGACGAGTGAACGACGTCTGGCTTGGCGCTGCCGTCGACTGCCGGCACGTTCTGCATGGCGTCGAAGTACTGGCGCCAGTTGTCTGGCACGGAGCCAGGATTTTCGAGGTACGCCTCGTACAGTTCTTCTACGTACGGCGCGTTCCCACCAAACAGGTAGGAATTGGACGTCTGTTGTTGCATCATTTCTTTGCTCACCTTTCTTCGCGCTTCGCGAGGAATTAGCGGGTTGTTCAAACCTTCCGCGACACGGCCTGACCGGTTAGCGGATTGCACATCAAGTTGTGGGGGAAGGGCTCTGTTGTTTCCAGATTTTCCAAAAACGGTCGCCTAGCATAGCACTGTCATTGAACTGAAACAACTAAAACTCCGATCCGTGCCGGGCGAACCAGTCGGCCAGGTAGTCCAGCAAGGCCCGCAGCGCAGGCGGCATGTGCTGGCGCGATGTGTAAATGGCATGCATTCCCAGCGCCTGCGGTTGCCAATCCGGCAAGACCTCCACCAGCCGGCCCGCCGCCACTTCCGGCATGACCACAAAGCGCGGCTGCATGGCGATGCCGGCACCCTGCCCGGCCGCCGCCAGCAGCGCCATCGATTCGTTCGACGACAGGTTGCCGCCGACCGGCACCTCCACCACTGCCGCGCCGGCGCCGGCCAGGGTCCACACGCTCTTGCCAAAGTAGCTATAGGCCAGGCAGTTATGCCGCGCCAGGTCCTGCGGGTCGGCGGGCGTGCCACGCTCCGCCAGGTAGGCCGGCGCCGCAGCCAGCATCGAACGGCATTCACCAAGCTTGCGCGCGATCTGGTTCGGTTCCAGCGCATTGGTGATCCGGATGGCAAGGTCGATGCGCTGCTCGACCAGGTTGACGGCACGGTTATCGACCTGCAGGTCCACAGTCACCTGAGGGTAGCGGCGCAGGAAGCCCGCCAGCGCATCGGCCAGCGCCGTCTGCGCCAGGAACTGCGCGCAGGCCACGCGCAGCAAGCCGCGCGGCGCGCCAGCTCCGGCATCGCCCGCAGCCGGAATCGCCCCGGCCAGCGCCAGCAATTCGCGGCAACGCGCCAGCGTCACCTCCCCCGCCGCAGTCAGCCCCAGGCGGCGCGTAGTCCGGTGCAGCAGGCGTGCCCCCGCCCACTCCTCCATTTCCGCCAGGTAGCGCGTCACCATGGCGCGCGACATATCCAGTGCTTCAGCCGCAGCGGCCAGGCTGCCGCGTTCGGCAATGGTGACAAAGACGTTGGCAGAGGCAATACGGTCCATATGAGCGATTTAAGCAATAAACAATTTCAATATAACCTATTTTTAGAACATCTCCAGCGCCCTACACTGGCCTCATCTACTCACCCAAAGGAATGCAAACATGCTCAAGCACACCCTCGCCGCAGCCGCCCTCGCAGCAAGCACCGCGGGCGCCATCGCCGCCCCGCTGACACTGGAAGTCTTCAATCCGGGCGAAGCCGCCATCTTCCCGGTTGCCTCCGTGCTGGTGAAAGGCGAAAAAGACGCCGTGCTGGTCGACGCCCAGTTCTCGCGCGCCGAAGCCGAGAAGCTCGCCGCCCAGATCAAGGCCAGCGGCAAGCGCCTGACGACTATTTATGTGAGCCACGGCGACCCGGACTTCTACTTCGGCCTGGACGTACTGAAAGCAGCCTTCCCGACAGCCCGCATCGTGGCACGCGGCACCACCATCGCTGCCATGGAAAAGAAAGGGCAAGCCAAAGTGGCCTACTGGGGCCCGATCCTCGGCGCCAACGCCCCAAGTGGCGTAGTGATGCCGGAACTGCTGCAAGGCGATATCGAGCTCGAAGGCAAGAAGCTGGAAATCAAAGGCCAGGGCGACCGTAGCTATGTGTGGATTCCATCGATCAAAGCCGTGGTCGGCGGCGTGGTGCTGTTCAAAGGCCTGCACGTCTGGGTTGCCGACACCCAGACACCCGAATCGCGCGCCCAATGGCTGTCGGTACTCGACGACATGGCCAAGCTGAAGCCGGTCACTGTGGTGCCCGGCCACTTCGCCCCCGGCGCCGCCCTCACCCCGGACGCCATCAGCTACACCGCCGACTACCTGGGCCGCTTCGAAGCCGCCACCCCGGCCGCCGCAGACAGCGCAGCCCTGATCGCAGCAATGAAGTCCGCCTACCCGCAAGCCGGCCTCGAAAGCGCCCTGCAACTGAGCGCCAAAGTCGCCAAAGGCGAGATGAAGTGGTAGTACAGCCCAGCCCGTGTCACACCTTGGGGTCACACCCGAAGTGTGACACGGGCTCGACCGCGCGACGCTTGAGCCCGTGTCACGTTTGGGGTGTGACCCCAAGGTGTGACACGAGGCCAGCAGTTTGCGGGTGTAGACTTTTCTGTCTAGATCATTTATTCTAGATCCATCAACGCTCTTCCTGGATCTATCATGGCCTTGCCGAAACCTACTCCTAGCGAACTGGAAATGCTGCGCCTTTTGTTTGCACTAGGTCCGGCGACCGCGCGGCAAGTGCATGAGGCGGCCATGCAGACGCGGCCAGATATGCAGTACGCGACCGTGCTTCGCCTGCTGCAAGTGATGCACACCAAGGGTTTGCTGAACCGCGACGAAAGCCAGCGCGCCCACATTTATTCGCCTGTAGAGCAGCAAGACTCGATCCAGACTTCCTTGCTGAAGGACTTGATCCACAAGGCTTTCGCCGGTTCCGGCAAGGCCCTGGTGATGGCGGCCCTGCGCGGCGGCCACGTCTCGCCCAAGGAGCGCGCCGAGATCCAGAAAATGCTGGACGAGGAAAGCTAGCCGCAAGCTATACTGCGCCCGCCAAAACTCTTCATGTAAATCGATGCAAACGCTTCAACAACTGCGCTCCGGCGAGCTGGCCGGCGCAGTGCGGCTGCAGTTGCGCTGCGGCCTGACTGAATTCCCACGCGAGATCTTCGGCCTGGCCGACACGCTGGAGATCCTGGACCTTACCGGCAACGCCCTGTCCTCCCTGCCGGACGATCTTCCACGCCTGCATCGCCTGCGCATCATCTTCTGTTCCGAAAACCAGTTCACGGAACTGCCGCCAGTGCTGGGCCGCTGCGCTTCGCTGACCATGATCGGTTTCAAGGCGAACCGCATTGCGAGCGTGCCCGCTGACGCCCTGCCCGCCCGGCTGCGCTGGCTGATCCTGACCGACAACAGCTTCGAACAGCTTCCTGCCGAACTTGGCCGCTGCACCGACATGCAAAAGCTGATGTTATCGGGGAACCGCTTGCGCGCATTGCCTCCGGCGCTGGCAAATTGCAGCAAGTTGGAACTGCTGCGCATTTCGGCCAACCGTCTTCCGCAACTGCCAGCCTGGCTGACCTCGATGCCGCGGCTTGCCTGGCTGGCTTTCGCCGGCAACCCTTTCAGCGAGGCGCCATTGCCGCCTGCGGCCAGCATTTCCTGGAACGCGCTGCAAATCCAGGACAAGCTGGGCGAAGGCGCGTCCGGCGTGATCCACCAGGCCACGCTCGATGGCAAGCCGGTGGCGGTCAAGGTGTACAAAGGGGCCATGACCAGCGATGGCTTGCCAACGCAGGAAATGGCCGCCTGCATTGGCGCCGGCACGCACCCCAACCTGATCCCCGTACTCGGCACGATCCCCGATCATCCCTCACAGCTGCCCGCCCTGGTCATGCCCCTGGTCGACCCCGGCTTGCGCAACCTGGCCGGCCCGCCAAGCTTTGCAAGCTGCACCCGGGACGTTTATGCCGAGGGCCAGTTTTTCAGCACAGAAGCCCTGCTGGGCATCGCACGCGGCATTGCCTCTGCCGCCGCGCACCTGCATGCGCGGGGCATCATGCATGGCGACCTTTATGCGCACAATGTACTGAACTGCGGCAAAGGGAATGCAGTGCTGGGCGATTTCGGCGGGGCCTCGCGCTTCGAACCAGGCACCGCGCTCGCATCTGCGCTGGAGCGCCTGGAAGTGCGGGCCTTCGGCTATCTGCTGGAAGAACTGCTCGAGCGCTGCGAAGAAGAACTGCCTCACGTGCGGTCACTGGCAATTGATTGCCTGCGCCCGGCACCTGGAACCCGCCCTGCATTTGCCGAAGCGGTGGCAAGGCTGGCTGCAGCTTGAGCTAGCGGCTCTTGTCCGGATAGGCCGGACGCGCCGGTCGGCTTGGCGGCGACTTCGCCAGTTCGGCCTTGATCACCTCAATCGCCTTCTCCAGCTGCGGATCGCGGCCCGCAATCACATCCGCCGGATTCTGGTCTACTTCAATATCCGGCGGCACGCCCTCGTTCTCGACACCCCAACCACCTTCGCGGGTCCAGAAAGCCAGGTTCGGCGCGGTGATCGTGCCGCCATCCAGCAGCACCGGGAAACCAAGAATGCCAACCAGTCCGCCCCAGGTCCGCTTGCCAATCAGCGGACCAAGCTTATTCTTGCGGAACATCCACGGCAGCAAGTCGCCTCCCGAGCCTGCGGTTTCATCGATCAGCATCGCCCGCGGCCCCTGGATCGAGGCGGAAGGCGTCTTCATATCCGCGCCATAGCGCATGGCCCACCAGGCGATCTCCTGCTTTTGCAGCAGCTCGATATAGTAGTCGGCCAGGCTGCCGCCGCCATTGAAGCGTTCATCGATGATGATCGCGTCCTTGTAGGCTTGCGGGTAGAAATAGCGCTTGAAATAGGTATGCCCCAGCCCCGCTGTATTCGGCACGTAGACATAGGCGACGCGCCCGCCGGTTGCAGCGTCGACTTTGCGGATATTCCCTTCCACCCAATCGCGGTTGCGCAGCGCATCTTCACTCGCCACCGGCACCACCGTGATATGGCGCGCGCCCTTGCCATCTGCGTTCGGCCCGACCGTGATTTCAATCGAGCGGTTGGCGGTATTTTCGAACGCGCTGTACAGGTTGGTCGGCGGCGTCAGCGGACGTCCGTCGACGGCCAGCAGGTATTCGCCCGCTTTCACATTCAGCCCTGGTTCGGTCAATGGCGCACGCAGCGTCGGGTTCCAGTTCAGGCCGCCGTAGATTTTCTTGAAGCGATAGTGGCCGTTGGCGACCTCGTAGTCAGCGCCCAGCAAGCCGCCCGGCACCGGCTTGACATCGATGAAGTTGTCACCACCACCACCGCGATGGTGGCCAACCGCCAGCTCGCTGCACAGCCACTGGATCACGCGATTCAGGTCACTGCGCGTAGCGACGTCGGGCAGGAACTGGGCATATTTATCGCGCATCGCTTTCCAGTTCACGCCATGCATGTGCGGGTCGTAGAAATAGTCGCGATTGATGCGCCAGACTTCGTCGTAGATCTGCTTCCACTCCACGCGCGGATCGGCCCTGGTTTCGATGGCTTCCACACGCAGCTTGCCTTCCGAGGGCGACAGCAGCTTGCCGGTGGCGGAGCCGGTATTCCACTGCTCCTTCAGGCGCCAGGCGATCTTCTTGCCGTCAGCGCTGATTTCAAAGTCATCCGCGTCGGCGACGATGGTTTCGGTCTTGCGGTCTTTCAGGTCGAAGCGCTGGACCTGGCGTTTGCCGTCCACCTCGCGCAGGAAGAAGATCTGGCCTTCCGCACCTGCCTCCAGGTCGAAGTATGGCGAAACCGGCGGCGGCATGTCGATCACGCGGGTCGATATGCCATCCCAGTCGATGCGCATCGGCACAGGCGGCTTGGCCGTGGCAGCGGCGGCTTTCGCTTTGGCGTCCGCACCGCGGCTGGTCGAGGTATCGGCCACTACGCGTTCCTCGCTCTTGTCGCCGGCGGCGCCTTCCTTGGGCGGCTCCTTTGGCGCAGGGGGTGCAGTTGGCGCCCCTTTCTCCTCATCGCTTTCGCGCACCAGTGGCGACGGGACATCATTACGCAGCACCATCAGCCAGAGCGAGCGAGTTGGGCGGTTGTCCTGGTTCTGCAGCGAGAACCAGTTGTTGCTCGGCCCCGCGTCGGTGGATGCGAAGAAGTAAAGGTATTTGCCGTTGCGATCAAAGACCGGATTGGCGACGTCGGACAGGCCATCTGTCACCGCATGCGATTTATCCTCGTCCAGGGCGTAGATATACGCCGTGCGCGTATAGCTCAGCGAATTGAGCGTATAAGCGATAAAGCGCGAGTCCGGCGACCAGACGCCACGCAGCGACTTGTCGATACCGTACATTGGCTCGGTGGCCACTTTCTTTTGCACACCAGTCGCCAGGTCGATGTAGTACAGCGTCCAGGAGTTGTCGATGAAAGCGATTTTCTTGCTGTCCGGCGACCACGCTGCACGTTCAAAGAATCCGGAACCGTTCAGCTTGAACTTGCGCAATTCGCCCTTGCCGTCCTGTTGCCTGACATGCAAGGCGTATTCACCGCTTTCATCGGAGAAGTAGGCGACTTGCCGGCCGTCCGGCGACCAGGCTGGGCCGCGTTCATGGGCGCCAGGCGTTTGCGTCAGGTGACGAATATCCCCCTTCTCTGCCGGGAGTGTAACGATATCGCCGCGGAACTCGAACGCCACGCGCGCCCCCGATGGCGATAGTGACGAATTGCGAATATATTTTGCCCCGCGCACCCAGCGCTCACGCGACAGTCCCAGGTCGGCACTGACGCCAATCGCCAGCCTCCTGCCAACAGTCGCGCCGGTATCAAGGTTGAGCATATGAAGGTAACCGGCTTGTTCGTACAGAATCTGTCCGCCGGATAAAGCCGCATTCAGCACAGGAAAATCCGAATGACGGGTCAACTGCTTAATGGCCTTGCTGCGGGTGTCGTACACATACAGATTAAACTCGCCATCGCGATCAGAGCGGAAATAAACCTGATCGCCAACCCACATTGGATCGACATCATTCACCCGGCTTGGCGGTTGTGGAATACGTTCGACAGCTTGCGTGTCGCGATTGAACAGCCAGATAATCGAATTCAAACCGCCGCGATAACGCTTCCATTGCAGGAAAGCCGGCGAAGTCGGGTTATAGGCGATTTTCCGGCCATCCGGCGAGAAAGTCGCACGCGCGGCATTCGGGATTTCCAGCCGGGTTTCAACACCACCACCCACCGGCACCGTGAACAGGTTGCGATAGCGGTTATTCGACGCCACGCGTGGAGAGGTGAATAAAACCTGCGCGCCGTCGGGCGTAAAGCCTTGCACGAGATCCTGGCCCGGATGCCAGGTCAGGCGGCGCGGAATGCCGCCTGAAATCGGCAGGATAAATACATCGATATTGCCATCGATATTCGCGCTGTAGGCAATCGACTTGCCATCGGGCGAAAAGAACGGATTCGATTTCTCTCCCAAATCCGAAGTCAAGCGCCGGGCATCCTGGCCATCCTGGCCGGCCAGCCAAACATCGCCGGCATAAATAAACGCAATGTGGTCTTTGGAAATTGCCGGCTCGCTGAGCAGGCGGGTGTCGGCAGTATTTGGTATGGCATGTGCTGCAATGGGGAGCAGCAATGCAGTGGCGAGAATAAGGTTAGGGCTGGTGAACAAGCAGGACTCCTTGAAAGGAAAGCACTCGTGTCTTCACTGACTCATAAACACGATATCAGAACTTCATCTCCGGCGGGGCATCTGAATGTCCGTCAAGCCAATTTATAGCGCGTTCATGCCGATATTTAGCTCAACGCCGGGCTTGTCTTCGTCGTCCAGCAAGCCCATACTTGCTCCCGATGGGCGATAACACTAAAGGTGACTCAAATAGCACTCCAGGATTATTCGGACGACGACGATTTTTACGGCCAGGGCTTTCAGCGACAAAACAAAGTTTCGGTCTGGGTTGGCCTTGATGGCAGCCGGGGCGAACCGGAACTCGATGTCCTCCAAGATTTATGTGGCGTCGGCTATTACAGGCTGAGCGACCAGGAACATTACAACTTCGATTTCGCAGCCGTCGATTTGCGTGACTTAATCGCCCCCCTCTCGTATTCGGCCACTTTTATTGGCGCCGCTATTGCTACGGCACGCAAGCGGGGCCTGGAGAAAGCGCGCTGGGTTACCGTGCAATACGATTTCGAATACGATCCGTTAAAGGTGACACGGCAGATTTCCAGCGATCCAATATTCGTTGGCAGCTTTTTCTATACAGCCGACAGCGTGGAATCCTTGACCCACATTCGCCAGGACGGCAACAGGATTGAAGAAGGCATGGGTGTGGGAGCGCTCCTTGAAAAGGGATGGGAGCCTCAGCCCGTCGTGCGGATTGAATGGAAATCAAATGGCCATTTTTATGGCCTCGATTTTCCCGATGGGGTTCTGGCAATAGTACTTCCCGGCCGCAGCCGAATTGCATCTTTCGAGCCGGCAGTGCAAGGCGGGCCACTGCGCAATCGCCTGGTTGTTAGAAGCGCGCAAGGCGAACAGCTTTATGTTATCGATGGCCGGCTGCCATTTGAAGGCATTCCGCCGAATGGAAAATTCGTCTGGTTCGAGCCATCGCCACAGCAACCCGAACAGTGGTTCGGTGCCGTCCTGGAGGCGAATGGCCGGGATGGCATGGAGCAGTTCCTGCTCAGCTTCGAGATCGAAACTGGCGAGTTGAGAAGCGTGCAGCCCTTGCAACGCTAACCAAACATTAATAATGACAGCACAAATAGCCGACCGACTGATCAATGCCTGCCCGGACCTGAAGCTACCCGGATACCAGCTTTTTGGTATATTCACCGGCGCATTCGCAGGGGCGCCATCAGTGTCGGCCAGGGACTTGATGAGAGAACGCGCCGCACAACGTGAGTTCGCTCGCAGCGCGACTGTCCGAGTGCTGTGCGCGGAAGATGCGCTATTTGGCCTCTCGAAATTCAGCATCTATATCGATGGCAACGGCCACCGAACACCGCCGCGGCTCAAGCACCTGGCTTCGCCAAGCCTTGAAATCATCCCCGTCGAGCCGGGCAAACATCGCATCGTCGTCCGCGAAGCTGACGTACGCAAGCCCGACCGGGCCGAATCGAACACAGAACACTTCGAGCTCGCTTCAGGCGAAGAGGCGATATTTGCCTTGCAACTGGACGGCGAGGCCCTCCTTCTCAAGCCATTGCAACCATTTGTTGCGGCACCTTAGTCGCCCCAACATCAATCTGAGTGAAGTGTTCGAGCACGGCCAGAAACACGAAGAGATTCTTGATCTGGAAGGAGTGAGGCCTTCCCCAAGGAATCCGGCGCCCCTTTCTCTTGATAATGACTTGCCCCGACCTGAGTTCGGCATCACCGACTTCCGACCAGGGAAGCTTGGCGAAACGCCTGTTAAGCCCGGCCCGGCTGACCTCGATTGCACCAAAATCCACAGTTTCACCACGCTCCAGTTTGGCAATCACGAGCGGAACCATCTCCGCCGCAGTCAGCGTCAATAAATTGATGCCGAGGGAGAAAACCTCCTTATAGTTGTCGGTGAATTTCAACGTCGTTTTCGGCGCCAGTTTTATCTTCACCCATGTACTTCGAATCAGGAAGTTATGCATTCTTGTAGCGCGAACAGTCACATCCTGCACCTCGCGCCAGCGGAAGAAAGTGGTTCTCCCCCTCATCCGATGGGCAATTCCCTTCTCGAAGACCGTCAGGCTTGAGCCTTTGAGCCTATACCAGCGAATGACAACGACTATTCCGAGCAAACAGGATATTCCAGCAGCTATGGCCAAGAATACAAACAGGTTCGTACCCATCACCGCCACCTGAACGTCAGCGACGATGAAGGCCAGTGTAGTAGCTGCGGCAATCAGCGCGATCGCAAGCACAGGATAGAGCAAGCCCAGCCCTCTGATCGGATGGGTACTGACAATTTTCCCGCACTGGCTCACTGAACGAACTTTCGCAGACAAAATGATTCCTTAAACACAGAGCAAAACCAAACAAGCAATATTTTCGATAGTATTATTGAAATCTTTCGACTTGGCAACTTTCTGTCTTCATCGGGAATAAAAAAACGAGCCCGCGAAGCTCGCTTTTTGTATGAGGCGCGCCGTCTGAAATGGTTGGACACTTTGAGAACCACCACCGAAGCGCCACCGCCCACCAATTGAACAAGCTACAAAAGCATGAATTCTTTCGAACAGTAGCTCGAATAGCTAAGAATCTGCCGCTCAGCGCAGTAAGGACTACCCATCACTCGGAGCGCCTTACCTTGCTCATCAAGCAGAATCCGCGTTTGCAAATCCAGTCCTGCCAGTATGGTCTTTGCCCTCAGTCGTCTTCGCTTCGTTTTCATTGTTCCAGTTACCGCATGTCTCAACGTCAACGTGCTTCCATCAAGCGGCCGATATGGGATTTCGGAACTCGACAAGAAGGTCTTGAACATATTTACATCGTCAAAGACGGAGGTATCCAAGTCCCCAACATCAAACCACCAGCCATGCTCTTCTAACTCACTGACCGCACAAGTTACAGCGTCCAAAGCCCCCCCACGAACCATAGAGTCCAGATTCCATATCCCCATAAGTCGGCGTCCATGTAATTTTGAACTTCATCGGGCGTGGCAGTGCTGGCCCAACCGGCTGGCTCAGCAAGTGCCCTGAGTATGGTCACTTTATTGCTCCCCAAACTGGCCAGACCAAGTTTTCCCGTCTTGATCCAAGATGCAACATCCACTTTCGACCTTACGCCCATTCCTAATACTCTCTTTTAAAGCGACATGCGGTCGTACTGTTCGAAAAAAAAGCGAGCCGAAGCTCGCTTTTTCGTGCATCAGCAAGGATTACTTGCGGTCTTTCAGCGGAGGAACGTCGCGCACTGCCGAGCCAACGAACAGCTGGCGTGGGCGGCCAATCTTCTGCTCTGGGTCGGCGATCATTTCGTTCCACTGGGCGATCCAGCCGATGGTACGGGCCATGGCGAAGATACCAGTGAACAGGGACACCGGGATGCCCAGGGCCGACTGCACGATGCCGGAGTAGAAGTCCACGTTCGGGTACAGCTTGCGGGACACGAAGTACTCGTCGTTCAGCGCAATCTTTTCCAGTTCCATGGCCAGCTTGAACAGCGGGTCGTCTTGCAGGCCCAGTTCGTTCAGCACTTCGTGGCAGGTTTCGCGCATCAGCTTCGCACGCGGGTCGAAGTTTTTGTACACGCGGTGACCGAAGCCCATCAGCTTCACGCCGGAGTTCTTGTCTTTCACCTGGGCGATGAACGCAGGGATGTTGTCGACGGTGCCGATTTCCTTCAGCATGTTCAGCGCAGCTTCGTTAGCGCCGCCGTGGGCAGGGCCCCACAGGCAGGCGATACCGGCAGCGATACAGGCGAACGGATTGGCGCCGGACGAACCGGCCAGGCGGACGGTCGAGGTCGAAGCGTTCTGCTCGTGGTCTGCGTGCAGGATCAGGATGCGGTCCAGGGCGCGCACCAGCACTTCGTTGACCTTGTACTCTTCGCATGGATTGCCGAACATCATGCGCATGAAGTTGGCGGAGTACGACAGGTCGTTGCGCGGGTACACGAACGGCTGGCCGATCGAGTACTTGTATGCCATGGCGACCAGGGTCGGCAGCTTGGCGATCAGGCGGATTGCCGAGATTTCACGCTGCTTGGCGTCGTTGATGTCCAGCGAGTCGTGGTAGAACGATGCCAGCGCGCCGACGGTACCAACCAGTACCGACATCGGGTGCGCATCGCGGCGGAAGCCGCGGAAGAAGAATTGCATCTGCTCGTGCACCATGGTGTGCTTGGTCACGGTGTCGACGAACTTCTGCTTGTCCACGGCGTTCGGCAGTTCGCCGTTCAGCAGCAGGTAGCAGGTTTCCATGAAGTCGGCGTTCACGGCCAGTTGCTCGATCGGGTAGCCGCGGTATTGCAGCTCGCCCTTGTCACCGTCGATGTAGGTGATCGAGGAGTTGCACGACGCAGTGGACATGAAGCCTGGGTCGTAGGTGAATTTGCCGGTGGCGCCGTACAGCTTGCGGATGTCGATGACGTCCGGGCCCACGGTGCCCTTGTAGATCGGCATTTCTACCGATGGGCTGCCGTCGGAGAACGATAGCGTTGCTTTGGTATCAGAGATGTTCATGGACTCTTCCTTTGGGAGAGATGCAGCAAATAAAAAAACTTAAACTCAGGCTTGGCGCAGGCGTGCCAGTAACGCATGTACATGCGGCAGGTCTATTTCGCCTTCCGGCTCCTTACGGGCCAAGACCAGATCCATCAGTGCATTGTCCGACAAATCGAGGAGCCGCGTGAACGCGTCCACTTCTTCGTCGGTCAATTCAGCCTCGTGCGCATCAAGGAAACGAGTCAGGATAATGTCGTTTTCCAACAGGCCCCGGCGTGCGCGCCAGCGTAGGCGCGCACGGTTGGTGGGATCAGCCTGGTGCGCTCGTTTTTCGAGTTCCGCCATTTTTGTATTAAATCGCGCGGCGAACCATCAGTTCCTTGATCTTGCCGATTGCCTTGTTTGGATTCAGGCCTTTCGGGCACACATCGACGCAGTTCATGATCGAGTGGCAGCGGAACAGACGATATGGGTCTTCCAGGTTATCCAGGCGCTGGCCGGTGGCTTCGTCGCGCGAGTCGGCGATGAAGCGGTAGGCTTGCAGCAGACCGGCTGGGCCGACGAACTTGTCCGGGTTCCACCAGAACGATGGGCAGGAAGTCGAGCAGCAGGCGCACAGGATGCACTCGTACAGGCCGTCCAGTTCTTCGCGTTCCGCAGGCGACTGCAGGCGCTCTTTCTCCGGAGGGATCGAGTCGTTGATCAGGAACGGCTTGATCGAGTGGTATTGCTTGAAGAACTGGGTCATGTCGACGATCAGGTCGCGCACCACCGGCAGGCCTGGCAGCGGACGCAGCGTGATTGGCTCGGTCAGCTCGTTCAGGTTGGTGGTGCAGGCCAGGCCGTTCTTGCCGTTGATGTTCATCGCGTCGGAACCGCACACGCCTTCGCGGCAGGAGCGGCGCAGCGACAGCGAATCATCCACGTCGGACTTGATGCGCTGCAGTGCGTCCAGCAGCATCTTGTCGGTGTCTTTCAGCTCGACCGTCAGGTCTTGCATGTACGGCTTGGCGTCCTTGTCCGGATCGTAACGGTAAATCTTGAATTTGAGAGTGCGTGCCATGTTGTGAGGCCCTTGCTTAGAAAGTACGTGCTTTTGGCTTGAAGGTTTCGACCGTCAGCGGCTTGGTGACGACTGCCTTGTATTCCAGGCGGTTGCCTTCGGAGAACCACAGGGTGTGCTTCATCCAGTTTTCGTCGTCGCGCTTCGGATGGTCGTCCTGTGCGTGTGCACCGCGCGATTCCTTGCGCGCGTTGGCCGACACGATGGTCGCTTTTGCGGTTTCGATCAGGTTGTCCAGTTCCAGCGCTTCCACGCGGGCGGTGTTGAACACCTTGGACTTGTCCTTGAAGGAGACGTGCTTGCGGCGCTCATCCAGCTGCATGATCGCTTCCACGCCCTTGGCCAGCATCTCGTCGGTACGGAACACGCCGCAGTATTTCTGCATGCTGGCGCGGATGTCGTTGGCGACGTCCTGCACGCGCTCGGAACCGGTGGAGGTTTCCAGCTTGTTCAGGCGGTTCATTGCGAAGTCGGCGGCGTCCTTCGGCAGCGGCTTGTTTTCCTTCTGCTTCAGGTTCTGCGCCACCACGTGGTTGCCGGCTGCGCGGCCGAACACCACCAGGTCCAGCAGGGAGTTGGTGCCCAGGCGGTTGGCGCCGTGCACGGAGACGCAGGCACATTCGCCGATGGCGTACAGGCCGTTCACCACCTTCTGGCTGCCGTCGCCGGCAGGCACGACCACCTGGCCGTGGATATTGGTCGGGATACCGCCCATCTGGTAGTGGATGGTCGGCACGACAGGGATCGGTTCCTTGGTCGCATCGACGTTGGCGAACTTGTGGCCGATTTCCAGGATGGACGGCAGGCGCTTCTGGATGGTCTCGGAGCCGATGTGGCGCAGGTCCAGCAGCACGTGGTCTTTATTAGGACCGCAGCCGCGGCCTTCCTTGATTTCCTGGTCCATGGAACGGGACACGAAGTCGCGCGGCGCCAGGTCTTTCAGGGTCGGAGCGTAGCGCTCCATGAAGCGTTCGCCGTTCGAGTTGATCAGGATGCCGCCTTCGCCGCGCACGCCTTCGGTGATCAGCACGCCCGCGCCGGACACGCCGGTCGGGTGGAACTGCCAGAATTCCATGTCCTGCAGCGGCAGGCCGGCGCGTGCCGCCATGCCCATGCCGTCGCCGGTGTTGATGAAGGCGTTGGTCGATGCTGCGAAGATACGGCCTGCGCCGCCGGTTGCGAAGATGGTGGTCTTCGCTTCCAGGATCATGACTTCGCCGGTTTCCATTTCCAGTGCAACCACGCCAACGACGTCGCCGTCGGCATCGCGCACCAGGTCCAGGGCCATCCACTCAACGAAGAAGTGGGTACGGGCGCGCACGTTGCGCTGGTACAGGGTGTGCAGCAGTGCATGGCCGGTACGGTCAGCCGCGGCGCAGGCGCGCTGCACAGGCTTCTCGCCCAGGTTGGCGGTGTGGCCGCCGAACGGACGCTGGTAGATGGTGCCGTCAGGGTTACGGTCGAAAGGCATGCCGAAGTGTTCCAGCTCGTACACGACCTTAGGTGCTTCGCGGCACATGAATTCGATTGCATCCTGGTCGCCCAGGTAGTCGCCACCCTTGACGGTGTCGAACATATGCCAGTACCAGTTGTCTTCCGACATATTGCCCAGCGAGGCGCCGATGCCGCCCTGCGCTGCCACGGTGTGGGAGCGGGTCGGGAACACCTTGGACAGCACGGCCACGTTCAGGCCGGCTTCCGCCAGTTGCAGGGAGGCGCGCATGCCGGAACCGCCGGCGCCAACGATCACCGCGTCAAAGCGGCGGGTAGGGATTGCAGATTTGATAGCTGCCACGATTTACACACTCCACAGAATTTGCAGCGACCAGGCGGCGCAGGCGATCAGCCAGCCAATGGTTGCGATTTGCAGGAACAGGCGCAGGCCGACCGGCTTGATGTAGTCCATCCAGATGTCACGCACGCCAACCCAGGCGTGGTAGAACAGGGCCAGCAGGGTCACGGCGCTGAACAGCTTGAACCACTGCTTGGCGAACAGGGCCGCCCAGCCTTCGTACGACGGAGTCGACGAGGTGAAAATCATGAAGAACAGGACGGCGGTGTACACCACCATCAGGACAGCAGTCACACGCTGAACCAGCCAATCCTTGACGCCGTAGTGGGCGCCGACAACCAGGCGTTTTGGGCCGATGTTATTGTTAGCCATTTAGAACACTCCAAACAATTTCAGTGCAACCAGCGCGGTCACGATGACGGTGATCACAACCACCACGGTGGCGGACTTGCGCGCGGAATCCTTGTCCAGGCCAACGTGGGTGTCCATGACCAGGTGGCGTACGCCGGCGCAGAAGTGCTGGGTATAGCCCCAGACCAGGGCCAGCATGACCAGCTTCGCGATCGGGTGGGAGGCAATGATCATGAAGTTGGCGAAGGTGTACTCGGAGCGCAGCGATTCCTGCAGCAGGTACAGCACGAACGGCAACAGCAGGAACATCAGTGCGCCGCTGATGCGGTGCAGGATGGAGACGATGCCGGCCATCGGCAGTCGGTACTTCATGATGTCCGTAACGTGGATGTTACGGAATTCTGGCCGCTCTTTTTTCGGTGCTTCCCGCACGGCTTCAGTCATATACAACCTCCCTATGCTTTATTACAAAGTGTTTTGCCAAACTTGGCGAAGCTACGATTTTCGCCGATTTTTGCTCTTACAACCAATATGTATTGTTACATATCACCAAAATATTATTGCAGCGCACCCTAACTGAGATCATTTTGATAATGATGGCGCTCCGTTAAGTACAGACCGCGGCGCAACTCGACCGGTTTGTCGCCATAAGTGAAGGAGACGCGCTCGGCGCACAGCAGCGGCGTGCCTGCCGCAATTTTCAGCAGCTCGGCGTCCCCCTCCTCCGCGCAGACGGCACGGATCTTTTCTTCGGCGCGGATCATGCGAGTACCAAACTCGGATTCGAACAGGCCGTACATCGGGCCCTTGTACTCATTCAGGCGTTCCGCCGTCAGGCCTTTGAAGATCAGGCCGGGCAACCACAGTTCTTCCACAATGGTGGGCACGTTGTCGAAGCTTTGCACGCGCTTGATGTAGACCACGGCGTCGCCCGACTTCAGGTCGAGCAGGCGCGCCACTTCGGCCGGGGCGCGCAGGCGCTTGACTTCAATAAACCGGGATTCCGGATAATGCGGCACACCTTCGTCCGGCACCAGGCGCAGGAAGCGGAAATGCGCGCGCGCCTCGTGGTGGGTCGATACAAAGGTACCCTTGCCCTGGCGGCGCACCACCAGGTTTTCCGCCGCCAGCTCGTCGATCGCCTTGCGCACAGTGCCCTGGCTGACCTTGAAGCGGTTGGCCAGTTCAACTTCGCTGGGGATCATTTCGCCCGGCTTCCATTCGCCGGACTGCAGGCTCTGCGTGATCAGGCCTTTGATCTGCTGGTACAGGGGAGAGAAAGTCGGGGACGGAGCGCCGGCCGCGCCTGGGGCGTCAGAAGTGGTCTGGTTGGGCGTGACGGGATTCATAGCCCGCTATTCCACCACATCCAACCCCTCGCGTCCAGAAAAATCCTATAACTTATATGTCTTATATAAGACATAAGATAGGATTGACAGGCAGTCGACAGGAGCCTACACTCGCCCGAATTGTCGTATCATTACGAGCTTACACCGTTTTCACGTCCACTTTGGAGATTCACCATGGCTAAAACCCCAATGCGTGTTGCCGTTACCGGCGCCGCCGGCCAGATCGGCTATTCCCTGCTGTTCCGTATCGCCAACGGCGACATGCTGGGCAAAGACCAGCCAGTCATCCTGCAACTGCTGGAAATCCCTGACGAGAAGGCCCAGAAAGCGCTGAAAGGCGTGATGATGGAAATCGACGACTGCGCGTTCCCTCTGCTGGCCGGCATGACCGCCCACTCCGACCCGATGACCGCCTTCAAGGACGCCGACGTGGCCCTGCTGGTTGGCGCCCGTCCTCGCGGCCCAGGCATGGAGCGTAAAGACCTGCTGGAAGCCAACGCACAGATCTTCACCGTGCAAGGCAAGGCGCTGGACGCCGTCGCTTCGCGCAACGTTAAAGTCCTGGTGGTCGGCAACCCAGCCAACACCAACGCCTACATCGCCATGAAGTCCGCTCCTTCCCTGCCAGCGAAGAACTTCACCGCCATGCTGCGCCTGGACCACAACCGCGCCCTGTCGCAAGTCGCTGCCAAGACCGGCAAGGCTGTCAAGGACATCGAAAAGCTGTGCGTATGGGGCAACCACTCCCCAACTATGTACGCCGACTACCGCTTCGCCACCATCGACGGCGCATCGGTAAAAGACATGATCAACGACCAGGAATGGAACGCCAACACCTTCCTGCCAACCGTGGGCAAGCGCGGCGCAGCGATCATCGAAGCGCGCGGCCTGTCTTCCGCAGCTTCCGCAGCCAACGCTGCGATCGACCACGTGCACGACTGGGTGCTGGGCACCAACGGCAAGTGGACCACCATGGGCATCCCATCCGACGGTTCCTACGGCATCCCTGAAGGCACCATGTTCGGCTTCCCAGTGACCTGCGAAAACGGCGAATACAAGATTGTCCAGGGCCTGGACATCGACGCCTTCTCGCAAGAGCGCATCAACATCACGCTGAAGGAACTGACCGAAGAGCGTGAAGGCGTGAAGCACCTGCTGCCATAATCGTCTTTGACAGTGGAACCGGTTAAACCACCGATCCGCCGTACCCGCCGCGCTGCCGATGGCAGCGCGGCTGCTGTTTCATCTAACGTACCAATGCATCCATCCGAGGTTTTATTCCAGGGCACACGCCAGCCGCTGCTGCTCCCTGCCTGCGACCACTACGCCGGCAGTGAAAAGCTGATGCGCAAATCCATGGCCCTGCAACAAGAGCTTGGTCCCCTGTTCGACATCACCTTCGATTGCGAGGACGGCGCCGCCGCCGGCAACGAAGAATCCCACGCCAAGCTGGTCGCCCTGCTACTGCTGGACGAAGCCAACGCCTTCAACCGCATCGGCGCCCGCGTGCACGACGTGAACAGCCCGTTCTTCGAGCGCGACGTCGAAATCATCTGCACCGAAGCGGGCCACAAGCTGGCCTACATCGTGATCCCCAAGCCGGAAAGCGTGGGAGAAGTCTCGCGCGCCATCGACCTGGTGAACAAGCATGCCGCCAAGTCCGGCCGCGCCACGCCGGTGCCGGTGCACGTGCTGATCGAAACCCACGGCGCACTGCGCGACGTGCACGATATCGCCGCCCTGCCCCAGGTTGAATGCCTGTCCTTCGGCATCATGGATTTCGTCTCGGCCCACTATGGCGCCGTGCCGGGCAGCGCCATGCGCACGCCGGGCCAGTTCACGCACCCGCTGGTAGTGCGCGCCAAGCTGGAAATCGCCGCCGCCTGCCACGCGCACGGCAAGGTGCCGTCGCATAACGTGACCACCGAAATCAAGGACTCCGCCGTGGTGGCGACCGATGCCCAGCGCGCAGCCGCGGAATTCGGCTTCACCCGCATGTGGAGCATCCATCCAAGCCAGATAAAACCTGTCATAAAAGCATTCACCCCGCGTGCATCCGAAGTCAATGAGGCTGCAACCATCCTGCATGAGGCAGAGAAGGTACAGTGGGGCCCGATTAACCAGCATGGTCGCTTGCATGACCGCGCGAGCTATCGCTATTATTGGACGGTTCTGCAGCGAGCCAAGCTCGCAGGCCTGCCGCTGCCGGACTCCGTTGCCGCCCTAGTCGGGGCGGCCGAATCAAAAGGAGCCCAATAATGTCGTTTATGAAACTGATCACCGCCTGCGCCATGGCCCTCGCCATCGCCGCCCCTTCCGCACACGCAGCCCCCAAGAAAGCCGCCAAACCAGCCGCCACCCAAGGCGAGCCGGAATCGAGCGTGAGCGGGCGCACGGCCACCAACTACGCCTGCGAACTGGGCAACAAGATCACCATTTACAGCAGCGCCGACGATGGCAACAGCATCGTCATGCGCTGGAAGAACCGCCTGCACCGCCTGACTCGCGAAGCCACCTCCACCGGTGCGCAACGCTTCGAGAACAAGATTGCAGGCTTGATCTGGATCGGCATCCCTGCCAAGGGCATGCTGCTGGATTCCAAGGTGAACCGCCAACTGGCGAACGAATGCAAGACATCTGATCAAGCGCTCGGACTTTAATCAATAAGGAGAGGACATGTCCCGCAACACACTGAATACGCTTAAGGATTTCCCGATCGGGGCAAAGAAGGGTAAGTTCTACTCCCTGCCAGCCCTGGAAAAGGAACTGGGCGCCAAGATTTCCCGCCTGCCGGTATCGATTCGCGTCGTACTGGAATCCGTTCTGCGTAACTGCGACGGTAAGAAAGTGACCGAAGAGCACGTCAAGCAGTTGGCTAACTGGGGCGCTACCGCTGCCCGCACCGACGAAATCCCATTCGTCGTAGCCCGCGTTGTGCTGCAGGACTTCACCGGCGTTCCGCTGCTGGCCGACCTGGCTGCCATGCGTAACGTCGCCTCCAAAATGGGCGTCAACCCTAAGAAGATCGAACCGCTGGTTCCAGTTGACCTGGTGGTCGACCACTCGGTCACCATCGACCACTTCCGCGAGCCTAAGGCCCTGGACCTGAACATGAAGCTGGAATTCTCGCGCAACAACGAGCGCTACCAGTTCATGAAGTGGGGCATGCAAGCCTTCGACACCTTCGGCGTGGTTCCTCCAGGCTTCGGTATCGTTCACCAGGTCAACCTGGAATACCTGGCACGCGGCGTGCACAATGCATCCGGCGTGTACTACCCTGACTCGCTGGTCGGCACCGACTCCCACACCACCATGATCAACGGTATCGGCGTTGTGGGCTGGGGCGTGGGCGGCATTGAGGCGGAAGCCGGCATGCTGGGCCAGCCAGTGTACTTCCTGACCCCGGACGTGATCGGCGTGAACCTGACCGGCGCGCTGCGCGAAGGCTGCACCGCAACCGACCTGGTGCTGACCATCACCGAAATGCTGCGTAAAGAGAAAGTCGTGGGCAAGTTCGTCGAATTTTTCGGCGAAGGCACCGAGTCCCTGTCCGTGACCGACCGTGCAACCATCGCCAACATGGCGCCTGAATACGGCGCGACCATGGGCTTCTTCCCGGTTGACGACGCCACCATCGAATACTTCGAAGGCACCGGCCGCACCAAGGACGAAATCGCCGCATTCCAGTCCTACTTCAAAGCGCAAGGCATGTACGGCGTGCCGAAGAAAGGCGACATCGACTACACCCGCGAACTGCACCTGGACCTGTCCACCGTTGCACCGTCGCTGGCCGGTCCAAAGCGTCCGCAAGACCGTATCGAAATCGGCAACGTGAAGTCGACCTTCACCGAACTGTTCTCCAAGCCAACCACCGAGAACGGTTTCAACAAGAAGGCCGACGACCTGACCAACACCTACACCACCAGCAACGGCGTGCACGTGAAGAACGGCGACGTCCTGATCGCCGCCATCACCTCCTGCACCAACACCTCGAACCCGAGCGTGCTGCTGGCAGCCGGCCTGCTGGCCAAGAAAGCTGTGGAAGCCGGCCTGACCGTCGCTCCGCACATCAAGACCTCGCTGGCTCCTGGCTCGCGCGTGGTGACGGAGTACCTGACCGCTGCCGGCCTGCTGCCATACCTGGAAAAACTGGGCTTCGGCGTGACCGCTTACGGCTGCACTACCTGCATCGGCAACGCCGGCGACCTGACCCCGGAACTGAACGCCACCATCACCGGCAACGACATCGTTGCTGCTGCCGTGCTGTCCGGTAACCGTAACTTTGAAGCGCGCATCCACCCGAACATCCGCTCCAACTTCCTGGCATCGCCACCGCTGGTCGTCGCTTACGCGATCGCCGGCAACGTGACCCGCGACCTGATGACAGAACCGGTCGGCCAGGGCAAGGATGGCAAGGACGTGTACCTGGGCGACATCTGGCCGACCTCGAAAGAGATCGCCGCCCTGATGAAGTTCGCGATGAACTCCAAGGTCTTCAAGTCCAACTACGCCGACGTCAAGGGCAACCCAGGCAAGCTGTGGGAAGCCGTATCGTCGACCGAAGGCCAAGTGTACAACTGGCCTGATTCGACCTACATCGCCGAGCCGCCATTCTTCGACGGCTTCGAGATGAAGCCTAAGGCAGCGGAAGCCGGCATCAAGGGCGCGCGCGCACTGGGCGTGTTCGGTGACTCCATCACCACCGACCACATCTCGCCAGCAGGCTCGATCAAGGAAGACGGCCCGGCAGGCAAATGGCTGAAGGAAAACGGCGTGATGAAGGCCGACTTCAACTCCTACGGCTCGCGCCGCGGCAACCACGAGATCATGATGCGCGGCACCTTCGCCAACGTGCGTATCAAGAACAAGATGATCCCTCCGAAAGCCGACGGTTCCGCGGTTGAAGGCGGCATCACCCTGCACCAGCCATCGGGCGAACAACTGTCGATCTACGACGCGGCAATGCGCTACGTTGAAGAAGGCACCCCGACCATGATCTTCGGCGGCGAAGAATACGGTACCGGCTCCTCCCGTGACTGGGCAGCCAAGGGCACCCAGCTGCTGGGCGTGAAGGCCGTGATCTGCCGTTCCTTCGAGCGTATCCACCGCTCCAACCTGGTGGGCATGGGCGTGCTGCCGCTGCAATTCATCGGCAACGACTCCGTTGAATCGCTGGGCATCACCGGCAAGGGCGAAACCTACGACCTGAAGGGCCTGGAAGGCGAGATCAAGCCTCAACAGCAAGCCACCCTGGTGATCCACCGCGCCGACGGGTCGAGCAAGGAAGTGCAAGTGCTGCTGCGTATCGACACCCCGATCGAAGTGGACTACTACAAGCACGGCGGCATCCTGCCATTCGTGCTGCGCCAACTGCTGGCTGCTTAAAACCGGTAAACCAGTGTCTGACCCTCGGGGTCAGACACTGCTGCTCTGCCGTCAACGAACGCCTGGCCTGTGCCCGGCGTTTTTGCTTTTAAGGTGTCAGACCCAATGGGTCTGACACCGGTTTACCGGTTTAAAACGCCGAGTCTTGCCGAATCCACTACAATAAGGGTACCAAGGTCTCCTTTTTCACTAAGAAAAGCGCTATGCGTCGCCCATCCAAAGATTCAACCCATAAATTATCTGCCGACAGCCAGCGCCTTATCTCCCTCGCCCAAGCCCTGGGCCAGGCCGCCAGCCGCATTGAAGAGCGTAACTGGGAACGGGTGCTGGATGCCCAACTGCACAAACTGCTGCGCACAGGACATCAGGATACTGTCGACTCGGCACTGAACTCGCTGTTCAGCGTGGACTTGCCTGCCTACGACATCCTGATGGACAGCGTGGAAGCAGTCAGCGAATCCGACTCCATCGTGGTGGAAGTCGACGGCGAATCGCGCGAATACGACATCCTGCTGGTGGCCGCTCCGGTGCTGGCCTGGACCCGTTTCTCGATCGCCTCGGGCCAGATCCCGGCCGACATCCTGAACACCCTGTCAGCGCATTTCTCGGCCCACCTGCTGGCTGATGGCACGCATATGGCGATGTCGTCCACCCTGTACTCGATCGACCAGCTGCCGCGCACCCACGCCGAGGCCTATTCCAAGGTGCATAAACTGGCACAGGCCGCGTTGAAGGGACAGGCCCTTAAATCGGAAGCCAAAACGCCTGAAACCGCGCCCTTCCTGGCCGATACCCGCTACCTGATGGTGGCCGTGGTGGCGCCGCACAATGGTCCGATGTTCCGCTGGCAGATGCCTGCGCACCATGCAGCACAAGCCGAAGCCCGCCGCGATGCGCTGGCAGCATGGACCACGCAGGCTACGCCGACCGTGGCACGCTTGCTGCCAGGCTGCGGCATCGAGTTGCTGCTGCCGGAAGCCTATTACACCGGCTGCCGCGAGGCCGACAAGCTGATCCGCCCGGTCTCGATCCGCGCTGCCGTGCATTACCTGACGCACTCGCTGGCTTGCGAGCCCTCCGACCTGCGCGCCGTGATCGCCGGTTTCGGCGATGAGTCGGCGCCAGATGGCCAGGTCGACGAATACCGTGTCGCTTTCACCCGCCGTTCCGACAGCGATGTGATGTACGGCGTGGTGTGGCCGCTGTATGGCCAGGAAGACGAGGAAGGCACGCCGGCCGAAGGCCTGTCCGGCAGCATGGCCGAACTGCTCAAGCCGCGCACGCCTGTCGAGGAAATCGTCGAGCACCTGAATGCCGCCGGCGTGTCCCAAGTGAAGAAGCTGGGCGAGAAGTATGTCGCGGAATACTGCGATGACTGCGGCGCTCCCCTCTTCGCCGATCCGTCAGGCGAGCTGGTCCACGCAGAAATGCCGGAAGACGCCGCCACCGGTACCGAGCACTTCCACTAATGCAAAAAGCCCGCGGTCAACGCGGGCTTTTTTCTTGAGGCGCCGCCGGTTGCGGTACCGGACACGGCTGACATGCCGCAGTTCGCGCAGGCGGTGGTGCCGGTGCGGCAGTTGGCGTGCGCGTTAGCGCGACGATCAAACCAGAGAAGCTCAGGAACAAGCCAACCATCGTTCCCAGCATCCAACGAGTAAACTCTGCGCGCATCGCTTCGAGGTCGGCTTTGGTTGCCAAAGTCGGCAAGATCGCCTCGACCCGCGCCTTGAATTCGATAAATTCGTTTTCGATGCCCATGCATCCAGCATACGCCGGACCCCGATCACTTCCAAGTGGAATACGGCTGCCTAATCAGGTTGGAATTGAGGTAGCGCAAATCGTGTGTGACGTCTTCGCCTGCCCAGTCCGGCTTATCGAACTTGCCGTCCTCTGCCGGCAATTCGATCTCGGCGACGACGAGGCCGGCATTCTCGCCGAGGAACTCGTCCACTTCCCACACGAAGCCGCCGTAAGGAATTCGGCGGCGGTACTTCTCGATCAGCGGCCGTTCGCACAGCCGGTCCAGCAGCTCGGCGGCGTCGGCGACAGGAACGGGATACTCCCATTCGCCGCGTGCCGCGCCCACGTTCTTGCTCTTGATCGTCAAGACCGCCCGCTCACCCTCGATCCGCACGCGCACGGTGCGCTCTGCGTGCGAGGACAAATAGCCCTGGCGCAGCAGCACCGGCTCGCCTTGCGTACGCCAGCCATCGCCCTTTACCAGGAACTTGCGTTCGATCTCGACGCCCATCTGCTTACTCGTCCAGCGACAGCAGGATCGGCTGCAGGATCGCAGCGCCCAGTGCCGCACTGCGGGCACCATTCCAGCCCACGGTCGGAACCGGCAGGTCGGCGTTGTCCTTGAACGGCATCTCCAGCGTCAGCGACAATACCTTGAAGTGGTGGCCGATGTACTTGGAGGCCAGGGTCAGCATGTCTTCCTTGTACTTGGAAGGCGCGTAGCCCACGGCGTCCTGGAAGTCCGGCGAAGCATTCTTGTAGCGGTTGATGAAGTTCTTCTGGCGCGCCATCTGTTCCGGCGTGAAGTTCTCCAGCATTTCGTTACCGGCCACGAAGTTGTAAGGCAGCGCTTCGTCGCCGTGGATGTCGAAGAACATGTCGACGCCGGTTTCGTGGATCTTCTCTTTCACGCACAGCACTTCCGGCGAGCGCTCCGCCGAAGGCGTCATCCATTCGCGGTTCAGGTTGGCGCCGGCTGCGTTGGTACGCAGGTTGCCGCGGATCGAGCCGTCAGGATTCATGTTCGGCACGATGTAGAAGCAGCAGCGCTGCAGCAGCTTGCGCGAAATCGGGTTGGCGTCGTCCAGCAGGGAGTCGATCAGGCCTTCGGTGAACCATTCGGCCATCGATTCGCCCGGGTGCTGGCGAGCGATGAACCAGATTTTCTTTTCAGCTTCCGGCTCGCCGATCACGACCAGGTTCATGTCGCGGCCATCGACGGTGGAGCCGATATCCAGCACGCGGGCGATCGGGTTTTCGGCCACTTCGCCCAGCAGGCGCAGGTGGCGTTCCCACGAATATGGCTCGAAGTATGCGTAGTAGACGCTGTCGTTGTGCGGCGTGTGCTTGATGGTCATGACCTGGCCATCAAAGGAAGTCGGGACACGGAACCAGTTCTCGCCATCGTAGCTGGCTGCAGCGTTGTAGTCTTCGAAGCCTTTGGCGTAGGTGGCGTCGCCGGCGTTCAGGAACTTCATCGTCACCGCTTCGCCACGCGCGCCTTGCAGGCGGAAGTGGAACCACTGGTGGATGTCGGCGGCGTTGTCCTTGCGGAGTTTCAGTTCGATGTTCGCGGCGCTGTCGGCGCGGACTACTTCGATGGCGCCAGAGTCGAAATTCTGGCTGATTTTGATGGTCATTACGGTCCCGTTCAGAGGCTTGGGTTGATCGGAACCGATATTGTACACACCAAAACCGGTAACCCGATGTCTGACCCACAGGGTCAGACACCGGTACGCGACGGCCACCGGCCAAGTGTCTGATCCTGTGGGTCAGACACTGGTGTTCCGTTTTTTTTAATCGACGTTGCGCCCACGCACCTTCAACGCCGCCCGCACCCCGGCGCCATACGCCGCATCAGCCTTGTCGAAATGGCCGAGCTGCCGCTGGATGATCTCGTCGCTGACCTGGCTCAACGGTCCGGCAAAATTGTCAAACAGGTTCTGCTTCTCCTGTTCAGGCAACAAACGGAACAGGTTGCCCGCCTGGGTGTAATCGTCCTCCTTGCCCCGTCCATCGTAGCGCCCTGCCCCGCCGTCCAGCGCCAGCGCTGGTTCGCCGTGGCCCATGCCCTGCGGATTGGTTCCCGCCGCTTCCACTGGCGCATAGTTCTGCTCCGCGCCGCCAAAGCCGGCCGCCATCGCGCCATCACGCTGCTGGTGATGGAATGGGCAGCGCGGCGCATTCACCGGCAGGTGCTGGTGATTGGTGCCAACGCGGTACAACTGCGCGTCGTGGTAGGCAAACAGGCGCGCCTGCAGCATCTTGTCCGGCGAATAGCCCATGCCCGGCACCACATTGGCCGGCGACAGGGCCGCCTGCTCCACCTCGGCGTGGTAGTTGACCGGATTGCGGTTCAGTTCCAGCACGCCGACGGGAATCAGCGGGAAGTCAGCATGCGGCCAGACCTTGGTCAGGTCGAACGGGTTCCAGCCGGTGCGTTGTTCCCACGCCGCCAGTTGCTGGTCGGTCGCCACCTGCACCTTCACCTCCCATTGCGGGAAGTCCCCCGAAGCGATGGCGTTGTACAGGTCGCGCTGCGCATGGTCGGGATCGGCGCCCGCCAGGCGCGTCGCTTCGGCCGCGCTCAAGTTCTTGATGCCCTGCCTGGTCTTGAGGTGCCACTTCACATAAACGCGCTCGCCGGCTGCGTTGACCAGGCTGAAAGTATGGCTGCCGAAACCGTCCATGTGGCGGTAGCCGTCCGGCGTGCCGCGATCGCTGAACAGCATGGTGACCTGGTGCAGCGATTCCGGCGTCTTGCTCCAGAAGTCGAACATCATGGTCGGCGATTTCAGGTTGGTTTGCGGGTCGCGCTTCTGGGTATGGATGAAGTCGGGGAATTTGATGCCGTCCTTGATGAAGAACATCGGGGTATTGTTGCCGACCAGGTCCCAGTTGCCTTCCTCGGTGTAGAAACGCACCGCGAAGCCGCGCGGATCGCGCTCGGTATCGGCGCTGCCGCGCTCACCGCCAACGGTGGAGAAGCGCACGAAGGTCTCAGTCTGCTTGCCAATGGCCGCGAACAGCTTGGCCTTGGTGTACTTGCTGATGTCGTGGGTGACGGTGAAGGTGCCGTAGGCGCCGGAGCCTTTGGCGTGGACCACGCGCTCGGGAATGCGTTCGCGGTTGAAATGCTGGAGCTTCTCAATCAGGTGGAAGTCCTGCAGCAGGACGGGGCCACGCGGGCCGGCAGTCAGGGAGTTCTGGTTATCGGCGACTGGAATGCCGGATGCGGTGGTGATAGGGGTCTGGCTCATTTACTGGCTCCTTCATGTGATCGGTGAAATCATTCTAAAGAGACACGAGCAATTAATGAATTTGATTAATTCTATGAAATCGATAGTCAAAAGCGTTCATGGATGGCAATCCCCTCAAAGGTGTCCGACTCGCCAGCCCACGGCTTGGCCTTGAAGGCCCGCTGCGCATCCGCGTAGCCAGCCTGCCAGCGCTGGTTGATGCCAGCGCTCGAGAAGTCGATGTCCTTGGTGTGGTCCTCGCAGTTCAGATGCGGCGCCTTGAGCAGCACGACGTGCATCGAGGTACCGCAGCCCCATAGCGCCAGCTCGCGCGCTTCCGGACTCGCGCGCACGTCCTCCGGCAGCTTCATCGCCAGTTCGCGGATCACGCGCCGCAGGCGGTGCAGCTTGCGCTGCTGCTCGATATGGCTGGCGCGGCTGGCATACTGGATCTCCTTGTGCTTCTCCAGCACGTCCAGCACGCTTTGCGGCTCGCTGCCGTCCGGATTCCACACCTGGACCGAGAAGATCACCGAGTCGCGGCGCGGTTCGTCGTCGAGCACCGCCTCGATCGGCGTGTTGGAATAGATGCCGCCATCCCAATACGGCTCGCTACCGATGCGCACCGCCGGAAAGGCTGGCGGAATGGCGCCGGATGCAATCACGTGCGACAACTCGAGCGCCTCCTTGCGCGAATCGAAGTAGCGCATGACGCCATTGCGGGCGTTCACAGCTCCCACGGTCAGCCGCGTATGGCGCTCGTTCAGGTAGGCCATGTCGACCAGGCCTGCCAGTGTATTGCGCAGCGCATTGGTGCGGTAAAACGATGCATTCTCCACGCCTAGCGGCGCGGCCGGATTCCACCACGCGAGCGGATTGGGATCAAAGAAGGCGGGAATGCCTTGCGCCAGCGTGAGCGCGTTGGCGAACGCGGGCGGCAGGCTGCCGAATGGGTCGTGGCGCTCCATCGCCTCCCAGAATGCGCGCAGGCGCGGCACGCGCTGTTCGGGTGGATTTCCCGCGATGATGGCGCCGTTCAGGGCTCCGATCGAAGTGCCGATCACCCAGTCCGGCTCCACGCCCGCTTCGTGCATGGCCTGGTAGACGCCAAGCTGGTATGCGCCCAGCGCCCCTCCGCCCTGCAGCACCAGCACCACCTGCCCCGGCATGCCCTTCTTCACAAGCGCACCGACAGGCCGACGGTGAATGCCAGGTCCGGCGTACGCCGGTTCAGGCCAAGCATGACGCCGGCATCGACGTGCAGGTCGCGCGTGAACGAATAGCCGCCGCCGAAGTCGAAGCTGGCGGTGGTCCCGCCGTCGCGCGCGCGGGCAATGCGCGGCGTGGCCACTTCAACGAAAGTGTAGGCGCGTTCGCCCAGGTTTTTTGCCAGCGTGATGCCGAATTGTCCGGTGGAGACATGGCGTCCGGATTCATCGCGATCGAGGTAGTAGCCGGGCATGACGCCCAGCTCCAGGTCGTGCGGCAGCTCCCATTCGATTGGCACGCGGAAGGACGGCCTCGTGCCATTGCCTTTGAATTCGCGCGACCCGGTCGCGAAGTCCGCTTGCATGATCAGGCCAACCGACGGCGCGCCGCCCTCCCCCTCGCGTACCTGCCACTTGAAGCTTGCGGCTGCGTCGCCCCAGCCGCGCGTGCGGGCCGGATCGCTGCGGTCGGTCAGACGTCCGTCCGACTCCAGGCGCAGCTCCAGGTCGTCCGTCACGCCCACGCGCAGCAGCAACGGGGTGCTGCGCGCCTCCTTCGACTGCAGCAGGCCGGTCTCAAGCTGTATGCGTCCCTTGCCGACCACCTCCGGCGCATCCACGAAATCGGGACGGTCGGTGGTTATCCAGCTATCGGATTCCGCCGCCGCGCAGCACAAAGGCAACGCAAGGGCAGCGCACAGGACGCGTTTCGGCATTTTGCTCTCCAGGGCATTTACGGCTTAGGATAGAAATATGCCACTAATACCGGAGATCAACAATGAAGCTTAACCATATTGATTTGCCCGTAACGGACCTGGAAGCAGCAGCCGGCTACTTCCAGCGCGGTTTTGGCTTTGAACGTTTGCCAGCGCCGGCCGAAGGCATGGCGATCCTGCGCGGCGAAGGCGGCTTCGCCCTCATCCTGCAACAGGCCGGGAGTGCCGTCTATCCGGCCGGGTTTCATATCGGCTTCCTGCAGTCATCCGACGAGGCAGTGCACGCCGCCTACCGGCGACTGGCCGACGCTGGACTGCCCTTGCCACCTGCCCCGGCGGAGAGTTACGGCTGCCTCTCTTTCTGGTGCCAGGCTCCCGGCGGCATCCTGGTTGAAGTCAGCCACCGCCCAGGCTAAGCAGGCATGCGCCCCGTGCGCAGGGCAAACGCCCAATCGGGCCGCCCGTGGCGCGCGGCAACGTCCGCCGCGGCATGCCAGTCGTAAGCAACGGCGTACTGTTCGACCGACCATGCGCCGCCAGTACGTTCGACAATGGCATAACGCGCATGCGGCGTGCCGTTTTCGGCCTTGTGCGGATAAGGCAGGTCATCGTCGTAAGCCTGCAAGCCGACGCTGCCCGGATTGAGCACCAGGCGCCCGTCTTCGAGCAGCATCGAGCGCGGCACGTGGGTGTGGCCGCACAGGATCAGGGAAGCTTGCGCATCCCCTGCCCGGTCCAGGACCTCGCCATAGCTTGCCGCGCGCTGCCCGGCAGGATCGACGGTTTCCATCCAGTACACCAGGTCCGAAGCGGGCGTGCCATGCACCATCAGGACATCGTCCTGCAAGCGCATGGAGGCCGGCAGCGATGCGATCCACGCACGATGCGAGGGCCCGATGTGATCGTGGGCCCAGCGGTCGGATGCACCCATGCGTGCCGGGTCGTGCTCCAGCACCTGGCGTTCGTGGTTGCCGCGAATGGTGGGCAAGCCCAGCGCCATCAGGCGCTCTGCAGTTTCAGCCGGCAGCAAGGGGCCGGACAGGATATCGCCCAGGTTGACCGTCAGCTCGACATTGCGCCGTGCGATGTCGGCCAATACGGCATCGAGAGCCCACAAGTTCCCATGGATGTCCGACATCACTGCGACTCGCATTGCATATGCTCCTAACTGGCAAGCGCCGCGACCTCCGCTGCGCTGAGAGCGCCATTATAGATCCGGAAATCGTCAATCTTGCCGTTGAAATAAGGATCAGCGGAATACTGCGAGCGGCCCAGCCAGTTCTGCGTTCCCGACCGCATCCGGAATGGCGCATGGGTCATCTGGTTATTCGTCGCGACCGCGCTGCCATTCACGTACAAGGTGCCGGTAGTACCCGATAAAGTCACCGCAACGTGCACCCATTGCCCGGCCGGCAGCGTTGCGGCCGACAGCGACTGGTCGCCCCATCCGTTGGTCAGGTTGATGGTGAATCGCAGGCCGCCGCCGCCAGCCTGTGGCGTCAGGAACATGCATTGCGTCGTGCCGGAGCCGAAATCGAAAATGCGCGTCCAGTTACGCCCGCCATCCCAGTAGACCCAGGCTGCGATGGAGAAGTCGGCCAGGCCATCCATGAGTCCAGCCGGCAGGCTGACGTAGTCATCGACGCCATCGAGTGCCACGGAGTTGGCCTTCTTCCCTGCCGCCCACTGCGCACCGTTCAGCAAGGTGGCATGGCGGCCATTGCCGCTGGTGTCCTGCGCGGTCGTGCCTTGCGCCTCGTTGAAGGCCAACAGGACATGCGGCACCACGGCGGTGATCACTTTCGCTTCGTTCGATACCGCGCTGGCGCCCGCCGGCGACTGCGCAGTGATTACGTAGTAGTAGCTGTTTGGCGCCATCCCGCTGTCGGTATAGGTAAGCAGGCCGGTAATGCCGCTGGCGACAGTGGCATACGGCCCGCCCGGAGCGGTCGCGCGCAACACGGTATAACTGGTGGCGCCAGCTGCGCCCCACCAGGACAGCTCGACCTTGCCGCCGACCAGGCGCGCCGTCAGGCCGCTTGGCGCTCCGCCCGCTGCCTTGGCATCGCGGCTGAACGTAAGGGTGCCGACGCCAAGCTGGTCGCCGTTGTTGCCATCGCCCTCGGCGCGCACCCTGGCCGCCATCTGCGCGGTGAACGGCGCTGCCAAGCCGCGGCGGTTCACGTAGTGGTTGTAGATCATTTCCCAGACCGGACGGATGCTTGGCAGCCCGGCCGGCGAAATGCCCGTGCCGGTGCCCTGCCGGTTGATGTAGGTATCGAACGGCATCGAGGTGTAATAGGGAGTGCCGCTCGCATCGGACAGGTTGGTCTTGGCCACGTATTCAGCCCCCGCCAGGAAGCGGTTGTTGTCGTAGCCGTAGAAATCGTCGCCCTGGTTCCACGCCATTTCGCAGAAGACCCCGGCCAGCCCGATGCCCAGCGTGCAGTGGCCCTGGTCGCGCGAGCTTTCCTGCCATTGGCCAAGGTAGCCCGGGTGGATAAAGGGTACGGCCTGGCTCGATGCGCCATTGCCGCGGCCAGTCCGGTAATACGTAACCGCTTCGTTGTACAGGTCTTCGCGGTCGCACATTACGCCGATGGCCAGGATGGCCGCCAGGTTGCACTGGTCCCAGTTGGCCCAGTAGTTGGTGATTTCCGAGCCATTGTGCCCCGTCAGGAACTGGTGGCTGAGCGGATAGAACACGTTCAGCATCATGTCCTGGAAGCGCTTCAGGTCGGCCGCAGCCCAGCCAGGGTAAGTCCGCATGATTTCAGCGGCATTGGCGAACTGGAAGCCGTAAATGCCGGCAGCCAGGAAGCGGTCGGCATTGCCGGTAATGGTGGTCAGCGTGGACGACCAGGCGTTCAGAAATTCGACAGCCTTGTTGGCGTATGCAACGTCGCCCGACACTTTCCAGCGCACCGCCAGCTGGTAGGTGCGGGCGATGTCGATATACATTTGGGAGAAATTGCTGTCGGTGCCGCCGCGGATGACGGTTTGCAGCGGACGCGGACTGTTGTTCAAGTGGGAGCGACCGGTATTCAACAACGCATTCCAGCCATCCAGCCAGGGTTGGGCTCCCGCCGCCACTTTGGCGCGCATGCGGGCAAAGTCCTCCTCAGTATGCAGCAAGCCGGGGTGAACGAAAGCCCGGCCTGGCGCAGGCTGCGCCGGTGGGGCCGTGTCGGCCGGTTGCGTTGGCTGGGTCGATTGCGCTGGCGGAGCGGGCTGGACAGCCGGTGACGACTGCGCAGGCAGCGCGCCTTCCGCGCCTTGCGAATTGTGCGGCGAAGACCCGCCGGCGTTGCAAGCGCTGAGCGCGAGTGGACCGAGCGCCGCCAGGCTAAGCGAACCGGTGCAAAAAGTCCTGCGAGGAAGGGAAATACCTTTGGTTTGCCTGGTCATAGTTACTTTCGAACGTTTGCGGGCAGGATGCCGCGAGCGGTCGTATGATAACTTACCTTAAGGCAACATTTTTGTTAGCACTTGATGAATTTTGCTTATGCCGACACTGAAAGTTTGATATTTTTGGAATCAGTTGCCGGCCAGGGCGTCTGCTACCTTGTCCATCTGGGAGGCCTTGGCAATGGCGTTGGCCGGCTTCTTCTCATCTTTTTGAGATTCCTTGGCCTGGGCCGAGGGCGGCACCGGCAACGTGGAGGCCACGCGCACCGTATCCATGGCATACATTGATATCCCAAGCCCCACCGTTCCGATCAATAACCAGCGTACCCATGAGGACAACACGATAGCCTCCGGCAAATTTTTCTACTAATGAGTTTAGTGTCGAAATTTGCCGGGATTCTATTCTATTGTCACAAGGGCTGAAGATTTTACTGCTGAGGTTGCTGGGCCATGTAGACCAGCTCCCAGATATGGCCGTCCAGGTCTTCAAAGCCATGGGCGTACATGAAGCCATAGTCTTTCGGTTCACGCGGCGTCTTGCCGCCCGCCGCAACGGCCTTGCGCACCAGGTCGTCGACCTCTTCACGGCTCTCGCAGGACAGGCAGACCAGCACCTCGGTGGCCTCTTTCGCATTGGCGATCGGCTTCGACGTGAAGGTACGGAAAAAGTCCTCGACCAAGAGCATCGCGTAGATGCTGCCGTCGTGGATCACCATGCTGGCGGCGTTTTCGTCGGTGAACTGCGGGTTGAAGGTGTAACCCAGCGCAGCGAAGAAGGCCTTCGACTTTTCCAGGTTCTTGACGGGCAGGTTAACGAAGATTTGCTTGTTCATTTGGGCCTCTCGAAAAAGGGATTTACAGGGTGGTTTGTAAACCTACGACGAGGCAGCGCTCCGGAAATCGACATCCGAGGAAAAAAAAATTTAACGCATCCCAACGAAGTATGCTCCTCGCGAATATAGCACCCAGGTCCCGCCGAGAATTTCGCAAATTGTCACAAACACAAATATTATCAAATAATACAAATATGTGACAAATCGCGTGCTAGATTCATGGTCTCACCTGGAGCACGAGCGCTCCGGGTTTTCAAAATCCCTCAAAGTCAGGAATAAGCATGAATAAAGTAATCTTTGCTGCGGTGTGCGCGATTCTCATGTCCGGTTGCGCTGACATGCCCTCGAAGGAAACCGCTGGGACAGCTGCCAAGGAAGAGACATATACCACGACGGGTTCCCGCATCCCGCGCAAGGTGAGCAGCACCGCACGCGCCGATGCAGCCATCCTGGATAAGGACGAAGTGGAGCGCCAGGTGCAGAGCCAGGGAAGCACCAACACCATGGGCCGCTAATCATCGCAAACAAGCCCGCGAACCTGGGACCAGGCTTGCGGGCTTGTTTGTCGGAACGTTAGTTCTTCACCGCCACGTAGGCAACCCGCAATTTGGCCGGCCCGCTGCCACCAGCCGTTTCCCCCACCGGTCCACGCACCGGAACGCCCAGCAAGCTCACTTCCACCATCGCCTTGTGCACGTCGATTCCGCTGAAAAGCGCCACGCCTTGCTGGCCGATCGGCACCCCCATGGTCGCCGCTTTCGGTCGCCACTTCAACGCGCGGAAGGAATCGGCCAACTTTACGCCGGCCGCAGCCAACCGGTTGCGTTCCGCCGCATCCGGCGACTGGCTCGTGCTCCACAACAAGTTGACCTGGACCAGCTTGCCGCCGGGGCCATCAAAGATATAAGTCACGCCCGCCGGTCCCGGGCCAGGCGACAATTGCGCCAGCGGCAGCACCAGAACCCGCGCACCGCCCGGCAACTTCGCTTGCTGCAGCAGCTTGGCTTGCTCCTTGAAGTCGGCGGCTACCGCCGCCCTCACCTGCTGTTCATCCATGCCAAACCGCGCGCTGCGAAAGCCTTTGATTTCATGCAGCGCATCTTGCGCCGCGTTGGCGACGAAAGTCTGGCGCAGCACCGCCGGGCCGGCAGGCGCGGCACGATGCTCCTGGCGTCGCTGAGCGCCAGGTAGCTCGACATCGAACGCGGCGCCCCCGAGGCGGATCTCGACGCCGGCACCGGCCTCATCGCGCCCGGCAAAGACCACCAACTCGCCCGGCGCAACCACCCGGCCGCGTGCGGTCGCGAACACCGGCCACTGGTAGCCAATCTGCTCGCTCGCCAGCGCCGCCGCGGCCGACAGCAGCGGCGCACGCTCCGCTTCAGCAGGATTGCCGGCGATAGACCAGGTACTGTGCACGCCGACCAGCCGCCGCTCATCGGTGCTGAAAACATAGCTGATACGCGCCGGCCCCGGCCCGGGCGCCAGCGTCGGCAGCGTTACCTCCAGCGCCAGCGTGCCGGCGGCATCGTCCGCGCCCATCTGCGCCGTCGCCAGGGCACTCGGCCAGGCAGCGGCAATTGCCGCCTTGACCTGCGCGATATCCATGCCCCAGCGCGCGCCACAGGCGCCGGAAATCTTCGCCGGCTCGCCGCGCACCGTCCAGGAATGCGGCTGGCCGCTCAGGGAAACTTCTTCGCGCGGCTGCTGCGCCTGCACGGCCGGTCCGGCGGCGAGGCCCGCCGCGACCAGCGCGGCACACAATGTCTTCTTCATAGTCATTTGTTCCAGGTTGCGTACTTCAATTCGCCGTCCACCACCTTGAGCGTCACGCCCATTCTCGCGGCTTCGTATTTCACATCGAATTGCTGCTGCCAGAAATCGGGCTTGTTGCGCGAGAATTCCACAGCCTTCGCGGGATCGGTCTTCAGCAGGTCGACCATCTTGCTTTGCCATTCCTGCTGGTTCTTGACCATTTGCCCGGTTGATTTCAGCAGTTCTCCATAGCGATACATGAACATATTGTTGTCGCTGCTGCCACGATTGCCGTAGTTCCACTCAGGGTTTTGCGACAGGTAAGCGTAGCGCGCTGCGGGATCATCCTTCAGCGACAGGCCATGCTGGTCGAGGCCTGGCTGCCGCTCAGTATTGCTCACCGTCGGCGCGAAGCCGCTGGCGACAGCGCCAACGTCGATCCCCAGGTTGAACTTGAATTCGATACCGCCGATGCCGATCGCGGCGCCAATGTCCATGCTCAGGTTGATCACGCCGTCCGAATAGCCGGCGCCGATGGAGATATTGCCGCCCACAATGCCAGGCGTATAGAGCGTTGCGCCGCCGCCCACGCTGCCAAGGCCGTATTGCAAGCCGCCGTTGGCGCCGAGGGAGGAACCCACGCCCGCCATGCCGCCCTGCGTCATGGTCAGCACGCCGCCGACCAAGCCGTAGCGGTAATTGGTCTGGGCATAGGCGAAGGTTCCAGTGGTGACGTCCACGTTGCCCGATACGCCGCCGCCCAGGTTGCCGCTGACGCCGGCATTGGCGTACACGCCCACCGTGGCATCCGCCCCAATGGTGACGCCGGTGCGTCCCAGCCGCAGGTTCGCTTCCGCAGCTCCCTGCGCGCCGGCGGTCAGGTCCATTGGGCCGCTGCTGATGGTGATATCGACGTGGCCTTCGGCAGACGTCGAGAGCTTGACGCCAGTGACGCCGAATGAAGCGAGCGCTGTGACGACGCCACTTGCCTCGGCATCGGCCGACACGCCGTTGGATGTGCCAAGGTCGGCGCTGGTCCCTGCGCCAACCGTGGCGCCGGCGCGATTCGGACCGAGTTCCGTATCGGTGACGGTGCCGTCGCCGTCCACCAGGCGGCCAGGATTTGGAGCCGGTGCGTTCTGCTCTCCCCAGGTCTTTTCCAGGTCGGTCTGGTCGCGATCGATGATGGTGGCCGATGGCGGCCGCACCGGCAGGTTCCTGGACTCGACCAGGTTCAAGCCGAAGCTGACATTGGAATAGACGTCGTAGGTGCCGATCGTGTTCACGCCGCTTGGAACGCCGAACCTGCCATGGGCGACTGGCATCAGGCGGTAATTGCCCGCATTCGCGCCGACCAGCCCTGCTGCTTCGTAGTAATAGCGGCCTTGCGGCAGCACGGTGTCCAGCGGCACCATACCGTTCAATTGCGGCACATAGATCGCGGTAATGGCGTCCACGGACTCGCCATTGGGCATCGGCACGCCGCCGATGGTTTCCAGCTTGATCGTGCCATGCTCGCCGATTTCGCCGTAGCTATCCAGCACGTTGACGCTGCTGCCGGTCGAGTAACGCAGCCACAGGGGCTTGATGGTCAGGGTACCGGGCAGGTTGCCGCTGGTGGCCAGCGTATAGTTTTTCGCGCTGGCGCCAGTCAGTTCGGTGACCACCTGGAAGTAGGTGCCGACCGGGGTCCTGGCATCCACCGTCATCGGCTTGCCCTGCAAGTCCAGCACGATGACCTTGCCATCGAGCTGGTCGCCTGCCAGTGCGCCCGGATAGACTGGCTTGCCAAGGTCAACGCCTTGCACCAGCTGCGAGCAGCTCATGCCATCGCAATCCTTGTAGAAGCCGTACTGGCCGGTGCCGGCAGACACCGTCCAGTTCAGCGCCTTCGGCGCCACACTGAGCTTGCCGCTGCTGCGGCCCGTGAGCACATAGTTGCCGGCTTTGGCGCCAGTCAATTGGATCTGGTAGTTGTAGTCGCCGACATTGACGCGCTGGTCCAGGTACAGGTTACGGTCGGACGCGCTGCCCGGCGTCAGTGCCTGGGTCGTGAGCCCGGCCCCGGACAGCATGAAGGACACGTCGTCGCTTCTGAACAGCACGTCGTTCGCGTTGCCAAATAGGGCCGAAGTGCCATACACAGTGTTCGCCTGCTCCGGCGCATTCAGTGCGATGGCGTGCGGCGTAATCACCAGCTTGCCCGCCACGGAACTGACGTTGTCGATCACGTAATTATTGGCATTGGTGCGGCCCAAGCCTTGCAGCGAAGTGACGCGCGCCTGGTAGGTGCCGGCATCGGTCTGTCGGCCATAGGCGACTTCCTTGCCGCTGGCATCGTAGTAGGACTGCTTGCCAGCCAGCGCTTCGCCGGACAAGACGCCGCTGAAGGTTGGGGCCAGACGGTCCAGCCAGAAGGTGCCGTTGATATCGCCGTACTCTACGCTGGTGCCGGCGCCAATGGCCGACACCTGCCTTTGCGCGATACGGATGGTGCCGATATCCGTTTTCGACAGCGTGTAGTTGCGTGCCAGGTCTGCCGGCAGTCCCACGGTGGAACGGTAAGTGCCCGCGTCAATACGGTCGCCAGGGCCGGCTGTGCCGCCGCTGTTCCACACGTCAAAGGTCCGGCCGACTGCGCCAGGCGTCGGCGATGCCAGCGTGGTGAACATGTTCCACCAGTTCGGCACGTCGCCGGCAATCCAGCCGGTGACGGTGGCGCGCCCCGGATTGCTGCCGTAGACCATGTCGTATGGTCCGCCAAAACTCACGTCCAGGCTGCGCTTGTCAACCTGGAACCGGGCCTCGCTGCTGCTCGGGCCAACCGAGATCACCTTGCCGGTCTGCGAATCGAGCCAACTGGCGCCGGACTGGGTAATGTACTGGTGCTGCGTTCCGGTGCCGGACAGCCCGCTCGGCCGGAACGTATAGGTACCGGCAGGAGTGCGGCTGGCCACCACTTGTGGAATGCCTTTGTCGTCGAGCAGGTCGCCGGTTACCTGCACATTCCTTGGATCGCCATGGAAGCCGTTCAGTGTTGCCTTGGTATCCGGCGCAATGCCGTAGGTCGACTTGCTCAATGATGGGTAGACGACGCTGACCGGTCGCGGTACGACGTCGATCATGCCAAACAGCCCGGTCGGACTTGCGTCCGGAATGTAGTAGTTACGGGCATCCACGCCGCCCAGGGCGCCGCCGACATAGTAAGTGCCCGGGATTGCATCCGCCGGCAGCGATTTCGCCGCGCCGCCCGGCAATTGGAAGTTGGCGTCCAGGTTCATTTTATCGCCCGCCAAGGCCTGGTCCCTCAGGAAGGACAGGTAGGCGCCGCCGGTGCTGCCATAGACCAGGCTCTTGCCCATGTCCAGCCCGCCCCACTGGGTGCGCACGGTAAAGCTGGCATCCACTTTGCGTGGAATGACGGTCAATTCGGCGATAGTGTTGCCGCTGGTGGCGAGGACGTAGTTGCCGGAATCCAGGCCGCGCAAGCCGCCGGGTTTGGTGGCGTAGGTGCCCACGTTCAGGTAGCCGCCGGATGAACGGCTTTCGCCGACCAGCGAACCGACGTTGATGGCCACATTGTCTTCCGGGAAGGCCGGGGTGAAGTCGACGAACACCCACACCGGGCTAGTATCACCGTAGGTACGGGTGGTCCGGTCGTCCGAGAAATAGGTGCGGTAATGCAGCGCCTTGGGCGTAATCGTGATCAGGCCATTCCGCGAGCCGGTATCGGTCACCGCGTAATTTGCCTTGTCACGGCCATTCAAGCCGATGTACGAGAGGATGGGCAACACATAATCACCCACCGGCAGCCTGGCATTGGGGTTGGTCCAGCTGCCAGAGAGCAGCACCGGAAGCGACACGTCGTCGCCATCCAGCACACCGTACAGGGTGTTCTTGAAATCGGCGCCGGTAAACAGGCGCGCGCCATATTCGTAACTTGCGACCGGGCCGCTATAGGTCAGTGTCTTGGGCTGCACGGTCAGCGTAGCGCTGCCATTGGTGGCGCCCACCGTGTAGTTGGCATTCGCCGCTACCTGTGCGCTCACCTGCATGGCGTAGCTGCCTGCCGGAGTGCGTGCTCCCAGCACCACCGGGCTGCCGTTCTGCGAGATGGCCACTTGGGTTTGCACTGCGAAGGAATCGCTGCCCACCAAGCCTTCCACCGTCACCGACGGCACGGCCAGCGTGCCGTACACCGACAAGGCATTGTTGATGATGACGTTCAGTTGCTTGGGCGTGATGACCATCTGGCCGGTCGCGTTGCCGGTGGCCGCAAACACATAGTTGCTTGCTGCCGAACCGCCCAGGCCAGTGACCGCTGCCACGTAGCTGCCGACGCCGGGCAAGGCAATGGGCGCGCCGTTGCCGTCCAGCGCCTGCAGCAACGGCGTGAGCGAATCGCCCGCCGCCACGTTGTTCAGCGTGACCTGGTTCGCAGGCGCGGCACCATACACCGAGCTGCCGTTGCCGACGTTCCAGGTCAGCGAGCGCTTCGCGATGTTCAGCACGCCCGGCGTGTGGCCGCTATCCGCTAGCTTGTAATTGTCCTGCGGAGAGGTTCGGAACAGCACGTTGACTGCGTAGCTGCCGGCCGGGGCGTGGGCATCGATCGTTTGCGAAGCGCCCAGGCCCGCAATCATCGGCACCGTGTTGATGGAGTCGCCCGCCAGCAGGCCGTTGAAGGTAAATGCCGGCAAGGTGCCGCCATCGCCATAGGTCAGGTTCAGCGTGCCGCCGGTATAGGTCAGCTCGCGCGGCACGACGGTAACGAGATTGTTCTGGCCGCCGTTCGGGTCCAGTTCGTAGTTCGCCGCGCCGCCGCCACTCAGGCCGCCCACGCGCACCGAGTAGAAGCCAACGGACGGCTTGCCGGTCGGGCTGGCACTGCCAGTGACGGTGCTGGATGCGATCGATTGAACGGGGCTTACCTGGTCGCCATTGATCACGCCCACCAGCGACGGCGTCGGCAGGTCGCTGCCGTATTGCTGGGTGCTGGCGTTGCCGCTCCAGGTCAATTGCTTGCGCGCGATGCTGAACACGCCGCCGACCTGTGAACCGGCCAGCGTGTAGCTGCCGGCATCGGCGCCACCCAGGCTGGTGATGGTCTGCGCGTACGCGCCCGCATTCGTGGTCGCGCTGGAGTTCGACAGGCGCGCGCCGCCGACATCGAAGCCAACCGGACCCGCCGTGAGATCGTCGCCTGCCAGCACGTTATTGAAGCTCAGGGCGCCTGCGGACGCCGGCGTGCCGTACACCGTCTGGACATTGCCGACCGAGTAGTTCAGCACACGGGGCGAGATCGTGAATGCCCCGGGGTCGTTGCCTTCCGCGGCGATGATGTAGTTGCCTGCGTCGCTGCCGGCCAGGCCAACTGCGGCGTAAGAGTACGAGCCGGCCTTGAGCCGCCCGGCTGGAGCGACGCCCCCGCCCTGCAGGATCGAACCCGCCACCGGGCTCACACTATCGTTGCCGACAATACCGCCCAGCACCACGTACGAACTGGCGCTGTCCGCATCGCCGTACACCTGGTTCGGATAGAAGGCGACGAAGGTCAGCGCTTTGGGCGCCACGGCCAGGGAACCGGCCCAGCTACCCGGCGCCAGCTCGTAATTGCTCGCCGCCGCGCCGGTCAGCCCGATCACCTGGTAGGCATGCGCCCCTGCCCGCGTGGTCGCACTGAAGGCGTAGCCGTTGCCCACGGCGGACAGTGCCTGCTGCCCGCCGCCGTCGATGGTAGCGAGCGGCGCCAGCACGTCGTTGTTGACGACGTTGTCCAGCGTAACCACCGGGGCCGCCGTGCCGTACGTGCCCTGGTGGTTGCCCACCACCGGCGTGACGGACCGGCGCGTGATCGTCAACGGCATGCTGACTGGGCTCATGTCGATGAAATAGCTGCCAGCCAGGCCGTTGTTGAATGCCAGGCCCGCGCCGCCGGAAAGGCTGATGGTGCGAGTACCGGCGTTGGCTGTCACGCCGGGACCGCTGGTCGCCAGCGAGCCGCTCGCAAGAATGTCGCCCAGCGCATCGCTTGCAGTGCCGGAAGTGACGTGCAGGAGCTGGATGCCCAGGCCATCGGCGCCCGGATCGGCGTCGCCATACACTTTGCTGACAGCTGCATTGATGCCGTCGCCCAGCGCCAGCCGCGTGGCAGACCCGCCATTCAGCGAACCGATACGCGAGGTGATGCCGTCGGCGACGAACTTGAACTTGCCTTCACCGCGCAGGGCAGCCGTGGTTTCGTTGGTCCAGTCCACATGGCGCCCGCTCAGGGTCACGCTGGATGCGGAGACGCTCAGGTTGCCGGTCAGGCTGATGTCCTCGGCCACGTTGACGTTGTTCGTCAGCGTGATGTACGGCGCGATGCCGCCGCCCCAGCTCGCGCCAGGGGCAATCGTGGCCGACAAGCCATTGCCGGAGTACCCGCCCAGCGTGATGCCGCTGGCTTCGCTGTTGGTGTTGCCGGCGCCGTCGGACAGGTGCAGGGTCAGCTTGCCGTTGCTGTTGATGAAGTCGGCTCCGCCCAGTTCGATCGACGCCGCACCGGCGCCACGCTCGCTGTCGACCACGCCATTCGCTGCGCGGTCATTGGCGGTGATGCTCCAGTCGGCATCGGCGGTACCGAAAATGCCGTTCAGCGAAACCGAGCGCCCCGCCGCCAGCGCCAGCGAACCGGCCGGCGCCGCGCCTGCGCGGGCGACGATGCTGGTAAAGGTATTCCAGGTGATGTCCTGGCTGGCCTTCAGGCTGATGCTGGTACCGCCGCCGAGCAGCGCAGTAAGGTCGCCCGAATACAGGTGGGTGACGCCACTGGGGTTGTCGCCATAGCCGACGCTGCCGGCCGGGTCGCCCCCGGCATTGTCGTCGATCTGGATGTCCTGCGGATCGAGCAGCAGCTTGCCGCCCTTGCCCAGCGCAATGCGGCCAAGCGCCACGGATTGCACCGTGGACGCGGACGACACTTCCACCGCGCCGGCCGCTGCGGCGCCCCTCGCATCGATACCGCCGCGCATGACGGTCGCCTTGTCGCTCCACACGACTGCGGTGCCGCCCTCGCCTGCCGCGCCGCGAGCCGACACGTCGATGCTGCTCGCCGCATCGATGCTGGTGCGAGCAGCATTAGCCGGCGCCGAGCCGGCGGCAGCCGCGCCAAAGCGCTCCGTGTAGCGCCGCGCATCGTCCGAGCCCGCCTCCTGCTCCCTGCCGCCCTGGAAGGCGCCGCCGATGCGTACCAGGCCGCCGCGCGCATTACCGCTTGCATCCAGCCTGGCGCCGGACAGCGAAACCTCCTGCCCCCCGACGTCGATCCGACCGCCATTGGCCGCGCCAGGCGCTGCCGACGCGTCCAGCGTGCCCGACACCTTGACCGCACCGGCCGCACCACCTTCCAGCACGATCGCACCATCATGGCCCGACACGCTTTGCGCGCGGATGGTGCCCGGCATGTTCACCGCTTCGCGCAAGGCTGCGCGGACCGTTTCAGCCTTCAGCATGACGGTGCCGCCAGCAGCGTCGATCACGCCGCTATTGGTGACCAGCGCCTGCCCATCGGCCGTCACCGCATCGGATGGCAGCATCACCTGCAGGTAGCCATCGCCGGACAGGTCCAGCGTGGCCGCCTCGCCAGCGCCCAGCGCGACTTTGCCCAGCGGCGCGCTGATCACACCCTCGTTGCTGACGCTCGATCCCAGCAAGGCCACGTTGCCGCCCGGTCCGGTAATGATTTGCCCCTGGTTGACGACCGCTCCGCCCTTGCCCTTGAAGACATTGCGCCCGGCCATGAAATCGTCTTCCGACATGCCCAGCGTGGAAGCCACAAAGCCGGCGCGCGTATCGACCATGCCGGTCGGCGTAATCGCGATGCCATTCTGGTTGACCAGGAACACCGAGCCATTCGCCTTCAGGCTGCCCGCGATTTCTGAGGACTGGCTGCCCTTGACCACATTCAGCGTCGCCGCGCCGGCGCCCGGCTGTGCGAACGTCACCGTATTGCCCTTGCCGATGCTGAAGGAATTCCAGTTCACCACGGCGCGCTGGCTATCCTGCCGCAGCACCATGCTGTTGGCGTTTGGCGTGGAGATGCTGACTTTGCCGGCGCCCACGACGCCGCCCGATGGCATGGCCTGGCCATAGGCCGGCATTGGCGCCACGACAGGCAAGGTTGCGGCCACCAGCATCGGCCAGGCCATGTCGCGCCGCATGCGCGAACTACGCAGGATCGTCTTATTTCTCAAAATTGCACCTGTGCTTTGAAGAAGGCCTGGGTCTCGTACCGGCCATTAGGGCTCACGCGCCCGCGTCCAAATTCCCCCGACAGGCTGGCGTTGCGCCAGCCGGCCCGCAGGCCAATGCCGTAAGCCTCCGCATGGTCCGCCCGCGCTTGCGCCAGGCGTGTGTGAGGATGGGCATACGCGCCATAGGCATACGGCGCCAGCGACACAGCGCCCGGCAACTGCACCGGCCGCGACACTTCCTGCCGCACGACCCAGCCTCCGTCGTCGGAGAGCTGGCCGGCAGTGAGCGCCGACACGCCGTCCTCGCCATCCATGCCGAAGGTTTCGGCGCTCGGCAACACACCGCGCAAGGGCGCTTGCCCGCGCAGCACGCTGCGGCTTTGCATCCCCCAGGGCAGGCCAAGGTCGTAGCTGGCGTTTGCCTCCAGCTTGGTGTAGCTTGGACCCGCGCCCGCGCGCAACATCGGCACCTCGCTGGCTGCAATTTCCGCGCGGCTGCGGCCGCCGAACTTGCTGGTGCCTTGCGACAGGGTTGCGCCGGCCCGCATCTGGCCTTCGCCCATCGTCCCGCTCCAGTCGGCGCTGAAGCGCAGTACGCGCAAGCGGTCCAGGTCCTGGATGAAATTGAAGTAGGTCAGCGTATCAACCTGGCGGCTGGCCTCCGCCACAGCGGTCAGGGTCAGCTCCTGCTGGCGGCTGACGATGGCCGGATACACCAGCCGCAGTGAAGCGCGCCGCAACTGGCTGCGCGATGCCAGCGCAAAGAAGATGGGGCGCGGCTTGCTGTCCGAGACCGTGAATTCAGGATTCAGGCTCAAGCCGTTGTCAGCCAGCGGCAGGATCAAGCCGCCGCCGGCAACGCGGCGCCGCGCGTCGGTTTCGAACGCATGCCACAAGGGATAACCGCCCGACACATACAGGTAGGCCTGTTCGCCCATTCCCAGCAACTGGTTGGCGCGCAACTGCGCCGTCATCTGCCAGGGACCGATGCTGTCGGATTGGCGATTGTCGGACGACAGGCTGCCCACCACGCTATCCAGCAAACCTTGCAGCACCAGTACCGTGCCGCCGGGCTCAGAGCCCGCGCCCAGCGCACTGCGCAAGGTCAGGCCATGTACCCGCCCCGCCAGCGTCAAGGCCCTTTCCAGCGCCTCGTCCTTCAGGTGGCGCCGGCCGAGCAGCGGGTGCAGGATACGTTCCACCGCCTTACGTGCAGCGGCCGGCACGGCGTCGAGGTTGAGGCGCTCAATGAAGCCGTCAAGGACCACCAATTGCAGCGCAGCGCCATCCACCAGCGACTGCGGAGGAATCACGACGCGCACCAGCGGATAACCTGCGGCGCGGTACAGGGCCTCGATGTCGTCGGCCAGGGCGTAAAAGTCGGCCCCCGAGATGCGCTGGCCGCGCAGCGGCGCAACCAGGCGTTCCGTTGCATCGGCAAATTCGGGGAAGCCGCCCTGCACCACCGCATTCCCCAGCGTGACGAACAGCTTGTCGGCATTGGGGGGCGGCGCCGAACGGGAAGGCTGCTGCGGCAAAACAACGGCAGGCTTGGGCGGCGCTTCCGGGCGCAAGTCGCGCGGGGTCACCTGGGGCGCTTGCTGTGCCAGCGTCGAGGCCGCCGGCAACAGGCAAAACAAGGTCGCACCCAGCAAGCGGGCGTGCAATGATTCAACAGACATGGATTATGGGAAAATGTGAAGTGTTACGCGCAGGAATTTGACATTATAATACCTGCAATGGTTTTAACAGTCTGTAGCACAAATGCACTACACGCCGGGTAACGCCGCAGCGCCGTAAAATGCCCGAATGACCGAGATTGAACTCATGGAAACGCCCATCGCCGTCGCCATCGTCGAAGACGACCCTGATTTCAGCAGTGCGCTGCGCCAGGTGGTGCAGGACGCCCCCGACATGCGCCTGGCCGGCCATGCCGCCACCCTCGCAGACGGCCTGGCCATGCTGGCCGGACCTGCCGCCGACGTGCTGCTGGTCGACCTTGGCCTGCCGGATGGTTCAGGGATTGCCGTGATCCGCGCCGCAGCCCAGCGCTGGCCCGGCTGCAACATCATGGTGAGTACCAATTTCGGCGATGAGACCCATGTCATGCGCTCGATCGAAGCCGGGGCCGCGGGCTACCTGCTGAAAGACAGCTCGCCGTCGCGCATGGGCGACGAAATCCGCAGCCTGGCCAGTGGCGGCAGCCCAATCAGCCCCATCATCGCCCGCCAGGTGCTGGCGCGCTTCCGCAGCCCGGCCCCCGCTACCGCAGCCACGGCGGATGACGGCGCATCGCAGCTCTCGCAGCGCGAAAAGGAAGTCCTGGACTACATCACCAAAGGCTTCACCGTACCGGAAATTGCAGGCCTGATGCAGCTCTCGCACTTCACCGTGCGCACCTTCGTGCGTCGCATCTACAGCAAACTCAAGGTAACCTCCAAGGCCGAAGCAATCTACGAGGCCCGCAACCAGGGCCTGGTCTGATGAACACCCGAACCGCACGCCTTGCCGGCGGCCTGCTGGCAATCCTGTCCTGCGCCGTGCTGGTTGCTGCCGCCCTGCTCTACCTGGGCGGCGGCCATGCTGGCGATACACGCATCCACCTCACCCGCGCCAGCTGGCTGCAGCAAGAGGCAGAAGCCTTCACCACTCCACCGCAGTCCGTATCGAGCGCATTCCTGGCTGGAGAATGGCAAAGCGTAGAACTGCCTTTCCGCCCCCGCATTGCACTGCTGCGCCAGGCCGCATCCGGCCGCGCAGACGAACAGGCGCAGCATGTGAGGGTCAGTTGGATCAGGGTCGACGTGACAGGGCCGCAGCAAGGAGCGGAGGCCCTCGCTATCTACGGCGCCCGTATCAAGACCGACGGCACGGTGGCTGTCTACATCAATGGCCGCCTCGCGCATCGCTCGCAGCAGAACGGTCCGCTGTACAACAGCACTCGCACCCCGCTCTGGATTACGCTGGAACCCGGCCAGGCGCCGGTAAAGGAAATCCTGCTGCGGCTCGAACACACGCCGCGTTCGCAAGTTGCCCTCTCTTCGCTCTGGCTCGGGCCAGCAGATGTGCTGCGACAGGCCTTCCTGGTTCGCGAATGGGTACAAAAAGAGCTGCCTGCATTATTGAGTTCCGCCTTCATGGCGGTTGGCCTGTTCGCGCTGTTCGTCTGGTTCCGCCGGCCGCAGGACATCGCCTACCTGCTGTTCTTCAACCTCTCCGCCACCTGCTTCCTGCGCGGCCTGCATTTCTATGTGTCCCTGCCCATCGCCAACAACTGGTTCGCCTGGCTGACCGTCAATTCCCTGTTCTGGCTCGTGCTGGCGGTGCATTTCTTCCTGCGCCAATTACACCACCGGCCGCTGAAATGGCTGACCCGCAGCCTGGTTGGCATCACCGCGTTGATCGGCGTGCTCACCACGCCGGTGCTGGCAGTGCTGCCGAATATGCCGACCGTCACGCCGATGATCTATCCGGTAGCAGCCCTGATGTGCCTTATCGCCAGCTTTGTCGCCGGCTTCCTCTCGTGGAAGCACTCCAGCGAAGGCCGGCTGGTCGTGGTTGGCCTGCTGCTGTGCATCGGCATGGGGATGACCGACTGGCTGCTGCAAAATAACTTCATCAGCGTGGAAGGCTTCTACATGGGCGCCTACATGCCGGCGGTCTGTTTCGCTACGTTCGGCGTGCTGCTGTACCGGCGCTACGTATCGGCCATCGCCGAAGTGGAACAAGCAAACGTGCGTCTGGCCGAGCGCCTGAAAGCACGCGAAGCGGAACTGGAAGCGAGCCATCGCCGGCTGCGCGAAAGTGAACTGCGCCAGACCATCAGCGACGAACGCCAGCGCCTGATGCAGGACATGCACGACGGCCTCGGTTCATCGCTGATCGGCGCCATCCGTTCCGTCGAACATGGCAAGATCAGCGGCGACCGCGTCGCACCGATCCTGAAGGATTGCCTGGACGATCTCAAACTCACCATCGACTCGATGGAACCGGTCGATGCAGACTTGCTGTTGTTGCTGGCCACCCTGCGCTTCCGCCTTGAACCGCGCCTTGAAGGCTCGGGCGTGCGCCTGATTTGGGAAGTACGGGAGGTGCCGACTTTGGAGTGGCTGACGCCATCAAGCGCCCTGCACATCCTGCGCATTGTGCAGGAAAGCATAGCCAACATCCTGCGCCACACACGGGCGACCGAAATCCGCGTAGCGACCAGTGCGCATGAGGAAGGCATCCAAATTTCAATTGCCGACAATGGCGCAGGCTTCGACCTTGCCGCCGCACTTGCCAGCGGCTCGGGGCGCGGCCTGCAAAACCAGCAACGCCGCGCAGCAGCATTGAATGGCAGCGTAGTGTGGGACTCGAGAGCCGCGGGCACGACCTTCACCCTCTTGTTGCCGCTACAGGCGAATTAAACGTCAGTTCGTGTTCGGATACCCATGCCATTTCCCTCAGCTTAGCAAAGCCTAGTAATGGTAACGGCACGCGACAATGTACACACTGGTGCCTTCGACTGCATATACCAGACGGTGTTCACGGTCAATTCGGCGCGACCATAATCCCGTCAGGTTCCCCTTCAGCGGTTCGGGCTTGCCAATTCCCTCGAATGGGTCAGAAATGCAGGCATCAATAAGAGTGTTGATCTTTACCGCCAGCTTAGGGTTCTCCTGTTGCCAGTGGAGGTAGTCATCCCAGGCGTGTTCGGTAAATGCGACTGCGGATTTCTTGGCTTGATCTTTGTTACTTGCCTTTTTGTCCTTCATTCCGGATAAGCTCCCGTTTTCGCACCTTACCGGACTTCAACTGTTCGAATGATTCCAATAACCGGCTGGCGTTCTTCGGAGACCGAAGGAGGTACAGCGTCTCCTCGATGCTATTAAAGTCCGCCAAAGACAGCATCACGACCGGCTCACCGTTTTGACGGGTGATAACCGTTGGGCTGTGGTCATTGCATACATCATCCATCACAGCTTTCAGCCCGGCTCGCGCTTCGCTAAAAGTTAAGATGTTCATGCCATTTCACCCTTCTCGCTCGACGGCTCTTAAGCGTCAAGCCTCTCCTGGTAAATAAAAATCTCGATTTCCGGCAACCTGCCGGCCCGAAAACATTGTACTTAAATCGGTACAACAAGTATACGTTGTACCGATGTCCGTACCATATTTGAGCCTCATCCCAACTGTGCGGCACTCGCAATATTTTTTTGATAATGTTGCCGGCTTTTCACAGCTTACGTTGGATATGGCACAAGCCGCTCGTTTGTACGATCCCATTGGGCACAGTCCCACAATGAGCTGGCTGCTGACAGGCTTGCTGGCAGGTGCTGCAATTGCCGTGGCAGCAGTCGCCATCGTCGGCACCGGCGGTTTAGCTGCTGCCGCCGTTGTGGGCGGAATGGCCGCCGCAGGCGCTGGCGTGGGCGAGATGATGAGCACAATGAGCTGGGCGCCCAAAGAAGTGGTCGGCAAAATCATGCGCGCAGGCTCCGCCAATGTTTTCACCAACCGGCGACCAGCCGCCCGCGCCCACCTTGACTACGCCAAGTGCGAAAAACACACCGATAACGAAGTCATTGCCACCGGCAGCGGAACGGTTTTCATCAACGGCATGCCCGCCGCGCGGGAGTCCGACAAAACCAGCTGCAGTGCCGAAATCACCGAGGGTTCGAAGAACGTCAATATCGGCGGCGAGACGGTGCAGACCGACGAAATGCATGCAGAAGACCTGGTACCGACCTGGGTGCACGTCGGGCTGTTCGTCGTTGGCGCGGGGGCTGCGGTGGTATTGGGCGGGCCATTGCTGGCAGCTGGCGGCCTGGTTGGCGGACTTGCCGGCGGTTTTGGCGGCGGTTGGCTGGGCGGGAAAATCTTCGGCGAAGGCTCGGACGGTCAAAAGTGGTCGATGCTGGCCGGCAGCGTGTTGGGTGGAATCTTCGGTGCCAAAGGCGCTACCTGGGCTGGTGGCAAATTTACTTCGCCAAAAGCGCCGCCGAGCTCCGAACTTCTTAACCAGGCGGGCGGCAAGACCAGCGGCGGCAAGTTCCCCAAGAGCGAAGGTCTCGGCACCCACACCACCATGGCAGAATTGAAGGCGACCGGCCACCTGCCTGGCGAACACGGAGTAATCGTCACGGATAAAACCATTCGTTTTGGCGACGTGTACGAACTCGGTACGCTGGGCGGCCGCAAAGTTGAATTTGCGCTGGTGAGCGAACGCATAAACGGCAAACTTGTGAAGACCCTCTATAGCGGCGATGCGTGGAGCAGCCCGGTGCCAAAGAATGGACGTTTGATCGGCCACGTGCACCCTAACGAGATCAGCACGCAAAAGTGGCCGTCGCCGGCGGACATGGACATGATCAACGGCCGCTATTTTAAAGAGCTCCAGGTCAATCCCGATGCCCGCCCCGTCCCGACCAGGATATTCTGGGGGCCGGGCGATGCGGACAATACGGTGTACTATCCGGGCTTCTATAAAGACCCTGTTCCTAAAGTTGGAAACAAGCGATGAATGAAATGGAATTGAATGAGCGAGTAACGGAATTTCTCTTTGGTCGCGGCCAGACGCTCGATAGCTACTACATCGAGGTGACGCCCTATTCCGAGATGCTGTGCTACGTGAACGAAGAAGGCCGCGAGTTCGACTTGCCGATCAATGACGAGGAGCTGGCGCAAGCGGTCCTGCTGCGGCTACGAGAAATGGGCGTACGCATCGCCAAATACGGACCGTGACGCGACCGATTGAACTGCGTTGCTTACTCGTCGGCGCCATCTGGCAGAACGGCACGGAAAGTTATCTCAATTAGTTGCGGTGGAAACGCAAGGCGGCTGACGCCAATGAGATTGCTCGCGCATTGCGGAAGATCGATGCCATACATCTCTTTCCGCACCTTTCCCGCCACTGCGAACGCAGCATCTACATCCAGAACATAGAGCGTCTCTTCAACAACATTGTCCAGCGTAGCGCCGAATTCAGCCAACAGGGCGATTGCGTTCAAGTAGGTCTGCCGCATCTGTTGCTCCATACCGGAGAAATCGGTCGGCCTTCCGCTGGAATCAAGCGTTGCGGGTGCAACCAGAACGCCCTGGCTGTCATGACCGAGTTGGCCGGACACATATATCACGTCCTTTACTTTGACGGCCTGGCTGTAGCCGTAGATGCCTTCCCAGGCAACGCCGTGATTGGCGAATGTTTTCTTGAGGGTTTTACTCATCATGCTCCCATGGTTCGTTTCGGTTTCGAATGCCCGGAGGTTATTTGCACGAGCAAACGGGCCAATTTTCACAAAACGAACCTGTTTCCGCATCCCTAAAAAGAGTTACGGGATGTCGCGCTCCGCTAGCGCGTGAGAGTCAGCTACGATGCCAAAAAGGGGGCGAGGCCAAAGTTGAAGGGCCGTAGGACATCGCGGATATGAAAAAGGCCAACCATAGTGGTTGGCCTAAATCCTTGATTCTATTGGTCGGGGCGAGAAGATTCGAACTTCCGACCCCCTGCACCCCATGCAGGTACGCTACCAGGCTGCGCTACGCCCCGACTCGAGCCACAGATTATATCAGAGCAATTTGTGGTTTTGTCAAAGTTACCTCAAACTATACGAATGACGATCGAATCACAGCTGGCTGCGCGTGCGGCCGAACTCATTGATCAAGCCGATGGGCTGGTCATAGCTGCCGGTGCCGGCATTGGCGTGGACTCGGGTTTGCCGGATTTTCGTGGCAATGAGGGATTCTGGAAGGCCTACCCTGCCCTGGGACGGGCGCGGATGGAATTCACCAGCGTGGCGTCGCCGAGCACTTTCCGTGACGACCCGGCTTTGGCCTGGGGCTTTTACGGCCATCGCCTGAAGCTTTATCGTGAGACGGTGCCGCATGAAGGGTTCGCGCTGCTCAAGGCTTGGGGTGATGCGATGGACCACGGCAGCTTTGTCTTCACCAGCAATGTTGATGGCCAGTTCCAGAAGGCGGGCTTTGATCCGCGGGCCATTTATGAATGTCACGGCTCGATCCATCACCTGCAGTGCCTGGAGCCTTGCTGCGGCAAGATCTGGCCGGCGGACGGTTTCGCGCCGGATGTGGATGCCGATGCTTGCCGCCTGCGCAATGAGGCGCCCCGCTGCCCGGATTGCGGCGGGCTGGCGCGGCCGAACATCTTGATGTTTGGGGATTGGGGCTGGGTCGAGCACCGTAGCGGGATGCAGGCGGCGCGGCTGGAGGCGTGGCTGGAGAAGGTGCTTCGGCCGCTGGTCATTGAGCTGGGGGCGGGAACGGCGATTCCTTCGGTGCGGCATTTTGGCCATGGCGTGGTGCAGCGTGGCGGGCGTTTGGTGCGGATCAATCCGCGCGAGTTTGCGGTTGGTGGCGCGGCGGATGTGGGGATCGCGGCGGGGGCGTTGGAGGGGTTGCGGGCGATTGGCCGCGAAATTCAAAACCGGTAAACCGGGGTCAGACGGGACGGCCATCCGGCGAGGGTCTGATCCCGACTGCTCAGGTTTCTCGGCTTAGATGAACTTTACTGACAGGCTGGAGAGGCCTTCGATGCTGCCTGTCAGCGATTGGCCGCGCGTGACGGCGCCGACGCCTTCCGGGGTGCCGGTGAAAATCAGGTCGCCGGGTTCGAGGCGGAATAGCGTGGAGAGGTTGGCGATGGTTTCAGCTACCGACCAGATCATGTGGCCGGTGCTGCTGGACTGCTTGACCGTGCCGTCCAGCGCCAGTGCGATGGCGGCGCTTTCGACACCCGCTGCTTCGGCTGCGCGGCGCAATTCGCCCACTGGCGCGGAATAGTCGAAGGCCTTGCCTATCTCCCACGGACGGCCGGCATCCTTCATTTTTCCTTGCAGGTCGCGGCGCGTCATGTCCAGGCCGACGGCGTAGCCGAAAATGTGCTTTGGCGCGTCGACTACGGAGATATCGCTGCCGCCGGCGCCGATGGCCACCACCAGTTCGCACTCGTAGTGGTAATTGCTGGTTTGCGGAGGGTATGGCAATTCGACTACCGTGCCCGGCGCCACAGGCACCACGGCCGCAGCATCACCGGGTTTGCAGAAGAAGAACGGCGGTTCGCGGTCCGGGTCTGAGCCCATTTCGCGCGCGTGGCCGGCGTAATTGCGGCCCACGCAGTAGACGCGGCGTACCGGGAAGCGCTCGTCGGAACCGGCGATATGAAGCGCCGCAACCTGGTGCGGCGGGAATACGTAATTGGCCATTGCTTGAATCCTCAGGTGAAAAGGAGCGCGCGCAAGGCGACGCGGAACGATGCGACCAGCTCGGGGACCGGCAGCTCGGGATAATTCAGCACGCGTAGCTGCAAGCCTTGGTACAGGCAGATCACGGCCTGCATGCGGCCTTCGACGGTGGCGTCATCGGCAGCCAGGCCATGCTTCGCGCGGCCGGCTTTGAGCATCGCGAGGAAGCGTTCGCACATGCGGCGGTCGGCGCCCTGGCTCAAGGCGGCGATGGCAGGGTTGCGCGCACTTTCGGCGGCGATTTCCAGCGGCAGCGCCCAGTAGTCGGGGTCGAGGTTGTCGCGAATGCTCTGGTCGACGTCGTCAATGATCGCTTGCAGCGGGTCGGGCTGGCTGCCGATGTCGCTGATGATGCCAAGCACCCGCGTTTCGTTTTCTTCAACGAAGGCGGCAATGATGGCGTCCTTGCTGGCGAAATAGTTGTAGATATGGCCGGCGCTCATGCCGGCCGCTTTGGAAATCTCGGACATGCTCGCGCCGTGGAATCCGCTGCGGCGGAAACAGGTGGCGGCGGCGTCCAGTACCTGGCGGCGGCGGTTGGCGGCGCGCTCTGGGTCAATGTGGCGTTTTTCAGTCATAAGGCGTAACAATGGCCAAGGGAATGAACTTTGTCAAATTACAACGTGCTATGATGGAAAGGCAGTTACTTCATTCTTAAAGGAAAGAGTGATATGCCTTCCCGTACCTCTCGCTCGATTGAGATGCGGCCCGCCGAAGCGGGCGACCTGGCCTTCATGCAGCAGCTTTATTCCAGCACGCGCAGCGCCGAAGTTCGGATGGGAGCCTGTGACCTTGCCACCGAAACCCTGCTGCAAGGCTTGCAGTTCAAGGCGCAGCAAACCTGGTACGAAACCCAATACCCCAATGCCGACCTGGCCTTGATCATGGATCGCGAACGCCCGATCGGGCGCCTGTACGTCGATTACGGCCCGGACGAATTGCGCATCCTTGATATTTGCCTGCTACCCGAATACCGCAACCGCGGCATCGGGCTTGGCCTGCTGCGCAGCCTGCAGGCCCAGGGCGAGCGCCTGCGCCTGCCGGTGCGGCTCAACCTGGTGCTTGGCAGCCCGGCGCAGCGCCTGCTGCTGCGCTGCGGTTTCGACATACTGGCGGCGGACGGCAACTACAACATCATGGAGTGGATGCCGCCAGCCGGGATCGACTAGGCGCTGATCAGGCCCAGCCTCCAAGCACCTTGTACAGGGTGACCTGGTTGGTTGCTTTGGCCAGGCGCACGCTGATCAGGCTTTGCTGCGCGGCGTACAAGGCACGCTGCGACACCAGGGCATTCAGGTAAGACTCCGCTCCTTTCTGGTAGCGCGCTTCATGGATGCTGTAGCTGCGGCTTGCCGCTTCGGTCAGCGCTGCCTGCGATTCCACCCGCTCGTCCAGCGTGCCGCGCTGAGCCAGCGCGTCGGCTACTTCACGGAAGGCCGACTGGATGGCCTTTTCATAGCGCGCCACGGCGATGCCGTTGTCCGCCTTGGCGATATCCAACCTTGCCTTGTTAGCGCCGCTGTCAAAGAGTGGCAGCGTCAGTTGCGGCAGGAAGGTCCAGGCTCCGGTACCCGCCTTGAACAAATTACCCAGGCTGCTGCTTGCGCTGCCTGCCGTCCCGGTCAGCGTAATGCTCGGGAAGAAGGCTGCACGCGCCACGCCGATATTGGCGTTGGCTGCCTTCAGCGAGGCTTCCGCTTCCAGCACGTCCGGACGTTGCAGCAGCACGGAGGACGGCACGCCTTCAGGTAGTTCGGCCAGCGTGGTCACCGACGTCGGCAAAGCTTGCGGAAGCAGGCTTGCCGGCACTTGGGTACCGACCAGCAGGGCCAGCGCGTTCTCGCCGGCCGCTACCTGGGCGGTATACAGGGCCATGTCGTTGCGCGCGGCTTCGACACTGGTTTGTGCTTCGTACATGTCGAGACCCGAAGTGGCGCCGGATTCGAAACGGCGTTTGCTCAGCTCATAAGTAATCTGCTGGCTTTTCAGCGTGTCCTGCGCCAGCAGCAGGCGCTCCTTGTCGGCAGCCAGGCCAAGCCAGGTGGTGGCCACTTCGGCCACCAGGCTAAGGCGCTGGGCGCGCTGTGCTTCCTGCGTGCCGAGGTAGGCCTGCAGGCCAGCTTCCGACGTGTTGCGCAGCTTGCCGAACAGGTCCAGCTCGTAGGCTGGAATTGCCAGGCCGCCGGTGTATTGGCGGTTGATGTCGCCGCCCGGCGCACGGGAGGCGCTCTGGCCTACCTGCGCATTCACCTTGGGCAGTTGAGCGGAACGGTCGATGCCGTACTGCGCCCTCGCCTTCTCGATGTTCAGCGCCGACACGCGCAGGTCGCGGTTGTTCTTCAGCGCCAGCTCAACGACTTCGCGCAGTTGCTGGTCGCCGATGAAGTCCTGCCAGGCGATTTCGCTGGCTGGCTTGGCATCGGCCGCTGTCTTTGCAGGCTTGTAGGCCTCGCCCTGCGGCCAGGCCGCAGCTACCGGCGAGTCCGGGCGTTGGTAAGTCGGCGCCAGGCTGCAGCCGGCCAGCAGGGCTGCCGCTGCGAGGGTCAGAATGGTCTTGTTCATATCAGTTCGCCTCCAAAGCGAGGGTGGCCGGTGCGGCGGAAGCCTTGCGGCTTACCCATGCGCGCACCACCACGAAGAACACCGGCACGAAGAAGATGCCGAGGAAAGTAGCCGTCAGCATGCCGCCCAGCACGCCCACACCGATCGCGTTCTGGCTGCCGGAACCGGCGCCGCTCGAAATGGCCAGCGGCAGCACGCCAAGGCCGAAGGCGATGGACGTCATCAGGATCGGACGCAGGCGCAGCTTGACTGCCTGCAGCGTGGCTTCACGCAGTTCGATGCCCTTTTCCTGCAGTTCCTTGGCAAATTCCACGATCAGGATCGCGTTCTTCGCCGACAGGCCGACCACGGTCAGCAAGCCGACCTGGAAGTACACGTCGTTCGACAGGTGGAAGCCCCAGGTCGCCAGCACGGTACCGATCACGCCCAGCGGCACCACCAGCAGCACCGAGAACGGCACCGACCAGCTTTCATACAGCGCGGCCAGGCACAGGAATACGATCAGCACGGAGATGGTGTACAGCACCGTGGTCTGCGAGCCGGAATCGCGTTCTTCGACCGACAGGCCGGTCCACTCGAAGCCGATACCGGCCGGCAGCTGCGCCACCAGCTTTTCCATTTCAGCCATCGCCACGCCGGAGCTGACGCCTGGCGCCGGCATGCCCTGCACGTTCATCGACGAGACGCCGTTATAACGTTCCAGTCGCGGCGAAGCGTAAATCCAGCGGCCGGTGGCGAAGGCGGAGAACGGCACCATCTCGCCTTGCGCATTGCGCACAAACCACTTGTTCAGGTCTTCCGGCGCCATGCGCGATTCCGGCGAGCCTTGCAGGTAGACGCGCTTGACGCGGCCACGGTCGACGAAGTCGTTCACGTACGACGAACCCCAGCCTACGCTCAGCACCTTGTTCACGTCGGCCACGGTCAGGCCCAGCGCGGTAGCTTTCTGCTGGTCGATATCGAGCTTGAATTGCGGCGTATCTTCCTGGCCGTTCGGACGCACCGCCATCAGCAGCGGGTTCTTGGCGGCCATGCCGAGCAGCTGGTTACGCGCAGCCATCAATGCTTCGTGTCCAAGGCCCCCTTGGTCCTGCAGTTGCAGGTCGAAGCCGCTGGCATTACCCAGTTCCATCACGGCTGGCGGAGCAAAGGCAAACACCATGGCTTCGCGGATTTGCGAGAAGGCGCCCATGGCACGGCCAGCCACAGCTTTTACGCTCAGGTCCGGGCTCTTGCGCTCGGACCAGTCTTTCAGCCGCACGAAGGCCAGGCCGGCGTTCTGGCCGTTACCGGCAAACGAGAAGCCTGCCACGGTGAACACGGATGCCACGGAGGCCTTTTCATCCTCCATGAAATGGTGCTCCAGCTTTTCCAGCACTTTCAGGGTGCGTTGCTGGGTGGCGCCGGTTGGCAGCTGCACCATCGAGAACAGGATGCCCTGGTCTTCTTCCGGCAGGAAGGAAGTCGGCAAGCGCATGAACGATACCGCCAGCACGGCCAGCAACGCACCATACACCACCAGCGAACGACCGCTGCGGTTGATCATCTTGCCGACCCAGCCCTGGTACTTGGTGCTGCTGCGGTCGAAACTGCGGTTGAACCAGCCGAAGAAGCCCTTTTCCGACACGTGTGCGCCAGGTTTCAAGAAGGTCGCGCACAGCGCAGGCGTGAACACCATGGCCACCAGCACCGAAAGCACCATCGCGGAAACGATGGTCACCGAGAACTGGCGATAAATTACGCCGGTCGAACCGCCGAAGAAGGCCATCGGCACGAACACGGCGGACAGCACCATGGCAATACCTACCAGCGCGCCGGAGATCTGGCCCATCGATTTCCTGGTCGCCTCTTTAGGCGACAGGCCCTCCTCCGTCATCACGCGCTCGACGTTCTCCACCACCACGATCGCGTCGTCCACCAGCAGGCCGATGGCCAGCACCATGGCGAACATGGTCAGCGTGTTGATCGAATACCCCAGCGAGAACAGCACGGCGAAGGTACCCAGCAGCACGACCGGAACGGCCAGCGTAGGAATCAGGGTGGCGCGGAAATTCTGCAGGAACAGGTACATCACGATGAACACCAGGATCACCGCTTCCACCAAGGTCTTGACCACTTCTTCGATGGACAGCTTGACGAAAGGCGTGGTGTCGAATGCCACCACGGCCTTCATCCCTTGCGGGAACTGCTTGCCCATTACTTCGATCTTCTTCTTCACCAGATCGGCGGTGTCCAGCGCGTTGGCGCCGGTCGCCAGCTTGATCGCCACGCCCACCGCAGGTGCGCCGTTGTAGCGCGCCACGGTGTTGTAGTTTTCGTTGCCCAGCTCAATGCGAGCCACGTCGCGCAGGTGCACGGTGGCGCCGCTGGCCGTGGTCTTTAACAGGATGGCGCCGAATTGTTCCGGCGTTTGCAAACGGCTCTGGGCCGTCACCGTGGCGTTCAACTGCTGGTCCGGCACGGCTGGCGCGCCGCCCAGTTCACCGGCGGACACTTCCGCGTTTTGCGCCTGAATGGCCGCGCTCACGTCAGCAGGCGTGAGCTGGAAGCCCTGCAGCTTTTGCGGGTCCAGCCAGATGCGCATCGCGTACTGGGAGCCGAACAGTGTCACATCGCCCACGCCCTGCACTCGGCTCAGGGGATCGATCACGTTGGCAGCCACGTAGTCGCCCAGATCGGAATTCTTCATTTTGCCGTCTTCGGAAATGAAGCCGAGCACCATCATGAAGTTGCGGGTTGCTTTCGACACCACCAGGCCTTGCTGGGTAACAGCGCTAGGCAGCAGCGGCGTAGCCAGCTGCAGCTTGTTCTGTACCTGCACCTGGGCGATGTCCGGGTTGGTGCCGCTGTTGAAGGTCAGCGTGATATTGATGCCGCCGGTCGAATCGCTGTTCGACGACATGTAGCGCAAGCCGTCGATACCCTTCATCTTCTGTTCGATGACCTGGGTCACGGCATCTTCGACCGTCTTGGCCGATGCGCCCGGATAGGAACCGGTGATCGAGATCGATGGCGGCGCAATGCTTGGATACTGCGCAATGGGCAGGCCCTTGATCGCCATCACACCCGCCAGCATCACAACGATGGCGAGCACCCAGGCGAAAATGGGCCGGTCGATAAAGAAACGAGACATGATGAAAACCTCCGCTTAGCGCACCGCGACAGCAGGCTTGTCGGCAGCCGCAGTCGTGGCGGTACCGGAGGTGTTCTTTGCCACCACGGCGCTCGTCGCATGCGCCTCGCCACCAGGCTTCACTTTCTGCAGGCCTTCGACGATGACGCGATCGCCGGCAACCAGGCCGGATTTCACCAGCCATTTATCGCCGATGGTGCCGCCGGTTTGCAGCACGCGCTGTTCAACCTTGCCTTCCTTGTTCAGTACCAAGGCCGTAGCTTCGCCTTTCGGGTTGCGGGTCACGCCCATTAGCGGCACGGCGATGGCTTGCTCGCTGACGCCCGTTTCCAGCACGGCACGCACGAACATGCCAGGCAGCAGGTCATGCTTCGGATTAGGGAACAATGCGCGCAGGGTCACGTTGCCGGTGCCCGGATCAACACTGACGTCGGAAAACTGCAGCTTGCCCGGCAGCGCGTACTTGCTGCCATCTGCAAGCAGCAGCGTCACCGCCGCCTGGCCGTCGCCTTTCTTGAGCGAGCCGCTTTCCATTTCGCGCTTCAGGCGCAGCAGTTCCTCACTGGACTGAGTCACGTCAACATAGATCGGGTCCAATTGCTGCACGGTGGTCAGCGCAGTGGCCTGGCCGGCAGTTACCAGCGCCCCCGGCGTCACATTGGATCGGCTGATGCGGCCGGAGATCGGCGATGCCACCTTGGTGTAATCCACGTTGATGCGGGCCGAATCGACGGCGGCTTGTGCCGCCTCCACTTCGGCCTTGGCCTGTTCGTGGGCGGCGACGGCATCGTCGTAATCCTGGCGGCTCACGCCTTCGATTGCCACCAGCTCCTTATAGCGGGCGACTTTCGGCGTGGCGGCAGCCAGGTTGGCTTTGGCCTTGGCCAGGTTGGCCTTGGCGGAATTGAAGGCAGCTTCATAGGTTGCGGCATCGATCTGGTAAAGCTGGACGCCGGCCTTGACGTCGGCGCCTTCAGTGAACAGGCGCTTCTGGATCAGGCCACCCACCTGTGGACGCACCTCAGCGACTTGGTAGGCAGCGGTGCGGCCCGGCAGCTCGGTGCTCATGGCCAGCGCTTGCGGGGCCACGGTGAAGACCGCGACTTCCGGCGCCTGCTGGGCGCCCCCTTGGGCTGGACCGGCCTGTTTGCCGCCGCAGCCGGCGACCATTGCGGCTACTGCGGCAGCAGCACCCAGCAGCATGAAATTCTTTTGCATGTTTTTCATCTTTTTTCCCGAAAGACTTAGAATGAACGATCATTCTAACACAAATCAAAAAATTGACCAGCGGGTCAGTAATTAGCACTTTGCCGAAGATCAATGTCGACATCTTTTACGCGTGCAAACATGAGCTACCGCATTGACCAAGCCATGGGAGCAAAAAAGTGGACAACGCCCTGCTCAGCTTCTTCCGGCAAGACAAAGACCTGCTTTCAGACGATCGCCCCCTTCGCCTACGCCTGGCCCACAGCACGCAGATGCTGGAAGATGTCCTGCTGCCGCAATGCATAGACGGCAGCGAGTCTATTTGCGGGGGCCTTGAATTCCGCATCTTCTGCGTCTCCCTCGATGCCTATATCCCGTTGAAAGAACTGATCGCTCTACCCGTGGCGGTAGACATCGTCACCGATCGTGGAGACTTGCGCAGCATTTGCGGCATCGTCACGGAAGCGCGCGCCGGAGACAGCGACGGCGGACTGGCCAGCTATCAGATTGTGCTGCGCGATGCGTTATCCATCATGGAAAAACGCACCAACACCCGCGTGTTCCGCAACAAGAACGAAGTGGAAATCGTGCAGCACATTCTCGACGAATGGATCCATACCAATCCAATCATAGGCACCTGCTTCAGGTATGAACTGGACGAAATTCTCGCGAATGCCAATTACCCGCAGCGTGAATTCACCATGCAATACAACGAGTCGGATGCCGCGTTCATACGGCGCATGCTCAAGCGGCGCGGTGTGGCATGGTTCTTCCGTCCGGACCAAGGAAACCATCCGTCCCATACGATGGTGTTATTCAATGACTCTAACGGCCTCCAGCCGAATAGCGCCGGCGTCGTTCGCTATCACCGCGATGCCGCAACCGAAGATCGCGACACGATCACGTCTTGGTGCGCAAGCCGCACCCTGCAACCATCCAAAGTCACGCGCTACAGTTGGGACTATAAGCAGCCTGGTAATGCGGATTATCAGACGGCCACAGCCGACAGCAACATGAAGCATGGGGAGACAGCGTACGAATTGTCCGCTACGCTGGACGACTATCAGGTGCTGTCACCGCATGCGGGTAGCGACTACGACGACCTCTGCCAGCTAGGCCAGTTGGCAATCGACCGCCACGATTATGAATCCAAATGCTTCCGCGGTGCAGGCAGCGTCCGCGACCTTTGCGCGGGCGAATACTTTTCCTTGGAAGGGCATCCTGAGATAGATGCGCACTCCGGTCCTGACTGCGAATTTGTGATTACGTCCTTACATCTCGCAATTTCGAACAACCTGTCGCAAGGGTTGACAGAGCGGATGCAACGCCTGCTTTCTCGCAACCAGTGGATGCAACGCGTAAATTGCCAAGACCCTGGCGACGAACAGTCCAACACTCACATCAGGGTCAGTTTCGACGCAGTCCGGCGCGGCATCCCTATCGTTCCGTCGTACGACGCGCGTACTGAACTCCCCAACATACCAATTCAGAGCGCCGTTGTCGTCGGGCGAGACGGCGAAGAGGTACATTGCGATGAACTGGGCCGGGTAAAGGTACGGTTCCGCACAACGAGAACTGCTGATCATCAGCATGCACAAGGTGCAGGTGCTGCGGAGACCGATATGGACTCCGCCTGGGTACGCGTCGCCAGCAGTTGGGCTGGCAACGGGCCAGGTTCTCAACTCCAATGCGGCTATCTAGGGCTTCCCAGGGTTGGCACCGAAGTACTGGTCGCTTTCATTGGCGCTGATCCGGATAAGCCGGTCATAGTTGGGCAGCTGTTCAATCAACGGGGGCTGCCGCCCGCCATGAGTCGCGCAGACGGCCTGCCGACAAATCGATACATGTCTGGCATCCGCAGCCGCGAGATTTTCGGAAGCAGAGGGAGCCAGCTTCGTTTCGATGACACCGCAAATGAAATCAGCGCGCAACTGGCAAGCGACCATGGCGGCAGCCAATTGAATCTGGGCTTCCTTACGTCCGACAGGGCTGGCGGGTCTGGTGACCCGCGTGGCGAAGGCGCTGAACTAAGGAGCGAACAGGCTATTTCCATCCGGGGCGAAGCGGGGGTTTTGATTGCCGCCAATTGCTTCACTGGTCCCAAAAAAGAACTCCTGGACAGAGAGCGTCTTCAAGGAATAGCCATCCTTGCCAAGAACGTTTCGTCTCACCTTACATTAGTTGCTGACGCACATTCTGAAGATCACGGCGATAACGCCTCGCTCAATGCCTTAACCGACAAGCTGGAGAGTTGGAAAGCGAACGGAGGCGCGCCGCTGGTGGCGATATCCGGTGCAGAGGGAATCATCGCCGGCAGCTCGGAAGCAATAGCACTCGCTGCTCAAACCGACCTGTTTGCCAACAGCGTCGGAAACACCAACATTGGTGCTGGTGGAAGCCTCTTTGCCAGGGCCGCCAAGGGGATCAATGTGCTGGCATGCAAACTCGGAATGAAGCTGATCGCAGCAAGCGGCGACATAAAAATCGAATCGCACGATGGCAGCATCGTGATCGCATCTTCCAAGGCCATCAAGCTGGTCGCAAATGATGGAATTGAATTGCACTCTCCGAAGATCAAGATGGTCGCTCAGGGAACCCAGATCGATTGCGATGGCGGGAAGATTATCCAGCAAAGTACCGGCGCGCATACGATCAAGTCCTCGAAATTCGAACACCTCAACGGCGGCGATGGAAGTCCCGAGAGCATGCAGGTCCCCTCTGCCGAGTCCGAGCACGACCAGCAAGTTGTGATTACCGACCTCCGATCTGCCCGCCCACTCGCGGAAAGGCGGTACCGAATCGAGCTCGAAGACGGCAAGGTAATTGAAGGAAGGACTGACGCTAGTGGGTTAACGGAACGGTTCTCCACGAAGACCGCGTTCGCGAAATACTCGATCGAACTTCTCGACTAGGTGAAGTATGTCAATCCAACTGCCCATTCGCCCCGAAACCGGCGGCACCAAGTCCGAAGGCTTTTGCACTCCCAAGGAGGACAAACGCCCACAGCGTTTCGTTGTTCCGCCCAAGAAGGTCATACCCATCGTCTTTCTACCTGGGATCATGGGATCAAACCTGCGCATGTCGCAGCCGAGGCAGTGGACGCTCAAGAAAAAGAACAACATTGCATGGCGGCCGGACAGGAAAGGCGAGGCACTTGATCTTATGTCGGTAACGCCGGCGTATCGCCAACTAGCGCTGGACCCAGATGCGACAGAGGTTGATACATATGACAATGGCCGAAGCCCAACGGGCACGCGAAAGGAAACGTCCGATGACAGGCATGCCATTGGCGGACTTGATGTTGACCTTCCCTTTACGCCGAACTCCCCTCTTCTTACTGATGATCCAGCTACAGTCATACCAAGGAGATCAAAGAGGGACAAAGCAAAGCGTCGCGGATGGCAGGAAATTCTATATTCAAGCTATCGCATTCTTCTGGAACAGTGTGAATCGAAGTTGAACGCTCCAGACATCGACGATGCCTGGAAAGACATCGCTACCCAATCTCCTCGGAATTGGCAAGCCACCGATACACCTGTTATCCCTCCGCTAAGCATGAGCGATATCAAAGACGCTCTCTCGTCGGCCTGGTTCCCTGTTCATGCAATGGGGTACAACTGGCTAGAATCTAACGCGATCTCTGCCACGAAAATCGCTGCACGCATAAATGCACTGATTGCCGAATATTCCTCTAATGGCTTCCACTGCGAGAAAGTCATTGTCGTCACACACTCCATGGGAGGACTGGTCGCGCGTGCTTTGGTGCATCCCGAAATTGGAGGTGCCATGGAAAAAATCCAGGGCATCGTGCATGGGGTGATGCCTTCCCGTGGCGCACCTGCCGCTTACCGGCGAATGCGTTGTGGCTTTGAAGAGGGCCTGGTCGGATGGGCCCCTGCCCCAAAAGTCCTTGGTAACTTTGGACCAGAGGTCACTGCAGTCCTTGGCAACTCACAGGGAGGATTGCAGCTCTTGCCGAGTGCAGCATATGGAAATGGCTGGTTAGAAATACGTCAGGGGAATAACTTGATAAGGCGCCTACCTACCTATGGAAACCCTTACAACGAAATATATAAATTGCGCACCGAGTGGTACCGACTCATTCGGGAGGAATGGCTCAATCCAGCAAAAATACAAGGTGTCAGCATAAGCAGGACATTTCGGTATCTAGGGCTTGCACAAAGATTCCACGAAATGATCGCGGATTTTTTCCACCCCAATACCTACGCACACTATGGATCTGACGTCGACCGCAACTCATGGGAAACCATCGGATGGAATGTGGGGGAAGGCCAGCTTTATCTTGGCTGGGAAAATCTCGCCATTACTGAAGACAATCAGCAAGGCAAATTCAAGGTCCAGACCGCGCAAGACAAACGTTCGATAAAAATCTCTCTAGGCCCGTCCGTAGGAGCCGGTGATCAAACAGTGCCACTGCGGTCTTCAGATCATCAACGCCAGAGCGGCAAGGTGAAAGGGATATTTCGACAATCCGGGTATGAACATCAAGATAGCTATAAGGATGAAGCTGCGCTTCGATCTACTTTGTACTCGCTTGTGAAGATCATTCAAACGATGAGGTGGAACGATGTCTCATAAATTTTCTGACGTGATTCTGAGCGCACTGATCGGGATTCTGGCTGCAGCCCCTATTCAGGCAACCGGTGCCGATAAAACCTCCGGAGTTAAAATGAAAACCAAACATGATCAAATCTCAAGATGGTTCGAAAAGACAAAGACCTATTGCATCGGGCGCTTTCTCATTGATGTTCCAGCCCAAGCGGAGGTGGTATATGGCCCGGCCTACCTCGGCGCTGACATCGCCGTTATTCCTTCTGGCGTTGCAAAGCTCGACTCAATTTTAAAAGCAGATCAAGCGGAAACATCCGAGAAGAAGAAACTCACGAGTACAGTGTTGGGTGATGCCGGGCCAATGCTCGGTAAGATCATCGATGGGGCAGTTCCAGGCCAAAAGATTGTCTTCGCGATGAGAGGATCAAATGAAGATGAGTACGAGCTTCGTTCCTATACCCCAATCGGTCACGACTTGTTCCTTGCGTGGGGTTTCGCTTATAAAAAGACTGATGATTACCAAGAACTATTGGCTCATCTAAACGCAATAAGCAGAAGGGTCCACCAACGAGCTGACGACGAAATTCCTACCTCTCCAGGAATGTGCATCGACGGTGCCCTCATCGCTCCTCTCGATGAATTTAACACCGAGCGCGTAACACTTGGCGTCAGGCTGAATGACGTCCATTTTTCGATCGATATGACCGCCAAATCCGATCTGGTGGAGTCTGATGGACTGGAGTGGCGCATTGTAGGCGCCGAGCAAGAAGCCAAGAAGCGAGGCGGCGCAGATTGGTATTCCAGGATCAAATTCTTCAGGCGCGGCAATCGAACTATTGGAGGCTGGACAGGCTTCGAGGTCGCGGCGTGGAAACCCGCCCAGAAAGACGAACATCAGTCACATGAATTTGCATTCGTCAGCCACGGCGAACCAATGAATCCGATGTTGCCAGTGCTGGACCTGGCGCTACATTCTGGCGTTGATGGAGACACTCAAGGAGCCAAAACGCCGAGCATCAGCGATGCGGAGGCTATTGCGTTGTGGGACCGCCTGATCGGTTCAATTCGAGAACGCCCCACAGTGCCTAAAACCAAAAGTACAAACACCGCGAAATGAAAAACGTCATCCGAGTTGGCGATCCAACCTCTCATGGCGGGAAGGTGGTCGCCACAAGTGCCCCGCAATTTCGTGTCAGCGGAAAGCCAGTCGCCCTGGTAGGTGATCGATGTACATGCCCGATCACTGGCCACCAGAACTGCGTCATTGTCAGCGGCAACAGCGGCCATCTAGTCAACGGTAAAGCTGTCGCCTACGAGGGCGACAAGACGAGCTGTGGCGCGACACTGCTTTCGACAGCAACAAGCTTCGCCTCAACCTGATTAGAGAAAAAGCTCTAATCGCAGTGCAGCATCTTTAATTTTTATCAAGGTGTGCCAGAATGATTTCACGCACTCATTGAAGAGCAATAACAAAAAATCGTGTTCGACCTCGTGTCACCAGTGCTCAACGCGCAACCGCAGTTCCTCCCGCTGGCTTATGCCAACCACCCTGCCCCTTTGTCCATCACGGCCCCGCCGCGACGCTGACTTTACGCGCGCCTACATGCGTCGCCGTGACGCATTCGTGTTCCCTGCTTTATCCACAACCGAAAGGTATGTATGTCAAGCCAGCTGTTTGGCCTCATCGTTGTAACAGCGATTCTGTTTGCTGCATTGCTGTTGTTGTTGATTTCCGGCGTCATCAAGTACATCTCGAACGACCGTATCGGGGTTGTTGAAAAACTCTGGAACCCGTCCGGCTCCGTGCAAAGCGGGCTGCTCGCACTGAATGGCGAAGCAGGCCTGCAGCCAGAACTCCGCCGCGGCGGTTTCCACTTCTTCGCGCCGTTCCAGTACCGTGTCCACATTCACCCAATGGTGTCCGTCACCCAAGGCACCATCGGCTACGTCTTCGCACGTGACGGTATCGACCTGCCCGCCGGCCAGACCCTGGCAGACAACTCCGGCATCGACGACTTCCGCGACGTGCGCGCTTTCCTCAATAACGGCGGGCAGAAAGGCCCGCAGCGCAAGATCCTGCGCGAAGGTACGCACATCATCAACCCAGCCCTGTTCGTAGTGATGACCGGTGAAGCGACGTACTCGATGTCGCTCGACGCCAAGGAAAAAATCTACTACGAACAAATGCGCGGCCTGCTCGACGACCGCAACGGGTTTACGCCTGTCGTCATCAAGGAAACCACCGGCTCGCACGATTCCGACCAGCTGGCCGTGGTCACCGTGCAGGATGGTCCTGGCCTGCTCAAGGACGAACTGCTGGCGCCGGATGTGGGCGATACCCACAACTCCTACCAGGAACCTGAGAAGTTCATCGCCGCCGGTGGTCGCCGTGGCCGCCAGGAACGCTTGCTGGTGGAAGGTACCTACTTCATCAACCGCCTGTTCGCGACGGTGGAGTTCATCAAGAAGACCGTGATTCCGGTCGGCTTCGTCGGCGTGGTGGTATCTTACACGGGACGCAAGGGTGCTGATTTGGTCCGGCACCGAATACTCGCACGGCGAGCTGGTGGAAAGCGGCTGCCGCGGTGTGTGGCGCGACCCGCTCATGCCGGGCAAATATGCCTTCAACACTTACGCCGGCAAGATCGAGCTGGTACCGACCACGAACTTTGTGCTGATGTGGAAGTCGGGCGAAAGCGGTTCCAGCTTCGACAAGAACCTGAGAGAAATTACCTTGATCACCAAGGATGCCTTCGAGCCTCAGCTACCGCTGTCGGTCGTGGTGCACATCGACTATCGGAAGGCGCCGATGGCGGTACAGCGCTTCGGCAACGTGGCGCAACTGGTGGAACAGACGCTGGACCCGATGGTGTCCTCCTACTTCAAGAACGTCTCGCAGACCAAGGCCTTCATTGAACTGATCCAGTCGCGCAGCGAGTTGCAGCACAACGCTTCGGAAGACATGAGGCAACGCTTCCAGGCGTACTCGCTGGAGTTCCAGGAGGTCTTGATCGGCACGCCGAAGCCGCAGCAAGGCGACTACAAGATCGAGAACATCATGGCCCAGCTGCGCGACCGCCAGATTGCCCGCGAACAGGTAGAAACGTTCGCGCAGAAGCAGATCGCCGCCGACAAGGAACGCGAGCTGAATGAAGCAGAACAGCGCGCCGCCAAGCAGAAAGAGCTGACCGGCTCGCTTGTCGACATCTCGATCAAGGAGAACCAGGGCGCCGCGAACGTGAAGGCCGCCGAGAAGCGCCGCCAGGAGATCGAAGCGCTGGCGCAGGGCGAACGCTTCAAGCAGGAGATGGAGGGTTCGGGCCGCGCATCCGCGATCCGCTCGGTGGGTGAAGCGGAAGCCGCCGCGATCCAGGCCAAATCCGAGGCAATGCAAGGCGAAGGCGCCGACAAGCAGCTGATGCAGACCGTGATGCTGCGCCTGGCCGAAGCGTTCGAGGCGTCCAGGATTCCGCTGGTGCCGCAGATCCAGATGGGTGGCGGCGACAACAACGCCTTCAGCACCCTGCTTGGCTTGATGAGCGCCATCAAGGCAGGCGAGCTGACCGCAACCACTGAGAAGGAATAATCTTCGACGCGGGCTGGTACGAGAATGCCGGCCCGCTTTCTCATGCCCACTTACATGAAACAGCTACCTCAAACTACACTCGTACCGGAACTGAAGGCCTGCAGTTCATTGCAGGACGTCTGCGGTTTCCTCGATAAGTCACGCGGCGCCCGCTCCCACGTATGGGTTTGTGCGGCACAATACGCAATGGCCCTTGCGGCGCGCAGTGCAGTTGGCGCGACGAGGGATTTCGACGCCGCACTATCGGTCGCGAACAGCCTGGCACGCGCCAAATCAGAAATCGACATCGTATGCTGGCACTCGCAGCGGGTGATAGCGGAGACCGAATTTATCCTGCGTGCCGCCCAGGACTTCCTCGATGAAAATACGATTCCATGCAATGAGTGGCCATTCCCCCAGGAGATTTGCGATGAAGTGGAACGCGTCGTGGCGCAGCGCGCGCCGGGAAATCACGCGCTCAAGTAGGAGCGATCAAGATCTCGGCCAGCTTTGGATCTTATGATGTCACGGAGAATGCGTTAACGAGCCACTTGGCCAAGCGCGTAGAATTGCGCCTTTTGATTGGAGAGCGATGTGAAGAAAACAGACTTGGCAAAGAACGACGCGAAAAAGCTGATGGGCAAGATGGTCGCACCGGGCGCGACTTCGTTCGGCACCACGGCCAGCCCTGCCGTCGACAAGCGCGAACAGCGCAAACGCGATCAGGCTCTTGGCCTGGTACCGTTTGCAGTCAAGCTGAATAGCGACCTGGTGAAGCGTTTGCACGACCTGGCCAACGACCGTGGGCTCGACTTGAATACTGTCGTTGCCGATGTCCTTAACAAAGGGCTCGACGCAAAGTGAGCCGAGCAAGTGCAGCTCCAGCCGGACTTTGACCGTGATCGGGACTTACGCAGGTCGGCCTTGCCTTCTGCGCGCCAATTCTCGATCCAGCGAGTTGGCAAAGTTCTGACGGTCGCCTTGACTGAAGGCCGAAGGTCCGCCAGTGTCGACGCCCGCACCGCGCAGTTCTTCCATGAATGCCCGCATCGTCAATTGCTGCGCGATGGTGTCTTTGGTGTACCACTCGCCACGTGGATTGAGCGGCAGGCCGCCCTTCTCCAGCACCTGGGCGGCCAGGGGTATATCGGCAGTGACGACGATATCGCCAGCGCTGACGCGTTCGACGATCTCCGCATCGGCGGCATCCGCGCCTGCCGGCACTTGCAATGCGCGGATAAAACGGGACCCCGGCACGCGGATTAACTGGTTGGCCACCAGCGTGACCTCGATCTGCGTGCGGTCCGCCACGCGGAACAGAATGTCCTTGATGACTGCGGGACAGGCATCCGCATCTACCCAAATATGCATGAATTACATCGAATCCGATAAAAAGAATCAGACATTGTAATCAAGTTGGCCAAACTATTTTCTCAAATAGGCGCTGAAGCTTGGCTGCACGATCAGAATTTACCATCGCCACATAAGAAATCCTGCCTGCCAGGTAGGACTGAAAGTTGGGATGGTTCTGCCGGTTCTGCGATGCGGGACCATGACGCATGCAATTCGTCAGCACCGCCTTGAGCCTGTCGTACTCGTCGCGCGCAATGTTCGGATGTGCGTTGATGACGATGCCCGTCACCTGCTGCCGCGTCCCTTCGCGCATCAACCGCGTTTTGCGGGTGTTCACGCGAAAGCCCTCTTCCAATGCAATTGCAGCAGCCTGGATATGGAAACGCTCTGCGGACCGCGCGAACTCCTCGCCACCGGAAAAAGCAAGGTCGTCGGCGTAGCGGCTATACGACGCTCCCATCGACCGCGCCAGCGATTCAAGCCGAATGTCGAGACGGTATGCGCAAAGGTTTGCCAGTGCAGGCGAGCACGGCGAACCCTGCGGCAAATGCGGCGATTTCAATGCCTGGCGCTCGGACCAGGCTAGCGAGCCTCCTGCCCGCCTGTCGCGGAACAGGCCATGGGGCGCACGGTTGACGCAGATGCGCGCGAGCGTGCCGGCGACGCTCTCCGGGTAGCCCAGCTTTTCAAACAGCGCCTGGACGCGCGAGTGCTGGATGCTCGGGAAGAAATCCTTCAGGTCCATGCGGATGACCGCATGCTGGCCTGCATGACGGGCCGCGTGCGTGACGCAGGAGTGTCCGCGCCGGAAGCCATGTGCCGATGGATGCGGCGGCACCAGGTCCAGTATCCGGCGCAGGATTGACTGCTGGATGCGGCGTAGCCGCTCTTTGGGAATCTCGATCAACCGCTGGCCGCCACTACGCTTTGGCACCCAACGGTAGTGATAATGCTGCAGGCGCGATTGCTCGTCGCGCGCGATGCGCCACTGGTCGGCAAACCAGCGCAGTGCGCCGACGGGCTCATTCAGCAAGGCGGCCAGGTCGCCGACCGTTGACAGTTCCGGTAGCGCGAGTGCGGCGAGCCACGCCGGCTTTGGGGGACGTCGCGGCTGGTCAATGCAATAGCGCCGCACGGCCGGAAGCTCGATGAAAGGCGGTGCGCTGTCTCCGGCCTCGTCATCTTCACCAATGTCCACGCATCCGCGCCCAAGAAGCTCCAGCAGGATATCTGCCAGCTCGTGCCGGCTGAAGTAATGGAAGTTCTCTCCGGTTCGGAGAGCGAGCGCCATGCAGATGCCGGGCGCCCACGGCTGCGACGCAGCGAACACACGGGTGCATGCGGCGACCAGGTTCTCCGGGCTGCCGTCCGTGGCCAGCATCGTGTCGGCCAGAGCCAGCGCAGTGAGTTTTTCGATATCCATACAATTGAAGGAGCGGAGAGCCGTCAACGAGTCTCGTGATGCGTGAGCGCTCTTGCGCGCAAGCGCAATGCGGCTCATGCGGCGAAATGCAGAACATTAAACATCCCGCGGGGTAACCCCGCAGAGGCTGTCCCTGCACGAAGCATGGACATGCCGGCTTGACGGTTCCGCCCCGCCGACACAGTAGGTTACTTTTGCTGGCAGGTCAACACTGCCGCGCTTACAGCGTCGCTGGAATGGCGTCGAGCTGGATACTCTGCAGGAACACCTGCGAGTAGGCCTCAAAGCCCGAATCGATGCCCAGGAGGATCCATACCGCGCCATTCGCATCGGTCGTCACCTTCTGCGCCTTGTCGTTCTTCAGCGTCTTGCTGGCATAGGACACCGCGGTGCCGCAAGCCTGGCCGTTGGCGATATTGCCGATCACTTGCGCCTCCTTGCCGCCTTCGGCCTGGTTGCCGCGATCGATATTCATGCGGATCGCGTTGTTGACCGTGACTGCCTTTGGCTCGATGGCCGTGGCGCCCGCATAGACCCACACCGCTTCGCCCGGCGCCCCGCCCACGCCCATGCATCCTGTCTGCGCATTGCTGGCAAATTTGAGCGAGAAGTTGATGTTGTAGGTGGTGTTCTTGGCCAGGCCGGAGAACTGCTTCTTCACAAACAGGAACAGGTCGTCGCTACGATTGGTGCCGCCAACCAGGTAACCCTTGCCGGTCAGCGGAGCTGGCAGCGTGCGCTGCTCGACGACGACATTGGTCGGCGCAGTCTCCGGCGTATAGTCCGAGGAACTCCCGGTCCAGCCAGTAACGCCATCCTTGTCGAAGTCCACCGATGCCGAGACCTGTTTAGGACGATTGTCAGTCTCGTTGCCGCCACCGCAAGCAGCCAGCAGGGACAGCATGGCGACGGAGATGCCGGTTCTCAGGATTGTTTTCATTGACTGCCCTTCTCACAAAAGTTTTGGAAAACCAATTGTAAAAAGGACCAAAGGCGCCGGGATGGCGCCTTTGTATGTAGAGGTATGTAGCCCGCTTAGACCATTAACGACATTTTTCTACTTCCAGTCGCCCCTCAGTTCTGCTACCTGGCGATACAGCAGTTCCGGACTCACTTCGGTCGGTTCGACCGGCTGGCCGACTGCCAGCGAGAGCTGCGAACGGAAGCCCTTGCGGAAGGCGCGCTCCAGCAAGCCATCCTTGCTGCGGCTAAGCAGGTGGCCCCACAGGCCGCGCAGCGCCATCGGAATCACCGGCACCTTGGTGCGCTCGATGATCTTGCTGATGCCGCCTTTGAACTCATTCATCTCGCCAGTACTGGTCAGCTTGCCTTCAGGGAAAATGCAAACCAGTTCGCCTTCATGCAGCGCTTGCGCGATGTCGACAAAGGCTTTTTCCATCAGCCATGGGTCTTCCTTGGCAGGTGCAATTGGAATCGCCTTGGCAGTACGGAAGATCCAGCCGAAGAATGGGGTCTTGAAGATGCGGTGGTCCATCACGAAGCGGATCGGGCGCGGGCTGGCGGCCACGATCACGATCGCATCAACGTAGCTCACGTGGTTGCAGACCAGGACGGCGCCGCCTTCTTCCGGGATGCGGTCGGCATCGATAGTCTTCACATTGTGCACGGTATGGATCAGGAGCCACGCCAGGAAGCGCATCAGGAACTCGGGCACCAGGGAGAAGATGTACGCCGCCACAATGGCGTTCATGATCGCGGTGGCGAGGAACACCTGCGGAATCGTGAAGCCCTGGCCCAGCAGCACGATTGCCACGCCGGTCGCCACCACCATGAACAGCGCGTTCATGATGTTCATGCCGGCGATAGTGCGCGACAGGTGTTGCGGGTCCGCGCGCAGCTGGATCAGTGCGAACAATGGGACGATAAAGAAGCCGCCGAACACGCCGATCATCACCACGTCGAAGATGATGCGCCATGCGCCGGGCAGCATGACCATGGCGTAGGCATTGACTTCGCCTGGTGCGCTGTAGCCCTGGCTGGCCAGGTACAGGTCGATGCCGAACACCGACAGGCCGATGGAACCGAACGGCACCAGGCCGATTTCCACTTTGCGGCCGGAGAGCTTTTCGCACAGCAGCGAGCCGGCGCCGATCCCCAGCGAGAACATGGTCAACAACAGCACGAAGACGCTGTTGTCGCCTTTCAGGTAGTCCTTGGCATAGACCGGGAACTGGGCCAGCACGATCGCGCCATAGAACCAGAACCAGGAGTTGCCCAGCATGGACAGGAAGACGGAACGGTTGCCGGCCGAGAAGCGCAGGTTGCGGATCGATTCGGTGAAGGGATTCCAGTTCACTTTCAGGTCGGGCTGCGGCGCTGGCGTTTTCGGGATGCCGTGCGCAGTGACCAGGCCTGCGACCGCGAAAAATACCGTGGCGGCAGCGAGCCAGGTGATGCCGCCGGGCTTGTGATTGACGATGATGGCGCCGAATACCTGGCCAAGCAGGATGCCGACGAAGGTGCCCATTTCAACGATGCCGTTGCCGCCGGTGAGTTCTTCCGGCTTCAGGTGCTGCGGCATGTAGGCGTATTTGACGGGGCCAAACAGTGTCGAGTGCATGCCCATGCCGAAGACGGCGACCAACAGCAACGCCAGCGTGTGGGTGAACCAGCCGACGGCCGCGACGGCCATGATGCCAATTTCCAGCCACTTGATGAAGCGCGCCAGCTTGCCCTTCTCTACTTTCTCGGCAATCTGGCCGGAAGTGGCGGAGAACAGCACGTATGGCAGGATGAACAGGCCGGGCACCAGGTTGGTGATCAGCGACGGGTCAAGGGTGGTCCAGCTTGACGCTTCGAACGCCAGCGCCACCACGAGCGCGGTTTTGAACAGGTTGTCGTTAAACGCGCCGAGGAATTGGGTCCAGAAAAACGGCGCGAAGCGGCGTTGTTTCAGGAGATCGAACTGGCTGGGATGGCTCATGTTGCGTCACGGGAATAGTGAAAATATCGACAACATACAGCACATTGCCCAAGCTCTCAACCCGACTTGTCAAAGTATCGAAATTTAATACTTTTCGACAGCAGCGTCACATGCGTAGCAGTCGGCGAAATGCCGGGCCGACGGCCAATACTAGCACCACCATCCGGCATACGTGGAAGGCCGTTACCACCGGGACTTCAACGTGCAATGCGCGTGCGGTGAGCGCCATTTCCGCGATCCCGCCGGGTGATGTCGCCAACAAGGCTGTTGCTGGATGCAGGCCGCCGAATTTCGCCAGCACCAGGCCGAAAAGCGCTGCCAGTCCCAGCGCCGTTGCCGTGCAGGCGGCCACGGCCGCCATGAAGCGCGGCGCAGTGTGCAAGAAGCCTGGCGTGAAGCGGGTGCCAAGCGACAGGCCGATGCAAAGCTGGCCGGTGCGCACCATCCATTCAGGCACGGCGCCGACCGGCACTTGCGCCGCCGCCAGCAGCCCGGCGCCGAACAGGGGGCCGAGTACCCAGGCGTTCGGCACGCCGCGCTTCCACAGCAGCCATCCCATGGCACATGTGACCCCGGCCAGCAGGCCGAATGCCAGCAATGCTTCCGCCGCGCCGGGCGGCAGCGCCGCAACTGCCCTCGCTGGCGCAAGTGACGCGCCGGCCGGCAGCGGCGGCATGCCATGCCTGCTCCAGTAACGCAGCACGAATGGCAGGAAGCTGACCACGAACATCAGCCGCACGCCCTGCGCCGCCGCCACATGCTGCGCCACAGCGCCATGCCGCTCGCCCTGCACGGCCATCTCGAAGGCGCCGCCAAGCGCCATGGAGAAGAACGCCGTGGCAGCGCTGACGTCCGCCAGCCGTTTGAGCAGCCAGGCGCACAGGCATCCCAACGCCAGCGCAAACGCGACAGCCAACGCAATATAGCCGGCACGCGCGGCCACCACCGCCAACACTGCGGGCGTAAAGTACAGGCCAAGCATCGTGCCGATTGCCCACTGCCCCGCCGCGCGTGCGGGAACCGGGCAGCACAGGTCGACGCCGGCGATGCGCAGCGCCGCACTGGCGAACAATGGCCCGATCAGCCAGGGCAGCGGAGTATCGAGCCACCTGCAAAAAAAAGCGGCCAGCAAGCCGGCCGCCAAAGCTTGGAGGAAGCAACGGTGGCGGGTCAGAAGACCCACAGCTTGTCGGCCGGCAGTTGCAGCCAGTACTGGCCGTCCTGCAGGCGGTATTTCGAATGAGCGCGCACGCTGATGTCGCCGCGCTTGAACAGGCACTCCCAGCGATCACCAAGGTACATGCAGGTGACCAGCGCGAGCTGCAGCGAGTTCTCCACCTCGCTGCTGTTCACGCGCACTTCTTCAACCCGGATCAGCGGAGCGATCGTTTCGCCGCCCTTGCCGCGCGCAGTCGCCTGCAGCCTGGTGCCGGCTACCTCGATCACCACGCGGTCGCCATCGCGCGAAACCAGGTTGCCAGGCAAGCGGTTGTTACTGCCCATGAATTCAGCCGTGAACAAGGTCTCCGGCGTTTCGTACATTGTCTGCGGCGTGCCCTGTTGTTCGATCTTGCCGTTATTGAGCAGCAGGATGCGGTCGGAAATCGCCATCGCCTCATCCTGGTCGTGGGTCACCATCAGCGCCGACAGGCCAAGACGCACGATCAGTTCGCGCAGGAAGGCGCGCGCCTCCTCGCGCAGTTTCGCGTCCAGGTTGGACAGCGGCTCGTCCAGCAGGATCACCGGCGGGTTGTATACCAGCGCACGGGCAATCGCCACGCGCTGCTGCTGGCCGCCCGACAACTGGTGCGGGAAGCGCTCGCCCAGGTGGCCCAGGCCCAGCTGTTTCAGCACCTCGCCCACGCGGCGGCCGATTTCTTCCTTGTTCATCTTGCGCAGCTTCAGGCCGTAGGCCACGTTCTCCGCCACGGTCTTGTGCGGCCACAGCGCATAGGACTGGAACACCAGGCCCAGGTTGCGCTGTTCGGCCGGCATTTCATAACCCTTGCTGCCGTCGAACACGCGGCGCTCGCCGATGTCGATGGAGCCCAGGCGCGGGCTTTCCAGGCCGGCCACGGCGCGCAGCAGCGTGGTCTTGCCGCTGCCCGAGGGGCCCAGCAGCGCCACCACTTCGCCTTTTTGCAGGTGCATCGACACGCCCTTCAGGATCGGGTTGGCGTGGGCGCCGGTACCGTAGTCCAGGTGCAAGTCTTCGACGGACAGTTCGTTCATTTTGAGGTCTCGTTTCATGATCTATGTCTCAGTTATGCAGCTTGACGCCGAAGCGCAGCGCGATACCCAGGCCGATGCCGACCAGGGTGATGTTGATGAAGGAAAGTGCAGCCACCAGGTCGGTCGAACCACCCGCCCACAGCGACACGATCAGCGCGCCAATCACTTCGGTACCCGGCGACAGCAGGTACACGCCTGTCGAATACTCACGTTCGAAGATCAGGAAAATCATCAGCCACGCACCCAGCAAGCCGTACTTGATCAGCGGCAGGGTCACGTCGCGGGTTACCTGGCCGCGGCGGGCACCGACAGCGCGCGCAGCTTCTTCCAGTTCAGGGCCGACCTGCAGCAGCGCAGTGGAAATCAGGCGCATGCCGTAAGCCATCCACACTACCGAGTACGCCAGCCACACCGCGAAGATGGTGGTACGCAGGCTGCGCAGCGCAGGGATCGCGTTTTCCACCAGCCAGACCGCCAGGCCGTTTTCAGAGCCTTTGAGCATGCCGTCCAGCCAGCTCGGCACGAACAGGAACACCCACAGGAAAGCCAGGCCAGCCAGCAGGCCGGGGACGGCACGCGGCACCAGCACGCTGTAGTCGAGGATACGGGTCAGCAGGTCCGGCTTGCGGTGCATGGCCAGCGCGATGAAGCTGTAGCAGAAGATCGCGAGGCCGCCGCCGATCACGCCGATCAGCACCGTGTTGATGATGCCGCGGATCAGCGCATGCTGTTCGAAGATGTCGCGGAAGTGCTGCAGCGTCAACACGTCGGCCAGCTTCACGCCCTCGCCCCAGTACTGCACGAAGGAGCGCAGCGCAATGCCGGACAGCGGCATCACAATGGTGAACAGCAGCCATGCGCCCAGCAGTGCAAACGCCAGCCACTTCCAGCGGCCCAGCGGCAGCGCCTTGCTGCGCGCGCCCTTGCCCTTGATCGACACGTATTTGTTGGCCGATTTCAGCAGCCAGCGCTGGATCATCACCAGCGGCATGGTCACCGCCACCAGGCACACGGCCACGGCAGCCATCAAATGGTAGGACGGAGTGCCCAGCTTGTTGGTCAGTTTGTACAGGTAGGTCGGCAGCACCAGGTGGCCTTCCGGGTCGCCCAGCACCAGCACCAGGCCGAACACTTCGAAGCCGAGGAAGAACACCAGCACGCCCGCATAGGCCAGGGCCGGCATGATCATCGGCAGCGACACGTTGAACATCACCTGCAGCGGCGAGGCGCCGGCCACGCGGGCTGCTTCTTCCACGTCCGAACCGAGGCTTTTCAGCGCCGAGGACGCATACAGGTAGACATGCGGCACGTGGGTCAAGCCGGCGATGATCACAATGCTGGTGAAGGAATACACATTCCAGGGAATGAAGCCGATCAGGTCCTTCACCCAGGTGGAGTAGAAGCCAACAGGTCCCATCGACACCACATAGCCGAAGCCCATCACCATCGGCGAGACGAAGATCGGCACCAGCAGCAGCGGGGAAATCCAGCCGCGACCCGGCAGGTCGGTGCGCACCATCAGGAAAGCCAGCATGCCGCCCAAAGGCACGGCGATGGCGGCCAGGCCTGCCGCCAGCAGCAAGCCATTCTTGAATGCCACGGCAAAGTCCGGGTCATCGAAGATGAAGCGGAAGGCATCCAGTCCGACTTCCTTGCCGGGCATGAAGAACGGCGCCGACAGGAAGCTCTGGTAAAAGATCAGGATCAGCGGCAGGAAGATGGCGGTGCAGGTCAGCACTGCCACAATCCCGCGCGGCCAGTTGATGCCGGCGCGGCCACTTCCCTGCAAAGTCGCGGTGGTCATTTACAACTCCTTATTTCTTGCCAGCGGTTTCTTTCCACTGCTTCAGGAAGGCCATGCGTTTCTGCGGGCCGAGGAACTGCAGCAGGATCGGGTGCACCGGCACCGGTTTGATCTTGTCCTGGCCGATTTGCTTGACCAGGTCGGACGAAGTGGTTTCACCGGTCACGTCGGCACGGATCGCGAACAGCTTTGATTCGTTGGCGATGATGGTCTGGCCGCGGTGCGATAGGGTGTAGTCCAGCCACAGCTTGGCGGCGTTGACGTTCTTCGCGCCCTTGTTGATGAACATTACGCGCGACATCACCAGGGTATAGTCCTTGGGCAGTTGCACGCCGATCGAAGGGTCGGTCTTGGCGCGCACCAGTGCGTAAGAGCCCAGCACGTTGTAGCCAATCAGGTTTTCGCCGGAGGAGATGCGCTCCATCATGGTGCCGGTGGAAGACTGCACGCGCACCTTGGCTTCGCCGAAGGCGTTTTCCAGTTCCAGGAATTTCGGGTATTCCTTGGCGTCCTGGCTCATGAACATGAAGCCGACACCGGATTTCTCGATGTCGTAGGTGGTGACCTTGTCCTTGAACTTCGGCTGCTGGATCAGTTTCACGAAGTCGGCGTGGGTCTGCGGTACCTCTTTTGCATCGACCAGGCGCTTGTTGTAGACGATGGCGGCCGGCTCGAAGGTCGTGCCGTAAGCCTGGTCATCCCACACAGCCCAGCCGGGAATCTTGGACGCTTCCACCGATTTGTATTTCAGCGCGTAGCCGTCGGAGGCCAGGCGCATCTGCAGGTCCATGGCGGACGACCACATCACGTCGGCGGTGTTGCCGCCCGCTGCCATTTCGGAGATGAAGCGGTTGTACACCTCGGTCGAGTTCATGTCGTTGTATTCGACGGTGATGCCAGGGTACAGGGCATTGAAGTCGCGGATCAGAGGCTGTGCAGCCTTGCTGTCAGTGGCGCCGTACACCACCAGCTTGCCCTCTTTTTTCGCCGCATCGATGACTTTCTGGTAATCGGCAGGATAGCCTGCCGGCGATTGTGCGAATGCGGTGCACGCGAACAGGCCCGCGGCGGCCACCAGGGTCGTCTTGATCATTTGTGTCTCCTAGAATTTTTGAGGGATGTTTAGCGCACCAGGCCTAGATGGCTGGCGCGTTTGCCGTAATCGTCCACGGCCTTATGCACATACTCGTTGAGTGCCTGTCCTGTCAGGCTGAAGGGATATAGTCCCGCTTCCGTTCGCAGCTTCGCGAATTCCGGCGTCGCCATGAGGTGCTCGAAGGTTTTCACCCATTGCTGGTAGTCGGCGTCGGCAACTTGCGGCCCCATCCACACGCCGCGAATGACCGGCCAGACGATGTTGTAGCCTTGCTCGCGAGCGGTCGGCACCGCAGCGAGCTTGCCTGGCAAACGCTCTTCCGACATCACGGCCAGCACGCGGATCGTGTTGCCGGCCAGGTTGGCTTCGGAAGCATCGCCCGACACCACCTGCACGTAGTTGGCCTGCATGGCAGTGAAGGACTCGCCGCCGCCTTCCAGTGCCACGAAACGCAGCACTTTCGGGTCCAGGCCTGCCTGGCGCACCAGCAAGGCCACCTTCAGCCAGTCCTGGCTGCCGATGGTGCCGCTGACGCCGATCAGCACTTTGGAAGGGTCGCGCTTCAATGCCGCCACCAGGTCGGCCAGCGACTTGTACGGCGAATCGGAGCGCACCGCGATCATGCCGTAGTCCGCCCCCAAGGCCGCCACCCAGCGCACGTCGTCCGCAGTGGCTTTGCCGAACTTGCCCTGCGCGAGATTCAGCAGTGAACCGCCGGAAAACGCCACCAGGGTGTTCGGTTCGGCGCGGCGCTGCGATACCAGCGAGTGCCATGCCACGGCACCGATCCCGCCCGGGCGATACACGAGCTTCATGGGCTGGCCGCCCGGCACCGTCGCCAGGCCCTTCTGGGCCAGCTTGCACGTCAGGTCCATCGCACCGCCCGGCTTGGACGGCACGATGCATTCCGCAGCGTGCACCCGCCCTGCCAGCAGCAGGACAGCAGCGAAGATGGAAAACAGGATCTTCATGGCTTCATTATGATCAGAAGCGGTGCTGGATGCCAACCATTACGCCGTGCTGGCTGTCGCCAAAGCCGGCATCGTCGCGCGACAGGCCGACCAGCTGGTCATGCTTGCCTTTGGTGTAACCGACAGTCGCATACAGGTCGGTGCGCTTGGACGCCGCGTAGCGATAGCGCAGCACATACATGGTCGGGTCGGCGTCCTTGCCGGCGGCCAGGTTGCGCTGGTCGACGTGGTAGACAGCACCGGTGATGGTGACGTTTGGCTGCGGCTTGTATGCCACACCAGCCCACAGCGTGTTGCCTTTTACATCAGCCGTGGCGGCCTTGCCGGACACCAGCTTGTAGGTCCGGCCGCCGAGCCAGAACTTGAAATCGCCCGTGGCGTAGTAGCCGCCCAGGTGGTAGGCGGTGGTCTCGTCACGGTTGCCGGTAGCGACTACGTTGTTGCCGTTGATGCGCTCCGCGGTGAACATCGCGCCCAACGACTCGGACTGGTAGCTGACCGCGCCTGCATACTTGGCGCTGTCGGCCGAACTGGCGTCGGCGCCCTGCTGCTCGCCCATGCCGTAGCTGAAGCCATAGTTCCAGTCGCCGGTCTTGCCGGAGTATTTGATCAGGTTATCGAAGCCGGTGGTCATGCCGTACTTGCTTGGCAGGGTGGCGCTGCCGCCGGTCGCCCAGGAATAGTAAGGCGCAAAGCCCATCGGATCGAAGCGGATGACGGTGTCGTACACGCTGGTGAAGGAGCGGCCCAGCACCACGCGGCCCCAGTTGCCCTCAAGGCCGACGTTGGCCTGGCGCTTGAACAGGTTGCCGTCCTGCGCGCCGGTATCCATCAGGATGCCGCTTTCGAGCTGGTACACGGCTTTCAGGCCGCCGCCCAGGTCTTCGCTGCCTTTGATGCCCCAGCGCGAAGTATTCATGCCGCCGGAGCTGACGTGGGTGACGCTGCCGCCGCCGGCCTGGGCATTGTTGGTAATGTCGACTCCCATGTCGAGCAAGCCGTAGACCTGCACATTGGATTGGGCGTGGGCGGAAGTATAGGCGGCAAACATCATTGCGACGGCCGCCGCCATCGAAGTTCTTTTCACAGTCAGTCTCCTGGGTTTATAGTTATTTCAGTCATGCCTCGCTCTGGCACGGTTCAACTATAAAATCGCCAACCTTTCAAACGCCTTTCAGGCAAATGCCATGCGAATATTGTTAGTGGAAGACCACACCGAATTACAACACTGGCTTTCCAAAGCCCTGCGTGATGCCAACCTTTCAGTCGAATGCGCCGATAACGGCGCCGACGCCGACTCCCTGCTCCTGACCCAGGAATATGCCCTGGTGATCCTCGATTTGACCCTGCCCCGCATGGACGGGCTGGAAGTATTGAAACGCCTGCGCGCGCGCGGCGGCAAGACGCCTGTATTGATCCTGACCGCGCGCGGCGGCCTGGAAGACCGCGTGCAGGGCCTGAACCTTGGCGCCGACGATTACCTTGCCAAACCTTTCGAACTCGCGGAACTGGAAGCGCGCGTCAAGGCTTTGCTGCGCCGCAGCGTGGGCAATGAATCGCTGGTGTATGAATGCGGCGCGCTGCGCTTCGATACGGTCAGCCGCATGTTTTCCTATTTCGGCGAAAACCTGCAGCTCACGCCGCGCGAACATGCCGTGCTGGAAGCGCTGATCACCAAAGGCGGCAAGCCGGTAGCAAAAGAAAGACTGTTCGACCAGGTGTTCTCGCTGGCCGATGACGCCAATCTCGATGCCATCGAACTGTATATCCACCGCGTACGCAAGAAGCTTGACCGCAAGGAGCCCGGCGCCGCGGCCATCACTACCCTGCGCGGCATCGGCTACCTGCTGCAGCCGGCCGAAGCGAAGCCCTGATGAAGGCCATGCTCGCCATGGGCAGCCTGCGCGGCCAGCTGCTGCGCTGGCTGCTGCTGCCATTGGTCCTGCTGGAGATCATTAACACCATTTCCGTCTATTACAACGCGGTGGACGCGGCCGACATGGCGTACGACCGCTCGCTGCTGGCCTCCACCCGCGCGCTGGCGGAACGCGTGTCGGTCGAAGGCGGCAAGGTGGTGGCCGACGTGCCCTACGTCGCGCTGGACAGTTTTGAGACCGACACGCTGGGCCGCATCTACTACAAAGTCACCGGCATCAATGGCGAAACGGTGTCCGGCTACGACGACCTGCCGAAAGTTCCGCCGAATGTGCCGCGCTCCGAGAACTATCCTGCCCTGGTGCGCTTCTATCACGCCAACTATAACGGCCAGCCAATCCGCATCGCGGCCCTGCTGCAGCCGGTGTACGACGACAATATGCGCGGCATCGCACTGATCCAGGTCGGCGAAACGCTCGACGCGCGCAATGGCCTGACGCTGAAAATCCTGTATGACACCATCGCCTGGCAGGCGAGCGTGGTGCTGCTGGCGGGCCTGCTGGTGTGGTTTGCAGTCAAGCTGGTGCTGCGGCCGTTGATGCAGTTAAAGCATGAAGTCGAGTCGCGCGACGTATCCGACCTGTCCGACCTTGATCCGGCATTGGTGCACAAGGAAGTGCGGCCCCTGGTGCAGGCCATGAACGCATCCACCACCCGCATCGCGGGCCTGATCGCCAGCCAACGCCGCTTCATCGCCGACGCTTCGCACCAGCTTCGCACTCCGCTGACGGTACTGAAAACCCAGGCCGAACTGGCGCAGCGCGAGCTGGAACGGGCTGCGTCAGCCTCGCCGGAGCTGCGCAATGTGGTTGCCAGCATGGCCGCCACCACCGACTCCACGGTCCATCTCGCCAATCGACTATTGATGCTGGCTCGCATCGAGCATAGCGAGAATCGTGAGCCGGTGCCGGTGCCATTACGCGAGACGGTACAGCAAGTCGCGCTGGAATTGGCTCTATCCGCCGTGAACCGCGGCATCGACCTTTCGCTGGAGGGCGATGGTGAAGCCAGCGTCTACGGCCAGGCTTTGCTGCTGCACGAGCTGGTGTCAAACCTGGTCGACAACGCCTTGCACTACACTCCGCGCGGCGGCAGCGTCGTATTACGCGTGATGCCAGGCGAAACGCAGGTCGTTCTGGAAGTTGAGGACAGCGGGCCCGGTATTCCGCCTGAGGATCGCGACCGCGTGTTCTCTCCCTTCTACCGCGCCGCTTCGACCATGCAGGCCAATCCGGGAGGCTCCGGCCTGGGGCTGGCCATTGTGCGCGATATCGCCGTCCTGCACCACGCCGAGCTTGAACTCGACCAAGGCTCGGGTGGGCGTGGTCTGCTGGTGCGCGTCAAGTTCCCGCGCACCATGCCTCCACCGGCAGCATGATGCTGATGCGGGTGCCGGACAAGCAATCCATAGCAAAGGTGCCGCCCAGCGCCTGGACCCGCTCCCGCATGCCCGCCAGCCCGACGCCTGCAGCAGTGCGCGCCGGGTCGAAGCCTACGCCATCGTCTGCCACCGCGATCTGCAAGGCCTCGCCGTGCCGCGCGACTTCCACATTGGCCGTGCCGGCGCGAGCGTGCTTCACGATGTTAGACAGCGCCTCCTGCACGATACGGTAGGCCGAGATCGCGGCGTCGCCATCCAGACCGGCGAAATCGCCCTCGGTGCGCAGCGAGAAGCGGCAGGCCGGGTGGCTGCTGCCGACTTGCCGCACCATTTCTTCCAGCGCACCCTGCAGGCCAAGCATGTCCAGCATTTCCGGCCGCAAGCGGCGCACCAGCGTCCTGCCACTGTTGTACAAGCCCAGCGCCAGCTTCGTGATCGCCTGCGCCTTGTCGCGAATCTGCGTCGCCGCGTCCGTCGGCGGCAGATTGCCCGCCAGGCCGGCGATCTGCTGCGCCTCCAGCCGCACCGCGATGAGCGTCGCGTTCAACTCGTCGTGGATCTCCAGTGCAATGGTCTGGCGTTCGTCTTCGACTGCCGTGGTCACGCGTTGCAACAGGCGACGTTTCTCCGCATCAGCCGCGCGCACGGCTTGCATGGACGCCCGCAGCGATGCGGCAAAGCCGCTGGTCATCTGCCACGCCAGCCCTGCGCAGACAAGCAAACCCGCCAGCGCCACCGCCAGTTCAAGCTGGAAACGCGAGCGAGCCTTGCGCAGCATGACAGTTGGCGACATGCGCACCTGCACGTAGCCCATGTTGCCGACATTGCGGTTGCCGCCGCCAGTCACGTAAAGCAAACGCTTGTGCACCGCGGCCTCGTAATAGCGCGCCTCGGGCACCCCGTCGCCGCGCGCGGTCACGTCCAACAGGGGCTTGCGGTCCGCATCGAGCAAGGTCACGCGATGGATCGCGCTGTCGGTCTGCAGCATGCCGTCGATCGTCGCGCGCAGTTCGTCGAACTGCCCACGTACCAGGCTGATTTCACTGCTCGTCACCAGTGCTGTGGCCAGCAACTGCCCGCGCTCCGCAAGCTCGGCATGCACCTCGGATTGACGCGATTGATAGCTGTACCAGGTAAGTGTAACGAACAGCGCAAGCACCGGCAGCAAGGTAATCGCCAGCAGCCGCCCGCGGGTGCCGACGCGCCATGTGACCCGCATCAGGCTTGCAGTACGCCGTGGCGCACGGCCAGGCGGGTGATGTCTGCCGCGCGCTCAACACCCAGCTTGTCCTTGATGGCCTGGCTGGAGTTGCTGATGGTCTTGCTGGAGACGCCGAGCTTTTCGGCGATTTCAGCGTTGGTCAGGCCTTCCGCCATCAGCTTGAAGATTTCAAGCGAACGTTCATCCAGCAGCGCCTGCGGCGATTGCTCGCCCAGCACCGACAGGCTGGCCAGGCGTTCCGCGATGGCCGGCATGAAATACAGCTCCCCTTGCGCAGCACGCTGCACGGCGGTGAAAAGTTCGGCCGGATCGCAATCCTTGGTGACCAAGGCCCGCGCACCAATGCGGTAGGCCTCCTTGACCAGCGCATCCTGGTCGAACTGGGTCAGGAAGATGATGTGCGCCTTGGGGGCCGCTGCCAGGATCTGGCGCGCCGCGTCCAGGCCCGTCATTTGCTCGCCGAAGCGCATATCGAGGATAGCAACGTCGGGTGCCAGTGCCTGGTAAGCCTCAACGGCTTCAGCTGGCGTCCGGGCCTGGCCGACAACTTCCACGCCGAAACCGGCAAGCGCCATCGCAAATCCCCCCATCACGACCGGGTGATCATCTGCCAGCAGTACTTTGATCTTATTCATAGCATTCCTCATTTCCAGATGATGGAAGGATATCACGCCAAAGGGTAGCAATAAAAATTGCTTGCATATTTCCATTGAATGGAAGAATATCTTGCCATGGACTGGCAATTCGGCCTACCAACAAGAAGAAAGGAGCATTTCCATGAACTTCGATACCTCTCGCAAGAACTACTCTGGCCTGGCTTTCGTCGCCGTACTGCACCTTGTTGCCGCCGGCATCGCCCTGAAGCACTCAACGATCCTGATCACCCGCAGCGAGCCGACCGTGATCGTCGATGTGCCGCCGCTGGAGCGCCAGGATCCTGAGCCGCAACGCTCCAAGGAATTCGAGGTCCAGGAAAAGGCAGCGCCGGTGATCGCCCCGCCACCGCCGGACGGCATCAAGATCGAGGTTCTCGAACACACCATCACGACATCCCCGCCGGAGACTGCACATGGCCACAGCGAACCAGGGGGCGGCGGTGGCGGCACCGGCGGTGGCAGCGTCGAAGCTGTGCGCCACGAGCCAGTGAACGTTGCGGCGGTGATCGATGCGGCCAATTGCGCGAAACCCACCTACCCCGCCGGTGCCTTGCGCAACGGCGACGAAGGCACGGTCACCCTGGCCTTCCTGATCGGCAAGGACGGTCAGGTGGCCAGCGCCAAGATCGAACGCACCAGCGGCCACCGCGACCTGGATCGCGCCGCGCTGCAAGGCCTCTCGCTGTGCGCCTTCAAGCCCGGCACCGTAGACGGCGTGGCACAGGAATCGTGGGCTCGCATGCAATATGCCTGGCGTCTCGACGAGTGAGCAATAGAACGCGGCCGTAAAGCGAATTCCCCTATCATGCGCCGGTTAACCATGTGGTTCCCGGCGCATGCTCTATGTTCATCAAGCTTTCTTTCCGCCAATTACTTCTGGGCGTCTTCTTGCTGATCGCCCTGCTGCTCAGCGCGACCTCGATCCAGGCTTTGCTCACGCTGGACCGGCTGGCCACTGAAAGCCGCGAAGTCGGCCAGCACGCCGTCGTGCTGACCGCGAACGTGCAGCGCCTGGCCGAACGCAGCGTGGCCATGGAACGCAGCGCGCGCCAGTTCCTGGTGCTGGACGATCCAGCCTTCCGAGACCGCTACGCGGCAGCCTGGCGCGACGGCCAGGATGCGCTGTCGGCGCTGGCGGCCGGACTGCCCTCCGCGCCCAAAGCCAGTTTCGCCGCCTGGCGCGACCAGGGCGAGCAAGCCTGGCGCGCACTGGAGGCTCCCAACGCCAAGCGCGCCCAGCGCCAAAAGATGCTGAACACCGCGTTGGCGGGCCTGGCACCGGTCAACGAAGAACTGGCGGACGAAGTCAAACGCGAAGTCGACCAGCGCAACCAGCGCATCCTGCTTGGCCTGGAACATCGGCGCAGCGTGCTGGGCGGACAACTGCTGGCCTCCATCAGCCTGGCCGCCGCCCTGGCCCTTGGCTGCGGCATGTGGCTGTCACGCCCCCTGGCGCAAATCGAAAGCGCCATCGACCGCCTGGGCGGCAACCGCTACGACCAGCCAATCGAAGTCGAAGGACCCAACGACTTGCGCCGCCTTGGCCAGCAACTGAATTGGCTGCGCCAGCGCCTGGCCAGCCTGGAAGCTGATAAATCGCGCTTCCTGCGTCACATCTCTCACGAACTGAAAACCCCGCTGGCCGCGCTGGTGGAAGGCGTCGCCCTGCTGGAGGATGAAGTGGCCGGCACGCTGACGCCGAACCAGCGCGAAGTGGCCGGAATCCTGCGCCAGAACACAGCCTCGCTGCAAAACCAGATCGAAGACCTGCTGCGCTATAACACCGCCACCTTCGCCGCCCAGCACCTGCAGCGCCAGCCCACCGATATCGTGGCCCTGCTGCGCGACACCGTCGACGCCCAGCGCCTGCAGTGGCAGGCGCGCCGCCTCGATGTGACGGTGGACGGCAGCGCCCCGGCCATTTCGGTCGATCCCGGCAAGCTCGCCATTGCCAGCAGCAACCTGCTGACCAACGCGGTCCGCTATAGCCCCGAAGGCGGCACCGTGCGCTTCATCATCGGCGAGCAGGCCGGCACATTGGCCATCGACTGCATCGACCAGGGGCCTGGCGTGGCCCCGGAAGATGCTGCCCATATTTTCGAACCCTTTTACCAGGGGATGCGCCAGCCGCCAGGCGCACGGCGGGGCAATGGCGTCGGCCTCTCCATCGTGCTCGAATACATCAGCGCCCACGGCGGATCACTGCAATTGCTGCCGACCAGTAGCGGCGCACACTTCCGGATCGACCTGCCTTATGAACATTAAAACCCTGCCTTTGCTGCCGATCCTGCTGCTCGCCTCCTGCGCGCAGCGACAGCCAGTAGCGCCAACGCTGCCGCCCTTGCCGCCGCCTCCGGCGCCCGCGCCACTGACGCTGCTTGTCGCGCCGCAGGACGAAGTGGCGCCGCTGCTGGCCTACTACCAGTCGCTGCGCCGCATGACGCAAGGCGAGTTGCTGAAGGAACTGAGCGGCTTGTCGCTGCAGCAGAAAACACCAAAGGTGCTGCTGCAATCGGCCATGGTGCTGTCGCTCACGCGCGGCAGCGGCGACCTGGCAAAGGCGCAGGCGCAATTCGATGTCGTCGCCACCGCGCCGGAGCCGGAAGCGCAAGGCTTGCGGCAGCTGGCGCAACTCCTCTCTGCACAATGCGCCGACACGCGCCGGCTGGTCGACGAGAGCGACCGCCTGCGCATGCAGTTGAAGGACAACCAGCGCAAGAACGAACAATTGAACGAAACCCTGGAAGCGCTGAAAGAAATCGAGCGCGGCCTGCCTGCGAGAGCCAGTAAATGAATGCACTTGTTTCCCCACGCTTGCTGCTGGTCGACGACGACGCCGACCTGCTGCGCCTGCTGTCGATGCGGCTGAGCGCCAACGGCTACCAGGTCACCGCCGTCGGCAGTGCCGAAGCCGCGCTGGCCAACCTGTCGATTGCGCTGCCCTCGCTGGTGATCAGCGATGTGCGCCTGCCCGAGCGCGACGGCATGTCCCTGTTCCAGCAAATCCGCAACCAGCACCCGGCGCTGCCGGTGATCCTGCTCACCGCCCACGGCACCATTCCCGACGCGGTGGAAGCGACCTCGCTCGGGGCCTTCGCCTACCTGACCAAGCCCTTCGATGCGAAGGTGCTGCTTGACCGCATCGGCCAGGCCCTGAGCGTGGCCGCACCGGACGCCACACCGGAGGCCGGCAGCGGCGCCTGGCGCGCCGAGATCATCAGCCGCAGCCGCGCCATGGAAGAAGTGCTGCATGAAGCGCAGCTGGTTGCCGCCTCCGACGCCAGCGTACTGATACGCGGCGAAAGCGGCACCGGCAAGGAATTGCTGGCACGTGCCATTCACCGCGCCAGCCGCCGCGCCGCCGCGCCGTTCATCGCCGTGAATTGCGGCGCGATTCCCGAGCAATTGCTGGAGTCCGAGCTGTTCGGCCATGTAAAAGGCGCCTTTACCGGCGCCGTCGCCAGCCGCGAAGGCTTGCTGCAGGCAGCCGACGGCGGCACCCTGTTCCTCGACGAGATCGGCGATATGCCGCTGCTGCTGCAGGTAAAGCTGCTGCGCGTGCTGCAGGAGCGCGTGGTGCGCCAGGTCGGCTCCGACAACGGCCGCCCGGTCAACGTGCGTGTGCTCTCCGCCACCCACCGCGACCTGGAAGCGGCCATGCTGGAAGGACAGTTCCGCGAGGACCTCTACTATCGCCTGAACGTCATTACGCTCACCCTGCCCCCGCTGGCGGAACGTCGCGAAGATATCGGGCTGCTGGCCACGCGCTTCCTGCAAATGCTGGCCGCCAAATACGGCAAGACCGTCAACGGCTTTGCTCCGGAAGCGTTGGAAGCGCTGTCGCGCGCCTCCTGGCCCGGCAATGTGCGCCAGCTCTACAACGTGGTGGAACATGCCTGCGCCCTGGCTACGGCGCCGCTGGTGCCGCTATCGCTGGTGCAGCGCGCGTTGCGCGTGCCGTCGCTGGAAGTCCTCAGCTATACGGAAGCCAAGCTGCGCTTCGAGCGCAATTACCTGGTGCAGCTCCTCAAGCTCACCGACGGCAACGTGGCCGATGCCGCGCGCCTGGCAGAGCGCAACCGCACCGAGTTCTATCGCCTGCTGCAAAAGCATGAATTGAACGCCGCGCAGTTCCGCATTGAACCTGTCGCCGAGGGGCGACAGCCATAAAGCCCGCCAAATCAAGGCCTTGCGCATTGCAGCCCAGACCGTGTCGCCGTGTGGCGACAAATTCAATGTTGCCGCACAGCTAAGTCATTGATTTCTCTACATGGCACGCGCCTTGCAATACCAGGGACAACGCACAAGCGTTGACTGCCAACTTGAAAATGGAGAGATAGACCATGAAGGATTCCAAACTGATCGCAGGCCTGTTCGCCGCCGCAGCATTCGCCCTCGCCTCGCTGTCCGCACACGCACAGCAAGAAGGCGCCATGGCCGGTGCCGCCGTGGCCACCGCCGATTCCACGCTGCAGGCCAAAGTCAAGGCAGCCCTCTCGGACCAGAAAGAGATCATCGTGTCCGCCAACCAGGGCGTAGTGGTCCTGAGCGGCACGGTGTCAAGCTCCGATGCCGGCGCCAAAGCGATCCAGGCGGCATCTGCCGTGGCGGGAGTGAAGGAAGTGAAGAGTGAGCTGACTGTCGCCGGCAAATAATGCCTTCGCTGCAGTAGTACCTCCCTTATCGGGCGACCCTGGGTCGCCCGCTTTTTTTCTCACCGGGTGTCGGCAACGCAGGACTTGTACCTGGCCGTGCATTCGGCAAAGGCAGCCTTTCCGATCGCCGCCTGGCCAAGGAATCGCACGCGCGCTCCGGCCGGCTTGGCGTCTGTTGTTTCCGCCCCCAACGCGCACAGCAGCGCCGCAGAGGCGAGCCATCCCATCCTGTTCATCTTTGCAAATGCTTTGAATTGAAGTTCTTGGCTTGCGCCATCCGCAACAGCAGGCGATGCCCGATCCTGTCCGTCCAGTTGAAGTTATTTTGCAGCACGACCACGGCGGTACGTGTCTGTTCGTCAATGCCGATGTAAGCGGTGTAGCCGGCCACCAGGCCAATCTGGTGCGCGATCCTATGGCCATCGATGTCGTCGACAAACCAGGCGCTGGCCGCCGCCTCCCGTTCACGCTCGAACTGCACCTTCAGGGTATCCCGCAGGCCCGCATCGAGCACGCCGCTGCCGGTCGAGGCCAAGTGGGCATTTGCGTAGGCAAGCAGATCGCTCGCGTTTGAGTACAGTGCCGCCGAACCACTCATGATGTCGGTGAACTGCCAATCGGGGACAAGCTCGCCGCGCCGGATGAATTTGGGCTGGTCACCCGCGTGGCCCAAGGCCCGTTCGCCGTAGCCAGGCAATTTCTCAGGCACATAGCCAGTGCTGTGCAGGCGCAGCGGATCAAGTACTTTCTCGTGCACCAGCGCATCGACCTTCTTCCCGGTTTTCAGTTCCAGCACATAACCAAGCACGCCGTAGCCGATGTTTGAGTACTGAGGCACACCGCCATGATGCTTCTTGAATGTCGACAGGTACTCCAACAAATAAGCCCGGTCGAAGTGGCGATAAAAGCTCTTGCCGGTGAACAGATACTCCACAAAATAGAGCAATGTCCTCTCGGTCATCGGCTGACGTGGCAGGCCCGCGGTATGCGTGACAAGCTGGCGCAAGGTGATGCGTTTGGCATCCTCGCTAAGCGGCACACTCGCAGGCAACAGCGTCGCGAGGGTTTCGTCCCAACCCAGCACGCCCTCTTGCACCAGTACCGAAGTCGTCGCCGCCAGAAAGCCTTTGCTCAGCGACCCGACGGCAAACAGCGTTTGGCCATCGGGTTGGTGCCCGCCGTCCTGGTGCGTGGTCCCAAAGCCGAAGAACTGCCGCTTGCCATCGGGCGTCAGTACGCCAACCACCAGCCCCGTCGTTTCATTGGAATCGATCATCGGCTGCGCCAAGGCAGCAACCTCGGCCCCGATGTCGCCAGTTGCTGCCAGATGCTGTGCCGCGCGGAAGTCCGGATCCAGCTGCTTATCGGACAAGGTGCCGCATCCCGCCAGGACGGTCGAGATACAGGCCAGGCAAAAAATGCGAACCCAATTCTGCATAAAACTAAGATAACGACTGCTTTCGCCAGGCTTTATTCAAACTCGAAACGTACGTCTTTGACGATCTGGTGTTTGCCCCAATAGAAGTTGCAAACCCGGGCGGATTCGGCGCCATCCTTGCTCTCCGGGACACAACCACCCTTGATCGTGACTGTCTTCCCGCCTTGCAGCGACAAGGGGAACTCAAGCGCAGGGCCTTCAGGAACCTCGTGCTCCAGCCGGACGTTATCCGCGTAGTCATCCACCAGCGCGAAAATAAGAACTTTGTCGGCTTTCAGCGTGTAAATATCGTGCTGGAACGCCGCGCCCCTCACCAGGCACATTTCGATCAGGTATTTTTCGACGGTCTATCGCTTGCACTCCGGCCCCTCTGCCGCATGCACGCCAAAGGCCGCGCCCAAGGTGCAAACAAGTGTCGCGAAAGATTTCACGTTAAACAATTTTATATTCCAAAAGGAAACAATTATATCAAAACTTCATGCCATCGCAGCTTGGAACAAAATAAGAAAATGGCCCCAGCGGGGCCATTGGGACGCCGGATGACGGGACGGTCAGGCGAGATTTTCCAGGCGGATCTTAGTGACGTTGCCGACAATGCTGGACAGCTTTTCGATCTTCTCGATGGCTGCGACCACGTTTTTCTCCTGCGTCTGGTGCGTCAGCAGGATGATGTCGGTGTGGGTCTCGCCTTCCGCCGGTTCCTTCTGCATCATCGCATCGATGGAGATGGTGGCGTCGGCCAGGATGCGGGTCAGCTCCGCCAGCACGCCCGGGCGGTCAGCCACCGTCATGCGCAGATAGTAGCTGGTGGTGATCTCGGACATCGGCATGATCTTGATGTCGGTCATCGCATTCGGCTGGAAGGCCAGGTGCGGCACGCGGTGTTCAGGATCGGCCGTCGCCAGGCGGGTGATGTCGACCAGGTCCGCAATCACGGCGGAGGCAGTCGGCTCAGGACCGGCGCCTTTGCCGTAGTACATGGTGGCGCCAATCGCGTCGCCCTGCACCAGCACTGCATTCATCGCGCCTTCCACATTGGCGATCAGGCGCTTGGCAGGGATCAGGGTCGGGTGCACGCGCAACTCGATGCCCTCGCCGCCGTTCACTTGCGCGCGGCGTGCGATGCCCAGCAGCTTGATGCGGTAGCCCAGTTGTTCGGCATATTTGATGTCGATCGCCTGCAGCTTGGTGATGCCCTCGATATGGGCCTTGTCGAACTGCACCGGGATGCCGAAGGCAATAGCGGACAGGATGGTCGCCTTGTGCGCCGCGTCGACGCCTTCGATGTCGAAGGTTGGATCGGCTTCCGCATAGCCCAGGCGCTGCGCCTCCTTCAGCACGGTGGCGAAGTCCAGGCCCTTGTCGCGCATCTCGGACAGGATGAAGTTGGTGGTGCCATTGATGATGCCGGCGATCCATTCGATGCGGTTGGCGGTCAGGCCTTCACGCAGGGCCTTGATGATCGGGATGCCGCCTGCAACGGCAGCCTCGAACGCCACCATCACGCCCTTGGCCTGGGCCGCGGCGAAGATTTCGGTGCCATGCATGGCCAGCAGCGCCTTGTTGGCGGTGACCACGTGCTTGCCGTTCGCGATGGCCTGCATCACCAGTTCCTTGGCGGTGTCATAGCCGCCAATCAGCTCCACGACGATATCGATTTCCGGATCGTTGACGATCGCGAACGGGTCTGCCACGACTTTGCACTGGCCTTCGGTGCGCTCTTTTGCGCGCTCCAGGTTGCGGGCCGATACGGCCACAATCTCAATGCCGCGGCCGGCGCGGCGGCGGATCTCTTCCTGGTTGCGTCGCAATACGCTGAACGTGCCGGCGCCCACATTACCTACGCCCAGCAAACCTACTTTAATCGATTTCATCTTCAAATTCCCTGGTGTTGTTAGCTGTGCCCGTGCCGCTTTCGGTAGCCTTCCATGAAGCGCGCGATGCGGCCGAATGCATCTTCCATATCGTCCGAATTCGACAGGAACACCACACGGAAGTGGTCCGGGCTATGCCAGTTGAAGCCCGTGCCCTGCACGATAAGGACCTTGGTTTCTTCCAGCAGTTCATACGCGAATTGCTGGTCATCCGCGATCGGGTAGATCTTCGGATCGAGGCGGGGGAACATATAGAGTGCAGCTTTTGGCTTGACCACGCTGACACCCGGAATGTCGGACAACAGCTTGTATGCCAGGTCGCGCTGCTTGAGCAGGCGCCCGCCAGGCGCCACCAGGTCGTTGATGCTCTGGTAGCCGCCGAGCGCAGTTTGGATCGCAAACTGCCCCGGCGCGTTGGCGCAAAGGCGCATCGAGGCCAGCATGTTCAGGCCCCAGATGTAATCCTTCGCATATTTCTTGTTTTCGCCCGAGAGCACCATCCAGCCGGCGCGGTAGCCGCAGGAACGGTAGCTCTTGGACAGGCCGTTGAAGGTCACGCAGAACACGTCGTCGCACAGCGCGGCGATCGAGGTGTGGGTGACGCCGTCATACAGCACCTTGTCGTAGATTTCGTCGGCGTAGATGATCAACTGGTGCTGGCGCGCCAGTTCAATAATCTGCAGCAGCACTTCGTCCGGGTACAGCGCGCCGGTCGGGTTGTTCGGGTTGATGACGACGATCGCCTTGGTGTTCGGCGTGATCTTCTTGCGCATGTCGTCGATGTCGGGGAACCAGTCCTGCTGCTCGTCGCAGACATAGTGCACCGGCTTGCCGCCGGACAGGCTGACCGCCGCGGTCCACAGCGGATAATCCGGCGCCGGCACCAGCACCTCGTCGCCGTTGTTCAGCAGCGCGTTCATCGACATCACGATCAGTTCGGACGCGCCGTTGCCCAGGTAGATGTCGTCCATGGTGACGTTGGCGACTTTCTTCTGCTGGGTATAGTGCATCACCGCCTTGCGCGGCGCGAACAGGCCCTTGGAATCGGTGTAACCGGCCGCATTGGGCAGGTTCATGATCATGTCGTGCACGATCTCGTCCGGCGGATCGAAGCCGAACGGCTGCATATTGCCGATGTTCAGCTTGATGATCTTGTGGCCCTCTTCTTCCATCAGGCGGGCCTTCTCCGGCACAGGGCCGCGGATCTCGTAACAAATCTCGTTAAGCTTGTTGGATTTCTGAACCGGACGCAAAATCAATCCCTTACGTATAAATGCTGCATTGCGAAAATACCCATTCTGCCGAATTAAATTGGTTTAATCAACCATCGATATGCGCAAAACGTTACAATAAGATCTCTATTGTATTTAAATATAGCGAAAAGTTATGAAGCTCCACTCCAGCACCACCGGCCAATACCAGACCGTTTCCGGCTATTTCGAAGGTGGAGTCGAGATCAACGGCAAGCCGTTCGACTACAGCCTGCTGGTGCTGCCGGAAAGCGCACCGCGCCCCTGGCCCGTGGCAAAGTTCGAGGAACTGACAGTCGAACATTTCGAACAACTGCTGGCCGAACAGCCCGACGTGGTCATCCTCGGCACCGGCGAGCGCCAGCGCTTCGTCCATCCGCGCCTGGCCGCGCCGCTGATCTCCAGGCAGATCGGCGTCGAATGCATGGACACCAATGCCGCCTGCCGCACCTACAACATCCTGATGGGCGAAGGCCGCAAAGCCCTGCTGGCATTGATCATTGAAAAATAACACTTTGCCCCCAACTAAACGCGCATGAGCCAAACCATCCCCGACTTCAGCGCCGCCATGACCGGCGGCCAAACCTTCCAGCTCTCCGGACGCCCCGCCAAAGCCACCGTACTGTTCTTCTACCCCAAGGACAACACCCCGGGCTGCACTACCGAGAACATGGCGTTCCGCGACCTGCACGACCAGTTCACCGCTGCCGGTGCTGAAATTTACGGCATCAGCCGCGACTCGCTGCGCTCGCACGAAAACTTCAAGACAAAACTGGGCTTGCCGTTCGAACTGATCTCCGATCCGGACGAAGCGGTGTGCCTGGCCTTCAATGTCATGAAGATGAAAAAAATGTACGGTAAAGATGTACGCGGCGTTGAGCGCAGCACGTTTGTGATTGACGCAAAAGGCCGATTGGTGAAAGAATGGAGAGGCGTGAAAGTACCAGGTCACGTCGATGAAGTGCTGGAATTCGTGGCAAACCTGGGCTGATGGCAAGGCCCTCGCCGCGAATGTGTTAGCTCAACGGGAGCTTTACATTTGAACGTGTCAGCCAGATTTTGAGTCGAGCAAGTCCTTCCACCCACTGTCCCCGGTGGCATGCCCACCGGCTTTCGGGCGACGCAGACGCCCGCCAGGCATCCTTTAGTTTTTCCGAACCACCCCATAGTTCATCCATGCCGGGCATTCGCCCTCGCGTGGATGCATCTTTTTTAGATTGAGATCCTGATGCCACTGCCAAAACTGCCTAGCAAGCCAGCCACCCTGCTGCTGGCTAAAGACTACCCGAAGGCGAGCGGAGCAAATCCGGTTCCCTTCCCTACTGAAGAAAAGGCAGCACCAGCGCCGAAGAAAGCGGCGCCCAAGACTGCTGCCAAAGCAGTAAAAGAACCGGTTGCGAAGAAAACCGAAGCGAAGAAGACGCCTGCACTGAAGGCCGTCAAGCTGCCGGACGACGTACCGGCGCCACCGCGCACCAAGGCTGCGCCGCAAGCGCGCTCCAAGGTCACGCCGATCAAGGCCGATGCGCCGCACCCGGCCAAACACAAGGAACACGAAGTGGTGCTCAAGTCCGCCTCCAGCCGCAAGGCCGACGTGGTGGGCAGCACCAAGCTGTTCGTGCTCGACACCAATGTGCTGATGCACGACCCGTCTTCGCTGTTCCGCTTTGAAGAACACGATGTCTTCCTGCCGATGATGACGCTGGAAGAATTGGACAACCACAAGAAAGGCATGTCCGAAGTCGCGCGTAATGCGCGCCAGGTATCGCGTACGCTGGATGCCCTGGTCAGCAACACCGACGACGACGACATGGAAACCGGCATCCCGCTGAACAAGCTGGGCAACAAGGATGCCAAGGGCCACCTGTACTTCCAGACCAGGGTGCAGGTAGCCGACTTGCCGGAAGGCCTGCCGCAAGGGAAGGCCGACAACCAGATCCTGGCCGTGGTGCGCTCGCTGGAAGCGGAGCAGCCCGGCCGCGCCGTGGTGCTGGTGTCGAAAGACATCAATATGCGCATCAAGGCGCGCGCCTTGGGCCTGCCGGCGGAAGACTACTTCAACGACCACGTGCTGGAAGACACCGACCTGCTGTATTCGGGCATTGTCCAGCTGCCGGACGACTTCTGGAACAAGCATGGCAAGGACATGGAGTCCTGGCAGGAGAACAAGCACGGCCAGTCGAGCACCTTTTACCGCGTGACCGGCCCGTTCATCCCATCCCTGCTGGTGAACCAGTTCGTGTACCTGGAACCAAACAACGGCGAGTCGCCGTTCTACGCGCAAGTGAAGCAGATCAACGGCAAGACCGCCGTCCTGCAAACCCTGCGCGACTACTCGCACAACAAGAACAGCGTATGGGGCGTCACTGCGCGCAACCGCGAGCAAAACTTCGCGCTGAACCTGTTGATGAATCCGGAGTGCGACTTCATCACCCTGCTGGGCCAGGCCGGTACCGGCAAGACCCTGCTCGCGCTGGCCGCCGGCCTGGCGCAGGTGCTGGAGACCAAGCTGTATAACGAGATCATCGTCACCCGCGTCACGGTGCCGGTGGGCGAGGATATCGGTTTCCTGCCGGGCACCGAGGAAGAGAAGATGGGGCCGTGGATGGGCGCCTTCGACGACAACCTGGAAGTGCTGAACAAGTCCGACGGCGAAGGCGGCGAATGGGGCCGTGCGGCGACGCAGGACCTGATCCGCTCGCGCATCAAGATCAAGTCGCTGAACTTCATGCGCGGCCGCACCTTCGTCAACAAGTTCCTGATCATCGACGAGGCGCAGAACCTGACGCCGAAGCAGATGAAGACCCTGGTGACGCGCGCCGGTCCTGGCACCAAGATCCTGTGCCTGGGTAATATCGCGCAGATCGACACGCCTTACCTGACCGAAGGCTCGTCCGGCCTGACCTACGTGGTCGACCGCTTCAAGGGCTGGGCACACAGCGGCCACGTCACGCTGGCCCGCGGCGAACGTTCCCGCCTGGCAGACCACGCGAGCGACGTGCTTTAAGCAACGCCGCCCGCAGTCCACAAGCCCCGCCAAGTGCGGGGCTTTTTTTCGCGCAGTCGGGGCACGGTGCCTGACCCTGCGGGTCAGGCACCGGTTTACCGGTTTACGCGCCGAGCAATATGATGGTCTGGATTCAATTGCAACAAGTCCCACAGGTTGCCGTACAAGTCCGCAAAGACCGCAACCATCCCGTAGTCCTGTTGCTTCGGCTCGCGCACAATGCGCACGCCCTTTGCCTTCAGCCGCTCAAAATCGCGCCAGAAATCGTCCGTGTTGAGGAACAGGAATACCCGGCCGCCGGCCTGGTTGCCGACAAATGCTTCCTGCTCCGGCTTCGACGCACGCGCCAGCAAGATGGTGGCGCCACTGCCGCCAGGCGGCGCCACGACGACCCAGCGCTTGTCCTGTTCCGGCTGGTGGGTATCATCGAGCAGCTCGAAGCCGAGCGTGTTGACGTAGAAATCGATCGCCTCGTCATAGTCGCGTACGACGAGGGCGATATGGACAATGGACTGCTTCATTAAGCCTTCTCCAGTACGAAATCGTGCACGGCATGGAAGATCTTCGCGACGTCTGCTGCATACATGCGCGACGCATTCCAGCAGTTGTATTCAACGATACGGATTCCTTCCGGTGTTTCGGCCAGGTCCATCGTGAATACCGAATGCGGCTGGTACACTTGTGCGAATTCGATCGCACTTCGCATCACGTTGGCAGGAATGTTTGCATTGAAATTCGCCTTGCCCACGAATCGGTAAAGTGATCCGGTGATGACCTGCCGGTCGACCACGAAGAAGCGGTATTCGGCGGTAATGGCCTTGCATGGCGCGATAACGGCCATTTCATCTTTCCAATTTCGCGCCTGCGGCTGGCCCGCGATAAACCCTTCGATCGTCTGCCCTGGCGCAAGAATTCCCGCATCGAATGCTTTCTCGTCCTTGCTCGGCTTGACAAACATCTCGCGATCAAAAGACTGCGCCAGGTTCGACGCAATCGGATACAGCGTGGCATCGCCGTTCAGCAACGGCAAGCCAAGGCCGGCGTAATAGGCCTGGTCGAACCTTTGCTCGTCGTAGAAAATCCCTTGCCTGAGCTGCTGCAGGTAGAGCGAACCATGTTCCACCTGCTCGGGAGTCAGCCGCTCACCCAGTTCGTCCAGGCTTTGGGCTGCATTCAATATGGCATGCAGGCGCGTCCCGCCGCGGACGATGTACTTCGACTCAGGATCCGACAGGATTTGCGCGAGATTCAAGACCTTCGTCCACGGCGGCGCAAGGCCAAAACTGTCGTGGTCGAATCCAAAACGCTCCAGTACTTCCATGGCTTCCATACGGTTTGCCATGGCGAAGCCTTCCTTTTGCACCAGCCATTTGACCTTGCCACTCATTTCCGCCGCATCCTCCGCCAGATCTTGCGCAGTACAAAGCCCGCAACAAACAGAATCAGCGACCAGGGCAGCAGGTAGGCCAGGCCAGTGATTGCGCTGGCGATGCCTTCTGACAGGTTGCTGCCAAAATCGCTGGAGGCGCGTCTGACTGGCGACCAGAAACCTCGCTGGGTGCGGGACTGGATGGAGACGTTCAGCAAGTCCATATTAACCCGCTCCATCAGGCGCGCTTCAACGCCGGTCGCCGATTCCAGTTCGCTTTGCACCGTCGCCAGTTCCTGCGACAGCTTGATCAAGGCTTCGGCGTTGTTGCCTACTTTGCTCTCCAGCGCCAGCAGCTTCTCGCGATATGAGCGCAGCATGTCGAGTCGCTTGGCGTTGTCGCGGATCGGACCTTCAAGGTCCTCCGCCGAGGTGTTACGTGAGGCAAGCTCGCCGCCTGTCGCCGCAAGTGCAATCAATTTCTCGATGCCGGGCCGCTTCACGCGAACACGGAAATGGGCGCTCGACTCCCTTCCGCCCTCCAATCCGGATGCCAACAACGTGCACTGGTTCGTCGCGTCGGCCTGGCAGGCCCCGACCAGTTTGTCGAGCAGTGGCTTGACGCCTCCTTCAGGCGAATCGACCGTGACCGAGTGTTCGTAGGCGAGATACTTGCCGCGTTGGACTCCGGCTGACGAACCATCCGTCGCCGGTCCCGCCATGCGTGCCTCCGCGACAGCGCCTGCCGCTCCTGGCGGCGGAGCATATTTCGCGGAACAGCCCTGCAGCAATAGCAGCGCAAACACGCTTGACTTTACAATGGTGGGAAGGATTAAAGTACGTTTACCCATATGACGAAAGGAACTCCAAATGTATGAACTGACTGTAGAAAACATGACATGCAGCCACTGCGTATCGGCCGTGACCGAAGCCGTGCATACAGTTGATCCGGCAGCCTTTGTCGAGGTCGACCTGAAGGGCAAGCACGTCAAGGTCAACTCGGCTTCGGCACTGGAGCCGATCAAGGCAGCCATTGTGGATGCCGGATATCCTGTTACCCGCGCGGTTTGACGCGGACGCCCTGCTCCAGTTCCGGGTAATGCCGGAATACGTCATCCTCGTTGTTGGCCAGGCGGCGTTTGGATGCCAGGTAGGCGGCGACGCGCGGACGGGCCGCCACGCGCCCGGCCAAGCGCTGCAGGCCGGGCCAACGCCCTTCATAGCCAGCCATCGCTTTCGGGAAGGCATAGCGCAAGCCGTCCAGCAACTGGAACAGCGACAAGTCGACATAACTCAGGCGGGAGCCGACAATCCAGCCGCCGCGCGACTGGTTGGCCCGCAGCACGGTCTCGAAATAGTCCAGGTACTTCGGGATGCGCTCAATCGCAAAATCCCGCGCCCGCGCCTTCGATTCCCGCGCCTGCTCCTCGTAGTACATATTGACCGAGATCGGGTGATGCGTATCGTGAGCCTCGCCAACAATGTCCGCAATGGTCAGCTGCAGCTGGTTGCACCACAGGCGCCCCGCTTCGGAGCGCGGCGCCAGCTTGTGCCGCGCCCCGAGGAACATCAGGATATTCGCCGTCTGACCGATCATGAGTTCACCGGCCTGCAGGATGGGCGGCGCGAAAGCGGCGCGCGGATCGCTGCCGCCGGCGATCAACTCCGTCATCGCCTTCATGCCGCCCTTGCCGCGCGCCACGTCAACGTAAGGAACGTCGGCCTCGACCAGCGCCAGCCGCACGAATTCTCCCCGGCCCTGGATCGTCGGCCAGTAGTAAAGCTTGTAAGGCTCCATCATTGCTCCTCCTGTGCCAGCAGCCATTCTGCGACGGCGCGCACCTCTTCGCGCGGAGCGTCGCCTTCAGGCCGCACAACATAAAAATCGAATCCGCCGAGCACCGGGCCAACCGGCGCTTCCAGCAGTCCCAACCTGATTTCCTCGCGCACCAAGGGCAAGGCAGTCAGCACAACACCTTGCCCTGCAATCGCCGCTTGCACCGCGTGCGACTCTTCCGAAAAACGCGCGCCTGTCGTGACATCCAGCTCTACGCCTGCCGCTTTCGACCATTTATCCCAGGTCAAGGCGCCCTTAAAGCCGCGCTGCCAGTCAAAGTGGATCAGCGGATGGCGTGCCACGTCGCCCGCCTTGCGCAGCTTCAGGCGCGGGCTGGCCACCGGCGCGAAGCCGGCATGCATCAGGCGTTGCGCTTGCAGCCCCGCGAAATGCCCGGCGCCACCGCGTACCGCAAGGTCGGCCGCGCCGCCGGCCAGGTCAACCGGCTTGTTGCTGGCCAGGACGTTGAGGGCAATGCCGGGATGGGCCGCGTTGAACGAAGCAAGCCGCGGCACCAGCCAGCGCGCCGCGAAGGATGGCGTGGTCGACAAGGTGACCGTGCGGCGCTGTTCTCGCCGCAGCCGTTCGACGCCGGCAGCGATGGCGTCGAACCCGCTGCCGGCTGCCTGCATCAGCGTGCGGCCCTCAGGTGTCAGCTCGACGGCCCGGGTCTTGCGCAGGAACAGCCTTACGTTCAGTGCCTCCTCCAGCGCACGCACCTGGTGGCTGATCGAAGTCGCGCTGACCGACAGCTCCTCGGCAGCGAGCTTGAAGCTTTGCAGCCGCGCCGCGGCCTCGAAGCTGCGCAGGGCGGACAGGGATGGAAGGCGGCGTTTCATGTGAAGGACTATACATGAATTCAGTTCATCCATCTGCTGCGAATTGATCGTTTGTCACCGTCTGCCGCGCAGCGCACAGTACACCCATAGCAACCAATTGGAGAGAACAATGACCACGATCCTGCATATCGATTCAAGCGCCCGGCCCGGGCGCTCCGGCGAACAGGCGCACGGTTCGCATACGCGGCGCCTGACTGCACGCTTCATCGCGCGCTACCGGCAGCTCGATAGCAGAACAGAAGTCATCTATCGCGATGTGGGAGCCGTGCCGCCATCCCCTGTGACCGGGGACTGGGTACATGCCGCGTTCACGCCGCCGGCGGCGCGCGAGCCATGGATGGTGGAAGCGCTGGCGCAAAGCGACGCGCTGGTCGACGAAGTGCTGGCCGCCGATATCATCGTGGCAGGAGTGCCGATGTATAACTTCGGGCCGCCGGCACAGTTCAAGGCCTGGTTGGATAACATCGTGCGTGTCGGCCGCACGTTCGGCTTCGACCGCTCACGTGCCGGTGAACCATATTTGCCACTGCTGGCAGATGCAGGCAAGCAGCTCGTCATCCTGTCCTCACGCGGCGATTACGGCTACGGCCCAGGGCAACGGCTGGAGGGCATCAACCATGTCGAAGGATCGGTGCGCAGCGTGTTCCGCTACCTGGGCGTGACGCATGCATACGATGCAGCCGTCGAATACGACGAATTCGGCGACGAGCGCCTGCTGCGCTCCCTCGCCGACGCGGAAAGCGCTACCGACCGTATCGCACAAGTCATCGCCTCCGCCCGCACGCGACGCCACGCCGCATGATGAAAGTCGGGGTCAGGTCTGGCAATCCGCCATATTTTTCGCATTGCGAAAAATATGGCGGATTGCCAGACCTGACCCCGACTTTCAAATAGCTTGGCTATAATGGCCCGATGCCCGAACTCCACACCATCTTACTGCTCGCCGCAGCAGGACTTTTCGCCGGCACGCAGAATGCGTTGGCTGGCGGCGGCTCTTTCATCACCTTTCCCGCCCTGCTGTTGGCCGGGCTGAACCCGGTTGCGGCGAACATGACCTCCACGGTCGCCATGTTCCCGAGCCAGGCGACATCCGCCGTGGCTGGCCGCAAGTTCGCGGAAGGCGTGAGCGGCCTGACCTTCACGCAGCTTTTCACGATCAGTATTGTCGGCGGCATTTTCGGCGCGATCCTGCTGTGGATTACGCCCCCGACCTTCTTTGCCAGGCTGGTGCCCTGGCTGGTGCTGTTTGCCACCACCATGTTCGCCTGGGGTGCTTTCCGGCGCCAGCCGTTGCAGGCCGCTTCCAGCATGCCGAAGTGGATGCTGGCCGTTGTCCAGGCCTGCATTTCGATCTATGGCGGCTATTTTGGCGGCGGCATCGGTTTCCTGATGCTGGCCGCGCTGACCATCGCTGGCCAGCAGATCCGCGCAGCCACCGCCACCAAGAACATGCTGGCGATGGCGATGAACGCTTCCGCCACCCTGATCTTCGCCTTCTCCGGCATGATCAGCTGGGCTGCCGCCCTGGCCTTATGCGCGGGTGGTATTGCGGGCGGCCTTCTGGGTTCGTGGCTGATCTACCGCCTTCCCCCGCAACTGATGCGCATCTTTGTTGTGATCGTGGGCGCAGTGCTCACCGTGTACATGTTCCTGCGCTGATCCCAGCGTTTGCAGGATCGGGCAATCCGGCCGGTCGTCGCCGTGGCAGGTTTTAGCCAGGCTAGCCAGCGTGTCGCGCATTTCGGTCAATTCCACGATGCGCTGGTTCAGTTCATCGACGTGGCTCATCGCGATCGTCTTCACGTCCGCGCTGGCACGGCCTGTATCCTGCCATAGCGACAGCAGGTCGCCGATCTGCTCCAGCGAAAACCCGAGGTTGCGCGCGCGCTTGATGAAACGCAGAGTATGCAGGTCGTTTTCGCCGTAGATGCGGTATCCGCTGACGGTGCGCGCAGTTTCGCGCACCAGGCCAATGCTCTCGTAGTAGCGGATCATTTTGGCGCTGACGCCGGATGCGGCAGCGGCTTGTCCGATATTCATTTCCCTTACTCCTTCGAAGGCTGCCAGCGGCGCAGCAGCAAGGCATTGCTGATCACGCTGACCGAGCTGAATGCCATCGCGGCGCCGGCCAGCAGGGGATTCAGCATGCCGAGGGCCGCCAGCGGAATCCCTGCCACATTGTAGATGAAGGCCCAGAACAGGTTTTGGCGGATCTTGCTGAAGGTGCGGTGCGAGATGTCGATGGCGTCGGCCACCAGCAGCGGCTCGCCGCGCATCAGCGTGATGCCGGCAGCGTTCATGGCAACGTCGGTGCCGGTGGCCATCGCGATGCCGACGTGCGCCGCAGCCAGCGCCGGCGCGTCGTTGATGCCGTCGCCGACCATGGCAACGCGCCTTCCCTCGGCCTTGAGCCGCGCAATGGCCGTGGTTTTGTCGGCCGGCAGGAGGTTGGCTTCCACGCTGCCAATGCCGATCGCCTGCGCTACCGCTTGCGCGCTGCCCTGGTTGTCGCCGGTCAGCATCACCGTCGCGATGCCGCGTGCGTGCAGGCGCTCCACCGCGGCGCGCGCATGTTGCTTGGGCTGGTCGGCGAAGGCGAGCAGGCCAAGCAGCTTGCCCCTTCCCGCGCCGGCTTCGGCCAGCCAGGAAATCGTGTGCCCCTGCGCTTCCAGTTCGACGGCTTGCAGCTGCAGAGGCGCCAGTTCGACGCCGCGCTCCGCCATCAGGCGTCCGCTGCCAAGCAGAAGGTCGAGGCCATCGACCTGCGCAGCCAGGCCCCGCCCCGCCAAAGTCGTCACTGCGCTTGCCGTCAGCGGCGCCAGCACGTCCCCGCCCGGTGCGGCTTCCGCGTCGAGGACGGCGCGTGCCAGCGCATGTTCGCTGCCGCGCTGGATCGCCGCCGAAAGCTGCAGTGCACGGCCGGCAGGCACGCCATGCGGCAGCAATTGCGCCAGCACCGGTTTGCCTTGCGTGAGCGTGCCGGTCTTGTCGAACACCACGGTATCGACCTGGCGCGCCATTTCCAGTGCCTCCGCGTCCTTGATCAGGATGCCGTGCCGCGCCGCGACGCCGGTACCGGCCATGATGGCTGCCGGCGTGGCCAGGCCAAGCGCACAGGGGCAGGCAATCACCATCACCACCACCGCATTGAGCACGGCCTGCTCGACATCGCCCGTGGCCAGCCACCAGCCCGCAAGCGTCAACAGCGCCAGCACCAGCACCACAGGAACGAACACCGCGGCAACCTTATCGACCAGCTTCTGCACCGGCGCCTTGGCTGACTGCGCATCTTCCACCAGGCGGATGATCCGCGACAGCATGGTCTCGGCCCCTGTCGCGCTTGTGCGCACCAGCAGCAAGCCTTCGCCATTGATTGCGCCACCGGTCACGCGGTCGCCAACGTGCTTGGCAACTGGCAGGCTTTCGCCGGTAATCAGGGATTCGTCAACGTGGCTGGCGCCATCCATCACCTCGCCGTCCACCGCCACCCGCTCGCCGGCGCGGATCACCACGATATCGCCCACCCGCACCTGGTCGATCGGCAGGTCGGCGTCCGATCCGCCCTCGCGCCGCACGCGCGCCGTCACCGGCCGCAAGTCCTGCAGCGCGCGGATGGCGGAAGCGGTTTGCCTCTTGGCCCGCGCTTCCAGCCACTTGCCCAGCAAGACCAGTGTCAACACCACTGCCGACGCTTCGAAATAGAGATGCATGCCCTGCCCTCGCGCCAGCGCCAGGTACACACTCAGGCCATACGCCGCGGAAGTGCCGAGCGCCACCAGCAGGTCCATATTGCCCGCGCGCGCTTTCACAGCCTTCCAGCCGGCGCGATAGAAGCGCGCGCCGAACACGAATTGCACCGGCGTCGCCAGCAGCCATTGCAGCCACGCCGGCATCATCAGGTGCACGCCAAGCCATTCGGCGACCATCGGCACCACCAGCGGCAGCGACAGTGCGGCGGACAGGATCACGGCCAGGCCTTCGGGTATGCGCGGCGCGGAATCGGCAGCCGGCGCCGCCAGCTCGCTGGCGGCATAGCCAGCCTTGCCGATGGCCTGCTGCAGGGCGGAAAAGTCCACCGGCGAATCGGAATCGACGCGCGCGGTCTCGGTGGCCAGGTTGACGGCGGCATGCGCCACGCCCGGCACGGTCGCCAGCGCCTTTTCGACGCGGCGCACGCAGGATGCGCAACTCATGCCCTCAATACGGACGGTTTGCTGGAACTGACTCATGGGATACTCCTCGCCTATGTTCTGGCGACCAGTATCAAGTATCCCACGATGGGAAGGTCAAGCGCTATTTTGCACGGACCATCGTCAGCGCACTTCGCAGTCGACGGCGCGTTGCGCCCGGTTATCGACAGCACGCGGGCCTGCCGTCTGGCTGCTAAAGACGGGCGGCGGGTTGAACTGCATGCCCGGATTCTGCGGTACTATCACGGGCGGCAGCGTCATGTTCGGCGTAAAGCCGAACTGGCCGGCATTGAAAACCTGGGTTCCCGCAGGGTTGTTCAGGTGGACCATGCCATCCAGCACCTGCACATACAGTCCCGGCGCCCGCACCGTTTCCGCCTCCGGCAACTTGCCCGCCACCGGCACGATTTCAGCCACGAACAGCGTACCGCGGATGCCGATGGTGGCCGCCGGCGTTTTCAGTTCAAATTTCTCCCTGCTGCGCTTGCCCAGCAGGCCCGATGCCGCCCGCAAGCCCCCTTTGACGAGGTTGAACTGCGCCCGGTCAGCATCCTGCTTGCCGCTGTCGAAGCTGAAATTCTCGATCGTCAGCGTGCTGCTTGGCCGCAGCGTAATTTCACTATTGTCAATAAAACGCAGCAAGGCATAGGTATTTTTCTCGGTCACCAGCGTATCGCCATTCTCGACCTCGGATTTGATGGCAAGCACCTTCACCGTGCCATCGGTCTTGCGGGCCATCAGCGGACCGCTCAACTGGACCACGGTCCCCGCTACCGGCGCCGCCAGTGCCAGCGCGGACAGCAGCCACAGTAACGCCAGCAGCAACCCCTTAGTTGCAGTACATTTTTGTAGCGGGTTCATTCTTTTTCGCTCCGGTGGTTTTGTCCTGGGCCAGCTTGTCGCCTTTATCGCCCTTCTTCGCCTGTTTGTCTTTGCCTTCGTCCGGCGAAACGGCTACCGACACCTCGCCCGGCGCTGCGGCGGTACTATTGATGACCTGGATGGTCTGGCTGATCGCTTGCTGCACGGGGTTGGTGGGTTGCGCTTCGGTGGGCGGCAGCACGAGCTGGCAGCCGGGCAGGCTGGGGTCCAACTGGCATTGATCGACCGAAGTCGGCGGCTGCACGGGCGGCGTCACGATGGTGCCATTGACGCCGATACTGCCGGCCGGCGCCTGCACCGTTCCAGCCACATAGTTGACGTCTGAACCGGCAGCCAGCTTGACATTGCCCGTGTTACTTTTCACCAGAGCGCCGCTGGCAATTGTCAGGTCGTCGGCATCGCTGCCTGTGCCCGCCGCTTCCAGCAGGATGTCACCGGAATTGGACAGCACGCTGCCGAAAATGCTGAGCGGGCTATGTGCCGTCAGCCGGATATTGCCGGTGTCGCTGCTCACGCCCCCGCCGGACGCCAAGGTCAGCGCGCCGTAGTTGTCGAGTACGATCTCGCCGCTGTTGCCGGAAGCGAGTTTCAGCTGCAACAGCGAAAGCGGGGCCGGTTTGCCGGCATTATTGCTGACGTAGATCGGCGCCGCGCCGCTGGTGGCAGTGCTTTCCGCATCCAGCTCCGCGACAAAGGTCTGCAGCGCTGCCGCCGCGGTCCCGATATTGGCGCCCGCTTTCGCCACCAGCTTGCTGGCCCGGATCGCCGCGCCGTCCGTGGCCAGGGCGCCATCGGAACGCAGCGTCGCCGTGCCGGCAACCTGGATGCCATTGATGTCGTAGCCGCTGCCCCCGGCACTATTGCCGCCCTGCAGGCGCACCACCGAGAGCGCCTGGTTGCTGCGGAAGTCAAGGTTGCCGCTGCTGACCACCGCGGCCAGGCGGGCCACCTGGTTGCCACTGTGGTCCAGCTGGACGCCGGCTCCGGCATCGATGCCAAGTTCCTGTACCTTCAGGGCCGCTGCCGCATTGGCGGTATCCTGCGTAATGCCGGCGGTGGTAATCAGGCCCAGGCGCATGGTCAGCGCATTCAGGTTGGCGGCGCCGCCGATTTGGATGGCGCCGGCGCCCCAACCCGGGTGCCCCCCTGTGCCGCTATCCGCGCCGGTGCCGCTGGTCGCGGTGCCAGGCTTGGTCCCGGGGATGGGCGCATCGCTGCCGTCGTCGCGATTGCCAATACCCAAGGTACCGGCGGCGATCCTGTTCAACTGGGTCAGCGACAAACAAGCCGTGCCGCAGGCGGCGCCGATGGTGATGCTGTAGCCGGGCGTGGCCGGCGTCAGCGAGGCCAGGCTGGCCGTCACATCGGCCGTGAAATCCATGGCATCGGCATTCAGGTGCACCACGTCCGCCTGCAACGGCGCTGCCACCTGGAGCGAGCCGGAACGCGCCTCCAGTTCCAGTTCCCTGCCGGGCAAGCTGACCGCCCCGCCAACTTTCATGCCGCTGGCAGCGGTGATGAACAGGCGCGGCGTCTTCAGCGACGCCAGGCCGGCGCCGCTCAGGTGCGTGTTGGGCGTGCCGCTTGGCCGGTCGCCGCCAAGTTCGACGGTGCCGGCACTGTCAATCCCGATCATCTCGGCTGCCATGCCAGTGCCGGCAGCCCCGCTCAGCACCACGGAGCCGCCGCGCAGCTTGATGCTCTGGGCGCTGACCATGGCAGTATTGCTCAAGGTACCGCCCGCCTCTGCCCCCAGGCCTGCGCCCGCCGGCAGCTTGACTGACCCGATCAGGTCGACATTGCCGCCGGTCTGCAGTACAAGCGACTTGAGCAGGCTGGAGCCGGACAGGTCCAATTGATTGGCCGTGATATGGCTGGCATTGGGGACCGGATTGCCGTTCGGATCGAGGAAGCCGCCGCCGACCAGCAGGTTGGGCGCCGACAACCGGCCCAGGTCGGCATTGCCCACCACCAGCCCGCCGCTATCCGATGTGGGCGTGCCTCCCACGGTGATGGTCCCGCCGCCCAGGCTGGAAACGCGGATGCTGTTGCTAGCGCTGGTCTGGCCCGCCAGGCTCATGGCGTTCGCCTCCAGGCCGACGTCGGTGGCATTCACCTGCGCACCAACTTCGCTGGCCAGGCTGCCGTTATTGGCGCGCAACAGCATCGGCCCACCGCTGACCATTGCGGTAGGCGCCAGCCGCAGCGAGCCGCCTTCCAGTTGCACCGGCTTGCCATTGCCATTCACCGCACCGCTGACTACCAGAGTGCCGAGGGCTGCCACGTGCAGGTTGCCAAAACCGCCAGTGCTGGCACTATCTGCCTGGCTCACCGCCTGGACCTCGAGCGAACCGCTGTCGAAGTAATTCAGGTTGCCAACGCCCTGGGCGCGCAGGATGTTGACCTGGTTGTTGCCGCCGGACAGGTTGACCTGCCCGCTCCCGTCCAGGGTCAGGCTGGCGGCACGCAAAGGCATGCCGTACTCTTGGTTCAGGCTGCTAGCCTTGAGGCTCAGGTTGCCGGACGTCTGCACCCCGGTCAGGCCATTCCCATACGTGAGGTTCAGGTTGCCCACGTTATTGAAGCTGATGTCGCCCGTCGCCATCGCGGCAAGCCCCATCACCTGGTTGGGGCCCGTCAGCGCCACCGACCCTGCGTTAACCAGCAGGACCGGCGCTGTGATGGAACCGTTGCCTGCAAGGGCGCCGCTGGTTTGCAGGGAAACGCCGGAGCGCGGCTTCAGCGCACCGTTGACCGCAATGGCGTTGCTGGCCAGGGTCAGCATCGCATTGCCGGCATTGCTGGCTGCCAGGTCCAGCAAGCCATCAATGCTGAGTGTGCCGTAATGCTGGCCGAAGCCGATATTCAGGTTTTGCGTATTGATGGCGGAAAGCTCCGCACCGTCCAGCGCCAGCACGCCAGGCGTACCGTCGCTCGCCTCGCCCACCTTGATGGCCGTGGTCAGGCTGTACGGATTTAACGACACGCTGTTGGCCGCTTGCACCTGGGCACCGCTGGCGATGCGCATGCTGTCGGCTTTCCAGCGCTGCTCCTGCCCCGCCACCAGGACACCCGGGCCGACGTCGATTTCAGCACCGCTCAATTCGATGGCGCCCATGCCGGTCTCAAGGCCCGCCGTCAGCTTGACGGCGCCGCTGCCGCTGGCCGTGCCCGATGCCGGGTCGTTTGCCTGCAAGCGCAGCATGCCGCCATTGGTCGCCAGCCGGCCCTTGACCATGATATGGTTGCCGGCCTGGGCCAGCAGGCCGACGCCCGGGGCGGCAATGGCAACCGGATCAACAAAGGTGATGTCATGTTTGGCCTGCAAGGTGACGTCGGCAGTCGCGCCATTCAGCAAGGCTGTGGCCAGTTCGGTGACGCCGCTGGGATTGCCCGCGTTGAAATTCGCCACGTCGGTCAGGGTGGCAGGCACGCCTGGCACCACCTTCACTTCGATATCATAGGGATCGAGCAGCCACTGGCCAAGCCGCCCCTGCACGGCGCCGGCGTCAACACGCAGGCCGCCCAGCTCCAGCTGGCGCGCCGATGTTTCCACCAGCCCGCCGTCGCCGCCTTGCCTGCCGCCGCGGGCGGAAATGCTGCCATGCACGCGCGCGGTCTCGTCGGCCCAGACCACCACCTTGCCGCCCCTTCCGCTGCTGCCGGCGTCGGCCGCCAGCACCGCATCCCTGCCCACGTAGACCTGGCGTGCATTCGGCACCTGCGGGTTGGCGCCACGGTAATCACCGCCGACCAGCACGCTGCCGCCGCCTTCCTCGCCGCTGGCATCGACCCGCGCATCGCCCGTCAGGCCGACTTGCTGCCCCAGTATGGCAATTTCGCCGCCGCGCGCCGTGGTGCGGCTGCCGCCTTCCAGCATCGTGCTGCCGCTGGCGCGCAGCAGCACCTGGCCCTGCGCGCCACGCACGGCGCTGTCGGCGCTGACGGTGCCGCGCTGCTTGACCAGCGCGCCGAAGATGCCGACACGGCCACCTTGCGCCACCAACTGGCCCAGGTTCAGCGCCTGGTCGGCAGGCGCCGATACCACCACCTGCAGCGCCGGGTTGGCGCTATCCACCAGTTGCACGCTATGGCCAGCGGCCAGCATGACCGCCCCTCCCGGCGACTGGATGATGCCGCTGTTCTCCACCTGCGGCGCCACCAGGTAGACCTGCCCACCATGCGGCGTGGCGATCTGGCCCTGGTTCTCCACCTTGCCGGCGCCCGCAGCACCCGTGAAACGCATGCGCCCGGCAAGGAAATCAGCATCGGACAAGGCCAGGCTCGACGCCACCAGCCCTTGCACGTCGATGCGCGCGCCCTGCCCGAACAACACGCCGTTCGGGTTGAGCAGGTAGACCTGGCCGTTCGACTGCAGACTGCCCAGGATGCGGCTGGGATCCTGTCCGCTGATCCGGTTCAGCACCTTGCTATCGGCGCCCTGCTGCAGGAAACGCGTCACCTCGTCGGCGCCGATCGAGAAGCTTTGCCAGTTGATGATGGTGTTCGGCGCATTGGCCACGGTGAAGACATTGCCCTGCTGGCTGAAGCTGGCTTGGCCCGCCACCACCCTGGGCGCCACTGGATTGGCTTGCGCGCTGCCGAAACAGGCGGCAATCGCCAGGCCCAGCAGCTTGCGCTGCAACGTGCTGTGCTTGCTGTGCTTCATGATGATGTCCTCAATAAGCAAGACCGATGCGCAGGTGCAGCCTGCTGCTGCCGTCGCGCCCGGTGGGGCCGCCTTGTACCACATGGCCATAATCGAGTTGCAGGTTGGCCTGGCTGCCCAGCAGCAGGCGCAGGCCGAGCCCCGTGCTGGCCACGCTGGCTGACGTCAGCTCGCCCGGCAACGCATCGTTGCGCCGCACGTGGGCACGGTCGTGGAAGGCCAGCAACCGGCATTGCCAGCGCTCGCCGCACAAGTTGGGTGTGTACAGTTCCAGGTTGACGCCTGCCCCCTTGTCGTTGGCAATTTCGCGCTCGGGCAGGCCGCGCACCGAAGCCGCGCCCCCGGCGCCGAATTGTTCGCCCGGCACCAGGGCGTCAGCGCTGTACTGGCCATTGAAGATGGCACGCCATTGCCAGTCCTGCGGCAGCAGGCGGCTGACGCTGGCGCCCAGCCGCACGATGGTGTAATCGTCGGGCGCCCCGGCGCGTGCCCGGTTGAAGTCGTCCTGGCCGCCGCGCTTGCCGCCTGGCACATTGCGCAGCAGGGTCAGCGACAGGCCGCTGTCGCCCTGCGCTGAACTCCAGTTGCCCAGGTAGCCAACGCTGAGCGGGCGCACAGTCACGTCGTTGCCCAGCTCCTGTCCCAGCAGCACCACGCTGTTGCGGAAGGCCTTCGACTCGGCACCGAACAATAGCCGCCCTTCGTAACCGGGCCTGCGCGCCAGGTAGCGGCTGTAGCGCAGGCCGAACACCGTGCCCTGCCCGCTTACCGCCACATTGAAGGCGCCCACGCCCACGGTGCCCGAGTCGACATTCGAATAGCTGGCGTACAGGTCCAGCGTATCGCCCAGCTGATACAGCGGAATGTGGTAGCCCAGGCCATAGACCTTGACCCGCCCCGGCTCTTCCGCCGAAGTGGTGTACTGCAGGCTGGCCACATGGTCGAGCCCGAATAGGTTGGCATGCTGCAGCCCCACGCCGATGCGCGCGCGGCCGGTCTGCTCCGTACCGCTATTGTCGGCATTCAGCAAAACCTTCCATGGCCGCTCGTCGGCGACTTCCAGCATGGCGTCCACTTCGTCATCGCGCCCCCCGCTTTGCAGCTTCATGGTGACCTGGCGCGCCGGATGCTCGTTGGCCAGCTTCAATGCCGCCGAGATCGCCTCCATATCCGGTACCTGGCCTTCGCGCAGCGGCGGCAGCGCACGCCGCACATTGGCCTCGTCGACATAACGCTGGCCGTGCACCCGGACCTGGCCGATGCGCGTCTGAACCACGTCCAGCCGCACCACGCCGCGCGCCAGTTCCTGCTCGGGCAGCGTAACCGCGACCAGCGCGTAACCGGCAGCATGGTAGGCGGCAGTCAGGGCTTCCAGCGCCTGTTGCACATCGCCGAAATCGCGCCCGCGGCCGGTGAATGGCGCCAGCACGCGCGCCACCTGCTCCGGCGGCAGCAGTGTATTGCCGCGCACATCATACCGCTCGATATCGAATCGAACGATGCCGGGGTCGGGGACAGGATCAGGCGCGGGAGCAGAAGAAGCCGCAGTGCAAAGGGTGACAGCAAACAGGAACGCGAGGCGTCGTTTCATATTTTCTGTTCAGGGTAAAGGTGGGCAGCAGCCATTGTCGCGCGTTGCGGCGCGAAAATCGCTGCTTGCAAATGGCGAGGAAGTCGGAACGCGGGGGACTGATGTTTTTTCGCAAATGGACAGGCTGGCGCCAGCTCACCATGCATAGCCGTAGCGCAGCGTCACGCGGCTGCGCGCATCGTCGGGCATGATGTCGGAACGCACCACCCGCCCCAGGTCCAGCTGCATGCTGGAATGCCTGTCCAGTTTCATGCGTACGCCGATGCCGGCGCTGCCCACGTTGCGGCTGCGCAGCTGGCCGTTCGACGCCCGGTTGTAGCGCAGCGCATTGCGGTCGTAATACAGCAGTGCGCGGCAATGGCGTCCGGCGCCCAGGCACAGGTCCGGGGAATACAGTTCGACATTGCTGCCCAGGCCGCCATCGCGGATGGTGTCCCGGTTTGCCATCAGGCGCAGCGCGGTCATCGGCGCCGGCGCCAGGCTGTCCAGCAGCGCGACGTCGCCGGGGCTGTACTGGGTGTTGACGCTGGCTCGCACCAGGAAGTCGCGCGGCAGCGCCTGGGTCAGCGAAGCAGCCAGGCGCATGGTCGGCATGCTGCCAGGCAGGCCGGGCAAATTCGACTGCGGATAGCTGGTGGCGGAGAAATCAAAGGCAGGCGCGTTGCGGTCGCGGTCGCGTTCGGTGCTGGGCGGTGCGGCCAGCGCACCGGTGCAGGCGGCCAGGGCCAGGATCGACACAAGGCAAGGCTTCATGATGGTTCTCCCGGCATATGATTGCCTGGCAAACGAGCAACTCTTGTTACCTTCAGTTTAGGTCATAAAGGCCTTCACCACAGCTTCATTGTACGCCTGCCGATGCTCACGCACGGTTGAGTGTTGCTTATTTGCTGTCGAAATTTGTGACGCCATCCCAGCCTGCTCCAGGCGGCTGCGAGCGGTAGTGCGCGATGCGTTCAAGGTAGAGGGAATACAGGACGGATTGTGGGGCGGCCGCAGCCAAAGCCGCAAGCGCGTCATGGGCTTCTTGCCACCGCTGCGCGCGCACCATGGCCAGCGCCGCATGCCAGCGCTCCAGCTCGGCGCGCGCTGCGGCGTCCAGCGCTCCTTCGCGTCCCAGCGGCTCGAAGATGGCCACCGGTTCCAGTTTGCCTTTGACCCGCACCAGGTCCAGTTCTCGCCAGGCAAAATCGGGCGCGGCCAGGCGCGTTGCAGCACCCACAACTATGCCTGCGCCGTATACCTTGGTGATCCCTTCCAGCCGCGATGCCAGGTTGACCGCATCGCCCATCACCGTATAGGCGCGGCGGATGCGCGACCCCATGTCGCCCACGTGCATCGGCCCGGTATTGATGCCGATGCCGATACGCAATGCCGGCCAGCCGCGCTGCTCGAATTCCACGCTCAGGCGCCGGGCGCTGGCCTGCATCTCGAGGGCCGTTGCCACCGCCCGCGCGGCGTGGTCGGCGCAAGCCAGTGGCGCCCCCCAGAACGCCATCACCGCATCGCCGATATATTTGTCGAGGGTGCCGCGGTGGCGGTCGCGGATCTCCTCCGACATGGCCGTCAGGTAGCGGTTGATGTATTCGCGCAGTTCATGCGGCGACAGGCTCTCGGCAATGGTGGTGAAGCCGCGCACGTCGACGAACATCACGCTCAGTTCGCGGCTGGCCCCTTCCATGCTGTAGGCCGCCGGGTTTTCCGCCATTTCCGCCACCAGTTCCGGCGCGACATATTCGCCAAAGCGCGACACCAGGGCACGCCCGCGGCGCACCTCGAAGAAATAGCCCCAAGCCAGGTTCAGCACGAACAGCCCGATCCCCAGCAGCAGCAAGGTGGCCATATTGAGCACGGCGTCGTAGCGGCGGTACAGCAGGAAGTTCAGCGCCACCGTCCCGGCCAGCGCCGCCAGCGACAGCAGGATGCCCCAGGCCGGCGCCAGCACCGGCAAGGCCAGCGCCAGCAGCCCGCCCAGCACCAGGGCTTGCAGGACTTCGATCTGGGTGGCCACGTCGGGCCGCTGCTTGAAACTGTCATCCAGGATCGACTTGACCAGGTTGGCATGGATTTCCACCCCCGGGTACTCGGCATTCACCGGCGTTGCGCGCAAGTCGTTCAAGCCCGGTGCGCTGGTCCCGACCAGCACGATGGCCCCGGCCAGCAGGTCCGGCCTGGCGCGCCCGGCCAGCACGTCGGCTGCCGGCACATAGCGGAAGGCGCCGCCGGCCGGCCCGCCGCGCCCGCGGAATTGCACGGTGTTGGCCAGGGCCTCCCCGACCGGGATGCGCAATTGTCCTTCGCGGTGGAACAGGGCGATGGCATCCAGGCCGCCGGCCTGGCGCTCGGCGGCACTGAGCGTATCGACCGTGCCCTGCCACAGCGGCGCAATGGCGCGCCCGCCCAGTGCGGCCGACACCGTGGCCAGCGCCAAGGTCGGGTAATAGCCGTCGCCGATGCGCTGCAGCAGCGCCGAGGAGCGCACCAGGCCGTCGCTGTCGACCAGAGCGGTGAAGATGCCGGCGCCCTGCGCCGCCTCCTGCAGCCGCGCGATATTGGCTTCGTAGCCCTGGGCCGTGTAAGCATCCAGCGTACGCCCGTTCAGGCTCTCGACCGTGAAAGCCGGCGCCGGCAGCACGCCCTTGCGCTGGCTGCCCGACAGGCTGTAGCCCAGCACCACCGGCTGGCCGCGCATGGCTGCCGCCAGCCGGCCGTCGTAATCGAGCTGCGGCTGCAAGCCCGCCAGTGCGCGCGCCAGCCCCGGCACCGCGTGCAATTCACCTTGCGCCAGCTGCTCCAGCACGCCATAGCCGGAACTGGTATCGGGCTCAGGGAAGGAAATATCAAAGCCCACCGCTGCCGCCTGATAAGGACCGGTCAATTGTTCGACCAGGCGCGCGATCTTGTCGCGGCTCCAGGGAAAGCGCCCCACTTCGGCCAGGCTGCGCTCGTCGATATCGACGATCACGATGCGCGGGTCCAGTTCAGGCTTTTCCAGCCGCATGCGCAGCCCGGCAAAGAAGCTGTCCATGCGCGCCAGCGATTCCGACGGCAGCACCTGCACCAGTTGCAGCACCGCCAGCGCCGTGAGCAGTAGCCCCAGCAGCCAGCGCGCGCCGTAGCGCTGCAACAGCTTGCGCATCACGGGCGGTACCCTGGGATGCGCGTTTCATCGACCGCGTCAACCTGGCGCGGGTCCATGTATTGCCTTGCAAATTCCAGGTAAACCTTGCGGCGGATGAAGATGTCGAACAGGTCGGGATCGATATGCCCGTTCAGGCTGAACTTGCCGAGGATCTCCAGCGATTCGGACAGCATCTTGCCTTTCTTGTAGGGCCGGTCGCGCGCGGTCAGCGCCTCGAAAATATCGGCGATCGCCATCACCCGCGCCGGCACCGACATCTGCTCGCGCACCAGCCCGCGCGGATAGCCCTTGCCGTCCATCCGTTCGTGGTGGCCGCCCGCATATTCCGGCACCTGCTGCAGGTGGTGCGGCCAGGGCAGCGATTCCAGCATGCGCACCGTGACCACGATGTGGTTGTTGATCACCTTGCGCTCGGCTTCGGTCAGGGTGCCGAAGCGGATGGTCAGGTTTTCCACCTCGTCTTCGCTGAGCAGGGCATGCTCCTGTCCGTCCGGCCCCATCCAGCGCCGCTGCGCGATCTCACGCACGCGCTGCTGCTCCTGCGGCGCCATGCCCTCTCCGCCGATATTGGCAAGGCGCAGGAAGTCCCGTTCGGCGCGCAAGCCGGCCTGCTCCGCCGCCAGCGCCGCCTGCAACGCAGAGCGCTCGCCGCCGGCCAGCTCGGCGCGCAGCGCACGCAGTTCTGCGTCGCGCAGCAGCACCTCAAAGCGGGTGTCGAGCAGGCCGATGCGGTCGTAAATGGTTTGCAGCTTGGTGGCCTTGTCCACCACGTGCACCGGGGTCGTGATCTTGCCGCAATCGTGCAGCAGGCCGGCCAGCCAAAGCTGCTTGCGCTCGCCCTCGGACAGGCGGAAGCCGGCCAGCGGGCCGCTATCGGCGGCGTGCGCGGCGTCGGCCAGCATCATGGTCAATACCGGCACCAGCTGGCAATGGCGCCCGGTGTACGGCGACTTTTCGTCGATGCCGATGTTGATCAGGTTGACCAGTGCTTCCAGCAGTTGCTCCAGCTGGGCCACCAATTGTTGCTTGGTCAGCGCTACGGCCGCCTGCGCCGCCAGCGCCTCGATGAAGCGCTGGTCGGTGGCGCTGAACACGCCGTCGGCGTTGCGCGCGTTGACCAGTTGCAGCACGCCCAGCAACTGGCCTTCATGATTGCGCATCGGCACCGTCAGGATCGAGCGGGTGCGGTAGGCAAAGCGCTGGTCGAACTGGCGCATGCCGGAAAAATTGAATTCGCTGGCCTGGTAGACATCGTCGATATTCACCGCGCAACCCTGGTTGGCGGCGTAGGCCGCCACCGAATCGAGCTTGGGCGCTCCCTGCGCATCGACCAACGGCACTGGCGCGATATCGATGGCAGCGCCGCTGCTGCCGCCCAGGTGCAGGCCCAGCGTGTCGTTGACGGTGATATGGAAATGCAGCTTGCTGCGGCTGGCGTCGGGACGGTACAGGGTGCCGCCGTCGGCATGGGTCAGGTGCTTGGCCGCCAGCAGGATGCGCTCGAGCAGCACGCCGGTATCCTGCCCGTCGCCAAGGGCGACGCTCAGTTCGGTCAGCTGCTCCAGCCGAGCCGCTATCTGGGTCGGGGTCAAGTCTTCCATGAGGCAAGTGTATCCCTGCCGCGCCGGCGCACACAAGAAACTGCCGATGCCGGGCAAAAAAACGCTATCATCCCCTTGTCAATTCGACCATGGGACCCGTGATGAAATTCAAGTTCTGGGGCGTGCGCGGCTCCATCCCGGCGCCCGGGCCTCGTACGGTGCGCTACGGCGGCAACACCACTTGCATTGAAGTACGCAGCGACGACGGCACCCTGATCGTGCTGGACGCCGGCACCGGCCTGTTTCCGCTGGCGCAATCCCTGCTGGCCGATGCCAGGCGCCCGATCGAAGCCAACCTGTTCATCAGCCATAGCCACTGGGACCACATCCACGGACTGCCCTTCTTCTCTCCCTTGTTCCTGAAAGACAGCCGGGTGCGCCTGCACGGCGCCGGCGACCCGGCCAGCGGCAAGGGCATCGAGCACGTGATGGGGGTCCAGCTGCAGTACAGCTACTTCCCGGTCGGCGAAGCGCAGATGGGCGCAACCATCGAGTACCGCACGCTGGAGCCGGGCGATGCGGTCGAGGTAGGCGATGCCCGCGTGCGCCACGCGCTGATGAACCACCCGGTGACGGACCTTGGCTACCGCATCGAGTGCAACGGCAAGTCGCTGTTCTTCACCGGCGACCACGAGCCGCCCGGCAGCGCCGAACACGTAGCCGCCATCGATGCCATGGTGCAGGGCGTCGATGCGCTGATTGCCGACTGCTCCTACACGCGCGAGGAATATCCGTCCAAAGTAGGCTGGGGCCACGGCACTTTCGACAGCGCCCTGGCGCTGGCCCTGCGCTGCGGCGTGCGCCGCCTGTACTGCACCCACCACGAACCGACCCGCAGCGACGACGAGTTGGAAGCCGTTTTCGCCGACGCCATGGCGCGCCACGCCGGGCAACTGGACGGCCTGCAAGTGTTCCTCGCCTACGAGGGACTGGAAGTCAACCTTTGAGCCCGCAAGCATGAGCGAAACCGACCAACTGCCTGATACCAGTTCCAGCGCCGAAACCGAACGCCGCCTGGCCTTCTTCCGCAAGCTGCAAGCCGTCACCACCAAGATCCACGCCACCAGCAACCTGGACGAAATCATGCTCGACCTGGGCATGGAGTTCTGCGACCTGTTCGAATGCGACCGCTTCACCCTGTATGCGATGAACGACGAGAAGAACTATATCGTCTCCAAGGTGAAGACCGGCATGACCAGCTTCCGCGACCTCAAGCTGGCCATCAACGCTTCCAGCATTGCCGGCTACGTCGCCATGACGCGCCAGACGCTGAACATCCGCGACGTCTATGACGCCGACGAATTGCGCCGCATTTCGCCCGAATTGCACTTCCAGCAGGGCGTCGACCAGCGCACCGGCTACCGCACGCGCCAGATGCTGGTGGCGCCGCTGGTGGCGATGGCCCATGACCGCCTGCTGGGCGTGGTCCAGTTCATCAATACGCGCAACGGCCAGCCCTTCTCCTCCATCGCGCTGGAAGGCGTGCGCCAATTGGGCGACACCCTGGCCGTGGCCTTCAGCCAGCGCCTGAAACCGGCCCCGCTGCCGCGCACCCGCTACGATGCGCTGGTGGCCGACAGCGTGCTGTCGGCGCAGGAACTGGAGCAAGCCCTGCGCACCGCGCGCGAGAAGGAAGCCGATGTGGAAGCGGTGCTGGTGCAGGACTTCCACGTCAAGCCCGCAGTCCTCGGCGCGGCACTGTCCAAGTACTACACCATCCCGTACGAGCCGGCGCGGCCCGACCGCGTGCGGCCGGTCGACTTGCTGAAAAAGCTTCCGCTGCAATACCTCGAGGAGTCGGGCTGGCTGCCGCTGGAGGAGAACCGCGACGGCCTGCTGGTGCTGACCATCGACCCAGACCGCGTGATGCAGTCGCACATCGTCAACCAAGTGTTCCCGCGCGTGCACGTCAACTACCGCGTCACCACGCGCGCCGAATTCGCCCAGACCCTGGGGCAGTTCTTCGGCACCGGCGATGCCACCAGCGTGGGCGAACTGCTGTCCGGCATGGGCGAGGATGGCGACAGCGACGTCGAGGCGCCGCAGGAGGTATCGGAAGCGGTCGAGAACGAGCTGGTCAAGCTGCTCAACAAGATCATCGTCGACGCGCACCGCCAGGGCGTGTCGGACATCCATATCGAACCGCTGCCGGGCAAGGGCAAGACCGGCATCCGCTTCCGCAAGGACGGGGTGCTGGTGCCCTACATCGAAATCCCAGCCTCCTACCGGGCCGCCATGGTGGCGCGCATCAAGATCATGTGCGACCTCGATATTTCCGAGCGCCGCAAGCCGCAGGATGGCAAGATCAAATTCAAGAAATACGGCCCGCTCGACATCGAATTGCGGGTGGCCACCATCCCTTCGGCCGGCGGCGTCGAAGACGTGGTGATGCGTATCTTGGCGGCGGGCGAGCCGATCCCGCTCGACAAGCTGGGCGTGCTGCCGGCCAACCTGGACCGCCTGCGCGCCACGGTGGAAAAGCCCTACGGCCTGTTCTTCGTATGCGGCCCGACCGGTTCCGGCAAGACCACCACCCTGCACTCGGTGCTGAACTACCTGAACACGCCCGAAACCAAGATCTGGACCGCGGAAGACCCGGTGGAGATCACGCAGAAAGGCTTGCGCCAGGTGCAGGTCAACCGCAAGGCCGGCCTGGAATTTTCCACCGTGATGCGCGCCTTCCTGCGCGCCGACCCGGACATCATTATGGTCGGCGAGATGCGCGACAAGGAAACCGTCAGCATGGGCATCGAAGCTTCGCTGACCGGCCACCTGGTGTTCTCCACCCTGCACACCAACAGCGCGCCGGAATCGGTGGTGCGCCTGCTCGACATGGGCATGGACCCGTTCAATTTCGCCGATGCGCTGCTCGGCATCCTGGCGCAGCGCCTGGCCAAGCGCTTGTGCGGCAATTGCAAGGAGGCTTACCAGCCGGGCGAAGCGGAACTCGACCTGCTGCTGTCTGAATACTGCGAAGAACTGCAGAACACTTCCGCGTTCCAGCGTGACGCGCTGGCCGCGCGCCAGCAGGTAGTGGCAGGCTGGCGCGAGCGCTATGCCGACGCCGAAGGCCGCTTCACGCTATACCGGCCGGTCGGCTGCGAACAGTGCAACAAGGGCTACCGCGGCCGCGTCGGCCTGCACGAATTGATGATCGGCACCGACCGCGTGAAAAAGCTGCTGCAGGAGCATGCGCGCGTCGCGCAGTTGCTGGCGGCCGCGCTGGAAGACGGCATGCTGACTTTGAAAATGGACGGGATCGAAAAGGTCCTGCTGGGTATTACCGATATCAAGGCCGTGCGCCAGGTGTGCATCAAATGATCTCCCACATCTTCCTGGGTGCCGCCGATTTCGAGGCAGCCTTCCGCTTCCATGGCGCCGTGATGGCGGCCTTGGGCCACAAGCTGCGCTTCCGCGACGATACGCGGCCCTGGGCCGGCTGGCAGCCGGCAGAAGGCGGCCGTCCGCTATTCCTGGTCGGCCGCCCGTTCGACGGCCAAGCGGCAGGCGCCGGCAACGGCCAGATGGTGGCCCTGGCGGCGCCATCGCGAGCGGTCGTCGACGCCGCCTACGCCGCGGCGCTGGCCCATGGCGGCAGCTGCGAAGGGCCGCCCGGCCTGCGACCGCACTACCATCCCGACTATTACGGCGCCTACTTCCGCGACCCGCACGGCAACAAGCTGTGCGTGGTCTGCCACGACCCGGCCTAAAGCGTGCGGCCGCGGTCGCCGGTGATCGCCTGCAGCGTGCCATCCAGTTTCGCTGTCAACACCAGCGCATCCGCCTCGCCCGGCAGCAGCTTGTACATGAAAGTCGTCGCGCCAAGGCGCCCGTCCGGCATGGTAGCGAATTGCGGGATCTCGCCGCAGCGCTCATAGCCAAGCTTCAGGTACATGCCTTCCGCCGGTTCACCGCTGCAGGTGTCGAGCACGATCAGCGTGCGGCCCAGGGCACGCGCTGTCGCCTCCGCGTGACGCACCAACGCCTGCGCCACGCCTTGGCGGCGGGCGCGCGGGTGCACCAGCATCTTGGACAGTTCTGCGCGGTGGCGGCTGTTCGGCATGGCGGCCAGCACCAGTTGCAGCGTACCGTCGATCCGCCCGTCCGCGCCGCGCACGATGAACAGCCGGCGCTCGCCGCGCCCCACGGCGTCATGCAGGCCAAGCCAGAACGCCCGCGCCTCCTCGCGCGGGCATGGCAGTTCGAATCCTACGCTGGCGCCGGCCAGCACGCAGGCACGCAGCACTTCCGCCAATTGATCGGCGTGCGCCAGCACTCCGGCGCCATCCAGTTGTTCTATGGTTCGCATATCGCAATCAGGTAATGGGCCTGGTCCGGCCCGGGACAGGAAAAACGCGTCGCACCATGCAGGTGGAAGCGCAGGCAATCGCCCGGCTGCAGCCGGTGCAGGCTGCCGTCGATGGTGTAGTCCAGCACCCCCGACAGCATCCACATATGCTGCTCCAGGCCATTCACCGGCGGCTGCGCGTATTCGATCACGGCGCCGGGCGGCAGCCGTCCTTCGATCATCTCCGCCCGGAAGCCGCGCGCCGGCGGCGACACCATGCGGCGCACGAATCCGGTGGCCGGATCGTGCCACTCGGCCTGCTCGGCGCGGCGGATCAACTGCACCGGCGCCTGCTCCACTTCCGCGATCAGGCGCGACATCGGCATGCCGTAAACAGCGCACAGCTTGCCCAGCATTTCCGCCGTCGGGCTGGTTTCGCCGCGCTCCAGGCGCGACAAGGTAGCGCGGCTGATGCCGCTCTGCGCAGCCAGTTCCTCCAGCGACAGCATGCGCTCTTCGCGCAAGCCGGCCAGGCGCCGCACCAGGCGGTCTTCGAATGAATTTCCCATAATTGAGAATATATCCCAATTTTGAGAATTTGTGAGCAAAATAAAAGGGCGCCGCAGCGCCCCTTCGGGAATTACATGATGTGCTTGCCGACCCACCATGCCACCGCCGCCACGAAGGCGGAAGCAGGAATGGTAAAGATCCAGGCCCACACGATATTTCCTGCCACGCCCCAGCGCACGGCCGACATCTTCTGCGCCGAACCCACGCCGACGATCGCGCCGGTGATGGTGTGGGTGGTGGAGACGGGAACGCCCCAGAAGGACGCCATCAGCAGGGTGATCGCACCGCCGGTTTCGGCGCAGAAGCCGCCCACCGGTTTCAGCTTGGTGATCTTCTGGCCCATGGTCTTGACGATACGCCAGCCGCCGAACAGCGTGCCGAACGAGATCGCGCCGTAGCAGGCCACGATGACCCACACCGGCGGCGCCGCGTCGCCGGCAGCCACATGGCCGGAAGCGATCAGCAGCATCCAGATGATGCCCATGGTCTTCTGCGCGTCGTTGCCGCCGTGGCCCAGCGAGTAGCCGGCCGCGGACAGCAGCTGCAGCCGGCGGAACCAGCCGTCAACTTTGCGCGGGGTCGATTTCACAAAGACCCACGACACGATCAGCATGATCAGCGAACCAAGCACGAAGCCCAGCAGCGGCGCCACGACGATGAACACCACGGTCTTGATCAAGCCGCCGGAGATCAGCGCGCCGGTACCGGACTTGGCCACCGCTGCGCCCACCAGGCCGCCGATCAGGGCGTGCGAGGACGAGGATGGAATGCCGTAGTACCAGGTGATCACGTTCCAGACGATCGCCCCTATCAGCGCGCCGAAGATGACGTAATGGTCGATCACCGAGGGTTCGATGGTTCCCTTGCCGATGGTGGTCGCCACTTTCAGGCCGACCACGAATATCGCGATGAAGTTGAAAAAGGCAGCCATCATCACGGCGGTCTGCGGTTTCAGCACGCCGGTGGACACCACCGTGGCGATCGCATTCGCGGCGTCGTGGAAGCCGTTCATGAAGTCGAACACCAGTGCGAGGAAGACCAGTGCCCCCAGCGCCCAGATGCTAATTTCGAGGTTGCTCATGAAATGATCTTTTTAATTATGCGTTTTCGACGATGATGCCTTCGATGATGTTGGCAACATCTTCGCAGCGGTCGGTGACGGTTTCCAGGATCTCGTAGATAGCCTTCATCTTGATCAGGTTGCGCACGTCCGGTTCGTCGCGGAACAGCTTGGACATGGCAGCGCGCATCACGTGGTCGGCGTCCGATTCCAGGCGGTCGATCTCTTCGCAGATGCCGACGATCCGGGACGCATTGTCCATGTTCGACAGCAGGGCCACGGCATCCTTCACCTTTTCGGTGCAGGCCAGGACCAGTTCGGCCAGGCGCTTGGCTTCCGGGGTGACGGAGTGCAGGTCGTACAGCGACACGGTCTGGGCGGCGTCTTCCATCAGGTCCAGGATGTCGTCCATCTTGGTGATCAGCTTGTGGATGTCGTCGCGGTCCAGCGGGGTGATGAAAGTTTTGTGCAGCAGGTCCACCGCCTGGTAGGTGATCTTGTCAGCCTGCTTTTCGATGCTTTCGATGGCGTGGACACGGTTTTCCAGGTCGTCGAAATTGGCCATCAGGCCCAGCATCTCTTTGGCGCCCTTCACGCAAAGTTCGGCATGCTGGTTAAACATGTCAAAGAATTTGCCCTCCGAGGGCATCAAGCGTCCAAACATTTTTGTTCTCCGTTGGTTGATTCGTAGATACTGCAGCATGGCCACCCAGCGTGGCCCGCCTGGTAATCAGTCGCCTTGGTAGATCGACAGGTTACCGGTGTAATTGCCAAACTTGGTGTACGCACCGATCCAGGTCAGGCGCACCGCACCGATTGGACCGTTACGCTGCTTGCCGATAATGATCTCGGCGGTACCTTTATCCGGCGAGTCCGGGTTATAGACTTCGTCGCGATACAGGAAAATGATCACGTCCGCGTCCTGCTCGATAGCGCCGGATTCGCGCAGGTCGGACATAACGGGACGTTTATTGGGACGTTGTTCCAGCGAGCGGTTCAGCTGGGATAGCGCAATGACGGGGCAATGCAGCTCTTTGGCCAGTCCCTTCAGGGAACGCGAGATCTCGGAGATCTCGGCCGAGCGGTTGTCGCCCGGCTGGCTGCCCTGCATCAGTTGCAGGTAGTCGACCACGATCAGGCCCAGCTTGCCGCATTGGCGGGCCAGGCGACGCGCACGGGCGCGCATCTCGATCGGGTTCAGTGCCGGGGTCTCGTCGATGTAGACCTGGGCTTCATTCATTTTCTGGATGGCGTGCGTCAGGCGCGGCCAATCCTCGTCGATCAGTTTGCCGGTACGCAGGCGGTGCTGGTCCAGCAGGCCGACCGAGCCAAGCATACGCATGGCCAGCTGCACGCCGCCCATCTCCATCGAGAACACGGCGACCGGCAGGCCCGCCTCCACCGCCACGTTTTCGGCGATGTTCATGGAAAATGCGGTCTTGCCCATTGATGGCCTGCCAGCAACAACCACCATGTCGCCAGGCTGCAGGCCGGAAGTCATTTTATCCAGGTCGGTCCAGCCGGTCGGCACGCCGGTGATTTCGGAGCTGGAGTCGCGCGAATACAGTTCGTCGATACGCTCCACCACCTGGGTCAGCAGCGGCTGCACCGGCAGCCAACCGGCGGCGCCGCGCGAACCGGCTTCGGCGATGGCGAAAATCTTTGCTTCCGCCTCGTCCAGGATCTGCTTCACGTCCTTGCCCTGCGGGCTGAAGGCGTTGCCCGACACTTCGTCGGCCACGGTAATCAGCTTGCGCAGCACGCCGCGGTCACGCACGATTTCCGCATAGCGGCGGATATTGGCGGCCGAAGGGGTGTTCTGCGCCATGGCGTTCAGGTAGGCCATGCCGCCCACCTCTTCCGCCTTGCCCAGCATGCTGAGGGCCTCGAACACGGTCACCACGTCGGCCGGCTTGCCCGAGTTAATCAGGCGAATCATCTGCTCGAAGATGATGCGGTGGTCGTAGCGGTAGAAGTCTTCCGCATTCATGAAGTCCGCAATACGGTCCCACGCCGCGTTGTCACGCAACAAACCACCGATGACAGATTGCTCTGCCTCGATCGAGTGCGGCGGGATGCGGAGGGAATCGACTTGTGGGTCGGACTGGGGTGCGGCGTTCATGGCGCGCATTATACCTGCTTCGGCAACGCCGTAATAATCCCTGAAAATAAAAAAAGCCGGGCGAACCCGGCTTTCTTGCTGTATTTACGACGCTGATTAAGCAGCTTCGCCAACAACAGCCACGGTCACTTCTGCGACCACGTCGGTGTGCAGGGCAACAGCCACTGGGAACTCGCCGGTGGTTTTCAGAGGACCGGTTGGCAGGCGCACAGCGGACTTTTCCACTGCGAAGCCAGCTTTGGTCAGGGCTTCAGCGATGTCGAAGTTGGTCACGGAACCGAACAGGCGGCCGTCAACGCCGGCTTTCTGCGACACGGTCACGGTCATGCCGTTCAGCTTCTCGCCTTGGGCTTGGGCAGCAGCCAGCTTGGCGGCAGCAGCTTTTTCCAGTTCGGCGCGCTTGGCTTCGAATTCAGCAACAGCAGCAGCGGTAGCGCGGCGTGCCAGTTTCTGAGGGATCAGGAAGTTACGGGCGTAGCCGTCTTTCACTTTCACCACGTCGCCCAGGTTGCCGACGTTAACAACTTTTTCCAGCAGGATGATTTGCATATTAATTCTCCAGGATCTCTGATCTGATCGCTAATTAAGCGTGGTGCAGATCGGTGTATGGCAGCAGGGCCAGGTAGCGGGCGCGCTTGATCGCGGTGTCAACTTGGCGCTGGTAGTGCGCCTTGGTGCCGGTCAGGCGTGCTGGCATGATCTTGCCGTTTTCCTGGATGAAATCTTTCAGGGTGTCTACGTCTTTGTAGTCCACTTGCTCAACGCCAGCGGCGGTGAAGCGGCAGAACTTCTTGCGCTTGAACAGTGGGTTTTGTTGCTTGCGCTTTTCTTTCAGCTTGAGCTTGTTTTTGTCGAACTTTTTACCGAATGCCATTTTAGGCTCCTGTATTTAAAAATTGCGCTGTTTAGACAGCACGAAAATCAATGATGTGAAACACCAGGGTTCTGCTATTGCGGTTCTTCTTGGCCAGGAAACCGGTGAACTCGTACAAGCCTCCAAGGGGCGCCTGACTGAATCGTTTTGACAACTCACCTGCCGCAACGGCAGGGACTTCAAACTCGGTCAGTCGGGCAATGCCTGCCTCTGTCTGCTGCGAACTGTGCTGCAAGCTTGCATTCACAATCGGCAGGCCGGCCGGGGTGTATCGAATCTCATCCCGTTCGGCGATCAGGGCGGTAACCCGGAGCTGGTTGTACAGACCGTCTCCTGTCAGGAATTAGGCCGCTGCAGGAGCTGCTGGGGCTTCGGCGCGATGGCTCTTGGCCGCGTCTTCACGCTGGACCGACTTCATCATCGGGGAAGGAGCGGTTTCCGCTTTCTTCATCTTGACGGTCAGGTGACGCAGCACGGCATCATTGAATTTGAATGCGGTTTCCAGCTCAACCAGGGTCTCGTTGTCGCATTCGATGTTCAGGCAGATGTAGTGTGCCTTGGCCAGTTTCTGGATCGAGTACGCCATTTGACGGCGGCCCCAATCTTCAACACGGTGCACGTTACCGCCGCGCGAGGTCACGCTGGTCTTGTAACGTTCGATCATCGCGGGCACTTGCTCGCTTTGGTCCGGGTGGACGATAAATACGATTTCGTAGTGACGCATTAATAACTCCCTTAAGGACTGTGAATATAGCCCACCCCGGCGTCAAGACGGGTGTGGGAAGAGGTAAGCCCGCAAGCATAGCAGACTTTGCCGGCCGGCTCAAGGTTTACTGATGGCGCGCAAAGCCCCCTGCCCGCTGGGCTGGCATGCCGGGGCATGGACCAGTCGACGCCGCCTGGAAGCTGCGCCCTTGCATTGCTCCGGGTAAGAACCCTGGATGACGCGCTGCTTGCCTGCGGCTTAATCGCCTGAGGCTTCGCCCCTCGCCGCCATGGCAGGCTGCGTCGCCTCAGACGATTGCAAGATCCCGGCGAGGAACCCGAGCCCGGCCGCCAGCCAGACCAGGGAGGCGACCACATCAAACGTCCACACACGATCGGGGAATTTGTACAAGTAAGGCACCACCAGCAGCCCGCGCAGCAGGCAAATCGCAGCAATCGTGCCCTGCGCCATTTGCGCAAATGGCAACCAGCGCAAGCGCCCTGCGCCAGCCAGCGCATACAAGGAGCAGATCAACATCAAGGCCCCTATGACTACCGCGCCAGCCGGCGCGAACCACGTCCCGGCGCGGGCTGATGCAACGACCTTGGGCGGCGCCTGCAGGAAGGCATACCACTCCGGCCCCAGCCAAGGCGCCGCGAAATGAATCACGGCACCGAACAAGGAAATCCCCGCCGCCAGCAAGAAAGCAAACCGTCCCATCCTGCCCTCCAATGGTTGTCGAAACATTATTAAGCCGAATATTTTCTGTCATTGCAACAAATTTGCTTGCAATTCCTTTCATACTGTACAAAAATACAGACTGTCTATATCCACAGTTCACCATAGCGCCATGATCAAGCTCACAGCACGACAAGAACAGATCCTCAACCTGATCAAGGATGCGATCGACAGCACCGGCTTCCCGCCTACCCGCGCCGAAATCGCGGCGGAGCTTGGCTTCAAGTCCGCCAATGCTGCAGAAGAACACTTGAAAGCCCTGCAACGCAAGGGCGCCATCGAAATTACCGCCGGCACCTCGCGCGGCATTCGCCTGACCGGCAACTTCGGCGGCCCGGCGACCGGTGCAGCAGCGCCGCGCCCGGCCGCTCGTGCCAATGTCGAATTCGACGACATGCCAGCCGTCCCGGCCGGCATGCTGGTTTCCCTGCCGCTGATCGGCCGCGTCGCCGCCGGCTCGCCCATCCTGGCCCAGGAAAACCTGGAGACCACCTACAGCGTCGACCCCAAGCTGTTCTCGGCCAAGCCGGACTTCCTGCTGAAGGTGCGCGGTGAATCGATGCGCGACATCGGCATCATGGACGGCGACCTGCTGGCCGTGAAAAAGACCGACAGCGCCCGCAATGGCCAGGTCGTGGTGGCTCGCATCGGCAACGATGTCACCGTCAAGACCTACCGCAAAACCGGCAGCAAGATCGAACTGCTGCCGGAAAATCCGGACTTCAAGGTGATCACAGTGACCGAAGAAGACGACTTCGCCCTGGAAGGCCTGGCCGTTGGCCTGATGCGAACCTGGCACTAAGACCGTCCTGCGCTCGGGGTGCGACGTGCGCCCTGGGCCTTTCTCCCGCGCTGGCCCGGCTGGCGCAATCCCTGCCCCTCCGCTGGCCAGCATGCCGTTTTAAGCCAGCCTGCGTCTCCATTTCTGCATTCTGTCGCACTCGGGTTCCATGACAAGGGCCGCTCGAGTTATCCTTCTTGCATCGAAAAAAGGAGAGGAGATCACATGCACGTCCGCCGTATCAGCTCGATCCTGTGCGCCTTGGCGCTGTCCATTTCCACCGCATACGCCGCCGCCCCGCAACAGCAGTTCGCCAACATGGGCGACCTGCAGCTTGAAAACAAAGCCACCATCAACGATTGCTCGATCGGCTACCGTACTTTCGGCACCCTCAACGCTGACAAATCAAACGTCATCCTGTTCACGACCTGGCACACCGGCACCAGCCGCGATGCGGCAGGGATGCTGCAAAGCGGCGCCCTGTTCGATCCGGCGCCATGGTACGTGATCGTGGTCGATGCACTGGGCAATGGCGTATCCTGCTCCCCTTCAAACAGCAAGACCCAACCAGGCCCCTCCTTTCCGCAGTTCTCGGTACGCGACATGGTCGCCAGCCAGCACAAGCTCCTGACCGAAAAACTGGGCATCAAGCACCTTCACGCCGTCATGGGCTACTCGATGGGCGGCATGCAGGCCTTCCAATGGGCCGCCAGCTACCCGGGCTTCATGGACGTAGCCATTCCCATCGCGGGCACACCGCGACTGACATCGTCCGACATGCTGTTCCTGCGCATCGTTGAAAAGTCGGTACTTGACGAGCCAGCCTACGCAGGCGGCCGCTATGCCCAGAACCCGCCGCTGCCAATGTATAACCTGCTGTTCGCCATGAACTTCGACAGCCCGGCGCATCGCAGCGCACGCACCGCGCCGAAGGACTTTGAAAAATTCTTCCGCGAGAGCCAGGCCTCCGATCCTGACGGCACTGACGCCAACAATTCCCTCTGGCAGATCCGCGCTGTACTGGGCCACGATATCGCCCAGGGCGGCAAGCTGGAAGACGCGGCGCCGCGCATCAAGGCGCGACTGGTCCCGATCAATGCAGCCCAAGACCACTTGGTCAACCCTGGGCCGGCAATCGCCTTCTCCAAGCTGCGCAAGGAAGAAGCCACCGTGCTTGACACCGACTGTGGCCACGCAGCGCTGCGCTGCGCCATGCCTGCCATGAAGGCCGTTGTGGAAAAAGCGCTACGCTAAACCTGCAGCCTGTCTAGCCAATCCTGCATTTCGTCGCAGCCACGCTCCCCGGGTGGCTGCGCTCACTTACAGTCACAAAAAGCACACCACAACCGGGGAGATTTGATGTTCAAGCCTTTCTGCATCGCAGCTGCGATGCTGGCGGCGCAATCCGCGTTCGCCTTCGACAACCAGGCCAACCACTACCGCCTCAGCATCGACAAGGATGCCAAACGCGCCCACGTCGAAGCCGACGTCTGGGTCGAGGGCCGCGACCTCGCGCTGTTCAACTGCATGCCGATACCGCAGCTCAAAAACGGCCAAGCCGACCTGATCGAAAAACTGCAAGTGCACGACATGGCCGGCAATGCCGTCGTCCTGAAAGACAAGGGCGAAGGCGAATACGACGTGGACGGCGACCGCCGCCTGCGCCTGTCTTACGACATCCGGCTGGAGCACGACAAATACCAATGGCCGGGCGGGAACGAAGAAGTATCCTATCACACCGACGAAGGCTTGATGTCGGTCGGCTATCCCTTGTTCATCGTCCCCGGCGAGAAAATGCTCGGGCAAACCGAAGTCACATTCGACCTGCCGATAGGATGGAAAGCCAATACGCCTTGGCGCAGCACCGGCAAGCCGGGCACCTTTTTGGTCGAGTCGCGGCGTGAACTGGTGAACAACGCCTTCTTCTTCGGCACGGCTCACGCGGAAACCTTCAAGGCGGGCGGTGTTGAAATGACGCTGGTGATGGGCAAGCAGTACTGGAAGCGTCGCGACGCCTTCATCTCCATGATCGACAAGCAGATGAACAGCTACCAGAAGCTGTATGGCCGCGGACCGGTCGCCGACCGCTTCCTGATCGTGATCAACCAGGGCGATAGCGGCGACGGCGGTGCGTTTGCCGGCTCCTTCAGCCAATACCTGAAAGACGACGGCAGCGAAGTCGCCCGTCCGATCTGGGGCAAGGTAATGGCGCACGAACTGGCCCATTTCTGGGATGGCCACTCGCTGGTGCCGAAGAACGAAAGCGAGGAATGGTTCAAGGAAGGGGTGAACGACTACGTCACCGTGATCACCATGGCGCGCAACAAGCTGATGGACCGCAGCATGCTGATCCAGCAGCTGGAAAATCTCGCACGCGGCCAGAACGTCGCGCGCAACGTGCAAGGCTTGACCGTCACCGTACGCGAAGCGGTGAAGGACAAGCACCGCAACTGGCTGCTGGTCTACGGCGGCGGCACGATCGCCGGCCTGGCGATGGACGTCGAACTGCGCAAGGCCAGCAAGGGCAAGGTCAGCCTCGACACGCTGCTGAACGAGATGTACAAGGAGTTCGGGCACAAGGGCAAGCAATACGACCAGGCCGATATTGTCCGCATCGGCAAGGCGATCAGCGGCGTCGACCTCGACCCGCTGCTGAACAACATCGTCGCCACCAGCAAGGCGCCGGATCTGAGCCCGCTATTCAAGGAGATCGGCCTGCGCCTTGAGCAATTCGGCATGCTGGAAACCTACCTGCTGCGCGACCCGGCCGCGACAGTGGAGCAGAAAGCCCGCTTCAGCGCCATCTTCGGCGTCCCGTACTAAATAAAAGTCGGGGTCAGGTCTGGCAATCCGCCACGTTTTTCGCATGGCGAAAAACGTGGCGGATTGCCAGACCTGACCCCGACTTTCGTCTCTTAATCCAATGCGTTCTTGAAGTCGGCGATCAGGTCGGCGGTATCTTCGATGCCGACGGAGACGCGAATCAGGCTCTCGGCGATACCCATCGAAGCGCGGCGTTCGGGGCCCATCTCGTAGAAGATGGTGTGCGAGACCGGGATCACCAGCGTACGCGTGTCGCCGAGGTTGGAAGTCGGGATCGCGAGCTTCAGCTTGTTGAGGTAGTCGAAGCAGTCGATGCCCTCCTTCAGCTCGAAGCTCAGCAACGAGCCGAAGTCCTTGAACAGCTCCGCTGCGATGCCATGCTGCGGGTGCGATTTGAGGCCCGGGTAGTACACGGCTGCCACGCGCTCTTCGGCTTCCAGCATTTCGGCCAAGGCGCGCGCGTTGGCCGACGTGCGGTCCATGCGCAGTGCCAGCGTTTCGGCGCCGACGGCGATATGGTGTGCAGCTTCCGGCGCCAGCGATGCGCCGAAATCGCGCAGCGCCTTGGCGCGGATTTGCACCAGGCCCCACTGCACCGCTGGATTTTTCTTGTAGTTCTCGAAGATATTCGGGAACCTGGTCCAGTCGTAAGCGCCGGTGTCGGTCAGCGCGCCGCCCAGAGCGTTGCCATGGCCGCCGATGGATTTGGTCAGCGCATTCACCACCAGGCCCGCGCCCACGTCCTTCGGCCGGAACAGGTAGGGCGACGTCATCGTGTTGTCGACGATGTACAGGATACCGCGCGCGGCACACAGTTCACCGATGCGTTTGAGGTCGGCGATCTGGGTGCGCGGGTTGGCGATGGTCTCCACGAACACCATGCGGGTTTCTGGCTTCAGCGCCGCGGCTACGTTTGCCACGTCGGTGGCGTCGACAAAGTCCACGCCCACGCCCTGCCCCGCCACGGTCTGCCACAGCGAGTTGGTATTCCCGAACAGGAACGACGACGACACGACATGGTCGCCGGCACGCAGCAGCGCCTGGAACACGGCGCCGATGGCGCCCATGCCCGTGGCAAAGCAGATCGTGCCCACGCCCTGCTCCATCTTGCTGACCTTGTCCTCCAGCGCGGCAACCGTCGGGTTGCCCTGGCGGCCGTAGCGGAAGCCCGGCTCCTTGCCCTGGAACACCGACGCCAGCTGGCGCGCGTCGGCGTAGCCGAACGTCACCGAGGTATGGATCGGCTTATGCAGGGAGCCGTGTTCGATGCCTTTCTGGCGGTCGTTGTGCAGGATGGTCGTCGTGAAGCCGTAGTTCTTCATCAGGATTCCGTCGTAGCAGTGTTCAGGTTCAGTTGCGTGCGTGCCGCGTCTTCGGCAACCTTGGCCTTGGTCGGGTTGTGGCGCGCCTGTTCGATGCGGTCCAGGTACTCGGCCGACACGTCGCCGGTGATGTACTTGCCGTCGAAGCAGGAGGCCTCGAACTCGGTCAACGCCGGGTTCACGTCGGCGATCGATTTCTTCAGATCTTCCAGGTCCTGATAGACCAGCGCGTCGGCGGTGATTTCCTTGCAGATTTCGTCCAGCGTGCGGCCGTGGGCGATCAGTTCGTCGCGGGTCGGCATGTCGATGCCGTACACGTTCGGGTACAGCACTGGCGGTGCGGCGGAGGCGAAGATCACTTTCTTGGCGCCGGCTTCGCGCGCCATTTGCACGATCTCGCGTGAGGTGGTGCCACGCACGATGGAGTCGTCCACCAGCAGCACGACCTTGTCCTTGAATTCGTCGCCGATGGCGTTCAGCTTCTGGCGCACGGATTTCTTGCGCATTGCCTGGCCCGGCATGATGAAGGTGCGGCCGATGTAGCGGTTCTTGATGAAGCCTTCGCGGTAATCCACACCCAGGCGCATCGCCAGCTGGATCGCGGCAGGACGCGAAGAGTCAGGGATAGGCATCACGACGTCCACGCCTTCGGCCAGGCCTTCGCGCTTGATCTTGTCGGCCAGGTATTCGCCCATCTTCAGGCGGGTGTTGTAGACCGAGGCGCCGTCAATCACTGAGTCGGGACGCGCCAGGTAGACATATTCGAACACGCATGGATTCAGTTTTGGCGCAGCGGCGCAGATCTGCGCATGCAGCTGGTTGTCGTTGTCGATGAAGATCGCTTCACCCGGCAACACGTCGCGCACGAAGCGGAAGCCCATGCCTTCCAGCGCGACGGATTCGGATGCGATCATGTATTCGGTGCCGTCGGCGGTTTCGTTCGCCCCCAGGCACAGCGGGCGGATGCCGTTCGGGTCGCGGAAGGCCAGCATGCCGCTGCCTGCGATCTGCGCCACCGCGGCATAGCCGCCGCGCACGCGCTTGATCAGCACCGTCACTGCCTGGAAGATGTTGGCCGGGGTCAGGGTGACGTCCGTGGAGGCTTTCTGGATCTCGTGCGCCAGCACGTTCAACAGCACTTCCGAATCGGAATCGGTGTTGATGTGGCGGCGGTCGTTCTTGAACATCTCGTCCTTGAGCTGTTCCCAGTTGGTCAGGTTGCCGTTGTGCGCCAGCGTGATGCCGAACGGCGCGTTGACGTAGAACGGCTGCGCTTCTTCTTCGCTGGAGGAACCGGCGGTCGGGTAGCGGCAGTGGCCGATACCGGAATTGCCGTTCAGCGAACGCATATTACGGGTACGGAACACGTCGCGCACCAGGCCATTGGCCTTGTGCATCGAGAACGTGTTGCTTTGGTTGGTTGCGATGCCTGCCGCATCCTGGCCGCGGTGCTGCAACAGCAGCAGCGCGTCATACAGCATCTGGTTGACTGGTTGGTGGGATACGACGCCGACGATGCCACACATGGTGTGCTCCTAAACTTGGTGCTGCGGATTTAAAGAATTCTAAAAATGGACATGCTCCGCCATCGCGGCGGGCAGGAATGGTTTCACGGTACGCACGCCGGATTCCGCCATGGGACTCAACAGCGCGCCTTTCCAGAATTCCTGCTTGGGCATGGAGGTCATCCCACACAATATGACGCCGGCCAGCACAATCACAATGCCCCGGCCGAGCCCGAACAGGGCTCCCAGGCCGCGGTCGGCGAACGACAGGCCGCCGGCTTCGATCAGCGCATTGATTGCCATGGTCAACAAGGCCATGAGGATGAGCACTCCGATAAACAGCGCAATGAAGGCAACGATCAGGCGCACCACCTCGCCCGGCAGGGCTTCCGGCAGCATGGGCGCGAGCCATGGACCGTAAGCGTTGGCGATGACGAAGGCAACGATCCAGCCAGCCAGCGACAATACTTCCTTGACCAGGCCGCGCATGGTACTGATGACGATGGATGCGATCAGCACGAAAATAACCAGGTAATCGAAAATCGTCACGTCAGCGCAGCCTCAAATCGTCAGTCAGGCCGGGGTCACGTTGCCGCTAAGGCCCAGTTTGCCCAGCTTGGCTTTGACCTTTTCGGCCTCTTCCTTGTTCGGGAATGGACCGACTCGCACGCTGGTCAATTCGCCGTTGGCGGTGTTGACTTTCTGCGCATAGGACTTGATGCCGGCTTCGCCAAGCTTGCGCTGCAGCTCGTCCACTTTGTCTTTGGTCGCGAAGGCGGCGACCTTGACCACGTATTTGGTCGAAGGCGCTGCTTCGGCTGGCTTGCCTTCCAGGATAGCCATGGCGCGCGCATCGTCAGTGTGGGCAGGCTTGGCTTCCTGTTTAGGTTCCGGTTTCTTTGGTTCAGGCTTCGGTTCGGGATGCTTCACCTCGGCCTTGGCGACTTTCTGCTCGGTCGCTTTCGGTTCGGCCGCTTTTGGCGGCTTCGGAGTTTCGGTCACGGCCGGCTTGGTCGGCACGTGGACAATCTCTTCGCCTTTATCCAGCGACGCGCCCGCTGCGGCAACAGGAGCCACGGTACGCGTCGATGGCGACGCGGAGACTGGCTTGTTGGCCGCCGGAGCTGGCGCCTGGGCAGGCTGCTCGAGCGCAGGCGCCACGGCAGGGCCGCCATTCAGCGGTTCGCCCGGCTTGTCCTTCGACGGCATGCTGATGGCGATATCGGACACCGATGATTTCGGCTCCGAGTCGAGCAGCATCGGCAGGCCGATGGCAACGGCCAGCGCCAGCGCGATCGCGCCTACCAGGCGACGGCGGGCGCGTTTCTTCTCCGGCAGGACCGGATCGGGGGAATTTTTGCTGGAATTGCGGCGCGGCGCCGCGTCGGCGCCAGCGCTGGATGCGCGCTTGGAACGGGCCTTTTCGTCCAGGGCCCTGTCGTCCTGCGCGCGGTAGTAGCCGCTGTCTTCACCAGCAGCATCTTGCTTGTTTTTGCCAAATTTCGATAACAAGCCCATGCGGAATGTTCTCAGTGGAGTGAGGATTTTTTCGCCGCCATGACGCCGGCGACAGTCAGAAATGATCCAAAGACCACAATTCTATCATTCTCGCCTGCCCTGCTCATCGCATTTGCGAATGCCTGGCCTGGATCATCGAAAATATTGACGGTTTTTTCGTCCATTTTCGGCTCAATTAGCTGCACCTTGGCAGCCAGCTCGGAAGCGGTGGCTGCGCGCGGCGATGGCAAATTGGTAAGGCACCAATGGTCCACGCATGGCGCCATGGCCTTGATGACGCCATCGATATCCTTGTCGTGCATGGAACCGAACACCGCGAAGGTAAATGGGCTGAAGCCCATATTGCCTACGTTCTGCGCCAGCGCCGCCGCCGCGTGCGGGTTGTGCGCCACGTCGTAGATCACCGTCGGACGGCCTGGCAGCACCTGGAAGCGGCCCGGCAGCTCTACCATCACTAGCCCGGTACGCACCTCCTGCGCGCCAACCGGCAGCTCCATCTTCAGCGCCTCCAGGGCCGCCAGCGCCGCGCAGGCGTTCAGCAACTGGTTGGCGCCGCGCAGGCCGGGATAGGCCAGCGAATTGCGGCGCTGCGACCGGCCGCCGTAGTTCCACTGCTGCTTGTCGCCCGCATAATTGAAATCGCGGCCCATCAGCCAGAGGTCAGCGCCGATTTCCATGGCGTGGTCGATCAGGGACTGCGGCGGCACCGGGTCGCTGCAGATCGCTGCCTTGCCGGTGCGGAAGATGCCGGCCTTTTCAAAGCCGATCTGTTCACGCGTACCGCCCAGGTAATCGACGTGGTCGATATCGACGCTGGTCACGATCGACACGTCGGCATCGATCACATTGACCGCATCCAGGCGGCCGCCCAGGCCAACTTCCAGGATGACCACGTCCAGCGTCGCCTGCGACATCAGGTGCATGATGGCCAGCGTGGTGAACTCGAAATAGGTCAGCGAAATATCGCCGCGCGCCCGTTCCACGAAATTGAAGCTCTCCACCAGCTGTTCGTCGCTGGCCATGTTGCCGTTCAGGCGCGCACGCTCATTGAAGTGCAGGAAGTGCGGCTTGATGTACAGGCCGACACGGTAGCCGCCTTGCAGCAGGATCGATTCCAGCATGGCGCAGGTCGAGCCCTTGCCGTTGGTGCCGGCCACCATGATGACCGGGCACTTGAAGGCAAGCGCCATGCGTTCCTTGACGGCGCGCACGCGGTCCAGGCCCATATTGATGACGGTTTCGGCATGGCGCGACTCGATCAGCGCAAGCCATTCAGGGAGGGTATTCGGGAGATTGGACATTGTCGCCAGGGAGGGATTTTTGGGCGCGCAGCGCAGGAGGCTGCGCGCGCCGGTGATACTTAAAACTCGACGTAAAGCTTAGGCCAGCACTTCCGCGGCCTGGTTCTGCATCAGCGCCAGCAGGCGTGCGATTTCTTCGCGCATCTGGCGGCGGTCCACGATCATGTCGATCGCGCCCTTGGTCAGCAGGAACTCGGAACGCTGGAAGCCTTCCGGCAGCTTTTCACGCACGGTATTCTCGATCACGCGCGGGCCGGCAAAGCCGATCAGCGCCTTCGGCTCGGCCATCACCACGTCGCCCATGAAGGCGAACGATGCCGACACGCCGCCCATGGTCGGGTCGGTCAGCACGGAGATGAACGGCAGCTTCTTCTCGGCCAGCTTGGTCAGCATGGCAGTGGTTTTTGCCATCTGCATCAGCGACAGCAGGCCTTCCTGCATACGTGCGCCGCCGGTGGCGGTCACGCAGATGAACGGCACCTTCTGCTCCAGCGCCACCTGGGCCGCGCGGGCAAAGCGTTCGCCCACCACGGAACCCATGGAGCCGCCCATGAATTCGAATTCGAAGCAAGCCACCACAACCGGCAGGCTCATGATCGAGCCGCCCATCGCGATCAGGGCGTCGGTTTCACCGGTGGCTTCCATCGCCTGCTTCAGGCGATCAGGGTATTTCTTGCTGTCCTTGAACTTCAGCGTATCGACCGGCAGGGTCTCCTGGCCGATTTCATAACGGCCGCCGGCGTCCAGCAGTGCATCCAGGCGCTCGCGGGCGCGGATACGCATGTGGTGGTCGCACTTGGGGCAGACGTGCAGGTTCGACTCGAGGTCGGTACGGTACAGCACTGCCTCGCAGGATGGGCATTTCACCCACAGGCCTTCAGGCATTGTCTTGCGAGCGGCAGCTTCCGAGCGCTGGATGCGCGGTGGCAGCAATTTTTCCAACCAGCTCATAAATTTCTCCTCTTGCACTAACTTAGGCCGGAAGTGTAGCCGGTTCTGCCTGTCCTGTCGAACAAAACAGGCAGAACATTGCTCTCAAATCAACGGTTTTCGTCGAGTGCCTGGCGAATGCCGGAAACGAACGATCGTACTGATTTTGCAGCATTTTCCGGGCCGGCCGCTTCGATTTCCTGGATGATGCGGCTGCCGATCACCACCGCATCGGCCACCGAAGCCACAGCCTTGGCCGTGGCGCCGTCGCGGATGCCGAAACCGACGCCCAACGGCAGCTGGACGTGCTTGCGGATCATGTCCAGCCGGCGCGCCACGTCTTCGGTATCGATATGGCCGGCGCCGGTGACGCCCTTCAGCGACACATAGTACGTGAAACCGCTGCCGACGCGCGCCACTTGCTGCACGCGCTGCTCGGTCGACGTCGGGGCCAGCAGGAAGATCAGGTCCTGCCCGGCCGCGCGCATCTTGGCGGCGAATTCCTCGCACTCTTCCGGGGGGTAGTCGACCACGATCGCGCCATCGGCACCGGCGGCGCGGCTGGCGTCGATGTAGGCGTCGGCGCCGAGGCGCTCGATCGGGTTGGCGTAGCCCATCAGGACGACTGGGGTGGTCGTGTTGGTTTTGCGGAATTCGCGCACGAAGTCGAAGCAGTCGCGGATGCCGACGCCGTTGGCCAGCGCACGCTCGCAGGCGCGCTGGATCACGGGACCTTCGGCCATCGGGTCGGAGAATGGGATGCCGAGTTCGAGAATGTCGGCGCCGCCCTCGACCAGGGCGTGCATCAGTTCCACGGTTTTGCCGGGCTGCGGGTCGCCTGCGGTGATGAAGGTGACCAGGGCTTTCTTGTTTTGCGCTTTCAGGGCGGCGAAGGTTTGTGCGATACGAGTCATGTTTTTTCCTTTCAAACCGGTAAGGCAGTGTCTGACCCACGGGGTCAGACACTGGTACGCGGCGGTCGCTGGCCAGGTGCCTGACCCTGCGGGTCAGGCACCGGTTTACCGGTTTTAGAACTGCAGGCCGGCGCGCTGGGCGACGGTGTGCATATCCTTGTCCCCCCGGCCCGACAGGTTGGCCAGGATGATCTTGTCCTTCGTCAGTGTCGCCGCCAGCTTGGCCGCATAGGCCAGCGCATGCGAAGACTCCAGCGCAGGAATGATCCCCTCGATATGGCAGCAATCATGGAAAGCCTGCAGCGCCTCATCATCGGTGATCGACACATACTGCGCACGTCCCGAATCCTTCAGGTAGGAGTGCTCAGGGCCCACGCCCGGATAATCCAGGCCCGCCGACACCGAGTGCGTCTCGATAATCTGCCCGCCCTCGTCCTGCAGCAGGTAAGTGCGGTTGCCGTGCAAAACGCCCGGATAGCCGGCCGTCAGCGAAGCAGCGTGCTTGCCGGTGTCCAGCCCCTCGCCTGCCGCCTCCACGCCCACCAGCGCCGTCGCAGCCTGGTCGATATAAGGATAGAAAATACCCATCGCATTCGAACCGCCGCCGATGCAGGCCACCACATAGTCCGGCTGGCGCCCGGTCATCTCGGGCATCTGCTGCAGGCATTCCTCGCCGATCACGGACTGGAAATCGCGCACCATCATCGGATACGGATGCGGACCCGCCACCGTGCCGATGATGTAGAAAGTGTTTTCAATATTGGTGACCCAGTCGCGCATCGCCTCGTTTAGCGCATCTTTCAGGGTCTTGGAGCCGGATTCCACCGGCACCACGGTCGCGCCCAGGAGCTTCATGCGATACACGTTCTGCGCCTGGCGTTTCACGTCCTCGCTGCCCATGTACACCACGCATTCCAGGCCGAAGCGCGCGCAGATGGTGGCAGTGGCAACGCCGTGCTGGCCGGCGCCGGTTTCGGCGATGATGCGCGGCTTGCCCATGCGCTTGGCCAACAAGGCCTGGCCGATCACGTTGTTGATCTTGTGCGCGCCGGTGTGGTTCAGGTCTTCGCGCTTGAAGAAGATTTGCGCGCCGCCCAGTTGCTCGGACCAGCGCTTGGCGTGATACACAGGCGATGGACGGCCGACGAAGTGCTTCAGCTCATAGCGGAACTCTTCAAGGAACAGTTCGTCCTTGCTGTAGCGGTCATAGGCTTCGCGCAGCTCGGCCAGCGCGTAGCTCAGGGTTTCGGCAACGAAGGAGCCGCCGTAAGGGCCGAAATGGCCGGTGGCATCAGGCAGGTGGTAAGACGAGGCGTGGAACAGGTGCGCAGGAGGCGCATCAACCGGGGTTTTCATGGTGCGGATCTTTCTCAATAGTGGCATCTGCTGCCCGCACGCCGCGGATGAAGTCCGCGATCAGGCGAGCATCTTTGATACCCTTGGCGCGCTCGACGCCACTTGAGACGTCAACCGCGTAAGGGCGAACGCTGGCCACTGCGCCAGTCACATTTTGCACGCTCAAGCCACCACTCAAAACGGCCCGATGCGCGAGATCTTTTGGGATTAGGGACCAATCGAAAACCTTTCCTGCGCCGCCATATGCATCCACGAAGGTGTCGAGCAGGAGGCCCGAGAACAAGCCACTGGATGCGCGGCAAAGTCGCTCATATTCTAGCAGCTCAGCGCCGCTTGTGTCGGGTTTGACGCGGAAGACACGCACAAATGCCCTGCCCGCCGCACGCGCCGCTTGCGCGCATTGCTCCGCGGTTTCGTCGCCATGGAATTGCAAAAGTGACACTGGCGCGACTGCCACCGTGTCGGCCACCTGCTGCGCCGTGTGATTGACGAACAGGCCGACCGGCGTCACGAAGGGCGGCAGCAGCGTAATCAACTCGGCCGCGCGGGCCGGCGCCACGTAGCGCGGGCTCTTCTCGTAAAACACAAAACCCACCGCATCGGCGCCTGCAGCGACGGCTGCCTGGACGTCTTCTTCGCGGGTCAGGCCGCAGATCTTGATGCGCGTGCGTGGCATGGATGAATTTCCTCAGAAAGCAGGCAGGATGCTGGGCTCCTCGTACGGCAAGCCCCATTTTGCGTCGTATTCGATCCGGGACAGGTACAGGCCGTCCGGCATGAAGGTCGGCGCCGCCTTGGTGCGGTCCTTCCCTTCCAGCAGTTCTCCCATCCAGTCGGTATTTTCCCGTCCCTGGCCAACGTAGACCAGCGAGCCGACCAGGTTGCGCACCATATGGTGCAGGAAGGCGTTGGCGCGCAGCGTGAACAGGATCATGTCGCCGTGGCGCTCGATCTCGATCATCTGCATTTCCTTGACCGGCGTTTTGGCCTGGCACATGGAGGCGCGGAAGGCCGTGAAGTCGTGGGTGCCGATCAGCGGCTTGACGGCTTCGCGCATGCGCTCCACGTCCAGCTTCCAGTGGGTGAAGCCGGCGCGGCCTGCCAGCAGCGGCGAACGCACCTGGTGGTTGTACAGCAGGTAATGATAAGTACGGGACCGGGCGCTGAAGCGCGAATGGAATTCCTGCTCCGGCGTCGGCGCTTCCGGCAGGTAGCGCGCCCAGCGCACGCCGATCGATTCGGGCAGGAAGGCATTGATGCCGCGCACCCAGGCGTGTTCGGCGCGATCGAGTTCGGTGTCGAAATGCACCACCTGGTTCAAGGCGTGCACGCCGGCGTCGGTGCGGCCGGCGCAGGTTGTGCCCAGCCTGACGCAGGCGAAACGCTCGATGGCTTCCTCCAGCTTGTTCTGCACGGTCTGGCCGTGCGGCTGGATCTGGTAGCCAAGCCAGTCGGCGCCGTTGTACTGAACCCCTAATGCAATGCGTTTCAAAATAAAAAATGCCCGGTCAGATTGATCTGTGACCGGGCATTATACGGCGAATCAGGGATTAGCCGAGCTGGGCGCGCATTGCCGAAGCACGGGAGACCTGGTCGTCGCTGCCGCCGCGGATCACTTCATCCAGCAGCTCGCGGGCGCCTTCCTTGTCGCCGATTTCCTGGTAAGCCACAGCCAGGTCCAGCTTGGTGTCCATTTCCATGTGGAGGGCGGACATTTCTTCCTCGTTCTTCGGTGCCTCGGCCACTTGGGCCGCGCCGCCGAGATCAAGGTCGATGCCGGACAGGTCGAAGTCCGCTGCTGCCGGCGCCGGTGCCGCGGCAGGTGCGGCTTCCATTGGCAGGTCCAGCGCAAAGTCGGCCACCGACAGCGGTGCTTCTTCCACCGGCGCTGCTGCTGGCGCGCTTGCCGCAGGCAGCGAAAAGTCCATGCTGCTCAGGTCTGCCAGCGGATCGGCTGCCGGTGCCGCCGGCTTGGACTCGCTTGGCAGGTCCAGGTTGAAGTCCATGCCGATATCGGCCATCGCATCAGGCACTGGGGCTGCTTCCACCGTTTCCACCTTGGCAGCCGGGGTATCCAGGCCCAGGTCGAAAGACAGGTCCTGTACTTCTTCCGCAGCCGGGACAGGCGCCGGCGCAGCTTCAGCCACGACTGGCACCGCAGGTGCAGGCTCGTCGAAGCTCAGGCCACCGAGGTCGAAGTCCAGGGTGTTGCTGTCGGCAGCTTTCGGGCTTGGTTTGGATTCTTCAGCCAGGGACGGCAGCGCACCTGCGTCGCGGTCCAGGTCAAAGTCCATCACGCTGGCAGCAGCCGGTGCGGCGTCCTGGCTCAGGTCCAGGTCCAGGCCATCGGCAGCAGTTTTGGCTGGTGCAGCGGGCTCAGCAAACATCGCAGCGAAGTCGTTGAGCTCATTCGACTCGCTGGCTACGAAAGGGGCTGCACCGGCGGCAGCGGCGGCGCCGCCCATGCCGGCAGCGGCCTTGGCTTGCGCTGCACTGACGTACAGTGGATTGTCAGGATCGATGCTGACACCCAGCGCAGCAGCTTGCGCCCACTCATCGCCCACGCCCTTGGTCATCGAGTACAGCTCGCTGGCCTGGGTTTCGAAGGAACGTGCATCCTTGCGGCCGGCATAGATTTCCAGCAGCTTCAGGCGCACTGGGTGGCGTTCCGGATGGACGCGCAGCGCCTCCTTCAGGATTTCCTCTGCCTGGGCATCGCGGCCGTAAGCGATGTACACATCGGCTTCCGCCACCGGATCGACTTCATTGGTATCGAGCTGGCTGGCCGAAGGTGCGAAGTTGGAGTTGAACACGCTGTTGCTGGTGTCCACGCTCTGGCCGCCGGTTTCGGCGAACAGCGAGTGCGCGGTGGTGCCAGGATCGCCCAGCACGCTGGCTGCTTCCGTATTCGGCAGCGCCAGTTCTTCGGCAGCTTTGCGGCGGCGGACCACCATCAGCGCTGCGATGCCCAGCAGCGCAGCAACGCCGGCGCCGATCACCTTAATGTTCTCCATGATCATGTCGACCAGGCCCGGCTCGACCTTCGCAGGAGGAGGCGCAGCTACGGAACGCTTCGGCTTGGCTGGCTTCTCTGGTGCGGCTTCCGCCGGCGCCGAGGCTTCCGGAGCCGGTGCCGTAGCTGCTGGAACTGGAGCCGGGGCTGGAGCGGATGCAGCAGGCGCAGGCGTCGGTTCGGACAGCTTGACAGCCGGGCTGGCAGCCGGTGCCGCGGCCGCCGGCGCAGGGGCTGGAGCGGGTGCCGGCGCGCTGGCCTTCGCTTGCGCGCTGGCGGCTGCCTTGCTCTTCACCTCCATCAGCTTCTCGAGATTGTTGACGTTCTTTTCCAGCTCCTTCACGCGGGCGCTGGCGTCCGCCATCTGGCGGTCCTTGGCGATCTTGTCTTCCACCGCGCCGGTCTTGCCTGGCTTGCTGGAAGTTTCGCCTGCCTTGGACAGTTTCAGCTGGTCTTTCGACTCGGTGACGGCAGTCGGGCGTTCCTTGACCTGGGCGGTGATCTTGCCGGTCTGGCTTTGCTGGGATTCCGCTTCCTTGGACGGAGTCGCCGCAGCCACCTGGCCTGCCAGCTTGGAGCGGTAGGCGTTGAAGTCGGCAGCATGCGCCACCACCACGCCGTGGGCTTCGCCCTGGCTGGTGCCCTTGACGGTGCCGGCATCCGGCACGGACAGGATGGTGCCGGACTTCAGGCGGTTCATGTTGGAGCCGTTGAACGCATCCGGATTGGCGCGGTACAGCGCAACCAGCATCATGTCCAGCGACACGTCGGCCGGTTTCAGGCGGCCGGCGATCTTGCCCAGCGTATCGCCCTTCTTGACTTGATAGCTGTCAGCGGCACCGTCCTGGGCGGCAGCGGCGCGCGGCGCAGCGGCCGGCTCCGGTGCACGCGACGGGGCGGCCGCTGCCGACGGCGCGGCGCTTGGCGCAGCTGCTTGGGCCTGTGCTGCAGCAGCAGGCGCGGCCGCAGGGGCTGCTGCCGGCTTGGCGGCAGGACGCGAACGCTGCGCCGCCACTTGCGCCGAATTGGTCGTGCGCAGGTCGGCCGGGTCCAGCAGGAAGGTGTACTCGCGTACCAGGCGACCGTTAGTCCAGGTCAATTCCAGCAGCATGTCAACGAAAGGCTCGTTGATCGGCTGGGACGAAGTAATGCGGATAAATTGGCGCGAGCCACGGGCTTCGACCTCGAAGCGCAGGCTGAGCAATGCCGAATTGAAGTCGATATTGGCGGCACGGAAGGCATCCACCGAGGCCAGCTTGGCCACCAGTTCGGATGCTTCTTCAGGGGTAACGGCAGTCAATTCGATTTCGGCGCGCAGCGGCTGCCCCAGCGAGGAGAGCACAGTGAGCTTGCCAAGGCCTGCTGCGTTGACGGAAATAGGTGCGAGCACTGCACCGCTGAGCATGGCAGCGGTCAGTGTTTTCAACGCGAACGAAGCGACCTTGGAAGGTTTTTGAACAGGCATAGTGAGCGACGAAAAATGGTTAACGTGGAAACAAAGTTACTTTTCCAGAGGTCTCAACATAACATCATGCTTTGGAGCATGCAAGCATTGTCCCACTATTCTTCCTTTAAAGGAACTATTCTGTTTCGTTCATGCCGAAAATATTCCTTCGCCCAAAGAAAAAGCCGGAATTTCCTTTGAAATCCGGCTTTTAGAAAATACTGTTTAACTTGTTTATTATTCAGTAGTTATTAGCTGATTAATAACAGTTTATTTATCCAATACGATGCGCAGCATGCGGCGCAGCGGCTCGGCCGCGCCCCACAGCAGCTGGTCGCCCACCGTGAAGGCCGACAGGTAGTCGCCGCCCATCGACATCTTGCGCACGCGGCCGACCGGGATCGTCAGGCTGCCGGTGACGGCGGCCGGGGTCAGTTCCTTGACCGACGCCTCGCGGGTGTTCGGCACGAACTTCACCCACTGGTTGTCCTTGGCGATGATGTCGTTGATCTCGTCCAGCGGCACATCCTTGCGCAGCTTGATGGTCAGCGCCTGGCTGTGGCAGCGCATGGCGCCGATGCGCACGCACAGGCCGTCGACCGGGATCGCGGAGGCGGAGAAGCCTTCGCCGCGACCCAGGATCTTGTTGGTCTCGGCGCCGCCCTTCCACTCTTCCTTCGACTGGCCGTTGCCCAGGTCCTTGTCGATCCATGGGATCAGGTTGCCGCCCAGCGGCACGCCGAACTGCTTGGTTTCTTCCGGCGACAGGCCGTGCTGGGTGGCCAGCACCTGCTTGTCGATTTCCAGGATGGCGGAAGCCGGGTTGTCCAGCAGGTGCTTGACGGAGGCGTTGATGGTGCCGTACTGGGTCAGCAGCTCGCGCATATGCTGGGCGCCGCCACCCGATGCCGCCTGGTAGGTCATGGAGGTCATCCACTCCACCAGGTCCTGCTTGAACAGGCCGCCCAGGCCCATCAGCATGCAGGACACGGTGCAGTTGCCGCCGATGAAGTTCTTCACGCCCTTGGCCATCGCGTCCTTGATCACGTTCAGGTTGACCGGATCGAGCACGATCACAGCGTCCTTGTCCATGCGCAGGGTCGACGCGGCGTCGATCCAGTAGCCGTTCCAGCCCGCTGCGCGCAGCTTCGGGAATACCTCGGTGGTGTAGTCGCCGCCCTGGCAGGAGATGATGATCTCGCAGCGTTTCAGTTCGTCGATGTTGGTGGCGTCCTTCAGGGTAGTCTCGTTCTTCGCCATCTTCGGCGCAGCGCCGCCGGTGTTCGAAGTGGAGAAGAATACCGGCTCGATATGGGCAAAGTCGCCCTCTTCCTGCATGCGCTGCATCAGGACCGAACCGACCATGCCGCGCCAACCAACCAGACCTACGAGTTTCATTTTGCTTTCCTTTGGGGTTAATTCGTTTCAATTCTAAACCGGAACCCGGTGTCTGACCCTGCGGGTCGGACACTGGTTTACCGGTTCTAGAGCGCCGCCACCACCGCATCGCCCATCTGCCCGGTGCCCACCTTGTTGGTGCCCTCTTCGTAGATGTCAGGCGTGCGCAGGCCCTGGGCCAGCACCTTCTTGACTGCGTTTTCGATGCGGTCGGCCTGCTCCGCGCGATTCAGGGAGTAGCGCAGCATCATGGCAGCCGACAGGATCGTGGCCAGCGGGTTGGCAACGTCCTTGCCCGCGATATCGGGAGCCGAGCCGTGCGATGGTTCGTACAGGCCCTTGTTGTTGGCGTCCAGCGAAGCCGATGGCAGCATGCCGATCGAGCCGGTCAGCATGGCCGCGGCGTCTGAGAGGATGTCGCCGAACATATTGCCGGTGACGATGACGTCGAATTTCTTCGGCGCGCGCACCAGCTGCATGGCGGCGTTGTCGACGTACATATGGTCCAGCGCCACGTCCGGGTATTCCTTGTGCACGTCGGTGACGATGTCCTTCCAGAACTGGAAGGTCTCCAGCACGTTGGCCTTGTCGACCGAAGTCAGGCGCTTGGCGCGCTTTTGCGCCGCCTGGAACGCCACGTGGGCGATGCGGCGGATCTCGCCTTCCGCATAGCGCATGGTGTCGAAGCCTTCGCGCTGGCCCTTGAACGGGCCGTCCGGGCATTCGCGCACGCCGCGCGGCTGGCCGAAGTAGATGTCGCCGGTCAGTTCGCGCACGATCAGGATATCCAGGCCCGACACCACTTCTGGCTTGAGCGTCGAAGCGCCGGCCAGTTCAGGGTACAGGATGGCAGGACGCAGGTTGCCGAACAGGCCGAGGTTCTTGCGCAGGCCGAGGATTGCCTGCTCCGGGCGCAGCGGACGCTCCAGCGTGTCGTACTTCCAGTCGCCGACGGCGCCGAACAGCACGGCGTCGGCCGCCTTGGCCAGCGCCAGGGTGTCTTCCGGCAGCGGGTGGCCCTTGGCTTCATAGCCGGCGCCGCCGACCGGCGCGGTTTCCATCTCAAACTTTTCGTCGAGCGCGTTCAGGACCTTGACGGCCTGGCTGACGATTTCCGGGCCGATGCCATCGCCCGGCAGGATTGCGATTTTCATTATTCGATCTTCTGTTAGATAACGTTGGCCAGCCAGGGCTGGCTGGCAAGACGGCGCTCCTCGAACGCGCGGATCTCGTCGGCGTGGCGCAGGGTCAGGCCGATATCGTCGAGACCATTCATCAGGCAGTACTTGCGGAAGGCGTCGATCTCGAAGGGATAGGAGACGGAGCCGTTGCTGGTGCCGACACGCTGCTGTTCAAGGTCCACTACCAGGCGGTAACCCGGGAAGGCCTTGACTTCGTTGAACAGATGATCGATCTGCGCTTCAGTGAGGACGACCGGCAGCAGGCCGTTCTTGAAGCAGTTGTTGAAGAAGATGTCCGCAAAGCTTGGCGCGAGGATGGCGCGGAAACCGTACTGGTCGAGCGCCCACGGCGCGTGTTCGCGCGAGGAGCCGCAGCCGAAGTTCTTGCGGGTCAAAAGAATCGAGGCGCCCTGGTAGCGCGGCTGGTTCAGCACGAAGTCCGGGTTGAGCGGGCGTTTGCTGTTGTCCATGCCCGGTTCGCCGTGGTCCAGGTAGCGCCACTCGTCAAACAGGTTGGGGCCGAAGCCGGTGCGATGGATCGACTTCAGGAATTGTTTCGGGATGATCGCGTCGGTATCGACGTTGGCGCGGTCAAGGGGTGCAACTAGACCTTCGTAGACGGTAAATTTTTCCATGATTCTCAACGAGGTGGCGACAGCGGGCCGGCATGCTTGGCGCAGCCCGCAGTGCGGCGGTTATTTACTGCCCGCGCCTTCCATTTTCTGGCCGACTTTCTGGACATCCTTGCCGAAGCCTGCAACGGTATTGCAACCGGTCAGGGCGAAGGCGGTGATAGCAATGGCGATGGCGAATAGTTTCTTCATGATGTGTCTCTGGCAGATTATGGTTAGCGGATGGATCGAACATCCACAAAATGGCCGGCGATACCGGCAGCCGCCGCCATGGCGGGAGACACCAGGTGGGTGCGTCCGCCCTGGCCTTGACGGCCTTCAAAGTTACGATTGGAAGTGGACGCGCAGCGCTCGCCCGGATCGAGGCGGTCGGCGTTCATGGCCAGGCACATTGAGCAACCCGGCTCGCGCCACTCAAAGCCGGCGGCCTTGAAGATCGCATCCAGGCCTTCACGTTCGGCCTGCTCTTTCACCAGGCCGGAACCCGGCACCACCATCGCCAGCTTCACGTTGGAGGCGCGCTGCTTGCCGCGCACGACAGCAGCGGCGGCACGCAGGTCTTCGATGCGCGAGTTGGTGCAGGAGCCGATGAACACCTTGTCGATGCGGATGTCTTCGATGCGGGTGTTAGGCGTCAGGTTCATGTACACCAGGGCCTTTTCCATGGCGTCGCGCTTGACCGGGTCTTTTTCCTGGTCAGGATCGGGTACGCGGCCGTCGATTGAAGTCACCTGCTCCGGCGAAGTGCCCCAGGTCACCTGCGGCAGGATCTGGGCCGCATCCAGCGTCACCACGAAGTCGAACTTGGCGCCCGGGTCGGAATGCAGGGTGCGCCAATAGGCCACCGCCTGTTCCCATTGCGGACCTACCGGCGAATAAGGACGGCCCTTGACGTAGTTGATGGTGGTCTCGTCGACAGCGACCATGCCGGCGCGCGCGCCCGCCTCGATTGCCATGTTGCAGACCGTCATGCGGCCTTCCATCGAGAGCGAGCGGATCGCCGAGCCGGCGAATTCGATCGCATAGCCGGTGCCGCCAGCAGTGCCGATCTTGCCGATCACGGCCAGCACGATGTCCTTGGCGGTCACGCCGGCCGGCAGCACGCCGTCGACCTGCACCAGCATGGACTTGGACTTCTTGGCCAGCAGGGTCTGGGTCGCCAGCACGTGCTCCACTTCCGAGGTGCCGATGCCGTGCGCCAGCGCGCCGAACGCGCCGTGGGTCGACGTGTGCGAGTCGCCGCACACCACGGTCATGCCCGGCAGGGTCGCGCCCTGCTCCGGGCCGATCACGTGCACGATGCCCTGGCGCTTGTCGTTCATGTTGAAATAGGTCATGCCGACCGACCTGGTGTTCTTGTCCAGGGTTTCCACCTGCAGGCGCGAGACCGGGTCTTCGATGCCGTGCGAACGGTCCGTGGTCGGAACGTTATGGTCGGCCACGGCCAGGTTGGCCGACAGGCGCCATGGCTGGCGGCCGGCGTCGCGCAAGCCGTCGAATGCCTGCGGGCTGGTCACTTCGTGGACCAGGTGGCGGTCGATGTACAGGAGGGCGGTGCCGTCTTCCTCAGTGCGTACTACGTGGGATTCCCAGAGTTTGTCGTAAAGCGTTTTCATGATGCTGCCGTAATAGGTGATCCGTTTGATTATGCCATATTTTGTGCAATGCAAAACCCGGCTGTTTTCCGCCTTGTGAGCAATCCAACGTAGATTTCGAGCGATGGCGCCAAATAAAAAAAGCCCGCAGCCCCTTTTTGGGAGGCTGCAGGCTTGTGTTTTCTTTATTTTTCGAAGGAGGCTTTAGGCCGCCATTCGTACACTTCCCCTGCAACCGTCCATCAGGAACGATAGGCCAACCACTAGGACCAGGTCGCCCTCCGCGGAACGCGCGGTACCGGTAATGCCGTCCACCGACAGCGCGGTCATCGGTTTGATGACCAGGTCGGCAGTGCCGTCCACGGCCGCTACGGCCAGGATGTATGGCTGCGGCGAGTTGATGACGATGCCCACGCGCTCCGAGCACGGCTCGTAGCCCAGCGCACCGGCCAGCGAACGCACCGGCAGCGGACGGCCCTGGTCCTTGAGGACTGGCGCGCCGCCCACTTCCATGAATACTTCCGGCAGTTCGACCACGCGCTCGACCACCGCCATCGGCAGCGCCAGCAGCGCGCCCGAGGTGGAGACCAGCATGGTCGGCACGATCGACAGCTCGATCGGCAGGCGGATGGCGAACTTGGTGCCCTTGCCCAGTTGCGATTCGATGTGGATGGCGCCGCGGTTCTTTTCCACGGCGGTCTTGACCACGTCCATGCCGACGCCGCGGCCGGACACTGAGGACGCCACTTCCTTGGTCGAAAAGCCCGGCAGGAACACCAGCTGGTAGGACTCGTCGTCCGACAGGTTGGCGCTTGGCGAGATCAGCCCCTTTTCCGCTGCCTTGCGGCGCAGCGCCACCGGGTCCATGCCCTTGCCGTCGTCCTGCAGCACGATCATGACGGAGTTGGCCTCCTGCCACGCCTTCAGGGAGATGTAGGCTTTCGGCGGCTTGCCGATGGCCATGCGGGCGTCAGGCGCTTCCACGCCGTGGTCCAGCGCGTTGCGCAGCATGTGCACCAGCGGGTCGTACAGGCTGTCCACCACTACGCGGTCCACCTCGGTTTCCGCGCCTTCGATGGTCAGCTCGACTTCCTTGCCCAGGTCCTTCGCCAGTTCGCGCACCAGGCGCGGGAATTTCTGGAACAGGCGGCCGACCGGCTGCATGCGGGTCGCCAGCGTGGCGCGCTGCAGTTCGGTGGAATAGCGCGAAGCGCGTTCCAGCGTCTCGGTCAGGGCCGACATCAGGGTCGCAGCCTGGCCTTCGAATTTGAATTGCTGCAGGCGCTCCAGCAGCACGGCTGCCTGGTTGGCGGCCTGCACCGACTCGCCGGCCACTTCGAGCAGCGCGTCGAGCTTGACGGCGTCGATACGGATCGATTCTTCCTTGGCCGGCGCGCTGGTCGGCTTGGCTTCGCCGGCCGGACGTTCGCGCACTTCCGGCGCCGCAGCGGGCGTGGCGGCCGGCGCGCCGGCTGCGGCGTGGGCCGCAGCCACGCCTTCGGCACGCGCATCGACAGCAGGCCGCACGTAAGTACCGGGTGGCACCACGGCTTCGTACATGCCTTCCCAGTCAAGGCCATCGGCCGACGGCGCGGCAGCTGGCGCAGCGCCCGGTGCGGCGGCGGCAGGGGCAGCCGCGGGAGCGGCGGCAACCGGCGCGGCGGCCGGCTTGGCCTTGCCCGCAGCGGAGCTGGCCTTGCCCTCGATCGCATCTTTCAGGATCGCTTCCAGGTCGGCCGGCATCGGCGCCAGCTGGTCCGGCGCGGTGCCGTTATTCAGGTCGGTCAGCTGGTCGGCCACGAAGCCGGAAGCCTGCAGCGCCGCTTCGATCGACAGCGGCGTGACCGGCGCAGCGCCGGTGCGCAGCGCATCGAACAGGTTCTCGGTCAGGTGGCAGGCCGACACCAGCGCCCCCAGGTTCATGAAGCCCGCGCCGCCCTTGATGGTGTGGAACGAGCGGAAAACTGCGTTCAGCGTTTCCTTGTTGTCGGGGTCACGTTCGAGGCGCAGCAAGTGCTCTTCGACGTTGACGGCCAGGTCCATGGCCTCGACAACGAACTCCTTGAGCATATCGTCCATTAGAACCCCAGGTCGGCAAGCAGGTCATCGACGCTGTCCTGATTCAGGGCTTCCGATGGGACGGATGGACCCGACATCAGCGACACCTCTTTCTGCGCAATCTTCTCGCGCACATCGGCCGGCGCATTGTCCTTCAACAGTTGCGCCAGTTCGGATTCGACCTTCTTGGTGATGGCGACGACCTTCTTGATCAACTGGCCGGTGATGTCCTGGAAGTCCTGGGCCATCATGATTTCCAGCAGGCGGGCTTTCTCCGCCTCCGTTGCTTGCGCTACCTTGCTGGCAAAAGCGCGCGAATCGCCCGCCAGGGCCTTGAAGTCCTCAATGCTCAGCTTGCCTGCGAACAGGTCGGCCCAGCGGTCTTCCATTTCCTTGGCCTGCTTGGACAGTACTTCCTGCGCCGGCATGCCGTCGTCCAGGGTATTCAAGACCTTGTTGGCAGCCTGCTCGGTCAGCGAGGCGACATATTCCAGGCGGTCCTGCGCGTCCACGATCTGGGTCGACGCTTCAGTCAGGGCCTTGTCGTAGCCCAGTTCACGCAGCGAGTCGTGCAGCAGGCGCACAATGCCGCCCAGGCGCTCGAACATGCCCTCGGCGTGCTCGCCGCCTTCCGCGGGCGCCTCGCCCGCCGGGGCCGGGGCCGCTGCCGGCGCTGCGGCAGGGGCTGCCGTTTTGCTGGACGCTGCTACGGAATCAAACAGGCTTTCCAGGTCATCAGAATCGCCCGACTCGGATGCCGCAGCGGCCGGAGCCGGCGCTGGAGCAGGTGCAGGCGCATTGGCCCGTTGCGCGGATACTTCCTCAAATAATGCATCGAAATCATCAGCGGCGTCGGTCATAATTCCTGCTTCTCCATTACGTTTCAAATTGCCAAAACATTGTCAAATTTAACGCTCGGCAATAAATTGGGTTCTCTCGCGAGTGTAACAGGGGCAGCCCCCACAGTTCAATCTCTTAGGTGAAGCCGGATGGCCCTACAAGTGTACTGTTGTATTTGCGGATCGTGTGAAATACACGCTGCAAGCCCCTGAAATAACGGGAATTTGCGGCATCTGCGATGTCCTCGTGACAGTTTCTTGATAATTATCAACTCTTTACAGCAGAACAATACTGGCAAACGGGGCTACAATGAAGGCAGGAACTGGCTCTTTTAAATAGTTAAAGGAGGCTGAGATATGTATCGGAAAATCCTGATTACGACGGACGGCTCGGCCGTTTCCAGCAAGACCGCTTGCGCCGGGGTCGAATTTGCCCAGCAGCTCGGGGCGGAAGTGCTGGCCCTGTTCGTGGCACCGGAATACCAGTACCCGATTTACGTGGAGATCATCCCGCCCAGCTATCCGAGCGAGGAAGAGTACCGGGCGGCAATGCAGCGCGCCGGCAATGAGCATGTTCAGTCTATCCTCGAGTCTTGCGCGAAAAAAGGCGTGCGGGCGGAAGGCATGACAGCTTTTGCCGAAAGTGCTGCACTGAAGATCGTGGACGTGGCCAACCAGTGCGGCTGCGACCTGATCTTCATCGGTTCGCATGGCCGCAGCGGCTGGGGTCACCTGCTGCTGGGTAGCGTGACCAACAAGGTGCTGTCCCATACCAAGATCCCGGTGCTGGTGCACCGCCTGATCAAGGACCCGCGCCCGGCCTGAACGGCCAGGCGTTACGACGCGCTCCAGCCTGCCGGGCTGGGGCGTGAAGACCAGTATTGATAACTATTGAGGAACCATGATTCGAATTGTCATTGCCGACGACCACACCATCATGCGCGAAGGGCTCAAGCGCATTCTTGACGGGGCACCCGACATCGACATCGTAGGCGAAGCCATCGACGGCTTCGAAGTCCTCACCCACATCCGCCAGGGCGGCTTCGACCTGCTGCTGCTCGACCTGTCCATGCCAGGGCGCAGCGGCGTTGACCTGATCCGCCAGATCCGCAGCGAATCGCCCAAGCTTGCCATCCTCATCCTCACCATGCACGAGGAAGAGCAGTACGCGGTGCGCGCCATCCGCGCCGGCGCCCAGGGCTACCTGACCAAGGAAAGCGCCGGCACCCAGCTGGTGGGCGCCATCCGCAAGGTTGCCTCTGGCCGGCCCTATATCTCCACCGAAGTGGCCGAGCAACTGGCGCTGAATATCATGCAGCCAGCCGAAACCCTGCTGCACAAACAGCTTTCCGACCGCGAGTTCGAGGTGTTTTCGCTACTGGTGTCGGGAAAATCCATCACTGAAATCGCCAACGGCCTGCATTTGAGCGTCAAGACCGTGAGCACCCACAAGACCCGCATCATGCAGAAGATGGGCATGGCTTCGCTCTCAGAAATGGTTCAGTACGCAGTGGCGCACAAGCTGCTGACCCCGTTCAAGGCATGATTGACAAGGTTGATTTTAGGATAATTCCTACATCGCCCCACTACCCTCCTACGGGTATATTCAGCAACGACTGATATTTTTCCCACATTCACGTTGGCATACTGAAACCATTCCGTTTGGGAACCAGGAGATCAGCATGCTCTCAACGCAACCCGTGTCCCATGAGGCCGGCCGTCAGCGGCAAGGCCGTTTGTGGTCCAACCTGAAAGAAGTGTGCGAACTGCTGCACTTGCCGCCGGTATCGCTCAATTCTGAAGAGCTGCTGTTCCAGCATGTGCAGTTCAAGACCGGCCAGCGCGTGCATACGATTGGCCAGCCGTTCGACATGCTGTACGTGGTGAATTCCGGCTTCATGAAAACGGTGCTGATTGACGAGTTCGGCAACGAGCAGGTGCTGGCCTTCCCGATGAAGGGCGACCTGATGGGCGTAGACGGCATCCACAGCAAGACTTACGCCTCGGAGGCGGTGGCGCTGTCGGACTGCGACCTGATCCTGCTGCCGTTCAAGAAGCTGACCACGCTGGGCCGCACCCACGTGGAGTTGGAGAATTTGATGTACGGCGTGATGAGCCGCGAACTGGTGCGCGAGCAAGCCATGATCGGCATGCTGGGCGCCCTGAGCGCGGAGGCGCGGGTGGCGCGCTTCCTGGTCACGCTATCGGAAAAGTTTTCGCAGATGGGTTATTCGAGCAAGCTGTTCAACCTGCGCATGACGCGCCATGAGATCGGCAGCTACCTCGGATTGACGCTGGAAACGGTCAGCCGCACACTGTCAGCCTTCAACGAGATCGGGCTGATCAGCGTGGACCAGCGCACCATCGGCATCAAGGATGTCGACGCCCTGAAATCGCTGCGTCGCCTGCCGCCATCGCGCACGCGCAGCAAGCTGCCGTCGCGCGCCAAAGCCGCCGCCAGCGAAGCTGCCGTGCCGCTGCTGGCGACTTTGTAAAGAGTACTACTCACCCAGCTTTGGCCCGCTTCGGCGGGCCTCTTTTTTTCTTCAATAATTTATTTGACAAGCTTTGCCGACCTGAGCATAATGCAAATGCGAATCATTCTTATCTGAGGAAAAATAACAATGTCTACTGCCACTATCGACGCCCCCAAACCCAAGGCTGCTGTCGCCCCTGCCGCGCAGCAGCCGACCCAGCCCCTGCGCCGCTACACCACCGCCGGCCTGATGGAAGATCAGCGCGAAATCGAAATTGAACATGCCGGCCGCATCTACCGTCTTCGCATCACGCAGTTGAACAAGCTGATCCTGACTGCCTGAAGCTTACCCTCCCCAATCGCCAGCCAGCCGTCACACGCGGCAGCCAGCCACCCCTGAAACTTTGGAGTGAATCATGGCTATCGACCGCAACGACCCGATCTTCACGCACAGCGCCGCTGCCCGGCAGCCGGAACTGATGCTGTCCGCCGTGCTGCACCTGATGTCCCACTATACGGCCAACGCCGCCGACAATGGCGGCTGCGTCAAGCTGGCATCGGTCATCGAGCGCCACCTGAAAGCGCTGGCGGCGCTGCCGGACCTCTCGCCCGTGCTGCGCGCCACCTGCCAGCAACTGTGCGAACAGTGGGGCGCCGTGGTCGAACATGCCCGTCCTCCGCAGGAACGCGCCAATTTCCTGGCGCGCCTGATCGGCCGCCCCCGCCCTGCCCCGCTGGCGGCCTGAGGGCCATCATGTGCGACAAGCACGACACTCCAGCCGCCAAGGCCGCGGCGGCCGAACCGGCGCGCCGCCGCCGCATCTGGGACCTGCCCCACACCTGCTACTGCCCCCTGGTCGGCGTCGGCCTGCCGCTTGGCGTGCTGCGCAAGATCGTCACCAAGGCAGTCGGCGGCAAGGTGCTGGCCGACGACTATGAAGTCCACGTTGGCGCCGTCAGCGAATGCAGCAACCGCAACCGCCTGTCCGAAGCCGTGCAGAAGGAATTGGAACGCCGCTATGCAGTGGTGATCCAGCGCTTCCGCCACGCCCGCGACACAGCGGCCCTGGAAGCGTTGTGGGAAGCTGCGGTCGCCAGCGGCGACGTGCCGGGCCCGTTCTGGGCCGGCCTGAGCCACCCGCACTGCACGCTCGAACTGCAGGAACGCATGTGCCGCGACCTGCACATGATCCAGCACCAGGCCGGCGCCGCCACGCGCGCCGACATCAGCCGCCTGCAGGCGCTTGAACAATCGAATGCCGCGCTGGAGCGCGAACTGGCACGCCAGCAGCAGCGCAGCGCCACCTGGCAAGCCGAGCGCCACTCCGAACAGGAAGCCCATGCAGCCGCCATGATGCAGCTGCGCGCGCAACTGGTAGGCCGCGACAGCGTGCTCGCCTCGCTGCGCCAGCAACTGGAAGAGCTGCACGCCACCGTACCCGGCCTCGCCACGCGCGAACGCCTGGCGCGCCAACTGGCCGACACCGAGCAACGCGTGCATGACTTGCGCGCCGAAGCCGCCGCCGCCCGCGCCGAAGCCAGCGCCCTGGAACGCCAGCTCAGCGAAGCACGCGCCGCCTTGGCCGCAGCCGCGGCGCAATCATCGCCCGCCATGCCGGCAGCCGCCACCGCCGCAACGGGCGGGCCGGCTGTCCGTGCGGGCACCACCTCGCAACGCATCACGCTGCACGGACTGCTGGCCGAGCGCGTGCTGTGCGTAGGCGGCCGCGCCGGCAGTGTGGCCGGCTACCGCAGCGTGATCGAAGAAGCCGGCGCCGAATTCCTGCACCACGACGGCGGCCTCGAAGACAACGTCGCCCGCCTCGAGACCAGCATGGCGGCAGCCGACCTGGTGATCTGCCAGACCGCCTGCATCAGCCACAGCGCCTACTGGCGCGTGAAAGACTTCTGCAAGCGGCACCAGAAGCGCTGCATCTTCGTCGACAACCCCAGCGTCACTACCCTCCAGCGCGCGCTAGAACCACAATAAAAGTCGGGGTCAGGTCTGGCAATCCGCCATTCCGCTGCGCGGAATGGCGGATTGCCAGACCTGACCCCGACTTTCAAAAAGAAACGCCCCGGCGCTTGCGCGCACGGGGCGTTTTGCTACTTGCTACTGAGGGCGGCGATTAGAAGGTGTAATTGCCGGTCAGGTAGAAGGTGCGGCCCATTGGGTCGGCGTAGCGTGGGTCGAAGCCAACCTGGTGGCCCGAGGAGTTACGCAGGGACAGCGGTGGGTTGCGGTCGGCCAGGTTCTTGATGCCGGCGCGCAGCGCCAGTTGCTTGTTGACAGCCCACTTGCCTTGCCAGTCGAAGGTCAGGTGCGATGGCACGTGGATGCGCACATCTTCGGAGGCGTTGGTACCCAGGTTCCACACAGTGGTCTTGGCATCGGTGTAGCCGTTGCGGTAGTTGGCGATGATCGAGTTGCTGAACGCGCCGGTTTCCAGGGTGTTGGTCCAACGTACAACGTGGCGGAACGACACGGCATTGTTGATGCCGAAGAAGTTCATGCTGTTGGTCCACTGATCGTCAGTGCCTGGCTTGGTGTAGTCAGACTTGATCAGGTAGGTGCCTGCCAGGGTCGACGAGAAGCGACCGAAACCGAAGTTGTGGCGGCCGGTCATGTCCCAGTCGATACCCTGGTTGTGGGTCTTGCCGATGTTGATCGACAGGCGCTGGAAGGCGTAGGACGTCTTGCCGCTTGCCACTTCGGTGAAGGTGGTGAACAGCTGCGGGTAGTCCGCGCCACCGTTGGCAAATGCCAGTTGCTCGGATACCGACGATACGGCGTCGCGAATCTTCACGTCCCACAGGTCGGCGCCGGCGGAGAACCAGTTTGCCGGCTCGACGCGGAAACCAACGGTGAACTGCTTCGACTTCTCAGGCTTCAGGTTCACGTTGCCACCCGACATAACCGGGTATTGCTCCAGGGCGCCAGATTTGCACAGGCTGCTGTTGCCTTGCACGTTCGGGCAAGCATACTTGGACGCGGTCACGCCTGCCGGCACCAGCGGCTGGCCGATGTTCAGCATGTCAGGTGCCTTGAAGCCGGTACCGTAGGAAGCGCGCACCACGGTGATGGAGTTCGGCTGCCAACGGGTGCTCAGCTTGTAGGTTACAGCCGATTCCTTCTTGCCCATCTCGGTGCCGGTTACGCCATTGTCGATCGCGGTGTAGGCGTCGTAACGCACGGCGCCGGTCACTTCAAAGGACTTCACCACTGGCACCAGCAACTCGGTGAACAGACCGTAGGTCTTGCGGGTCATGTCGTAAGTCGCAGGGCTGCTCAGGTTGTAGATCAGGCCATTCTTGGCAGCATCGCTCGGGGTTTGCTCGTAGTGGTAGCGACGCAGGTCACCGCCCAGTGCGATCGAGCTGGAGCCGCCGCCCAGGCCCAGGTCGAACAGCTCGCGCGATGCGCGGCCATCGATGCCGGTCATGGTGGTCGATGCATTGCGGATCGCGCCGCGGTAGGTCGAACCATCGATCAGCGCGCGGGTAGCGTCGCTTACCGGGCCCAGCGGTGCGAACGGATCGAGGGAACCGTTGGCCATCATGCTGCGGAACTCTTTGTTCAGTTGGTAGCCGCCAACATAGCGCTCTTCGTACTTGTTGCGCGACCAGGTCAGGCCACTGCTGAAGTTCCAGGCGCCGATGTCGCCTTCCAGGCCGGTCACAAAGTGCTGGGTGTCGGTCACGGTCTGGCTATCGCGGGTGCCCCAGTCGAAGCTGCGGTAGGTCGCGTTCACTGGCGAGACGCCCGGCTTGGTCACCGCCAGGTTGGCTTGCTGGGCTGGGGTCAGGAAAGGCTGTACGTAGTTGGTGTAGAACGCCGAACTGACTGGCACCGAAATCGGCATGGCGTTAGGCGCGATACGTGCGGTCAGGTCGAAGCGGCCAATGACGGTTTCAGCGAACAGGTTGACGTTGTCGGTCAGCTTGAAGGTGGCGTTACCGAAGAAGGTGTCGCGCTTGCTTTGCGGGACGATTTCAACGGTCGAACCGGAGTCGAAGCCGCAAGTCTGCTGGTTGGTCGGCACCACCACGTTCATTGGTGCGCACTTGCCGTTCTTCAGCAGGTATGGGTTGAAGGTGGTGCTGGTCTTGTCGTTGAAGTCGACGGTGACGTTGCCCGGCACAGCGGAGCTGCTGGTGCGGTCCATGACGTAGCTGTTGCCGTTGTAGTTGAACGGAACGAACGAGGTCTTGGCGAATTCACGCTCGGTTGCGCGCAGCTGGGTGCGCTCGTCGTGGCGGTAGGTACCCATCAGGGCCAGGCGGCCACCCAGCAGGTCGTTGCTGCCGAAAGTGATCGCGGCATCAGTCTGGCGACCGGAGCTGCTTTCGAACGGCTGGGAGAAGTTGGCTTCCAGGTTTACGCCATTGAAGTTCTTCTTCATGATGAAGTTGATCACGCCGGCGATCGCGTCGGAACCGTACAGTGCGGAGGCGCCGTCGGTCAGGATCTCAACGCGCTCGATCGCGCTCATCGGGATGGCGTTCAGGTTGACGGTCGAGCCATCATTTTGCGGAGCAATGCGGCGACCGTTCAGCAGGACCAGGGTGTAGCTCTCGCCGATATCGTGGATGGACGCGGAGACGCGGCCACCGGAGTTGGAGCCGGCAGCAGTTGCTTCAATGGAGAAGCCCTGCATTGCTGGCAGGGCCTGGATCAGTTCGGCGACGGTGTTGGCGCCGGTCTTCTTGATCGTTTCGGCGGACAGGCGCTGCACTGGCAGTGCGCCTTCGACGGCGATACGCTTGATCGCGGAACCGGTGATTTCAACGCGCTGCATTGGCGCTTCTTGCGCGGCGGCGTGGCCGGCAGCAATCAGGGCCAGGGCGGACATTGCCAGGCGCACGGAACGCACACCGACTTTTTCTTGGAAAGCCATTCTCTACTCCTTCGGGTTTCTAAAAACGTTCGAATGAGCAAAGTTTCTTTTTTGCATTTTGCTCACCGACCGCGGATTATGGGGGGAGCAAACAAGCAATTTCATGCCGGAGTATTACATTTCTAAAAGTTAAAGGGAAAATTCGCAAGATGGCGAAAGTATCGGAATTAAATTTGCCAAAAAACTGTGCAAATGTAGTTTTAACACAACAACACTAGAATCTTATTCAATCCAAATGGATTTCTATCAACCAGAACTTGCAACATCCGAGAAAGGTGTGCTTGTAATGAATTGTACTGATACTTAATTGAAATGTATTTATACTTGACTGAAAGAAAAAAACGCCCCGACGCTGACGCGCGCGGGGCGTTTTTGCAACTGCCTGGCTGACTTAGAAGGTATAGCCGCCGGTCAGGTAGAAAGTACGGCCCAGCGGATCGGCGTAGCGTGGGTCGAAGCCAACTTGGTGGCCGGACGAAGCGCGCAGCGAGAACGGTGGGTTGCGGTCGGCGATGTTCTTGATGCCGGCGCGCAGCAGCACGTTGCTGTTGACCTTCCACTTGCCCTGCCAGTCGAAGGTCAGGTGGGACGGTACGTGCACGCGGAAAGTTTCCAGCTGGTTGGTGGCAACGTTGCGGCTGGTCGCTTCGGCGTCAGTGTAGCCGTTGCGGTAGTTGGCCACCAGCGAGTTGGAGAACGCGCCGGTATCGAGGGTGGTCGACAGGCGGACGATGTGGCGGAACGACACGGCATCGTTGACGCCAAAGTAGTTCATGCTGTTCACCCAGTCGTTGTCCGTACCTGGCTTGGTGTAGTCGGACTTGATCAGGTAGGTGCCGTTCAGGGTGGTGGTCAGCTTGCCGAACGAGAAGTTGTGGCGATAAGTGGTGTCCCAGTCGATACCCTGGTTGTGGGTCTTGCCGATGTTGATCGACAGGGTCTTCTTGGCCCAGTAGGTCTGGCCGTTGCCCGGATCGACGAAAGTGGTGAACAGTTCGCGGTACTTGACCGGATCGCCGAAGATCAGCGCTTCCGACACGCTCGACACGGCGTCGCGGATCTTCACATCCCACAGGTCAGCCTGCACCGAGAAGTTGCTGGTCGGTTCGAAACGGAAGCCGATGGTGAACTGCTTGGACTTCTCTGGCTTCAGGTTTTCGTTACCGCCGGACAGCACGTTGTACTGGCGCTTGCCCACCTGGCAGTAGTCCGCATTCTCGGCCTTCAGATTGGCAGGGCAGTCCCACGAGTTGGAGGTGAAGCCGGCCGACACCAGCGGCTGGCCGATATCGAGCATGGAAGGAGCCTTGAAGCCGGTGCCATAGGAACCGCGCATCAGGAACGATGGCGTAGGCTGCCAGCGCGCCGACACCTTGTAAGTGGTGGACGATTCCTTTTTGCCCATGTCGCGGTTAGCCAGGTTGTTCTTGACTGCTTCGAAGGTATCGTAGCGTGCGGCGCCGTTCACCTCGAGGCCCTTGATCACTGGCACGTTAACTTCGCCGAATACGCCGTAGTTGTTACGCTCCATGTCGTAGGCTGGCGATGCGCTGAAGCCGAAGATGTCCGAGCTGGTGGCGTGCGGGGTCTGCTGGTAGTGGTAGTTGCGGTAGTCGCCGCCCAGTGCAATCTGCGCGGCGCCCGCTGGCAACTGGAACAGTTCGTGCGAAGCTTTCGCATCGATGCCCTTCAGGGTGGTCGAGGCATCGCGGATCGAACCGTTGAACACCGAGTTGGAGATCAGCTGCTTGGTCGCATCGGATTGGCCGCCAATGCCCAGGAACGGGTCGAACTGGTTCTTGGCCAGCATGTCGCGGAATTCGGTGTTCTTGACGTAGCCGCCAACATAGCGCTCATCGATAGCGTTCCGGGACCAGGTCAGGCCGGTGCCGAAGCCCCAGGAACCGATTTCGCCTTCAGCGCCGAGCACCAGGTTCTTGGACGTGGTGATGGTTTCGCTGTCGCGGGTGCCCCAGTCGTAGGTACGGTAGCTGGCGGTCACGCTCTTGATATCGGTATCTTGCGCAGCGGTGATATATGGACGTACGTAGGTGTTGTACAGCGGCGAGCCCTTGGCGATCGAGACCGAAGCGGTGTTCGGCGCGATGCGCGCGGTCAGGTCCAGGCGCGAGTATGCCGCTTCCACGAATACATTGATCTTGTCGGTGGCTTTCACGGTAGCCTTGCCGAAGAAGCTGTCGCGGCTGTTTTCAGGCACGATCTCGATGGTTTGCACGAAATCGAAGCCGCAGTTCTGCACCAGGGCGGTATTGCTCAACGAGAGCTGGTTCATGGCGGCGCACTGGCCGTTTTTCTTCTGGTACGGGTTAAAGCCGATTGGCGCGGCGCCGGACTTGAAGGTGGCCGACACGTTGGCAGGGATGGCTGCCGGGCTGGTGCGGTCGTAGATATAGCTGTTGCCATTCCAGTTGAACGGCACGTAGGCGGTGTCGGCGAAATCGCGGTCCAGCGCGCGCACCTGCTTGGTTTCGTCCTTGCGGTAGGTCAGCAGCACATTGTAGCGGTCCGAATCCAGGTCGCCCATGCCGTAGGTCAGGTTGAAATTGCTGGTGCGGCCTGCGCTCGATTGGGTGGGCTGGCTGTGGGTGGCTTCGATATTGAAGCCCTGGTAGTTCTTCTTCAGGTTGAAGTTGATGACGCCGGCAATCGCGTCGGAGCCGTACAGGGCGGACGCGCCGTCAGTCAGGATGTCGACGCTCTCAACCGCGCTCATTGGGATGGCGTTCAGGTTGATGGTCGAGCCGGAACCTTGCGGGGCAATACGGCGGCCGTTCAGCAGTACCAGGGTGTAGCTGGCGCCAATATCGTGGATCGAAGCGGTCACGTTGCCGCCGGAATTGGTGCCTGCTGCGATGGCGGCAACCTGGAAGCCCTGCATGGCGGGCAGTGCCTGGATCAGGTCGGCGACGTTGGCCGCGCCGGATTTGGCGATCTGCTCGGCGTTCAGGCGCTGTACTGGCAGCGAGCCTTCCGCATTGATACGCTTGATGGCGGAACCGGTGATCTCAACGCGCTGGATTGGCGTTTCCTGCGCAATGGCAGCGCCAGCGGCAAACACGGCCAGGGCCGACAAGGCCAGGCGTACCGAGCGCACGCCAATTTTCTCCTGGAAAAACATTCCCTACTCCCCTTTTGTTTATGGATGAACAGACTTCACTTTGAAAGTCGGCTCGGGAATTATGAGAGCTAAGCTGTTACCAAGAATTCATACTTGTTACAAGTTTGAAATATTGAGAGAAAATTTGAAGCACCGATCGATCGTCCGAATTTAATTCGACAAAATCAAAGCCCTTCGTTGTTTGGACGCGACAGTAAAAAATTATTAATTAATAGACATCACGCCGATAGCGGCCGGAACTTGCCATTTGAACCACAACTGTTTCCGTTAATATCTCGCGCAGGGCACGATCCACGCCGGCCGCCATGCCTTCCAGGCTACCGCACACGTAGATTGCCGCGCCCTCGTCCACCCAGGCGCGCACGGTGGCGGCGTGCCTCAGCAGCAGGTCCTGCACGTACTCCTTGCCAAGCGGGCCGCGCGACCAGGCCAGGTCCAGGCGCGGCAGCATGCCTTCACGTTGCCAGGCGTCCAGTTCATCGTGGTAGAAGGCGTCATGCGCCGGGTCGCGTTCGCCAAACAGCAGCCAGTTGCGCGACTGGCCGGCCGCGGCACGCGCCTTCAGGTGGCCCCGCAGTCCGGCGATGCCGCTGCCATTGCCGATCAGGATCAGCGGGCGCGCGGCATTTGCCTCGAGCCGGAAACGGCGGTGCTCGCGCAGGCGCAGGCGCACCATGGCGCCCGCCTCGGCCTGCTGCGTCAGCCAGCCCGAGGCCAGGCCGTGGCTGCCATCGCCATGGCGGTGCAGGCGCACCAGCAGGTGCACCCTGCCATCGGGCGGGATAGAGGCGATCGAATATTCGCGCGGGCGATCGGGATCGGCTGGCGCCGCGACCTGCACCAGGTCGCCCGATTGCCAGGCCGGCAGCGGCTGGCCTGGCATCGGCTCCAGTTCAAGGTGGTAGATCGGCGCACCGGCGCTGCCAGGATTGAGCTGGCGCCGCTCGGCCAGGCGCCATTCCGCGAAATCGGGCGCATCCCAGTCCGGCGCATCGCTGGTGCCTGCCAGGTGGCTCAATTGCTGGCGCCAGGCCGCGATGGCGGGCGCGGCGCTGCGGTCGACTTCGATGCGCGGGAACAGCGCTTGCGCGCCGCGTTCCGCCAGCCAGGCGTCGAGCGCGCGGCCGAAGCCGCAAAAGCTGCCATAGGCGCTGTCGCCCAGCGCCAGCACGGCGTAATGCATGCGCCCCAGCTGGTGGTCGCTGCGCGCCATCAGGCGCTGTGCAAAGCGCGCTGCGGCGTCGGGCGGATCGCCTTCGCCGTAGGTCGACGCCAGGAACAGCACGCGTTCGGCCGCCTGCAGCGTCGCCGCGTCGAGTTCGTCGAAGTCGCACAACTGGTTCGCAATGCCGGCCACGCGCAGGGTTTCGCTAGTCTGGCGCGCCAGCAGCTCGGCATTGCCGGTCTGGCTGGCGTAGGCCACCAGCCAGGGCGAGTCGCCCGCCGCCGCGCGCGCAGCCTGCGTAGCAGCGCGGGCGCGCCGCGCGCGCACCCAGGGCAGCAGGCATACCAGGCCATAGCCGGCAATCATGGCGGCTGTCAGGCCGAGGCGGGTCGGGTCGTTCGTCAGGATCATTCTTCTTCAAGCATTTTCTGGAAGCGGCTGCTGAGGATTTCGCGCAGCCCCTTCCCTTCGCGCAGCAGGAAGCGCGCGGCCAGGCCCTTGCGTTCTGCCAGTGCCAGCCCTTGTTCAGGGCCAAGCACCGTCAGCGCGGTGGACCAGGCATCGGCGGCCATCGCGCTTTCGTGCACCACCGTGACCGAAGCCAGCGCATTGGAGATCGGCATGCCGTTGCGCGGATCGATGGTATGCGGTCGCCGCTCGGCATCCTGCATGAAGTACTTGCGGTAGTCGCCGGAGGTGGCGACGGCCAGCCCATGCAGCGCGACGGCGATTTCACCCGCGCGGCCGGCGCCTGGCGCCGGCGGTTCTTCCAGCGCTACCCACCAGGGCTGGCCATCGGGCTTGAAGCCGGCGCCGCGCAGCTCGCCGCCGACTTCAACCAGATAGTGGCGGCAGCCCTGGGCTTCGAGGTATTGCGCCAGCCTGTCCACGCCGAAGCCCTTGGCCACTGCCGACAAATCAAGCTGAACCCCGCCGGGCTGGAAGGCGCGCTTGCGCGCGGCATCCAGTTCCACCGTGCGACCCGCCATGCCGGCGCGCACGGTCGCCACATCGCGTGCAGTGGGCGGCACGAAACCGGCTTCGTCATGGCGGCCGGTCGGGCCGAAGCCCCACAGGTTCACCAGCAGGCCGGCGCAGGGATCGCAGGCGCCCCCGGTCGCGCGCGCGACCTCGAGCGCGTATTTCAGGACTTCGAGAAAGCCGGCTGGCAGCACATGCCAGGTACAGGCGCCGGCGCGGTTGAAGCGGCCCAGGTCGGAGGCCGGCTCCCAATGGCTCATCTCGCGCACCACCTGGTCCAACTGCTCCTGCAAGCCAGCCTGCAGGCCGGCGGCCCGCAGCGGCACGCCGGCGGCCATGGCGCCAGGCGTCAGCGCTACCCGCGCCGACCAGGTGGTGCCCATGCTGGCGCCGCCGAAATCGACGATGCCCGCCCCCGCCGGCGCTGGCTCGGCGGAGATAGTGGGCGGCAGCAATACCCGGCGCACCTGCTTACTGCGGCAGTACTTCCACCGTCGCCGCGTAAGTCACGCGGCGCGGCGGCATCTGGCGCGGGCCCGGCTGCTGGCCGGCTTGCGGCGCGGCGGCTGCAGGCCAGCTGCTGGACACCAGGTACATGCCCGCTTCCGGAATCTTGAAGCTGATCTCGCCCTTGGCATCGGTCGCCATGCGGATCTCGCCCAGCGTGCCGCGATAGCGCACGCCACCCGGAATCAGGCTGAAGGCCTGGTTGGCCGCCGGCCTGCCGTCCAGCAGGAAGCGCCAGGTGGCCTGCTCGCCCGCGCGCATATCGTTCGGGTGCGTCACCGGCACCAGCTCCAGGCCAACGCCGCTCGGCTTGAACACCGCTTCATCGGTCTTGTTGGCGCTGACGAAGGTCTCCAGCCGGCTGGCTGTGCGCGACACATTGAGTTCTTCCGCATTGGCCGGCACGTTGGCCGCCAATTCCGCCTCGGAACCGCGCCAGCGCTTCATTTCGCCATTGACCTTCCAGCTCGCCATGACCGACTGGCTCACCAGCGCGATCTTGTAAGTGCCCGGCTTGGCCATCTTCACATCGAAGGTGGAACGCAGGCGGCCGGTCAGCGCGTTCAGCATCTCAACCTTGGCGCCATCAGGGCCGGTAATCGAAATGCCGTCGAGCTTCAGCGGCTGGTGGTCGATGTCGAACAGGCCTTCGGAAATCGCGGCGTCCACGGTCACCCAAGGCTCCTTGGAATCAACCAGGGAAGACGAAGGCAGCAGCCACGGCTTGTGCGCCTGTGCACTGAAAGCAGCGCCGGCCAGTGTCAGCGCGATCAGGGTTTTGCTCAGCTTCATGTCGGCTCCTTATGGTTTGACTTGCACGGTCACGTCGCCCAGTTCTTCCTTGCCCTTGGCGGAGAAGGACTGCGCCGACTTGGGCGGCCATGCCACCGGCACTTTCACCAGCTCGCGGCCGCCCGCTTCGCGCGCAGCTTCCACCACCAGCTGGTAATTGCCAGCCGGGAGCTTGTTCAACGCATCTTTCGCGACCGGGAAGCTCAGCGAAACTTCGCCCGGTGCGCGGGTGGCGCCGCTCACGCCATCCATCGGCATTTCGATGTCGCGGCCCGCCTTGCGCCACCACTGGCGCATATCCTTCAGCCACTTGGTACCGGCATTGTCCTTCTTCTTCACGTCGTACAGCACGGCCAGGTTGGCCACGACCTTCTGGTCCGCGTTCTCCAGCCAGGCCGCCACATATGGACGGTGGTATTCAGCGACGTTCAGTTGCGGGAGTTCGAATTTCAGCGTCAGGTCGGCCGCCATCGCGGACGCGCTCACCAGCGGCAAGCCGACGGCGATGGAATAGCGAAGTTTCATACAGAGGTCCTTAATGAATGTAGAGCAAAGCGATAACACAGGGAATAACGACACCCAAGCCCACCATCGGCCAGGTGAACGGCCGCTTGGCCGCGTGGAATTTCAGGATCAGCAAACCGGTAATGCAGAACACCAGGCAGGCCGCCGCAAAGATGTCGATGAACCAGTTCCAGGCCGCACCCGTGTTGCGGCCCTTGTGGACGTCGTTCAACCACGAAATCCAGCCGCGGTCCGTGTTCTCGAATTCCGCAGCGCCATCCTCCAGGCCGATGCGCACCCAGGCATCGCCGCCCGCCTTCGGCATCGGCAGGTACACCTCGTCGGCCGACCATTCGGCCTCGCGCCCGCCGGCCTTGATCGACCACGTTTCGCGCAGCCAGCGCTCGCCCGCTTCCGGCAACGGCGCTTTTTCGCCGTCGTGCTTTTCGGCGAAGGCATGCAGTTCGCCGACCAGGGAGTCTGGCGCCGTGGCCTGCTTGCGCACCACAGACGGCTTGGCCTCGATCTGGCTGGCGTGATTCAGGGTGATGCCGGTGATCGCAAACAGGAACATGCCGAGCAGGCACATGGCCGAACTGACCCAATGCCATTCGTGCAGGAGTTTGAGCCAAACTGCGCGCTTGGCCTGGATTTCTGGACTGCCCAAGTTGTTACTTTCCATAAGTGAATACCGGATGATAATGCACCGGGCTTGCCAATGCAATTGAGAATCGTTATCATTTACATTGCTTTACATACCCGCTATCGCCAGCCACCTCCAGTTTGACGGATGCAGCCAGCCGCCAAACATCAACTGCATCAAATCTGGAGAGAATTTTGACCATCCGTAGCCGCAAGCACACGCTGGCCGCCCAGCCGCTGCTGAACCAATCCCTGCTCGCCATGGCCGCCATCGGCCTGCCCCTGTCCGTCCAGGCCCAGGCACAAGAAAAGACCATGGCCGAAGTCAAGGTCGAAGCCGCCGCCGACGTCGCCTACAAGGCCGACCGCGCGTCTTCGCCAAAACTGACTGCCCCGCTGGTGGACACCCCGCAAACCATTACCGTCATCAAGAAGGAATTGCTGCAGGAGCAAGGCGCTGCGTCCGTAATGGAAGCCCTCCAGAACACGCCGGGCATCACCCTGCAACTGGGCGAAAACGGCAACACCAGTGCCGGCGATACCTTCCAGATGCGCGGCTTCTCGGCCCAGTCCTCGATCTTCGTCGACGGCATCCGCGACCTGGGCGCCGTCTCGCGCGACGCCTTTAACCTGGAACAGGTGGAAGTGGTGAAGGGCCCGGCCGGCGCCGACATCGGCCGCGGTGCGGCCGCCGGCTATATCAACCTGGTCTCCAAGACGCCGGTACGCGAGGATGCCGTTTCCGGCACCGTCGCCTTCACCCAGGGCGGCGTCAAGCGCCTGACCGCCGACGTGCAGCGCGCCTTCGGCAGCAGCGGCGCCTTCCGCCTGAACCTGATGGGTTCCGACGGCTCGCAAAAAGGCAGCCGCGCACTGGACCGTGAAAGCCACGGCATCGCGCCTTCCGTCGCCTGGGGCCTGGGCACGCCAACCCGCCTCTACCTGTACTCGCAGCACATCCGCCAGGACAACGTACCTGACGGCGCGATCCCGAGCGTGGGCATGGCCGGCTTCTACAATGGCACCTATCCATGGCTGGCGAAAGCGCAGCGCGTCGACCGCAACAACTGGTACGGCCTGGACGGCGACTATGAGGACGTGAAGGCCGACATGGTGACCGCCAAAATCGAACACGACCTGGCGCCGAAGACCAAGCTGACCAACACCACCCGCTATGGCAAGTCCAAAATGGACCGCATCCTGAGCGGTGTGAACGCCATTACGGCGCTGGATGCGGCCAACCCGGCCAGCTGGACCGTCGCACGCACGCGCCAGAGCGTGCTGCAGGAAAACCGTATCCTGGCCAACACCACCAACATCGTGTCGGAGTTCGATGCCTTCGGCGTGCAGCACACCATCTCGACCGGTCTCGAGTTGCTGAACGAAGAACAGTTCACCCCGACCCGCGTCGGCCTCGGCACCGCCAGCGCTGCCAACCTGTACAACCCGAACCCGAAAGATCCGCTGACCGGCTTCGCTCCTTATCTGAACGGCGCCTTCAGCAAAGGCGAAACCACCACCGTCGGCGCCTACCTGTTCGACACCATCAAGCTGAACGAACAATGGCTGGTGAACGCAGGCCTGCGCTACGAGCGCTACGACACGGAGACCAATAGCGCCACCGTGACCGCGCCAAGCACCGTGCCCGTCGCCGCCCACCTGGAGAAGTCCGGCAACCTGAGCAGCTACAAGACCGGCCTGGTCTACAAGCCAACGGCCGATGGCAGCATCTACCTGGCCTATGCCAACTCGAAGACCCCGCCGGGCAGCGCCAACCTCTCGCTGGCGGCCCAGGGCACCAGCGCCAACATCAACAGCGCAGCCCTGAAGCCGCAAACCACCACCAACGTGGAACTGGGCACCAAATGGGACGTGATCCAGAAGCAGCTGGCCCTGACCGCCGCCCTGTACCGCACCACCAACAAGGATGAAATCCCGGTCAAGATCGATGAAGTGACCAACACCTGGGGCCAGTTGGGCAAGCGCCAGGTGCAAGGCGTGGAGCTGGGCGCCGTTGGCCAGGTCACCAAGGCCTGGAGCGTGATCGCCGGCGTCGCCTTCATGGACACCGAGATCAAGGAAAGCAATACCGGCGCCAGCAACAATGGCCTGGGCGCGGCAACCCGCTGGTCGCCGAAAAAGACCGCTACCCTGTGGACCAACTACAAGCTGAACGACAAGCTGAGCTTGGGCGGCGGCGCGCGCTACACCGGTACCCAGTACCGCCTGGTCGATCCGACCGGCGACGCGGCCAAGACCAATATGCCGTCGATGCCGTCGTATACCGTGGTCGATGCCATGGCGGCCTACCAGCTGTCGAAGAACGTGTCGTTGCAGCTGAACGTGTACAACGTGTTCGACAAGTTCTACCTCTCCAGCCTGAACAATGGCGGCTCACGCTTCGTGATCGGTGCCCCGCGTATTGCCAAGGCGACCGCATCCTTCCAGTTCTAAGGATCGTGGCAAAAAGAAAGGCGGGCTCGCAGCCCGCCTTTTTATTCAAACGCCGGAACTTGCATCCGGCCCTGGCGCACCGCCTTCGGTGCCCAATCCACTGCCGCCCTGCCGCGAACCGCTTTCCGTAGCACTTTGCCGGTTACCCGGCAAAGGTCGGTCGGCGCGGCGGATCTGCCCCTCCGGAACCTCGGCGTTGGCTATTTCCGGATGCTCTGTATCGACCAGCACAAAGTTTTGCTGGTTCTCCGTGTCCTTACTGGGTTTGTCAGGCCTTCCCATGCTGGCCTCCTTACATCAATGAAACTTAGTACTTATCGCCACCCTGCTTGTTGCCCTGGTAGTCCTGCTGGTAGTCCTTGCTGAACTCTTGCTGGCCCTGGCTGGGTTGCTGCTCGGTACGGCTGGCGTTGCCACGCGAACCGCTCTGGCGGTTGCCATCGTTCTTGTGGCTCATGCTGCCGGCGCGGCGTGCTTCCTCGGAAGTGAATTCGTGTGCCGTGCCCTTCTGGTGGGCTGCGCGGCCGCCTTCGGAAGCAATTTCCCTCTGGCGTTGTGGGTCCATGGAGGCAAAGCCACGTGCACTTTGCTTGCTGCCGGAAGGACTGTCCTGCCGGTTGCCGCGTTTGTCGCCTGGATTGTTCGAAGCCATGATTCGTCCCCCTGCTTGGTTCGGTGGAAAAGACCCCCGCCCCTTACCGTAGGCGCGGGAGAACTCATGTTAGTGCAAGCACTGTACAGGTAATATAGGACGTTCAGCGCGACAAATGTAGGATATCGCCTACCTTTTTTCTATTGGGAAAACCGCATCATCGGCCACAACATACACCCTGTCCGTGGTTTCCGGAATCAAAGAGTGCCCGCCAGTAAAGGCGCCAAAGGCCGGCAAGATGGCGCGCGTAGTGCCAAGCAGAAAGCAAGGCAAGCGCAACGACTCGCGCGCGGTGCGTAGGTGAAACACGGGATGCACGTGGCCAGCAACGGCATAGCCTTCGCAAGCCACATCGGGATGGTGGCACAGGGCGAACGGGCCGCAGGCATACGGCTCGTCGGCCATCGTTACGTCGAGCAGCGTGGATGGATCGCCCGCGTGCCAGTCATGGTTGCCGCGCACCAGCAGCAGCGCCAGATCGCGATGCCGGCTGCGCCAATCTAGCATGGCCTGCAATGTTGCCGGCGCCTGCGCGGCCCTCGCGTGCAGGAAGTCGCCGAGAAAAATGATGCGTTGCGTGTCATGCGTCGTTAGCAAGGTTTCGAGCACGGCAAGGTTTTCGCTTGTCGTCCCGCGCGGCACCGGTACGCCCAGCGCGCGGAAGCTGGCCGCTTTGCCGAAATGGACGTCCGCCACCATCAAGGTTTTCGCAGCCGGCCAGTACAGTGCCTTTTGCGGCAACAGCAGCACGCGCTCGCCTGCCAGTTCGGTTGCGACGGAATTCATGGACCGGCGGCCTTTTCCAGCTCACGCAGCATGCGGGCGACGCGATCGGACAGCCTTTCGGTCGTCAGCTTCTCGCGGAAGCGTTCCACCATCAACGCGAAGCCGAACGGCGTGGCGCGGCGCACTTCATGGAAGCTGGGCCGGCGCCGCTGCAAGTCCTGCAGCGTGGCACGCAAGCGCCCCAGTTCAAGCTCTTGCTCGAGCACTTCGCGCTGGGCCTGCGTCAGCAGCAGGTTGTTGGCGTCGTGCTTGCGAAAGACTTCAAAGAACAAGGACGAAGAGGCCTGCAATTGGCGATTGCTTTTCGGCTGGCCCGGAAAGCCCTGGAAGATCAATCCGGCGATGCGCGCAATCTCGCGGAACCGCCGCTGCGACAACTCGCTGGCATTCAGGCTGGCCAACACATCTTCCAGCAAGTTCTCCGTCGTGAAGGCGCCGCCCTCGTCCAGTGCCTCGCGCCACGGCAGCGCCTCCGGCGCCAGCAATTCAAAACCGTAATCGTTGACGGCGATCGAAAACGTCGCGGGCCGCGCGCGGGCAATGCGATACGCCAGCAACGACGCCAGGCCGATGTGCACCGAGCGCCCGGCGAAGGGATAGACGAACAGATGGTGTCCCTCCCTGCTTTCCATCGCCTCGATCACGGTAGTATCCGGTGTTGGGAGCGCCGACCAGCGCTGCTGGATATCGAGCAGCGGCTTGATGGCCTGCATTTCCGGTCCCGCGTAGCAGCCCTCCGTGGCACGCCGCAACTGCTCTAGCGCGGCGTGCGCCAGCTCGGACGACAATGGCATCTTGCCGCCCTGCCAGCGCGGCACAGCGCCCTTGGCTCCCGTAGCGCGCCGCACGAAGGCCGTCATTTCATGCATGCGCACGAATTCGAGAATGCGGCCGCCGAACAGGAAGTGGTCGCCTTTGGCCAGGCGTGCAATGAAGCCTTCCTCCACGCTGCCAAGCGCGGAGCCGTTCATGTATTTCACCTGCACCGTCGCTTCCGAAACAATGGTGCCGATGCCCATCCGATGGCGGCGCGCGATGGCTGCATCGGGCACGCGGTAAATGCCCTCCTCGTCCGCCAGCACACGGCGGTATTCGGGATAGGCGGACAGGCTTTGCCCGCCGCGCGCCACGAAGTCCAGGGCCCATTGCCATTCCTCCTGGCTTAGCGCGCGATAAGACCATGCCGTTCGCACTTCGGCCAGCAGTTCCTCACTGCGGAAGCCGCCGCCCAGCGCCACCGTCACGAGGTGCTGGACCAGCACATCCAGCGGCTTTTCCGGCGGCGGCCGGGGTTCCACCCGGCGTTCGCGCACCGCCTCGATGGCGCCTGCAGCCTCCAGCAGTTCCAGGCTATGCGTCGGCACCAGCGTCGCGCGCGAAGTGCGGCCTGGCGCGTGCCCCGAGCGTCCGGCGCGCTGCAGCAGGCGCGCGATGCCTTTGGCGCTGCCGATCTGCAGTACCCGCTCCACCGGCAGGAAGTCGACGCCAAGGTCGAGGCTCGATGTACAGACCACGGCTTTGAGCTTGCCCTGTTTGAGACCCTGCTCTACCCATTCGCGCACTTCCTTGTCGAGCGAACCATGATGCAGGGCCAGGACGCCCGCCCACTCGGGTCTCGCATCGAGCAGGTTCTGGTACCAAAGTTCGGCCTGGGAGCGGGTGTTGCAGAACACCAGCGTGCTGGCGTGTTGCGCGATCTCGTTGGCGACCGGTTCCAGCATCTGCAAGCCCAGGTGGCCGGCCCAGGGAAAGCGCGATGGATGGTCGGGCACCAGGGTATCGACCAGAACCTCCTTGCGCAGGTGGTCTTCGACGATTGCCCCATGCGGCGCCAGCACGTCGCGCGCCTGCTGCAGGTTGCCAAGGGTGGCCGACAGGCCCCACACCACCAAGGCAGGCTGCCAGCTGCGCAACCGCGCCAGCGCAAGCTGGGCTTGCACGCCGCGCTTGTTGCCCATCAACTCATGCCATTCGTCGACCACCAGCATGTCCAGTTGCGCAAACAGTTCGCTCGCTTCCGGGCGGCTAAGCAGGACGCTGAGGCTTTCCGGCGTCGTGACCAGCGCATGCGGCAGGAGGCGCGCTTGCCTGGCTCGGGTTCCACTGTCGGTGTCGCCGGTGCGCGATTCGATTTGCCAGGCGGGCAACAAGTCGGCGGCGGAGGTCTGCAGCGCGCGCAGGGTGTCTGCCGCAAGCGCCCGCATCGGCGTGACCCAGAGCAGGCGCAAGCCGGGCTTGCGACTGGCCCTCGCGCGCTGCAAAGCCGCCAGCCAGACGGCCAGCGTCTTGCCGGAGCCGGTCGTGGCATGCAGCAGGCCGGACTCGCCGCGCCGTGCCGCATCCCATACCTCGCGCTGGAAAGGAAAGACCGACCAGCCGCGCGCTGCAAACCATTCCTCCACTATCTCGCGTGAAGGGCCTGCCGGTGAGCCGGAGGCAGGCAGCCGTGCGGGCATTGACGCCTCGCCGGGTGGCACTGGAGGCTGGTGGCGCGGCAAGGGCCGCGGACGGGGGAAGGCAGGACTCATGGCGGCGCCTGTGCCAGCAGGCCGCGCAAAGTGTCGAGCGTATCGGCATCCTCGACGGCCTTGTCGTCGCGCCGCCGCAGGATGCGCGGGAAACGCACCGCAATGCCAGACTTGTGGCGCGGCGACAACGCAATGCCTTCGAACCCGATCTCGAACACCATGGTCGGCCGCACGCTGCGCACCGGCCCGAAGCGCTCGACGGTCGTGCGGCGCACTGCGTTATCCACCTGCGCGATTTCGGCATCGGTCAGGCCGGAGTAGGCCTTGGCAAATGGCACCAGCTTGCGCTCGCCCTCCCCGTCGCTGTCCCATACCGCAAACGTATAGTCGGTGTACAGCGAAGCGCGCCGGCCATGTCCGGCCTGTGCATAGACCAGTACCGCATCAACGCTGAAAGGGTCGATCTTCCACTTCCACCAGGTGCCCACGTCCTTGGTGCGGCCGACGCCATACTGAGCATCCTTCGCTTTGAGCATCATGCCTTCCACGCCCCGTGCCCGCGATTCCGTGCGGACCTGCGCCAGTTGCCCCCAGTCCTCCGCCAGCACCAGCGGCGACAGGCGCAGCTGCGGCTGCGCTACCTGCGCCACCAGCTGCTCCAGCAAGGCGCGCCGCTCGTACTGCGGCAACTGGCGAACGTCGACGCCGTCGAGCTCCAGCAAATCATACGCCACAAGTACTGCCGGAAGTTCGGACAGCAGCTTCGCGCTGAGCAGCTTGCGACCGATGCGCTTCTGCAGCGCTGCGAAAGGCGCCGGCGCATCGCCTTGCGGCCAGACAAGGATTTCGCCATCGATCACCGTGCCCTGCGGCAGGTGCAGGGACGCCAGTTCAGGGAAGCGTTCAGTGATCAGGTCCTCGCCGCGCGACCACAGGAAATTCAGTCCTGCGCGTGACACAAGCTGCGTGCGCATGCCGTCGTATTTCCACTCGACCTGCCAGGCCGCCAGGTCGCCCAGCGTAGCGGGATCGGCCTGCAAGGCATGGGCCAGGAAAAATGGGTAGGGCTGCCCGCCGCGCTCCGCATGCTCGGTCGCGGACGGCGCCGCAATCAGCTGCAGGAAGCCTTGCGCCGTCGGCCGCACCCTGCCATCGGTCCAGCCCATGAGCCGCTGCGCCACCAGCTTGCTGTCCACCGCTGCAATGGCGCTGAGCGCACGGGTGACCAGCAGGCGCGACACGCCAACACGGAAACCGCCGCCGATCAGTTTCACCAGCAGGAACCGTTCGCGGGTCTCCAGTTCGTCCCAATAGCGGAACAGGGCGGCCCGCACCTCGTCCGGTGCAGCACCGCGCAAAGGCGCGATGCGCTGCTCGATCCACTCCGCCAGGCCGACGTCGCTCTCCAGGTTTGGCGCCGGCAGGATGTGGGCGATCGTCTCTGCCAGGTCGCCGACCGCGTTGTAGCACTCATCAAACAGCCATTCATCCAGTCCCGCATACTCCGTCGCATACTGGCGCAGCAACTTGACCGGGACCGCCTGCCGCGGCTTGCCGCCGGCCAGGAAATACACGGCCCACGCCGCATTCTCCGGTGCTGCCTTGCTGAAATAGGCTTGCAGCGCTTCCAGCTTGCGCTTGGTGGACGTGGTTTCATCCAGTTCCGCATACAGGCGGGCAAACTCACGCATCGCCCGCCTCCCCTGCCTCCTCGTCGCCGTATTCGGTATCGAAGCCCTTGGCGTCATAGCCGTTCTGGCACAGCCAGCGCACCATGACCGGAATCGAGCCATGCGTGACGATCACCCGTTGCGCCCCGGTGGCGCGAATGGCTTGCATCAAGCCCGGCCAGTCGGCATGGTCGGACAACACGAAACCGCGGTCTACCGCCCGTCGCCGGCGCGCGCCGCGCAATTGCATCCAGCCGCTGGCAAAGGCATCGCTGAAATCACCGAAGCGGCGTATCCACGGCGACCCGGCAGCCGATGGCGGCGCCAGTACGAGCGCCTGGCGCAGCGCTGCCTTGTCCACATCGCCCACCATCACCGTCGGCGGCAGCGCAACCCCGCCCTCCCGATATATCCGGTTCAAGGGCTCCACCGCTCCGTGGCAGACGATAGGACCAATCGAAGGATCGAGCCCGCTCAGGATGCGCTGCGCCTTGCCAAACGCGTAGCACAGCATGACGCTGCATCGCCCTTCTTGCGCATTGCGGCGCCACCAGGCATTCATGTCGTCGAAAATCGCCTGCTGCGCCTGCCAGCGGTAGATTGGCAGGCCGAAAGTGGACTCCGTGATGAAGCAGTGGCAGCGCACCGGTTCGAAGGCCGCACAGGTGACATCTGGCTCCACCTTGTAGTCGCCCGAGGCAACCCATACCTCGCCCCGGTATTCCATGCGCACTTGCGCCGAGCCGAGCACATGCCCGGCCGGGTGCAGCGAGATGCGCACGCCAAGGTGCTCCAGCGCCTCGCCATATTCGAGACCCTGGACGTTTACCTGGCCCAGGCGAGCGCGCAAGATGCCGATGCCCGGCGCGGCGCACAGGTAGTGCGCGTGACCGGGACGTGCATGGTCGCCATGGCCATGCGTGATCACGGCGCGTTCCACAGGGCGCCAGGGGTCGATATAGAAGCCGCCCGGCACGCAATACAGCCCCTCTTTGCGCACGACTACCATGTCGGCCATCGCTACCCTCCTGAGTCGATTGTCGGCGGCGACCTGCAGTTATCGCAAGTACCGCAGCGCTCTATGCCGGCTGACTCATCGCCGAAATAAACGAGCAGGAGCTTCCAGCGGCAGAAGCCGCTCTGCGCGTAAGACACCATCTGCGCCAGCGCCTCGCGGTCGTGCTCCTGCTTCTCGCGATAGCGTTCCGCCAGGCGCTCGAGGTCGACCGGGCGCGGCGCACCGCCTGCCGCCCGGTATTGCAGCTTGCGATCCTGTTTCAGCCAGCCGCCTTCCTTCAACAGCTTGAGCGCGACCTGGCTGCGCTTGTCGCGCGGCCACTCGCCACCTGAAGCAGCATCATACGCCGCGCGCAGCAAGGCCGCGTCGGGATAGCTGCGCGCAAGGAAGAACTGCTGCACGCGCTTGTCCTCGTGGAAGTACAGCAAGGTGCATTCGGCTGACTCGCGGTCGCGCCCTGCCCGCCCCGCCTCCTGGTAGTATGCTTCCAGGCTGGCCGGCACCTGCAGGTGGATCACGAAGCGGATGTCGGACTTGTCGATGCCCATGCCAAAGGCATTGGTCGCCACCATGACGCGGCGCGCGCCGGACATGAACATTTCCTGGTTCTGGTGGCGTTCGGCGGCATTCAGTTTGCCGTGATAGAGCGTTACGCTTTCGCCGGCTTCCTCCAGCGCGGCCAGCATGTCTTGCGCGGCCTTGATGGTAGCGGCATACACAATGCCGCTACCCGGCGTTTCGCGCACCAGGCGCAACGCCTCGGCCGCCCGCTCATCGGCATTGGTCACCTGGCGCACGGCCAGATGCAGGTTGGGCCGGTAGATGCCGGTATTCACAATGCGCATTTCCGGCGCGCCAAGCTGGCGCCGAATATCGTCTACCACTTCGTCGGTGGCAGTGGCGGTCAGCGCCAGCACCGGCGGCCGTCCCAGCGCATCGAGAGCTGCACCGATATCGAGGTAAGCCGGCCGGAAATCATGGCCCCAGCGAGAGATGCAGTGGGCTTCATCGACCACCACCAGGCCAATGTCGGCCTTGTGCAGCAGGGACATGAACTCCGGCGTCGCCAACCGCTCCGGCGTGCAGAACACAATGCGCTCCTCGTTGTTGCGCAAGCCTTGCAATGCTTCCTGCTGCTCGTCAGCCGGCACTTTGCTGTTGAGCTGCGCGGCCTCGATGCCGATATCATCGAGCTTCTCGGCCTGGTCCTTCATCAGGGAAATCAGCGGCGAGACGACCACTGTGCTGCCTTTCAGGATCGAGGCGGGGATCTGGTAGCACAGCGACTTACCGCTGCCGGTCGGCATGATGGCAAGCGTGTCATGCCCCGCCAGCACGCTGTCGATCACTTGTCGCTGGCCAGCGCGCAAACGGTCAACGCCGAACACGTCGCGCAGCAGGGTGCGGATTTGATGATGAGTAGCCATGGCCGCAACTTAGCGCGATTGCTGGTAAGATGTCGGCGTCCTAAGTAACATACCGAGCGGCAAAATGTCTTTCTCCCTTAGCGAAACCACCTACAGCACTGACACTCCCGAAGCCAAACGCGCCATGTACGAAGACTTGCGCGCGCAACTGGGCGGACTGGTGCACGGCGAACATGACTGGATCGCCAACACTGCCAATGCCAGCTCGCTGGTGTTCAACACCATGCCGGGCTTGAACTGGGCGGGTTTCTATTTCATGCAGGGTCCGGATGAACTGGTGCTCGGCCCATTCCAGGGCAAGCCAGCCTGCATCCGCATCAGGAAGGGCCGTGGCGTATGCGGCAGCACTGTCGAAAAGCGCGCCACCAGCGTAGTGGAAGACGTGCATGCCTTCCCGGGCCATATCGCCTGCGATGCTGCCTCGCGCTCCGAGCTGGTGGTGCCGATCTTCGGCAAGGACGGCGAAGTGATCGGCGTGTTCGACCTCGACAGCCCTCTGCCGGGCCGCTTTGACGCTGTCGACGCTGAAGGCATTGAATCGCTGGTCCGCATCCTCGAACAAAGCCGCGCCTGATCCATCTCAAGAACCGTGGCGGCGCGCTTTGCATCGAAGCTGCCGTTCACGGTTGACGAGCTCTCGATTTCGATGTTGAGCCTTGGGCAAGCATGTGGCCAGTTTTACGCCAATGCTGGCCAGTACACCCAGCGTTCCAATCGTTTCCAGCAATGCGTCAAGCATGGTTGCCTCCCAGGCAGGCCTTCACAAAGAACATCAAGGTGATGCAGAACGTGGTGAGCAGCGTGACTGCGCGGATCACCTCAGCTGGTGCGCGGCGCCCGGCGCGAGCGCCGCCATAGCCGCCGATGACCGCGCCGGCCAGCATGGCCAGCGTGAGCGGCCAATGTACTGCATGGGCAAACACGAATGCAGCCACCGCCACGCCGTTGGCTGCGCTGACCAGCAGCGTGCGCGGCGCATTCAACTCCTTCAGGTCGCGCTTGTCGATCAGGCCCCACATGGCCATCATCATGATCCCGACCGCGCCGCCAAAATAACCGCCGTACACGCCGAGGGCGAACTGCAGCGCCAGCACCGCAGGCGCGCCCACCTGCCAGCGCGCTCGCAGTGCCGCACCAAGGCGCCGCCCGAACGCCAGCGCAATCGACGCCAACAGCAGGAGCCATGGCAGCACAAAGGTAAATGCCGCTGATGAAGTCCGCAACAGCAGCAGGGCTCCGGCCAAGCCGCCGCACAGCGTTGTCGCCAGCATCAGTCGCAGTGGGACGCCGCCGACCGGCTGCAAGCCGTCGCGGTAGGCCCAGGCGCTGGCCAGCCCGCCCGGGAACAAGGCTACCGTGCTGGAAGCATTCGCCTGAACCGGTGGCACGCCAGCGGCGATCAGTGCCGGCAGGCTGACAAATGAGCCTCCGCCCGCCAGCGCGTTCATCGCTCCAGCCAGCATCCCCGCGGAAAAAGTCAGAATCATCGAATCCATGCCGCCGATGTTAGACGGCCGGCCCGCTGCCCGCAATCTGGCAATTCCGGTGCTACACTTCGGAAATTCCGAATGCTGGAGACTTGGCAATGCGCTTCGACCTGACCGATATGCGGCTCTTCCTCACTGTCGTGGAATGCGGCAGCCTGACCCAGGGTGCACGCAGCATGCACCTCGCGCTGGCCTCGGTCAGCGAACGCATCGCCGGCATGGAGGCGGCGCTGGGCGCGCCGCTGCTCGAGCGCAACCGCCGCGGCGTGCGGGCCACGGCGGCGGGCGAAGCATTCGAGCGCCATGCACGTTCCATCCTGGGCCAGGTCGAACAGATGCGCGGCGACCTGCGCACCTACGCCACTGGCCTGAAGGGCCGTATCAGGGTGCTGTCGAACTCCGCCGCCATGGCTGCTTTCCTGCCGCCGCACCTGTGCCGCTTCCTGGCCACGCACCGCGACCTCTCGATCGACTTGCTGGAGCGACCCAGCGCCGAGATCGTCCAGTCCATGGTGGACCGGCGCGCCGACCTTGGCATCGTGGCAGACATCACCGACTTCGGCCCGCTGCAGACCCACCTGATCGCCAGCGACCAGTTGGTCGTCGTCACCCACCGCCGTCACCGGGTGGCGCGGCAAGGCGATGCGACCTTTGCCGACATCCTTGGCGAAGCGATTGTCGGCATCGCGGACACCGCGCTGGAAACCCACCTGGCGGAGCGCGCTTCGCGCCTGGGGCGCCAGCTCGACTACCGCATCCAGCTGCGCAATATCGAGCACGTGGCGCTGCACGTCGAAGCGGGTATCGGCATCTCGATCATGTCCAGCGCGCTGGCCCGGCAAATCCGGCGCGACCTTGCCGTGGTGCGCCTCTCCGAACCATGGGCCACGCGCCGGCTCTTTCTCTGCGCGCGGGATTTTTCAGCCTTGACGCCGCACGCCGGCCTGCTGGCGAAACAGTTGCTGGAGGATGCGCCGCCGGGCGCTTCAGGCCAGTAGCGCCACGCCCATCGAGCGCGCTTCGGCCGCGGCGACGTCGAGCAGCTCGGCAAGGTCGGGGAAGCTTTCCAGGCATTGCACGATGTCGGAGCGCCGCACCAGGTAATCGTCCTGCGGCGCAGGCAGCGGCGACAGCACGGGGCACAGGTGACGCGCCAGCAGCAGGGTATCGCGCAGGCCGGCGGGCGGCAGGCTGATCGCGCCATCGCGCAGCGAAATGATGGCGGCGCCGACTGCCTCCGGCACCTGCAGCTTGCGCAGCACTTCGCGCGCCACGATTTCCTGCACCGGTCCCAGGCGGTGCCCCATGTCATCCAGCAAGCCGGGAACCTGGTCTGCTTGGGACAGCAGGAAGAAATTACCGGCCTCATGCACAATGCCGGCGAACAGCGCCGTGTCGGGATCGGTGCTGGTGATATGGCGCGCCACCTGGTATGCGATGGCCGCCACGTGCGCGGAATACTTCCACAATTGCTCGGCGCGTTCGCGCAACTGCGGGTCGCGGATGCGGGCGCCGAACTGGCGCACCACCATGGCAGCGGCCAGCGAATACAGGTTGCGGTAGCCAAGCCGCATCACGGCAGCGCGCGCACTGGTGATGGGCGGCGCGCCATGGCGCCGGAACACCGCGGCATTGGCCAGGGCGACAGCGCGCGTCGCCAGCACCGGTTCGCCCAGCACTTTGCGCGCTATCTCATCGTCGTGGCAATCAGGGTCAGCCAAGGCAAGCTGCAATGCCAGTGCGGCATTGACGCTGGTGGGGAATACCAGTTCCCCACGCTGCACTTCCGAAATAATGGTGGCTAAGTCCCTGAGCTTTTCCATGCAAGAAATTATACCGAGGCCGCCCGCAACGCGCGCACATTGCTCGGCATGCGGCGCGAAGCAGCCGCCTTGCGCACCACCGGTGCGGCCGCATCTTCATTCCCCAGCGTGAAGATGCTGATCGATTTCACCAGCATCTGCGCCTGCTCCTGCAGGCTGGCCGACGCGGCTGCGGTCTGTTCCACCAGCGCCGCGTTTTGCTGCGTGGTGTCGTCCATCTGCGTCACGGCCATATTGATTTGCTCGATACCATTGCCCTGTTCGGCCGATGCGGTAGCGATCTCCTGCATGATGGCGGTAATGCTCTGCACGCTCTTCAGCACCTCCTGCATTGCCAGGCCGGCTTCGCCGACCAGGCGGTTGCCGGTCTCGACCCGGTCCACGCTGTGGTTGATCAAATCCTTGATTTCCTTGGCCGCCGAGGCCGAACGCTGCGCCAGGTTGCGCACCTCGGAAGCCACTACCGCAAAGCCGCGCCCCTGCTCGCCGGCGCGCGCCGCTTCCACCGCGGCGTTCAGGGCAAGGATATTGGTCTGGAAAGCGATGCCATCAATCACGCCAATGATGTCCACGATCTTGCGCGAGCTGTCATTGATTTCGCCCATGGTCTGCACCACTTGCGACACCACTTCGCCGCCCTTGCCGGCCACGCCGGCCGCGCTGTGCACCAACTGGTTGGCCTGGCGCGCATTATCGGCATTTTGCTTGACGGTGGAAGTCAGTTCTTCCATTGAAGATGCGGTTTCTTCCAGGTTGGAGGCCTGCGATTCCAGCCGCGACGACACATCGGCATTGCCGGTGGCGATATCGCGGCTGGCCGCATTGATCTGGTCGACACTGGCGCGCACATCGGACACGATGCCGCGCAAGCTCTCGCTCATGGACTTGAGGGAACGCAGCAACTGCCCTACTTCATTGGGCGGACCAACATCGATGTCGTTATCGAGCTTGCCTTTCGCCACTTCGTCCGCCACCGCAATGGCATTTTGCAGCGGCACCGTCACCGAGCGGGCGATCAGCATGCAGATCCAGGCAGCCAGGGAAAACAACAGCACCATCGATACAACCATGATCCAGCGCTGCTCGGTGAAGCCCTTGATTTTCTGTGACAGCATGACGTCGATCTCTTTCGCAGCAACTTCGTTGACGGCAAACTGCATATCAATTGCCGCCGTGGTCTTGGCCACCCACTCTTCGCCGGAATAGGTCAGCGGATCGGCTTTCACGATCTGCTCCGTGCCCAGGTCGACGATCTTGCGTGCTGCATCGCCCGCCTCGCGCAACTGCGCCCCAAGCTTGGCCTCAATGGCAGGATTTGCGGCGGCGGCCTTGCCGAAGGCCGTCAGGGTCTGGTCCAGGCGATCGGTCACGCGCGACATGATGGCTGCCTGCTGCATGCGGTCCTCGGGCGTGGCTTCCTTTTTCGCCAGCAGGCCGGCGCCCTTGGCGCGCGTCTTGCCGGTTTCTTCGGTCAGCCATGGCAACTGGTAGAACATCGACTGGATGAGCTGGTAAGTATCCTTGTCGGGATCGAGGCTCAGGCCGTACGCGTCGCCAATCAGCTCGTTCACCTTGAGCAGCTTGGGCACCAAGCCGGTATGGCCCGCATAGCTTTGCGGCACGGTGATCTTGCCCTCAGCTACATTGTTGCGCAGCGTCTCCCACTCCTGCTTGGCGGCAGCGAAGGCGTCGATGATGGCTTTGTCGCCCAGCTTTGCCGCCGCCTTCTCCAGCCGGCCATACGCCGCGTCCGCCTCAGCCTGTTTGGCGCGGCGCTTTTCCGCCACGCTGGTCACGCCGCCCAGCACCAATGCCGACAGGCCGCGATGCTGCTGCGTGTACTGCACAACCTTCAGTCCATCCACCACGATCGGCAAGCCTTCATGCTCACCTTCATATGCATCGAGAACCTTGCCAGCCTCGCTCATGTAGAGGAATGCAGGAATGATAGCCAGCAGTGCAGCAATCAGGCCGAGGATCATGAACTTGTGGCTCAGCTTGAGCTGGCCGAGAAGAGAGGTAGGATTCATGGCAGTTTCCCAAAGAAAAGTTCAGTAAAAGGTGCGTTACAGCACCGCGATACCTCTTGCTTTGATCATATGCCGATTTATGGCCCCACGTTACAATTCGTGAGAATTAACGACAAAAATCTCTTTCTCCATCACCATTTGTGTTGCAGGCGCGCGAAACAATTGCCATTGAAGAATTTAACTTTCATGATGCAAGTGCAAGCGCTTTGTTATAGTGCCCTTATGAAATTTATTACGCCGCTGTTGACGCTGATTGTTACGCTGCTCTTGCCAGTCGCGCAGGCAGAAACCGTCACCGTCTACACCAGCGCTAACTTTGCCCCGCTCGTCATCGATGGCACCCGAGGTATCTATTACGAAGCAATCGACTACCTGAACAAACAGGCCACGGACGGCACCAGCTACCGGCTGGCCTACCTGCCGCGCAAGCGCTTGCAGATGCGGCTGGAAGACGGCACGCTGGACGGCATCGTTATTGGCATGATGCCCCAATGGTTCGATGACGTCGCACAGAAGAAATACCTGTGGACCACGGCTTTCGCCATCGACCATTTCGTGCTGGTGTCGCGCATCGACCATCCGGTGCAGATGGATGCCGGGCAAGGGCTGGCCGGCAAATCGATTGGCTTGACGCTGGGCTACGTCTACCCGGGCATTGAGGAATGGATCCAGCGCCACGGCTTGCTGCGCCAGGATGCCATCAGCGAGGAAATCAACTTGGAGAAGCTGCGCCGCGGCCGCATTGATTGCGTGGCCGTTTCGGAATCGGCGGCGCGCTATTTCGTACGGCTGCATGGCTTGCACGGCAGCCTGACTTTCGTGGATTTGCCGGGCCGCGCGACGGAGCGCCGCTTCCTTGTGCCGCTGGGACGCAATGACCTGTTCGACAAGGTTGCTCCCATCGTCAAGCGCATGCGCGAAGATCCGCAATGGCTGCGCATGACGTCGAAGTATCAGTAAGTGAATTTCACCTGCACGCCGTAGCTGCGCGGTTCGTTGACGACACCGGTGAAGTTGTTGAAGTCGATGGCTGCCACCGCCACCAGCCTGTTCGCCGCGTTGCGTACGAAAGCCGCTACCTCGAAGCGTTCGCCCCTGTCCCGGTAGCCAAGCCGCAGCCCGCCGTCCAACAGCGGGCGCGCCTTGTACTCCACCGCCTCGTACAGGAAGAAATTGTATTTGCCGCGATAGGCCCAGTCGGCATACGCGAACAATTCACCGTTGCGCCAGGGCCGGCTGTAGCGCAGCGCGGCATTGGCGATCCAGCGCGGTGAACGCGGCAGCGGATTGCCGTCGATGAAGACGTTGTTGGGCGCCGTGCCGCGCGGATCGAGCACCGTGCAGCCATTGCCGCAGGGGAGCACGAACAGGCCGGCATCGCGGATCCTGGTGGCGTTGTAGCTGGCGCCCACACTGGCTGTCCATTCGCTGTTGGGACGCATCAGCCATTCGACTTCGGCGCCCTGCCCGCGCACCCTGGCCGCGTTGACCAGGCGGTTCTGGTTGACGACGCCGCTGCCGGCCGTAAGCTGCATGTCGTCGATCGTGTAGCGGAACACGGCCAGGCCGAGGCGCGCACGGCGCTGCATGAGATCCTGCTTCCAGCCCGCTTCCCAACTGCGGGCTTGCTCGGCGCTCGCGACGGACAGGCTGTTGCCGAACAGGATGCGGCCCTGGATCGACGGTGCGCGGTAGCCGGTCGCAAGGCGCGCGTACACATGGCTGTCCGGCGACAGGGCCTGGGTGGCGCCGAGATCCCAGCTGAAGTCGTTGCCGCGCGGAGCGGCTTCCAGCCTGGCGATCGGCGACGCGCCGGGCGCCGCTTGCGGGCGCGCGGCGACGAAGTCCTTGCGGTCCTTGGTGTAGCGCAGGCCGGCGCGCAGCAGCAGGCCCGGGCGCGCGCGCCACGACACGGCGCCGAAGGCGGCCAGCGAACGGCTGTCCTGCTCCTGCCAGGCGTAGGCGTTCTGGCGATTGCCGTTGAAGGTGTCGAAGCTGAAGCTGTCGACCCTGATCTTCTCGCTGAAGCCGTACACGCCGGCCAGCCAGCTCCATACCTGCGCCGGATCGGACTCGAGCCGGACCTCCTGCGTCAACTGCCTGTGCTTCGGCAACGCGTCGGCGGTCTCGGACGGGAAAGGAATGCGGCCCGGTCCCATGGGAGGATGCGCCAGCGAGCCAAAGCCGGCGTCGACGTCGGCACGGCTGTAGAAGCGCGCCCGCTCCCAGCCCGAGATGGCATGCAGGGAAAGGCCGTCGAACTGCCAGCGCAGGCGCAGGCTGGCACCGTTGGTTTTCAGGGACTGATGGTTCATGCCGTCGGTCGGCAGGCTGGCGTAATCAAAGCCCGGCGCCAGTGCGTTGCTGCCCTTTTGCAGGATATTGGCGCGGAACAGCGTGGCACGTCCTCCCATGCGGCGCCCGTGCCCGTTCAACAGCGCGCTGAAGGCGGAGTTCGGCTGGTACAGCAGCTGTACCCGCGCGGCATTGTCATGATAGCCCTCGAATTCCGTGGTGGCTGCGTTGGGGCGGTCGTTGAAGACACGGTTGCCGCGGTGCTGGCTAAGCAGCGACACACGCAGCGCCAGCGTTTCGCCCAGCGGCGTATTGAATGCGCCATCCAGGTTGCGCATCTCGTCACTGCCGTAAGCGGCATTGGCGTAGCCTTCGGTCCTGAAGGCAGGCCGCACCGAATCGAACTTCACCACGCCAGCCGGCGCATTGCGCCCGAACAGGCTGCCCTGCGGCCCGCGCAGCAGTTCCACTTGCTGCAGGTCGAACAGGGGGAAGGACTTGAGCAGCGGATTCTCCTGCACGACGTCGTCGTACACGATGCCGACCGGTTGCGCGGCGTTCAGGTCGAAGTCGGTATTGCCCAGGCCGCGCAGGTAGAAACGCGGGAACGATCGGCCAAAGTCGGATTCGATGTGCAGGCTGGGCATGCGCGATGCCAGGTAGCGCAAGTCGCGGCCGCTGGCGGCCAGCACGTCGAGCGCTTCGCCGCCAAGGACCGACACGTTGAACGGGACTTCCTGCAGCGGCTCGGCGCGGCGTTGCGCCGTGACGTAGACGCTGGGCAGCGCGCCATCCTGCGCCTGCTGCGCCAAGGCCGGCGGCAACGCCGCCAGGCCAGCCACACCGATCGCCCACCATGCGCGCATGCCGCCTCCCGTGTGGCTTCATGCTAGCAGAGATAGCTGATCATGGCATAATGATAGTTTCAATTTGACCATCTCCTGGCGATGCGTGCGCTGCTGCGGTCCTCTCTGTTCGCCTGCCTGCTGGCTGCAGGCACTATGGCATCGGCGCAACAACGGCCGGGTGTAGTCTCGTTCCAGCGCGTCGCCATGCCGGACCAGGTGCCGGCCCACCTCAGCACCGTGATGGCGCAGGACGCCCAGGGCATGCTGTGGATCGGCACCCAGGACGGCCTGGTGCGCTACGACGGCTACGGCTACAAGGTATTCCGCCCGCACCCCGGCGATCCCGCATCAATCGGCGGCAGCTACATCCGCGCCTTGCACGCTGCGCGCGATGGAAGGCTGTGGATCGGCACCATCAGCGGCGGCCTGTCGGTGTTCGATCCGCGCACCGAACGCTTTACCCAGTACCGGCACGACCCGCAACGCAAGGACAGCCTGGCCAACGATCGCGTGGAAGGCATCGCGGAACTGGCCGGCGGCGTACTCTGGCTGGCCACCGACAACGGCTTGTCGGTCCTTGATCCCGCCAGCGGCCGCTTCACTCAATACCGCCACGTGGAGGGCGACAGCAACAGCCTGGCCAACAACCAGCTGCGCTCCGTCCTGCTGGACCGCGAAGGCCGCCTGTGGGTGGCCAGCGACGCCGGCTTGCAGCGCTGGCTGGGCGACGGCCGCTTCTCGGCGCCGGTCGGCCCGGCCAATGCGATCCGCCTGTTTCAGGACGGCCGTGGTCGCATCTGGATCGGCAGCTCGCGCCAGGGCGCCGCCGTGTACGATCCTGCCAGCGGCCAGTTGCATGCACTGGCAGGGCTGAGCCACTTCTGGATCTATAGCATTGCCGAACCGCTGCCGGGCGAAATCTGGCTCGGCACTTTCGGCAAAGGCATCGACGTGATCGACGGCGCCAGCCTGGCCGTGGTCGACCGCTTGCAATACGACAGCACCAGCACGTCCAGCATCGGCAACGATCGCATCGGCGCGCTGCTGGTCGACCGTTCCGGCCTGGCCTGGGCCGGCACCTGGGGCGGCGGCATTGCGCACCACGATCCCGCCAGCCGCGCCTTCCTCAAGCTGCGGCACAGCCCATCCAACCCGCTGGGCCCGAGCCACCCGGCCATCGTGCGCGCGCTGGAAGCGGCCGACGGCAGGCTGTGGCTCGGCACCAATGGTAATGGCGTCGACGTGCTCGATGCCAACGGCCGGCTGGCGGCAGGCTTCCGCCCCGACGCCAGCCGCGGCGACGCGCTGTCAGACGGCGCCATTTCCTGCCTGGCCCAGGGGCCCGATGGCAGCATGTGGGTGGCGACACTGGATGGCACGCTGCACCTCCAGCGCCCCGGCCAGCAAGGCTTCCAGCGCTTCGGCAGCGCGCATGGCTTGCCGGGCGGCCCGATCCGCACCATGGTTTTTGGCGCCGACGGCGCGCTGTGGGCCGGCGCCCAGCAAGGCCTGGCACGCATCGGCAAGGACGGTGCCGTGAGCGCCTGGCGCCACCAGCCCGACGATCCAGGCAGCCTGTCCGGGCGCGAAGTCGAAGCGCTCGCCTTCACGCCGGACGGCACGCTGTGGATCGGTACCAATGACGGCCTGAATGCATTCGACACCAGGAGCGGCAAGGCGCGCCGCATTGTGCGCGATCCGGCGCGCGCCGACAGCCTGCCCGACAACTGGGTGCCGGACCTGATGGTCGACAAGGACGGCCAGCTCTGGCTGGCCACCCAGTCCGGCGCTGCCATCCTGCGCTCCTTCGACGGCCAGGCCGCGCACTTCGACGTGCTGTCAACGCGCCTGAAACTGCCGCCCCACCCGCCCGAGTCGCTGCTGCAGGACGCGCAAGGCCAGGTGTGGCTGGGCAGCCGCGTGCGCATCGACCCGCTGACCTGGCGCTGGCGCAGCTTCGACCGCGCCGACGGCAATGAATTCCGCACCTTGTATTACGCCAGCCGCGCGCGCATGCGCAACGGCGACCTGCTGTTTGGTTCGCCGGAAGGCTTGCTGCGCGTGCGCCCGCACATGCTGCGGCGCTGGGAATACCAGCCTGCCGTGAGCGCGACCGCACTGACCATCGACGGCGTCGAGCAGCCCGGCGCCGGCGTGCTCGCCGAGCGCACGCTGTCGCCCAGCCAGCGCGACCTGCGCCTGGAGTTTGCCGCGCCCGACTTCAGCGCGCCGGAACAGCAGCAATACCGCTACCGCCTGGACGGCTACGACGCCGGCTGGGTCAATGTCGATGCGCGCCAGCGCGTGGCCGCCTATTCCCACCTGCCGCCGGGCGACTACCAGCTACGGGTCCAGGCCAGCAACCGCGCCGGCCACTGGAGCCCGCAGGAATGGGCGCTCAAGCTGCACGTGCAGCCGGCCTTCTACCAGACGTGGTGGTTCCGTACTTCCATGTGGGTGCTGGGCGCACTGGGCGTGGCCTTCCTGTTCCGCCTGCGGCTGCACACCTTGCGCCGCCGCGGCGAACGCCTGGAGCGCCTGGTGGCCGAGCGTACCGCCGCCCTGGAAGCGGCTTCGCGCCGGCTGGAGCAAGCCAGCCTGACCGACCCGCTGACCGGACTGCACAACCGGCGCTACCTGGAACAGACCATCCAGGCCGACTTCGACCTGGCGGCGCGCCGCCATCGCAGCCTGCCGCCCGAGCCGCATGCCGACCTGGTGCTGTTCATGCTCGACCTCGACCACTTCAAGCGCGTCAACGACCAGCACGGCCATGCCGCCGGCGACGCCGTGCTGCAGCAGACGGCCAGGCTGCTGCGCGACTGCATGCGCAGCTCCGACCACATCGTGCGCTGGGGCGGCGAGGAGTTCCTGCTGGTGGCGCGCTTCATCGACCGCAACGACGCCACCGCGCTGGCGGAAAAGATCCGCTTGGCCATCGCCGCCCACGAATTCCTGATTCCCGGCGGCCAGGTGCTGCGCAAGACCGTCTCGATCGGCTTTGCCACCTTCCCCGGCATGCCGGGCCGCCCCAGCGCGCTGACGCCGGAATCGCTGCAGCGCCTGGCCGATGCCGCCCTGTACGCCGCCAAGCATACCTGGCGCGACGCCTGGGTCGGGGTGCAGGCGCGCAGCGGGGAAGCCGGCCTGTCGCGCTTCCTGGCCGACCCGAGCAGCGCGGTGGAAGCCGGCGACGTGACGCTGCTGGTGCCGCAGCAGCGCGGCCGCGTGGTGAATTGGCATTAACCCGGGTTAATTACGCGCGGACCACGCCTCGCTAAGCTGTCCTCTTTCAAGGAGGAAGACATGTCATTGCAAGCGAACGCGCGGCTGATCGAACGCTACTTCGAAGAAGTCTGGAACCAGGGCAAAGTCGACGTGCTCGACGAACTGCTGACCAGCGACTACCGCAACCACAGTCCGGGCCTGCCCGATCCGCAACCCGGGCCGGCGGGCCTCAAGCCCATTGTGCTGATGATGCGCAGCGGGATTCCCGACCTGCATTACGCCATCGTAGACCTGGTGGTCGCAGCAGACCGCGTAGCGGCCTACGTCCACATGACCGGCACGCACACCGGCAGCTTGTTCGGCATCGAACCGACTGGCAAATCGATCGACGTGCGGCAGATGCAGATCGAATGGATCAGGGATGGACGCATCTGCCAGCACTGGCGCATCACCGAAGACTTGAAGATGATGCGCCAGCTCGGCGTCATTCTATAATCGCCTGCATGGAACATTTGACGCTGGTGCGCGCATTGCGCCGACTGGAACAGGCTGCCGGCCTGCAGTTGCCCGAGGTGGAGCAACTGGCCGCCTCCGTGCAGCTGCTGCAACTGCGCGAGCGCGAGTTCGCGTTCCACGAAGGCGATGCCTGCCCGCGCCTGTTCGCTGTGCGCACCGGCCTGCTCAAGCAGTTCTACACCACGGCCGACGGCAAGGAGTGGATCAAGAGTTTCACGGTGGAAGACGAGCTGTTTGCCTGTCCGATTGGATTCCAGCCGGGCGGGCGAACCAGCTTTGGCGCGGCGGCGCTGGAGGCCAGCGTGCTGGAGGTCATCGACTGGCGCCTGCTGGACGACCTGGGTGAGCGCCACCTGGCATGGCAGAAAGCGATCCGTTTCGGCTTCCAGGCTTTGACTCAGCTGAAAATGGTGCGCGAGCGCGACCTGTTGATGTACTCTCCGGAACAGATGTACCAGCACTTGCTGGAAAGGCGCGCCGGGCTGGTGCAGCGCGTGCCGCAGAAGGAATTGGCCGCTTATCTCGGCGTGACGCCCGTGGGCCTGAACCGGATTGCGCGCCGGCTCGAATGAAGGTTTAGAAACCCACTTCGCCGACCACCCGCAAGTCCATTTGCACTTCGCTGTGCACGGCGATGCGCCCGATATGGGCTGGATGGAAAAGCACTTGCTGCAACGCCGCCAGCATCGCTGCTTTCTCTTCCTCATTGGCGTCGCTGTGAACCAGATGTACACGTATCACATCGCCCATGTCGTTGATCCAGAAGCGCACCGTGATGTTGCCGCTGGCAGCCCCCGGCAACACCAGCCAGCGACGCCTGGCCAGGCCACTGGCCACGGAAGGCTGCTCGGTCAATTCATCCTGGAGGAAATAGCGCGGCGTAAACGCCGGTTCCGCCGACGGTTCGGCCTGCGCCAGGGGCGCGGCTGGCGCGGCCGGAGCCGGCGCTGGTCGTTGCACCGCCCCACTGCCACGAGCCGGCGCCAATGCCGGCGCCGGCAGCAAGGTAAGCACCAGCATGGGGGAGGCAGGCTGCGGCGCGGATTCACCAGGCGTGCCCTGCCTGCCCACGCTGGCCAGGACAGCCAGGTGGGCCAGGACAGTCAGCAGCAAGGCCAAAGCATTCGCCCTGCCTGCCGCCCGGGTATTACTTGACCAGTTCACGCCACTGCAGTCGCCTGGTGACAGGCTCGCCATTGTTTGAGTCACCGTCGCCGCCCCCGCTGTGCGACGGGGTATTCAATGGAATCGACTTCGGACGCTTGCCGTCGGCAGTAATGGCGAAGACCACCGCCTTGTCGTTCGACAGCCTGCTGAGGGTCGTGCCGACCACAGGCGACACCAGCCTGGTGCCGACGGGCACATCGCGTTTGGCACCCGCGGTGCTGAACTGGTACAACCAGCTGTAACCACCAGGCTGGCAAGCCGACGCTGTTGGCACCACGCTCGGCACAAGGAAAATGCCGTCAAACACATGCGGGTCGATGGCAACGCGCTCGCCCTTGCTTGGCAATTCAAGGTACCAGCCCTTGTCCTTGTCCCAGTCAACCGCTTTATCCGTGGTGCCCTTGCGGGTATCCGCGCCTTGATCCATGGTCTGAACGGCCAGCGATTCCAGCTTGATTGGGCCGTCCGTCACCACATCCTTGACGGCGGCAACGATTTGCGTAGGCATGCTCCCCTCGGGAACCACCAGGTCGGAGGCGCCCAGGAAGCGCCCTGTGCCGAAATACACGATGATGGTGCCGTCGCCGCGACGGGTCAGGTCCGGTGCAGCCGTGATCGGCCGGGTGTTACCCAGTTCCATCACCTTGGTGGCGGTGCGCTGCTTCAGGTTGAAACGCCACAGATTGCCCTGCAGGTCACCACCGTAAGCCCTGTCTTCCGTGTTGTCCGTGTAGAAGTCCTTTACAGCGGCAATATTGATGCGCGCCAGCCCGCTTGGGTTCAGCCTATCACCGGCGCCGGTGGAGATATCCACGACATTCTTCGGATCGGCCAGGTCAAGGATGAACACGTGGCCCTGTCCATCGCCGTCATACTTGCCGTTTTCCGCGATGTTGTTGTAGCCGGAGGTCAGCACCGCCACCCATTTGCCTTCGAGCTTGGTCACTTGCGCAGGGCCAAAGCTGTACCCCAGGTTAGGGTTGTCGTCAGCCGTGTAGGTCCACAATACTTTCGGCGGCTGCTTGGGGTTGGTGATGTCAAGCGCATAGTAACCGCGGCCGCCCTTGCCCATCGCGCCGATCAGGATAGTCATCCACTCCTTGCCGATCTTGACGTCGGACACGATGATCGCGCCGTCCAGGTAGTAGCGGTGGCGATCGGCGTAATCCTTGTTGGCCAGCTGCCACAGGTCCGGCAGCACCATCGGCGGAATGTAAGCCCAGCGCTCTTCACCGGTTTTTGCATCAAAGGCGTGCAGCATGCCATCGTTGGCGGCAGCGTAGACGATGGCGTCCCGGTCCGTTTTCGTGTACGCGGCGTAGCCCTCGTCCAGGAAGCCGAACGGCGGATTCTTGACGTAGATTGGCTGCGAATGGATGAAGTCGCCAAGCACCTTGTCGCGCTCGCGGTACAGGCGCATGCCATCCTTGTCCAATGGATCCTGGCCGCGCAGGAAGTTCACCAGGGTCGTTTCATCAGCCGCTTCGACTTGCTTGCTGGTCCAATTCTTAAATTGGCTCAGCGACCGCTGCACCGACTTCGAGAAGAACGCCAACTGGCTCTTATCCAAGTTTGCGGCCTTGAATGGCACCAGCCTGTTGCTGGCGTCCGAGGTCCAGATGGTACGGCTGTCGCTGCCGTCCGACGCGAACCTGCTACGCAGCAGCGTCCCAGCCTGCCACTTCGGGTCGCCGGTAATTTCGCCGGTCTGGACGTTGATCGCATAGGCGCTCAGCTCGCCATCCCAGAGCTGGGTTCGATAATTCGCCAGATAGATGAAATTATCGCCTTCGACCGGGTTCAGGTTACTGGTCGCCGCGGCTGCGCCGCTGCCGTCCGACTGGCCGATACTGCCCAAGGCCTGGTGCAGGCTTTCCTGCAAGGTGGTCGGGTCCTTGGCACTGAAATAGCTTCCACGGCCGCTGACGGCGGCATGCCATAAGTCGTCGATCGCGGTCGGGTCGTTAGGCAATGGTGCTGGCCATTCCTTGGTGCCCCCTTGCAGGATCTTATAGTAGTCGCCCGTCTTTGCAGTCTTGTAGTCCTTGCTGTAAGCCAGCGTACCATCCACGCCCAGGCCAAGGGTAAAGGTGGTCATGTGCTGGTGGTTGGCGACATCGTTGATGTTCTTGTTGCCGCCGGCGCTGGGGACGATGTTCTCCATGTCCGGACGCAGGTCGTTGTTGTAGTAGTAAAACGCAATGTCAGCCAACGACACCTGGTCACCTGGGTTGTTCCTGGTACCGTCACCGGCTTTGTATGGCGCGTATGACGGCCGCGGCGCTTTTTTGATGTCGCCGTCCTGGTCCTTCAACAGCGTGCTCTTTGGGTCGTCAGTGTAGAGCGCCTGATTCCCGTTCCAGTAGCCGTCCGTTGCCAGGATGACGAAGTTGCGTTGGCAAGCAGCCTCGATCGGGTCATTTTTCCCATCCGGGAACGCGTCGTTCTTGCCAAACTTGTACAGACGGCCGACCTCGTTCAGGGCGTTACGCAATGGCGTGCTGGTATTGGGGTAGAGCTTGTACAGTTCGTCAAAGAAGGTCTGCTTGTGCACACCCTCAAAAGGCGCGATCGGCACTGCAATGGTCTTGTTATCGATCGTCATCATCCCAAGGCGCGTATGGAAATAGCTTGGGTCGGTCTTGTCTTCCGCCATCGACTTGGGATTTCCCCGTACGTCCTTGAATGCCAGGCCAATGGCCGTCTTGGTCATCTGGGTCCGGGTCCGGTACCAGGCATACCACGTCGCGAAATTGGTCATCTCGTTATCGTAGCTGCAGCTGACGCCGGGGCAATCGGTGCGCGTGGGCGCTTTCGGGTAGCTGCTACGGGTCGGAACAATGTCGACCCGTTCCCATTTGCCGAACACAACGGTCTTGTAAGTGTTGTCACGCAGGTCCGCACAATTTGTGGCGGAATTATCCGTGCACCATTTGACGGTCACATTGTAGTAATAGGGCGCGCCCTTCACTTCCTTCGCAACCGAGTAATCTCCGGTCGGATAGGCGTAGCTGGTCCCCTCGACTGCACGCTTGCAGTCCTTTTCCTTGGACGACGAATCAGGGCACCAGACACGATCGGGATAGCTGGCTTTCACGCTGCCGTACGTCTGCAAATTGACGGTCTCGTTAGGCCCCTGCGACTTGCAATCGATGGTTCGCCCTGTATAGGGATTGGTGACCCCGCAAGGGTACTCTCTATACAGCGGTTCCGAATACGTCTTATCGATATCCTGGATGCCATAGCCGTCGCTCGGGATGTTCGACCATGGCGCCAAGTATTCAGTCCGGTGCTCAGTGGTCGCATCGGCCAGGCGTTTGCCGTCGGCCGTGGTCGGCCAGTCATAACGCACCGCCGGGTTGTAGTAGACCTTGTTGAAAGCGCTGGCCGCAAAAGGCGGATCACCGTCATGGCAGATCACTGCCAGGCTGCCATTGGAGTAACGGCAAAACGTCAGGTAGCTGCCGTTCGACTGCACGCGCACATAGTCGGGCATGTAGCTCCACAGCATGCTGCCCGAGTTGTCCAGGTCGAGCATGATGTTAGGCAAGAGCTGCACGGTGGTGGAGTTTGCCAACGGCTTGTCTGCCAGGTCGGTGCTGGCAGCACGCGACAAGGCGGCGCCCAGCACGCTGCCGGTGAACAGTGCCGCCAGCATCAATTGTTTAAAGAGTGGCCTCATTGATAGGTCTCGCATACTCATTGTGAAATAATTGCCTGCACGAAGCTGACGTTGGAACGCGGCCCGGCAACCCGCACCGTGATCCGGTACAGTCCAAACGGTGACGAACGACCGTTGCTGCTGTTGCCTGGCGATGTCTGGTAAGTCAGCATCGGAAGCAGAATGCCAACGCTGTCGTCAGTCGGCCCCCCTGCCGTATCGCGAGGCGTGCTGGCGCAAATGGCCGGATCCAGCACACCAGCCGTTTGACACATGCGGTGGATCACGTAGGACACCTGGTTGCCGGCCGAGTCGACCGGCAGTTTCTTGACGAGCGTGGCTTTGCTCCAGTCGAGGTCATCGTCTGCGTCCACCGTGTTATTACCTGTCAGGTCCAGGTCGTCCTGGCTGCTGGCCGAATAACCCTCGCTGTCATGGTCCTCGTTAAGTGACTTGGGGTTGCCATGCAGCCAAGCAATGGCCGCCTCCACGCCGGCGTCGGCGCTGATGGACGCACTCTGCTTGAACGCCAGGTTGCCGGCAACCAGGGACGAGCCATCGACCGAGCGCATCATGGCCAGCCCGGCCAGGGTCATGGCCACCAGCACGATGAGCGCCATGATCAGGGCCACCCCCTCCTGCTGGCGGCGCCACGCGGAAATGACTACGGATTTCATATTTTCCCCCAGATCACGTTACGCAGCGGGATGACCGTTTCAAACACGCGATAACGGTAGCAACCCCAGTCGCTTGGATATTTATCAGTTTTGAATGCGGCCCAGCTGGACGACAAGGCGGTGGTCGCTGTGCAACCTTTGTCGGCGCTCTTGGGCCGCTCATACTGGACACCGCGCGTAACCATGGCAACGCGGATCGCCTTGATGCGCTGCCAGTCGGACCAGGAAGGTTCCTTCCATGGCGAGGAGGCGGCGCTGACCCAGGTGTCAATCGTCTGGCTGCCCGCCGGGGCGACGCCATATTCAGCCTGCATGTCCACCACTTCCGACATGACCAGCTCATTCGTGACCGCCGGCGCTTGCGAGTTATCGCTGCGTTCCAGCTGCTTGGTGGCCGTATTGACCGAGTAGGTCTTGCGGAAAATCGGGTGGCCATTGGCCGGCTTGAAACAAGTGACGCTCGCGCCTGCGGGATATTTCGGCCAGGCATTCGCTCCGCTTTCGAAATACGATGCCGGCGGATTGTAGCTTCCGCCAGCGCCAGAATTATGCTGTAGCTTCGAGGCTTGGGCCTGGACCTCGGTGATCTTCATGATGGTGCAGTTGCCTGCCTGCGATACCAGCGCAAGGTCGCCATCCTGGCAGACAGCGGCATTGGCCACGTCCAGTTCTGCCGACGGCTGCGGCATCGCCCTGCGTATCGTGGTGCTGCCGGATGGCTGATAAGAGGACTGGCTTGGATCGGCAAAATACTGGACCGAAATGCTGTCCGGCCCGTCGCCACCATCCTTGATCAATGCCGGCGCAAAATTCACATCGGTCAGCGCGCCTTCCTTGCCGCCGCAGTCCGCGCTTTTGTCGCAATAGGCAAAGATGTTGCTGCATCCGACGTAGGATTTGGGGCTGGCGGTCATGCCCCAGCCAGCCATCTTGGTATCGCGTTCCAGCATGTACAGCGCAATCGCGCCATTGGCCTGGGCGTCGCCGCCGCTGGTGGTGGTGCGCTTGCGCGCTTCGTTATTGGTGAAGGCCTGGGCCACGATCAAGGTGCCCAACATGCCGACGACGAGACCCACCATGATCTCGACCATCGTAAAGCCTCTCTGGGAGCTCTGCATCATTTTCCTCATCCGTTGATCTGCGCCACCGCCTGGTAGCTGTGGGCCTTGGACTCGCCCGGACTTTTCCAGCTGATGGTGACGGTCACCTGCCTGCCGTTGAGCGCCACCGTACGCTTGCCCGCCGGCAGGGTTGTCACCGGCACGTCAGTTCCCACGTAGGCGGTCCAGTCGTCGGGATGCACCCACATCTCGCCCAATATCTGGTTGGCAGCAAAGCTGGCCTCCAGGCGGTACTTGGAGTCGGTAACCTGGCGCGTCGCCGAGGCTTGCATCCAGAGGAAGGCAAGAATGCCGAACGAGAAAACCAGGATGGCCGCCAACGCTTCAAGCAATACGATGCCATCCTGGCGGCCAGGTGTTAAATTGCGAATCATGGGATTACTCCTTAAGTACAGCCCTGGGGGGTGCCATTCAGTTTGCTGTCCGGATCGCACATGCGAACCTGGCCGCCGGAGCCAACCGTCACCACATAGCGGCGCGCGTAACTGGCTTTGGCGTTGGTAACGTCAATGCGGCTGATTTCGGTGCCTGCGGCAGCGCTAACCCGCCCGAAGCTGTCGAACGTGACCACGGCGGACTTGTCGAGGCCGGCGCCGGCAGCCAGCACACCGGCAAAGGTGTCAGGCTTGAGCGGTCGCGGAAGGGCATCGGTGGTGACGCCAACCCGTGCGTTGCCGCCGCCTTCTTCCGGCGCCCGTTTCTGGATCTCCGCCGGACAGAGGTTCGCATTCACGCAGCCAACCGTCCAGGCCACCTTGCCATCCGCGTCGGTCAGGCTGAAGCGCACCTGCGTGCTGCGCCGCAGAGCTTCGGTGCGCGCCAGTTGCAAACCGTTCAGCACAGATTCCGCGGCAGTCCGGTTTTGCGCATCCTGGATCATGCGGGAAAAACTCGGCATTGCGAGCGCCAGCAGGATGCCGAGCACGCTGATGGCCACCAGCAGTTCGATTAGGGTCACGCCATTTTGCTTACGCATCAGCAGCGCCCGCCCTTGGCGGTTACCCAGCACGAGTCGGAACCAGTCCATCCGGTCGGCGTCGCCGATGTTTTCTTGGCATTGGCCTCGTTCAGCTCATAAGTAAAGCCGGTCATCGGCCCCTTGCCTGTGGCCTTCAATTGATAGCTCATGCCGTCGGCAGCGATGGTGCAGGTAAAGGTGAAATCAGGGCTCGTAGGGGGTGCCGCTGCTGCCCCGTCGGCGCAGGCACCGGCATAGGTACGAGTGTCCTGGAAGAACTGCTCCAGTCTGATGCGCATGTCCGACAGGCCATTGGTAGCCTGGGGAATGTGGCCGCGAATGATATAGTCTTTATAAGATGGCAACGCCACTGCCGCCAGGATGGCGATAATGGCCATCGTGATGAGGGCTTCGATCAGGGTAAAACCGCTGTTGCGATTTTTGAATACACGTTTCACAAGGATTCCTTAACCAGCAGAACATATCTTGCCGAAAAATAATTTGACGGAAGTTTAACTGCATTTGGGCAAGAAGTCCCGCACAATACGTTGCCAGAATGCATCATTAGAGCGGTTTATCTATGAAACCGGGCGGCTGTCGCACACCCGCCCCGTGGGGTAAAATGCAACGTTTTACCGCGCCCGGCGCGACGCCCGAACGAAATCCCTAAAAATGACCACCCTGCCCTCCGAAATCAATCCTGACGCCGTCAAGAACAGCCCGGCCGAAAAAGTCACGCCGATGATGCAGCAGCGTGTTCTTCCTATGAAAAGAATCAGAAAAAAGTAAAACCTACGCCAAAACTTACGCTGCAAACTGTTGCGGTACTTCCCCATTCACAAGTCGCCAATGGGAGCGTTGTAAATCGGTACAGTCGAACGTCTTGATCGCGATTACTCCAGAAGCCTCGAAATTGCCCATAGCTGACGAAGTTCATGCGTTTTGCTGCCCTGGGCGTGAATTTCCCACCCGGCGAAGATTTGCCAGCCCCCTATCCAACTGACCAAATAAGGATCAAACAAGGGAGGACGCAACGATGCTGGCGAGTTCCCAACGTTCTGCCGAAGCTCGAGGTGAGCCGGACGCCAATGTTGACCTCCATCGGCACGGACGAACCGGCACCGACCAACAAATGTGTTCTCGTCAGAGGGCGACGGAATTCTAAAGTTTGCGGGGCGAACGCCTTCGTCGCGCATTACTACGACCCGAACTAGTTCCCATTGCGGCTCAGGCGTCTCCTTGGGACCAACAGGCGGAGTGGAGTGAGATTTACTGTACATACACACAGTATATCGTAGTGTACGGGGGACACCGGTGCCGCGCTTGATCTGCAAAAAAACTGCATTACAATGCGATTCTAGGCCATACTTTGGCTAACCTCCCTCTCTCATCTGCTGATTTTCTACATGTTAATCGAATTTTCCGTCGCTAATTTCCGGTCTTTCCGCGAGCGCCAGACGCTGTCGATGGTGGCGGCTGCCCGTTTACCGAAGCGAGAGAACGTGCTTGCCCCACTCGTATCGGACGAAGAACTTCCTGATCTTTTGAAGGTTGCAGCGATCTACGGGCCTAATGCATCGGGGAAGAGCAACTTGCTGCGGGCACTTGACGTCATTCCGACGTTAGCAAGTTCAAGTCCAGCAGTCGTAAAAACTTTGCCCGTTGCGCCATTCCGCTTTGATAAAGATCTGCTGTCGAGCCCAAGTGAATTTGAGGTGCATTTCATTTGCGATGCTGTCCGGTATCAATTTGAACTCTCATTGACGTCCGAACGTATCGTGAAAGAGCGGCTCATTTCTTACCCTAATGGAAAGTCCAAGCTGCTTTACGAGCGAAGGTTCACGGATAAGGAAGGGGATGAGTATAGGTTTGGCGACACGTTGGAGGGCGGTTCTGAATTACATCAGGCATGGCGTCGTCTTACTGCCCCTACTTCGTTGTTTATTGCTCAGGCAGTAGCCAATAGTAACGAAGACCTTCACCAATTGAGGGTTCCCTTCGGTTGGCTGCTTAATGGGATGTTTGTAATCGAGGGCGGCATGGCTTCGTTGGCCAGGTCATCTCAGCGTCTGGTTAAGAAGAATCCCAACTACGCAGCTGAAGTTGCAAGCTTCTTGCAAGAGGTAGATGTTCCTGTGACTGAAATGCGTGTGGATTCAGTCCAAGAGAAGCCCTCCCCGCTCAGTGCACTGGCGATGTTAGCAAGCCCGAGCGCATCCCAAAAGGAAGTTAATCGCACAATTTTCAAGCATCGCACCGCTTTAGGTGAAGCTGAATTCGATTTTGAAGAAGAATCAGAAGGAACCAAAGGGTTGGTTGGATTCTGGCTGCCATGGAGCATGATTGCGCACGGCGAAAGTACTATTAAGGCTGTAGCGGTGGACGAAATTGATAGTAGCCTTCACCCTGAGATCGTGGCCTCATTGATTCAAAGATACCTCGCTTCTGACAAAAGCGCGCAACTCATTTTCACTACGCACGACACACACTTGATGGATACCAAGCTGCTTCGGCGAGATCAATTCTGGTTAACAGAACGTGATGCGAACGGTGCGACCCAGCTTCGCTCAATTCATGATTTTAAAGGCCGCGAAAGTGAAGACGTCGAAAAACGCTATTTCGAGGGAAAGTATCGAGGCCTTCCAATTCTGTCTAGAGGTTAGCAATGGGACGTACCGCTAAGTCCTACAATCGAAGCAAGCCCCGATTCAAGCCACAGCCAACAGTATTAGTGATCTGTGAAGATAGCAAATCCGGGAAGCGATATATCGAAGATGCAACGAAGCACTATCGCGTCAACGTAAAAGTACTTGTAATGCATGCTGGACGGACGGACCCAAAGGGCATAGTGGAAGAGGCGTTGCGCCAAGCCAAACACTATGATCAAGTGTTTTGTGCGATAGATCGTGACACGCATGAGACGTTCGATGAGGCCCTGCGGTTAGCACGGGGTTCGGCGAAAATCGATGTCATTGCATCTTATCCATGCATCGAATTTTGGTATCTCTTGCATTTTGGCTTCAATCGCCGAGGGTACGTGCGCGCCGGGGCGAAATCACCTGGCGAGTGTGCGATTGATGACTTGCGCAGATGTAGAAATATGGAAGGCTACGCGAAAGGCGCTGGGTTAAGCGTGTTTGATGGCTTGCAACCTCTTTTAGAGGGTGCAATTATCACTTCAGAACGAGTTTTGCAGCAGGCGGTAGCAGAGAATGAATTCAACCCCAGCACTCGTATGCATGTGTTGATGAAGCACTTTCAACTACTATCCACACCGCAGCTTGCATAGGATGTCTACGATCAAATGCACGTGCCTCAAACGCCGTCATACTTTGGCATCGCGCCGTGCGGGTCAAGTTCAATAAGGTGAAGTCCCCAAAAACGCCCCGCAAGGGGCGTTCCGTGCTGCTGGTACTGCCTTAAGTTTCTTCGCTCGGGACGATCGTGTAGCCCTTGCGCTCCATACACTGGGCGGTGAAGTAGGGACGGTCATTCTTCCCAGCGCACAGGTACGCATCGCGCGCCGCCTCTTCTTTTGTAACACCAACTTTCGAAAAGGCAGTGTTCTGTTTTGGGAGTTCAGCACAGCCCAACGATACAGCGGCCACGAATACGGAGAGTGCCAACTTGGCGATTTTTTTCAATGTGAGACTTTCATCAGGGTTGCAAAACGTTATTTTAAACATAATTTTGCCCAAAGGTTACATGTGTTGTTGTTATCGAAACTATGGTTGACTAGAAAAGTCCAACTGGCTCAGCGGTCTTGTCCCAGCTATAGATAATCAGCTCCTGCCGATCAACAGCCTTCCCGCCGCCCCCAACGGTGTAAGAAATGTCTGTCGATTCCATCTGGAACCGAGCGAACACACGCCGAATCTCGGGGTGGTCGTTCAAGCTCAGAATCGCCTTGCCCTCAAGCCTGGCCATCAGTTCGGCCATACGCTCATACTCAGTGAGCGGGAATTCGACGCCATACCCTTCCGTCTCCCAATACGGCGGATCGAGATAGAACAAAGTGTGTGGGCGGTCGTAACGTTCCATGCACTTATGCCAATCCATGTTTTCGATAAACGCGCTGGCCAAGCGCAAATGTGCCGCTGACAGATTCTCTTCAATACGGAGGAGGTTGACGGGCGGCGCCGTGGTTGCGGTCCCCCAAGTTTGTCCCTGGACCTTGCCGCCGAAGGCTTGCTGCTGCAGGTAAAAGAAGCGTGCTGCACGTTGAATATCGGTGAGCGTGTGCGGGGGCGTTTCCTGCAGCCACTTGAACACATCACGACTGGAGAGCGCCCACTTAAACTGGCGCACGAACTCTTCCAGGTGATTCTTCACGACTCGGTAAAGGTTCACCAGGTCGCCGTTGATATCGTTGATGACCTCAACATCAGCCGCAGGGCGCATGAAGAACAGCGCGGCGCCACCCGCAAACACTTCAACGTAGCACTTATGTTTTGGGAATTGAGGGATGAGGCGATCGGCTAAACGTCGCTTGCCGCCGATCCAGGGAATAATAGGAGTTGCCACAGAGTAAACCTTATTAGCTATTTGTGCTAGACTTCTGCCGCCCTCCGGAGGGTGCAGAGCCTTGGCTCGGTTCACTGCTTATCCAGTGTATTGAGGCCTGGTCGTGCTGTTGACGCAGCACGACCAGGCGCTCTGTCTTTACTACTCGAATTTCTTTGTGTGCAGACGTCTGCACATCATTTCAAAACCGCCTGCTGTTTCAGATAATGCTCCCTCAACCCCAACGCTAATTCACGCCAGGCGAGGCAGGTGGTGGCGTTGTGGGCAGTGGTTTCTGCGACCTCAGCGAGCGAAACTCCGGAGGGGTCACGGTCAGTGCCGGCGGCAGGTCCGGCAGGCTCACCTGACCAGGCGGCGTCGTATGACCGCACGAAGCCAGCGTTAATGTGGCACTCAGCGTTATCAGCAGCGGTGACATACACGGGAACTTGCTTTTCAATGACTTCTCCTTTCAGGTAGATTTTCTGGATGCGGTCGCGGTACTTGATTTCGGTTTGCACCACGACTTTGGTTTGAGCGCGCCCGACCATCACCGCGCGTGCCGCCTGTGCGGCCACATAATCAGAGAGTGCTTCGCTCCCATGGCGGGCTTCATGCAGACGGCCAATGCCATACACCGCCGCGCAAAGGGCTGCAATTGCCACCCACTTGAGCCACGCCGGCAAGACAACGCCCTGCAGGCGGCTTAGCGCGCCCATCATGCGGGCACCTTGGACGGCAACGCATCGTAGCGAGCCAGGTTACGGCCGCGCATGATGGCGATCAGCTTATCCGCATAGGTCGGGTCCGTCGCGTAGCCTGCAGCGGCAGCGGCACGGGCCCAGCCCTCCCCGGTCTGCTCGACAAAGCATTTGCGATAGCGCGGGTTCTGCCGGAAGAAGTCCGCATGGTCCTGTATGCAATGAAGCCAGCTGGAATATGCACGGAACGCGCACTTCATTGGCGTGCGCACGCCCTTAATGAATTCGTGTGTGTCGACCAAGACTGTCGCGCCTTTCCAGGCCGGGCCAGGCTTAACGCCAAAGAGGTTAAATCCTGGCGCGCGGGCGCCCCAGCTGGATTCCAGTGCGGCCTGGGCGAGCGTAAAACTCGCAGGGATACCGGTATCGCGGTGGCAGGTCTGCGCGGCCGGCAGCAGCAGTTCGATGAATTCGGCAGGCGACATTAGAGGGCACCTCGCACATCTTTGACGACGTTGGCAGCATCATGTGCGAGCTCGGCTAGGTCGGCATCGCGGCGCTTATCGATATAGAGGAACAGAGCACGGACCAGTGCCCACGCCGGCAACCCACAGGCAAAGGATAGGAACAGCATTGCGACAATACCGAATGGGTCTTGCGCCCAGTGCTGGATACCCAGGTAGCGCACCAGCGCAGCGCCGCCGCCAATCGAACCAACGAGCGTACTGATCAGCGCGACGCGCCACTCCTGGTCGGATTTGGGTTTGGTCATCGCCATGACAACGAAGGCCGCAAGACCGGCGCCAATCGCGCCCATGCCCGCTAGGCCGCCGATGATCTTCCAGCCTGCTACGCCGGCGGCAGTGCCTGAAATCGGTTCGCTCATTGATTGTTCTCTCATAGTCTGTAGTCTCCGGCAGGGAAATGTGGATCACCGGGAGCGCACAGTGTCTCGTTCTCACCGTCTCATTTCTAGGGGGAATTGAGACTATTTCGGCGGCCGCTGAGCCTTCTTGCGCTCCAATGGAAGGCTCAGCGAGCATTGGTCACACGTAGACCAGGGATGATTTCGGGTAGTCGCACATCAGGAGGTCGACGGGCCGCACGCGTGTCATCACCGCCGGATCGAACAAGCGCGCCCCCCCGGCCAGCACGATGGCGAACGCCAACTCCGAACACCACCAGCGCCCATCGTCCGCCCAGTCTTCCGAGTAGGTCAACGGCAGGCCTAATGCACCAGCCCAGTCGTACCCTTTCCCCACCTGGCGCTCCGCAAACTGCACCGCAGCGGCGAGATCCGGCACCCAGACCTCCATGTCACGATAGACGACGATGCCGGCCATGAGTTCGGCGGGCGCGCCGGCACGACATCCGTGCGTCATGGAGGCCTCGTACGCGCGGTTGCCGATGATCGTGATCGCGTGGCTGAACTGGTGAGACCCTGACAACACCCCCACGGCCAGGCTGATCGGGTTGTAAGGCCAGCGGCTCGTGACACGTACGGTCAAGTAACCGCCCTGGTTACTGCTTGCTGTTGCGTCGTACATCAAATCTCCTCGAATTCGATAGTGGTGGAATAGGCCAGTGCATACTGGACGGCGACGCTTGAGTCTTTGCTGCGCCTGCCATAGATCATGTTGTCGCGTTCGAGCGCCAAGTCGTCCCAGCCAGGGAAAACGCTGATCAAAACTGGATAAGCCCGGCTGTTACGAATGATGTTCACAAACGCGGCACGGTCGGCTGCCGGCATAAACTCAAGGTCGATCGGCAAGGTGCGGTACGTGTAGCCGGCATCGGCGCCCTGACACCCAGCGCCGGTTCGGTAAAGCTCCGTCGTGTCCACGTTGGTGACTGGTGCTTTCGAAGCGTTATAGACCGGCGACCAGTAGGGGCCGGCCACCAAGCATGTTGCTTCGATGTAGCCCTGCAGGTTTGCTGGATCTACGATGTCGACAGCCAGGCCGAGCGATTGAACTGCCGAGGGCAGCCAATGCCTGGCGTACGCCCCGCCGCCATAGGCATAGGCACTCGCGGCCTGAGCGGCACTCCAACCGCGCAACTTCACTGCCGGCGCCGGACAAGCAGGCACAAAGCCGCTGTCGTAGTCATAGCTCTGCCAAGAATCGATATAGCCAGCTGGCCGAACACCTGGCGGACTAACCGAGAGGTCGGCCGCGCGTGTCACCGTGGCGCCGGAGGTCTTAATGGGCGAAGACGCCGCCCGCCCCTGCTCCAGCTGCGGCAGGCCAATACGCAACGTGATGTCGATCGGCGCCCCGGCAGCGTGCCCAATCAAGAGCTGCGGCCGCACGTTCGCCGTGGTTGCATCCGTTAGTGTTCCGGTGGCTACCGCGCGCACTGCCGCAAGGCTGGAACCGCCAAGCATGCCTATGAGGTTTGCCCCTGCAAAACTATCCACCGTCCCGGCACCACCCGAGGCAAGGCCATACAAGTTCGCTCTGATCGAAGTGATGTTGACCTCCGACCCGGCAACGCGCCGAACAAACACCGAAGCAGCCCACGATTGCCCCGATGCAGCCGCAACACCGTTCGATTGCTCAAACCGAATGCCGCTCGACCCGGACGACGGTGTGCCAAAAAGGCGATAGTCAATAAAGTCGATTCCAGCCTCAACACCGGTGCCTACCACTGCAACAGACAGGCCAGACGGCAACGATAAACCCCAGTTCGTCGGATTCGTACCAGGAGTGCCAGGGACAGCGCCGACCATGGTGTTATTGCGAACGGTGTTTGTTGCCGCGGCCTCGAGCGACATGCCTTTGCTAATCAACGTCGAAGGGTCGAAATCATTCGCGGAAATGTTGGCACCAACCTGGTTAAGCACGCCTGCTGCGTCGAACACCCACTTCGCAGACGCCCTCGATGTAAAAGCGGTGGCATCCGGCGCCAGCGACGTGGCGATCAGGCCTGCCTCAACCTGCGCGCCCCATACGTAGAGTTGTTCGCCCGCCACGCCTACATCGTCCACAGGATCAATGTTGAAGGCCACATTCCCAATGGCGCTCTCTGGGAAAGTCCCATTGCAAGAGAAGCGGGTCCACTGTGCCGTGGGCTGAACAGTTTGAGAGACGAGCACCACCCCAGACGCATGCAGCAGCACCTTGACTCCGCCCGTGTACGTTCCGGCCTTCAGCCAGACAGATCCCGTGAATGAGCTGCCAGCAGCCGGCATCGTGGAAGCTTGGCGCAGATAGTGATTGCCCGGCGCAATACGAACCATTGCTCCCGCCGTCAACGTCCCGTCAGGCGCCTGCGTCGCATTCGGGATAATCGCGGTATTCCCACTTTGCCACGGCGACCGGTCCATGTTGGATGGGTGGCCAAGCAGGTTCGTTGTACCGCCCTCATTTGACAGACGGACCCGCATCGTGGCAGAGGGCGACAGATTGCAAAACGGCAGTGCTACGGCAGCGATCGATTCGGCTGCAGCCCAAGTCGCAGTAAGCCTTCCAGTCGTACCTGTCGCGCGCCATACGCTCGACTTGTCGTCTACCTGAAGGTTGCCAGCTACCAGCACGCCGGCTGTGCTCGATGCTGCTAGCGCCGCACGGCTCACCGCGTTATCGTGAACGATTCGCAGGTTATTCATGCAGACCACCCAATCGCGTTCACAGCCTCAATCGACTCTGCCTGGTTAATCGCAACGCGCAGCGCACGTCCTTTGGCATACACGCCAGATACATGCACCCCAAGGGCAAGGCCGAGCGCGATGACCTGGTCCGCGTCCAGCTGCCGCGTCGTGTTGTCTGTCAGCGTCCAGGTTTCGCTATAGGCAGTACCGCTCGACTTCGCGATGACAGCCAGTTGCACCGCGCCGTTGATACGCACCTTATCCGCCTGATAGCTTCCGCCGTCGAAAATGAAGTTGCCCTCCTCTGCGATCGCTCTGGCAGCCTTGATCGCTCCCCAGGCACGCTCGCGTGCCCCCTGCAGCGTGTCCGACTGATCGACAATCACCGTACCGCCTTCAAACGGCATCCCAGCACCGACCAACGCGACTTCAATGGCGCCCAGGATGTCATCCCCTTGTGAGAGCACGCTCGCGCTGATCGGGATATTCCATCCCCACGCGACCGGTAAGCCGGACAATGCTGCATCCTCGTCGGCATGCGATTGAACGGCCGCGAAGGCCGTGCCGGCTCGGAAGTCGACCTCCAGCTTGACGGGCTTGTGATACGACACGGGAATGCCGTTCGCAGCTTTGATAGTTTTAAGAATTGGCATGTGCTCTCTCAGAAGTAGGTGGTGTCCACAATGATGTGGCGGTTTGGCGTCCCTGCCGGGACGCTTCGGTCCAAATCTGTTTGGTTCGGATCAAAGACGTTGAGGGTGTCGTACATCTTGATATTCGAGATGTTTATGCCGCCTGGAATGGCTTTCACCATCCCCTGCGTCATCTGCAAGTGCTGCGTTTCATACTGCCCGCCGCCTCGAATGTCTTGCACGGTGTAGTACTGATTCACGCATATCGCCGCGTACGTGCGGGAGCCGTTATAGGTAAAGCTCCCCTCGCCCGTCGGGAAACCGATCATGATGAGCGGCTTCAGGGACGAATCGAAAATGATGGAACCATTGCCATTAAAGACTTGCAAGCCCATCCCTGCACCAGACGCAGAGGTGATCGAACCAAAAACAAAAACAGTGATTACTGTCCCGGTATAACCTTGGGATACCAGGATCATGTTGCTGCCTTGTCGGTACGTAACCGCGCAAGGCGTCGAACTGGAAATGGCGATGACTTCGTCGCTGCCGACCGCAACAGCCGCCATCGAATAGCCAGTAGTCTCGCCGTTCACCCAATAGGTAGTGGCGACGTCAAGTTTCCGCTTCAGTACGAACTGAGGGTAGACCCCATCAATCTGAAACGACCCCGCGTCATTGACGCACTGAAAGCCGGCTATCATCAGCGCACCCCAAGCAACAGCTTACAAGGCGCCAACGGCACCCCAGACGGACGCGCCTGACGCGTCCACGACACGGTGTTCCCGCTAAACGAGCAATCCGGATAGGTATTCGTTCCAAACGTTGGCCCATTCTGGGCGTCCTGCTGGAGCATGGGTATTGCGAACGGCGCACCCTGATCGAGGCCAGCCACATAGGCCGAACCGCTGGAGGCGTTTGCGTCAATGATGCCGATCACCCTTCCCATCACCGTGGACTGGTCAATAATGAGGCGCCCCTGCGCGTCCCAAACTTGTAACCCCATCGTCATAGCGACAAATCTCCAATTCTCACGCGCAGAATATTGCTCGCGTCGAAAACCTTAAAAACGTTATCCGAAAGTTCCGTGCGCGCACCGCTCGTGCTCGTACGAAGCGTTCCGATCGTTGCACTGACCGCCGACAGGCTGCCAATGGTGGCCTTGTTAATCTGCGCAAGCCCGATCGCCGCACCCTGGATATAGGTCGAGACGTTCCCCGTCGTGATGGGAGCTATTGACTGCCCCATAGACCATATGCCGGGTGTCGTTACGCCAATCGGCGCTTCCTCAACCATCACTCGGCCGACGAACATGTACGAGTCGTTGTTCCCCGCAAGAGTTGCGTATTTCCGAAAGATCACTCGGCTATAAGCGGCACCAGGAGGGGCAACGCCGGCATCGTATATGCGCTTGTAGCCAGTGAGGGACGGACCTCCGCCAGCTTCCGCAGCGTTGGCTGCAGGACCTGACGTTGCGCCACCATTAGCAGTCGCGGAAATCAGGACATCCGCACTGTTGTACCAGTACATAAAGACATTCACGACACAGCGATGGGCACCGGTGTACGCACTGACGATGTAATTCTTGCCCGCTTCAACCGGCACCTTTGGCCCGAAGTGTTCGTACAGCTTTGACGCATCATTGACAGAACTGCTTCTAACCGCGTCGGTCTGATTAGCCCAAAACACGTTGGCGCCTGGCTGGCCCTGCACCGAAGACGGCCACCACCCAGCCATATTGAGACCAGACTGAAAGAGAGCAGGCCCATTAGTGCCGCCATAGCCCCACCCATCGAGCCCGCAACTGAAATCCCCGTTGTAAAGCAGGTTTGATCCGAAATTCGCGTTCATACGCGACTTATCGAGATTCGTACCGGCGCCAAGGATCACATTGCCAGCAGCATCTTTGACGGTAAGGTTGCGTGTATCGATGGCCTCCGGCAGGATCGATCCCTTGATGAACATGTTGCCGTTGTAAACGTAGTCCACGGTCACCCACACGCTGCCGTTGTACATCTTTTGGACGCTGAAAGTACGATCTGCCTTGTACAGCGTGACAAGGTCACGTGATCGCGCCGAGCCGTATCCAGCAGCCTGCAGCGCAGCGTTTGCTTCGCTGTCCGACCAGATGTTTGATGTGGTGATGGCCGCGATGTCGACATTGCCCCTTGCGCCCTGCGCTCCCGCCGCGCCGGCAGCTCCATTTGCCCCGTCTGCCACCTTGGCCAGCGTTGCCGTCTGGCTGTACTGCACACCCTCTACCGTAAGCGTCGCGGTGATCGTGCCGGTGACGGCCGCGAAGTTCGCATAGGTGACCGTCACTTCGTTGCCATTCACGGTTGGAGTGATCCCGGCGCTGCATGTGAAAGCAACAGTGCCCGACATATTGAGCAATGTGGCCTTGAAGGTGAACGAGGCCGGCGACGCACTCAGGCCGTCGGCAGCTACCTTGAATACGGCGGACGAAGGCGACAGGAACATGCCTCGGTCAGTTGGCGGCGCATAGCGCGGTGTCGCGGCCATGATCAGCACCGTGCGGTCGTTGACAAATGCCGCCATCAGACGGTTACCTCCAAAGTAGAACGAAGCGTGTCCCAGTCGGCTGTACGGGACGTGAGCAAGCCGACCTTGCCTGCGGCCAGGCCGAAGCGGTTGCTGAATAGCTTGACGGCCTGCCCCAGTTCGAGGAGCAATTGCGCCGGCGTGGCTTCGAAGCGGAACGTGGTGCGCGGCACCTTGGCGATCGCCAGTCGACGATTCGCCTCGGCCTGCGCATCGACCTTGCGCAGCAGGCAGGTATCAATCTGCACCGGTTCGGCATCGAGCTTGTATGTCGCCTGCACGGCCGCGTCGACGGCGGTTACCGATAGCCACTCCTGCGCATACAGTGCCTTGTGCGCGTCTGGCAAGGACGTCTGCAGTTTCCCTTGCGGCGTCCAGTTGCGGCAGTAGCCGATCTTGATCGACGCCACAACTTCCGTGCGCTTGACGATCGTGATGCTGCGGTCCAGCTGGTGCGATGGACGTATCTCGGCAGCGGCCACTGCTGGAATCGCAAACTGGATCAGGCGCAGCTTGCCGGTCATCGAAGGCACGAGCTGGGCGCCAACGCTGCCGGCCAGCTGCTGACACGCCACCAGCACGTTTGTGCGCTCGGTCAGGTACAGGCCAACAGGCTGCGGGTTGGCGGCATCGAAGGCAGCGAGCTGTACTGCATCCAGGTCGGCTGCACTGAACTTGGTTGTCGCCTTGCCGCGCTGGGTAACCAGGTATTGCACCAGCTGGCCAATCGTATTGACGTAGCTACCGTTGAACTTCGCACCCTGGGCATCGCACGTGACCACGCCCGGGCCGACCGCCTCGGAAAATACCAGACGGCCGGTGTTAGCCGTTACGGCCACGGTGCCGCGCGGTTTCCCTTCCGTCCGCACTTCGGCGACCGCTTCATTCACGCCATCGCCAAAGGCATATTCCAACGTGACAGGATTGGTCGGAACCGGGCTGATGTTGTGACACTCGCCCAGCAGGACCGGTACCAGCGCATCGGGATTGGCCGCGTTGCCGCCAATCTTGGAGTCCGTCACCGGCGTGTTCAGGCGCTCCAGCTTGTTCACCAGGCGCAGACTTAGGCGATCCCTCGACTTGCAAGCAATGTCCACGATGACGCCGCTAAACACCTGGCGAAAATCCGCCCTATCCCAGCGCACGTCCCCCACGAATGCATTGATCGGCTGGTTCGTCCAGATGTCGTCCAGCCAGGCGTCTCGCGATCCGTCTGCGTTATAGATTTCGATATCGCCTGCGGACAGGCTGGCAGAGGCATCCATTGCGATCGACTCGGTCACCCGTAACCCACCTGCCACCACCGCCTGATAGGGCGTATTGGCCGACCCAATATAGATCTTGTTTGAGAGGTAGCGAGTGATATCGACGCCGGCGCTTTTAACGCCGACCTCGAACAGTGTTACCCGCTGCGCCCCTGAATCTTGCAGCCAGGAGATGAATTGAGCGTCGGTCATCAGGATACTGCCCTCCTGGAATGAGCCTCGACGTACGCGGCGTCCGTCACTGCGTCCCGCACGCCATCGACGACCGCTACAGCGGCGCGTTGCGCGGCGCCGGCACCAGCGGTGATCAGGTCACCAGTCTGCTTCGCCTGATCAGCACGAAGCCCTTTCAACTCCTTTGTCATCGCCTCGTTCGAGGTCCTGAGTGCCTTGATCTCCTCCACGAGCGCGGTCGTATTGCCAGCACCAAATCCGGCGTAATCGACCGCGAACGAACGAACCTGACCAACATCTCCAGAAGACACAGTCGGCCGGAACTGGCCGCCTTGTGCGATCGCGGCCAAGGTCGCTTTGATGTCCGCGAGCGTGGCATCGGAACTATTGAGCACATCAAGGCTCGCCTGCGCTACATCGGCCGAATTGCCCGCCCACTGCGCCAGCTCGTCATTAGTGCGCATCACGGTCGCCAGATCGGATGAATACTGCGCATCGCCACCGTTGATCCGTTGCGACAGTTCCAGGAACGCCTGCTCAACAGCACCCAGGTTGCCTTGGGCGGTCGCATCGCCGGCAGCGGCGAGTTGGCGAGTACGCTCAAACTGACGGCGCGCTTCCGCATACTGCTGCTCCGGTGTCAACAGTGACAGGCTGCTCAGCGCCAAGCTGCCATTCAAGCCGCGCGCAGTCTCCTTGAACGACTTCATCTGCCCGATGAAGTCTCCCAGGCTGCTCTTGGCTGCATCCTGTGCCGCCCTGGCATCCTTCGCCGCCTGCACCTGGTCGAACAGCGCGCGGTTGCTTTCATCGAGCGCGTTGCGCTGCTTTGCCAGCTGCTCAGCCGAAGTCAAGGTCAATTCGTCCAACTGCTTCTGCAGCTCCGTACGTTCGCTCAGCATCTCGTTGGCCGCATCGGACACCGCTTTAAACGCTGGCGCCAACTGCATCAAGGTAGCGTAGGTTTTCGCGCCCGTCTCCGTCGCCAGCGCCCCCGAACTGACCAATCCCAGCACTGCCTGCTTGAACTGGTCGTTCGTTTTGACTCCGCCAAGCCCAAGGGCATTCATCTGTTCGTTGAGGGCCTTCTGCATTGGAGCAATTTGCTCGGCCTTGGACAGGAAATTCTGTGCAAAGAATGAGGTCTGATTGGCTAGCGCTTCAGCACCGCCAGCCAGCGACAGCAGCCTTTCCCGGGCCTGCAGCGACGCCACCCCAACGGCTCCAAACGCCGCCTGGGAAGTAACCCCAAAAGTCGCCAAGACACCATCGACGACCTTGAAGTTGCCGGCAAGTCGCTGCAACGTGACATTCGCGCTTTCACCCTCTGCGGCAAAGTTCGCAATATTTGGCACAAGACGCAGGGCGAGCTCGTCCCCCATATCGGTGAACAACTTCGCCAACAGCTCCTTATTCTTGGCTTCGTCCTTGGTAAGCGCCAGATTCAGTGACTTCGTATAGCCAGTTACCTGGTCGACCGACAGACCGAGCGTCGTCGCGAAATCGGCGGTCACCGCCTTGATTGCCGAGAATCCATCGCCGAGCGCCTTTTGCAGCCCGGCGTCAATCACTCCAATCTCCCGACCACGCTTGCTGCTTCGGAACGTCCCGCCCTTTTGATACCAATCGGTGTAGGTCTGTCCATTCGCCAGCCCATCCGGTCCAAACTGGCCCGTAATGCCCTGACCCGTCACTTCTTTTGGTTTGTGTCCAAACAACCGATTAACCGCCCCACCGACCAATCCACCAACGAGGCCGCCAATCGCGGTACCCACAACAGGAACAATAGAACCGACCACGGCACCAATCGCAGTGCCGGCATTAACGGTGGAATTACCCGATCCACCAAATGCGGAGTAACCGCCGGACACCAGTCGCCCGCCATAAACCCCGCCCGCAATACCCGCAGCCGCACCAGCCGCAGCGCCCACACTGGAGCCTGCGGAGACTGAGGAGCCAAGGCCGGCCATGCCCGCGCCGTTGTACGCAGCCGAAGCGGCAGCCGCCTCGGATGCAGTCATTCCCATGCCAGCGCCGAAGGCAGATATTGTCGAGGAGCCGAAGAAGTTCCCCACCGTGGACACCATTGCCCCCATCGATGCACCGACGCCGGCAAAGCCCGACGTGATCGCATCGTAGATATTCTTGCCGGTGGAGATCCAACCCATGCCATTGCCGCCGCTGGCCGCCATAGCCGGCCCGGCCATGCCGAACATGCCCCCGAGCGTGCCCGCGACCGGATTGACCACAGCGGAGACCACCGGCCGCAGAACCAAGGTCTTAAACATATTCTTGATCGTGTCGATCAGGTTCTTTGCGATCGACTGCCCCGACTCGAAACCACGCATCAGCGCGTCGGTCAACGATTTGTCAATGTTGTCAGCGGCCCGCTTCCACTCGTCCGTTGCCGACTTGGCTTCATCGGCCGCAATCTTCTTGCGAGCGCCGCTGCGTTGTTCATTGGCGAGCTCGCGCAAGGCGGCAGCTTCAGCACGGTATTGCTCCGACATGGCGCCAGTCAGGTCAACACCTTCGGCGATCTCGGCGTTTTCTTCTGCGCGAAGCGCCTGGCTTTCCAGCCGAACGGCATTGAATTCCGCCAGGTCGAGTGCACTCAGGCCGATCTGTTCGTTCTCATCCTTCTGGGCCTGCAGGCCGGCGAGCGCCTTGGCCCTGGCGTTGGCAGCGACGTCGTAGGCTTTGGCGGTCTGCTCGATGGCTTCGGCGAGGACCTTCCGTTCGGCAGCTTCAGCCTCAACCGCCGCTTTGATCGCAGGCTGCTTGGCCAGCAGCTCGGCCTGCGCTTTCGTCAACTGCTCGAGTGAAATTCGGCCTTTGCCGTACAGCGCGCTCAACAGCTCCCAATCCTTGCTGAAGCTACCCGTCAGGCCAGCCATTTCGGCCAGCGCCTTGTTCTCGTCTTCCAGTGCCTTCGCCGCCTTCTTTGCAGCGTCCGCAACGAGTGCCGCGTTCTCGGTGACTTCGGTCGACTGGCTGTTAATCTTGGCCATGGCCTCGACTGCACCGTCGCCGGTGTTGGACCACGCAGCCTCGATCGATGCCAGCGATGCCTTCCAGCCATTGCCGACTTCTTCCTGCCACTGGCGACCGATTCCTGCCGCCGTCTTGAAGTCCCCTTGCATGAGGGCCACCGCCTGTGCACCGGCGGCGCCAAGGGTCTTTCCGACAGTTGAGAAGACTTCCACAATGCCGACGCCGACCGAGTAAAGCAGCTTGAGTGAGGTAGCGATGAATTGCGCAGTCTTCGCGAGCCGGTCACCGCTGGTCATTGTGGTCAGGAATTGGCCTGTCAGGCGAGTCAACGTCGGCAGGAGCTCAGCCGCAATCCCGCGCGCCACGCCCTGCCCGCCCTGCTTGAGCAGATCGAGGGTATCGTTGAATTGGCCAGCCTTGTCGACGGCATCCTCGCTCAGCGACAGGCCAAGTTTGTGCGCCCATTCGTCCATCTCGCGCAAGCCCTCCGCCCCCTCGTTCAGCATTGGGATCATGGATGCGCCGGATTTCCCGAAAATTTCCTGCGCCAAGGCGGCCTTCTCAACGCCATCTTCCATGCCAGCGAACCGGTCAGCCAGCTCGTACAGCATTTCCTTGTTGGTCTTGAACGAACCATTCAGGTTCTTTGTATCGATATGGAGCTTCTCGAAGGCTGGACTACCGTCGACAATCGACTTCGCCAGCTTTGCCATCGATCCTTCCAGGTCGCCGGCCTCCATGCCGCCCTTCTGAAATGCGAGTTCAAGGCCGGCCAAGTCTTCAATGGCGATGCCTGTCTTCTGCGACAGGTCGCTTGCCGCATCCGTGGCATCGATGGCACCCTTGATCCACCCAGTAAAAGCTGCGACCGACAAGCTCACGCCGATCGTGCCGAGGATGCCATTGATTTTGCTGCCTGCACTTGAAACGTGTTCAAGCGCGCCAACAGCTTGGGTGCGGAATCGCTGGAACTCCGCCACCGCGCGCGCGGCATCCGCCGTGATTACTACTCTGGATTCACTCATTTCTTACGTTCTCTCCACGCCTGCAAGGTCGCGCGCTCCATTGCCTGAACCTCAGAAAACAGCTTCGGCCAGTCCTTCCGCCGGACGCCCTGCGCATCGCGCACGATGGTGACCGCAGGATAGTGAAGGCCTATAGCGCCGGCTGGCCCGACCACCCATTGTGTTGACACCGCCTGGAAGAAATTCCAGGCGGCGACGTTCTCCGGCCAGAGGTAGATGGGCTCAATTTCGTCTCGCTCGAACACCGGCGCCAACCCAAATGCGGCGGCGGCTTCATCAACCTCCGCCTTGTCCTGCTCCAACTCATCAGGGCTCGCAAGCTGCCCGAGGGCAGCGCAGCGCGCGACCGCGGCTAGTTTTTTTCTGCAGCACTCGATTCTTTGGTGAACGCGTTAAAGCACACCAGGGCCATGCCACTGATGTCCAGCAGGGCGTCGAACGCTTCTGCGCAGAACTCGGCTGGCTCACCGGTTTCCTGGTCGTTGATCAGGCGCTGACCCTGCCAGCCGGTGGTGACTTCCTTGACGATTTCCTTCATGTCGAAGTCGCCACTGTTGATGCGGTTCTTCAGTTCGCTCGCGAGCATGCGGCGGCAGATCAGGCTGAACTTGAACGGCACGGGGGCGCCGCCGGCATCCTTGAGGGTGCCTTTGACGGGGACGACAACGGTCGGGCTGATAACGGAGACAAAACGTTTGTTCATTGTTTGCTTTCAAAGGTTGGGCCCGCAGGCCCTGGTTATTAGGCGAAGCTAGTGGCGATGCGGAACTCGTCGTTGCCGGCAACAGGGAGCGCGCGCAGCTTGTAGCCAATCAGCCTCTCGCCATTCAGTTCTTCCTTGGTCGGCTCCTTGAACTGCGCCGCAGGCAGGAAGACCATCACCTTGTCGTTGGCCACGGTGCCGTGGATCAGCCCGATGGACTTCTTTGCCGCTGCCTTGACGTCGGCCATGAAGGCGACTTCTTCCGCTGCAGTCTGTTTCAGCTTGATGGCGCCGGTGACCTCGCGGTCGGTAATGGCGACCGACTTGCCGCCCAGGATCTTCTGGAAAGTCGCGTTGACGCCCAGGTCGATGGTCAGGCCCAGGCTCGGGAAAGCCGTGCCGCCGACGAATGCCGGTGCAGTCGCCACGGCATGCGTGGCGCCGATGGTGATGTCGCCCGAGTTGTCGTCGGTGACAATCTGCGGCACGCGCCAGGCCGTCAACGTCGTGGCAGGGTTCCCGGCCACAGCGATTCCGCCATCGACGCCGATCATCTTGAAGCTGATGGTCGGCTTCTGACCGACCGTCAGGTCCAGGGTGGCCGTGCCACGGACGCCCAGCAGCTTATGCAGCACGCCATCGTCGTAGTAGTAAATGGTCACAGACTCGAAATTGCCCGAAACCGGGGTGTAGTCCACGCGCACGCCGGCGGTGATGGTCTCGGCAAAACCGATCGAGCGCATCAGCGGGCCCCAGGCAGGCGCCTGGGCAGCAACACCCGCTCCGACCAGTTCAATGTCGAAGCCGCACTCGACGTAGCTCGCGCCAGGCAGCTCTTCGGACGCGCCCAGGTATTCACGGATGATGTCGCGCTTGATGTACTCCGCGTTCAGCGCGTTGATCGACACGTTGCTGACCACCAGTGCATTCGCAGCGCCAGACGGCGTCGGATCGGTGCCGTAGGTCGTTTCCAGCTTCGCCAGGATGACGGTCTTGCGGATAAGGCGTTCAGGCATGCTTATTCCCCCTCTTTCGGTTCAGCGGGCAGCTCCTGCTTAAGCAGGTCGCCGGTTTCGACGATGCGGATGTAGCTGCCGCCCAAGGCAGGTTCCTTGTGCACCACTTCGTCAGCGTTTTGTGCAGACGTCTGCACAATGCCGGAGCCGGCGCGTTCCAGCGCGTCGTCGCCGGATTCGTCGAACGAGTCAATCACGTTCATAATTTCAGGGTTCTCCCGTTGGTTTGATGTTTCACTACAAAGCGCGCGGTGACACAGGCGATGCTTGAATCCAGTTGATCGAAGTCCCAGTCGAGCGTGCTGCCGTCCAGGGGCTCAATGCTCATGACCCCGTAACCAAGATCGGCGGCGCCGTCGAGGTTGTCGAAGACCAGTTCCAGCACCTGGTCAGCGCGCGTTCCTGGTACATCGTCCGCACCATCGCGCCCCAGGCATTCGATCTCGATCAGGGTGCTCCAGCTGGTGCGGCCACCGACTTGGCTGGATTCCTTGGATGCGCTGCGTGCCACGCGCACGACCACCGCGCTGGTCTTTTCGCTGCTCAGGACTCGCGAGCGGTTCAGGTAAATGCGGTCGCCGGCAATGTCCGGCGCCGCCTTGAATCGCTCCGCGATCGCCTGCACGATGGCCAAGTGCTGGGTCGTCATGCTTTCTCCAGGTAGACCATGCTCAAGCCGGTTGGCAGCTCACTGTCAGCCTGGGCATCGGCAACCTTCCAGTTCACGCCACGGATGGTGATGCGCGACTCGATAAAGTCCGCCGGCATGCGGTCGTTGCTGATGACCATTTGCGGTGCCGCCGCACCCATCCCCACCCCGACCATTCCTTCCCTGTACTCGGCATCAAAGATGACGGGCACCTCGTCGCCAGCAATGAGAGCGCTGGCATTTGCCAGGCGCTCCATTGCCAGCTTATTAAGACGGGCTTCGAGCTGGTCGAACATGCTTAGGCGTTGATCTTGATGCGGACAGTGGCGACGCCGGCTCCAGCGGGAGCTGCTGCGAAACCGGCCAGGTTCAGGGCACCGGGCGTCTCGGTCAGCCGGCTGTTTGCCGGATCCCAGTACAGCAGTTCGCCCTGGGAAACATCATCAGTGGCCAGCTTCGCAATGGTGTACACGCCGGTCACGGCGACCGCACCGACGCTGTTGGTCGGAATGTCGGTCAGGGCAATGCCGATGCGCTTGCCAATTGCCACCACGGAACCGGCAGCGATTGCGGCGCCGGCATTGGTGAAGTCGAGGACTTCGCCCTCGCCTACATAGTTCTTTGCCATTGAAGGCTCCTTGTCGATTTGAACGGCGGCGCGACCGCGCCGCCCGGATTAATGGTTAAGCGCCGTTCTTTGCCAGGGCGCGGAAGTCCAGTGCCTTGGCGGCAGCGTCCATGCGTACCTTGAACTCGACGCCATCGCGGGTCCAGCCGTCCTGTTGCTCCAGGGTTGGCGTCTTATTGCCGTCCAGGTATTGCACTTCGACGGTGTCGTGGACGCTCTGGTTCGCGGCTCCGTACCACTCGGTCGCCGAGGCGAGATCGAGACGCGCATCGCTGATCACCTCGAAGGTGCCGCGCACCGAGTTCGGCACCGTGTTGTTCTTCGCACCGGCACCAACCTCGTACTCGCTCTCCATCACGACCTTGGCGGTGCCTTCCAGTGCCACTGGCACCAGCAGCTTCGCCAGTCGGATGTTCAGCGCGCTGGCCGTGCCATCGGTTTGCTTGGCCATGAGCACGCGCATGGCATCGACCGTCTGTGTGTTGATGGCGCCTGCGGCAATCTTGTTCTTATGATCGTCGTGGAACAGCGACTTGCCGTCGGACATTGCCGGATTGCCGGTCAGGATGGCGTACACCAGGTCACCGATGGTGCGAATCGCTGCGCGGCCCATACGACGCGGGATCTTGGTAAAGGCGTCGAGGTCATCGTTGATGATGGTCTGGCGGTTCAGGCTGAACATCTTGCCGTAGGTGGCCAGTTGCACGGTCTCGCCACGCTCGCCAACCGTCGCATACTTGTACTCGCCGCCGTCCTGGATCTTGTCCAGTGACGGGAAGGTATTCAGGTCAACGCGCTTGCCTGGCTTGAAGTCGCCCAGGGTGCCTTCCGAGGTCCACAGCTGGAAGGTTTCGTCGGCTTCCTCGTAGCCCTTCATCATCGACTTGGTGGCGACGTTCGCCAGCAGCAATGGGAAGTCCGAGCTGGAATGCGTGAATGCTGCCGCCACGACGTCCATCTTCCCCAAGCCTTTCGCGTTGACGCCGGCATGCGCCAGGCATTCGCGCGCCAGGTCCATCAGCGAGAAGCCACGATAGTTGTTCGCGGTGTCGTCCTTGGCCAGGCTGCCACGTGCCATGATCGACGCCAGGGCGCCTGCGCGGAACTTGTCACGCTCATCTTCCATGGTGACGATAATGCCCGCCACTGGCACCGCGCCGTTGCCCATGTGGGCCAGCAGCTTTTCGTGCGCTTGCGCGACGGTGCAGTCCTGGTCGTCGACGCAGGTGGCCAGCAGCGCTGGTACGCCGCTGACGTTGGCGAAGTTTTTAAATGCTGCGGCAATGCTGGTGCGGCGGGTCTTGTCAGCCTCCAGTGCAGCCTTGGCCGCCGCCTTGATGGCGTCGTCGCTGGCGGTCGCGTTGGGTTGTGGCATGGTATTGCTCTCCTTCGATGGTGGTTGAGGCGCGGCAGATGCCGCCGGGGTAGTCGGCTGCGGGAACGATGCGTACCGCGCCTTGAGGGATTCCTTCAGCTGTGCGCTGGCCGCGACTGGCAGGCCTGCGACGATCACGTCGATGAAGTTCGCTTCCAGCGCCTGCTCTGCGGTGTACCAGTGGTCTTTGCCGTCCGTGAGCAAGGCCAGCATTGCCGTCTTGTCAGTGCCGGACTTGGATGCGTAGGTGGTGGACATGGCGTCCGCCCAGCTATCGAGCATGTCGGCGTACTCGCGCATTGCGGCGCTGTTGCCGGAGTTCCAGCCCCACGGCGCGTGGATCATCAGCTGCGCGTTCTCCGCCATCTCGACCGTGTCGCCCGCCATCGCGATCAGGCTGGAGATCGAAGCGGCAATACCGTCCACCACGGTGGTCACGGTGGCCTTATGGCGCTTAAGCGCATTGTGAATCGCAATGCCATCGGTGACGGAACCACCGTAACTGTTGATGCGTACCGTCAGCTGTTCAACGTCGAGCGCGGCGATGTCGCGAACGAAGTTGGCTGCCGTGATCGTGTCGCCGTACCAGCTTTCGCCGATGTCGCCGTAAATCAGAATCTCCGCTGCGGACGCCTGCGCGGCGCCGGCGGCGATCACACCCGACTTTGCGCGAATGGTGTACCACTTCGCTGGCTGGTTCTGGTTTGCAGTTGGCATCGTCCGTTCCTTATCGATTGCAGTTCATTTGAAGTCATCAGTTTGTTTTTTCGGCCGTCTCATTTCTAGGGAGAAGTGAGACAGTTTTTTGCGCGCGAAAAAGAACAGGCCGCCCGAAGGCGGCCTGGTGAATGCTGCGTACAGTTATTCCTCTTTGGGATCTGGCGGCGGAACCGCCGGCGCAGTTTTGTCCTTGTTCGCAAAGTCGGAAGCAAAGACCAGGCCCTTGGCGCGGCACTCGTCGCGGTGCGCCTTGACCTGCTCGAGCACGTCACGCGGGTTGACGCCACGCTTGCGCATGACTTCGACTTCGCTGGCGAAGCCATCCTCGACCAGGGAGTGCCAGGCAACGGCCTCCTTCAGCGGATCGATCCAGGGCATGGACTGGCCGACGAACAGTGCGTCGTTCGCGCTGTCTGGATCCACGTCGCGCGGCATTGGCACGACGCCCGACAGGCTGGCGGCCAGTACAAAGTCATTCCAGACCGGCTGCACAAACTGGCCTACGAATTCGTCGCAAAGGACCGCGTAGTGGATCCACTGCTCCACCAGTTCCTGCCGCTGGGACGAGTAGGTGCCGCTGTAGTCACGCGAGATGCTGGAGTAGCTGCCGCCCAAGCCGGCTGCGACGGCGCGCAGCTGTCCCTGCCGGAACGTGACCAGGTTGGGATTCGGCCGGTTGGAATCGATCATGCCGATCTCTTCGCCAATGCCAAGGTTATCGATAATCATGCCTGGCGACAGGCGCAATTCTCGTGGCGCAGTGGCAGTATCGTCGGGTCCCCGCGCGTAGTCGTCCGGAGAACCCTTTTTGACGTAGGCGGTCAAGGACGCTGCCACCTTGGCCGCGATGCGCTCAGACTCCTCGTAGTCCTTAATGTCTTCCAGTCGCGTGATCACACTTGCGAATTCGGAGACCCCACGCATCTGCCCAATGCGATCGACCGTCGCAATATGGTGGATCCGGCCGGCATCGATGCGCTTGAGCTCGTAGCTGCGCTTTGTCCACGTTTCACCGCCAGGGAACTCCTTGTATGCCCAATATCCCGTCGGCTTGCCCCAGGTATTGCGCTCGATCCCCTGTTGGATTCCTTTGGCCAGGTCGTGATGATCCAGAGGAATCAGGTCAGGTTCAATGAGTTCGAGCGAATAAGGAACCTTGGTTGCATGGTCCAGCAGCGGCACGGCGCCCATCAAGCGCTGCGCGAAACACTCGCCGTCCCGCAACCAGGTCTTCGCTACCAGGCGCTGCACCTTACTCCAGTGATGCCGCTGGGTGACTTCTGGATTCTGCTGCCAATCGCGGTAGGCGGTGCGCAGCGCCGCCGCGTATTCATTGTGGATCGAGCCATCCTTTCGGCGGGGTTGAGGCTCGATGCCGATGCCGCTCGGGCCAACCACATTGTTCACCAACGTGCGAAGAGCGCCGCGTGCGATGTCGTGATTCTGTTCCAGGTTTCGAGCCAGACCACGAAGGGCGACGGCGCCCTGCTGGACCTGTGCATCAGGTGAACGCCCATCGCGCGCGCCTTTCCGCAGACGCGATGGTTTGGCCGCTTCATACTGGCTCAGGACGCTGCGCGCTGCCAGGCGGCGCAGTCCTGCCGCCGGCCACAGATAGGCGATGGCGCGATCCATGGCGTTGAGCTGCACTTTGGCCTTGCCGCTCATTACAGGGGCTCCGCGAAACTGGCGACCGAGAACGACATGCCACCGATTGCCGGCTGCCCGCTGGCGCCGCGTAGCGCCAGGGCTACGCGTCCCTCCCATTCGCGCCGACCAGCCCTGATCTCGTTCAGGTTCTCCATGCCCATGGATCGGCCCTGGAAGGTGATCGTCTTGCCGGCCAGGACGGCCAGCTCGGCCTCAAGGTACTTGGAAAGCATTTCTGCAGGTGTGCTCATTGGACGCTCCTTATTTGAAGCGCCCAACACTACTGATGACGTAGTCTCATTTCTAGGGAGAAGTGAGACTACATCCTGGAAATTACATCAGCTTCCAAGAAGTTTTGAGCTGCAACGGTCTATTTATCGTAAAGATCGCCACCTATCGGTACTCGAGTATATTTTTCATCGAGTCTATTGCCATTAGGAAGTGGCACTGGCAAGATCAAAGCGTGCAACAGATGTTTGGAATCTGTCCCGCTGCTTAACAAGGTCAATCCTGATCTACGGGTTGGTCTTATCATTCTCACACTAACAACTGAACGTTCACTATGTACTTCAAGAGAATTGCAGTTGAAAATGCTGGACCCATTGACAACTTAACGATCGATTTCCCCACAAATGAATCAGGTAGTCCCAAGCCGCTCGTGATTGTTGGCGAAAATGGCACTGGGAAGACGATCCTTCTGTCCTATCTAGTCAACTCACTGGTCACAACAAAGCAGGTAGTTTTCGACGATTCCGAGGTTGAAGCTGGGAAGGTCTACAAGTACAGAAGCACGCAATACATTAGAACAGGAGCGCACTATTCCCACGGACGTGTTGAATTTACAAATGGTCATTACGTCGAAGAATGGCAACTCGACGTGCAAAGGTCGAAATTTCAGAACGATTATTCTTTTTCTCCCGCGAAGAAAAGCTGGACCACCATCCCCGAAAATGCTACGTCTCATTTTGTAAATTCCCTTACACATAATGAACATGCCGCAAGGGGGCTATTCGAGAATAGATGCTGCCTTTATTTCCCAGTTAATCGCTTTGAGGAACCTGCATGGTTGAATATTGACAATCTAAAAGATCGAGCCGCCTATACCGAGCTAAAGCATATTTCACGCCACTCGAACAGACATTTAATCTCGACTTCGCCTTTGAAAGCAAATAAAAACTGGCTTCTGGATCTAATCTTTGATCGTCAGGCATTTGAGATACTCACTCATCAAGTGCCCTATTCCGTTACCCCAAACCAGTCACCTATCAATATCTCTGTCTTCGGTGGCTATCAGGGGCAGAGTTCGCGAATATACGAAGCAGTTCTACAGTTACTTCGCACGACACTTCGCGTTGATGGGAAGATTCGCCTTGGCGCTGGGACCAGGCACCGCCGGCAAATTTCGATACTTAAGGATGAGGCGCCGTGGATCCCAAACATATTCCAACTTTCAACGGGAGAAGTACTGCTTCTTAACCTCTTCTTGTCCACAATGCGGGATTACGACTTGAGCGGGGGGGCGCTAGAGAACCTACATGACATACGAGGCGTCGTTATCATCGATGAGATTGATGCGCATCTACATGCTCGTCACCAGAAGGAAGTCTTGCCGGATCTCCTCGCATCCTTTCCGAACGTACAATTCATCATAACAACGCATTCGCCTCTATTTCTACTGGGGATGGAGGAGAAACTAGGGGCCAACGGATTCCAGATCGTAAATATGCCGAATGGTGAGATTGTTTCCGCATCTGACTTTTCAGAGTTCACGGCAGCTTACGAGACATTTAAGCAAACGAGCCTGCATCGACAAGAGATTGCAAATACGCTAAAAGCCAATGCAAGACCGATCGTTTTTGTTGAAGGGCATTACGATATTCGATACATCACTAGGGCAGCCGAATTGCTCGGGAAAGCTCACATTCTTCAGGCTATTCAACTTAGAGATGGGACTGGCTTTGGTAATCTGGATAAGATTTGGCGGTCCTACGAAGCTCAAATAGCGGAATTGCTGCCCTCGAAGGTTCTCTTACTCTACGATTGCGACACAAACAAATCAGCAGCAGAAAAAGGGCGACTTATTAAGCGTGTTATTCCGTCAATCATTGACTCACCAATTGCCATAGGTATTGAGAATTTAATTCCTGCGGAGCTAATTTCTCGGTTGGAGGGGAGCCACCCCCAGTTCATCGATTCGACCGAACCAACCACGCAAAGAGTTCGTAATCAAGAGATTGTTACTCCCGCAAAAAAGTCAATCAATAAAGATGAGAAAGGGAATCTGTGCGACTGGCTCTGCTCAAATGGTACAGCTGAAGATTTCCGCAATTTCTCTTCGATATTTGATTGCATTGAAAACGTGCTAACGGCTAACCTCCGCTAAACACTCCTAAAGTTGCGCCTTCCGCAGCGGTAGCGGCCACGAACGACCGTCACACTCAGCACATATCTGAGCAATTGCTAAATTGTACACGTCTACCCTCCTTTGATGATTTTGTAGAACTGTGAACGGCTAACGTTGTACTCGGCCATCAGTTCCTTACGGTTGCGCCCGTTGTACTTGGCTCTGACCGCTTCGGCGCGCGCTTCCGCATCGATGTCGGACTTCTTGATGTAGACCTCCTGACCGCCCCACTGCAGGCGCAGCATTGCGTCAATCTGGCGTTGCTTCTCAGGCGTAAAAATGGACGGCCCCAGGGTGGCGCCGACCAAGCTGACGAAGCAGCCGACGATGTCATTCTCGTTGTGCATTTGCATTAATTAAATCCCCTACTTGCCCATTCATCGGATGCGAAGCCACGTCCTGCGCTCCTGGTCTGTTGCGACGTTGCTGGCGCCGCTGCCGGCGCTGGCCGTGGCGCTTCTGCGGCGGCCGGCCGAACGGTTTGCGGTGCCGCTGCCGGGGGCGCCTGGCTGAACAGATCGCCTATGGCTGGCTGGACCTCCGCTTCCAGGGTGTCCCACCACTTCGCCGGCTTCTTCGCCAGCTCCAGGTGCGTTTCGAGCCAGACTGCATAAACCGTGCAATCCCACGCTTCCACTCGCTTACGAAGCGCCGTCCAGCGCGATTCTTTTCCGCTGGCGGTAGCCCGCTCCACTCGGGCCTCGCCTGCCATCTGTGCAAAGTATTCATCCGTCGATTCCTTTGAGAAGTGCATGTAGCCAGGCCCAGGCTTGGTGATCTGTAGCCGGCCATAGATCAAGTCCTTGGCCAGGTTTGTACCGACCTGCCACAGGAACAGGCCACGCTTCTTCGTCTTGCCTCGCCAGTCGATGTCCACCTTTGAGACGCCATCCTTGATGTGCTTCTCTCGCCCGGAACGGCCCTTCACAGCGAACACCTTGCGGCCCATCGCAGTCTGCGCATGCACGAAGCTGTACACCGCCTGCGTGTGGTGGCCGCCAGTGTCGATCGCCGATGCATAGATTCCGAGCACCTTGCCGCTCGCGTGCGGGAACTCCGTCTCGAACAGGTATTCGGCAACGTCCTGCCACACCTGGTCTTCGCTGGGGTTTCCATAAAAGACTCGATGCTCGATCTTCCATGTCTCGCAGCCGCGCCCATATCCGCGAACCGTCACCTCGATGCGGTTGTCCTGCGTGTCACACCCTGCCAGCAGCCGCAGGCATCCCATTGGTACCGTCCCGAGCTTGTACGGCTCGGCGCGCTCCTTCAGCTGCTCGGCATCGGTCTTCTCCTGTTCCAGCGCCCACACCTCGCCCAGCGTCGTATTTGTGAACGCCTTGAGCTTGGTAATGTCGCCGCCCTGGGCCTTTTCGTAGGCCTCCAGAAATTCCTCCACCAACTTCGACCAGGTCACCACCGGGCTGTACGCGGTCCAGACGTGGAACGCGATATGCTCGAGCGCCGGGATCTCCTCGCCGGCCGCATTGCGGAAGATGCCTTCGGCATCGACGGAGATGCTGCCGTCTTCGTTCTGCCATCGGCCCTGGTCGGCGACTGCCAGGTACTGCGACTGTGTGATCAGGCAACCGTTGTGTGGACACAAGTGCCGAACGGTTTCCGGGTCGCCGTTCACCCACTTGAAGCCGTGCGCCTCATCCTTCTTCCCCCAGGCCAGCGTGTGGAACTCGCCGCACTCTGGGCAAGGGATCCCGAATTTGAGGCGCACATCCGCCGCTTGGTACCTGTCGTCGATGAGCGAGAAGCCCTGCAGCTTCGGCGTCGATCCGGTGATCACCTTCGGGAACGTCGCCCCCTCCACCCGCTTCGCCGCCAGCACGTCGGGCGAGCCTTCTTTTTCGATGTCGCGATCGAACGCATCCAGTTCATCCAGGAGCGCAACGTCGACCGATATCCGCCGGTAGGCCCGGGCAGCGGTTCCGCCGCGCGTGTGCAACAAGCAGCCCAGGAATTTCTTCTGCGCGAGCGTATTGTCCTTGTGCCTAGAAACGTGCGCCGGCATCGCCCTGCGCATCACTTTCACGTCGCGCAGCATCGTGTCGAGCTCGGTCTTGACGAACTCGTCGCTATCACCATCCGTCGGCTGCCACAACGCCTGGTTGCGCCGTTTGTGTTCAGCGAAGTAACCAACAGCGGCCAGCAACATCTTCGTGTATCCCACCCGCGCCGACTTCTTGAAGTCGATCGCGCGGATGTCGTCGTTGCTGATGCATGCCAGAATCGCACGCTGGAATGGCCAGGGCCGCCAGGCCTGCTCCACGTACGACGACTCGGCGGACAGGTAGAAGTGCTCCCGCGCCCACTCCTCGAGTGTCATCGGCGGCGGCACGCCGAACGCGCCCAAGCCGCGCGTGACGGTCTTGGCGAGCTCCGGAGAATCCCAGTTCAGGACTTCGTGCATGCAGCTCATGGCATGGGCTCCTCGAACTCGGTCACGGGCTCATCATCGTCTTCGTCTTCCTGCTCGCGCAGGTCATCGAGCGACATGCCGGCAACGATGTTGCGCACCAGCGCGATCTCGGCGGCAATGCTCTTGATTTCCTCGCCGGATAGGGTTGGCACACGGCGCTTCACAGCACCAGGGATCGCTTCCAGGATGCCGGCGATCCTGCCGCCGGCTTTGGACAACACCTCTTCGATCAGCGTCACAGGCGCCAGCTCGGCGCGCGTGACGGCGTTCTGCATTTCGATCTTCTCGCGCTGGGCCTTCGCCAGGCCTGCGCGTTCGGTGGCCAGGTCAAGCTCGCCGTTCGCCGCCCGCCCCGCCGCCTGTTCGCGCAAGTGAGAGCAATAGGCCTGCAGCAGTTGGTGGCCATCCATGGACTTATCGAGGATGCCTCGGCCAGCCAGGTTGCCGATCGCTTGCTGGCTGACGCCGACGAGCGCGCCGAATGTTACCTGGGTCATCGGCTTAGTAAGGTCGAAGGTGGACATGACAATACAACCCCCTTAGGAAGGGTATTTGACTAGAGAATAATCGGGGTTCGAATTACCCTTGACGGCCCCCTCTCGGGAGTACCTTGGAAAAGCTTCTGGTCAGCGCTGGGATGCCCGCGCTTCGGCCAGAGCGCGCTGGAATTCACCCTTGAAGTGCTGCTCGATGGCCAGCTTCGCCACGTATTCAAAGTCGAACGTTGCCTGATAGGTGACGTAGCGCACGAAGATCATCACAGCCCTGATGGCGGTGCCGCGAGCAAAATGCACACGCTGGTAGATGCCGAGAGGCAGCCGATCACCAGGCCTGCCCACAAAGTAGGAAACGCCTTGCCGCGTCTTGCTACCGCGCTGCAGGGCCTCGCGGCGCCTGTCCGTCATGTTGGCTTTGTAGCCTGCCTCCGGGAAGGCGCGGAAGTACGACAGGATCTGCACGATTTGACCACGATTCATGTTTCCGTAGTCATCCAGTTCGGCGCCCTCACCCGGTACCACACGGTAGCCCGGTGGCAGTGCGCCGATGGCTTCCAGCGCCCGCTCGAATCGCTTCTGCCCACGCGATCCGCCCTTGATCTGCGCCGCCATGTATTTCGCGGCCGGCGTGCTGCTCTTGCTGGCAAAGTCTTTCAGCTTGACTTCGGCCGTGAGACTGTCGCTCGTGGCCGGCTGCACGAACAGCCCTGACATGGTGAACGGTGTCGGCTTGTCAAAGACGTCCCGCATCTCGCGTTCCTCGGCCTGCTTGCTCTTCACCGCCACGCGCGTCAATGCCACCCGCGTCGCAAACTTGACCTGTTTTTCTTCCACCAGCATGCCAGTTGTCAACTGCCTCACTGCATCGCGCACGTCAACGGTCATGGGGTCTCCGGGGAATGCAGACGTCTGCACAGAAAAGAATAAGCCCGCTCAGTGGCGGGCTTGGTCGTTGCCTCCATTCAGACGAACAGACGCCTCCGCCAGGGAGACGCCGATTCGGCTGAAGGCTCGGGACACCCCGGCAGGCAAGTTGTAGCCTGAATGGTAGCCGGGCTACCTAAGGTTATCAAGATACTCCTTAGGTTCCTTTCCGCTTTGGCGATCAGCAGCGGCACATGTGGCCCCCGCACGCCGCGCACGAATCGGCGCACTTGATCCGCCGGCCACTGGTGGATGTACAACGCCTTCAGCACCTGGCGCTCATTCGCGTCGCTAAGCAGGCGCCATGCCGCCTCGACCACCCATCCGTCCAGCTCAGCACCCGTGCATGCCAGTGGCCGCTGCAGCCTGTCGCCGCCGTCAACCGATGTCAGGGATAGGCCTGCCGCCGCCGCACGTTGAAGGACATACTGACGGGCCCACGCCGCGCAGCATTGCGCCCCACCGCCACGCTTGTCCGCGCCACGTACCGCGTGGCGCCAGTTCTCCAGCCTGGCTTTGAACTGCTCATCGCCCGGCACACGCGCCGCAGGCACGACGCGCCCCGTATTGCGCGGAGCCTGGTTCGCCACTTCGATCGCTTCATACGCAATCCCATCGACTTCAATCACTTGCATTCCCATTTCCTTTATTTACTCGCTCTGTCCGAGCCCCCGAATCCTGTTGATCAGACCCTTTACATGCCTTCACTGAACCCTGTTACGCTGAAACCCGCATGAATGCTTTCCTTTACAGGGTTAACAGGGTTAACAGGGTGTAATTACACGCACATATGAAAAAACTTCCAGCCTCTCTAATCTAAGAAATACACCCGCGCACGCGTGGTACCCCTGCAAACCCTGTTAACCCTGTTAACACCGCATGAATGCTAGCTTTGCGCTGTACGGGGTTTGTAAAATCCCTGTTAATAACCCTGTTCTTGCTCACCGTTAGATCTCGGCCTTGATGTCCGCCAGTCGACGGAAGCGTTCGCAACGAGCACTCAACGACTCATCGGGGGGATCGCCCTCCTGATCCGGCACATGCAATACGGTCAGTAGCTTCCGCTTCGCACCGATGGTCACCCACTGGCGGTCCTTCTTGAGGCGGTTCCCCATCAACTCGGCAAACTTGGTGAGCGACTGTCCTCGCAACCCGTATCGGGAGCAGTAGCGGTCGTAGGCCAGGTACAGGTCATTCGACAGACAGGAGCAATACGGTGCGTCCAGCTCGCCACCCGACCAGGCGAGATAGAACGCCTCCCAATCGGGCCGGCCAAAGCTGATGACACGCTCCTTCGCGGCGGTCATTGGCGGCCACGTATGAGGGTTGAAGTCGCCCAGCGGATACTCCAGCAGGAAGGCATAGAAGGACTCGATCAGGCCATCCTCCAGCACTGACTTAATTTTCCCGAGCAGCACTGGATCCAGATCGGTACGTACGTCGGCAACACAGAAGCGGCGGTCGTGCGGCTCCAGCGGTACAGCCTGGAACTCGTTCGACAGCATGACCGTATTCATGTGGTTGGCCTCGTCGCGGTCATCCTTGAACTTCTGGCTGATCGGCTGCGTGCGGCCCGTGATCATGTGTTTGATCAGGCCAATGGAGCTGTACTTATCCTGGCGCGAGAGAATTTCTTCGAACAGCACGAACAGCTTTTGCGACCGCCACACGGTGTACGTAGAATCCAGCTGGTTCTGGCCCCCGGTCGCCCCGTACTCGCCGTAGATGGGCTTGACGATGCCTTCAAAGAACAAGCTCTTACCCGTACCCTGCTTCTCGCCGAAGAACAAGAGCGCGGTTTGCATCTTGGCGCCGGGGTGCTGCAGCGGGTAGGCCAGCCAGCGCAGTACCCACTGAAACAGTTCCTCCCGGTTCGGCTCCGAAAAGCACAGGCTTGCCAGCAACTCCAACGCCAGGGCGGCCTTTTCTGGATCTTTCTTCGGCTTCAATGGGAAGCCCTCGAACATGTTGATGTGCGTCTTCAAATCCACGGTCTGCGTCGGATCAAAGACCAGGTTCTCCAGGTCGATCTCGCGCCGCATGGAATGCTCCAGCCAGCGTTCGGCCAGATTCGCGCCGCGCGATAGAGCCATGGCGTCGTAACCAACGATCTTGCGACGGTCGTGGTCCCAAACGGTCTTTGTGCCATACAGCAGCGTGTAGCGCTCCAACATCATCAACAGAGAGTCATCCCCCGCTCCCCCGTTGGTCGCTGCAACGCCGCGCACCGTGGCCGGGAGATTGCGAGGGCTGATAGACCGCCGCTGCGGGCTATTCTCCCATTGCTTAGCGCTTTCCTTGCCTACCATGGTGACAAACGCCTTGGCCTTCATGCGCAGTTTGTTCACCGAATCCCACACTTCGGTCGTACCCTGGATCAGCGCACAGTGCGACAGCGCCCATTCCAGCGACACCAGCCCGACCTTGCCCTCCGGCGCCGCATTCGCAGTTGAGGGGGGCGGGGGGAGCAGCCCCGCGTCTTCCGGCAATGCGCCCGCTCGCGCGGCCGCATCATCAGGAGAGGGAGCGGGAGAACCAACGGACGCGGCATCGCTCTCGATGACCGCTGGCGGCGTTGCAGGAACGCAGGCTGAATGATTCGCGTCCGCTGGCTCGTGTAAGACTGGCGCCGCTGGCGCGGCACCAGCTACGGGAAGGACCGACTTAGGCCGCTTCGCGGCGAGAAGAACAGGCGCGAGTTGCGATGCCACGACTTCAAGCGACTCCTCCGCGTGCAAGTCGTTCCAATCGGTCAGCTTACGCCCTCTCCTATCTGAGAATGATGGAATCGCGAGCGAGGCGTTGCCGACAAGCTTTGCGGCCGCCTTGCAACGCGACAGGCCGGCATTCTCAAATTTCCGCGTATCGATTCTTCGCCCCCTGCGCACGTCGCTAGCGATGTAGTCGACGCCGTTCGCGTCAACACACCACTGTGCCGTAACCTGTACTGATTCGCCGCTGACATTCAGGACCGTATGCTCAACCCCATCAATCGGCACATGCACGTGTACGTCGAATTCCCTGAACAAGTGCTCGGTGAAGCGCTGCTCCAACAGGTAATCGTCGTCGACCAGGAACACCAAGTGCGCACTTGGATAGCGGCGCCGCAGTTCTTGCGCCACGATGCCGATACTGCCGGCATCGAATGCCACTGCAAGGGGAAGATCGTCGCCGAGCAAGGCAGCCGCCATGCGAACAGTTCGACATGTGGCGTAGCCTTCGCCCAGGCCAATAACGCCCGCGTCCCCAGCTCTACCGGCGAGGGCGCCGAGCAGACATGCCGCCCCGACCTTATCCATGCCGCTGCTGTAGCGCTTATTCCCTGCCTGGTCGATGCGCTGCCGGCCTACCATCTGGCCCGCGCGCATCATTGGGATCAAAAGCTCACCGTTATCATTGACGCGCACGCCCTCCGGAGTGATCTTCTTACGATCCAAGTAAGCGTGCGCGACGGGGTTGCGCTCGGCCTTGTTCCATTCGTCCAGCGCACGGTTGGCAGCCAGTTGCTGCTCACGGCGCTTCTCTTCCGCAGCGCGCTCCTCTTCCTCCCGCCGCTTCGCGGCCAGGTCAGCGCGTTCCTCGGCCGACATCGCGTCGGAGTCGCACGTTACCTGAATCGTTCCCGGGTCGAGGCCGATGTATATCCCGTATGCGCCAGTGATGACCTCGCGGCCAGTTCTCAGCGTGGTACGGCGCAGCACATACCATGCCTTCTTCTTTGGCCCGAAACGGTGAATCTTCCCATCAGTCTTCGGATGGTCCGACGGCAATGGCGGCATATCTGCCAACTGCATTTGGAGGACTACTCGTCCAACATCATCAATCAAGACTTGGCTCCCGCGAAGCTCGTAGGGCCTTTATACGGCACTTCTTTACCCGCCACGACGGAAGGCGAAGCACGAAAGTCAAACGCACCTGATCGGAAGACCATCGCGCTGCGGGCGCGCAGTGGCTTGAAGCCATTGCCGGTACGCGGTTCTGGCAACTTGCCGACCCAAGTTTCCGTCGGTTTTGCCACACCTAAATATGCCCGCCCCTCATCGGTCAATTGCACGTCGGCGTCGTTCTTTTCGATCAAGCCGTAAAAGACCAACTGCTCAATAACGAGCATGTCAAAGGCGGTACGTGTGATGGACTTGCCTGCGACGCGATACAAAGTAGCGCTGGCCGCACGGCCGCCGAGTGAGTGGAGCGAAGACAGCGCATTGGCTGGTCTGCTACCACGGCGAGGCAGATCATGCTTAGCCATTACGCTGCCTCCCTTGCAGATGCGACCGGGTTCGGCATCGGGCAATGCATCAAGAACATCAGCGTCATCAGTTCGCGGATCGTGCTATGCATGCGGTTTTCCAGAATCTGCAACGTCGCACGCTCCCGGGCGTCGATCTTGCCGTCCTTCTTTGCTTCCGTGTACTCACGCGACAACTCGCCCAGCTCGTCATAGAGCTCATGGAACTTGTCGTGCAGCTCTACTTCCGACAAATCACCAGGCTCCGGCAGCGAATAGAAAATACCGCCACTTGCGTGTGCCACTGCTTGCGCAAAGTGTTTGGTGCCCGCGTAGTCTTGGATCAGCAGCGCGGTGTCGACACGCATGCCGCTGCCCTTCACCTCATATACGCGCTGCTCAAGGGCCGATTTGCTCATGCCTAAAGTTGCAGCAGTCCCGTTCCAGCCGTGGACCTTGATCATTTCTTGGTATGCAGCTAACAACTCCACAGTATCGTCCTTTAGTTCTTGGGTTTTAGATAACAAAATTCTTCTCTAACATTCCGATATGCCGACCTACCTACCCATCCATATCGCTGAATTTCCCGACGACCGAATGTTGTGGCACGGTGTCAAAGATTTGGGTCGGCGACGGCGGCTGCCTCCCGCCATGCCCTGGATTACTGCGGATGTGGGCCTCCTGAACCGTTAGCACTGGGAATAGATCTGGCCGCTCCAGGCGGACCTTTGGTGGAATTCCTCGACTCTTCCAGTTCTGGACTCGTTGCACCCCACCTTGATTGGGATACCCCAGTAGGCGAGCAACTTTTGCAGGTCCGCCCAACTCGTCAATTAGCTTGCAGTCGTCTTTGCACATGTCGTTTGTTGGAGGTTATGAACGACCATGATTAAACACCATGTTTAATTACGAGTCAACACCGTGTGTAACACAAATTGTTTAGTTGGCCTCAAAATCTTAAACATGCATCCACAAATGACCCGCCTTTACGCCGCCGCCAAAACCCTGCGTGGCATTAACACTCAAACTGAGCTCGCAAGGGCGTTGAATCTCTCCTCCCAAACGGTGAACAATTGGGAAGCACGCGGCATTTCAAAACCCGGAATGCTTGCCGCGCAAGCCACGATTGGCTGTTCTGCTACCTGGTTGGACTCTGGGGAAGGAGAGATGATTCTGTCGGCACCGGAATTACCTCCTGGTGTAATGCAGGTTGTGGCGGCCGGGCCAGATGACCCTTACACATATGGAATTCCTCGCGTGCACCTGCGGTTGCAAGCGGGGATTATGGGGATTCAAACCGAACCCGATCAGCGAGGCCACGGAATTCTGCGCATAGATCGAAGCTGGGCAGATCGCCAAAATCTTGACCCGAAACGCCTCGTTGCAATTCAAGTCAAAGGTGAGAGCATGGAGCCGGCCTTGTACGAAGGCGATATCGTCGTCATCAATCTTGCTGACACTCGCCCAGTTGACGGAAGCGTATACGCTGTCAACTATGAGGGCGAGGCAGTGATTAAGCGCCTGAGCAGGGACGTAGGTGAGTGGTGGCTGACTTCAGACAATACCGATCAACGGCGTTTCCATCGCAAACTCTGCCGCAATGGGGAATGCATTATCGTCGGAAAAGTTGTTAGGAAAGAAAGTACGCACATCTGAATTAAACAAAATGTTTGACTGAATTTTAAACATGGTATTTAATCGCTCCGTCTTGTTTAACGACGGAGCGATAGATGCATCAATTCCGAAATTCCCCTGCGGCTGCAGTTGCTGCAATCTTGCAGGAGGCGTTCGCCTCCCCATCCCAAAAAGCAGTACGAAGCCAAGAATACCTGTCCGGCGCTCACGCACGCCTGCTGCAACTCACGATTGGAAAACCATTCGCCTGTCCGTTTGCGGAAGGCTCGCCGCAAGCTGATGCGTTTTTCGCTGGCGCAGATCAGGGAACTCAACTGTTCCACGCGAACAGGTTGCAGCGAGTGTTTCCGCCCTCTCCGGTTCCGCTTGCGGGCCTCAAGGGCCACGCTTACATTGCTGCCCGAAACTTGAATAAAAAAGTTGAACGTGTGCAGACGTCTGCACATATCAACGATCAAGAGGCGACTCAATGAGCGCCGCCGCCAACCTGCCGGAAACGACTTCCCACGGAAGCCTGTCCGAGCAGGCTGCAGCAGTCGCTGCAAGCCTGGACCGTCTAAACACTGCTGCTGCGAATGCCGCCGAACTGCTCCGCCTGGCGGGCGTTGCCGGTATGCGCGGCGATACGGCCGACGACCTTAGTACCGCCCTTGCGATTCACGGTCATTTGGTCCACCAGTTCAACGTGACCGTTCGCACAAGCGCAGGCGCCGCATCCTATTGCACCCGCTCTGTAAATGCAGCGGCCGCAGCCGAAGCAGCCTTAGACGACCATGGCGACACACCGTGCGGCATCACCGTCACAGCCGCGAATCCTGACGACCCGGCACTTGCAGCTGCATACGTCGCCTTGCGCGTTGCCGGGCCACTCGATAAGGCGCTCAAAGACCCCTCGATCGGCCGCGCGATTCGCAGCTATGCGCGAAAGCACCCTGTACGCCGGCCGCCGATCACCGATTTCAAATCCCTCGCAGCGAACGATCGGGACTAAGCCATGAATTCCAAAGAGTACCGCCTGGCGCTGCGCGAATGCGCCGATAAAGCCACTAAGAGCCATCCGACAAATCCAGTGCTTCGATCAATGCTGTTCATAGCACTGCTCTCCGCATACGCGGGACATGACGAACGCGCACTGGGTGACATCCTTTTCAATCTCACCATCAACGCAGAACCCGTTGCGGCAAAAGGCCGCGACTAACCGAAAGCTAAATCATGAGCAAACTCGTTGTACTCGCACCACCTGTGGTGAACGCATTCAACAATCACACGACGACGGCGGCAACGGCCACGGTTCCAGCGCACCTAGTCATCGCCAGCCTGGCGAGCGAGCTGCGGGCCTCAGGCGAAGTCCTGAACTCGCTGCATCACTTCGCCCCAATGGCATCGCTGCTGCATGCGATGGCCGACCTGCAGGAGCGCGGAATAATCGACAAGGAACTCAAACGCAAAGCTGAGCGCGCGGCGGTATTGAGCATGGCCAAGCAGTACCTTGCCCAGCGACAGGACCGCGGCGCGTACGGTCAGCGCGCCGCCACAAGCCAGGACCTGGTGCGTCGTCTACGCACCGTTGCGGGCCATAGCACGATCAAGCCGCCAGCATTAGATCTTGAAGCTGCCGATCACATCGAGCACCTGCAGCGCCAAGTTGAAGCGTCGAAGCAAATAGAATGCAATCTGAACGAAAGGGTGAAATGAGCGTGAATATGAACCGACTTTATGTAGACCTGCCTGAGGTGGCTAACCTGTTGTCGCTCTCTACCGCGACCATCCAAAAGCTGGTCCGCCAGAACGAGTTTCCGCCTCCACGCAAATTATCCGCGCAGCGTGTCGGCTGGCTCGTTCGTGAGGTACAGACTTGGGCTGAAGAGCGGCCGATATCCGACCTACCGCCACCGCCCAACACCGGACACCGCAAAGGAATGAAGTTCGATAGCTCGACCTGAGAGGAAGTTCAAGGCGCAAAAGCTTCGAAGTTCCGTGAGATAAGCGAATATCACTACATAAATCTGCGATCGGTTGCTGTGTCCGCGCACAGTCTCTCGCCGCCCAATCTAAACCGAAGGGCGGCGGATTGTTTTTCAAAGGCGAAGAGCTTCAGGTCCGATATGAACTTTATGGCGCCCCTCACGAATCGACTCTACAAACTTGTCTAAGCATTCGGGAATATTACAAGTTGACGACAATATTCTCACCAGCGAATCCTGTTTAGTGTCAAACGAAATTTTCCCCTTCCCAACCGTGAAAAACTTCGGCTGAGCGCTATTTCTATCCTCAATTAAGACCGCAATAAAGCGTCTAAACAAGAAGAAAAGAAACTTCCCTCTCCAATTTAAGGACGGATTAAGTTTTAAGAAATCCTCATCATATCGACCAACGTGTTCCGCCGGAACATCTTCTTTTACTTTCAACAAATCAAAAAGAGCCTGCCCGCTTGCTTTTTTTATGATTCGCAATGAATTAGCATCTACCGTTGCAAATTTCTCAGAATTCTCATCAATTGAACCTGCAGTCAAGGAAATCCCTGCCAAAGACTCTTTTCGCACGCAGTGCAAAAGCCTGTTTACCTCCTTCAACTCATTCGCATGCTGTTCTAGAAATTCGTCAAAAAGCGCAATTATACGAGTTCGGTCATCTATAAGTTCTGCCGTTCCAAGTCCGAACTCAGCATTCATTAAACGCCGAAGAGCCTCTTTCGATACGAGCAAGTTCTCAATGGAGTAAGTTGGTGTCACATAAATATCTTCGCCAGGTTGATATCCTTTTAGCCCATCATAATCAGAATCAATGAAAAACACATTACCTTGGCCTTTCGGTATTTCCTTACTTCTAGAAATCACATCACGTAACCGTAGCACATTGTCTTTCCCATTGGCCTGAAAGAAGATTTCAGGCGAATTCAAATTTTTCCTAGTAAAAATCGAGGAATAAAAAATGGTATCGTCGGCGCCCTCCACAATAGCTATCTCGGCATCTGGAACTTTGCTCCTCAATTTATTGTACCGAAGCAAGGAAACGGACAAACGATCCTTGCTCTGAGCCATTACTGTAGACTTGGATTGCATTAGCCTCCCCCAGACTTTTTCCGATTTATTGCAGTATCAATAGTTCCGGAAACCACTTCCAACTCGTTATCAAAAACAAAAGGCGAGTGCGTTATAGCAATTAGCTGCATGCAGTTTTGAGTAGCACAAATATCTGGCAATAGACGTTGCTGCCATTCGATCGAAAGTGATAACTCAGGCTCGTCCACTAGTATCAAGTACTTCTTCCGCGGATCAAGCATCAGTCTTGCAAAAATACTTACGACCTGTTTTTCGCCGGAAGACAAGTTATTGAATTTAATATCTTTTCCGGTTATGAGGTTTGAAATCGACAACTCTAGTTTTAGCTTGTCAAACATCAGCTTCTTTTCCCGCGTTGAGCCGAGCAGCTCTTCTTCGGCGGGACACAAATAGCCATTGACCATATTAACAAAATTCTCGATCGCTTTTTCATCATCGCGACGCTCCGAATATACACGTAAGAGCTGCGACAAAAATCGCCGAAGTTCTCGTCGGTTCTCGTTAAAAATCTCGTTCGTTTTGATAATTTCCGATAATCGGCTTTTTAATTCTTCAGAATCTTTACCGACACGCGCAAGGACAACTTCAATCGACGCCAAGTCAAAACTCTTAGTGCCATCCGACTCAATGAGAGACTTGTTATCAATGAGCTGCTCCAAAGTTTGACCACTATTCCTAGAAAACGCATCCAGCGTTTCTCGCCTAATCTGAGTAACGATAGCGTTCAATTTGGATTCAACATCCGCCATCCCGAAATAAATCAAGCGGGTCGAATCCCACGCATCCCGGGGTCCACGTCCTTTTCGGAGCGCAGCTTGATTCACAGGAGGATTTTTATGCCTATATTCAGGCAAGTCTGCCTCAATCCGTCGATACGTTGGCAGGTACAATATCGCCACATCGCCTAGTTGCTCTTTTGCCTTTGCGTGAAGTTCCTTAAATGCACCAGTCTGAATAAGCGGAGTGCAAATTGAATTCAGTTGTTGAAATATTTCTTGACGATCGAAGGGTGAGTCGCGATGAATTGTAGAAAATGCTCGTGTCTGCGCCGCCTCATCCAAATCACCTAAGATAAACTTTGTAAGAAGCTCTACTACTTCATCTCTGGAGTTGGAACCCCATTGATCGAAGAAGACATTAGACGCAGCCTCTTCGATCCCACCATCAACCAACTCACCGAACAATTCACTCTTCAAGTAGGATGTAATCGAGCCATCCCCCCATCCGATCTCAATACTATCAAAATCAACGGCATATAATATTGCACCTTGACCAGCGAATATAGAATAGAGCGCGGTTAATAATGACGTCTTTCCAGATCCATTATCGGCGCTAGCTATTTTAACTGGAGTATTGCATGTAAGGCTAACGTCCTTATATCCATACATGCCAAATATTTTAAAGCTTTTAATGATCGGCGCTGCGCGATCCAAAAACTCTAGATTCATGTAACATCCTCTTTTAGTGAACCATTCATTCGTTCCGCGTTCGGTCGCTAACTCTTTAGTTCATAGGGCAAAATACCAATAGAATTATCCGCAAGAGGCCAGAAGTTGGCCTTATTCTAATTTTTCTCTGTCAGCCAATTCCAATATGTTGGGTAGGTTGGTCATGCACAACGAATAGAGCATATCACCCTGCTGAGGTGAAAGGTTCACGAATTCTCACGCCGTCAAAGGCGAGCAACCTTTGGCACAGTAGGTCAGAAATGAACTTATTGCTCAAGCACATGCCAGAGCTTCCAAATGAGGGGCGAGGCGAGTCAGCCACTCACGCTTCTCCCTATCGTATGTATGGCGGTTGTATACGCCGGTAATTCCTTGCTTCATATGGCCGAGCATCGCCTCGCCCACTTCATCCGGGCAACCAATCGCAGCTAACAGAGTCCTCGAGCTGCGCCGTAAATCATGGGGCGCCCAGCGGTCCACCGGCAGCCTCGGCCGTTCGTATTCCGGTCGCGTCTGCGAGTATGGCATGTGCAGCCATACCTGGGAGGCGACGTTCTTTTGCTCGACATGCCCCGACGCGCAATGTTTGGATGGAAACAGGTATCCTCCAGCAGCGACCTCCATCCGGCGCCGCACGATGCGCTCCGCCCTACCGACCAGCGGTACCCTGAAGTCCGTCGCATGCTCTCGCCAGCTGTTCTTAGTCTTATCCTTTGGGACAGTCCACCACAATCCGTCCGCCTCCTCAGTGATTTCGCTGGCGTGCATCGCCATGATTTCTGAGCCTCGGGCGCATGTCCAGAGGTACAACGTCAACGCGTCCTCGACAATGCGAGAAAAGTTCGGCAACCATGGGATGAGCGTGGTCAGCTCGACTTCGCTGAGAACCCGTTTTACAACGCCGGCCGGCGCGCCCTGGATCATGCGCCCCTTGCTGCGCAATTTGCCACGCATGATCAGGCGCCACCAGTTCGGCAAGGACTCAGGCAATCGACCGGAGTCCAACGCATAGTCCCACGCCGCCCCTATCTCCGCACGCAACTTGGCGGCCTGGACGGGGATATGCCCAAACGATTCAATTAGGTCGAACGCGACCGACCTGGTGACATCGGCCGCGCGCATGTAGCCTGTTTCGCCCAGCATTGTTTCGAACATGCGCCGGACCTCTGCCGCCCCCTTCTCGCCGCGATTCTTTTCGATGTACTTAACCAGGTAGTTGTCGCACACATCGGCAACGGTGACGACTTCCATCGCGGCGCGGGCTCGCTCCGCCGCTGCGGCTACACGCTTCTCACCGCGCTCAGCCCGTTTTGCTGCACTCGGATCGGCGCCGTCGGCGCGGGCCTGGCGTAGCTTTTCCCAAGCCACTGTCGCAGCAGCGAATGACACCGTCGGCCATTCACCGATTTTGGTCTGCTTCATCTTGCCGTCGATAGGACTTTTGTAACGATAAATCCAGGATCGCTTCGTTGCCGTGGCTTCGAATCGCAGCCCCGGGCACTCGGAAATGGTAAAGTGTTGGCCTGCTGGCAAAAGTTTGGCAGCGCGCGCATCAAATGGCATGGTTCCCCTTGCGGTGTAGGTTTGGCGTAGCTTTTCATCATTCCGATGAAATGAGCCAGAATTTTAGCGTAACTTCAATTTTTCACAGGAAAAAAGTTACGCTAAAAGTACAAGTGGCCGCATGGGCATGTATGCGCATACAGTAAAAGTGAAATCGGCGATTAAACCGAATTCTTTATAAATTTCAAATACTTACTTGTGAACACCCTATCAAAACAAGAGGTTGCAGCAGCCTCCGATCCAAAGGTTACCCCAATGATGCAGCAGTACCTGCGCATCAAGGCCGATTACCCAAACATGCTGGTGTTCTACCGCATGGGCGACTTTTACGAGCTATTCTTCGACGATGCGGAGAAGGCTTCGCGCGTGCTGGGCATTACACTGACGGCGCGCGGCACCCAGAACGGCGCGCCGATCAAGATGGCTGGCGTGCCTTTCCATTCGCTGGATGGCTACCTGGCCAAGCTGGTCAAGGTCGGCGAGTCCTGTGCGATCGCGGAGCAGATCGGCGACCCGGCCCTGGCCAAGGGTCCGGTCGAGCGCAAGGTGGTGCGCGTGGTCACACCGGGCACCCTGACCGATTCGGACCTGCTGCCGGAAAAATCGGAGCGCCCACTGCTGGCCATGACCATGATCAGCAACCGCAAGGTGGTCACTTGCGGCCTGGCCTGGCTGTCGCTGGCCTCCGGTGCGCTGCGCCTGATGGAATTCTCCGGCGACCAGCGCAGCGTCAACATGCGCCTGGGACAGGAGCTGGAGCGCATCGCGCCGGCTGAAATCCTGCGCGGCGACGATGCCGACATGTTCGACGACATCGCGATCTGCCACGTCAACAACGTGCCGGCCTGGCACTTCGACGTGGTGCACGGCCACAAGGCCCTGCTCGACCAGCTGGCTGTCGCCACCCTGACAGGCTTTGGCGCGGAAGGCCTGGGCGCGGCATTCGGTGCAGCCGGCGCCCTGCTGCGCTATGCGCAATCGACCCAGGGCCGCGGCCTGCAGCACGTCAAGAGCCTTTCCTGCGAAACGGAAAACGAATACATCGGCCTGGACGCCGCAACGCGCCGCAACCTGGAGCTGACGGAAACCATTCGCGGCCAGGAATCGCCTACCCTGTTCTCGCTGCTGGACCACTGCCGCACCGCCATGGGTTCGCGCCTGCTGCGCCACTGGCTGCACCATGCGAAGCGCGACCAGGCCGTGGCGCGCGCGCGCCACGACGCCATCGCCGCGCTGATGCAGCACGACACCACCGGCTCGCTGGCCTACCACCTGGCGCAGGTGCCGGATATCGAACGCATCACCACCCGCGTGGCCTTGCTGTCGGCGCGCCCGCGCGACCTGTCGGCCCTGCGCGACGGCCTGCAGCAACTGCCGAAACTGCAGCACGCCATGCTGCGCGCCTTGGGCCACGACAATGCGCAAGGCCTGCTGGCCAAGCTGCACTTCGGCTTGAATGAACCGAAGGAATGCGTGGACCTGCTGGTGCGCGCCATCATGCCGGAACCGGCCACCATGGTGCGCGACGGCGGCGTGATCGCTCGCGGCTACGATGCGGAGCTGGACGAACTGCGCGGCCTGTCCGAAAACGCCGGCCAGTTCCTGGTCGACCTGGAAACCCGCGAACGCGAACGCACCGGCATCGCCAACCTGCGCGTCGAATACAACCGCGTGCACGGCTTCTACATCGAAGTCACCAACGGCCAGGCAGACAAGGTGCCGGAAGACTACCGCCGCCGCCAGACCCTGAAGAACTGCGAGCGTTACATCACGCCGGAACTGAAGGCCTTTGAAGACAAGGCCCTGTCGGCGCAGGACCGCGCGCTGGCGCGCGAGAAGATGCTGTACGACGAGCTGCTGGCCGCCCTGGCCCCGTTCATCGGCCCGCTGCAGTCCATCGCCCAGGCCCTGGCCCAGGTCGACACCTTGTGTGCACTGGCCGAACACGCGCTGCGCAACAACTGGTGCGCACCGAACCTGGTGGCCGAGCCATGCATCCATATTGTGGAAGGCCGCCACCCGGTGGTGGAAAACCAGATCGAGCGTTTCATCGCCAACGACTGCAAATTCATGGCCGACCGCCGCCTGCTGCTGATCACCGGCCCGAACATGGGCGGTAAATCGACCTTCATGCGCCAGGTCGCCCTGATTACCCTGCTGGCCTACGTGGGCAGCTATGTGCCGGCCGCCAGCGCCACCATCGGCCCGATCGACCGCGTGTTCACCCGTATCGGCGCCACCGACGACCTGGCTGGCGGCCGTTCCACCTTCATGGTGGAGATGACGGAAGCAGCGACCATCCTGAACGGCGCCACCGAGCATTCGCTGGTGCTGATGGACGAAATCGGCCGCGGCACCTCGACCTTCGACGGCCTGGCGCTGGCGTGGGCGATTGCGCGCCACCTGATCGAAAGCAGCCGCAGCTTCACCCTGTTCGCGACCCACTACTTCGAACTGACCCAGTTGCCGGAAGCGCATCCGACCGCCGCCAACGTCCACCTGTCGGCGGTGGAGCACAAGGATTCCATCGTCTTCCTGCACGCGGTGCAGAACGGCCCGGCCTCGCAAAGCTACGGCTTGCAGGTGGCGCAGCTGGCCGGCGTGCCGCAGCCGGTGATCAAGGCCGCCCGCAAGCACCTGGCGCGCCTGGAAGCGCAAGCGCTGGACGCCACGCCGCAACTCGACCTGTTCGCCGCGCCGGTGGCCGATGCCAACGACGACGCGGCGCCCGCGGCTGCTCCTGCGGCCGATCCACGTGCCGAGGAACTGCTGGCAGCGCTGGACGACATCGATCCGGACGCCATGACTCCGCGCGAAGCGCTGGACCGCCTGTACCAGCTCAAGCGCCTGGCGCAGGCATGAAACGGCGGCTCGTCCTAAGTTCGCTGGCCTGTGGGGCCGCGCTGGCCGCCGCCATGCTTGCCATGCCTGCGGCGGTGGCACGCAACGACAAGGCCGCGCCGCGCAAAGGCGAATTCTCGTTCGCCCTGCTCGGCCACAACTTCCCCAAGGGAGAAGGCGACGCCGAGTTCCGCCGCATGCTGGCAGAAGCAAGCCGCAACGAGCCCGCATTCCTGATTGCCACTGGCCTCAAGTCGGCCAGTGAGCCCTGTTCCGACAGCCTGTACCAGGAGCGCCGCGACCTGATGAACAGCGCCGAGCGCCCCTTGGTGCTGCTGCCGGCAGGCAGCGACTGGACCGAGTGCCGCAATTCGAATGGCAAGTCGAACGCCATCGAGCGCCTCAACCGCATTCGCGAACTGTTCTTCCGCGAGCCCGAAGCACTCGGCAAGGGCAAGCTGCCGCTGAACCGCCAGTCCAGCATCGCCAAGTTCCGCGACTACGCCGAAAACACGTATTGGGAGTACGAGAACATCCTGTTCGTCACCCTCAACGTGCCGGCCAGGAACAACCACTACCTGGTCGAAGCGGGTCGCAACAGCGAGTATGAAGACCGCATGGTGGCTAACCGCGGCTGGCTGCACCGCGCCTTCCTGCACGCCAAGCGCAAGAACATCGCCGGCATCGTGCTGGTGATGGATGGCGAAATCGGCGCCCACGTGGAACAAGGTTTTTTTGAACGGCTCGCGCAAAAGCGCGACGGCTTTACCGAGATCCGCCGCATCGTGCGCTCGCAGGCCGACAAATATCCGGGGCAGTTGCTGCTGGTGGACAACCGCAAGCAGGGCAAGGCCGCCCCGGCAATCGAATGGAACAAGAACGTCGGCCATCTCGCGTTGGGTGCCGAATGGGTCACGCTGCGCGTGATACCGGGCAGTGCGGCGCTGTTCGTCCTGGGCAGCGAGTGACGTAAAAAAGCCCCGCTGTGCGGGGCTTGGGATCTTAATGGATCGGGTGGCTGCGGAAGTGATCGCCTTCCTCGCCATCGTCGCCTTCATCGTCGGCGTCGTGGTGGTGATGGCCATGCGGGCCATGCACGTGCTCGTGGGCGATTTCTTCTTCAGTGGCGGCGCGCACGTCGATCACTTTCAGCTCGAAGCGCAGGGCCATGCCGGCCAGCGGATGGTTGCCGTCCAGGACCACTTTATCTTCGGCGATTTCAGTCACGGTGAAAATCATTGCGTCATCGTCTTCGCCGCCTTCAGGCAGGCCTTCGAACTGCATGCCGATTTCGAGCGGCTCCGGCAGTCGCGCACGCTCTTCCACTTTCAGCAGGTTCGGATCGTAATCGCCAAAGGCGTCTTCCGGTTCAATCTGGATCGTGGTGGCGTAGCCGTTTTCCTTGCCGTCCAGTTCTTCTTCGATTTTCGGCAGGGTGTTCTCGTAGCCACCGTGCAGGTAGACCATAGGCTGGCGACCGTCTTCGATCAGATTGTTCTGTGCGTCGGACAGTTTGTACTCCACCGTCACAACGGTATTCTTGGCGATCTTCATTGAGCTTCCTTTCATATCTAAGCTGGAAGGATTATACCGCTTGCTATAATCGGCCCCATGAAAAAACTGACACTCCTGGGCGATATCACGCCCGAACAATTCCTGCGCGATTACTGGCACAAGAAGCCGCTGCTGATCCGCCAGGCCATTCCCGGCTTCAAACCCCTGCTGCCTTTCGACAAGCTGGCTGAACTGGCCACCAAGGACTACGTGGAAAGCCGCCTGGTCACCAAGAAAGACGGTAGCTGGGACATGCAGCACGGCCCCCTGAAAGAACTGCCTTCGCGCAAAGAGCGCGCATGGACCATGCTGGTACAGGGCGTCAACCTGCAGGACGACCAGGCGGATGCGCTGCTGCGCCAGTTCCGCTTCCTGCCCGATGCGCGCCTGGACGACCTGATGGTGAGCTTCGCCACCGATGGCGGCGGCGTCGGCCCGCACTTCGATTCCTACGACGTGTTCCTGCTGCAGGCCGAAGGCCAGCGCCGCTGGAAGATCAGCGCGCAGAAGGACCTGACCCTGATCGAAGGCCTGCCGCTGAAGATCCTGAAGAAATTCAAGGCCACCGAGGAATTCGTGCTGGAACCGGGCGACATGCTCTACCTGCCGCCGCACTACGCCCACGATGGCGAAGCGATCGGCGACTGCCAGACCTATTCGATCGGCTTCCGCTCCCCGTCCTACCAGGAACTGGGCGAAGCCTTCCTGCAATTCATGGCCGACTCCATCGACCTGCCGGGCCGTTATGCCGACCCGGACCTGGAGCCGACCAGCAAGCCTGCTGAAATCCCGAAAGCCATGCTGGGCAAACTGGCCGACGAATTGAACAAGGTCAGCTTCACCGAAGACGATTTCGCCATTTTCCTCGGCGAATACCTGTCCGAACCAAAGCATAACGTCTTCTTCCAGCCGCTCGAAAAGCCGCTAACTGCCGGCAAGTTCCAGCAATCGGCTGAGAAAAAAGGCGTTTGTCTCTCGCGCAAGACGCAAATGCTTTATCGCGGCAAGAATGTCTTCATCAACGGCGAGTCCTTTGCCATGAACAAGTCCGACAAGGCGACGCTGGAAACCCTGGCCAATACACGCGGCCTGGACGGCCCAGCAGTGGCCGCAGCTTCCGAAGACGTGCTGGAAGCGCTCTTCGCCTGGTACACCGACGGCTGGCTGGAACTGAACAAATAATCGGAGATAGCATGGAGAAGCAGCTTTTTGACAGTCGTACCCAATTCCAGTCCCTGCTACTGGACTGCATCTCCCGAGGCCGCCTGACGCTGCAGATGTTCGACCCGGACTATGCCTGGTGGCAGCTGGGCCATTCGAAGACTGACGCCCTGCTGCGCCGCTTCCTGCAGCACAAAGGCCGCATCCAGCTGGTCGCTCACAGCAATGGCCATCTGGAGCGCAATGAACCGCGCTTCCTGAAGCTGCTGGAAGACTACAGCCACCAGATTGAATGCCGCCTGACCAGCCGCAGCATCAGCACCCTGACCGATTCCTTCTGCGTGGCGGACGGCGTGCACATCGTGCGCCGCTTCCATTCCGACCACTTCCGTGGCGAAGCGGATTTTGATGCTCCATCGTCAACCCAAACCAGTTTGGAACGTTATGAAGCTATCTGGGCCGAAACCCAGCCGGGCCTGCGACCAGGAACGACTGGATTGTAAGCCGGAAAAATGTAAAATGCTGCGGTTCGAGGTATGACGGTAATCGCTGCAGTTGCCAGCAGATCGGCGCGGGAAAAAAATATTGCGTTTTCGCAAAATAGTTGTGTAAACCGCCCGATTTGCTATTGCGACGCAGCAGAAAACGCTATAATATCCGGTGTGTTTCCGTGTCTGGTCGACCTTTTTCTGAAGGTTGGAAGGGCCGACGAAACGCCGTACGAGCGATAATTACCGGTAATTATTCATCGCAACATTGTTTAATTTTTGTTGTTATTTAAGGAAAACAAATGAAAAAATCCCTGCTGATCGCCTCCCTGCTGGCTGTTGCCCTGGCTGCTTGCTCCAAGAAAGAAGAAGCTCCTGCTGCTCCAGTAGCAACCCCAGAAGCAGCTGCTCCAGCAGCCGCTCCTGCAGCTCCAGCAGCTGACGCAGCTGCTCCTGCTGCTGCTCCAGCCGCTGACGCTGCTGCTGCTGCCGCTTCCGCTGCTACCGACGCTGCTGCTGCTGCTTCCGCAGCTGCTTCGGCTGCTTCGGCTGCTGCTTCCGCTGCTTCCGCTGCTGCTAAGTAATTCCTGCGCAGGGAAAAGAAACCAGCCTTCGGGCTGGTTTTTTTTCGCCTATAGTTTTATGAAAGTCGGGGTCAGGTCTGGCAATCGGACATTAATGTCCGATTGCCAGACCTGACCCCGACTTTTAATAAAAAAGCCGGCTTGCGCCGGCTTTTGATTTATTGGCTTCCGCCCTTATTTCAGCTGCTCTTGCAGCAGGGTCAGGATTTTCTGCCCGACCGGCGAAGCTTCTGGCTTGTTCTGGTTATTCCACACCGAAACCTGGGTGGTGTTGACCGAATCCGAACGCACCGAGATGCGATAGCGCTGCGCTTCCTTCTCTTTATCCGATGCGCCGAAGCTGAACAGCTTGCTGAACCAGCCGCGGGTATCGGTGGCATCGTTCACGAAGCGCACGAAGTACACGCCCTGCACGCGGTCGCGGTCTTCCACGGTGAAGCCGGCGCGATCCAGCGCCAGGCCCACGCGGCGCCAGGTGCGCTCGAAGCCTTCGTCGGTCTTGATGAAGGCATCGGCGCCCTCGCCCACCAGCACGGCGTGCTGCGCCTGGACGGCCGCATTGTCGACCGAAGTGCGCGCGGTCGCCTCGTCGGTCGTGCCGCCCAGCTTGGTCATCAGCTTGGCCAGGAAGATCGCTTCCAGGTTCGGGTCGCTATTGCGGTTGGTCCACATGGTCGACTCGTTCTGCGCGCCGGTCACGACTTCCTTGGTGCCGCGATGGCTGATGTAGATCTCGGTTCCGCCGGCTGGGTTGCGCTCCAGGCGGGTGCGGTACTTGTCGCGCTCGCCGCTCGAGTACAGGCCGTCGAAGACCTTGCCGATCGTGCTGCGGATGAAGTCCTGCGGGATCTTGGCGCGGTTTTCATTCCATTCGGTTTCCATCACGCCGGCAGTGGCATCATCCACCGCCAGGGTGAAGCCCGACTCTTCCCAGAACGTTTTCAGCTGCGGCCACAGGGCTTCCGGGGTCTGCTGCACCACCAGCCAGCGCTGGTTGCCGGAACGCTCGACGCGCACGGCGCTATTACCGGTGCTTGCCACTTCGTTGCTGCTCACGGCAGCGCCAGGGGTGGTTCCGCGCGCAGCCTGGTAGCCGGAAGCAGTCGCCACGCCGCGGTCATTGCTTGGCAGCGAGTAGCGGTTGTCCTTCGACAGCTGGGTCAGGTCCGGCGGCACGTCCAGCGTGCTGGCCTTCTTGGCCGACTTGTAATCTACCTTGGTTTCGCCGACAACGGACTGCACCATGCCGCAACCGGTCAGGCTCAGCATCAGGGCGCCAACGACGAGCCCGCGCTGCGGGGTCTGGGAAACGATCTTGCGAATAGTCATGTGAAAAAGAAGATTAGTTCAGCACACCGGATTCACGCAGGGCAGCGCGGACGGTCTCGTGATACTGCTCTGCCAGCGACACCAGCGGCAGGCGGATACCCTTCGGCATCTTGCCCATTTCCGCCAGCGCCCACTTGACCGGCACCGGGTTCGGTTCGATGAACAGGTGCTGGTGCAGCGGGAGCAGTTGGTTGTTGACGGCAGTTGCCTTGGCGGCATCGCCAGCCATCGCGGCTTCGCACAGTTCGTGCATCTGGCGCGGCGCCACATTGGCCGTCACCGAGATATTACCCTTGCCGCCAGCCATCATCAGGGCGATGGCGGTCGGATCGTCGCCGGAATACACGGCGAAATCGGCCGGCGCGCGGCGCAGCAGGTCGTAGCCGCGGGCGATATTGCCGGTCGCGTCCTTGACGCCGATGATGTTCTTGATCTTGGCCAGGCGCAGGATGGTGTCGTTGCTCATGTCGGCAACGGTGCGGCCCGGCACGTTGTACAGGATGACCGGCAGGTCCACCGCGTCGGCGATGGCCTTGAAGTGCTGGTACATGCCTTCCTGGGTTGGGCGGTTGTAGTAAGGAACCACTTGCAGCGAAGCGTCGGCACCGGCGTTCTTGGCGAAACGGGTCAGTTCAATGGCTTCCGCGGTGGAATTGCCGCCGGAACCGGCGATCACCGGGATACGGCCGCCAACGCGCTCCACGGCAGCCTTGATCAGCTCGCAATGCTCGGCCACGCTGACAGTGGCGGATTCGCCGGTGGTGCCGACGATGACAATGGCGTCCGTGCCTTCGGCGATATGCCAGTCGATCAGCGCGTTCAGGCCTGGATAGTCGAGGCTGCCGTCCGCGTGCATCGGGGTTACGATTGCTACAATGCTACCCTTAATCATAGGAAACCAATTGCAATAAGAATTAAAACGACGATTGTAGAGCATACCCTGCACCCGTGGTGCATTTTGGTCGCTCAAAATGACGGCAACAGCGCCGCCTCCCTTGGAAACTCCCCTTTCACGGCACAAATCCTCTGCACCATGGCCGGTTTCGGAGTATTAACGACGCCATCTTCGAATGCGATGACACGCAAACCATGCATTCTAGCCAATTCCAACAATTCTCCCGGCTGTAACAAAAAGGCCGGGTTTGATGGTTTGCCGAAGGCCGCATTGCCATCGGCGAAAGTCTCGTAAATCAGCATGCCGTTCGGCGCCAGGCTGCCCAGCATATCGGCCAGCAGCGGACGGTGCAGGTAGTTGGTAACGACGATGCCGGCAAAGCGCGCCGGGCCAAAGGGCCAGCAGGCACCCTCCTCTTCCAGGTCGATCTGGCTGGTGACGATGCCGGCGCCGGCCGCGGCAGCCAGCGCCTCCCCGTCGCGATCCACCGCCACCACGGCGTGGCCAAGCGCAGCCAGGTGGCGCGAGTGGCGCCCGCTGCCGCAAGCCAGGTCCAATACCTCGCCATTGGGCACCAGCGGCGCAAATCGTTCCACCCAAGCTGAAGGTGGGGTTAAAACATCAGCCATAACTCAATCCCATTGCTTCGCGCACATCGCGCATCGTTTCCTGCGCCAACTTGCGCGCTGCTTCATTGCCGTCCGCCACGATGGCGCGCACCAGGGACGGGTCGTTCAGGTAAGGCTGCGCACGCTCGTGCATCGGCTCCTGCTCTTTGACAATGGCATCGATGACCGGCTGCTTGCATTCGATACAGCCGATACCGGCCGATTTGCAACCCTTCTGCACCCATTCCTGGGTCGGGCCGTCCGAATACACCACGTGGAATTGCCACACCGGGCAACGCTCCGGCTCGCCCGCATCGGTGCGGCGCACGCGCGCAGGGTCGGTTGGCATGGTGCGGATCTTCTTCGTCACCGAGTCCTTGTCCTCGCGCAGGGCAATTGCATTGCCGTAGCTCTTGGACATCTTGCGGCCATCAAGGCCCGGCAGGCGGCTGGCCTCAGTCAGCTTCGCTTGCGGCTCAACCAGGATCAGCTTGCGCGCGCCTTCGAGATAGCCGAACAGGCGCTCGCGGTCGATCATCGACAGGTTTTGCGCATCATCCAGCATGGCTTTCGCCTGTTCCAGCGCGGCGTCGTCACCCTCTTGCTGATAGGCGGTGCGCAATTCGTTGTACAGCTTGGCACGCTTGCTGCCCAGCTTCTTGACCGCGTCCTGCGCCTTTTCCTCGAAGCCCTTCTCTTTGCCGTACAGGTGGTTAAAGCGGCGCGCGATCTCGCGCATCATTTCGACGTGAGGCACCTGGTCGTCGCCAACCGGCACTTCGCTGGCGCGGTAGATCAGCACGTCGGCAGCCTGCAGCAGCGGGTAGCCGAGGAAGCCATAGGTTTGCAAGTCCTTGTTGGCCAGGTTGTCGATCTGGTCCTTGTAAGTTGGCACGCGCTCCAGCCAGCCGAGCGGCGTGGCCATCGACAGCAGCAGGTGCAGCTCGGCGTGCTCCGGGATTTTCGACTGGATGAACAGCGTGGCCTGGGTGGGGTCGATTCCGGCGGCCAGCCAGTCCACCAGCATGTCCCAGGTGGATTTTTCGATGATGGACGGGTCGTCGTAATGCGTGGTCAGCGCGTGCCAGTCGGCCACGAAGAACAGGCAAGGCTGCTCGGACTGCATCCTGATCCAGTTCTTCAGCGCGCCATGGTAGTGGCCAAGGTGCATGCTGCCCGTCGGGCGCATGCCGGAAACGACGCGGTCGGGGTACATGGTGTCAGCTCAGGAATGGTCGGAACGGCAGTTCGATCAAGGTCATCACAATTCCCACCAGTGCTCCTACCATAGCGCGGAATGGGCCGGTGTTCAGCAGGAGGATAATGCCGATGAAAATGATCGGTCCCAAGCGCTCGATGCTGGCGAATTTATACGCCAGGTCGCGTGGAAGCAGCGAAGTCACGATTCGGCCGCCATCAAGCGGTGGTATCGGGATCAGGTTAAAGGCGCACATAACTGAGTTCGCAATGACACCAGCCTTGCACACTTCAATCGGAAAACGCTCGGTTACGCCCAAATTGATCATCAACACGAGCAACAGCATCCAACCGAGACCCATTGCAAAATTAGCTGCAGGCCCTGCAGCGGCTACAAAGCCCATTTGCTTCTTCGGATTGCGCAGGCGATTGAAGTCGACCGGGACCGGCTTGGCGTATCCGAATGCCATATTCAGCGGCGACAGCAAAAGAAGAACCGGCAAAATGATAGTGCCGAACAAGTCAATATGACGCATCGGATTTGGCGTCAGACGGCCCAGCTTTTCGGCAGTGTTATCGCCAAAGTAGCGGGCCACATAACCGTGCGCAGCTTCGTGTAGAGAAATCGCAAATAGGACAGGGATCGCGTAGACCGCAATGTTGCGGATAACCTGGTCAAAATCGTTCATAACTGGGATTCTATCAGAGGGCTTCGACCGCTCCGCCAGCCACCTGCACTGGGGGCGAATTGAGGAATGAAGGGTTCAAAGTCCGAGGGCGGCGCAGTCGCCGCAGCCGCGCCGGATCAGTTCTGGCTCGTCGCCAGTCAGGTCCACCACGGTGGTCGGCTCGAAGCTGCAGGCGCCACCGTCAATCACCAGTTCGACCTGCTTGCCAAGCCGCTCCAGCACCATATCTGGGTCGGTGAGCGGTTCGTCGTCATCCGGCAGGATCAGTGTGGTGCCCAGCAGCGGTTGCCCCAATTCTTCCATCAGCATTTCGGTGATGGTGTTTTTCGGCACCCGCAAGCCGATGGTCTTGCGCGAGGGGTGCGACAGGCGGCGCGGCACTTCGCGCGTCGCTTCCAGGATGAAGGTGTACGGGCCGGGCGTCACTGCCTTCATCAGGCGGAATTGTTTGTTGTCGACCCGGGCGTAGGTGCTGATCTCGCTCAGGTCGCGGCATAACAGGGTCAGGTGGTGCTTCTCGTCGATGCCGCGGATGCGGCGCAGCTTTTCCACCGCCGCCTTATCGTCCAGGTGACACACCAGCGCATAGCAGGAATCGGTCGGCAGGGCGACAATGCCCCCGCCGTGGATGATTTGCGCCGCTTGCTTGATCAGGCGCAGTTGCGGATTGTCTGGGTGTACCTGGAAGAATTGGGTCATGTTTTAGCGCAGCTGTTGCAGGGCTGCGATGCGTTCTTCAATCGGAGGATGGCTGGAGAACAGCGCCGCCCAGCCACTCGGCGAGGTGATGCCCGATGCCGCCATCCCTTGCGGCAGTTCGCCCGGATGTACGCCGCCCAGGCGCGCCAATGCATGCTGCATCGGCACCGTGGAACCCAGCAAACGCGCTGAACCGGCATCAGCACGGAATTCACGCTGGCGCGAGAACCAGGCAACAATCATCGAGGCGACCAGGCCAAACAGCAGCTCGCACACGAAGACGGTGACCATATAGCCAATCCCCGGGCCGCGGCGCTCTTCATCCTTGTTCAGCATGCCGTCCACCACCGAGCCGACGATACGTGCGAGGAACACCACGAAGGTATTCACCACGCCCTGGATCAGGGTGAGCGTCACCATGTCGCCATTCGCGATGTGCGCCACCTCGTGGCCCAGCACAGCCTCGACTTCTTCCTTGTTCATCGACTGCAGCAAGCCGGTGGAAACCGCCACCAGCGCGTCATTCTTGAAAGCGCCCGTGGCAAAGGCATTGGCGTCGCCTTCATACACGGCCACTTCCGGGCGGCCGATGCCAGCCTTGTCCGCCAGGGCATGTACGGTAGTGACCAGCCACTGCTCAGTGGAATCCTGCGGCTGCTCGATGACACGCGCGCCGGTCGACCATTTGGCCATGGGCTTGGACATCAGCAGCGAAATGATCGAGCCGGTGAAGCCAACCACCACGGAAAACGCGAGCAAGCCGCCCATGCTGGTGCCGGAGCCAGGGCGTCCGATGCCCAGCAGCGACAAGACAATCGACAGTACTACGACAACCGCAAGGTTGGTGGCAATAAAAAGGATGATGCGTTTCATAGAGTGGGCCTCCGGACAACTTTACCGAACGTTAATCTATGGTCAGCAGTAGGGATTTACAAGCCCCCGAGTTCAGAACCAGTCGTGCCACACTGGCGTCACATTGCCAGGCAGCGGCGGCAGCAAGCGAAAATCTACCCGTGCCTCGCCTGGCGCATGGAAATCAGTCCCGCGCGAAGCCAAAAAGCCATAGCTATTGGCCAGGTTGGCATATTTCGGATATTGGTCCGGCGTATGCGAGCCGGTGACGACCTCGATCGCCGTCCCGCCAAGCTGCTTGAACTCATCGAACAGGATACCTTCCTGCATCGGCGTAAATTTATAGCGCCCCGGATGCGCAATCACCGCGATCCCGCCCGCGCCCAGGATCCAGCCCACTGCATCCTGCAGCGTTGCCCAGCGATGTTCAACATACCCCGGCTTGCCCGGCGACAGGTACTTGCGGAACACTTCCGACACCGACGAACAAACGCCCTGCTCCACCAGGAAGCGGGCGAAGTGCGTGCGCGACATCAAGGCCGGGTTATCGACGTAAGTCAGCGCGCCTTCATAGGCGCCAGGAATGCCCGCCAGCTCAAGCTGACGCCCGATCTCGCGGCCGCGATTGTCGCGTCCCGAGCGGGTCTCTTCCAGCCCCTTCACCAGCGCGGGGTTGTTTTCATCGATTTGCAGGCCGACGATATGCACCGTCTCACTGGCCCAGGTAATGGAAATTTCCACTCCCGTCACGAAGCGCATCCCGTAAAGCTGCGCGGCTGCGCGAGCAGCAGCGACACCGCCCACTTCATCATGGTCTGTCAGGGCCCAGACATTCACGCCCGCCTTATGGGCATGCTCGGCCACTGCCGCAGGGGGCAGCACACCGTCGGACACGTTCGAATGGCAATGGAGGTCTACGTTCAGCATACTGGTTGCAATGTTGCGAAGGTTTCATTGTACGCTGAAAGCTCAGGCCAGGAATTCCTCCAGCATTTCCGCCAGCATTTCCGGCTGGTCGTGATGCAGCATATGGCCGGCATCGGGCATCATTTTCGGCGTCACCCGCGCCAGGTGGCCCAGACGGCGGTCGATTTCGGCGCGCGCCTCGTCCTTGGGGCCCATCCACAGCCACATATTGGTGTCTTCCGCCTCCACCCACAGTACCGGCGCCGTGATTTTCTTCCAGCAGGCCAGCACTTCTTCAACGCGGTACAGCGAAGGGCCGGGGCGCTTGTGCACCGGGTCGCCCAGGATTTCCCAGCGGCCGTCGGCATTCTGGGCCGACCAGTGGCTGGCCAGGAAAGCGGCACGTTCGTCCGACAGGCGCGGGTTGGTTTTTTGCAGGCGAGCCGCCACGGCCGCCTGCGAGTCGTAGGTGCGCATTTCAGGCTCCACCAGCAGTTCATCGAGCCATTTGCGCATGCGCGACGGCGCCTGCTCCGGCACGGTCGCTTTCAGGCCGAAGCCTTCCAGGTTGACCAGGCGGCGGATGCGTTCCGGGCGCACACCCGCGTACAAACTGACAACATTGCCGCCCATGCTGTGGCCCAGCAGGTTGACTTCCCCCTCCGGCTGGTAATGACGCAGGATGGCATCCAGGTCAGCCACATAGTCGGGGAACCAGTAGGTATCCGTGCCATTGCGTTCGGTCAGGCCAAAACCGCGCCAGTCCGGCGCGATCACATGCCAGTCGCCCTTCAGGCAGTCGACCACGAACTGGAAGCTGGCGCCCACATCCATCCAGCCATGCACCATGAAGACCTTGGGCGCACCTTCTCGCCCCCAGTGCAGCACGTGGGTACGCTTGCCGCGCACGTCGATAAAGTCGGAACGGGATGGAATCATGGTGCCTGCCTCGAAATGGGTGAAACAGAATAATAGCACGACCGTTCTAAAATCTGCTTGGCGTACAATAGCGCCACTTCCCTCCTACCGGACCATCCATGACAATTTACCAGCTTGGCGAACATGCGCCAGAGATTGATGCTTCCGCTTTCGTGGCGGAGAATGCGACCTTGATCGGCAAGGTGACCTTGCACGCGAACAGCTCCGTCTGGTTCGGCGCAACCATCCGCGGCGATAACGAGCGCATCACAATCGGTGAAAACAGTAATGTGCAGGAAGGTACGGTGATGCACACCGACATGGGCTACCCGCTCACGGTGGGCAAGGATGTGACCATCGGCCACCAGGCCATGCTGCATGGCTGCACCATCGGCGACGGATCGCTGATCGGCATCCAGGCGGTAATACTGAACGGCGCAAGGATCGGCAAGGGTTGCCTGGTCGGCGCCGGCGCCCTGGTCACCGAGGGCAAGGAATTTCCCGACAACTCGCTGATCGTGGGCGCTCCCGCCAAGGTGGTGCGCCAGCTGACAGAGGAAGACGTGGCGCGCCTGATCGGCAGCGCCGACAGCTATGTCAAACGTGGCCAGCTGTTCAAGTCGCAACTGAAAAAGATTGGATAAAAACAATGACGAACACCCCCGATACCCTGCAGAAGTTTGTTTTTGAAGACGCCGCCGTGCGCGGTGAGCTGGTCGATATCTCCGCCACCTGGCGCGAAATCGTCGCCCGCCACCACTACCCGGTCGCGGTCAAGCGCCTGCTGGGGCAAATGGTGTCGGCGGCCGCCCTGCTGTCGGCCAACCTCAAGTTCAACGGCTCGCTGATCATGCAACTGCACGGCGATGGCCCGGTACGCCTGCTGGTGGTGGAATGCGATTCCGACCTGCGCATGCGCGCCACCGCCAAGATGAATGCCGAATTCGCGATTGCGGAAGATGCCGGCCTGCAGGCGCTGGTTAATGCCCAGGGCCACGGCCGCTTCGTGATCACACTGGACCCAGCCGAGAAAGTGCCAGGCCAGCAGCCATACCAGGGCATCGTGCCGCTGGACGGCGACGACGTGGCAACCGTGATCGAACATTACATGCTGCGTTCCGAGCAGCTCGACACCAAGCTGTGGCTGGCGGCCGACGACCAGGTTTCGCGCGGCCTGCTGCTGCAAAAGCTGCCGCTGCATGGCGGCAAAGCCGAAGCCACCGCGCACGCCGCCGAAGTATCTCAGGAAACCTGGAACCGCGTGGTGATGCTGGGCGACACGCTGAAGGAAGCGGAGATGCTGGAGCACGGCATCGATGTACTGCAGAAGCGCCTGTTCTGGGAAGAGACCCTGCGCGTGTTCGAGCCGTTGCATCCGCAATTCCACTGCTCCTGCACCCGTGAAAAGGTCGGCAATATGCTGAAGATGCTGGGCCAGCAGGAAGTGGAAGACGCCCTGTCCGAGCAAGGCAAGCTGGGTATCAACTGCGACTTCTGCGGCAAGCACTACGAGTACGACGCCGTCGACTGCGCCCAGCTCTTCGTCACCGACGCCCCCGCCGAAGCCCTGATCCACGGCTCGGAAGCCAAGCACTAAACCGGTGAAGCGGTGTCTGACCCGCAGGGTCAGACACCAGGCCCGTGGCCGCCGCGTTCCAGTGTCTGCCCCCGCGGGTCGGACACTTAGAGCGCCCGCGTCAAATCCACCCACGCTTGCGGCTGCGGCTTGGCGCGCTCGCGAACCCCGAAGAACGTCACCACCAGCTCCCCGTCCTTGTCGAAGAACTCGACCGACGTCACGCCCGCCCGCTGCACCACGTACCCGCTCTTGAGCGCAGTCTCGCGAATGTGCAGGTTGAACTCCGGATCGAGCACGTTATACCAGTCACCGCTCGCAGCTGTCTTGCTGATCTTGCCGCTGTAAATCTGTGTCGCCGCGCCATTCCCCAGGAAAGCCATGATCGGCAGCTGCTGCTTCGCTGATTCGTCCAGCAGCTTGCGTAAAGCCTGCGGGCCAATCTTCTGAGCCAAGCCTTCCGGCGCCAGTCGCAATGCCTGCTCACGGCTCATTTTGAACTCGCTGACGATGCGGTTGAACTGGTGAACATCGGTCATTTCCTTCCATGCGAGCTGGAATTCCTTCACGTCTACCGCGCTATCAGCCAATTCCGCCGCCTTCGGCGCAGCAGCAACAATCTTCAGCTCCCCCGTCTGCTGCGGATGCCTGAAGTCCGCCACAATCTTGTCGAACACCGCCACGCCGGCCTCGCTCTTTACGTAGACCTTGTGCGCCGCATTGCCCTGCGCATCAAAGAACTGCAGGCTGCGGCTGGTCGTACCATCGCGCCCCGGCTGCACCACCGCGAATGCATGCTTCCAGTTCGCGAAATGGAAGCGCATGTCGATCTCACCGCCCAGGTAGCCGCCGGCCACTGCGCGGAAGCGCTCCTTGTCGCTGAACGATTCCGGCTTGGCCTTGGTCGCGACGCCGGTGCGTTCCAGCACGCCGTTCTCATTGCGGGTCAGAGCCAGAACGGTGCCAAGGTCCAGCGCGCGGATCATGATGTCGTTCACCGCGTGGTCCGCATCCGACAGTCGCGTCACGGTCTTGCCGATGCCAGTCGCCAGCAGCTCCGCTTCGGAAGTCCCCAGCGTGCGCGCCGCGTCGCGGATCTGCAGCTTGGGCTGCTCGGCACGCAGCGTGGTCCAGCGATCGGCCAGTGACGCCGCGCTTACAGTCCCGGCAGCAATTGCGATGAGGCCGGTCAACACCAGCAGAGCGTATATCTTCTTCGTCTTCATGTTCTTCTCCTTATCAGTACATCAGTTTGAAATTGACGGCTACGTGACGGCCAGGGCGCGCCTGTCGTTCGATCTCGGCCTGCGTGGCTGCCGTGGTGCCGGCAGCCAGCGTGCGTACGGCTGCGTAGTCCCAGTACTTCTTGTCGCCCAGGTTGTAGATGCCGGCGTTTAGTTCCGCATGTTTGCCAAGCTTCCAGTAGCCGGCCAGGTCGACCACCGTTGCAGCAGGGACAGCGAAATAAGCTGCCGGCTGCGACTGCGCTGCGGCCACCTCGGTCTCCGCCTGCTTGCCACGCGTGTGGAAGGCCGTCAGCGACGCGCCGCCGCGCTTCTGCGGGTCATCCCATGCCAGACTGGCCGTGGTTTTGTAGGGCTGGATCGAGTTCATGCCGGCCTTCTTGCCGGTGCGCTGGTTCTCCAGCGAGCCGCGCGATGCGCCGGACGCCAGCGAGGCGCTGAAGCCTTGCAGCGCGGGCGTCAGCTTGCCGAGCTCCGCGACCGCAGAGAGCTCGCCACCCCAACTGCGCGCATTGCCGATATTCTCCGGCCGGAACAGGCCAAAAGTGATGGTCGGGAAATTGATCGGATCGGCCGGCTGGGCCACGTACTCGATGAAGTCCTTGTAGCGGTTGTAAAAAGTCGATGCGCTCACGGTCAGCCAGCCTGCCGCCCGGCCGCGCATGCCAAGTTCGAAGGCATTGCTGCTTTCCTTGCCCAGGTTCGGGTTGCCCAGTGTCGCGTAGCCATTGCCGGCACCGGTGTAGCTGAACGAGTCATAGGTGCCGGTGCGTTCCGCGGCGGTCGGCATGCGATAGCCACGCGTGAATTTGCCGTACACGTCGAAGTCAGGCGTCACCGCTACCGTCAGGCCGAGGCTCGGCGACAGGTAGCTGTCGCTGTCCTCCTTGATCTCCTTCGCCGCACCCGGTACTGCGATCACATAGCTCTGAAGGTTCTTCGGCTCGAGCTTGCGGTATTCCGCGCGCAAGCCCGGCGTCAGTGTGGCACGCAGGCCACCCAGGGGGAACACGTATTCGCCGCGCACGAAGGCCGACAGCTTCAAGGTGTCCATGTCCGCCATGCGGTTCTTGTTGGTGACCTGATGCGCGCCGGTCGCAAGCACCACGCGGTCCTCGCGCCAGGGGCGGCGCGATTCCTGGTCCTCCACTGTCGCACCAAACGCAAGGCTGTCGCTGCCGAACTGTCGCGTGGCGTTGGCCGCCAGCCCTTTGCTCTTATTGAGGAATGCGGTGTCAATGCTGCGCGCGTAGCGTTGAGAGCCAACGACGTAGGCCGCATTGGTGTGATCCTCCACCCGGGCATCCTGCACGTAGGCACGGCTCTCCACCAGCCACGGGCCTACTGCCAGTTCATGCTCCACGCTGATGCGATTGCGGCGCGTGCGGGACGATTGCATGGCGCCTTGCGGATAAGAGGCGCCCAGCTTGTTGTCGAACGCTCGATCATGTTCGGCGCGGAAGCCGTCAAAGGTGAAACCCAGCTTCTGGCCCGGTGCCAGGCGCCACGCCAGCTTCGCCAGCAGCGCGTCCGAATTCCAGTCGTCCGGATTGGGCGCCACACTGCCTTCGCTTTCTGTCTGTTCGCCGCTGCGGTGCACGGCCACAGCCAGTGCCTGCAAGTCGCCAAATTGCCCCGCACCGGTCAGCGCATGAAGGCGCGCATTGTTGGCGCCATGGTAGCCAGCCTTGTATTCCGCGTACGCCGGCTTGTCGGCGCTGACGTAATCCGACGGCGACTTGGTCACGAACGATACCTTGCCGCCCAGGCCCTCGCTGCCGCTATCGGCCGACGTGCTGCCTGCGCCAATCCGCACTTCGCGAAAAGTCTCTGGGTCAAAGTAATCACGTCCCACGCCGAAGCTGTTCAGCGTCGAACTGTCCGGCCGCGGCGCGGCATCAGGCAGGGCGATGCCATCGAGGTCGAGGCCAATGCGGTTGCCTTCCACGCCACGGATATTGAAGCCGGTATTGCCGGCGCCGTCCCAGATATTCGCCCCACCGCTCAAGGCAGCCGGCACGGTGACCAGCGTTTCGTAGCGGGCAATCTGCGACATGTCGGTCACGCCGCGTTTATCCAGTTCGCGCGCGTCGATGGTCTTGGTTTCTTCAGGCTTGGCGGTGACGAGGATTTCGCCGAGGCGGGTCGTCTCTTGTGCCTGGGCGTGCGCGCCCAAGGCAGCAGCGAGCAACAGCGCAAGGCGCTGTGGCCGCAATACGGATGCATTCATGATGTTCCAGTCGTGAGTCAGTCAAATGCTGGCTCAAGGCTGGCACGGGGAACCTGTATTTTAATGAGAATAATTCTCATTCGCAAGAGCCGTTCCGCCAGGGGCGGAATTTTGGAGTATCCTGAGCGCCTTCTGTTTTTGCCCAGGGAATCCAATGCTGCCTATCCGTCTTTCGACCGCAGTTCTTGCCGCCAGCCTGCTGGCCTCTCCTCTCGCTTTCACCCCGGCCCTGGCAGCACCGGCCGCCAAACAGCAAGCCGGCCAAGCCAGCCACCAACTGGCGCAACTGGCCAATGACTTCCACGTCGCCCGCGCCCACTTCGACCCGCTGCTGTTTGCAACCGCCAACGGCGACCCGCGCTACAACGACCAGATCGGCATGGCGATCTCGCCTTCCGTTCGCGCCAAGCAGTTCGCCACTTATCGCCAGATGCAAAAGCGCCTCGCGAAAATCCCACGCGCGCAACTGGCCAGCCAGGAGCAGATGACACTGGACCTGCTGGCTTACGAACTCGATGCCGCGCTGGCCCTGGCGCCGTTCCCTGAACACCTGCTGCCGCTGAACCACTTCGACAACATCCCCAGCACCCTGGCGAATTACGCCGGCGGCACCGGTTCGCAGCCGCTGGGCACCGTCAAGCAGTACCAGGACTACCTGAGCCGCGTACGCCAACTGGCACCGTGGATCGACCAGGCCATCGCCAATATGCGTGAAGGCATCAAGCAGGGCATCGTGCAGCCTAAGCCGATCACGCAAGCGATGCTGCCGCAAATGGCCGCCCTGCGCAGCGCAACCGCGGAAGCCAGCGTGTACTACTCGCCGATCAAGCGCATGCCCGCTGAGTTCAGCGCCGCCGACAAGGAACGCCTCACGCGCGACTACCGCGCCGCCGTGGAAAAGCTGAACCCAGCGCTGGAACGCCTGGTAAAATTCTTGGAATCGGAATACCTGCCTGCCAGCCGTGACAGTACCGGCTGGAGCGCCCTGCCGAACGGCGCTGCATGGTACAAGGCCCGTATCAACGACAGCACCACCCTGCCGCTCACCCCGCAAGAAGTCCACGACCTCGGCCTGAAAGAAGTCGCCCGCATCAGCGCACAAATGCAAACCCTGATGGGCAAGCTCGGTTACGACGGCCCTGCGCAAGCCTTCCCGCAATGGGTGCGCGACCAGAAACAGTTCAAGCCCTTCACCACCGAAGCGGAAGTACTGGCCGAGTACCGCAAGATCTACGACACGGTGCAAACCAAGCTGCCTGCTTATTTCACCCTGGTGCCGAAATCAAAGCTGGTTGTCGACCTGGAGCCCGAACTGACGCGCGCTACGGCCTCCGACCATTACACCCCGCCTGCGGCCGACGGCTCGCACCCTGGCGTATTCTGGGCCGTGGTCAACGACCCGAAAGACTACAGCCGCACCGGCATGGCCAGCCTGCTGCTCCACGAAGGCGTGCCGGGCCACCACTTCCACGCCGCCCTGTTGAAGGAAATGCCGCTGCCCGACTTCCGCATGTTCAGCACCGAGAACCAGAACAACGCCGCCTACACCGAAGGCTGGGCCCTGTACTCGGAAACCCTGGGCAAGGACTTCGGCCTGTACGAAGACCCGGTCTGGTACTACGGCCACCTGAACGCCGAAATGCTGCGCGCAGTGCGCCTGGTGGTCGACACTGGCATGCACTCCCTGGGCTGGAGCCGCGAAAAAGCCATCGCCTACATGGTGGAGAAACAGGGCGTCTCCGAAACCCGCGCCAAAAACCAGATCGAGCGTTATATGGTCTGGCCAGCGCAAGCCCTGAGCTACAAGATTGGTTCGCTGAAAATCCTGGAACTGCGCGACAAGGCGCAACATGAATTGGGCGCCAAATTCAGCTACCCGGCTTTCCACGCAGTCGTCTTGGGCGAAGGCACCTTGCCGTTGCCCCTGCTGGAGAAACGCGTCAACGCGTGGATCGAGCAAACCAAACGTTGAGATCAGGTATTGGGCTCTCAATTGCTGACCAATACCTGAAATCTCTAAATCCATCCAATTAAGTATTGTTTCAAGCGATGCCCAAAATCTTGGAATCACGCGGACGCCTTGTGGAAACGTGGAAGGACGGCCTTCCAATTATTTGGGCATACGGTCCAGACATGCCAGCGGAGGAGACGCGTCGCGCTATCCCCTGGCTGACCGTCGTACGTTGGGAATATAACGGATGCGAAAACAATGGCATGCCTCCGGCGGAGGAGAACAAACGAATGATGATGCTTGAGTCGGCACTTGGACGTATCGAGCGTCCGCATTTTTGTGTTGAAAGCTATCGCCGGGTCGGTGCTGGGGTGAGGGAATTTGTGTACTACATCGCAGACCGTGACAAATTCCTTGCCGAACTCAATGGCCACGTTGCCGGCGAAGCGCGTTTCCCGATAGAGATCAAATTCTACAAAGACGAAACATGGTCCGAACTACGAGATCTCATCAAAGACTTCAATACTGCCAGCGCCGCGAGCTGAGTACACTGAGAGTTGAGATATCGAGATCGTTAAACCTAACTGGAAGTATTTTATGTTCGAACGGATGAAAAAAAGGTTCAAAAGCAGTCGAAAGCCGAGCCAAGAACGAATGAAGGGCTGAGCAGTTCTCTACCTTTCAGTAATGACGAAGGTCGCGTTCTCGCTGGTGAGTATGCGATGTGGTTTCCGACCCCGGAAGAGAGTCTGTTTTCCAATTCGTCAGCGCTTGGGCAGATAGAAAGGCTGTATCTGGCATGTAGTGGGATTGAAGAGGTCCTGTATGCGGCGATCCTCTGTCGCATTGGAGCGATAGATGGCAAAGTCACACAACTGGCGCTTCCGGAAGACGGTGCTATCTTTCCGGTCTTAAGTACGTTGCACTTGGAAGAGTGGAAGCAGAGCAACGGGGGCGTATCTATTGAACGACAGTCTTCGCCCTATTATTCTGGATTAGATTGGTGGACGATGATGAAGCGAGCTGCGTCTGAGATAGAAGCTCGACATGAGCCACTACTTGGAGTAGGCAAGATTTTGTACCAAAGCCATCAGCTTGAAGGCGAGTCAGCCGGACCAAGCTGCTAACTCACAGCGATCCCTGAGAATGGATGTGGCGGAACCGGCGGTTAAGGCTTCGAATCGGCGGGGGCCGGCCTGGCCTGGTCCTTGCCCAGGATCTGAACGTAGATTTCGTTCTGCTTGATCATGCTTAGCTCGAAGCGGGCACGTTCTTCGACGGCGCCGGTGCCGTCCTTCAGGTCGTTCACTTCAGAGGCCAGCTTGGCATTACGCTGACGCAGGCCTTCGTTTTTTTCCTGCGCCACCGCGACCTCTTTCTCCAGCTCCGCCACGCGTAGCCAGCCGCCCTTCCCCAGCCAAAGCGGGTATTGGATCAGCAAGAGCAACAGGGCAAGGGCTACAGAAATCAGGCGCATTGGGTCAAAACTGAACCGGCCGGGGAGTCCCGGCCGGTGGGATTGCAATTACTTCAGATTATAGAACGCATCGCGGCCTGGGTAGGAAGCGATATCGCCCAGGTCTTCTTCAATGCGCAGCAGCTGGTTGTACTTGGCCATGCGGTCCGAACGGGACATGGAGCCAGTCTTGATCTGCAGCGCGTTGGTGCCGACAGCGATATCGGCGATGGTCGAATCTTCGGTTTCGCCGGAACGGTGCGAGATCACGGCGGTGTAGCCGGCGCGCTTGGCCATTTCAATGGCGGCGAAGGTTTCAGTCAGGGTGCCGATCTGGTTGATCTTGATCAGGATCGAGTTGGCGATGTCCTTCTGGATGCCTTCTTTCAGGATCTTGGTGTTGGTGACGAACAGGTCGTCGCCTACCAGCTGCACTTTCTTGCCCAGGGCCTGGGTCAGGTGTGCCCAGCCGGCCCAGTCGCCTTCGTGCATCGCGTCTTCGATCGAGATGATCGGGTACTTGTCGCACCAGGTGGCCAGCAGGTTGGTGAACTCTTCAGCCGACAGCACCATGCCTTCGCCTTCCAGGTGGTACTTGCCGTCCTTGTAGAACTCGGACGCAGCGCAATCCAGGCCGATGGCGATCTGGGTCCCTGCTTCGTAGCCGGCTTCTTCGATCGCTTGCATGATCAGCTTGATCGCTTCTTCGTGCGAAGCCAGCGAAGGAGCGAAGCCGCCTTCGTCGCCTACGGCGGTGTTCATGCCGTTCTTATGGAGGATCTTCTTCAGGGTGTGGAACACTTCGGCGCCGTAACGCACGGCTTCCTTGAAGGATGGAGCGCCCACCGGGATGATCATGAATTCCTGGATGTCCAGGTTGTTGTCGGCGTGCGCGCCGCCGTTGATCACGTTCATCATCGGCACTGGCATCTGCATTGCGCCCGAGCCGCCGAAGTAGCGGTACAGCGGCAGGCCGGCTTCTTCGGCTGCGGCCTTGGCGACAGCCATCGACACTGCCAGCATGGCGTTTGCGCCCAGGCGGGACTTGTTCTCGGTGCCGTCCAGTTCGATCAGGGTGCGGTCCAGGAAAGCCTGCTCATTGGCGTCCAGGCCCATGATGGCTTCCGAGATCTCGGTATTGATGTTTTCGCAGGCTTTCAGCACGCCCTTGCCGAAGTAGCGCTTGGCATCGCCGTCGCGCAATTCGATTGCTTCGCGCGAACCGGTGGATGCGCCGGACGGCACTGCGGCACGGCCCATGACGCCGGATTCCAGCAGGACGTCGCATTCCACGGTCGGATTGCCGCGCGAATCAATTACTTCGCGGCCGATGATGTCAACGATTGCACTCATGTGTTTTCTCCAAAGTTAAAGCGAATATCGGGGGCAAAATTGTTGCAAGAATAACAGACGGGACTAGAACCGGTAAACCGGTGTCAGACCCACGGGGTCTGACACCTGCATGTCGTAGCCGCTGACTGCGGATTTGATGGTGTCTGACCCTGCGGGTCAGACACCGGTCTACCGGTTTCGAAAAAAAAGCCGCAACAAGTTGCGGCCTTTCCGGGCAAATCTTAGTTGAAGTTGGATTCGAGGAAGCCAGCCTTCTTGGTGACGCGATCCAGTTCGATCAGAACGGACAGCAGTTCTTTCATGCGGCCGAGCGGCACGGCATTTGGGCCGTCCGACAGCGCTTGTGCAGGAACCGGGTGGGTTTCCATGAACAGGCCGGCCACGCCCACTGCCACGGCAGCGCGCGACAGCACAGGCACCATGTCGCGCATGCCGCCCGACGAGCCGCCCTGGCCGCCCGGCAGCTGCACCGAGTGGGTGGCGTCGAACACCACCGGTGCGCCGGTTTCGCGCATGATGGCCAGCGAACGCATGTCCGACACCAGGTTGTTGTAGCCGAAGGAAGCGCCACGCTCGCATGCCATGAAGTTGTCTTCATTCAGGCCCTTGGCCTTGGCGGCGGCGCGTGCCTTGTCGATCACGTTCTTCATTTCGTGCGGCGACAGGAACTGGCCCTTCTTGATGTTCACCGGCAGGCCGGATTCGGCGCAGGCGGTGATGAAGTCGGTCTGGCGGCACAGGAAGGCCGGGGTCTGGATCACGTCGACCACGGACGACACGGCGGCGATTTCTTCCACGGTGTGCACGTCGGTCAACACCGGCACTTCCAGCTCGCGCTTCACGTCGCCCAGGATTTCCAGCCCCTTTTCCATGCCCGGACCGCGGTACGAGGTACCGGAGGTGCGGTTGGCCTTGTCGAAGGACGACTTGTAGATGAACGGGATGCCCAGTTCAGCAGTCATTTCCTTCAGCGCGCCGGCGGTGTCGAACGCCATCTGGCGCGACTCGATCACGCAGGTGCCGGCGATCAGGAAGAATGGTTTGTCCAGGCCTACATCGAATCCACACAGCTTCATGCGACGTTCTCCTTGGTTTCGACTGCCTTCAGGGCCGGCTTGCCTGCGGCGGCTTTATGCGCCAGGGCTGCCTTGATGAAGGAGGTGAACAGCGGGTGGCCGTCACGCGGGGTCGATTTGAATTCAGGGTGGTACTGCACGCCCATATACCATGGGTGGGCGTTGGCACCAGTGCGCGGCAGTTCCATGATCTCGCACAGGTTCTCGTTCGGGGTGCGCGCTGCCACCACCAGGCCGGCTTCTTCAACACGGGCCAGGTAATGGTTGTTCGCTTCGTAGCGGTGACGGTGACGCTCGGTCACCACGCTGCCGTAGATCTCGGAGGCCAGGGTGCCCGGCTTCACTTCGCAGGTCTGCGCGCCCAGGCGCATGGTGCCGCCCAGGTCGGAATTGGCGTCGCGCTTTTCGATCTTGCCGTCTTCGTTCTGCCATTCGTCGATCAGGGCCACCAGCGGCTGCTCGGTGTCCGGCTCGAACTCGGTGGAGTTGGCTTTGGTGAAGCCGGCCATATGGCGCGCGTATTCGATCAGCGCTACCTGCATGCCCAGGCAGATGCCCAGGTAAGGCACTTTGGATTCACGGGCGAACTGCGCCGCCTTGATCTTGCCTTCCACGCCGCGCTTGCCGAAGCCGCCCGGCACCAGGATCGCGTCGAACTTGGCCAGCTCGGCGACGCCCTTGGTCTCGATCTCTTCCGAGTCGATGTACTCGATGTTCACGCGAGACTCGGTGTGCAGGCCGGCGTGGCGCAGCGCTTCGGTCAGCGACTTGTAGGATTCGGTCAGTTCGACGTACTTGCCCACCATGCCGATCGACACTTCCGCCTTCGGATTTTCCAGGTTGTGGATCAGCTTTGCCCACATGGACAGGTCGGCCGGCGCCGGGTTCAGGTCCAGCGCCTCGCAGATGATCGCATCCAGGCCCTGGTCGTGCAGCATCTGCGGCACTTTGTAGATGGTGTCCACGTCCCATACCGAGATCACGGCGCGTTCTTCGATGTTCGAGAACAGCGAGATCTTCGCCACTTCGTCTTCCGGAATCTTGCGGTCGGCGCGGCACAGCAGCGCGTTCGGAGAGATACCGATTTCGCGCAGCTTCTGTACCGAGTGCTGGGTAGGCTTGGTTTTCAGTTCGCCTGCCGATGCGATGTACGGCACCAGGGTCAGGTGAACGAAAGCGGAATTCTTGCGGCCGGCGCGCAGCGACAGCTGGCGGGCGGCTTCCAGGAATGGCAGCGATTCGATATCGCCGACGGTGCCGCCGATTTCGCACAGGGCGACATCGTAGCCTTCCGCGCCACGGCGGATGTAATCCTGAATTTCATTGGTGATGTGCGGGATCACCTGCACGGTCTTGCCCAGGTACTCGCCGCGGCGTTCCTTGCGGATCACCGATTCGTAGATCTGGCCGGTGGTGAAGTTGTTCACCTTGCGCATGCGAGTCGAGATGAAACGCTCGTAGTGACCGAGGTCCAGGTCAGTCTCAGCACCATCATCGGTAACGAATACTTCACCGTGCTGCATTGGGCTCATGGTGCCTGGGTCCACGTTGATGTACGGGTCCAGCTTGAGCATGGTGACTTTGAGGCCACGCGATTCGAGGATCGCGGCGAGGGAGGCGGCGGCAATCCCTTTACCAAGGGACGACACAACGCCACCAGTGACGAAGACAAATTTGGTCATTGCGAGATCGGCGCCGGGGAGGCGCGCAGCGGGAAATTGAAATTATAGCCTATTTTGACCCCGAATGCGTGCGGCACCGAACAGACCCTGGCCCCACCGGGAAGCAACAATATCTTTATTTCAACAGGAGGCCACCATGAGTCTGGATCGCGACGAATATGGCAATTATGTCGACACTGGCCACCAGGGTCCGGGTCCCCGCCTGATGGGCGCGGACACCCTGATCGGCGACCATGTCCATAACCTGCAGAATGAACACCTGGGCACGGTCAAGGAGATCATGCTCGACATGCAAACCGGGCATATCGCCTATGTGGTGATGGCGTCCGGCGGCGTGCTGGGCATCGGGGAAAAGCTGTTTGCGGTGCCGTTCGAAGCGCTGTCGCTCGACACCTCCAACCACCGCATGACGCTGAATATCGAGAAGGAGCGCATCGAACAGGCGCCCGGCTTCGATAAGAACCATTGGCCGGACATGGCCAACCAGACCTGGGCGACTGAGCTGCACAACTTCTACGGCACCAGCAGCACGACCAGCGGCCCGAGTCATCTGGACCAGAGCTCCCGCTAAAGCTCCAGCCGCATCGGGACAAACCTGATGCCATGCATTTCCGCCACCGGGCCGGTAGCCGTGAAGCCCAGGTGGCGGTACATGGCTTCGGCAAAGGTCGAGGAATTGACGGTGAAGTTGCCAGGGTTGCCGCGCGCCAGCGCACCGTCGCGCGCTAGCTCCCACAGGCGCTTGCCCACGCCCCGCCCGTGCCACGGCGCCCCTACATAAAGGCTGAACAGGTGCGAGTTATCGCGCACAGCGACCACGCCGGCCAGCACGTCACCGTCGAAAGCCAGCTGGTAGCGGTAGTTCTCGTCTTGCAGGTTGCGGCGGATGATATCCGGCGACAGCGATACCAGGAATTCTTCCGCCCCGCTGCCATCGGCTTCAATGGTCAGGTAGGGCTGCAGCGACAGGATCAGCACACTGATCGCCGATGCATCATCGGCCAATGCTGGCCGAATCTCAAACTCCCGGGACAATGTTCTCTCCTTCCACCAGCACGTAGCGGCCGTCACCGAATTTGTAGCGCGCCATTCCGGTGACGTCCTTGCGCTTGCGCACCGCAGTTTCCGGTGCGTTTTCCGGCTTATCCTCCTCGTGTCCGCTAAAGCGCACGACCAGGTCGTCATAAGCCGAGCCTTCGCGCTTTTCGAACTGCCATTTTCCGACGACCGACCAGCAATGCGTCCGGTCCTCTCCGCAGTCGCCGTCATTGTTGGAGAACATTGATACGCCATTGTCGGTGAGGTCGTGCATGGAGCCGTCGCTCAAGTCGAAAATGGACAGGGAGCCGATCTCGTTGCCCATCCATACCCCGCCGTGCATCACGATAAATCCGGGTTTCCCCACGCCCAGGGTTACCCACTGGACTTCGTCAAAGCGCCCGCTTGAACCAAGCGCCGCAATGTTTTCATGCCGCGCGTCGACCTGCCACTTGTCGCCATCTTTGCGCAACACGTAGGCGCTGAGCAGACCGGGCGAGCTGTGACCAGTCATCACCTCGCCATCATCGCCCAGCAATTCCGCATTTGCCACGACAACTACCCGCCCCTCCGGCAATTCCTGCATGGCGACCGGTTGCAGCAGGTACTTGCCCGTTTCGTTGCGCTGCTCAGGATCGGGCATATCGACTTCCATATAAGCCACTTGCTCGTTCCGACCGCCGTATACGACGCGCAGCAATTCCATCATACGCAGGACTTTCGGGTCGACCGGCTTTTTCTCCTCCGCCACCACTTGAGAGGCCTGTGCAGGCGCGGGTTCGGGCGCCGCCTGGAGCGCCTCTTTTTTGGCGCAGGCAGCGAGAATCAGCGCTGCGCAGAACAATGCCAGCTTATTCAACATCAGATGCTTCCGCAGGATTTTCGCCGCTGGCGAGGAGCATGCCCTTCTCGCTCAGGGAATAGCGCGCAGTTGATTTGACCTTGCGCTGGTCGCGCGGCCCGAGGGCGGCGATGTATTCTTCATAAGACGGCTCGGCTCCGGCAGCGTTTGCCTGCGCGTCGGCCTTTTGCCTGGCCTCTTCCGAACGTAGTTCGTCTACGCCTGTGAAGGCAATTTCCAGATCCGCAAAGGCCTGCCCCTGCTTCTGCACCAGGCGCCATTCTCCGCTGATATTCCAGCAATGCGGGCGTTCGCCTTCGCAGTCGCCGTCATTGTCCGAGTGGACGAGGATTTGCTTGCTGGCCAGGGTGCGCATGTCTTTCGCTGTCAAGTCGAACAGCGCCAGCGAACTCACGGACTGGCCGCGATTGCCGCTTTGGCCGACGATTGCAAAACCAGGCTTGCCGGGCCCCAGCGTCACCCAAGTCAGTTCTCCGGCAAAACCATTGCTGCCCATGTCGGCGAGCGATTCGTGGCGCCGGGTGACACTCCATTTACCATCGAGCTTGTCCAGCAAGTAGGCGCTGATGGTCGCCTGCAGCGCCATATCGCGCATGCCCGGTTCAGGACTGTCGGGAGGAATTTCGCTGATGACCAAAGCCGCCTTGCCGCCCCCCAGGTCTTTAAAGCCCAGTATCTCGCGGCCGTTGACAAGCGCGGCATCGCCGAACACAGCACGCGACAAGGCTTTCTCAAGATCCTGTTCTTCGTTGGGAGCGGCCGCTGCCAGGTCTTTCGGGGCAGCCGGTTTGGTTTCCGGAATTCGCTGGCAAGCTGCCAGCAGGCATACAGCAAGAAGTGATATCAATTTTCCATTCATGCAAAAATTTTATCACCATCCGCCCACGCACATTGTCATCAAAACTCACTGGAAGTCGCGGCTGGCGGTTGGAAGGCGGCCTAGCAGGTGGGACAAGTCGACCAGGCGCCGCGCAACCAGGTGGCGCACGATGCCTTCCTGCTGCCACACGCCATATACGCCAAGCAGCGAAGAGCCCAGCACTTCGCGCCGGTATTTTTCCACCAGGTCGGGCCAGACAATCACGTTGACGTAGCCGGTTTCGTCTTCGATGGTGACGAACAGCACGCCCTTGGCAGTACCGGGCCGCTGGCGGCCAGTGACGATGCCGGCGCCGCGCGCCAGCTGGTTGTTGCTGAAGGTGTTCAGCACCTCGGCCGGCAGGAAGCGCTTGGCCAGCAGCGCCGGGCGCAGCAGCGCCAGCGGATGGCGGCCCAGCGTCAAGCCTTGCGAACGGTAGTCGCCAAGGATTTCTTCGCCCTCGGTTGGCGGCACCAGTTGCGGAGTTTCCTCCTCCACTTCGGTCGGGCGCAGCAAATCCTTGTCCGGCACAGCGCCCGCCGCATCCCACAGCGCCTGGCGGCGATTGCCGGCCAGCGAGCGCAAGGCATTGCCGCCGGCCAGTACTTGCAGGTCGTGGCGATTGAGGTCGGCGCGCCGCGCCAGTTCAGTCACGCTGGCAAAAGGCTTGATCGCGCGCGTTTCTTCGATACGCAGCGCGGCTTCGACGCGCATGCCGCGCAGCAGTGCCATGCCGAGCCGCACCGCTGGCTGCGCCTCCCCTGCCTGCTCTTCCAGCGAAGATTCCCACCCGCTGCAAGTGATGTCGACCGGCCGCACCTCAATGCCATGGCGCTTTGCATCCTGCACCAGTTGCGAAGGCGAATAAAAGCCCATCGGCTGGCTGTTCAGCAGCGCACACAGGAAGGCGGCCGGTTCGTGGCACTTGATCCACGAGCTCACATACGTCAGCCATGCAAAGCTGGCTGCGTGCGATTCGGGGAAGCCGTATTCGCCGAAGCCTTGAATCTGCTGGCAGATCTGCAGGGCAAAGGCTTCGTCATAGCCACGATCCACCATGCCTGACACGATGCGCGTCTGGTATTTTTCCAGGCCGCCCTTGCGCTTCCACGCGGCCATCGAGCGCCGTAACTGATCCGCTTCGCCTGGCGTGAAACCGGCGGCATCGATCACCACCTGCATCACCTGCTCCTGGAAGATCGGAACGCCCAGCGTGCGGCCAAGCGCTTTCTCCAGTCCCGGCGGGTAATCAACCTTTGCCTTGCCCATGCGCCGCTGCAGATAAGGGTGCACCATGCCGCCCTGGATCGGGCCGGGTCGCACGATGGCTACTTCAATCACCAGGTCGTAGAACATTTGCGGTTTCAGGCGCGGCAGCATGCTCATCTGCGCCCGCGATTCGATCTGGAACACGCCAATGGTGTCGGCCTGGCAGATCATCTCGTAGGTCGCGCGGTCTTCGCGCGGCACATCCTGCATGGTGAAGATTTCACCTCGGCGCGCACTGACCAGGTCAAAGGCGCGGCGCAACGCGGACAGCATGCCCAGTGCCAGCACGTCCACTTTCAGCAGGCCCAGTTCTTCCAGGTCGTCCTTGTCCCACTGGATCACGCTACGCTCTTCCATGGCCGCGTTCTCGATCGGCACCAGCCGTGACAGCTTGTCCTGCGAGATGACGAAGCCGCCGACGTGCTGCGACAGGTGACGCGGGAAGCTGAGGAATTGCAGCGCCAGGTGGGCCCATTGGTGCGCCACCGGCGATTCCGGATCCAGCCCGCATTCGGCAAAGCGCTCCATCAGCTCGTGCTTGCGGTCAAACCAACGGTGCGACTTGGCGACCTTCTCGACAATTTCCAGGTCGACGCCGAGCGCCTTGCCGCTGTCGCGCAGCGCGCTCTTGGTGCGATAGCAAATGACTGTCGCGGCCAGCGCAGTGCGGTGACGGCCGTATTTGCGGTAGATGTACTGAATGACCTCTTCCCGCCGCTGGTGCTCGAAGTCGACGTCGATGTCGGGCGGCTCGTCGCGCTCGATCGACATGAAGCGCCCCACCACGCTGTTGCCCAGCGCAGGGTCGACTTCGGTAATTCCCAGGCAGTAGCAGACGGCCGAATTGGCAGCCGAGCCCCGTCCCTGGCACAGGATTTCCTGTGAGCGCGCATAGCGCACAATGTCGTACACCGTGAGGAAAAAGTACTCGTACTTCAGTTGCGCAGCCAGCGCCAGCTCTTCCTCGATCTGGTTTTGCACATTGGCCGGCACGCCAGCCGGATAGCGGCAGTGGGCGCCGATATAGGTTTCCTGGCGCAGAAAGCTGGATGGCGTATGGCCAGGCGGAATCAGCTCGTTCGGATATTCGTAGCGCAGCTCTTCCAGCGAGAACTTGCACATATCGGCAATGCGCATGGTCTCCTCCAGCGCCTCCGCCGGATAGACATTGGCCAGCCGCAGCCGCGAGCGCAGATGCTGCTCGGCGTTCTGCCCCAGTTCATAACCGCACTCGCTGACCGGCTTGCCGAGCCGCACCGCCGTCAAGGTGTCGTGCAACGGCTTGCGCGAGCGCACATGCATGCACACGTGCCCGGCCGCGACCACCGGCAAGGCATGCTGCAGCGAGACTTCCTCGATCGCCGCGCCGTGCGCCTCGTCGAAGGCGCGGCCCAACATGGTCGTGGCGAGCCAGGTGCGCTCGCCAAAAGTGGCCGCCATCCAGGAAGCCTGCTGGTGCAGGCGCTCCACCTCGGCCGGGTATTCCGGCAGCAGGAGCAGCAGGCAATCCGGCAGGCCGCGCAAATGTTCGCGCTCCGGCGGCGGATTGGCGAAATCGTCCGGATGCAGTTCGTAGCTCCCCTTGTCGGCACGCATGCGGCCAAGGGTGATCATTTCCGAGAGATTGCCGTAGCCATTGCGGTTGGTGGCCAGCGCCAGCAGGGAGAGCGCGCGACTGCCATCGGCATGCGTCAGGTGGAAATGGGCGCCAATCAGCAGCTTCAGGCCGGTCTGCTTGGCCTCGCCATGCGCGCGTACCACGCCGGCCAGCGAACATTCGTCCGTGATGGCCAGCGCGCCATAGCCGAGTTTTACCGCGCGCTCCACCAGCTCTTCAGCATGGGAGGCGCCATGCAAGAATGAAAAATTTGTCAGGCAAAACAGCTCCGCATAGGCGGGCAGCCCGGCGCGTGATGACTGTATATCCATACAGTATTCTACACTGACTCCAGCCATCCGTGCCACCCGCCTCGCCGCCGTTTCCCTCACCGTCCCTCCCGGCGGCGCTATGGACTACGTAGGATCCGCAGCCGTGGCGTAGTTGCAACGTAAACTTGTCATTTGTGAACGCTGTACAAATGAAGTTCAGCTAGAATCAAAGGCAATTTTTCCCAGGAGCAAAAAATTGTCAAGTCCTTCGATTCTGCGTAAAGCCGTTCTGACCGCCCTGTATGGTGCGAGTGCCCTGTCTGCCCTGCCTGTGGCGGCACAAACCCGGGCCGATTCCGGCGACATGACCGTGGTCAATGTGGTCGGTTCGCGCCGCGCGACCAGTTCCCTGACCGATACCGTGGCGCCGGTCGATGTCATCTCCCTGACCAAGGCTTCCGAGCAAGGCGCGCAGTTCGACCTGGCACAGACCCTGACCTTCATTTCCCCATCGTTCAATTCGACCCGCCAGACCGGCGCGGACGGCGCCGACCTGGTGGACTCCGCAGCGCTGCGCGGCCTGAGCTCGGACCAGACCCTGGTGCTGGTGAACGGCAAGCGCCGCCACACCTCCTCCCTGGTCAACATCTTCGGCGCGCGCAACCGCGGCGCCACCGGTACCGACATGAACGCCATCCCCGTGATGGCGATCAAGGACGTGCAAGTGCTGCGCGACGGCGCCGCTGCCCAATACGGCTCCGACGCGATTGCCGGCGTGATGGACATCGGACTGAAAAAGAACGTGGGCTGCGAATCGGCGGTCGGCTACGGCCAGTACGGCGCCGGCGACGGCAAGAACTGGCTGGCATCGGCCTACTGCGGCTTCGCCGTGGCAGGCGGCACCGTCGGCATCACCGGCGAATACCTGGACCGCGGCCGCTCCAACCGCGCCGAGGACGGCAACCCGCGTACCATCGGCGATTCCAAGTCCAAGAACAAGACCGTCTACGTCAACGGCGAAATCCCGGCCGGCCCTGGCCGCGTCTACTTCACCGGCGGCGTACAGCAGCGCGACGCTTCCAGCGGCGCCTGGGCGCGCAACGGCACCGACGACATCCCGACCCGCAACTCCGCCGCCATGTACCCGAACGGCTTCGTCCCGTTCATCAACGGCGACCTGGACGACCGCTACGCCATCTTCGGCTACAAGCAGAAGGTCGGCGACTGGAATGCCGACCTGTCGCAAACCTACGGCTACAACCGCCTGAAGTACAACATCAGCAACACGCTGAACGCCTCCATCGCCAACCTGGACCTGCTGAACGGCGGCCAGGGCATCAGCCCAAGCTCCCTCAATGCCGGCGGCTTCTCCTTCCAGCAGTCGACTACCAATTTCGACATGAATCGCTACTTCGAAGGCCTGGTTGGCGAAGGCCTGAACGTGGCGTTCGGCGCCGAATACCGCGCCGAGAAATACAAGATCTTTGCCGGGGAACCTGGTTCCTACATCGATGCCGACGGCGTGGGCATCGGCGGCAATGCCGGCAGTCAGGGCTTCCCGGGCTTTCGTCCTGGCGACGCGACCGACGCCAAGCGCCATAGCAATGCCGCCTACATCGACCTGGAAGCGGACCTGACCCAGAAAGCCCGCCTGCAAGGCGCCCTGCGCTGGGAGAAGTACAGCGACTTCGGCTCCACCGTCACCGGCAAGATCGCCGGCAGCTACCGCGTCGCCGATCCGGTGCTGCTGCGTGCATCGGCATCGACCGGTTTCCGCGCACCATCGCTGCAACAGGCTTACTTCTCTTCGACCTACACCGACTTCGTGGGCGGCGTGCCAACCGATATCTCGATCACGCCGGCCGTGGGTCCGGTAGGCAAGGTGGCCGGCCTCGATCCCCTGAAGGAAGAGAAATCGCGCAGCTTCACCCTGGGCGCCACCTGGACGCCGAACTCGGACCTGTCGGTCACCGCCGACCTGTACCACATCAAGATCAAGGACCGCATCGTGCTGTCCGGCCAGTTCAACCAGGAGAACTACCCTGCCCTGGCGGACAGGCTGGCGACCATGGGCGTGGGCGCCGCGCAATTCTTCGTCAACTCGATCGACACCAAGACCCAGGGCCTGGACCTGACCGCATCGCACAAGAGCACTGTGTTCGGCAACAAGCTGACCACCTTCCTGGCCGCCAACATCAGCAAGACCGAAGTGACCGACATCCATGCCCCGGCCGCGCTGCAAGGCTTTGAAGACGTGTTGCTGTCCGAACGCGAACGCCTGTTCCTGGAACAGGGCGGCCCGCGCCGCAAGGCCACCCTGGGCTTCGACTACGTGACCGGCGCGCTGGAGACCAACTTCAAGATCATCCACTTCGGCCCGCAGACCCTGGGTACCTGGAGCGGCACCGCAGCCGGCGTGCCGAACCAGAAATACGAAGCGAAGACTTCGGCCGACCTGGGCTTCACCTACGCCTTCAGCAAGAATGCCAAGCTCAGTTTCGGCGCCGCCAACATCTTCGACGTGCACCCGACGCCGCAAGATCCGAACGAAACCGACAACGGCTTCAAGTACGAGAGCGTGCAGTTCGGCCTGAACGGTGTCGCGTATTTCGCACGTCTGCACGTGAAGTTCTAAGCGTCACTACGGCCCAGCCCGTGTCACCTTGGGGGTGTGACCCCAAGGTGTGACACGGGCTCTTGCGTATGGTTTGATGTAGCGCAAAGACTGCCGCGGTCAGTTGATGCAATGTGGAATCACATTCCACTCGGAGGAGGTGCTATGGCTGCAATGACGATCCACCTGGCTGGCGACGTTATTTCTGCAATCGCCAAATGGGCGCCGATAGAGCATATGTCGGCGGAAGAATTCATCCTCAGCGCCGTTTCCGAAAAGTGCGCGAAAGCGACCGCGCTGGAGGAAGTGGAGAGCTTCTGGCGCGACCTCGCCCTCCCCTTGCCCTCCCTACCTGTTCGAAATTAGGGCCAGCTCGGCGCCCATGTTCGCAATCGCCGCGCCAGTGTAGGTATCCGTGAAATAAGGATCGGCGAACAGCGTGCCTGCTTCTGCCTTGCCGCGCAAATGCGCGAGGATCTGCGCGCGCTGGCTGTTGTAGCGTTCTTCCGGCACATGGGCGTATTCGGCGCGGATGCCGCGCGCATAGGCTTGGTACACCTCGGCTTCCTGGCCGAGGATGGCCAGGTCGACCGACAGCATGGTGTCTTTCAGCGGATGCGCAATCGCGCCGCCCTGGAAGTGGTCGGTGGCACGGACCAGCGTCGCCACTTCGTCGGCGCGCGCGGCGTCCGGCTCCAGGCCGCTGCCCAGCCACAGGCGTGCGCTGGCTTCTTCATTCGTGATGTCGCCGGCGCCGTGGGCATACACGGCGTCGTGGAACCAGAAGGCGGCTTTGACCAGTGCCACGTCGGCTGGCGCCGCGCCGGTATTGGCGGCCCAGGCGCGAATCTCCGCCAGGCCGTGCACCAGGTGGTCGAGGTTGTGGTAATGGCGGTCGGCGCCGCCGTAGGCCGACGCGCCGGTCACGCGGTCAAACCAGTCGGCAGAATGGGGGCGCTCGCGCCACAGGCTGTCCCACTCCTTGCGCAGCCAGGCCAGGATCCAGGCCTGGTACGCCGGCGCGGGGACGAATTTCTTCATGGTCCAGTTCCAGCCCACCGGGCCTTCCAGCGCCTTGACGAAGCTGGAGCTCACCGAACCCAGGTCGCGCGGCGGCATCACGAACAGCGTCTTGGCGCCGCCGATCACTTCCACATTGGTTTGTTGGATCAGGTTTTCGTAATCGAAATCGGCGGTGCTGCGAATGCCGCGGATCAGGTAGTCGACGCCGTTGCGCTTGGCCACGCGCGCCGTGTATTCGCTCTTGACGATCTGCACGCTGACATTGCCCCAGCCCCGCTCCGCGCAACTGGCCAGCACGATGGCCTTGCGTTCGTCGGCCGAGAATTTGGGCGCCTTGGTGGAGTTCTCGGACAGGAAGACGACCACTTCTTCCGCGAGTGAACGCGCTTCGCCAATGACCCACATATGGCCGTTGGTGATAGGGTCCAGAGTCCCCGAGAAACCGATCTTCTGCATGCCCTGCTCCGCTTGTCGAAAACAACATTCTAGCGCGGGGCAAACTCCACCGTCACTTTCAGGCCGCCAAGGCGCTCCGAGGCGTCCAGCGCCAGCTTCGCACCATGCCGTTCGGCGATGGCGCGGATGATGGCCAGGCCAAGTCCGCTGCCCTGCGCTTCGCTGCCCGGCACGCGGTAGAAGCGGTTGAACACGCGCTCGCGTTCTTCCGCTGCGATGCCGGGGCCGCTGTCTTCCACCACCAGCCGCGGCCCGCCTCCGCCCGCTTCCCCCGCGCCCAGTACCGAGACGTCGACCGTGCCGCCGGCCGGCGTGTACTTGACCGCGTTGTCGACCAGGTTGCGCAGCAGGATCACCAGCGCGTCGCCCTGCCCTTGCACCGTCGCCTCGTCGGCCTGCTCCAGCCCAAGGTCGATATTGCGCGCTTGCGCCGCGCCAGCCATGTCGCCCACCGCGCGCTTGGCCAGGTCGGTCAGGCTGACCGGCTCCAGCTTGGCGTCGGCCGCTTCGGTGCGCGCCAGCACCAGCAATTGCTCGACCAGGCGCGATGCCCGTTCCACGCCAGCGGACAGGCGGCCGATCGCCACGTCGCGCGCTTCGCTGCAGTCGGCGCGGGCCAGGCTGAGGATTTGCAGCTTGAGCGCGGCCAGCGGCGTGCGCAGCTCGTGCGCGGCGTCGGCCACGAAGTTCTGCTGCGCTTCGAAGGCTGTCTGTACGCGGGAGAACAACAGGTTCAGTTCCTGCACCAGCGGCCGCACCTCGTCGGGAAGGTCGGCATCGGACACTTCGGACAGGTCATCGGCCTTGCGCGAGGCCAGTTGCCGCTGCACGCGCGCCACCGGCGCCAGCGAACCGGAGACCACCCACCACACCACCAGCATCAGCACCGGCGCCATCAGCGCGATCGGCCCCACGGTGCGCAGCGCCAGCGTTCCCGCCATGCGCTTGCGCACCGCCAGGTCCTGGGCGATCTGGATGGTCTGGGTCGCGGTCTGCGCCGAGAACACGCGGTAAGTCGTGCCATTGGCGCGCACATTGGAGAAGCCCAGCACCGCGCGCTGCGGCAGTTCGGCGCGCGACAGCGAACGGAATACCTGGATGCCGTCCGGCGTCCACACCTGCACCACCATCTCGTCGTTGCCGGGATCGTTGGGGTCGCGGTTGCCGGTGGCCGCCATCGGCGCATTGGAGCGCAGCGACATGGCCATCTGCTGCATGTGGTAGTCGAAGATCTGGTCGGCGTCGTTCAGCGCGGAGCTGTAGGCGATCATCGCCTGCGCCACGGCCGCCATGGTGATCGCCGCCAGCAAGAACCATAGCAGGCGCCCACGCAGCGAGTGCGTGACGTTGACCTTCGGGACCGCCATCATCATGCTTTAGGCACCATGTAGCCGAGGCCGCGCACGTTCTGGATCAGTTCCGACCCGAGCTTCTTGCGCAAGCCGTGGATATACACTTCAACCGCATTGGAATTGACTTCGTCCTTCCAGCTGTACAGCTTTTCTTCCAGCTGGGCGCGCGACAGCACGATGCCGGGGCGCGCGATCAGCGCTTCCAGCACCGCCCATTCGCGGGCCGACAGGCTGACCGGCTGGCCGTTGGCAATCACTTCGCGCGTTTGCGGGTTGATCGACACGCCCTTGTGCTCGAACACCGGTTCGGCCCGGCCGGCCGCGCGGCGCAGCAAGGCGCGGATACGCGCCAGCAGCTCGTCCAGGTCGTAAGGCTTGAGCACATAGTCGTCGGCGCCGGCATCCAGGCCGGCAATGCGCTGCTCGACCGCGTCGCGCGCGGTAGCCACCAGCACCGGCGTCAGCTCCTTGCGCGCACGCATCGAGCGCAGGACTTCCAGCCCGTCCTTCTTCGGCAGGCCCAGGTCCAGCAGCACCAGGTCGTAGGTCTGGGTTTGCAGGGCCGTGTCGGCCATGGCGCCATCCTTGACCCAGTCGACGGCGTAGTGCTCTGCCCTGAGCAGGTCGAGCACTACCTCGCCGATCATCGTGTCATCTTCTACCAGAAGGAGGCGCATTGTCTTACCTTTCTTGTTTTGTTAGCCGAGGCGCACCGGGATAAAGATGCGGTCCTCGCCGCGCTGGATCAGCAGCGCTACGGATTTCGTCGATTTTGCCACGAGGTCGCGCACATCGTTGACAGAAGTGACAGGACGGCCATTCACCGACAGCAGCACGTCGCCCGGCTGCACGCCGGCGCTGGCAGCCGCGCCGCCGGCATCCTCGATCAGCAGGCCCGATGCCAGGCCCGATTCACGGCGTTCCAGCGGGTCGAGCTGGCGCAGCGACAGGCCGAGACGCAGCTTGGCGGCTGCTTCATCGTTCTGCACCGCCGCCACATTACGCTCGGAAGCATTGCCCAGCTTGCCTTCCAGCGTGATGGTCTTACCCTGGCGCCAGACCTCGAGCGCTACTTTATCACCTGGCATGGCCAGGCCCACCAACGCCGGCAGGTCGCCCGAGGCGATAATCTTCTGGCCATTCATCTTGCGGATCACGTCGCCCGCCTTCAGGCCGAGCTTGTCGGCCGGGCCGCCGCGCTCGACGTTCGACACCAGCGCGCCTTCCGGCGACTCCAGGTCGAAGGAATCGGCAAAGCCCTGGTTCACTTCCTGCACCATCACGCCCAGGCGCGCATGCACCACCTTGCCGGTCTTGACCACCTGGTCGCGCACGCGGGTCGCCACGTCGATCGGGATCGAGAAGGACAGGCCCTGGTAGCCGCCGCTCTGGCTGTAGATCTGCGAGTTAATGCCGATCACTTCGCCCTTGGTGTTGAACAGCGGGCCGCCCGAGTTGCCAGGGTTGATCGCTACGTCGGTCTGGATGAAGGGCACGTTGGAGTCGTCCGGCAGGGAGCGGCCCTTGGCGCTCACCACGCCGGCGGTCACCGTGTTTTCCAGGCCGAACGGGGAACCGATCGCCAGCACCCACTCGCCCACCTTCACGTCGGTGGAGCGGCCCAGCGGCACGACCGGCAGGTTCTTGGCCTCGATTTTCAGCACGGCCACGTCGGTTTTCGGGTCGGAACCCAGTACCTTGGCGCGGAATTCGCGGCGGTCGGTCAGCTTGACCGTCACCTCGCTGGCGTCGCGCACCACGTGGGCATTGGTCAGGATAATGCCGTCGGCGCTGACGATGAAACCGGAACCGACGCCGTGGGTCGGGCTGGGCGCGCCGCCACGGCCACGCTGGCCGGGAGACTGGAAGCGGCGGAAGAATTCGTAGAACGGATCGTTTTCAGCATCGTCGTCGCCACGGAACTGCGCCTTGGTGGTGCCGGTGGTGCTGATATTCACCACGGCCGGTCCATTGCGCGACGCGATCACGCTGAAGTCAGGCAGCGAGATCATCGGCGCGGGCACCGGTGCCGGCGCGCCCTGGGCAGCATTGGCCGGGACGGTGGCGGTGATGGCGGGTTGCGGCGAAGCGAAGGCCTGGCTCTGCTGGACAGCGATGGCTGCACCGGCACCGATAACACCGGCGGTGGCCAGGGCAAGGAACATGGTGGTGGCGTTGCGCATGATTAAACTCCTGAAGAAGATTGCTTTCTCAACGGCTCTAATATGCGGCATCAAACTTAGACGCGTCTTAATGCAAAAAAGGCCGGAAATCCGGCCTTTTCGGGGTGCTACGCGCGCTTAGGCGGCAGCTTTCTGCTCCAGGGCAGTGTGGTTGACGACGCCGTCGATCGCGATCTTGCGAGGCTTCAGTGCCTCGGGCACTTCACGCACCAGTTCGATGGTGAGCATGCCGTTGTCGAAGGAAGCGCCGGTCACCTTCACGTGGTTGGCGAGCTGGAAGCGCTGTTCGAAGTCGCGGAAGGCGATGCCACGGTGCAGGAAGGTCTTTTCCTGGCCGTCTTTCTGCTTGCGGCCAATCACCACAAGGGAATCGCGCTCGGAAGTAATGTCTATCTCGCTACGATCGAAGCCGGCCAGCGCCATCACGATTCGGTACTGGTCTTCCGACACCAGTTCGATATTGTACGGAGGGTAGCTGGGCTGGTCGCCGCGATGCGAGTCGTTCAGCATCTGGGCCAGGCGGTCAAAGCCGATAGCGGAACGATACAGTGGGGTCAGGTCAAAAGTACGCATTTTCATATCCTTTCAAGGTTAAGCGATATAAGGTCCGGCGGTCCCCGGCTGGGCAACCGCTGAATCCGATATAGGAGCCCCAAAAAGGATTTCAAGACCTTTTTTTCACGTTACGTTCCGAAACAATTTGACCACCCCTGCGTGCTAAACTCGCCCGTCACACTTTCCCCATTGAAATAAATGAAACTGTTTGCCAAGTCCGCTCTCGCCCTGCTGCTGGGCGCCGCTTTCAGCGCCCACGCCGGCCAGGCGATCCCTGCCCCGGCCGACCAGCCTTATCCAGGCACCATCGTAATGAAGGTCGATGCCTCGAATACCGCCCAGAATATCTACCGCATCCAGCAGACCATTCCCGCCAAGGCGGGCAAGATGACGCTGCTGTTCCCGCAGTGGGTGACGGCCCAGCATGGCCCGACCGGTGCGCTGAACCAGTTCGCCGGCTTCAAGGTAAGCGCCAACGGCAAGACCCTGGCCTGGCGCCGCGACAACGTGAACGTGTACGCTTTCCACATCGACGTGCCCGCAGGCGCCAAATCGATCGACGTGGAATACCAGCACCTGGCGCCGACCGAAAGCGCGCAGGGCCGCGCTTCGATCACGCCTGACATGCTGGGCATCCAGTGGCAGTCGCTGACCATGTACCCGGCCGGCTACGCCACCCGCCGCATCCCGATCCAGGCCACGCTGACGCTGCCGGCTGGTTGGCAATACGGCTCCGCGCTGGAAGAAGCGGAACGCAACGGCGATACCGTGACCTTCAAGGCCACCGACGTGGAAACGTTCGTCGACTCGCCGTTGTTCGCCGGCCGGCACTTCAAGCGCTTCGACCTGGACCCGGGCGCCAAGGTGCCGGTGCACCTGAACGTCGTCGCCGACAATGCGGATGCGCTGGATGCCAAGCCCGAGCAGATCGAACTGCACCGCAACCTGGTCAAGCAGGCCTACAAGGTATTTGGTTCCCAGCATTACAAGCACTACGACTTCCTGTTCGCGCTGAGCGACGAATTCGGCCGCGTCGGCCGCGAGCACCACCAGTCCAGCGAGAACGCGCTGAAGACCGACTACTTCACCGAATGGAACAAGAGCGAATCCGAACGCGGCCTGCTCCCGCATGAATTCACCCACTCCTGGAACGGCAAGTTCCGCCGTCCGAAAGGCCAGGACGTGCTGAACTTCAACCAGCCGCTGCAAAACGACCTGCTGTGGGTGTATGAGGGCCAGACCACCTACTACGGTGAAGTGCTGGCGGCACGTTCCGGCCTGATGAAGGCGGCCAGCATCAAGGACGTCATCGCTTCCACCGCCGCGCGCTACACCATCCAGAAGGGCCGGGAATGGCGTTCAGTGCAGGACACCACCTACGATCCGATCATCAACGCGCGCCGCCCCATCCCATGGTCGAACTACCAGCGCAGCGAGGACTACTACACCGAAGGCATGCTGATCTGGCTGGACGTGGATACCAAGATCCGCGAACTTTCTGGCGACAAGCGCTCGCTGGATGACTTCTCCACCAGGTTCTTCGGCGTGGAAGATGGCCGCGTGAACGCGCTGCACTACACTTTCGAAGACGTGGTCAAGGTGCTCAACAGCGTGCAGCCGCACGACTGGGCCACCTTCCTGCGCACCCGCATTGAAGACCTGGGCCCGGTGCCGATGGACGGCATCACCCGCGCCGGCTACAAGCTGGTATTCGCGGAAAAGCAGACCGAGTTCCTGAAGGCGGCGGAAGACCGCAGCAAGTCCGCCGATTTCACCTACTCGCTCGGCTTCAACGTCGGCAGCGAAGGCAAGATCGAAAGCATCCAGTGGGACGGCGTAGGCTTCAAGGCTGGCCTGTCCGGCAGCACCACCCTGCTGGCAGTCAATGGCCGGGCCTACAAGGCCGAGCTGCTGCGCAAGGCGATCACCGAGGCCAAGACCAGCAAGAAGCCGATCGAACTGCTGGTGAAACACGGCCAGCAATACAGCACCGTGGCGCTGGCCTACTACGAGGGCCTGAAGTATCCGCGCCTGGAACGCATTGAAGGCACGCCTGACCGACTGGAAGCCATCCTGGCGCCGCGACAGTAAGTCACCATGGTGCGGGCGCACTGCGGTGCGCCCGTTTTCCCTTGGCCGCGTTAGAGTGGTGGCCATCATGGTCACCGTCTACACATGGACTACGCCCAACGGGCGCAAGCCGCTGATACTGCTGGAAGAACTTGACCTGCCTTATGAGGTGGTGCCGGTCAACCTGCGCGAGCATGAACAGTTCGCCCCCGAATTCCTCGCCATTTCGCCCAACAACAAGATTCCCGCGTTGAAGGATGGCTCGCTCACGCTGTTCGAAAGCGGCGCGATCCTGACCTACCTCGCCGAAAAATACGATCGCTTTCTCGCTTCCGAGGGAACGCAACGCTACCGCACCTTGCAGTGGCTGCACTGGCAGGTTGGCGGCCTGGGCCCGATGCTGGGCCAACTGGGCTTCTTTGTGAAGGAAGGCATCGCGCTGCCGAAGGAACACTTCATCGCCGAGGCGGAGCGCTTGCTGAATGTGCTCGATCGCACCCTGGCCGGCAGCCCCTACGTGGCCGGCGATCACTACACGATTGCCGATATCGCCTGCTATCCCTGGACGGAAGCCGCCGCCTCCCACCTGGAACTGAACCTGTCCGGCAAGCCCGCCGTGCAGCGCTGGCTCGCCCAGGTCGGCGATCGCCCTGCCGTCAGGAAGGCGATGGCGTGGAAGCCTGGAAATCCTTGAGGTAGCGTGCGCTCCAGGCGGCAATCAGGCCCGCCACATACGCCGCATCCTCGCGAACGGTCAGCAGGTGGTCGGCCGTATCGAGCGAAATAAAGCTCTTGGGGTGTTTCGCTGCCGAGAAAATCTCCAGCGCATTGTTGATGCCGACCGTCGTATCGCCCGGCGCGTGCATGACGAGCAAAGCCTTGCGCATATTGGCGATCTTGTTGCGCAAGCTGTTCTCCGCCACGTCTTCCAGGAATTGCCGCTTGATGCGGAACGGCCGCCCGGCCAATTGCACCATGGCCTCGCCCTGCGCCGTGATCGCATCGACCTGGTCGCCGAACAAATGCGTGACGTGCACCGGGTCGCTCGGCGCGGCAATGGTGACCACGGCTTGCACCTCCGGCACGGTGCCGGCGAAAGCCAGCGTGGCAGCACCGCCCAGGCTATGCCCGATCAGGATGCGCGGCGCCTGGAATTCACGCCGGAGAAAGTCGGCAGCCGCCTGCAGGTCGGCCACATTGGAGGAGAAATTGGTGTTGGCAAAATCGCCTTCGCTGGCGCCCAGGCCGGTGAAGTCGAAGCGCAGCACGGCAATGCCATGTTCAGCCAGCGCCTGCGCAATGCGGCTGGCCGCGAAAACATCCTTGCCGCAGGTGAAGCAATGCGCAAACAGGGCGTAGGCACCTACGCCGTTTTCCGGAGCGTCAAGACGCGCCGCCAGCATTTGCCCCTCGGCGCCAGGGAATTCGAGTCGTTGTGCGTACATACGTCCCCCTTTCGCCAACCATGATACTTCAGGCGAACAGGCCATGCAGGTACCAGCACGTTTCCTCGGTGCCAGGCGTGCGTTCGCGGTAGACCCAGTAGTAGGCGTTGTCCTCGCCCTCGGCGATGAAATAGTCGCGAGTTTGCGTTTCGCTCCACCAGCCGGCCTCGATGCGTTCGGCGCTCGACACCATGCGCAGCGGCGAACAGTAGAACGGGCGATGGTCGCGCATCAGCAACTGGATCGGCTTGGGCAGCAGGAAGGCCGGGCGCGGCAAGGGGCGCGGCGGCATCTGGGCTGCCACGTCGGCCGGGCGTACCTTCTCGTGCAGCGGCACCCAGCGGTTGGCCACTTCGGGCCTGTAGTCGGCCTTGGGATATGGTTGCAGCACGTTTTCCGCACCGAGGCGAGCCACCAGCACTTCGAACAGGCGCTGACGCTCCTGCGGACTGCCGCCGGGATCGGGAAACAGCGAATCGCTGAGCGGCGCCATCGGCTCGACCTGGGCCGCTTCCAGCACCAGCCCGATCGCCGGTGCCGGCAGTTCCACCTTGGCCAGGCGTTCCTTCAGCAGGCGCACGATGTGTTCGTCGCGCCAGGTGGGTTCGGCCAGCACCACTTCCACCGGCGTCGGCGGGCAGGCTTCGCGGCCGCGTTCATGTTCCAGCAACAGGCGGATGCGCGAGACGGCGAACTGGTGGGCGCACAGCCAGCCGGTCAGCTGCTGCAGCAGGCGGCAGGCGCCGGCCAGCAGCAGGTCGGTGTTCTCGATGCGGCCGAACAGTTCCAGCTTGGCCTTGAAGCTGGGCGGCGCTGCCAGCCATTCGTGCATTTCAGGCGCCAGGCCCTGCGCGGCATCGAGCATGTCCAGCACTTCGATACCGCAGCGGCGCTGCAGGCCGGGGCGCGGCAGGCGCACCAGGTCGCCGATGCTGAGACAACCAATACCGTCCAGCCAGCGCTGGTGGCGCTGCAGCGGCGGCAGCAAGCCTACCGGCAGGCGATGCAGGCGGCGATGCAGGCTATCGAGCTTGAGCGCGCGGCCGCCGCCAGCACGTGCCAGCAGCCAGGCGCCGCGCGCGGTGGGCGCCACGCCCAGCACACCGCTGAAGCCGAGTTTTTGCAGGCTGCCGCGCACCAGGCGGCACAGGCGGCGGATGCCGCCGAACAGGCGCAGGCTGGCGCCCACGTCCAGCAGCAGGGTGGCGCCCTCGCCTTCCGCCACTTGCGGCGTGTATTGCAGCATGACCATGGCGACTGCGTGCAGTGCTTCTTCTTCCTGCTGCGGGGCGCGTTCGTGCATCCGGACTTCCGGCGCCAGCATCAGGGCGCCGCTGCGGCGCATGCCGGGACGCACGCCCATCAGGTGGGCGCGGTAGGAAACCGCGAGCACGCTCTCCTGTTCCAGCACCACGCTGCACAGGTCATCCGACCAGTTCGGACAGAACACTTCGAGCGGTAGCCGGGGCAGGTAGAGGCCGATCCACAGGCGCATGACGTTGCAGCAGGGTTGGAGTTAAGGGCAGGAACAGTGGCGTGTCGCGCTGCGGTCCCCGGCGTTTGACGAATTCGATATTGATGCCTCCGGGAGCCGGCCGCAGCGCTAGCCGCAACGGCGCGGGGGAGGAGTCCTGGGCGGCGGCAATCGGCCGCAGCAGGAAGAACAGCGCTTCGCCGCACTGGGCAGCCAGGTGCAGGCGCCGCAGCGATTCGTTGCGGATGTGCTGTTGCCACAGCAGCACCGCGCCGCAACTGCCGCTGCGCAGGATCTGCTCGGCCGCCCACAGGCTGTCGGCGGCCTTGCCGGTGTTGCGGATCCACAGCAGTTGCTCTGGGGGCAACTCAAAACCCAGGGCTTGAGGTGCGTACGGGGGCTGCAGCAGGGCCGCCGGACGGTTCAGCCTGGCCAGGGTGGATTTCAATAGGCGCAATTCGCCAACACCAGGTTGTTGAAGCAACAACTCCGTCAGGACGCCCGTCGGCCAGCCGCCCCCGGGCAATTGGTGGGAGAGGACGGGAATGCCGGTATCCACACAGGACGTGGCTCCCTTGGTGAGCTGGGAGGCCAGCCAGAGGGCCGGGTGCAGGGGTTGGGGGTCAAAGAGCGCCATGCCGAACAATACTGTATATGCATACAGTATAATCCTACGAGCGCGAAGAGAAAACCTGTTTCAGCGTTTGGGCATCCAGCACGGCCTCGCTCCATTGGGCAAGCTGTTCCGGGCTGGCTTTGGCGAGGCGCTTCTGGACAGTTGGCGACAATGCCCCAAAGCGCCGATGCAACTGGCGCTCAAGCAAGTCAATCGCCCCCTCGCGCCGCCCTTCTTGCCGTCCTTTTTGCTGCCCCTCCCGTAGCCCTTCTTGCCTGCACAACTGAAACATGGGGCTAATCCATTCCACGTCACGCCTCCTTTCCAGCCGGACGATGTTGCGTCGCAGTCGCTCTTGCAGTTCAGGCGGCAATGCCATCAATCCGTCTACCACTTTAAACAAATTAATGATACGCCGCCTGCGCCACCCGCGTTCGTACAACAATCTGACGACACGCCATTTCTCCGCATAGCGCCGTTGCGGCATCCCGTGCGTCCGTTGAGCAAGAAGGTGAGCTGCAGCAACCCAGGCAAAGATGTTCCGCTCCAGCAGCAATTCATCGACCAACTCCGCGTAGCTCGACAACTTTGCCACCGCAAACCTGATGCCCATCTCAGTGCCAAGCACGCAATTATGGAATGCATCGGGGCGCCAACGCTTGCCAGCATCGGCCAGCAAAACCAGACTAGCGACAGGCAAGCCATACTCGTCAAACAAGCCGTAGTTGTAAGCCAGGATGCGCCGCGCAAGGTTCAAGTCGCGCTGCGCCTGCACTTCGACGTGGAGTAATACCTCACGCCCATCGTGCAGGAACACACTGACTAGCAAGTCAGCAATCAGGGTCCGTGACCGACCATCACGGCGGAACTGATTCAGTTCTTTATCGCGCAGGCGACGCGGCTGGCCCCAGTCAATTTCATCTGAAAGCTGTGGAAAAAAGAACGCCACGAAGTCCGCGAGGTCGCGCCTGAGTACGCTCTTCCATAGTGGGTCGAAAGTATCAGCCATCAAAACAGCCTATCCGCGCGCCGCTCCTTGGCATACCGGTTTGCGCAAGATATGGGCGGGTTAGCTAGCGGCTGATAGAATCGGCAATATTGCCAACTTAACTCACCGTCACCATGCAATTGATCGGCGCCCTCCTGTTTGCCTTTGCCTTGTTGCACACTTTCAGCGCGAAAGCGTTTGAACGTTTGTCGCACAAATTCCCGCGCCATGGCGGTTTGCTACACCTGCTGGGCGAAGTGGAAGTGGTGTTCGGCTTCTGGGCCATGGTGCTGCTGGTGGCGATGGCTTTCGTAGCCGGGCCGCAGAACGCCATCGCTTATGCAGAAACGCAGCAGTACACCGAGCCGCTGTTCGTGTTTGTGGTGATGGTGGTGGCGGCATCGCGGCCAGTGCTGGACTTCGTGCAGCGGCTGGTCAACACGCTGTCCGGCGGCCGTCCGCTGCTGCAGGCCTGGATGGGCCTTGCACTGGTACCTTTGGTTGGTTCGCTGATCACCGAACCGGCCGCAATGACACTCGCAGCCTTGATGCTGGCACCGCAAATCTTCCGCGATGGCGTACCGGAATGGCAGAAGTACGCCGCGCTCGGCGTGTTGTTCGTCAACGTCTCGATCGGTGGCACGCTGACCGCATATGCAGCGCCGCCTGTGCTGATGGTGGCGACAACGTGGCAATGGGATTCTGCCTTCATGGCCTCCCACTTCGGCTGGAAAGCCACGCTGGCAGTGCTGGTCAATGCCACTGCCGTCACCTGGCTGTTGCGCGAACACTTGCGCGTGCCGCGTGAAGCGCCTGCACCGAGTGCCCAGGCACACGCCCCGCTGTCGACCAGCATCATCCACCTGGCCTTCCTGGCTGCCGTGGTGCTGCTGGCGCATCATCCGGTCCTGTTCCTCGGCCTGTTCCTGTTCTTCCTCGGATTTACCGTGGCCTATCCGCAGCACCAGTCACCGCTGATCCTGAAAGAAGCCTTGCTGGTCGGCTTCTTCCTCGCCGGCCTGGTGGTGCTGGGCAGCATGCAGCAATGGTGGCTGCAACCAATTGTCGAAAGCCTGCAGCCACTGGCGCTCTTCTTCGGCGCGCTGGGCCTGACCGCCATCACCGACAATGCCGCCCTCACCTATCTCGGTTCGCTGATCGACGGCATCACGCCGCAAGCACAATACATGCTGATGGCTGGCGCCGTTGCCGGCGGCGGCCTGACCGTGATCGCCAACGCACCGAATCCGGCCGGCGTTGCATTGCTACGAAAAGGATTCCGTGATGAATCTATCGGTGCACTTGGCTTGCTGGCGGGAGCCCTTGCGCCGACTGCAATTGCTGCCATCGCGTTCTTCTTGTAGGACTACGCCGCGCTAGCGTAGCGCGCGCCTTGCACACGCGGCTTGGGCTATTCTGGCCTCACTCGATCACACTAATGAGGAGAGGCAGAATGAGCTATCTAGACCGCGACAAATTCGGCATCTATCGCGACCGTGACGATAACGATGGTCCAGGCCCACGCCTGATGGGCGCCGACACGCTGATGGGTGAAGACGTCTATAACCGCCAGGAAGAGGATCTTGGCGATATCAAGGAAATCATGCTCGACATGCAGACCGGCCAGATCGCTTATGCGGTGCTGTCCTTCGGCGGCGTGCTGGGCATGGGCGACAAGCTGTTTGCCGTGCCATGGCAGGCATTGCAGCTTGACACGGTGAACAAGCGCTTCGTGCTTGACTGCACCAAGGAAAAGCTGGAGAACGCGCCGGGCTTCGACAAGGACCGCTGGCCAGACATGGCAAGCCCCGAATTCGGCACGCAGATCCATAATTTCTACGGCACCACCGCCACCGGCATGCGCACCTCGACCGGCAGCGTGATGGGCGCTGGCACCAGCACCATGCAAAGCTCGACCGGCGGCAGCAGCTATAGCGGCGGTTCGACCGGCAGCGAAAGCGGCAGCAAAGGTAATTATTGATTGGCAGGATTTGACTGCTTTCTGTCAGTCAAATCCATCACCTTCCGCAGACAATCGGCTGCTGATCCAACAGCCGATTGCCTGCCATGCGTTTATTGCTTGCCCTTCTCCTGTTCGTACTGTCCTGCGCCCACGCCGGCGAGTTACCGGAATACCAGCCGCGCCCAGGCCACGAACGCCCCGTGATCGCCATCCTCGGCGACAGCGTATCGACTGAAATCACCGACTTCCTCCTGCCCTACGGCGTACTGCAACGCGCCGGTGTCGCGCAAGTACTCGCCGTCGCGGCCGAAGGGCCGTTGATCACCATGAATACCGGCCTGCGCGTGCAGGCCGACCTCGATACCAGCGCCTTCGATCAGCGCTATCCGGAAGGTGCCGACTACGTGATCGTACCTGCCATGCGGCGAGCACAGTTAGCGCCGATGCTGGCCTGGCTGCAGGCCCAGGCGGACAAGGGTGCCACCGTAGCCAGCATCTGCGATGGCGCGCTGGTGGTTGCCAACAGCGGCTTGCTGAACGGCCGGCGCGGCACCGCACATTGGGCCACCTACGAATATCGTCTCGAGAAATACCCTGGCACCGAATGGTTGCAGAACGTGCGCTACGTGGCCGATGGCAAGGTGATCTCCAGTGTCGGCATCAGCGCCGCCCAGCCGCTTTCGTTGGCCCTGGTGGAAGCCATTGCCGGCCGCGAAAAAGCCGCAGCCGTCGCCGCAGGCCTCGGCGTCGGCGACTGGAGCAGCCGCCATGACAGCGGCGTCTATGCCCCCAGGTTCGGCCACAACCTGTCCGTCTGGCTCACGCACTACACCGACCAGTGGCTGCATGGCGTGAACGACACCGGATTGCCACTGGCTGAAGGCTTCGACGAGATCGCCCTCGCCTATACCAGCGACGCCTACACCCGCACCCATCGCAGCCGCGTGCTGGCGGTCGGTGCCAGCGACGCGGCCGTGGCCAGCCGTCACGGCTTGAAAATATTGCCTGACCGCGTTGTTGGCGCCGCCGACGCGCCGGCTGTCATGCTGCCGGCTGCGGACAGCTCGCTCGACCGCGTACTGGCAAACATCGCTGACTCGTTTGGATCGCGCACCGCCCGGCGTGTTGCGCTGGAATTCGAATACCCCGGCTATCCGGTGAGGTAAACTGGCGGCATGCCGCCTCCTCGTTCCCGCCACGTCGTCCTGCTCGCATATGAAGGCATGAACCTGCTGGACCTTACCGGTCCGCTGCAGGCTTTCGCCAGCGCCGCCCGCCGCCACTCGGCCGGCGGACCGCCCTTGTATGAACTCATCGTCGCCTCCGCCGACGGCGGCCTGGTCACCAGCAGCGCCGGGCTGGCCTGCAGCACGGTCCCCATTTCCTCGCTTGAAACAACCGATATCGACACCTTGCTGGTGGCAGGCGGCTGCCCTGGGGACACCTACTTTGCCCCGCCGGTACTGGTGAACTGGATACGCCAGCGCGCTCCGTCCGTGCGGCGCCTGGCATCGGTCTGCACCGGCGCATTCATGCTGGCCGCTACCGGCTTGCTGGACGGGCGTCGCGTGGCAACGCATTGGGAGTGGGTCGGACGCCTGCGGCGCCAGCATCCCCTGGTACAGGTGGACGAGGACAAGATCTACATCCGCGACGGCCAGATATGGTCCTCGGCAGGCGTCAGCGCCGGCATCGACCTGGCGCTGGCATTGATCGAAGAAGACTACGGCCACCGCGTTGCCATCGAGACGGCCAGGCAAATGGTGGTGTTCATGAAGCGCGCCGGCGGCCAGTCTCAATTCAGCGCCCCCCTCTCAGCGCAAGCGCGGGAAGACGGCCGGTTTGCGGAACTGCATGCCTGGATGGGCGCCAACCTTCACGCAGACCTTTCGGTCGAACGCCTGGCGGAACAGGCAGCAATGAGCGCGCGCACCTTTGCGCGCGCTTATGTGGCGCAGACCGGCTCCACGCCGGCCGCCATGGTGGAATCCATGCGGCTGGAGGCGGCGCGGCGCGCGCTGGAAGACACAACGCAGCCGGTCAAGGCAATCGCCGCCGCTACCGGACACGGTAGCGAACAGAACCTGCGGCGCGTATTCCTGCGCCGCCTTGGCACCAGCCCGGGCGAGTATCGCAAGCGCTTCAGCGCTGCATCGACTCCCACACCTTCATCAGTCGCTTGACGGACACCGGCATGGGTGTCCGCAGCTCCTGAGCGAACAGCGATACGCGCAACTCTTCCAGCATCCAGCGGTACTCGACCAGTTTCGGGTCGGTGTTCTTGCCGGCCGACTTGTCGCGCATCAGGCGCTGGTAAGGCGCCGCGGCCTGGTTCCACTCGGCCATGGCCTTGGCGTCGCGCGCCGCATCGGCGCGCAGCTTTTCCAGGCGCACGTTCATCGCCTTCAGGTAGCGCGGGAAGTGCGACAGCTGCGAGAACTCGTTCTCGATCAGGAAGCGCTTGTGCACCAGGCCTTGCAGTTGCTGCTGCATGTCCTGCGCCACCTGCTGGTTGATGCCTTGCAGGCGCTTGGGCAGTCCGTGGTATTCGGTCAGCACTTGCGACACAAGACGGGCGATCTCGTTCACCAGCAATACGATGCGCGACTTGCCCTCGTCCTTGCGCTTGATGAAGCTCGCTTCGTCTACCGGCAGCGGGTCCTGCAGGCAGGCGATGTCGATGGCCTTGGCGATGATCTGGTCGCGCAGCTCTTCCTGCGTGCCCATGGACATGAACTGCATGCCCATCTGCTGCAGGTTGGGGATCGATTTCTCGACGAACTTGATCTGGTCGCGCATCTGCAGCATGAACAGGCGGCGCAGCCCGATGCGGTGAGTGCGCGCGGCGACGTTCGGGTCGTCGAACACTTCCAGGTCGCAGTGCGTGCCTTTGTCAACCAGCGCAGGGAAGCCGATCAGGCTTAGCTTTCCTTGCGTGATTTCCAGCAGCTCCGGCAACTCGCCAAAGCTCCAGGTGGTGATATTGGTGTGCTGCGAAGCCGGGCTTGGCGCGGCAGCAGATGGCACACTTGCAGGGGCCTTGGCCGGGCTTGCGCCGCGCGCAGCATCGGCTGCGATGCCGCCGTGCTTTGGCTTGGCGCTGCCGCCGCTGCCGATGCCGCCGCCCGCAAGTTGTGCGAGTTGCGCGGCGGAGGCAGGCGTGTTGCCGCCTTCCGCCATGCGCTGGAAGCTCTGGCGCGCCTGCAAGCCGTATTCCGCCTGCAGCGTGGCCAGGTTGCGTCCCATGTCGAGCTGGCGGCCATGCTCATCCACCACCTTGAAATTCATGAAGTGATGCGCCGGCAGTTGTTCCGGCTTGAAGTCGGAAGTCAGCACACTGATCGTGATCTGCTTGCGGATGTCGGCAATGATCGCGTCAATCAGGTCGCCGCGCGCGAACTCTGTGCGTTCGCAGAATTTCGCTGCGTAGTCCGGCAGCGGCACCATGTGGCGGCGCTGCTTTTGCGGCAGGGTCTTGAGCAGCAGGTGCACCTTCTCCTTCAGCATGCCCGGCACCAGCCATTCACAGCGCTCGCGCGAAAGCTGGTTCAGGGCATACAGCGGCACCGTGAGCGTGACGCCGTCGCGCGGCGTGCCCGGCTCGAAATGGTAGGAAAGCTGCATCTCCAGCCCGGCCGCCATCATCTTTTTCGGGAACAGGTCGGTCGTGATGCCGGCCGCTTCATGGCGCATCAAGTCGTCGCGGATCAGGTACAGCAGCTTCGGATTGTCGACGGAAGCATCCTTGTACCATTTCTCAAAACCGGCGCCGTTCACCACGTCGACGGGAATCTGCTCGTCGTAGAACGCCTCAATCAACTGGTCATCCACCAGCACGTCCTGGCGGCGCGACTTGTGTTCGAGGTTTTCGATTTCGCGCACCAGCTTGTGATTGTGTGCGAAGAACGGTGCACGGGTGTCGTAATCGCCACCGACCAGCGCATCACGGATGAAGATCTCGCGCGCTTCCACCGGATTCTTCTGCCCGTAGTTGATACGGCGCTGGCTGTAGACCACCAGGCCGTACAGGGTGGCCCGTTCAGATGCGGTGACCTGCGCGGGACGCTTCTCCCAGCGCGGCTCACCCCAGGACTTCTTCAGCAGGTGGCCGCCGATCTTCTCGATCCATTCCGGCTCGATGCGCGCCACGCAGCGCGCGTACAGGCGCGTGGTTTCCACCAGTTCGGCGGAGACAATCCACTTGCCCGGCTTCTTCGACAGGTGCGAACCCGGCCAGACGTGGAACCTGATGCCGCGCGCGCCAAGGTAGGCGCCGCCCTGTTCATCCTCGCCCTTGAAGCCGATATTGCCCAGCAGGCCGGTCAGCAGCGCCATATGCAGCTGGTCGTAGGTGGCCGGCAGCTCGTTGGTGCGCCAGCCCTGCTCTTTCACGATGGTGAGCAGTTGCGAGTGTACGTCGCGCCACTCGCGCAGGCGCAGCTGGTTCAGGAAGGTGGCGCGGCACGAATCCATCAACTGGCGATTGGACTTCTTGTGCTCGATGGCGTTCTCGAACCACTTCCAGATTTTCAGGTAGCTGAGGAACTCCGACTTTTCGTCGGCGAACTTCTTGTGCGCTTCGTCGGCAGCCTGCTGGTGCTCGACCGGACGGTCGCGCGGGTCCTGTACCGACAAGGCGGAAGCGACGATCAGCACTTCGGTCAGGCAGTGGTACTCCTGAGCGGCCAGGATCATGCGGCCCACGCGCGGGTCGAGCGGCAGCTTGGCCAGCTTGCGGCCCAGCGGGGTCAGGGCGTTGTCGTCGTCGACTGCGCCCAGTTCCTGCAGCAGTTGGTAGCCGTCTGCAATCGCGCGGCCCAGCGGCGGCTCGATGAAGGGGAAGCTCTCGACGTCCGTCAGGTGCAGGGACTTCATGCGCAGGATGACGGAGGCCAGCGAGGAGCGCAGGATTTCCGGGTCGGTGAACTTTGGGCGCTGCAGGAAGTCCTGCTCGTCGTACAGGCGGATACAGACGCCATCGGCCACGCGGCCGCAGCGGCCGGCCCGCTGGTTGGCCGCCGACTGCGCCACCGGCTCGATCTGCAGTTGCTCGACCTTGTTGCGGTAGCTGTAGCGCTTCACGCGCGCCAGGCCGGCGTCCACCACGTAGCGGATGCCCGGCACGGTCAGCGAGGTTTCAGCCACGTTGGTCGCCAGCACGATGCGGCGCGCGTTGGTGGTGCGGAACACGCGGTCCTGCTCTTCCACCGACAGGCGGGCAAACAGCGGCAGGATTTCCACGTGCGGCGGGTGGTGCTTGCGCAGTGCTTCGGCGGCGTCGCGGATTTCGCGTTCGCCGGGCAGGAACACCAGCACGTCGCCGCTGCCGATGCGGCAGACTTCATCGACGCCGTCGACAATGGCTTCCATCAGGTCGCGCTTGTCGCGCGCGGCGGCAGTGCGTGCGCCCTTGGCGTCGGCGCCTTGCTGCGCGCCGGGCGCCGCGACCTGGTCGCGCTCCACGGGGCGGTAGCGCACTTCCACGGCGTACAGGCGGCCGGAGACCTCGATCACCGGCACCGGCGGCTTGCCCTCCTGCGTGAAGTGGCGGGCGAAGCGTTCAGCGTCGATGGTTGCCGAGGTGATGATCACCTTCAGGTCCGGGCGGCGCGGCAGGATCTGCTTCAGGTAGCCAAGCAGGAAGTCGATGTTCAGGCTGCGTTCGTGGGCTTCGTCGATGATGATCGTGTCGTAAGCCTTCAGCAGCGGGTCGGTCTGGGTTTCGGCCAGCAGGATACCGTCGGTCATCAGCTTGACCGAGGCGCCCTTGCTCAGGGTATCGTTGAAGCGCACCTTGTAGCCGACGTGCTCGCCCAGCGGGGAGCCCAGTTCGACGGCAATGCGTTTCGCGGTGGACGAGGCGGCGATGCGGCGCGGCTGCGTGTGGCCGATCAGGCCTTTCTGGCCCCGCCCCAATTCCAGGCAGATCTTCGGCAGCTGGGTGGTTTTACCGGAGCCGGTTTCGCCGGAGACGATGACCACCTGATGCTTGGTCAGGGCTTCCGCGATTTCCGCGCGGCGGCCAGAAACCGGCAAGTCTTCGGGGAAGGTGATCGGCGGCAGCGGATTGCGGAACGCTGCCGCGGCCTCGCGGGCCGCGCGCTGTTCAGGAGTTTCGCGCTCGCGGCGTTCGCCACGGCGCTCCTCCGCGCCCTCTCCACGCTGCTGCGGACGTGGCGCCTCGCGGCGTCCTTCGGCCTGCGCCGGGCGTGCGCCTTCCTGGCGGCCTTCGCGGCGCTGGGTAGCGCCAGCGGGCGGCTGCGCGGGCGCGCGGCGCGCCTGTTGGCCAGGCTGGCTTGCCGGGCGGCGTTGTTCGCCTTGCGGCCGCTGGCCTGCTGGTTGCTGGAGAGGATTCTTCTTGCTTGCTTCAGACATCGTTTTTTACATAGATTGGGCGCGAAAACCGCGCAGCGCATTATAATGCGCGAATAATGGAAAACCCTATCCAATTCGTCTCCTGGCTGCGCTCCGTCGCCCCCTACGTCCATGCCTTCCGCGGCAAGACCTTCGTGGTCGCTTTCCCTGGTGAACTGGTTGCTGCTGGCGCCCTCCCGGTGCTGGCCCACGACCTGTCCCTGCTGCACGCGCTGGACATCAACGTCACCGTGGTTTACGGCTCGCGCCCCCAGGTCGCCGAGCAGCTCGCCCTGCGAAACGTGGAAGGCCGCTTCCACAACGGCGTGCGCATCACCGACACGGCCGCCATGGAATGCGCCAAGGAAGCAGCCGGCGAACTGCGCCTCGACATCGAGGCCGCCTTCAGCCAGGGCTTGCCGAATACGCCGATGTCGCATGCCGCGATCCGTATCATTTCCGGCAACTTCATCACCGCACGCCCGCTGGGCGTGATCGACGGCGTCGACTTCGAGCTGACCGGCCTGACCCGCAAGGTGGACGCGGAAACGATCCACTCCATCATGGGCTCGGACGGCGTGGTGCTGCTGTCCCCACTGGGCTTCTCCCCGACCGGCGAAACCTTCAACCTGACGATGGAAGACGTGGCCTGCACCGCCGCCATCGCCCTGCACGCCGACAAGCTGGTCTTCATCACCGAAACCGAGATGATGACCGACGCCGGCGGCACCGAAATCCGCGAGCTGTCCTCGCACCAGGCCGAAGCCGTGCTGCAGGCAGGCTTCCTGCCCGACGCCACCGCCTACTACCTGAAGCACTGCGTCAAGGCCTGCAACAACGGCGTCGAGCGTGCCCACATCGTGCCGTTCGCGATGGACGGCTCGGCCCTGCTCGAGCTGTTCACCCACGATGGCGTGGGCACCATGATCTCGCACGAGAACTTGGAGTCGCTGCGCCCGGCCACCATTGAAGACGTGGGCGGCATCATCAAGCTGATCGAACCGCTGGAAGCCGACGGCACCCTGGTCAAGCGCGGCCGCGAACTGATCGAACGCGAGATCGAGATGTTCTCGGTCATCGAGCACGACGGCGTGATCTTCGGCTGCGCAGCGCTGTACGTCTTCCCGGAAGAAAAAATGGCCGAAATGGCATGCCTGACTGTCAACCCTGACGTGCAAGCCCAGGGCGACGGCGAGCGTATTCTCAAACACATGGAAAACCGCGCCCGGGCGCAGGGCATCAGCAAGCTGTTCGTGCTGACCACCCGCACCGCGCACTGGTTCATCAAGCGCGGCTTTGCTCCCGCCACTGTCGACGCGCTGCCGAAAGACCGCCAGCGCCTCTACAACTGGCAGCGCAAGTCGCAAGTCTTGATCAAGACCTTATAATCGATTTTTTTAGGAGCACCGAAGATGGCACGTACCGTCCACTGCATCAAACTGAACAAGGAAGCCGAAGGCCTGGACTTCCCGCCTTATCCGGGCGAGCTGGGCAAGCGCATTTATGAATCCGTCTCCAAGGAAGCCTGGGCTGCCTGGATCAAGCACCAGACCATGCTGGTCAACGAAAACCGCCTGAACCTGGCGGACGTGCGCGCGCGCAAATACCTGGCAGCGCAAATGGAGAAACATTTCTTCGGCGAAGGCGCCGACCAGGCAGCCGGCTACGTGCCGCCTTCGGCCTGACATTAAATGGGGACATACCCCATTTATTCAGTTGCTAATTAAATGGGGTACGCCCCCATTTAATTTAGCGGCTTGCCACATCCCCATTCATCGGCTTGCACTGGCGCAGTTCGCAGCGCGCCATGAATACCTTGCCGTTGGCGCAAGACATCCGGTAAATCTCCACCGGGCCACGCTCAGTCACCAGCCCTGCCCCGCGACCGCCGCGGCATTCTTCCGCATTCGCCAGGCGCTCCACCGTTGCCGAGGAAATACCTGGGCGGAATTCCACCTTTTCCACCGGCACGCCATCGATCATCGATCGCTTGGCAATAGCTTCCGCCTCCAGCACAGATTTACGCTTCACAGGCGCCTGGGCCACCTGTTTTTTGGTTGCACAAGCACTCAGTACACCAGCAGCAAGCAATAGCAGGAACAGTCGTTTCATGGGTTCTTTCTAAGGGAAGAATCAGTATTTGACGGTGCGCACGCCGTCGGGAGTACCCAGCAGGCACACATTGGCGCCACGGGCAGCGAACAGGCCAACGGCGACCACGCCGACGATCTGGTTGATACGGGTTTCCAGCGCGACCGGATCGGTAATCGACATGCCTGCTACGTCGATGATATTGCCGCCATTGTCGGTCACGAAGATCTCGTCGGAACCGGCCTTGGTACGCACCTTCGGCTGGCCGCCCAGGGCCGCCAGCTGGCGCATCACCGCGTTACGGGCCATCGGCAGCACTTCCACCGGCAGCGGGAACTTGCCCAGCGTTTCTACCAGTTTGGAACCATCGGCGATGCAGACGAATTGCTTCGATACCGAGGCCACGATCTTTTCGCGGGTCAATGCCGCGCCGCCGCCTTTGATCATGTGGCCTGCCGCATTGATCTCGTCGGCGCCGTCAATGTACACCGCGATTTCCGAAACCTCGTTAAGATCGTAGACAGGAATGCCGTGACCGGCCAGGCGCGCTGCAGTCGCTTCCGACGAGGCAACAGCCCCCTTGATGCGGTGCTTGATCTTGCCCAGTTCATCAATGAAGAAATTCGCAGTGGAACCGGTGCCAACGCCGATGATTTCGCCGTCGATCACATACTCGATCGCCGAAATAGCAACAGCCTGTTTCAATTTGTCTTGCGTCATAGTTACAATGGATTCAATAAAGGTTGCCTATTTTATCCGAACTGCCAACTAAGCCGGGAAAAACGACATGAAGCCAAGTACCGTATTAATCGTGGATGACAGCCGCGTGTCGCGCATGCTGACGCGCCAGCACATCCAGGTGCGCCATGCCGACTGGGTGGTGGAAGAAGCCGCCAACGGCGACGAAGCGATCGCCAAGGCCCAGGGATTGCAGCCCGACCTGGTCTTGCTGGACGTGAACATGCCGGGCATGAATGGCGTTGATGCCGCCGCCGCGCTGCGTGCCATGCTGCCCAATGCCCACATTTCCTTGCTGACTGCCAATGTCCAGGCCGCAACCCGCCAGCGGGCGGAAGAAATCGGCGTGGGTTTCATGGAAAAACCGATTACCGCCGAGCGCATTGCGCAGCTGATTGCGCCGCTGGAAGCCTGACCATGGTCCGGCTCACCGAACTGGAGCACGACGCCCTCGTCGAGCTGTTCAATATTGGCGTCGGCCAGGCTGCTGCCGCCATGAGCGAGATCGTCAACGAAACGGTCACCATGTCGGTGCCTGCCATCAGCTTCCTCACCCGTGCCTCCGCCGCCAAATTGCTGGCCAGCCGCAGCACCGGCAACGGCCGCCTGTGCGGCATCAGCCAGCACTACAGCGGCGCCTTCGACACCGAAGCGATCCTGATGTTCCCGGAAGAGAAGAGCCAGGAAATCGTGCGCCTGATGGTGGGCGAAGCGATGCCGCTGGCTGAACTGTCGGCCATGGAACAGGAGGCGATGAGCGAGATCGGCAATATCCTGCTGAACAGCTGCGTCGGGTCGCTGGCCAACCTGCTCGGCCACGAGCTGCATGGCTCGCTGCCGGATTACCACCTCGGCTACGGCGAAGAGATCCTGGCGCTGGCCGGCAGCGGCGAAACCGCGGTGCTGATGCTGCATATCGAATTTGTCATCGAGCGCCAGCAGATTGCCGGGGACGTCGCCTTCATCATGGACATGACGGCGCTGCACGACCTGAAGCAGCATGTGGCAAACTTCCTCGACCGGTCCATCGGCGGAGCGCAGCCATGAAATCTTCGATCGAGTCCCTGCCGCTCCTGCAGGGCGTTATCGATTGCATCGACGTGGGTACCCTGGTCCTCGACGCCAGCGAACGCGTAGTGTTGTGGAACCGCTGGATGGACCAGCACTCCGGCGTATTGGGCCCCGAAACGCTGGAACGCAGCTTCTTCGACCTGTTCCCCGAGCAGCGCGGCAAGCGGCTGGAGGCGGCCATCGGCCAGGCGCTGCGCAACAACCTGCCTTCCCTGCTGTCGCAAACCCTGAATCGCTGGCCATTGCCGCTCTACGCCAACAAGTCCGCCGCCGAAAAAGGCGAGCGCATGCAGCAGCAGATCACGGTCACGCCGCTCAACCTGGGCAACAACGAACGCTATTGCCTGATCCAGGTCAGTGACGTGACAGCCGCGGTACAGCGCGAGAACCTGCTGCGCGAACAGGCCGTAGCCTTGCGCTCGCAAACCTTGCTGGACGACCTGACCGGCGTCGCCAACCGCCGCCACTTCGACATGGCGATCGACCGCGAAACCCGGCGCGCGCGGCGCATGGGCACGCCGCTGTCGCTGATGATGCTCGACATCGACTATTTCAAAGCCTATAACGACCATTACGGTCACCAGCAAGGCGATGCCTGCCTGGAAGCTGTGGCTTCCGCGCTATCGACCATGCAGCAGCGCCCGGCCGACCTGTTCGCGCGCTACGGCGGTGAAGAATTCGCGGTAATCCTGCCCGACACGCCCGCCGATGCAGCGGTGATGATGGCCAACGCCATGTGCCGCAAAGTGCGCGACTTGCGCATTCCACACCAGGCCTCGCGCACGGATGAACGCATCGTCACCATCAGCATCGGCGTTGCCAGCAGCGACAGCAGCAATGCCGGCGAAGTTTATGACCTGATCAACGCAGCCGACCGCGCCCTCTACCAGGCCAAGGCATGCGGCCGCAACCGCGTGCACTCGTTATGAGCGTATCGGCCTGATCAGAGCAGTTCGATGCCGAAGCGCCGCACGCACACGGCAAACAGGGCAAAGCAGGCAATCGTCAGCAGCACGCTGGCGCCCAGCGTCGGCCAGAACCCCAGGCGCGGCAGCAGCCAAGGGAAGACCAGGAACATCGGCAGCGTCGGCACCACATACCAGAAGGTGTACCAGGCGTGGTTGGCGATCTTTTCCTGCGGTTGCCGTTCAACGTACAGCCAGACCAGCGCCAGCACGGTCACCATCGGCAGCGCGGCGATCAGGCCGCCCAGGCGGTCGCTGCGTTTTGCGAATTCCGACACCGCAACCACGACACCTGCCGTGACCAGGTATTTGAAGATCAGCCAGGCCATGATGCCCTCCTACTGTGCAAAAACAAAACGAACCAGCGCCAGGGACAGCGCAAAGACATAGCCATATGCGAAGCGGTCGATGCGCAGCAGGGTGTCGCCGCGGCGCGCGCGCCAGGCCCCCATCAGGCACATCAAGCCGCCGGCCGCCAGCGGGGTGACCAGCAAGTTAACCTTGCGCAGGACTTCGTTGCGTACCAGGTGATCCGGCAGCAGCCAAAACGTTATTCCGCCGGCAATGGCGCCGAACAAGGCATAGCCAACGCCGGCCAGCCACGGGTTGGCCTTGTAGCTGCGCGCATCGGACAGCGAATGCATGCCTGCCTCCGCTGCCGCTTCAGCGATGAACTGGATGATGATCTCGCCAATCAGCTCAAACAGGAACTCGATCATGGTGTGAACAAGGCATGCTGGCTGGCGGTATGAAAATCGCGCCAGACGCGGTTGATGTCGGAGTCTTCTTGCGCGGCACGCAAGCCACAATAAGGATAAATATCGCCCACCGACCGGCGCGCAGAAAGCACCAGCGCCATCGATGCCTCGCGCAGCTGGGCGTCAAGCTCCCCGGCAATGCTGCCTATCTCGCCCTCTGCCTGCGCCCAGGCCTGGTCAAGCAGGGCGTACATGCGTTCACGGGCGCCTTCCAGCGCCACGGCAGCTTGCCCCACCGCGTCCTGCGCACTGGCCGACGGCTGGCGGCGCGCAGCAACGGTCTCCTGTGCCAGCTGCAGGAAGTGGCGCGCCAAGCCGGACAGGTTGGCCGCCAAAGTCACCCACGCCAGCAACATGAAGGGGAAGCGATACAGGGTACCTGGCGCCGTTGCATGAGCGGGATCAATCGTGAAGCCGGAGCTTGCCGGCACCCAGGCCCCTTCGACGCGGTAGCTGTGCGACGCAGTGCCCTTCATGCCAAAGCTGCGCCAGGTCGGCTCAACCACCACTTGCGCGGCAGGCACGATAAAAGCGCGTATCCGCGGCGCACCATCTTCCCCGGCCAGAGCCTGGCCGTTCTCACGCAACACTGCATTGAGCGTGAAATGCGTCGCCATTGGTGCCCCGCTGGCGATGTCCCAGCGCCCGGCAATGCGATAACCTTCGCCTTCCTTGTCGGCGAAACCGGTCGGTGCGCCGCTGCCTGCGAGGCAAACATCCGGGGTCGAGATGATTTCGCGCGCCGTTTCGGGCGGCAGGAAGCCGGCAAACCAGCCGGCGCCGGCGCACAGGGTGACCACCCACCCCATGCTGCCATCCGCTTCCGCAATCGCCTCTTCCAGTCGGACCACTTGCGGCAAGGGCATCTCCGCCCCACCCGCGGCGCGCGGCGCTAGCATCTTCAGCCAGCCCTGCCGGTGGACCAGCGCCTGCTGGCCGGGCAGCAGGAACCCAGCTGCTTCAGCGCCGGCGGCATCGCCGGCAATCAAGTTCTTCTGCTGCTCATTCAACATTTCGCGATTAAATCCAGCTCGTAGTGCAAGACGTCCCTGCTTCCGTCAAACAGCCGTTCCAGCGCTTGCACCATTCCGGGGGCGAGCAGGCGATCTCGCTGCCGCTCGTCCGGGCGCTCGTAAGAATGGCCGGCATGCGCCAGCCAACGCACCATATCAATATGCAGCGCGTCCCACGCCATGCTTCCTCGCTCGGCTTGCGCCGCCTCAAGCGCAATCGTCTCCAGCCAATCCCACTTCCTCAGGCGCGCAAAAGCCAGCAAGATTGATAGATCCGCCTTGTCGCGCAAGACTTCCTTTACTCGTTCAAAGGGAACGTACGCGCCTTGCCGTGTCGCCATCTGCGCCGCCAGCCTGCGATTCGCGCGCCCCTCGTCAGAAAGCGCCGCAAGCGCGATTGCATCCTTGTCAGAGGGGGCCAATTTCAGCCACGCGAGAAATGCAGCGCCGCGTATCGATGGGAACGGCGACTCGCTCATCTCCCGCAACAAGGCGATATCCCCCGCCCCTCCCATGCTTCCCAGTGCGGCAAGGGCCATGCAGGCCTGATTGGTCCTGGCGTGCCTGTCCTGCAGGAGCTCACGATAATAAGGCGCGAGATCCACTCCATTGCTGCGCAAATAGTACTGGGCGAGAGACCTTGCCGACCCTTGCGGGTCCAGCAAAGCGCCGCGGGCAATTTCCGCCGCGTCGGGAGCACACCCCAGCAGGCCGCGCAAGGCATGGGTGCGGACCACGCCGAAATGGGATTTCATGCCGCCCCGCAAGACGGCAATCCGGTCTTCTTCTAGAAGCGACAGGGCCAACACGGCAGCCTGGCGCGACATGACGATGTCCTTGCCCGATTCGACAGCAAGGGTCAACAGTTCAACGCGCGGGATGAGTTCACGCTCCAGGAGCATGAAGAAACTGCCGCGAGCGACCATGGGATGGCGCGAGCATAAGGCTTCACGCAATTGATCGAACGTGAGCCGGCGGGCAAGTTCGGCCTGCGCGCTGGAAATCCAGGCAGAATGATTCAGCCTTGAGAAATGGCGTAACCGCCATGTGAATCCGACGACCGCCAGCAAGTCTTCGTGTCCGGCGGATGGCAGTAAGGCCTGTATAGCCCGGCGTGCAGCGGCGCGTACCTCCGGCACGAAATCGTTCAAACGGGGCATGATGGCCGGTATCGCACCGTCACCGCCTAAAGCCATCACCCTGTCAATCGCAGCTTCGCGCGCATACCCCGATCGCTGGGCCAGCAAAGCCTTCAATTCTTCAAGGCTGGTGCAAGCGCTGGCCTGAAGTACCGGATCGTCGCGCTGGAGTGTCGTAAACAGGCTCACGTTGCAGACAGCGCCAACACGACCAGGGCGTACATGGTCAGCACAATGACTGTCATGAACAGCAGGAAGCAGGTGCGCCACAAGGCGCCGTAGCGCGACAGGCCGTAGGCGCCACGCAATTGCAGGAACATGTGCACCGGCGGGATGAAGGCGAACAGGCAGCCTGCCAGGCCGCCGAATTCAAAGTAGCTCAGGGTCGCGACAAGGGTGAACAGCAGCGACATGAACGACAGCGAATACAGCGAGAACACGGCGTGGTCATACATCGTGACGCCACGGCGCCAGAAGAACATCAGCCAAAGGAATGGTAGCGAGATCGGCACCAGCAGGAAGGAGTATTTGTAGGCCGCGTTCTTCAGCTTGTACTGGGCCAGTTCAGGATTATCGACAGCGTGCCGGATGCCCTTGCCGATCCAGCCGGAGCTCGAATGCCTGGCGTCCTTGCCGCCAGCCGCATCCGCGTCGGTCATCCCTTTGGTAACGTCCTGAACTATTTCCTGAATGATGCCCGGCTCTTTCGTATCCGCGCTTTCCTTACCCTCGTCGCTCGCCCCCTCCTTGCCGGTATCCCTGGCAGCGGGCTTGATCGTTTCAGTAAACTTGGCGGTGCCGGTCATGGCAACTTTGCCGGCTGCCAGGGCGCTATTCAGGCCGTCGAGCGTTTTCTTCGCTTCATCAAGCCGGTGTTGGGCCTTCGGCACCTCCGCCGTGCCTGGCTCAGCTTCCTTGAGTTCTTCCTCTGCTTCGGCGATCAGCTGTTTCTGGTCGGAGATCTTTTCATTCATCTTCTGCTCGAATGCGGCCTTGCCATTCTTGCCTTCGACGACCTTGCCCGTACTCGGACCGGAGCTGGTGCCCATCGTCAGCGAGAAGACGAAGAACATGAAGAACATCATGAACAGGAACAGCGCCAGCGGCGATACAAAGCGCGTCCGCTGGCCGTCGATGTAGCGGCGCGTCAGCTGGCCCGGGCGGGCAACCAGCAAGGGCAAGGTGCGCCAACCCTTGGTATCGAAGTGAAGCAGGCCATGGATCAACTCCTCGCCCAAATGCAGCACGGATTTGTGCAGGTGGCCCTTCTGGCCGCAGTTGCCGCAATAATTGGCGGTGACTGGCGTGCCGCAGTTGGCGCATGCTGCGCCGTGGGCGTGCTCGCCGGTCTTGCCGGCATCGCCTTCAACTTCCCTGGCCGCCAGGCTGGCTGTCACCAGGTCGCCTGCTGCTTCGATCTCCATCCCCATCGTTTTCCCCGCTCGCTTATTTGAATAGTAATTGTGAAATGGCGTCCTGCGCCTGGATGACGGTGGCATATTCCCCGTGCAGGTTGGACAAGGCCATTGCATGAACTTCCTGCGGGCTGCGCCGCACGCCGTCGAAATCGGTCTGTGCATAGGCATAGCAGCCATCTGCCGCAACAAACGTCTTGAAGCCGAGGTTGCCCGCCGTACGCGCTGTCGCTTCTACCGAATTATTGGTGCTGACGCCAAGCACCAGCACGGACGAAATGCCGCGCGCATGCAGCCAGCGTTCCAGCCCGGTATTGATAAAGGCGTCCGGCACATTCTTTTCCACGATGTGTTCGCCCGCAACCGGGGCCAGCGCCGGCTGGAATTCAGCTCCTCGCTGGCCCGGCCAGAATGGCGATCCCGGAGTGCGCGACATATGGCGGATATGGACTACCGGGGCGCCGTGCTCGCGCCACCGCCCGAGCAGGCCGGCGATGACCTGCTCCGCCTGATGGTTGTTACGCTCGCCTGGCGCCGGCCAGCTCATGCCGACCTGCATGTCGACGATGATCAGCGCAGTGTTCTGCATTGAGAGTGATGTGGAATCTACGGGGCAATAAAGATATCACATCATTGGCAAATCAACAGCCCCGGGGGCCGGCGGCGGCAATCCAATCGCTCATCAGCTCTTTCGCTCCAGTTTCACGACGACGGTGCCGGCCAGGAAGTCATGCACGGCGCGGCGGCGCGAATTCAGCAGCATGACGATTGCACCAAGCCAGGTCCATCCCTGCATGCTCCAATTGACCGCCGTCAGCCAGCCAGGGCCCGATGCCATCAAGGCTTCGCTGCGCGCCAGGAAGCCGTAGTTCAGGTAGGTGGCGTCATCCATCGACAGGGCCGAGAGGCCAAGGCCCAGATTGATCACGGCACCCAGAAGCATCACCGGTGCTTCCCGAATCAACGCTGCCGTAAGCGAGACTGGCGCACCATCTTTCATCTGGACGCGCAACTTCATCACGAGCTTGCCTGGCGTGCCGCCATAGCGACGCACCAGGTAGACCGAGTAGAGAAGGCCGGTAACGATGCCGGGAACGATCCAGGACAGGTAGAAACTGCGAGAAATGGTGCTGAGCCAATACGTCAGCCCAACGAGGGGCAGCATGATGACGAAGTCCAGAAGCTTGGCAGCAACGCGCAGCCAGAAGCCGCCAACCTGCGGGTCTGCATTGCTGCCATCTTGCACAGGGAGATCGAGGTTGGCAACTGGTGCCTGGTATGGATTGGTCATGGCTGGTAAACGTGTGCTTTAAAGCAACTACGATAGCACACTGTTAGCAAAAAATATACGCGGCAGGTTGTCGCGGGATGAGGGGTCGCGCAGGAAATCGCGCAGCATGTCGCGGTAAAGGCCGGCCTCCTGTTTGTGCAGGCAGGCCATGGCGAAGTAGTCGGCCAGAATTTCGGCCTGCGCCTCCATATTGAAGTCGCACAAACGCCGCTCGGGCGACACTTCGTAGTCATAGCTCAGGCCAAGCCGGATCGCGCCGCGCCACATCACGGGGTAGCCAAGCTGGTATTGCCATACGTGGGCCATCTCGTGCATGAACCAGTGCTGTTCTGCCTCAGTAGCGAGCGAGAAGTCCGGGCGATAGCGGGAGATATGGAAATACAGTTCGCCGTTGGGCGTGATGCAGACGTCTTTACGCTGCAGGAAAGGAATGAAGCGGGTGTTGTGGATGCGCACCCGCTGGTAGTCGATCGCGCCGCCGAACACCAGCCGGGCCAGCGCGATCTCACCCGACGTCAACGGCCGGGCGATGACTTCCATCAGTGGCGCAGTGCGCTGGCCGCCTTGGCGATGGCGGTGATGCGGTCCCAGTCGCCCGCCTGCATGGCGTCCTTCGGCGTCAGCCAGGAACCGCCCACGCAAGCCACGTTCTTCAGCGACAGGAAGGCTGGCGCCGTATCTTGCGAAATGCCGCCGGTCGGGCAGAACACCACGTCCGACAGCGGGCCGGCAATCGCATTCAGCATGCCGACGCCGCCGGCCGGAACCGCCGGGAACAGCTTCAGTTGCTTGAAGCCCTGCTCGCGCGCCTTCATCACTTCCGAGGGGGTCATCACGCCCGGCAGCAGGGGCAGACCGCTGGACTTGGCGGCGCCGATCAGCGCATCGGTCAGGCCCGGCGACACGCCGAACACCGCACCCGCATCGCGCGCAGCGGCAAATTCCTCAGGCTGGGTCAGCGTGCCGACGCCGACGATGGCGCCCTCCACCTGGCTCATGGCGCGGATGGCGCCCAGGCCGTGCTGGGTCCGCAGGGTCACTTCCAGCACGCGGATGCCGCCTGCCACCAGGGCTTTCGCCAGCGGCACGGCGTGGTCCGGGTCGTCAATCGCGATCACAGGGATCACGGCCGAAGTACGCATAATCTCGAGCAGGGTCATATCAGGCTTTCTTTGCGAGGAAATCTTCATCGGAACCGGGCATGGTGTTGCCCACATTGTCTTCGCCGTGCAACGGCACGGTCGTCTGGATCGGCGACGGCAGCGGGAAGCTGGTCGCGCCCTGCTCCGCTGCGCACACGGTATTGCGGAACATGGAGAACAGTTCGCGGCCCATGCCGATCTGGTTTGGCGACAGGTCGGCTTGCGCCATCGAACGGCCATGCCAGACATCGGAGGAAACCAGCGCTTCCAGCGTGCCCGAGGCAGCGTCGAGGCGGATGATGTCGCCGTCGCGCACCAGGCCCAGCGGACCGCCCGCCAGGATCTCGGGCGAAACGTGGATCGCGGCAGGCACCTTGCCCGACGCGCCGGACATGCGGCCATCGGTCACCAGCGCCACCTTGCGGCCGGCGTCCTGCAGGTTGGCCAGCGCCGGGGTCAGGGCGTGCAGTTCCGGCATGCCGTTGGCTTTCGGCCCCTGGAAGCGGATTACGGCCACAAAGTCGCGATCAAGCTTGCCGGCCTTGTAGGCTGCCATGAAGGCTTCCTGCGAATCGAACACCAGCGCCGGCGCTTCCACCGTGCGGTGCTCTTCCTTGACGGCGGACACCTTCATGATGGCCCGGCCCAGGTTGCCCTGCACCAGCACCATGCCGCCATCTTTCGAGAACGGGTCGGCGGCGCCGCGCAATACTTTCTCGTCGGCGCTCTTCAGCGGGGCTTCCTTGAAGATCACGCCGGATGCATCGTCGTTCAGGAACGGCTCGGCGCAGTGCGCGCGCAAGCCCTTGCCCAGGATGGTATTCACATCGTCGTGCAGCAGGCCGGCATCCAGCAGTTCGCGGATCACAAAACCGGTGCCGCCGGCAGCGTGGAAATGGTTCACGTCCGCATCGCCGTTAGGATAGATGCGGCACAGCAGCGGCACCACGGCCGACAGTTCGTTGAAATCGTCCCAGTCGATCACCACGCCGGCCGCCTTGGCAATCGCCACCAGGTGCAGGGTGTGGTTGGTCGAACCGCCGGTGGCCAGCAGGCCCACCACGGCGTTGATGATGGACTTCTCGTCCACGATATGGCCGACCGGGATGTACTCGCTGCCCATCTCGGTGATCTGCGCTGCACGCTGTGCGGCGGCGGCCGTCAGCGCATCGCGCAGCGGGGTGCCCGGATTGATGAAGGCGGCGCCCGGCAAATGCAGGCCCATGATCTCCATCAGCAGCTGGTTGGAGTTGGCAGTACCGTAGAAGGTACAGGTGCCGGCGCCGTGATACGACTGGGCCTCCCCTTCCAGCAGTTCTTCGCGGGTCGCCTTGCCTTGCGCGTAGCGCTGGCGGATCGCCGCCTTCTCCTTGTTCGACAGGCCGGAAGTCATCGGGCCGGCCGGCACGAACACCGCAGGCAGGTGACCGAAGTGCAACGCGCCGATCAAGAGGCCCGGCACGATCTTGTCGCATACGCCCAGGTACAGCACCGAGTCGAACATATTATGGGACAGGCCGATCGCCGCCGACATCGCAATCGCATCGCGCGAGAACAGCGACAGTTCCATGCCCGGCTGGCCCTGGGTCACGCCATCGCACATGGCCGGCGTGCCGCCCGCGTACTGCGCCACCGCGCCAACCTTGCGCACCGCATCCTTGATGATGGCGGGGAAGGTTTCGAACGGCTGGTGCGCCGACAGCATGTCGTTATAGGCGGAGATGATCGCCACGGAAGGCTGCTTCACCTCTTTCAGGATCAGCTTATCGTTCGCCGGGAACGCGGCAAAACCGTGCGCCAGGTTGGTGCAGGACAGGGTTCCGCGCTGGGTGCGGCCTTTGACGCGGGCCGCCTGGAGGTGCGCCAGGTAGGCCCCGCGGGAAACGCGGCTGCGCTGGATGACGCGTGCGGTGACTTTTTCCAGGACTGGATGCAACGGCATGATCGTTCCTTTTCAATGAATTTACGGAAATTTTACTACAAAATTTCCGACTGCGAGCGCTCCCATCGCACCCAATCACGCTAAAAAGCCCCTCGATTCACCAGCACAACAAAAGATTTGTAGTGAATTTACCTGTTTTTGCTGTATAGTTAAACACAATTCATAAAACCATATGCCACCGGACATTATGCGCTTGCCCGCCTTGACTTCCACCGCGGCCTACCAGGCCCTTGAAATCCACGCCCACGACGCCCGCGACTGGCAGATGCGCCAGTTGTTCCAGAAGGACCCCGGCCGCTTCCCGCGCATGACGGTCGATGCCGCAGGCCTGTTCCTCGACTACTCCAAGAACCGCGCCGACGACGAGACCATCAGGCTGCTGGTGCACCTGGCCCGCACGCGCGGCGTGATGGAACAGCGCGATGCCATGTTTGCCGGTGAAAAAATCAATATTACCGAACGCCGTAGCGTACTGCACACCGCCCTGCGTATGCCGCGCGGCAAGGCGCAGAAGGTCGACGGCCAGGACGTGAATGCCGACGTGCATGCAGTGCTGGACCGCATCAAGGCCTTCACCGACAAAGTGCGCAATGGCGGCTGGCTGGGCCACACAGGCAAGCCGATCACCGATGTGGTGAATATCGGCATTGGCGGCTCCGACCTGGGCCCGAAAATGGCCGTGCTGGCCCTGCGCTCCTACTGCCACCCGCGCCTGAAGATGCACTTCGTCTCGAACGTGGACGGCCACGATATGGACGCCGTGCTGGCGCAAGTGAATCCCGAAACCACGCTGTTCATCGTCGCATCGAAAACCTTCACCACCGCCGAAACCATGCTGAACGCGCAGACTGCGCGCAACTGGTTCCTTGGCCGCGCGCGCGAGGCTGACTTGCCGCGCCACTTTGTCGCCGTATCGACCAATACCGATGCCGTGCGCGCCTTCGGCATCGATCCGGAAAACATGTTCCCGTTCTGGGACTGGGTCGGCGGCCGCTACTCGGTATGGTCGGCCATCGGCCTGTCTGTTGCGATCGCGATCGGCTTCGGCTACTTCCAGGCCTTCCTGGAAGGCGCGCACGCCATGGATGAACACTTCCGCGAAGCGCCGCTGGAAGCGAACATGCCGGTGCTGCTGGCCCTGATCGGTTTCTGGAACCGCCAGTTCCTCGGCGCCAGTTCGCTGTCCATCGCCCCTTACCACCAGGACCTGAACCGCTTCCCGGCCTACCTGCAGCAGCTCGACATGGAAAGCAACGGCAAGCGCGTGACCAGGAACGGGCAGCCGGTGGACACGCCGACCTGCCCCATCGTCTGGGGCGAGTGCGGCACCAACGCGCAGCACGCCTACTTCCAGCTGCTGCACCAGGGCACCGACGCGACGCCGATCGATTTCATCGCCGCCTTGCGCGCAACCCACGACCTGCCGGGCCACCACGACGCCCTGCTGGCCAACTGCTTCGCCCAGTCGGAAGCCTTCATGAAAGGCAAAACCGAAGACGAAGTGCGCGCCGAGCTGAAAGGCGCCGGCCTGCCGGCTGCGGAAATGGAGGAAATGGTTCCGCACAAGACCTTCCCCGGCAACCGCCCGTCCAACACCATCCTGATGGACCAGCTCACGCCATCCACCCTCGGCGCGCTGATCGCGCTGTACGAACACAAGACCTTCGTGCAGGGCGTGATCTGGAATGTCGCCAGCTTCGACCAGTGGGGCGTGGAACTGGGCAAGGTACTGGCCAGGAAGATCCAGGCAGAATTGACCGGCAAGGTCGATCCGGAAGCGCATGACAGCTCGACCAACGGCCTGATCGTGATGGCCAAGGCGGCGCAAATCCAATGAACAGCTACCAGATCGAAGTCGCCTGCGACGCCACCATGACCGTGGGCGAAAGTCCGTTGTGGGCGCCGGACGAGAAAGCCCTGTACTGGGTCGATATCGAAGGCTTTGCCATCCACCGCCTGTGCACGGCTACCGGCCAGCACGAACAGTGGAAGGTCGACAGCGAGGCGTCGTCGCTGGCGCGCGCCGCGAAAGGCGGCCTGATGGTCGCGCAACGCCGCGGCTTCTCCCATTTCAATCCCGATACCGGCGAATGGAAGCTGGTGGCCGAAGCGCCGTTCGACCAGTCCACCACCCGCTTCAACGACGGCAAATGCGACGCGGCGGGCCGCTTCTGGTGCGGCACCATTTACGAGCCGCGCGACAAGCCGGCGGCGGAAATGTACGTGCTCGAACGCGGCCAGGTGCGCAAGGTCTGGTCCGGCGGCATGGTCAATTCGAACGGCCTGGGCTTCAGCCCGGACAACAAGACCATGTTCCACGCCGAAACAGCCAGCCACCGCGTGACGCGCTTTGCCTTCGACCTGTTGTCCGGCACTGTCAGCGACGAGCGCGATGTGCGCCGCTTCAGCACCGACAAGTCGGCAGCCGATTACGGCGGCCGTCCGGACGGCGCTGCAGTCGACAGCGAAGGCAATTACTGGATCGCCATGTTCGAAGGCGGCCGCATCCTCAAGCTGTCGCCGCAGGGCGAGCAGTTGGACGAGATCCGCCTGCCCGTGCGCTGCCCGACCATGGTGGCGTTCGGCGGCTCCGACCTGCGCACCCTGTACATCACCACGGCCGGCAAGCGCCCGGCCGAGGAGCTGGCGGCCCACCCGCTAAGCGGCAAAGTGCTGTCGGTGCGCATGCCGGTGGCCGGCCGCATCGAACCTGCTTATGTAGACTGAAGTAAAACCCTGTAACTCACCTGAAGACGATTATGGCTCTCTCTGATTTCGACCTGGTTCTGTTTGGCGGCAGCGGCGACCTCGCAATGCGCAAATTGCTGCCTGCTATGTTTAGCCGCGATATTTGCGGCGACCTGCCGCCGACCGCGCGCATCGTCTGCGTCGGCCGCCAGGAGAGCACCCAGGATGAGTTCATCAATATGGTGACGACCACCTCGCGTCCCCATATCAAATCAGCCAAGGCCACCGACGAAAACTGGGACCGCTTCATCGCGCGCATCGTCTACGTGTCGCTGGACGCCACCGATTCCGCCACCTACAAAGGCCTGGTCGAAGCCCTGCGCACCGATCCCGCCATCACCCGCGTCTACTATCTGGCCACACCGCCGGCCCTGTTCTCGCGCATCTGCGACAACCTGAAGGACAACGGCCTGGCCACCGCCAACTCGCGCGTGGTGCTGGAAAAGCCGCTGGGACGCGACCTGGCGTCGGCCAAGCAGATCAACAAGGAAGTGGGCAAGGTCTTCGAAGAACAGCAGATCTACCGTATCGACCACTACCTCGGCAAGGAAACCGTGCAGAACCTGCTGGCCCTGCGCTTCGGCAACATCCTGTTCGAACCGCTGTGGCGCCGCGAGTGGATCTCCGACGTGCAGATCACCATCGCCGAGAAGCTGGGCGTGGGCAACCGCATCGGCTACTACGATACCTCCGGCGCGCTGCGCGACATGCTGCAGAACCACCTGCTGCAGCTGCTGTGTATCGTCGCCATGGAACCGCCGACCTCGATCGCGCCGGACGCAGTGCGCGACTCCAAGCTGCAGGTGCTGCGTTCCCTGAAGCGCTTCACCCCGACCACGCTGGCGCAGAACATCGTGCGCGGCCAGTACCGCGCCGGCCACGTGGAAGGCAAGGCCGTGCCAAGCTACCGCGACGAACCGGAAGCGCCGCAGAACTCGAAGACCGAAACCTTCGTCGCCATGAAAGTGGAAATCGACACCTGGCGCTGGGCCGGCGTGCCGTTCTACCTGCGCACCGGCAAGCGCATGGCCGACTCGCTGGCCGAGATCGTGGTGCGCTTCAAGCAGATCCCGCACTCGATCTTCAACCAGCCGACCTCCAGCTTCCAGCCGAATTCACTGGTGATTCGCCTGCAGCCGGACGAAGGCCTGCGCATGAACCTGATGGCCAAGACCCCGGGCGAAGGCATGCGCCTCAAGCCGGCGGAGCTGGAACTGGACTTCCGCGAAACCTTCAAGATGCCGCGCATGGACGCTTACGAGCGCCTGCTGCTGGACGTGCTGCGCGGCCAACTGACCCTGTTCATGCGCGGCGACGAACTGGAAGCGGCATGGGATTGGGTCGAACCTATCCTGAACAACTGGGAGCAGGACGATTCCGCGCCGCTGCCATACGCCTCCGGCACCTGGGGCCCGGCTGCCGCCAGTGCCCTGATCGGCCGCGACGGGCTACAATGGCGTGAAGAAGCCTTGCCTGAAGACTAATGCTGCTCGACTCCATCCGCACCCAGCTCGACTCGCTCTCCAAATCGGAGCGCAAGGTCGCGCTGGCCGTGCTCGACAACCCGGCCCGCACGGTGGGCGCCAATATCACGGCACTGGCCAAGAGTGCGCAAGTGTCGGAGCCGACCGTGGTGCGCTTCTGCCGCACGCTCGGCTACGACGGCTGGCATGAATTCAAGCTGAAGCTGGCGCAGGGCCTGGCCCTCGCCCTGCCCGGCCTGAACGACCAGCCGGCGCAGGACGACCTGGCGTCCGACCTGGTGAACAAGATCTGCAGCCGTTCCATCAACACGCTGCTGGACTTGCGCAACAACCTGAATGCGGAACCGGTGCAGAAAGCCCTCGACATCCTGTCGCGCGCGCGCAAGATCGAGTTCTACGGCCACGGCACCTCCGGCATCGTGGCGGCAGACGCGCAGCACAAGTTCTTCCGCTCCGGCGTGCCCACCGTGGCCTACGCCGACCCGGCGATCCACAGCATTTCAGCAGCCCTGCTGCACGAAGGCGATGCGGTCGTGGCGATTTCCCAGCGCGGCAACAGCCCGGCCCTGGTGCGCTCGGCCAAGCTGGCCAAGGAAGGCGGCGCCGACGTCATCGTGCTCGCCCCCTCAGGCACGCCGCTGGCGGAAACGGCCACGGTACTGATCCCGATCGACCTGATCTTCAACACCGACCCCTACACGCCGATCTCCGCCCGCCTGGCCTACCTGGTGGTAATCGACGTGCTGGCCGTTGGCCTGGCCCTGAAACGCGGCCCCGAATTCCGCAAGAAAATGCAAAACGCCCAGAAAGCGCTGCAGGAATTCGACATGCAGTTCGACTCCTTCATCGGCTGACGCTGCATTGCGGCCGAGGCAGAATGCCGCGCAAATGGGCGTCGGCGGCGCCGATGGGCTAGAATTGCATAATTGCAATTAATTTCCCAAAAATGAAGCTTTCCAAACCCCTGCTGGCCGGCGCTGGCCTCATCGCCTTGGCAGCGGCAGTCGGCGCTGTCTATTTCAAACCAGGCACGCAACCGCGCGGCACTCCTGCGGCAGCCAGCGCTGCCGCTCCCGTCGAGGCGCATGCGCCGCTGCAGGCCGAGATGAAAGAAATCCTGGCCAATTACCGCAAGATCATCATCCTGCTGGCCGACGAACAATCGATGTCGGCGCTTGACCGCAAGGCCGCTGGCCAGGTCGGCCAGTTGCTGTTCCACGAGAACGTCGAACGCCTTGGCAAGGCGCGGCAACTGCTGGCCCAGCTGCAGCAAGCGCCATCGGCCCAACGCGATGCGGCCTACGACACCCTGCTCACATATATCGAATCCGCCTCCGACCTGTTCGACGCCGACCGCCTGGCCTTTCGCGAATTGCTGGTCGAAATGAAGGCGCAGGCCGCCGCCAACCAGACTCTGCCCGGCATCAAGCTGCACAAGCGCGTGAGCGAAGACCTGACCGCGCTGGAGGACATTGAGCGCCAGTACGACAAGGAGTTGAGCGGCATCTTCGCCCGCTTCGACCAGCGCGCCATCCTGCCCAAGCGCGAGCGCTGGGAAGACTATGTCGCACACCTGAAGCAGCTGTTCAGCCGCGACCAGATCATGAAGGACTACGGCGTGATCGTGCCGTATCCCGAAAAGCCAGGCGCCGACGAAGCGGAGAAAGAGATCTTCGGCAAATCGCTGCCGCCAAAAACCGTGGTGCTGACCTTCGACGACGGCCCGCACGCCACCTATACCGATGAAGTGGCGGCCATCCTCAAGCAGTACGGCGTGCCGGGCGTGTTCTTCCAGGTCGGCAAAAACCTCGGTGAAGTCAGCGCCCAAGGCAAGGAGGCACTGAACAAGCAGTCTGCCGCCAGCCGCCGCCTGCTGGAAGGCGGCAACGTCCTGGCCAACCACAGCTACAGCCATGCCCTGCTCTCGAAGGAAAAAGGCGAGCAGTTGTACGGCGAGATCGCCCAGGCCGACCAGTTGCTGAAGGCGGTCGACGCGCGCCGCTCGGCATTGTTCCGCTTCCCCTATGGCGCGCACAATGCCGAAGGCCTGGAATTGCTGAAGAAACTCGGCCTGCGCTCGGTGATGTGGAATATCGATTCGCTGGACTGGGCCGACCCGGTGCCGACCTCGATCGCCAACCGCGTGCTGGGCTCCCTGGAAAAGGAAAAGCGCGGCATCATCCTATTCCACGACATCCACGAGCGCACCGTCAAGACCCTGCCGCTGGTGCTGGACAAGCTGGTCGCCGACGGCTACAGCTTCGCCACCTGGGATGGCAACGACTTCACCATCGCCAAGGCCGGCAAGCCGGAACCGGACAAGGTTGCCATCAGCACCGGCTATGCCAACAGCTACGCCGTGGTCATCGGCATCAACGACTACCAGAAATGGCCCAAGCTGCAGTATGCCGTGCAGGATGCGAAGGCGATCCGCGACACCCTGGTCAGCCGCTTCGGCTTCGATGGCGCGCGCGTGTTCACCCTGACCAATGGCGATGCAACCCGCAACAACATCCTCGCGCTGTTCCATGACAAGCTGGCGGAAGCCAAGCTGAGAAAGGACGACCGCATCTTCGTCTTCTTCGCAGGCCATGGCGCAACACGCCAGCTCAGCTCCGGCCGCAGCCTGGGCTACATCATCCCGGTCGACTCCGACCCGCAGCAAGTGAGCGTGGACGCGATTCCGATGACGGATTTGCAGAACATCGCCGAAAGCCTGGATGCCAAGCACCTGCTGTTCGTGATGGATGCCTGCTACAGCGGCCTGGGCCTGACACGCGGCGGCGGCACCACCGCCTTCCTGCGCGACAATGCACGCCGCATCGGCCGCCAGATGCTGACCGCCGGCGGCGCCGACCAGATGGTGGCCGACGGCGGCCCGAACGGCCACTCGGTCTTCACCTGGACCCTGCTGCAAGCGCTGGGCGGCAAGGCCGACCTGAACGGCGACGGCATGATCACCGCCACCGAGCTGGCCGCCTACGTGGCGCCCGCCGTGTCCAGCGTATCGCAGCAGACGCCGGCCTTCGGCAGCCTGCCCGGTTCCGAAGGCGGCGAATTCGTCTTCCAGCTGCCTGCCGAAGCGGAATTCCTGAGCGAGAACAGCACCCAGCTGTCGCAGGACGCGATCGCCCTCAACAAGAAGCTCGATTCCGGCCGCAATAGCCAGGCCGAAGGCAACACCACGGTCGTGAAAGATCTGCAGGGCGAAGAACAGAAGCTGGCCGCGCCAAAGCCGGTCGACGCCTCCAGCCGCCAACTGGCCCAGCGCGCCAACGACCGCGGACTGCAGCTATATAAGGAAAAGCAGTACGCGCAGGCGGAAGCAGCCTTCACCGAAGCGTTGAAATACCGCCCCGACTTCGGCCTGGCCGCCAACAACCTCGGCTTCATCTACTTCAAGCAGGAGAAATACGCGGAAGCCGCGCGCTGGTTCGAAAACACCATCCAGATCGACGCCTCCCGCGCCATCGCCTACCTGAACCTGGCCGACGCGCGCCAGCGGCAGGGCGAGCAGGAAAAGGCCAGGAAAGCCTACACCAGCTTCCTTGAGCTGGCACCGAACCACCCAAACGCCGCCTATGCGCGCGAACAATTGAAAAAACTGGGGTAAGCGCATGAAGTTCGTTTTCCCGGGGGCGCTCCTGGCTTGCGCCATCGCCGGCAATGCCGCCGCCGCAGGCACCGTCGCTCAAATGCCGGCACCGGCGGCACAAAAAGAAGCGTCACTTTGGGCGGCGCGGGTCATTGAGCGCTACCGCTACAAGCCGAAAGGCCTGCCGGATGGCGGCGCCAGGCGCCCATTCGACCGTTTTATCGAAGCGCTCGACCCCGAGCACATGGTGTTCACCCAGGCCAGCCTGGAGGACATGGCAGGCCAGCGCGCACAGATCGAAAAGCTGACCGACGAAAAGCAGATGGAGATCCCGAATGCGATCTTCGCGAATTACCTGGCTCGCGCCATTGCACTGCACACGTACGCGCAGGAAGTTCTTGGGCAGCCGCTGAAATTCAATGGGAACGAGCGATTCCAGCGCGTGCGGAGCAAGGCCGGCTGGGAAGCCGACGAGGACACGCTGCGCGATCTGTGGCGCCGAAGATTAATGGATGAATACCTTAACCTTCGCCTGGCAGGTACAGCCGAAGCGCAGATCGCTCCAACGCTGCAGCGCCGCTACGAGAACAGGCTGCAACGCCTGGCAGCAATGAAAAGCGAAGACGTCGCCAGCCTGTTCCTGAACGCCTACGTTGCCGCTTACGACCCGCACGCTGCGTACCTGCAACCGGTGAAACCATTTGATCGCGCGCTTGCCGAAAAGATGGTCGGCATCGGTCTCGTGATGCAAAAGAAAGAAGACCTCATCACGGTGCTGGAGGTGGCGCCAGGCTCCTCTTCCGACCGCAGCGGCGAAATCAGTCCTGGCGACCGCATCGTAGGGGTCGCACAGGCCGGTCAAGCCATGACGGAAGTGATTGGCTGGCGTATAGACGACGTCGTTGCCCAGATGCGCGGGGTGCCGGGATCGCAAGTAACGCTGGCAGTCTTGCCACTGGGCGTTCCGCGCGACAGCGCGCCTCGGCGTGTCGTTCTGACGCGGGAAAAGATCCAGCTCGCGGAACAACGGGCCACGGGCCGCGTGGAACTCGTCCAGCACGGCGCGACCAGCTACCGGATCGGCGTGATTACGGTGCCGACGTTCTACCAGGATTTCGAGGCGCGCAGAAACGGCGCCAAAGACTATGCGAGCGTAACGCGCGACGTTGCGGCCGCACTGGCACAAATGAGGGCACAGGACGCCGACGCCGTCCTGCTCGACATGCGAAACAACGGCGGCGGTTCGCTGATTGAGGCGGTCGACCTGACGGGCTTGTTCCTGCCGGGGGCGCAAGTGGTACAGCAGGTCAGTCACGAGCATAAAGTCGCGATCGAAAAAGCACCTGAGGGCGCACCAGCCTGGGATGGGCCGCTGGCCATCCTCATCGGCCGAAGATCTTCCGCAGCCACCGAAATCGCAGCTGCAGCGATCCAGGACTATGGCCGAGGCCTGATCATTGGTGATGTCAGCTATGGTCGCGGCAGCGTGCAAACAATCGTCAACCTGAACCGGTTTTCCGCGGACCCTGCGAAGGAACTCGGCGACCTGAAATTAACCGTCGCGGTGCTGTGCCGTGCGGGCGGCAAGCCGATGCAGCCTGCCGGTGTAACGCCCGACATCCTGGTTCCCGGCCGAATTGACGTAACGGGCCAGGCAAATGCAGACCTGTTCCCCGGCGCCGCATGCAAGACTCAGGACATCTCGAAGAACACGAAGCTGGAGTCCATGATGCCGACGCTCACCAGGCTTCATGAGCGCCGCATGCAGGCCAACCAGGGCTACCATGCACAGCTTGCACGGCAAGCGAAGGAAGAAGCGCTGCTGTCCAGCGACGAAGTAAGCCTGAACGAAGCCGAGCGCCATCGTACTCAGCCCCCGCAACCGGCTGCCGGCATTGCGAAGTTGCAGATGGCGGAAGCCTTGCAGGTGCTGAGCGATGCAGTTGATCAAATGCGGCAGCACTAGAAGACCATCGGCGCTGGACGCTGACTGCCGTCAAGGCAGTCAGCGCGAACGCCACCATCCTGTCAGAGGCCTTCGCGCAGCATCTTCTCCATTGCCGCGCGCGAAACGTGCGGCGTGTCCTTGCCGGCTTCCACCGACCACTGGCCGCCCTTCTGCTGCACCACATATTCGACCTGCGCGCTGCCGCCTTTCGGATGCGGCACGGCCTGCTCCATATCGAGGCCCGTGGTCGGGGTATAGGTAAAGGTCACGGTCGCCTTGCAGCGCGCGCCGTCGCAGCTCACGGCGTCGGTCTTCCAGCCGTCGACCAAGTGCACCTGTTCGTAATAGCCTTCCGTATCGTTGTGGAGGCGTCCGCCATCCAGTTCGAACTTCAGGAATTGATCGAGCGCCGCTTGCGGCGTGGCTTCCGCGGCGTGCGCGGAGATGGCGGCGCACAGCGCGGCCAGAATAGTAAGTTTTTTCATACCGGTATTATATTTTTCTGTAGAGCAATCACTCAACACGAAAATCCGACGCAAGGCTCTAAAATCCATATAATGCCTTTCATGCAAGAATCGACACTATCCGGGCGCATTCTCGGCCTCGCCAACCTCGGCTTGATGGTACTGGATGCCGACCAGCGCATCATTTTCTGGAATCAATGGCTGGCCAGCCGCTCCGGCATGGCTGCCTCCCGCGTGCAAGGACTGACCCTGGTGGAAGCTTTTCCCGAGCTGTCCGGCAAGCGCATCGAGCAGTCGGTGCACACCGCATTGGCCAACAACCTGCCATCCGTGCTGCCGCAAAACCAGGACCGCACGCCTTTCCCGCTATTTGCCGCCGGCACCTGGGGCGGCGAACGGATCGAGCAGGCTGTCAGCCTGACGCCTTTCAACGAAGGCAAGGAACGCTTTTGCCTGGTCGAAGTGGCGGACGTCAGCAACACCGTGGGCCGTGAACGCCAGCTGCGCGGCCAGGCGGAAGCCCTGCGCGCGCAATCCTATGTGGACGGCCTGACCGGCATCGCCAACCGCCGCCATTTCGACGTAGCGCTGGACCGTGAACTGCGCCGCGCGCAGCGCCAAGGCGCCAGCCTTTCGCTGCTGCTGATGGATATCGACTCCTTCAAGGCCTATAACGACCATTTCGGCCACCTGCAGGGCGACGCCTGCCTGACCATGGTGGCGGAAGCCTTTGCCTCGCGCCTGCAACGCCCGGCCGACCTGGCCGCCCGCTACGGCGGCGAGGAGTTTGCCGCCATCCTGCCCGACACCACGCCGGAGCAGGCCGCCCGGCACGCCGAAGTAATCCGCGCTTACGTGGAATCGCTGAACATGGCGCACGCGCCCAAGGCCGTGCATTCGCACGTTACCCTGAGCATTGGCGTCGCCAGCTTCGACAAGGAGCGCCTGAACGACGCCAAGTCCTTGCTGGAAGCTGCCGACCGCGCGCTCTACACCGCCAAGCGCGAAGGCCGCAACCGCGTGGTCGTCGGGCAGCCCGCCTAACCCTGGTAGAAATAAGGGTCGAGCGCGGTCACCTGCGTGATCTTGTCCACCGGCAGGTGGTTCATTTCCGCCGTCTCGCGGATCGCTTCCGGCGATGGCGCCTCGTACAGGCAGTAAGTCTTGCGCAAGTCGTCGCTCACGTAGGAGTGGATCCAGGTGACGCCGCTGCGGGCATTGGTGCCGATGACGAGATCGCAGGCCTTGGCGCCATCTGCATTGACGGGAATGTGCAAGCCTTCCGGGAAAGTGCGCTCAACAATATAGCGTGGCATGGTGGTCTCCTTGAGGGTCCGTGGTTCGCGGCCGAGCCGCCAGTCTTCACCATAGACCATCCTGCCGCACTGTCCAGTCAAGCCGCCACGGGTGTACCCTTGCGCTGCACGCCCGGCACGAGCGCCGCCTCCACTGTCCCGGCGATGAGCTCAGCAGTAGCGGCCGACATGGTCCAGCCCAGGTGGCCATGGCCGGTGTTGTAGAACACGCCAGGGCGCCTGCCCGGCCCGACGCGCGGCATGAGGTCCGGCATCATCGGCCGCAAGCCGGCCCACGGCACCACCTGGCGCGTGCAGACGCCGGGGAAGCACTGCTGCACCCAGTTCACCAGCGGCGCAATGCGGTCGGCGCGGATATCGCGGTTAAAGCCGTTGAACTCCGCCGTGCCCGCCACGCGGAAGCGGTCGGCGCCCAGGCGGCTGCTGACCAGCTTGGTGGCGTCATCCACCAGGCTGACTTTCGGCGCCGCGGCCCGGCTTTGCGCATCCTCCAGCATCACCGTGATCGAATAGCCTTTCACTGGGTAGACATTGACCCGGTCGCCCAGCATGGCGGCAAACTCGCGGCTGGCCGTGCCGGCGCAAATGACGAGGGCGTCGAAACGCATCGACTCCTGCGTTTCGTCCAGCGCGAAGGTGACGCGGGCGCCCCCTTTCCCCGCGTCCAGGCCAAGCACATCGGCGCCGCACAGCATTTGCACGCCGCGCGCTTCAGCCGCCTGCGCCAGCCCAACCGTGAACTTGTGGATGTCGCCCGTGCTATCGCTCTCGGTAAAGAAACCGCCGTAGAACTGGCCTTCGAGCGTCGGTTCGATGGCATGCATTTCCTCGGCCGTCACGGCGCGCCGCTGCAAGCCGCCCTGCGCCAGCAGCCCGGTCACCTGCGCCGCATGGTCGAAACCCGCCTTGTCGCGGTAGACATGCAGGATGCCTTCATGCCGCGCGTCGAAATCGATGCCCTCTTCGCGCGCCCAGCCAAACAAATGCTCGCGCGCTGCAATTGCGAGGCGCGTGCTGGCGATGGTATTGCTTTCATAGCGGGAAATGGCGGCAAGGAATTCGGCGAACCAGGACAGCTTGTGCCAGCCCGGCCTGGGGTTGACCAGCAGCGGCGCATCGCTGCGCAGCATCCATTTCAAGCCTTTGCCGACGGTGCTCCAGCTGTTCCACGCCTCGGCATGCGAGGCCGATAGCTGCCCCCCATTGGCGAACGAGGTCTCCATTGCCGGGTAGCGGTGGCGTTCAAACAAGGTGACCCGCAGGCCGCGGCGCGCCAGCGCATAAGCTGTCGTGACGCCGGTGACGCCGCCGCCGATCACTGCGACTGATTTCATGAACAGGCCCGCTTCTTACTGCGCCGCCACCCTTCCGTGCGAAGCGGCGCCGGTAGCGCCCAGCACACCGGCAATCAGCAATACGTACCACAGCGCACCAGTACCGCCATGCAGCGCCATCAGGGCAGTGGCATCGGCCACCAGTGCAGCAGCGCAGCCCAGCGCCAGCAACAGCAAGGCGATCGACACGGCAAACGACAGCGCGCGGAAATTGGCCACGCGCGCGCCGGTGGCGAACAACAGGTAGCCCGCCACGCTAAACAGCGGGAACATCAGCCACAGCGAAACGCCAGCGGCCAGCCCGCCTACGCCCAGCTGGGCCAGTACCAGCGCGGCTCCGGAAAACAGGCCCAGCGCCAGCAGCAGCGCTCCAACAATTGCCAAAATCATGGCTAACTCCTCAGACCAAAATATGAGAATACTAATAATCCCCATTGTAAACGCAACATGGCGGGCCGCGCCGATTTAGTACAATAGGTTTTTTCGTCCCCCACATCCAGGACTGCAATGAATCAGCTCGAACAGCTCAAGCAATACACTACCGTTGTTGCCGACACCGGCGATTTCCAGTCGATCAAGGCGTATGCGCCGCAAGACGCAACCACCAATCCATCGCTGATCCTGAAAGCGGTGCAGAAGGATGAATACAAGCCGCTGCTGGAAAAGGCAGTACGCGACAACCCGAATGCGTCTACCGGCGAGATCATCGACAAGCTGCTGATCGCCTTCGGCACCGAAATCCTGAAATTCGTTCCAGGCCGCGTTTCGACCGAAATCGACGCCGCGCTGTCCTTCGACGTGGCCGGCAACCTGGCCAAGGGCCGCGAGCTGATCGCCCTGTACGAGCAAGCCGGCATTCCACGCGAACGCGTGCTGATCAAGATCGCCTCCACCTGGGAAGGCATCCGCGCTTCCGAGCAACTGGAGAAGGAAGGCATCCGCACCAATATGACCCTGCTGTTCTCGCTGTGCCAGGCCATCGCCTGCGCCGAAGCAGGTTCCCAGCTGATTTCCCCGTTCGTCGGCCGCATCTACGACTGGTACAAGAAGTCCACCGGCATCGACTACCAGGGCGCGGAAGATCCGGGCGTGCAGTCCGTCAAGCGCATCTACAACTACTACCGCAAGTTCGGCTACAAGACCGAAGTGATGGGCGCGTCGTTCCGCAACACCAGCCAGATCCTGGAACTGGCAGGCTGCGACCTGCTGACCATTTCGCCGGACCTGCTGCAAAAGCTGGCCGACACCCAGGCCACGGTCGAGCGCAAGCTGTCCCCGGCCGATACCGGCACCGCCGTCAAGATCTCGATGGACGAAAAGACTTTCCGCTTCATGCTGAACGAAGATGCGATGGCGACCGAAAAGCTGGCCGAAGGCATCCGCGCCTTCGTGGCCGACTCGAACAAGTTGAAGCAGATGATCTCGGCCATGCGCTGAACACGACCCGTTTCACTGTGGAAAAGGACGCTTCGGCGTCCTTTTTTGTTATTTGGGCCTATACAAAACGTTACAATTGACAGTGTTATACAATTTTCGGCGCAGTCCCCCTTCACAGAACGAGACGCCAATGAAACCTGTATTGCGCACCCTGCCGCTGGCAATTGCCCTGTCGCTGTCCTTCGCGGCATGCGGCGATAAAAAAGACGCCAGCAAGTCGGCGCCGCCCCCTCCCACCGTTTCCGTCATCACCGCCGCCGCCGGCGAAGTCACCATCACCAACGAGCTGCCGGGCCGCGTCGAAGCTTCGCGGATCGCCCAGGTGCGGGCGCGCACGCCGGGCATCGTGCTGCAGCGGGTGTTCAAGGAGGGCGGCGACGTCAAGGCGGGGGAAGTCCTGTTCCGCATCGATCCCGCGCAATTCCAGGCCAATGTGGAAAGCGCCGATGCCGCCATTGCGCGCGCCGAGGCCAACCTGGCGCAAGCCGACCTGAAAGCCAAGCGCTACAAGCCGCTGCTGGCGGCGCAGGCGGTCAGCCAGCAGGAATACGACGACGCGGTTACCGCGCAAAAGCAGGCCGGCGCAGAACTGCAGTCGGCCCGCGCCGCGCGCAAGAACGCCGGGCTGACCCTGGGCTATGCCACCGTTACCGCGCCCATCTCCGGCCGCGTGGGCCGCGCCCTGGTCACCGAAGGCGCGCTGGTCGGACAGAATGAAGCGACGCCAATGGCGACCGTGCAGCAGCTGGACCCGATCTACGTCACCATTACCCAGTCTTCCGCCGAGCTGCTGCGCCTGAAGCAGGCGCTGGCCGCAGGCACGCTGAAAAGCGCCGGCAAGGACCAGGCGCGCGTTACCCTGCTGACCGAGGACGGTCAGGAATATGCGCGTCCCGGCAAGCTGCTGTTCTCCGATGTCGCAGTCGACGAATCGAGCGGCTCGGTATCGATGCGCGCCGAATTCCCGAACCCCGAACGCAACCTGCTGCCGGGCATGTACGTGCGCGCCCGCCTTGAACAAGGCGTCAACGAATCGGCCATCACGGTGCCGCAGCAGGCCGTGGTGCGCGGCGCGGAAGGCGCCTCGGTGCTGGTGGTCGGCGCCGACAACAAGGTCAGTTCGGTGCCGGTCAAGGCCGATGCCGCAGCCGGCGGCAAATGGGTGGTCAGCTCGGGCCTGAAAGGCGGCGAGCGCATCATCGTGGAAGGCTTCCAGAAGACCAAGCCAGGCGGCACCGTCAATCCGGTGCCGTGGAAAGGCCCGGCATCCGGCCCTGCACCGGCGGGCGCCGCGCCTGCCGCATCCGCCCCGGCGGCCAGGTAAAGGGGCCGCCACATGGCAAAGTTCTTCATCGACCGCCCCGTATTTGCGTGGGTGATCGCCCTCTTCATCCTGCTGGGTGGAGCGCTGGCCATCACCACGTTGCCGGTGGCGCAATATCCCACCATCGCACCGCCATCGATCGTCGTCAGCGCCACCTATCCTGGCGCAACCGCACAGGTACTGGACGACTCCGTCACCTCCGTCATCGAACAGGAGATGAATGGCGCCGACGGCCTGCAATACGTCGAGTCGCAAAGCGATTCGAGCGGTTCGGTCAGCATTACCGTCACGTTCCAGCCGGGCACCAATCCGGACCTGGCAGCGGTGGACGTACAGAACCGCATCAAGCGGGTGGAATCGCGCCTGCCGCAAGCGGTGATCCAGCAAGGCGTGCAGGTCAACAAGGCGCGCTCCAACATCCTGATGTTCGTCGGCGCCTACTCGACCGACGGCAGCATGGACCCGACTGCGATCGGCGACTACCTGGCGCGCAACGTGCTCAACGAGATCAAGCGACTGCCGGGCGTGGGCCAGGCCCAGTTGTTCGGTACCGAGCGCTCGATGCGCATCTGGGTCGATCCCGACAAGCTGACCGGCTACAAGCTCAATATGAGCGACGTCACCACCGCGATCCGCCAGCAGAATGCCAACGTGGCCGGCGGCACGGTGGGCGATCTGCCCAACACCCGTGCCCAGGCCTGGTTCGCGCCGGTGGTGGTAACGGGCCAGCTGACGTCCATCGAGGAATTCGGCAAGATCGTGCTGCGCGCCAACCGCGACGGCTCCCTGGTGCGCCTGCGCGACGTGGCCCGCATGGAGCTGGGCGGCTCCAGCTACAGCATCAGCGCGCGCCTGAACGGCCAGCCTTTCGTTGCCATCGCCGTGCAGCAGTCGCTGACCGGCAATGCACTGGCCACCGCCACCATCGTGCGCGAGAAGATGGACGAGCTGCAGAAGTACTTCCCACCGGGCCTGAAGTACACCGTGCCTTACGACACCTCGCTGTTCGTCAAGATCTCCATCGAGGAAGTGGTCAAGACCCTGCTGGAAGCGGTCGCCCTGGTGTTCCTGGTGATGTACGTGTTCCTGCAGAACTTCCGCTACACCCTGATCCCGACCATCGTGGTGCCGGTGGCGCTGATGGGCACTTTCGCCGCCATGCAGGTGTTCGGCTTCTCGATCAACGTGCTGACCATGTTCGGCATGGTGCTGGCCATCGGCATCCTGGTGGACGATGCGATCGTGGTGGTGGAAAACGTCGAGCGCATCATGAGCGAGGAAGGCCTGTCGCCGCGCGAGGCGACGCGCAAGGCCATGTCGCAAATTACCGGCGCGATCATCGGCATCACGCTGGTGCTGATCGCCGTGTTCATCCCGATGGCCTTCTTCGGCGGCGCCGTGGGGGCGATCTACCGCCAGTTCTCGCTGTCGATGGTGTCGGCCATGGTGTTCTCCGCGCTGATGGCGCTGTCGCTGACGCCGGCCCTGTGCGCGACCATGCTGAAGCCGGTCGAGGCGGGCCACCATCATGCCAAGACCGGCATCTTCGGCTGGTTCAACCGCGGCTTTGCCGTCACCGCGACCCGTTACCAGGGCTGGGTGGCGAAGATCCTGACGCGCACCGGGCGCTTCCTCCTGGTCTTCGTGGCGCTGCTGGGCATCGTGGCCTGGCTGTACGTGCGCCTGCCCTCCTCCTTCCTGCCGAACGAGGACCAGGGCTATATCATCGCCAACGTCCAGTTGCCGCCGGGCGCCTCGCGCAACCGCGCCGAGGCCGTGCTGGCCGAAGTGGATGCCTACTTCCGCGCCCAGCCGGGCGTGGCGCGCACCATTGCAGTGGCGGGCTTCAGCTTCTCCGGCAACGGGCAGAACGCCGGCCTGGTGTTCGTGCCGCTGAAAGACTGGAAAGAACGCGGTCCCGACCAGTCGGCGGAAGCGATTGCCGGCCGCTCCTTCGGCGGCCTGGCGCATATCCAGGATGCGCAGGTGTTCGCACTGAGTCCGCCGCCGATCCGTGAGCTGGGGAACGCCACCGGCATCACGGCCCGCCTGCAAGACCGCGGCGGGCTTGGCCACGAAGCCTTGCTGGCGGCGCGCAACCAGCTGCTGGAGCTGGCGGGCAAGAGCAAGATCCTGACCGGCATGCGCCCGGAAGGACTGGAAGATGCGCCGCAACTGCAGGTCGACATCGATCGCGAGAAGGCCAACGCGCTGGGCGTGTCGTTCGCCGATATCACCGCCACGCTGGGCACCGCGTTCGGCTCGTCGTATGTGAACGACTTTGCCAGCAGCGGGCGCCAGCAGCGCGTGATCGTGCAGGCCGACCAGCAACGGCGCATGCAGCCGGAGGACATCCTGCGCCTCAACGTGCGCAGCAGCACCGGCACGATGGTGCCATTTGCCTCGTTCTCCAGCACCCGCTGGGTGACCGGCCCGATCCAGCTGGTACGCTACAACGGCTATCCTGCCTACCGCCTCAGCGCCGGCGCCGCACCGGGACACTCCACCGGCGAAGCCATGGAGGAGCTGTTGCGCCTGGCCGAGCAACTGCCGCCGGGCTTCGGCATCGAATGGACCGGCCAGTCAGCCGAGGAACGCCTGTCCGGCTCGCAGGCGCCGGCGCTGTTTGCGCTGTCGATGCTGGCCGCCTTCCTGGTGCTGGCTGCGCTGTACGAATCGGAATCGATCCCGGTCGCCGTGCTGCTGGTGGTGCCGCTGGGCGTGCTCGGCGCCCTGCTCGGCGCGCATATCCGCAGCCTGCCGAACGACGTGTACTTCAAGGTGGGCCTGATTGCGATCATCGGCCTGTCCGCCAAGAACGCGATCCTGATCATCGAGTTTGCCAAGGACCTGCAGGCGCAGGGCAAGGGCCTGATCGAGGCGACACTGGAGGCAGTGCACCTGCGCTTCCGCCCGATCATCATGACCTCCCTGGCCTTCATCCTCGGCGTGCTGCCGCTGGTGATTGCCTCCGGCGCCGGTTCGGCTTCGCAGCGCGCCATCGGTACCGGCGTGATGGGCGGCATGATCACTGCCACCGTGCTGGCGGTGTTCCTGGTGCCTGTGTTCTTTGTGGTCGTGCGCCGCATCTTCAAGGGCAGCGAACGCCAGCGCCGCCTTGCCGCGCATGAACTGGATCTTCCGGAGTCGAAGCAATGATGAAGCCCATCCCTTCCGCCCAACCGGCCTTCCGCGCGCTTGCCGCTGCCCTGCTACTGGCCGGTGCCGTGTCCGGCTGCTCGATGGCCCCAACCTACCAGCGTCCAGCGGCACCGGTCGCTGACGCTTTCCCCGCCGTGCCGCCTGCCGCGGGCGCTGCCGGCAGCGAAGCATCCACCGGCGCAACGCAATCCGCCGTCGAAACCGGCTGGCGCAGCTTCTTCCCTGATGGCCGCCTTCAGCAATTGATCGCGGCAGCCCTGGAGAACAACCGCGACCTGCGCATCGCCGCCCAGCGCATCGAAGAAGCGCGCGGCGCTTACCGCATCCAGCGCGCCGACCGCCTTCCGACGCTGAACGCCACGCTCAGCGAATCGCGTGGCCGTACGCCCGGCTTCGCCAACGCCAGCGGCCAGCCCCAGATCGGCGAACGCTATGACGCCGGTCTCGGCATCTCCGCCTTCGAACTGGACTTCTTCGGGCGCGTCAAAAGCCTGAGCGATTCCGCTCTCGCCGCCTACCTGGCCACCGAAGAAGCCAAACAGGCCGCCCAAATCAGCCTGGTCGCCGAAGTGGCCAAAGCCTACTACACCGAGCGCGCCTTCGCCCAACAGCAAGCGCTGGCCGAAAGCACCTACGACGCCCGCAAGCGCACCTTCGACCTGACGAAGCAGCGTGTGGAAGGCGGCGCTTCGTCGCGTCTCGACCTGCGCTCCAACGAGCAGCAGATGGAAACCGCGCGCGCCTCGGCCCTGGCCCTGGCCCGCCAGCGCGCGCAAGCGGCCAACGCGCTGGCACTGCTGGTCGGTCGGACACTGCCAGGCGGCAGTGGGCAAGGCAGTGCACAAGGCAGCGCGGCGCCGATGCCGGCCACGCTGGAGGCGATGAGCGACGCAGAGGCCGACGCCATGTCTAGCCTCACAGCGGGCTTGCCTTCCGACCTGCTCGCCAACCGCCCCGACATCCGCGCCGCCGAGCAGCGCCTGAAGGCCGCCAACGCCAACATTGGCGCCGCCCGCGCCGCCTTCTTTCCACGCATCTCGCTGACCACTTCGATCGGCAGCGCCAGCCGCGATTTCAGCGGCCTGTTCGACAGCGGCAGCAATACGTGGAGCTTCGCCCCGCAGCTGGTGCTGCCGATCTTCGACACCGGCCGCAACCTGGCCAACCTCGACGTCAGCCACGCCCGCAAGAATATCGCCGTCGCCGATTACGAGAAGACCATCCAGCAAGCCTTCCGCGAAGTCGCCGACGCCCTGGCCGCCCGCACCTACCTCGGCGAGCAGGTCGCTGCCCAGCGCGCGGTGCAGGACGCCCAGGCCGAACGCCTGCGTCTATTACAATTACGCTTTGAAAACGGGGTCGCCAGCTCGCTCGACGTGCTGGACGCCCAACGCGAATTGTTCACCGCGGAGCAGGCCCTGGTCCAGGCACGCCTGCTGCGCACAAGCAGCGCCATCGACTTGTACCGGGCGCTTGGAGGAGGCTTGAAGTAGTGGATTCACCGATCAGTATCCGTCTTGGCCAGCGCGCCCGCCAGCGCATCGAGCGCGAAGGCTTGCAGGCCGCCGACATCGCCATCATCCCCGCCGCCGCGGGCGGCCCAAAAGGCCTGATCCTGAACGGCATCGACCAGTGGATGTTCGGCGAATGGCTGAAACAGGCGCCGCGCCAGCGCCGCCTGATCGGCGCCTCGATCGGCGCCTGGCGCATGGCAGCCGGCGCCTTCCACGACCCGGTGGCCGCGCACAAGCGACTGGCCCACCACTACACCCACCAGACCTACCCGGACAAGGTAGATGCCGCCTATGTCAGCCGCGTCATCCGCAGCCTGCTCGATAGCGTGCTTGATGGCCGCGGCGGGGAAATGCTCACCAATCCCGACTACCTGCTGTCGGTGATCACGGTACGCGGCATCGGCCCGCTGGCCCGCACGCGCGGGGTCCGCTGGCGCGAAATGGCAGGCTTCCTGCGTGCTGCTGCCGGCAATGCGCTCTCACGCAGCCGCCTGGCCGGCGCGATGGAACGGGTGGTCTTCCACGATACCCGCGACGATGCAACCTGGCTGCGCGCCAGCTTCGACGCTTTCGCCTCGCATTACGTCGGCCTGTCGGAACAGAACCTGCGTTCCGCCCTGCTGGCCTCCGGCTCGATCCCGCTGGTTCTGCAGGCGGTCAGCGACATTCAAGGCGCACCGCCGGGCGACTATTGGGACGGCGGCCTGATCGACTACCACCTGCACCTGCCCTACCAGCGCGACCAGGGCCTGGTGCTGTACCCGCACTTCACCGACCACATCGTGCCGGGCTGGCTCGATAAATCGATGCCTTGGCGCCGCGCCCGCGATAGCGCGCTTGAGAATGTGATCCTGGTCTCGCCGTCGCCATCCTTCGTGGCGCGCCTGCCCAACCGCAAACTGCCCGACCGCACGGACTTCAAGCACTACGGCCAGGACCATGCCGCCCGTATCCGCGACTGGACCTACGCCATCGGCGAAAGCCAGCGCATGGCCGACGCGCTGGCGCAGTGGGCTGAGAAGCCCGACCTGCGTTTAGCCCAGCAGTTCTAATCCTCTGCTTCCTGTTGCAGCCTTGCAACGGGATATCTACCACGCAACTATTAGGTGCATACTAGTGCCCTAACCTACTGGAGGTTTGTATGCAATTCCTGTCCCAGCTCCGCATCGGGCCCCGCCTCGCGGCGGGCTTCGGCATCGTCCTGCTGCTGTCGGCCATCGGCACCAGCTATGCCCTGTACCACTCCAACGATACCGCCAACGCCACGCGTGCCATGATGGAGCGCCCGCTGGCCAAGGAGCGCATCGTATCGGACTGGTATGTGCTGATCTATTCGGCCATCGCGCGCACGCAACTGATCGCGCGCAGCAGCGATGCTGAACTGTCGACCACCTTCGCTACCGTGATTGCCGACAGCGCCAAGCGCGGCGCCGAGCTGCTGAAGTCCGTCGAAGGCCTGCTGGAGACGGACGAGGAACGCAAGATCTACCAGGACGCGGTCGCCATCCGCAACAAATACCAGGACGCGAAGAACCAGGTGATGAACGCCAAGAAGGCCGGCGATGCGGCAGAGGGAGAACGCCTGTACCGCGAAGTCTTCGAGCCTGCCGCCAAGGCCTACCAGGAAAAGGTCAATGAACTGCTGGCGCAGCAACGCAAGTCCATCGACGCCACGGCCGCCAGGATCAACGAAGCCAACGCCCGCAGCACTCGCCTGATGCTAACCCTCGGCATCTTGCTGCTGGCCTTTGGCGCCTGGGCCGCCTGGGTCATCTCGCGCAGCATCACCGTGCCGCTGAACTCCGCCCTCGGCATCGCCAACACCGTGGCCGAAGGTGACTTGACCACGCACTTCGAAGAGCAGACTGCACGCGATGAAATCGGCGACCTGATGAAAGCCCTGCGCGGCATGAACGACGCGCTGCGCCGCGTGGTGAGCCAGGTGCAGACCGGCACCACTGCCATCGCCACCGCCTCCAGCGAAATCGCCGAAGGCAACCTTGACCTCTCCTCGCGCACCGAACAGCAAGCCAGCTCGCTGGAAGAAACGGCGTCCTCGATGGAGGAATTGACCTCCACCGTGCGCCAGAATGCCGACAACGCCAACCAGGCCAACCAGCTGGCGCAGGCCGCTTCCGACGTCGCAGCACGCGGCGGCGAGATCGTCGGCCAGGTGGTGGAAACCATGGGCTCCATCGACGCCTCCTCGCGCAAGATTGTCGACATCATCGGCACTATCGACGGCATCGCCTTCCAGACCAATATCCTGGCGCTGAATGCCGCCGTGGAAGCGGCACGCGCCGGGGAGCAAGGCCGCGGCTTCGCGGTCGTCGCGTCCGAAGTCCGCAACCTGGCACAACGCTCAGCCGCTGCAGCCAAAGAAATCAAGGAGCTGATCGACAACTCCGTGGTGCAAGTGAATGCCGGCACCTCGCTGGTGCAGCAGGCCGGTACCACCATGGGCGAAGTGGTGACCAGCGTGCGCCGTGTGACCGACATCATGGGCGAGATCACCTCGGCCAGCCGCGAGCAAAGCGTCGGCATCGATGAAGTGAACCAGGCCATCGGCCAGATGGACCAGGTGACGCAGCAGAACGCCGCCCTGGTGGAAGAAGCCGCCGCCGCTGCCGCCAGCATGCAGGAACAGGCCGCCCAGCTCGCGCAAGTCGCCGCCTCCTTCCGCCTCGGAACGGAAGCAGTGGCGCGCTGGAGCGCCCAGCCCCGCCGTGTCGCAGGCGACAGCAGCGTTGTCGCGGTAGAAGCTGCGCCTGCAAAACGATTGGTGGCGCCGGATGCCCGCACCAAGCCGCGTGCCGCGGCGCGTGCGACGACTGACGACGCGGCGCCCGCGGATCGCAGCAGCGAGCGCCGCACGAAAACCGAACGGCGTGCCCCCGTCGCGAGCAATGACGAATGGGAAGAATTCTGAGCGGCGCCCCGTTCAGCCAGCCCTGCTAAATAGTCGCGAAAACAGACTGTTCTTGCGCGTAATACCGACTTCGCCTGATGCCGGGCTTGCCCTTTGCACCAGGCGGTCATCATAAGGCCAAAGGTCGTCGTGTGGCTTTCCGCACCTGACAAAGCAGCGATGCGTCACGAGTTCAACCCGCTCACCATGGGTCAGGCCGGACTCGTCATCATCATCATCATCATCGCTCGCCAGGTCTTTCTTGCCATCGACATTGAAATAGAAAGTATCGCCTACGACAAAATCACGGCGAAATTCCGTCCGCCATTGCGAGTTGCGCCCCCAACCATGTGATAAGTCCTGGTGGGGCCGATTGCTCTGCAAGTACGTCCAGTACAGTGTCGACGCATCCGCGATTCCCGCGACAAGCAACTGGGCTCCGGCAGAGACGCGGACACCAGCCCTGGAAACCATCATGTTCCCGAGCATGACACACGGCCATTCGAATTCCACGATGGCGACGGGACTGAATGGCGAGGCGGCCCGCTCGACCCGTACCACCTCATGGTAGAAGGGCGAAAATTGCTGCGGCTTGAGCACAGTCATGCCGAGTGCTTCAGCGAATGCAGCATACTCTTCGAGGGAAATCGGCACCTCCTCCCGCAGCAAGAGATCAAGCCCCCTGGCGAGCGCATACAAGGTCCACGATTCCTCAACCTCGATTGGTGGAACGGGATTGCCCTCGCGCTGCCCAAGCAATAGCAGCCACTCCCGCGCGTCGTTATGCTCGCTTAACCACGGTTCCAGTACCTCCGCAAAAACGGCATGCCCCTGGTAATTCGACAAGGCATGAAACAGCCGGTGGAAGGCATTCCAGGCATCCATCTCAAAGGAACATCTGCTGCAGGTCGTTGAGGAAGCGCTGGCCCAATTCGGTCGGCTTGATCAGCATGTGGTCGCGGTACAGCAGGCCTTTGGCTTCGGCCGCATTCAATTGCTTCTCGATGGTGTTCAACGCCACGCCGGTGCGTTCGGCGAACAGGTTCGGCTCGAAGCCGCCTTGCAGGCGCAGGGCGTTCAGCATGAACTCGAAGCCCATTTCGTCGCGCGACAGCTCGCGTTCTTCCTGCACCGGATTGCCGGCGGCTACGGCATCCATATACGACTTGGGCTGCTTGTAGCGCGCCTGGCGCAGCACACGATGCGGGAAGGACAGCTTGGAGTGGGCGCCGGCGCCGATGCCGAGGTAGTCGCCGAACTGCCAGTAATTCAGGTTGTGGCGTGCCTGGTGGCCCGGCTGGGCGTAGGCCGACACTTCGTAGTGGCCATAGCCGTTCGCGGTGGTCAGATCGGCGATCATGTCCTGCATGTCGGCGCTCAGGTCGTCGTCCGGCAGTTGCGGAGGATATTTGGCGAACAGCGTGTTCGGTTCCATCGTCAGGTGGTACAGCGAGAGGTGCGGCGGCTTGAAGCCGATTGCGGTCTCGATATCCTGCCGTGCCTGCTCCAGCGTCTGGTTCGGCAGCGCGTACATCAGGTCCAGGTTGAAGTTGTCGAAATTCGCCAGTGCGATTTCCACTGCGCGCTTTGCTTCGCCGTCATCGTGGATGCGGCCCAGCGCCTTCAGGTGTTCGCTGTTGAAGCTCTGGATGCCGATCGACAGCCGATTGACGCCGCTGTCGCGGTAGGAGCGGAATTTCTCCGCCTCGAAGGTGCCGGGATTGGCCTCCATCGTGATCTCGCAGGCGCCATCCAGCGGCAACAGGCTGCGCAGGTCCGACATCAGGCGGTCCATGCCGGCTGCGGACATCAGGCTCGGCGTGCCGCCGCCGATGAAGATGGTGTAAATCTTGCGCCCCCAGATCAGGGGCAGCGACATTTCCAGGTCGCGCCGCAGCGCATCCAGGTATTCCTTCTCGGGTACCTCGCCCTTCGCCTCGTGCGAATTGAAGTCGCAATAAGGGCACTTGCGCACGCACCACGGCCAGTGGATGTAGAGCGACAATGGCGGCAAGGCTTGCAGGTTCAGGGCGCCCGGGCGCAAATAGGTTGCAGCGACGCCGGCGGCGCTGTCGATGGTGCGGCTTGGTACGGCATTGCCGACCGGCTTAATCGGAATCATTTCTTCAGCTTCTCTACCAACGCACGCAGGGCCTGGCCGCGGTGGGACAGGCGGTTCTTCTCTTCCGGGGCCAGCTCGGCGACATGCTTGCCCAGCGACGGGATCAGGAAGTAAGGATCGTAGCCAAAGCCGCCTTCGCCGCGCGCTTCGGCCGAAATCACGCCCTCCCAACGGCCATCGGCGATCACGGGCTGCGGGTCGTCGGCATGGCGAACGAACACCAGCACACAGTAATAGTAGGCCGATTTGTCGGCATGTGCAGCCAGGTCGGCGATCAGCTTGTCGCTGTTGCGCGCATCGGACTTCGGTTCGCCGGCGTAGCGCGCCGAATATACGCCGGGCGCACCGCCCAGCGCATTGACGCACACGCCAGAATCGTCGGCCAGGGCCGGTAAGCCGGTCAGGCGAGACGCATGACGTGCCTTGGCCAGTGCATTTTCGACAAAAGTGTGGAAAGGCTCTTCCGCCTCCGGGACGTTGAATTCGCCTTGCGGATGAGCGGAAAGCCCGATGGTCGAGAGCAGCTCGTTGAATTCCTTGAGCTTGCCCTTGTTGTTCGATGCGAGAACGATGCGCTGTGTCATGAATGTCGGCTCTTTTAAGGGAGCCGACATTTTAAACCACTTGCAGCACCAGCTTGCCCTGGTTGGCGCCCGTGAACAGCTTGGCAAAAGTCTCGGGGAAGGTGTCCAGGCCCTGCACCACGTGCTCGCGGGTCTTCAGCGTGCCGGCCTGGATCCAGCCGCCCATGGTGGTGATGGCTTCCATGGCACGGGGATAGTAGTCGGCCACCATCACGCCGCGCATGGTGGCGCGCTTGACCAGCAACTGCAGGTAGTTCGACGGGCCGGACACCGCTTCGGTACTGTTGTACTGCGAGATCGCGCCGCAGATCACCACGTGGGCGCCGTGCGCCAGGTTGGCCAGTGCGGCGTCCAGGATGGCGCCGCCGACGTTGTCGAAGAAGACGTCGATGCCCTTCGGCGCATGCTGGCGCAATGCGGCCGCCACATCTTCCGACTTGTAATCGATAGCGGCGTCGAAGCCCAGTTCTTCGACCAGGTAGCGCACCTTGTCCGCGCCGCCGGCAATGCCGACCACGCGCGCACCTTTGATTCTGGCGATCTGGCCTACCAGGGCACCCACTGCACCAGCGGCGCCGGATACTACTACGGTATCGCCTTCCTTCGGCTGGCCCACGTCCAGCAGGCCGAAATAGGCGGTCAGCCCCGGCATGCCCAGCGCGCCCAGGAACAGCGGCAGCGGCGCCAGCGCCGGATTGACCTTGTTCAGGCCAACGCCGTTGTGGATTGCGTATTCCTGCACGCCCAGGAGGCCGCTCACATGCTCGCCCGCCGCAAAGCCGGGATTGCGCGATTCGACCACGCGGCCGACCGCGATGGCGCGCATTACCTCGCCCAGTGCCACCGGCGGCATATACGACTCGGTGGAGGCGTTCATCCAGCCGCGCATGGCCGGGTCGAGCGAAATGTGCGACACGTGGATCAGGACTTCTCCCTCTTCCAGCGCCCGCAGCGGCACGGTGGCGAAGTCGAAATCGGAACGCTGGACGGCGCCGTTTGGGCGGCGGGCCAGCAGGAATTGGCGGTTACTGGTCATGTTGCTTCCAAAAGAGTGTTGAATGCCGCCAGTGTACGGAGCCGAGGCTCGCTTGATAAGTCAACGATCAGGCATTACATTGTTGATCATGGAGGAACAATGAACCCGCAACGCCTTGCCATTTTCACCAACATCATCCAGGCCGGCAGCATCAGTGCCGCCGCGCTCAAGCTGGGCTGCGGCAAGTCCGTCGTCTCGCGCCAGCTCGCGCAACTCGAAAAAGACCTTGGCGCGCGCCTGATCCAGCGCTCAACGCGCCAGCTCGCGCTGACGGAAGTTGGCCAGCTGGTGCTGGAGGAAGCCCGCCAGATCGAGCGCTCGCTGGACAAGATCGCCCACCTCGCCGACAGCTACCAGCAGCAGGTGCGCGGCCTGCTGCGCGTGTCCTGCTCCTTGGCCGGACGCCGCGTGCTGGTGCCCTTGCTGGCCGAATTTTCCGCGCTGTACCCACAGGTGAAGGTGGCGCTGCAACTTGACGATGCGATGGTGGACCTGATTGCGCAGCAGGTCGACGTGGCGATCCGTACCTCGGCGCTGGTCGATTCGACGCTGGTGGCGCGCAAGCTGGCCGAGAGCGCCAACGTGGTGTGCGCCGCCCCGTCCTATCTGGCCAGGTGTGGTACACCGCGTACGCCGCAGGAACTGCAGCAGCATGCCTGCCTGCTGTACGCGGTGGGCGCCCGTGTGTATGACGAATGGAATTTCGGCGAGGCGGGCATCTTCCGCGTCGACGGGCCGCTGCAGATGAATGATGGCGGCGCGCTGGTCACGGCTGCGGCTGGCGGCGCGGGCATTATCAAAGTGCCTTTGGCCATCGTCGCTGACGAACTGGCCAGTGGGCAGTTGGTGCGCATCCTGGAAGATGTGGTGCTGCCGCCGGGGCCTGCTACCTATGCGGTTTATCCGGCGCGGGAGTTTCTTCCGCTGAAGACTGCGGCGTTTGTGGAATTCTTGCGGGAGCGTATGGGCCAAAACCGGTAAGCCTGGGTCAGACCCAAGGGTCTGACCCTGTTACGCGGCGGCCGCATGGCCGGTCTGCGTTACAGGCCGAGCGCCTGCTTCTGCAGCTTGACCAGGTCGCGGATGCCGCCTTCTGCCAGGTCCAGCAGGCGGTTCATCGCCGCACGGTCGAAGGCCGCGCCTTCTGCTGTGCCCTGCACTTCGACGAAGGCGCCGGCATCGGTCATGATCACGTTCATGTCGGTGTCGCAGTCCGAATCTTCCAGGTAGTCCAGGTCCAGCACAGGCACGCCCTGGTACACGCCAACCGAAATCGCTGCGACGAAATGCTTGACCGGGATGGTTTCGATCATGCCCCGTGCCTTCAGCTTGGAGAAGGCGTCGTAGGCGGCCACCATCGCGCCGGTGATCGAAGCGGTGCGGGTGCCGCCATCGGCCTGGATCACGTCGCAATCCAGTTGCAGGGTGCGTTCGCCAAACGCTTCGAGGTCAAAGGCAGCGCGCAGCGAACGGCCGATCAGGCGCTGGATCTCCTGGGTGCGGCCGCTTTGCTTGCCTTTTGCCGCCTCGCGGTCCATGCGTGAATGGGTGGAGCGCGGCAGCATGCCGTATTCCGCCGTCATCCAGCCCTGGCCCTTGCCCTTCAGGAAACCGGGCACGCGCTCTTCGATGCTGGCCGTGCAAATCACCTTGGTGTCGCCGCACTCGATCAGTACCGATCCTTCGGCGTGCTTGGTGTAGTCGCGGGTGATGCGGATATTGCGCAGCGCATCGACAGCGCGGCCGCTCGGGCGGTTCACAGTGGTCATGGAATTCCTATTTCAGTAACTGGGTGGATTTCTCGATGGCGCCGCGGATTTCCGCGATCGCCTTCTCAATTTCGTCATCGTCGAACACGTCGACTTCGGTCTTGGCACCGTGGATGGTGGTGCTGACCACATCGTCCGGCAACTGCTCGGTCGAAATCACGGTCGAACCGCCGTGGGTGGTCGGCGTGCCATCGGCCACTAGCGCTCCCTGCCACATGATCGCCAGCGCAGTCACATTGTCGCTGGTATCGCCGGCACGGCGCAGCGCGGTGGCCAGCATGTCAGGCACCGCCCGCACCACGGTCTGGGTGGTCAGCATCTGCACCAGTTCTTCATCGGTGCACATCGACCACAGGCCATCGGAGCACAGCATCAGCGTATCGCCCGGCAGCAGGTTGGCGCGGCCCGAGATCTCGATGCGTGGCGCGCTGCCCGCGCCAAGGCAGGCATACAGCTTGTTGCGGTCCGGGTGGGTATTGCGTGCCGACGCCGGGATCAGGCCCTTCTCGATCATGTTCTCGACATGCGAGTGGTCGCGCGTGCGGCCGTGCACCTGGCCATTGCGCACCCAGTACAGGCGCGAATCGCCGCAATGCGCCCACACGGCGGTATTGTGTTGCACCAGGCAAGCCACAATGGTCGTGCGCGGGGACTCCGGCATGTTGTGGGTCATCGTGTAGGTGTGGATGTCGTTGTGCGCAGCCGCCAGCGCCTCTTCGAGGAAGCGCTCCGCCCCTTTCACGTAAGGCGTGGCCTGCTGCTGGAACATCTGGGAAATGGTGCGGGTGGCGATGGAGGCGGCGATTTCACCGCGGGCATGGCCTCCCATGCCGTCGGCCAGCACCAGCAACAGCGCGTCGCGCGTGAAGCTGTAGCCCATCCGGTCCTGGTTGACCTTGCGCCCCCCGATATGCGTTTCCTGGTAAACGGCGAATTGCATGGCATGGGCTCCTTATTTCGGTGTGCGCGGGGCCGCGTGGCGGCCGAATCCGAGCTTGCCTGCCAGCTTGCCCAGCTTTTCCAATGCCCCCGGCGGAGGCGGCGGTTCTTTCGGTGCGGGCGCCTGCGCCAGCAGTTTTTGCAGTTCGAACAGGCTTTGCGGACGGGCCAGCGGATCGATGTCCAAAGTCCATCGTACCAGCTTCACCAGCTCCGGCGAATAGAGGATTTCCAGCTTCTGGAAATGCGGCTCCATCTTGTCCTCCTTGCGGCGCTGGTCTGCCGGCTGCGGGGGTTGGCCGAGCATGCAGGCAAACATCGAAGCGCCGATCGAATAGACGTCGGTCCACGGGCCCAGCGCCTCAGTCTTCGAATACAGCTCGGGCGGCGCGAAGCCGGGAGTGTACATCGGCATCAGCTTCGGGCTGTCGGTATTGACGGTCTGGCGCGCCGCGCCAAAGTCCAGCAGCATGGGCGTGCCGTCCGTGCGCAGGTAGATATTGGCCGGTTTCAGGTCCAGGTGCAGCAGCTTGTTGGTGTGCACCTCCCGCAAGCCTTTCAGCACCTGCGTGAAGATCTGGCGCACGAACGCCTCGCTGCAATTGCGGCCCTTGCTGCGCTGGCGCTGGATGTGGTCCTGCAGGGAATGGCCCGACTCGTAGGCCATTACCATATAGACAGTTTCGTTGGCACGGAAGAAATTCAACACCCTTACAACATTTGGATGCGAAATCTTTGCAAGTGCACGACCCTCTTCAAAAAAGCACTTCAGCCCGATCCTGAAGACCGGCAAGTTTGCTTTTGTAACCACAGGCACCATCTCGCCCTCTTGACGCAATGCAAGGCTGCTTGGTAAATATTCTTTAATTGCTACTGCATTACCTTCGGCGTCGTAGGCCAGGTACACAATACTGAACCCGCCTGACGCAATTTTCTTTACAATGCGGTATCCAGCAATTTCCAGACCATCCGGTAATGGAGCGTTGTTCTGAGCTGCCATAAGTTTCCTCGCTTCAACTAAACCGGATTGTGTGGGACAAAGCAATATATTGTAAAGACAAAGACAAAATCGGGGATATCCTTTGAGCATTTCCAGCATGACTGGCTACGCAGTGGCCACCAGCGAAAGCGCGGCGGGCACGCTGACAATTGAGATCAAGAGCGTCAATTCCCGCTTCCTTGACCTTCAATTCCGAATCAACGACGATCTCCGCGCGCTCGAACCCGATTTGCGATCTGCCATCATGGGCGCCATCACCCGCGGCAAAGTGGAGCTGCGACTGAGCTTCGGCCGCAAGGCAGTAGCAGCAGGCACCCAGGCCCTGAATGTAGCCCTGCTCAACGAACTGGCGCGCCTGCAAGGCGAAGTCAGCCAGCATTTCAGCGGCGCGACACAGATGAGTGTTGCTGAACTACTTCGCTGGCCAGGGGTTGTCGAAGAAGCACAAATCGGCCAGGAGTCGCTTCAGGCCGATGTTTCCGCCCTGATGACCCGGACCCTGGAAGCCTTTGTCCAGAGCCGCCAGCGCGAAGGCGCGGCGCTGGAAGCGATGCTGGTTTCGCGCATCGAAGCGATGGAAGCCATCGTTAAACGAATTACCCCACTAATTCCTCAGGTAGTTGCACAATTCCAACAAAAAGCCGTGGAGCGCATGCAAGAGGCGCTCGGTTTGGCCTGCCAGGGATCAAACACCGCCATGTCGCGCCAGGACGCGATGGAGCGCATCCGCCAGGAAGTGATCCTGTACGGCATCCGCATCGACGTGGCCGAAGAGCTGGGCCGCCTGTCGGCCCACCTGGGCGAAACCCGCCACATCCTGAAAAAAGGCGGCCAGGTCGGCAAGCGCCTGGATTTCATGATGCAGGAGCTGAACCGCGAAGCGAATACCCTCGGCGCCAAAGCCTCGGTCAAGGAACTGGCCGACGCCTCGATGGAGCTCAAGCTGCTGATCGAGCAGATGCGCGAACAGGTCCAGAACCTAGAATAAAGAAAGTCGGGGTCAGGTCTGGCAATCCGCCACATTTTTCGCTATGCGAAAAATGTGGCGGATTGCCAGACCTGACCCCGACTTTTATCTTGTGAGGCGGTACAGCAGTATCGCCGTCCGAATCGCTCCCTGCTCGATCGAGCGCACTTCCAGGTCTTCTCCCGGCGCGTGGGCGCCTTTGCCGGTGGCGCCGAGCCCATCCAGGCTGTCGACGTAGGGTGCGACGAATTGCACGTCGCCTGCGCCACGCAGGCCGGGTGGCAGCGCGGCGATCGGCCCCTGGCCGGCATCGGCGCTGGCTTTGGAATACATCTCCAGCACTTTCAGGTTGCCTTCGGTTGGCGCCATGGGTGGGTAGCCGTCTTCGAAGCGGATCTCGGCGCTGGTGCCGGGCAAACTCTGCGCGACGATTGCGCGCATGCGGGAGCGTGCCTGCTCGCCCTGTTCCGGCGTCAGGAAGCGCAGGTCGCCTTTCACGATCGCGCTATTGGCGATGACATTCGATTTGCCGAAAGCCGTGCCTTTGGCTGCGGCGCCGTCATAAGTGACTTCGGTTCCACCCAGGATCAGGCCGGGGTTGTAAGTCAGGTTCGGTTCCTTCAATTGCTGGCGGAAGGCGTCCAGGATGCGTGCCGTTTCGTACACGGCGCCATACCCGGCATTGGCGTTGAAGATGCCGGAAGAGTGGCCTTGCTTTCCCTTCACTTCCAGCCGCCAGGACGTCGAAGAGCGGCGGCCGATGGTGCCGGTGGCCTTGCCGTTTTCGTCGAGCACCGTCGCCTCAAACGCCAGCGCGACGTCGCTGCGCTTGGCCAGGTTGACCATGTCGCGCCGCGAGATTTCTTTCGGGTCTCCCGCGTTTTCTTCGTCGCCGGTGAACATCACGCTGATGGTGGTATTGTCCAGCGCGCCCGCCGCATGCAGCGCGCGCAGCGCTTCGATGATGATGACATCTCCGCCTTTCATGTCGTTGACACCCTGGCCAGTGGCCCGGTCGCCCTGGCGCTCCCATTTCTGCATCGGTGTATTCGCTTCAAACACCGTGTCAAGGTGGCCGATCATCAGCACTCGCTTGCCTTGCTTGCCTTCGCGCGTGGCGACCAGGTGGCCGGCGCGCTGCATCGCTTGCGGCATGTCGACCCACTGCGTCTTGAATCCCAGCTTGTCCAGTTCAGCCTGGAAGACCTTGCCGACTTCGCGCACGCCTTTGTGATTCATGGTGCCGCTGTTGATGTTGACCGTCTTTTCCAGCAGCGCCAGCGCCTTGCCCGAATTGGCCTTGACCAGGCCGACGATGCGTTCTTCTTCAGGTGACAGCGATTGCGCGGCGGCGCCTCCCATCAATCCGGCGGCGAGCAGCGAAACGAACAGGCGGGATATTCGCATTTCTGGCATCCTCCTTGAAGTGTGTTCGAAACTCTACTACGGAAAATCGAAATGAACATCCGCGTTGGCATCGGCGGCTGGGACTACGCTCCCTGGCGAGAAACCTTCTACCCTCCCGAGGTGCCGCTCAAGCGCGCGCTGGAATATGCAAGCAGCGTGCTGACCAGCATCGAGATCAACGGCACCTTCTACCGCAACGCCAAGCCGGAGCACTTTGCCGGCTGGGCCGAGCGCACGCCGGACGATTTCGTGTTTGCGGTGAAGGCTTCGCGCTACGCCACCAACCGCAAGGTGCTGGGCGAGGCGGGAGAGTCGATCGAGCGCTTCATGGATAGCGGCCTGGCCGAGCTGGGCGACAAACTGGGTCCCATCCTGTGGCAACTGGCCGCCACCAAGCGCTTCGATCCGGACGACCTGGAGGCTTTTTTCAAGCTGCTGCCCAAGAAGCTGGGCAAGCGCAAACTGCAGCATGTGCTGGATGCGCGGCATGACAGCTTCATGTGCCCTGAGTACCTGAAGCTGGCGCGCAAGCACAAGGTCGCAACGGTCATTACCGATTCGCCGAAGTACCCCAACTTCGCCGAAGTGACGGGCGACTTCGTCTACGCACGGCTGATGGATGCGCAAAGCGACATCACTACCGGCTACACCAAGCCCGCATTGAAGAAGTGGGCCGCACAGGCGCAGGAATGGGCCGAAGGCGGCAAGCGCGACGCCTTCGTCTACTTCATCAACGGCGCCAAAGAGCGCGCGCCGGCCGCCGCACAGGAATTATTGCGCGTGTTGGGCGCGAAGCGTTAACGTCCAAGGCCATCGAACCACTCCAGCGTGCGCGCCCACAAAGGCTCGGCGTGCTGGCGGAAGTAGCCCATGTGCCCCAGTTTGCCCAGCCCTGCGGCGGCCGGGTCGATATCCACGCCATGCCACGGCGCGTTGCGGTAGCCGGACATCAGCGCATCGCGCGACCGCGGCGGCGCCCACAAGTCGTCGGTAGCATTCAGCGCCAGGATCGGCGTGCGCACCTTGGCGAAACCGTCCGCAATTTCCGGCACTTTGGGGTCATCGAGGAAGTAGCGCGGGAATTTGCACCAGTGCTTCCACTGGCGATACACGCCCATCGGCAAATCCTCGCCCATGCCAAGCTTGCTCCAGGCCAGGCGCCCTTTCCAGCGCGCGACAATCGGGCCAACCACATGCCACATGGCCAGTACGCGCAAACGCTCCAGCCGCGGCATCCACCCATGCCAGCCGGCGCCGACACCGAACAGGTAGACGCCGGCGATCTTCTCATGGTTCGGCACCAGTCCCAGTGCGTGGCCGCCATAGGAATGCCCCACCATGTACAGCGGCGTGCTGTCGGAAGGCGCGAAGTATTCGATCACCGCGTTCAGGTCCAGCCGCGCCCAGTCGAGAAAGCTGGCCTCGAAGCCGCGCAGGGTTTTCGGCGCCGAACCGCCCACGCCGCGGTAGTCGAAAGTCAGCACGGTGTAGCCCTGCCCCGCCGCGAATTCGGCAAAGCGACGGTAGAAGCCTTGCGGCACGCCAGTGGCGCCGGCCACCAGCAGGCGAGCTTTCTCCGGGCCGCGGGCGCGATAGCACATGGCGGACAGCGGATAGCCGTCGACTGCGCGCAGTTCCAGTTTTTCCGCCAGGAGCAAGGCGGCGGCAGGCATATGGCTCATGTTTTTTTCTCCACTTTCAGCATTGGCATCAGAGCGTCCATGGTCTGCACCATCGGCGCGGTGTCGCCCGCCACGCGGGCTTGCAGCAGGCCGCCTTCGTAGGCGGCAAGGATCAGGGCGGCGATGCCCTCGGCACGGTGGCGTTCGTGGCCAGCCTGCACAAGGGCATCGGCCATGCGGCCACGCAGGTTGGCGAAGCCGGTTTTCAGCGCGTCGCGGATTTCGACGTCGTCTGCCGTGGACTCGAGCGCCACGGCGGCCAGCGGGCAGCCCAGTTCGAACTCGCTGTCGTCCAGGCCACGCAGCGCGCGCAGGATCCACGCTTGCAGCGCGGCCAGCACGTCGGGTTCGCGCTCCATGTAAGAGTCGAGCTTGTGGAGCAGGAAGCTGAAGGTGGCTTCGATGGCGGCCACGGCCAGTTGGTCTTTACCGCCGGGGAAATGGTGGTACATCACGCCTTTCGGCGCCTTGGCCGTGGCCAGGATCTCGCTCAGGCCTGCGCCGTGCAGGCCGCGATGCTGCAGCGTCGTGATCATGGCGTTGATCAGGCGCTCGCGGGTGGTCAGTTGGGTGTTCATGCGGTTTACTCTATAGACCGGTCGGTCCAGTGTCAAGAACTGCCTGCGCACCCGGTTTCAACTCTGCTTGCTCCTTGGTAAAATACCTCTTTGGGCGACAGCCCAGCTTTTGAGAATTGCAAATGAGCCAACATTTTTCCGGCAGCCTGTTCATGGTTGCTGCACCATCCGGCGCCGGTAAATCTACGCTGGTCAATGCCCTGCTGGCACAGGAACCGGCCATCAAGCTGTCGATCTCGACCACCACGCGCCAGCCGCGTCCGGGCGAGCAGCATGGCCGCGAGTACTTCTTCACCAGCGCCGAAGACTTCCGCAAGCGCGCTGCCGAAGGCGAGTTCCTGGAGTGGGCCGAAGTGCACGGCAATTACTACGGCACCTCGCGCATCTTCGTGGAAGAGCAAATGAAGGCCGGTACCGACATCCTGCTGGAGATCGATTGGCAGGGCGCGCGCCAGGTCAAGAAGCAGTTCCCGCAAGCGGCCGGCATCTTCATCCTGCCGCCATCCTTCGCGGCCCTGGAAGAACGCCTGCACAAACGCGGCCAGGATGAAGTCCACGTGATCAACCGGCGCCTGCTGGCGGCCGGCGGCGAAATCGCCCACGCGCCCGAGTTTGAGTATGTTATTATCAACGAAGAGTTCCCGGTCGCCTTGTCGGAGCTAAGCGCGATCGTCCGATCGGCCCGTTGCCGGTTTGCGCAACAAGCCGCCCGCAATGCCAGGTTGATGTCCGAACTGGGCATCCACGCCGACCACGCAGAATAGTCACCGACGAATCAATACCGAATTTATCCAGGAGTTAAGCATGGCCCGTATCACTATTGAAGATTGCCTGAAGAATGTCCCTAACCGCTTCCAGCTGACCCTGGCAGCCACCTACCGCGCACGCCAGCTGCTGCAAGGCCACACCCCTAAGGTCGAAGCCAAGGACAAGCCAACCGTCGTCGCCCTGCGTGAAATCGCTGCAGGCAAAGTAGGCCTGGAAATGCTGAAAAAGGTCCCTATGTAAGCTGGGAACCTTCTTGTTCCCGATATGAACCTGACTTCCGCAGATCCCAACATCAGCGAACAGCCCGCACGGCGGGCACGGCGCCCGGCTAAGCAACAGCCGGGCGTTGACGTTTCTGCACCAACCGTTTCCACTTCTGCACTGGCGGCGCCTACCGTGGCCACTGGCGTCGCAACGATCACCCACCTGACCGAAAAGCTGTCCGAGTACATGGGCGAGGCCGACCTGAAAAAGGTCAAGGAAGCCTATCGCTTCTCGGACGAGATGCACCTGGGCCAGGTACGCAAGTCGGGCGAACCGTACATCTCGCACCCGATCGCGGTGGCCGAGATCTGCGCCGACTGGAAACTGGACGCGCAAGCCATCATGGCGGCGCTGCTGCACGATGTGATGGAAGACCAGGACGTCAAGAAGGACGAGCTGATCGAACGCTTTGGCGCGCCGGTGGCGCACCTGGTGGACGGCTTGTCCAAGCTGGAAAAAATCGAGTTCCAGAGCCAGATCGAAGCGCAGGCGGAAAACTTCCGCAAGATGCTGCTGGCCATGGCCTCGGACGTGCGCGTGATACTGATCAAGCTGGCCGACCGCCTGCACAATATGCGCACGCTGGAAGTGATGATCCCGGCCAAGAAGCGCCGCATCGCCGCCGAGACGATGGAAGTCTACGTGCCGATCGCGCACCGCCTTGGCCTGAACAACATCTACCGCGAACTGCAGGACCTGTCCTTCTCCCACCTGTACCCGGTGCGCTACCACGTGCTGGCCAAGGCCGTGAAAGCGGCACGCGGCAACCGGCGCGAAGTGGTGTCGAAGATCCTCGACGCGGTGAAGAACACGCTGTCCATGGCCGGCATCGAGGCCGAAGTCTATGGCCGCGAAAAGACCCTTTACGGCATCTACAAGAAGATGCGCTCCAAGCACCTGTCATTCTCGCAGGTGCTGGACGTGTACGGCTTCCGCGTGGTGGTCGACAGCTTCCCCAATTGCTATGTGGCGCTGGGCACCCTGCACTCGCTGTACAAGCCGATGCCGGGCAAGTTCAAGGACTATATCGCGATCCGCAAGCTGAACGGCTACCAGTCGCTGCACACCACCCTGATCGGCCCGTACGGCACGCCGGTGGAATTCCAGATCCGCACCCAGGAAATGCACCGCACCGCCGAATCGGGCGTGGCCGCGCACTGGCTGTACAAGAGCAACGACGCCAACATCTCGGACATGCAGCAGCGCACCCACGCCTGGCTGCAATCGCTGCTCGACATCCAGCAGCAGACCGGCGACTCGGCCGAATTCCTGGAGCACGTCAAGGTCGACCTGTTCCCCGATTCGGTCTATGTGTTCACGCCGAAGTCCAAGATCATCGCCCTGCCCCGCGGCGCTACGCCGATCGATTTCGCCTACTCGATCCACACCGGGATCGGCGACCACACGGTGTCGGTCAACATCAACGGCGAAGCCGCCCAGTTGCGCACCGAACTGCGCAACGGCGACATCGTCGAAATCGTTACCGACCCGAACTCCCGCCCAAGCCCGACCTGGCTGTCCTTCGTCCGCACCGGCAAGGCGCGCTCGGCGATCCGCCACCACCTGCGCACCATCAACCTGCCGGAATCGATCCGCCTCGGCCAGCAACTGCTGGCGCAGGCGCTGGATGCGATCAGCGTGCCGGGCGAGCTGCCGCCGCCGCTGATGGAACGCCTGCTGAACGAATCGTCGGCCAAGTCGATGGAAGAACTGTATGCCGACATCGGCATCGGCAAGCGCATGGCCGCGCTGGTGGCGCGCCACATCTTCGGCCTGCTGGGCGGAGAGTCGGCCAGCGCGCCGATCGAGCACACCAGCCCGAAAGAACTCGACCCGGTCACGATCTACGGCAGCGAAGGCGTGTCGGTGCAGCTTGCGCCATGCTGCCTGCCGATCCCGGGCGACCATATCGTCGGCCAGTTGCGCCGCGACCAGGGCCTGCAGGTGCACACCGGCGACTGCTCGGTGGCCAAGCGCTCGAAGCAGAAAGAGCCGGAGCGCTGGATCGCCGTCAAATGGGGCACCGAGATCAACCGCCGCTTCGACAGCCGCATCCGCCTGATCATCAACAATGAGAAGGGTATTTTGGCCCGGGTGGCCGCCGAAATCGGCGAAAGCGACGGCAACATCACCTTTGTCGGCATGGATGAAGACCGCGACCATGTGCTGCACCAGCTGCGCTTCACAATCCAGGTAAAAGACCGCGTCCACCTGGCAGCATTAATCCGCAACGTAAGAAAAGTGGCAGGCGTCAACCGCGTCACCCGCGAGCGCGCGTAGAAGGTGTCAGACCCTGCGGGTCTGACACCGGTTTACCGGTTTTAAAGCGGCATCCCCCAAAGTTGCAAACCGAATCCGCTCCAGGTCTTTTTCCGAAAATGGGGTATCAAAAAGCGCCCGATAAGCGCGCTGCCGCTCCAATGCATTCATCCCCAAGCCAAGATAAACCGAATGCTGGCACAGCAAATCATCCCTGACACCTTCTGCATTTGCCCGATAGCTCGACCACTTATAACCACCAGCAAACTCCACCATTCCAGCGCGAACTGGATTGAGTTCAATATAGCGCTGACACAAGAGCAAATATGCTTCGCTGTCGATTTGTGACGAGTGATATCGACCATCCCACATTGGACCTGTACCACCATGCCTGACGTGCCGCCAAAGTGCAGTGCGCTGCGCCAGCAACTTCATCATGTTCGCTTGCGCATTGCGTTCTCGCACTGTCACAAGTAAATGGAAATGGTTTGTCATCAACACATAGGCATGAACATCGCAGTGGGCTTTAAGACTATGTTCCTTGAGCAGGGAAAGGAAACCTCGCCGCTCGTCATCGTCATGAAAGCAACACTGGCCGTTGTTGCCACGCTGAACCAGATGGAGGCAGGTGCCTGGTGGGTAATTGCGCAGTGGGCGGGGCATTTTCACTCTCCTTTAAACCGGTAAACCGGTGTCTGACCCGCAGGGTCAGACACCGCCAGTTCAAAGGATAGCGATGTGGCGGGCGTGGGCTTTGTGCGGGCGCAATCAGCCTATTCGTAGCGCAGGGCTTCGATCGGGTCGAGCTTGGCGGCTTTGGCGGCGGGCAGCACGCCGAAGATCACGCCAACGCCGGCGGAGAACATCACGGACAACGCGACCGCCCACCAGGGCACGTATGCGCCGGGGAAGTCGGGAATCACGCTGGCGATCGCGTGGCCCAAGCCATAGCCGAGCAGGACGCCGATCGCGCCGCCCAGCATCGACAAGGTCACCGCTTCGATCAGGAACTGCATCAGGATGTCGCGGCTGCGCGCGCCAATCGCCTTGCAGATCCCGATCTCGCGCGTGCGTTCGCTGACCGACACCAGCATGATGTTCATGATCCCGATTCCGCCAACCAGCAGCGCGATGCCGACCACGCCGCCCATCACCAGCGTGACCGTGGTGGTCACCGTCTCAAAGCTCTTGAGGAACTGGTCGGAAGACTGGATCTCGAAATCGTCCTTCTGGTCCGCGTGCAGGCGATGCGCTTGCCGCATCACCGTGGCAATGCGCGCCTTGAGTTCTTCGGTGCGGCCAATGTCGCTGATCGACACCGTGATCGACATGCTCGGCTTGCGGGTGTTGCCGATGACGCTTTGACCGGTGCGGAACGGTACCAGCACCTGGTCGTCCTGCGACATGCCGAGGATTTCGCCCTTCTTCTCCAGCACCCCGACAATCTTGAACCACTCGCCCGAGAACTGGATGAACTCACCCAGCGGATTGTCGGGAAGGTGCAGCAGCTCGATCATCTTTTCGCCGATCACGCACACCCGCCTTGCGCTCGCATTATCGGACTCGCTGATGAAACGCCCCAGGCGGGGATAGCTGCCATTCACTTCCATGAAGGCCGCCGTCACGGCCAATTGCTGGCGGCTGGACGCAGTCTGGTTGCCGTAGCGGATTTCACTTCCGGGGAACATGAATGCCGGGCTCAATTCGCGGATGCCTTCCACGTGCCCGCGCAACTGTTCGACGTCTTCGAACTGCAGGTAATTGATCTTGCCCCGCATGACGTCCTTGAAGTCGTTCTTGGCATGCACCGTCAGCGCATTGCCGCCCAGGCCTTCGAACTGGCGCGTGATCGACTGCGACAAGCCCTGGATCAGCGAGATCACCGTAATCACCGACGCCACGCCGATGATGATGCCCAGCGAAGTCAGGAAGCTGCGCATGCGGTGCGCGCGGATGGCCGCCATCGCCGAGCGAAGCGCTTCGATAAAAATGTACATCGGCTAGCCTCCTGCCACGCGATGGTCGGACAGCACGCGCCCATCCTGCAGCCTCACGATGCGCTGGCATTGTTCCGCAATGTCAGGTTCGTGCGTCACCATCACGACCGTCTGGCCGTTCCGGTGCACGTCCTTGATCAAGGCCATGATTTCGCGCGTGGTGGCCGAATCCAGGTTGCCGGTCGGTTCATCGGCCAGCAGGATCGATGGCTTGCCCACCAGTGCCCGCGCGATCGCCACCCGCTGCCGCTGGCCGCCGGACAGCTCGTTGGGCCGGTGATGCATGCGCTCACCCAAGCCGACGTGCTCCAGCGCCTCGCGCGCCATGCGCTTGCGCTCCGATGGCGGAATGCCGCGGTAGATCAGCGGCTGCGCCACGTTATCCAGCGCAGTGTGGCGAGGCAGCAGGTGGAAGCTCTGGAAGATGAAGCCGATTTCCTCGTTGCGCACCTGGGCCAGGTCGTCGCTGGCCATGGTCGCCACGTCTTTGCCGTTCAGGAAATAGGTGCCTGCGCTCGGCCGGTCCAGGCAGCCGACGATATTCATCATCGTCGATTTGCCGGAGCCCGAAGCGCCGATAAACGCCACCAGTTCGTTGCGCTCGATGTGCAGGTCCACACCCTGCAAGGCATGCACGGTCTGGTCGCCCATCTGGTATTGCTTGGTGATGCCGGTCAGCGTGATCACGGCTTGCTTCCATCGGCGACCTTGAGGGCCTTGGGCTCCGCCACCTTGGCCTTGACGGCAGTTCCTTCACGCAGGTCGCGCAAGGTGCGCGCCGGCCCCACTGCAACGGTCTCGCCGAGCGCCAGGCCCTTGATGATCTCCTGGTTGCTGTCATCAGACAAGCCCAGTTCCACGGCGCGCTTCTTCGCCACGCCGTCGACAATCGCGTAGACATAATTGCTGCGCTTGCCCTTGCCTTCCGAAGCCTCGGTCAGTTGCACGGCCTGCAGCGGAACCACCGGCCGCGGCGCGCCGTCGCCGGTCACGATCTCGGCACGGCAGGTCATGCCGGAGCGCAGCGCAAGCTGGTGCTGCGCCAGCTTGACCTTGACCACGTAGCTGCGGCCCTGGCTCGCAGCCTGGCCCAGGCCCTGGGGCTTCGGCGCCAGCGAGACCGATTCCACGCTGCCGCTCAGCGGACGGTCGGCATAGGCCGAGGGGAAGATGCGCGTCTTCAGCCCCGGCGCGACGTTGGCGATATCGCCTTCGTCCACGTTTACCTCCGCGATCATGGAGCTGACGTCGGCGATCGTCATCAGGCTGGAGCCGGCAATCCCCGTAGCGCTGGCCACGGCCGTTTCACCGGCCTTGATCGAAACGCTGGTGGCGGTACCCGAAATCGGCGCCCGCACCTCGGTCTTGGCCAGGCGCTCCTGCGCCAGCGCCAGCATCGCCATCGCTTGCTGACGGCTTTCGCGCGCACTGCGCAGCGACACCACCGCCAGGTCCACCGCCAGCTTCGCATCATCGAGGCGCGACACATCGATGAACTTGGCAGCGGCCAGCTGGCGCGAGCGCTCCAGCTTGCGCTGCTGGTTTTCCAGGTCGATCTGGGCGCGGTCCACGCTGACGGCCGCGTTGCGCACCGCCGCTTCCTGCTGCGCCACATCGGCTTTGTAGGTGCTCGGATCGAGGCGCAGCACGACCTGCCCTTTTTCGATCTTGTCGCCCTCCTTCACCAGCACTTCCGACACCTTGCCGATCACTTCCGGCGACAGTTGCACCTCCTGGCGGAACACCAGGCTGCCGGACGCCAGCACCGCAGGATAAATCGCCTTGTTCTCGACCTTGGCCAGTTCGGCTTCGACCTTCGGCGGCGAGCCGCCGAACTTGACGGCGACAGGAATGCCGATGAAGGCCGCCACCACGGCCAATGCAATCAGTTTGCGTTTCATGCGCGCCTCATTTCTTGAACAGGATCCAGGCGGTCCAGCAGCCGTAGATCACGACATACGGCAGCGCCGCGATGATGGCGCAGGTCGTGGTGCTTTTACCGGTCCAGGTACGCAGGCCGATCGCGGCCAGCAGGACCACCCAGATATCGGTGAGCTTGAGTGCGCTGGCGATCCCTGCCCGTGGCGTATGCGGCGCAGCGTGCACCAGCAGGAAGTTCAGCGACAGCATGTCCGCTTGTTCGAGCGCCAATTGGCCCTTGCTGGTGATGATCTGCAGCGCCATCAGCGGCACGCCGATCAGGCCTGGCAGCGAGGCCCATGCCGCCAGCGAGAAGCCGGACTTGAAGCTCAGGTCCATGCTGGCCAGTTTCCCCGCCAGCCAGTAATACAGTCCCAGCAGGCAGTAGATGAACAGGGTGCCCACGATGATGCCCGCCACCCCCATTCCCATCATCACGCCGCGTGTCATGGTTTTGCTGGCCGCCTCGCGCTGGTCGGCGGGCATGTCCGGCGGGAAGGTGTTCATCATCATCCAGTCCCAGTCGACGGTCTGGAAATACCAGACCAGGATGCCGATACTGCTCACGTAAAGCAGCAGCAGCGGCAACCACGCCCGCGGGCGCTCCTTCAGCGCCGCGAACGCCGCGGATGGATCATAGAAGACCTGCGTCAGTTGAGCGAAAGCCATGCGCACACCTTGCCATAAAAGTAATTAAAAATTTATTATAACAACTTGGCAAAGTTGCACTGATAATACTTTGGCGATGAATTACTGCTGCAGGCCGCTATTGCGGTATCCCCGCCTTGCTCAGGCGTTCGGGGAGGGGTAGCTGACTTCCAGGATTTCCAGTTCTTCGGCGCCATTCGGCGTGTGCAGCAGCACTGTGTCGCCCTCGCGTGCTTTGGTCAGCGTGCGGGCGACCGGGCTGATCCAACTGACCTTGCCCTTCAGCGGATCGAATTCGTCGATGCCGACGATGGTGATGGTGTGTTCCTCGCCGTCGCGCCTGGCGTAGGTGACGGTGGCGCCGAAGAATACCTGGTCGTTGCCATGGTGGATGCTGGGATCGACTACTTCGGCCAGGTCCATGCGCTTGGTGAGGAAGCGAATGCGGCGGTCGATTTCGCGCAGGCGGCGCTTGCCATAAATGTAGTCGCCGTTTTCGGAACGGTCGCCGTTCGATGCGGCCCAGTGCACCACCTTCACCACCTCGGGACGCTCGACATCGATCAGCTGCAGCAGCTCATCCTTGATGCGCTGGTAGCCAGCCGGCGTAATGTAGTTCTTGGAGCCGGGAGGGATCGGCGGCGCACCTGGCGGCAGGTCGTCGTCATCGTCCTGCTCAGCCTCTTTGACAAAAGCTTTGTTCATAACCGTTTTCTAATTATTTGGTGCAATAATGGCACTCACATGAAGCGATTGTACACACTCAGGCGGCGCCTGTTCGCCCCCCTCGTCTACTGCGCAGCCCTGTTCCTGATCTTCGAGGAATGGCTGTGGGATCTCGGGGCGCGCCTGATGGCGATACTGGCTCGCTTCCCGCCGTTGCGGGCATTGGAGCGCATCATCTGCAGCCTCGGCCCCGCTGCCGCCATGGCCGTGTTCCTGCTGCCGGCACTGATGCTGTTCCCGGTCAAGCTGCTGGCCCTGTTCGCCATGGCGCGGGGCCATGCCTTCATGGGCATCAGCGTATTCGTGCTGGCCAAGGTAGCTGGCGCCGCCGCCGTGGCGCGGCTGTATGCCCTGACCCGCCCGTCGCTGCTGCGCCTGCGCTGGTTCGCCTGGCTGCACGGCCGCTTCATGGAATTGAAAGAACGCTGGATCGCGCGCCTCAAAGCCACTGCCGCCTGGCGTGAATGCCGCGCCCTGGTCGACCATGTGCGCGAACGGCTGCGCCGCTGGCGCGCCGGCTGGCGCCGCGGCCGTTTCGCCGCCCGACCGATGCGCGTGCTGCGCCGCTTCAGCGCGTTCTGGCGCATGCGCCGCCGCTGACAATCCAACCACATATGCGTCCAGCCTTGCCGACCGCCCTCCACCATATCGCCGCCAACGCTCCCGGACTGGTCTACCAGTTCCGCCGCCATCCTGACGGCAGCGTGTCCTTCCCCTATTTGAGCGATGGCTGCCTGGCCCTGCTGGGCATCAACGCCGCCGAACTGCAGGCCGAACCTGAGCGTTTCCTGTCGCTGGTGCTGCCGGAAGACCGCCCCGCCTACCTGGAGTCGATGCAGTCCTCGGCCAATTCCCTGTGGAGCTGGAACTGGGAAGGCCGCATCTGGGTCGAGGCCTGGAAAGACGTCAAGTGGATCAACCTGCGCAGCACCCCGCATGCCCTGCCCGATGGCGGCGTGCAGTGGGAAGGCATCATGTCCAACATCACGGAGAGCAAGCAGGAGCAGCTCGAAGTGCGCGCCAGCCGCGCCCGGCTGGCCGAGCTGACCGCCCATATCGAACGGGTCAAGGAGCAGGAACGCGAACGCATCGCGCGCGAAATCCACGACGACCTGGGCGGCAACCTGACTGCCATCAAGATGGCCCTGGCCATGCTGGCCGCGCGCCTGCCGGAAGGCGATGACACCCTGCAGCAGAAGGCGGCCTACGTCGACTCCCTGGTCGACCGTACCATCGATGCCGTGCATCGCCTGACGCTCGACCTGCGCCCCTCGGTACTGGACTTCGGCCTGCTGCCGGCGCTGGAATGGCAGGTCAAGGAATTCGAAGCCCAGGCCGGCATCGCCTGCACCCTGCAGGCCAGCATGAAGGAACTCGAACTGGACCCCGAACAGGCGGCAGCCCTGTTCCGCATCGCACAGGAAGCGTTGACCAATATCGCCAAGCACGCGCAAGCGAGCGCGGTCACCGTCAAGCTGACGCGCAGCCGCGGCGTCCTGACCCTGAAGATCATCGACAATGGCCGCGGCATCCGCCCGTCCGACCGCGCCAAGCCCGACTCCTTCGGCCTGCGCGGCATGGCCGAGCGCGCGCGCGCGCTGGGCGGCACGCTCAACCTGGGTCATGCAGCCGGCGGCGGCACCGAAGTGGCGATCAAAATCCGCCTCCCGGCCCACGCGCCAGACGTTACAATGGGTCATGAGTGAAAAAGCCGTCATCAAAGTATTTATTGCCGACGACCATGCCATCGTGCGCGAGGGCCTGAAGCAGATCCTGGCTGAAACCAAGGACATCGTCGTCGCCGGCGAAGCGGAAAATGGCCTCGATGCCATCAAGCTGTTCCGCAAGTCCGGCTGCAATGTCCTGCTGCTCGATATCTCCCTGCCCGACCGCAACGGCATCGAAGTGCTGAAACAGGTCAAGAAAGACAAACCCGAGCTGGCCGTGCTGATGCTGTCCATGCATCGCGAAGACCAGTACGCCATCCGCTCCCTCAAGGCCGGCGCTGCCGGCTACCTCACCAAACAAAGTGCACCGAAAGAGTTAGTAAATGCAATCCGCCAGTGCGCAGCGGGGTTAAAATATGTTAGCCCGGCACTGGCCCAGGAATTGGCCAACCATGTCGGCGAGGACCATCAGGCTGCGCCGCACGAAACGCTGTCCGACCGCGAGTACCAGACCCTGACCATGATCGCCTCCGGCAAGACCGTAGGCACCATTGCCAAGGAGCTATCACTCTCGGTCAAGACCGTCAGCGAATACCGCTCCCGCCTGCTGGCCAAGATGAACCTGAAGAACAGCGCCGAACTCACGCACTACGCCATCAAGAACCAGCTGATCGATTAGAAAATGATGCCAAGAAGTAAGCACATTTTCTCCCGTTTATCATTGAATCATGCGACTGGACAGTGGCTTAAGATGCTGGTAATCGGTAAACCTTAATGAAGGCTGTACGTCAGATGTCTAGCAAACCCACCAATCCAGCCGCGGCGGACATGAATCCGGCTGATATCGCTCGCGAGGCATTCCGCCGCCTCGCTGTGCGCCGGATTGCCCCTACGCCAGACGCGTATCGCGACATCTACAATGAAATCGCCGGCATCGTGCCGGTGCCGCCGGCCCCGGTCGTGCAGGAGAGCCCGGCAGAAGCCATGCTGGTCCAGTTCGCCGCCCGCCTGACCGACCAGCCGGGCGACCTGGCCGACTTCGGCCGTCGTTTCAACCGTGCCGTCAAGGCGCGCGACTGGGATACCTACGCCCGCACCCTGGCTGCCCTGGCCGAACGGCCCCTGGTCAAGGTCGGCGCCGGCGGCCTGGTGCCTGAAGAAAACAACGAACAGGCGCGCCTGCTGCGCGAACTGCTGAGCCGCACCCTGACCTTTGCCGTCGCTTCCCTGCTGTCCGACAGCCCGAACCTGGTGGCCGAAGCCGAGTCGCTGGGTGCCGCCACCAAGGAAGCCCATACCGAGGCTGCGCTGGCCGAGATCGGCAGCCGCCTCAAGGAGCTGTGTTACCAGATCGAGATCCGCAGCGGCGACACCGCCGAGCAGCAGGAGCTGCTGCTGCGCCTGTTCCGCCTGCTGCTGGAAAACGTCAGCGAATTGCTGGATGACGACTCCTGGCTGCGCGGCCAGATCGACGCCGTGCAAAACCTGATTGCCGGCCCGATCGACCAGCGCGCGCTGGAAGAAGCCACGCGCAGCCTGAAAGACGTCATCTACAAGCAGAGCCAGCTCAAGCACTCGATCACCGACGTCAAGGCCACGGTCAAGAACATGATGATGACCTTCATCGACCGCCTTGGCGCTGTAGCGACCTCGACGGGCGACTTCCACGAAAAGATTGGTGGCTATTCCGACAAGATTCGCGCCGCCCGCGATATCGGCGAGCTGAACCAGATCCTTGACGACGTGCTGAAGGAAACCCGCCAGGTACAGAGCGAAGCCCTGAAGGCGCGCGACAATATGATGGTGGCGCGGCAGGAAGTGCAGGATGCCGAAGCGCGCATCCACGCGCTGGAAGCGAAGCTGCAGCACCTGAGCGAACTGGTGCGTGAAGACCAGTTGACCGGCTCGCTGAACCGGCGCGGCCTGGACGACGTGTTCGAGCGCGAAACCGCGCGCGCCGACCGCCGCGGCACGCCCCTCTGCATCGCCGTGCTGGACCTGGACGATTTCAAGAAGCTCAACGACACCATGGGCCACATCGCCGGCGACAACGCACTCAAGCACCTGGTCAAGGTAGTCAAGGAGACCCTGCGCTCGATGGACGTGATCGCCCGCTTCGGCGGCGAGGAATTCCTGATCCTGCTGCCCGAGACGACCATCGAGGCGGCGGAAGCCACCATGACCCGCCTGCAGCGTGAACTGACCCGCCACTTCTTCATGCATGAAAACGAAAAGGTACTGATCACATTCTCGGCCGGTGTCGCCCTGCGCCGCCCGCACGAGGGCCAGTCCGACCTGGTCAAGCGCGCCGACGAGGCCATGTACAAGGCCAAGAAGTCGGGCAAGAACCGCGTGGTGGTTGCTGAATAGCAGACTCAGGGCCTGAGCGAAAGAGCCCGCCCATGGCGGGCTCTTTTCTATTTAGCGCACGCGCCGGGCCGCCAGGTTTCGTGCCAGCGCCAGCATCGCCAAGCCCAGCAGCGTGAGCATGCCGGCGCCTGGCGCCGGCACATCGGACGCCGGATCCGTTGCGGCAGGGTCCGGGATCATCCAGGTGGTGAAGGCCAATGAGCGGTCGGTTCTCCGCATCGGGAAATCCGAAAAGTTGTTCTTTTCGTACAGCGGCCCCAAGCCATGCTGCACCATGAATGCGCTGCCACCACCGCCAACATCAAAGACGATGTCGTCACCGGCATTCACGTGCAGCTTAAAGCCTGTCAAATCGACCAGCGTCCCGTCCAGGCGAGACGTAAACGGTGCAGTCCAGCCATCGGTCTGCCAGCTGTCGCCGCCGCCAATCTTGATCTTGACGCTGGTCGTCTGCCAAGTGTAGCCGGGGGCCGTGAATATGCCCAATCCCGACAGGAGTCCGGTTTGGGTCGCGGAAAAATGCTGTTGGTAATGACTATGGATCGCATCGACCGCGGCGCCCGGCCAACTGACCGGGTTATTGACGTCGACGACGGGCAGGACGCCGGCGCACGCCTGGGTACAAGCCACGGCGCATAAGGCGGCAGCCAAACGTTGAGGGAGAATACGCATTGTGATTAACAAAGAGTTATCGGAATTGCATAGTACTCAATATATTTCCAAATGCAATCGTTAATTACCAAGCATAAACATCCCTATTTCTCCGCCCGCCGAACTTTTTTTGCGCGTGAAAAATATTTTTTTTCGGCCTAAAGTTCATGAAAAGCCCGCCGACTAAGCGGCACTCCGTAGGCAACTTGAGGGGTAAAACAGGGGGATTTGCCGGCTAAATCGCCCTAAAGGTTCCCGTGCGGCAACCGTTACCCAAAACAACAGCGGCTTGATCGTCACAAGAACAGCGTGGCGGGCCAAAGTGAATGAGCAAATTGCCCAATCAGTAGTACCGAATGGAGAAATACCATGGCTTCCGTAATTAACACCAACATCTCGTCCCTGAACTCGCAGCGCAACCTGAACGCATCCCAGAGCAGCCTGTCGACCTCCCTGCAACGTCTGTCCTCCGGCCTGCGTATTAACAGCGCTAAGGACGATGCTGCTGGCCTGGCAATTTCGGACCGTATGAATTCCCAGATTCGCGGCATGAACCAGGCAATGCGCAACGCCAACGACGGCGTTTCGCTGGCTCAAACCGCTGAAGGCGCGCTGGCTTCCTCCGGCGACATCCTGCAGCGTATCCGTGAACTGGCAGTGCAGTCCTCCAACGCGACCAACTCGGCTTCGGACCGTCAGGCGCTGCAGACTGAAGTTGGCGAACTGGCATCCGAACTGAACCGCGTTGCCCAGACCACCAACTTCAACGGCAAAAACCTGCTGGACGGCTCGATGGGCACCGCCACCTTCCAGGTCGGCGCTGACGCGAACCAGACCATCCAGGCTGTTGGCGCCAACTTCCTGACCAGCACCTACGGCGACAACCGTATCGAAGGCGCGCCTGCTGCCGTGACCGCTGCCAACACCTCGGCTGCCACCACCGCGACCATCAACGGTTCCCGCGGTTCGGCAACCATCACCACCTTGGCCGCTACCAGCACCGCCAAGTCGGTCGCTGCCAGCATCAACGCACAGACCGCCAACACCGGCGTCACTGCATCGGCCAAAACCGACGCGGCACTGACCCTGGGCGCTGAGTCCTACACCATGACCGTCGAAGGCGACAACGCTGGCTCCCCAGTGACCGTGTCCTTCACCATCGGTACCGGTGCCAACTCGGCTGACGACTATGCTTCGGCGATCAATGCCTTCAATGCGCAATCGTCCAAGACCGGCGTGACTGCCCAGTACGACGAGACCAATAACAAGCTGAAACTGTCGCACTCGACCGGCTCCGACATCAAGCTGACCAACACCAAGACCGGTGGCAACACTGTCCTGAGCGCACAGAACTACAACGCCGCTGGCGCGCTGAACGGTGCAGCCAACGCGATGACTGCAGCAGCTGCTGTGTCGACCGTGATGGGCCGCGTGACCATGGACTCCGAGAGCTCGTTCTCGGTGACGGAAGCCGCTGCAACTGGCTTCAGCCTGGCTGGTGGTTCGACCCTGAAGTCGGTGGCAACCCTGGACGTGACGACCTTCGACAACGCCCAGCTGGCAATCAAGATCGCTGACGCCGCCCTGGCTTCGGTGAACAGCCAGCGCGCATCGTTCGGCGCACTGCAGTCCCGCTTCTCCTCGACCATCTCGAACCTGAGCGCGACGACCGAGAACCTGTCTGCATCGCGCAGCCGTATCGTGGACACCGACTTTGCTGCAGAAACCGCAAGCCTGACCCGCGGCCAGATCCTGCAACAAGCTGGTACCGCGATGCTGGCCCAGGCTAACTCGCTGCCTAACGGCGTGCTGAGCCTGCTGCGCGGCTAATCGCCAATAAGCTAGGTAAAAAAGCGGTTCCCCGCTCCGGTTCGCCGGACCGGGGAATTTTCCGTAGGAGGTCTGTATGACTATCGATTCAATAACTGCTACTGTGCCGCGCGCTGACCGCGGCATCGCGGTCCCGGATTTCGTGGCCCTCCCGGTGGCAGGCCGCAGCCCGGCTGCTGCGGTGGAAACCATCGATGCGGTCAAGGCCAAGGAAGCAACGCCTTCCAAGAAGGATGTGGAAGAAGCCGTTGCAAAGCTGAACAAATCGGTGCAGCAGCGGGCCCAAAGCCTGCTGTTCTCGATCGACGATGACAGCCACCGCACCGTCGTCAAAGTGATTGACCTGCATACCCAGGAAGTGCTGCGCCAGATTCCGACTCCGGAAGCCCTGGAGATCGCCAAGGCGATCGATGCCTTCAGGGGTTTGCTGGTCGATCAGGAAGCCTGACCACTAGCAACAGCGTTCCCGGCCCGGCCTGCCCTTGCGGCAGCCCGGGCTTTTTTGCGCTATGCTGGCCGCAGGGAAGCTTGTCATTTCAGACAAGAATAAACAGGTATTTCCCCCTCTCAAGTCCCCTTTGATTCTGCCGTAAACAAGTTAGACTTATCTTGTTTCCTCAGGAGTTTGCCGTGGCCCTTTCCAGCACCCCAGCACTATCATCTCCCGGTATCGGTTCCGGCTTGCAGGTCAACGACATCGTCGACAAACTCATGGCGGCCGAAGCGGCGCCACTGGCGGGCTACGACCGCAAGACCGCGTCCTACCAGGCCAAGGTGAGCGCCTTCGGTTCACTGACCGCAGCGGTCGGCGTGTTCCAGAGCGCCCTGGGCGGCCTGACCTCGGCCAACTCCTTCAAAGGCTTCTCTACCACGGTAGGCAACAAGGATTTGCTGACTGCCAGCGCTTCGGCCAAGGCAGTGGCGGGCAATTACAAGATCAATGTCAGCCAGCTGGCGCAGGCGCAGACCCTGATGACCACTGGCCTGGCGAGCAAGACGTCGACTATCGGCCTGGGCGGTTCGACGACCCTGTCCTTCCAGTTCGGTACGGCCAGCGGCAGCTTCGGCTTGCAAGGCACGGGCCTGAGCTCATCGATGCTGGCCAACGGCTTGGCCAATGGCTCGCTCAGCATCAACGGCACTGCCATTCCAACCTCAAGCGGCACCAATAGCGCCACGGCACTGGCAAATGCCATCAATGACAAGACCAGCACGACCGGCGTCACTGCCACGGTGGCGAATATTTTCTCCACCTTTGGCGACGTGGCGACCGATGGCACGGGCTCTTACGCGCTGAAAGTCGGCAACGTCACGATCGCCAGCCAGGGAGCAGGCGTCGCGGCGGGCGCCGGCGTCACGGCTGCTTCCCTCGATGCCGACCTGGCCAATGCGGGCGGCGCCACCGCTACCGCACTTGCTGCTGCCGGCATCACGTTTACCGGCAGTGCCGCCGCCGGCACCCTGGAATTCCGCAGTGCCAGCGGCGCCAGCGTGGCCATCACCGAAACCGCCAGCGGCGTCACCGGCGGCGCCAAGACTGCGGCGGGCGCCGCGAACGCCGGGGCCACCTACGCTTCGGCCAGCAGCGTCACCCTGACCTCGGCCAACGGCAGCCCAATCACCATCGCCGGCAACAATCCTGCCGCCGCCGGCCTGACTGCCGGCACCGGCGGCAGCATGTTGGGCGGTGGTTTCAGCCAGGATGCCAGCCAGCCAACGGGTTCCGTCGTCATCGACAGCACCAACAACACCCTGCAAGGCGTGGCCGACGCCATCAACAAAGCCAGCCTGGGCGTGACCGCCACCATCGTGTCCGACGGCAGCGCGTCCCCGTACCGTCTGGTGCTGACGTCGAACAAGACCGGCGAAAACGCGGCCATGAAGATCAGCCTGAGCGGTGATGGCAGCAACCCGCCGGACGCGGCCTTGAGCAGCCTGCTCAGCTATGATCCGGCCGGCACCCAGTCGATGCAGCAGACCAGTGCTGCCCAGGACACCAAGCTGACTGTCAACGGCATTGCCGTCAGCAGCCACTCCAACACTGTCAACGAATCGATCCAGGGCGTGGGCCTGACGGTCAACCAGGTCGGCAGCACGACGCTGAACGTGGCGCGCGACACCAACAGCGTGAAGACCAATCTGACGGCCTTCGTCAAGGCGTACAACGAACTCAACGGCGCGCTGAAAAAACTCACCGCCTACGACCCGGAAACCAAGAAAGCCGGCGCGCTGCAAGGCGACCCGACCGCCCAGTCGATGCAGGCGCAATTGCGCCGCATGATGAGCGGCCAGATCACCGGCCTGTCCGGCAGCCTGACCAATATGGGCCAGGTAGGCATTTCCTTTGCAAAAGACGGCACGCTCAGCCTCGACGACGCCAAGCTGAACAAGGCAATCGAGAAGAATTTCGGCGACATCGCCGGCCTGTTTACCGCGATCGGCAATGCCACCGACCCGAACGTCAGCTTTGTCAGCTCGACTGCAAAAACCAAGCCGGGCAGCTATGCGCTGAACATCACGGCACTGGCCAGCCAAGGTGCATTGACCAGCTCGGCAGCGCTGGGCAGCACCACGATTGCCGCCAACACCACCTGGGCGGTGACCCTGAACGACACCACGCCCAGCAACTCGAAAAATATCGCCAATGTCACCATCCCGGCAGGCACCTATTCGCCCGCCGAACTGGCCAAGATCGTACAGTCATCGATCAACGGCACAGCAGCCTTCTCGGATACCGGTTCCAGCGTCACCGCAGCGATCGACGGCAGCGGCAAATTGGTGCTCTCGTCCAGCAAATACGGCTCGGCCTCGAATATCGCCCTGACCAGTGTCAGCGGCAGCACCGTGGACAGCGTGTTCGGCGGCGCAACGCCGGTGGTCGGCACCGACGTGGCCGGCACCCTGGGTGGCAAGGCAGTGGTCGGAACCGGACAGACCCTCACCGGCGCCGAGGGCACCGATGCGGAAGGCCTGAAAATCGACATTACCGGCGGCGCCCTCGGCGATCGCGGCACCGTCTCCTTCTCGCAAGGCTATGCCTACCAGCTCAACAACCTGGCCACGTCATTCCTGGGCAGCAAAGGCTTGCTGACGACCGTGACCGAAGGCTTAAACAAGAGCATCAAGGACGTGGCCAAACAGCGCGACGCCTTCTCTTCCAAGCTGGACGACATTGAAAAACGCTACCGCACCCAATTTACGCGGCTTGATGCGACCTTGGCGAAAATGCAGAGCACGCAAGCGTATTTGACTCAGCAACTGGCGGCTATTGCCTCCAACAGCTGAGCGCAGGAATAAGGAGAGATTATGTTTGGAACTACTTCACGCGGCGTCAACGCCTACGCGAAAGTCGGTCTGGAAACCGGCGTCAGCTCCGCTTCGCCGCACAAGCTGATCGTCATGCTGTACGACGGCGCCCTGGCTGCGATCATGACTGCGCAGACCCAAATGAATGCAGGTAATGTGCAAGAAAAAGGCAAAGCCATCTCCAAAGCCATCCGCATCATCGACGATGGCTTACGTGCCAGCCTGGACAAGGAAGCCGGCGGCGAGATCGCCCGCAACCTGGATGCCCTGTATGACTACATGAGCCGCCGCTTGCTCGAAGCAAACATAAAGAACAGTCCGGAAATCCTGGACGAAGTGCGCGGCCTGCTGGCCGACCTGCGCGATACCTGGAACCAGATCGGCGGCAACCCTGCCGCGACCACCAATGCCCAGCCTGCTGCTTTGTCCAGCATGTAATCGAGGATGACAATGACGAACGTGGAAATTTTGACCGCCTACACCGCCATGGCAGCACTGACCCACAAGATGGTGGCGGCAGCAACGATGTCCGACTGGGACGGACTGGAAGTGCTGGAAAGCCAGGTAGCGGCCCAGGTGGCCCTGCTGCGCGGCAATGAGGAAGCAGTCGTGCTGGACGCCGCCGAGCGCCAGCAGAAGCTGGGCCTGATCAAGCAGATGCTGGACGACGACCGCCAGATCCGCGACCTGACCATGCCCTGGATGGCCCAGCTGTCCAAACTGATCAACAACACCGGCACTGAACGGCGCCTGGCCGCCGCCTACGGCGCCGTCTGAGCGGGGCGGCTGCCATGCTGCCCCCGCGCCTGGATGTCCGGGGCGTCAGCGCCACCAGCGCGGCTTCGGCCGCGCCAGCGGTTGCCGCACCGCGCCAGGAAGCCTTCCAGCGCGCCCTCTCGCAAATGGTCGGGCAAACCCTGCCCGCCCAGGTCCTCAGCAAATTCTCCGATGGCAGTTTCCTGGTGCGCGTGGCCGATACCAATGCGCGCATGTTGCTGCCAAACGGCATCAATGCCGGCGATGAACTGCCTCTGACCGTCGTCAGCGGCCAACCGCGCGCCACGCTGCAGGTGGGCGCCGGCAGTCCGCAAGCGGGCCAGATGGCGACCTTCGTGTCGGGCGACCAGATGCCCGACATGCCGGCCCAAGGGCGCCTGCCTTCGCAGGAAGCGGCCATCCTGAACCTGAGCGGCAAGCAACCGCAGGCAGCCGGCGGCGCAGAAGCCGGCCAAACTGGCGCCGCGCAAGCCCAGGGCCGCGCGCTGAGTGCCGGCGCTGCCCTGCTCAGCAAAGCCCCGCTGGTGCCGTCCGACCAGTTGCCCTCGCTCGGCAAGGACACGCCGCAGGCCGCGCTCAGTCCCGCCGCACGCGCCATCGCCAGCGCACTGGCCTCCGCCTACACGACGCCGGGCATGCCGGTCACCATCAACGGCAAGGCGCCGCTCAGTGCCGGCGGCCCGCCCGATACGGGAAAACTCAGCCAGGGCTTGCAGCGCGCCCTAGGCGACAGCGGCCTGTTTTACGAATCCCATGTGGCCGAATGGGCCTCAGGCAAGCGTTCGCTGCAAGACTTGCAGCGCGAGCCGCAAATGCAGCGCCAGGCTGCCGCGCAAGGTGCGGGACAAAGCCAGGCTGATGCCGTGGCGAAAGCGTTGGCAGGCCCCGATCTGTCCGCCGCGCAAATGATCAACCAGCAGTTGCACACCCACGAACAAGGCAAGGTCATGTGGCAAGGCGAAGCGTGGCCCGGCCAGCAAATGCAATGGCTGGTCGAGCGCGACCAGCAAGGCGAAGCCGGCGGCAAAGGCAGCCGCCGCGAGGGGCGCGACGGCGAAGCCGATCCCGTCTGGCGCAGCGGCGTGCGCTTCCGTTTCCCCATGCTGGGCAAGGTCGCGGCCAACGTCACCCTGGTCGGCGACCAGGTGCATATTGCTGTCCAGTCCGGTTCGGAAGACACGGCTGCCACCCTGCGCGCCTGGGCCAGCGCCTTGCAGCAAGCCATGGATGCCGCAGGCGCACCGCTGACCTCCCTCGCCATCAACGCGGAGGGCAACGATGGCGCCGAGTGAGCAGAACGAGCAGCCGCGCAAGCCGCTGCAAAGTGCCGTCGCCCTCGCCTACAAGAGCGGCGAAGCGGCACCAAAAGTCGTCGCCAAAGGACGCGGGCTGGTGGCCGAGCAAATCATTGCCGTCGCCGCCGAACATGGCGTGCACATCCACGAGTCGAAAGAACTGGTATCGCTGCTGATGGAAGTGGACCTGGACCAGCAGATCCCGCCACTGCTCTACCGTGTAATTGCGGAACTGTTAGCGTGGCTTTATCATATTGAAGCAGCGCAAAAGACTGGCCAGCCCCCGCCCCCGGCGCCCGATCTCAGCGTACCGAATGAATCCCCAGAAAACGGACTTTGATGCACAGCTATATTTCGGAATCGGACATGGAAAACTGGCATGATTTCGAGGTCGCATCGCGCCGTGAGATCACTGCGCTGCTGCGCAGTATCGGCGAGAAAAACCAGTTGATCCGCATGCTCATCAAGGGCGAGTCCGATGTCTGCGTCACGTCGATCCTGGAAGTCGATGCCGAGGGCGGCAACGTCATCCTCGACTGCTCCATCAGCCCCGACCAGAACCGCCGCATCCTTGGCGCAAAAAGGCTTTCCTTCGAAACCACGCTGGACAAGATCCGCATCATGTTCAGCGGTGAGCACATCGAATCGACCACGTTCGAAGGCAGCCCGGCCTTCAAGATGCCGCTGCCGGCCAGCCTGGTGCGCCTGCAGCGCCGCGAGTTCTACCGCATCGCCACGCCGGTCACCAACCCCGTGCGCGTCCTGATCCCGCAGCCGGCTGAGCTGGGCGGCGGCAGCAAGCCGTTCCCGCTGTCCGACATCAGCTGCGGCGGCATTGCGATCCTCGACAACAGCCTGGAATTGGGCGACACGATTGGCAAGGTCTACAACGACTGCCGCATTGAACTGCCCGAAGTGGCCACGATCACCACCGGCCTGCAGATCCGCAACTCGCTGGACCTGACGCTTTTAAACAACAAAACCAACCGCCGCCTCGGCTGCCAATTCGTCGACATGCCGCGCTCCTCGCTGACCGCCGTACAGCGCTACATCACCAAGCTCGAGCGGGAACGCAACGCCCGCATCGCCGGCCTGGAATGATGAAAGTCGGGGTCAGGTCTGGCAATCGGACAAATCGCGTCGCGATTTGTCCGATTGCCAGACCTGACCCCGACTTTCAAACCTGCATGTTCATGATGTCGTGGTAGGCCTGCACCAGCTTGTTGCGCACCTGGACGGTGGCCTGGAAGTTGATGCTGGCTTTCTGCATCGAGATCATCACGTCCGACAGGTTGACCGAATCGTCCCCCATCTGGAAACGCTTGGTCAGTCCTTCGGCCTTGTCTTGGCTGGCCTGCACCGCGTCCAGCGCGCCTTTCAGGGCGTTGGTGAAGTCGGGCTTCTCGGCCACTTTCTCGGTCTGGATCACCGGGGGCGTGGCTGACGGCCGCGTGGCCGCCGCATGCAGCTGGGCGATCATGGCCTGGATTTGGCTAGAATCAATTCCGCCTGTTCTCATTAGTTGACTCCAAGATACAATATTCCTGTTTTCAGGCTTCCAGAATACCCGTGTGAAAGCAAGGGGATAGCCTTGAGCAGCAAGGCAAACGGCCTCCTGTTCACGCATTTAAAGGACGCAACATCGCCTGATAATGTGCAACAGGCCCATTAACCCACAGTGATTACCCATGGCTGCAGCCGCCGAACAAATCGATATCGACGATCCAGAAGCCCAACAGGCGCCCAGGGGCCGCTTCGCCTTCTTCCAGACCCCTATGGGCAAGATGGTGATTCGCGGCGCTGCCGTGGCAGGCGTCCTGGCGCTCATCCTGATCCTGTGGATGTGGAATAAGGAACCGGATTACAAGGTCCTGTTCGCCAATTACACCGACAAGGATGGCGGCGCCATCACCGCTGCACTGGACCAGATGCAGGTCAAGTACAAGCTGGCCGAAGGCGGCCAGGCGATCCTCGTGCCCGCCGAGCAAGTGCACAATGTGCGCCTGCGCCTGGCCCAGCAGGGCTTGCCGAAAGGCGGCAATGTCGGCTTTGAGGTCATGGAAAACCAGAAGCTGGGCGTATCCCAGTTCCTGGAACAGGTCAATTACCAGCGCGCCCTGGAAGGCGAACTGGCGCGCTCCATCCAGTCCATCGGCGCGGTGGAGTCGGCGCGCGTGCACCTGGCCCTGCCGAAGCCTTCGGTCTTCGTCCGCGACCAGCAGAAGCCCACCGCTTCGGTGATCTTGCAACTGCACGCCAACCGCATGATCGATCCGGCCCAGGTCAGCGCCATCGTGCACCTGGTCGCTTCTTCCGTGCCGGAGCTGTCGCCGGCCAATGTGACCGTGGTCGACCAGGCCGGCAACCTGGTGTCCGACATCAACAAGAACGGCAACGCGGCCAACAACGCCAAGAACCTCGACGCATCCCAGCTCAAGTACGTGCAGGAGATGCAGAAGCAAGTCATCAAGCAGGTCGAGTCGATCATCACCCCGATCGTGGGCGAAGGCAATGTGCGCGCCGAGGCTGTGGCCGACGTCGACTTCTCCGCCATCGAACAAGCCGCCGAGACCTACAAGCCGAACTCGCCGCCCGCCGCTTCGGCCATCCGCAGCCAGCAAAGCAGCGAGACCAGCGGCAATGCCAACGCCAACCCCGGCGGCATTCCTGGCGCCCTGTCGAACCAGCCGCCGGGCGTTGCCACGGCCCCGCTGACGACCACGCCGCCAGGCGCTGCCGGTGCGCCGGGGCAGCCAGGCACAGGCGCCGCGACTGCCGCGGCCGGGCCAAGCCATAAGGAATCGACAACCAATTATGAAGTCGACAAGACGGTGCGCTATGAACAGAAGGCAATGGCCGGACTGAAGCGCATGACCGTCGGCGTCGTAGTAAACTATCGTCGGACCATCGATAAAAACGGCAAGGTCGTCGTCAAGCCGCTCAGCGCTGACGAAATGGCCAAGATCAACAGCCTGGTCAAGGAAGCCATGGGCTACAACCAGGACCGCGGCGATTCCGTCAGCGTGGCCAACGCGCCATTCGACGGCGTCGACAGGGAACCGGAGGCACCGCTCGAATGGTGGCGCGACCCGGCCAACCTGCCGCTGGCCAAGGAACTGGCGAAGTTCCTGATTACGGCCCTGATCCTGCTGTACATCCTGCTGCGTATCGTGCGTCCGATGATGCGTCCGGTATTCAAGAAGATCGACCAGATCAATGAACCGGAACCGGAACCAGAACCGGAGCCTATCGTGGAACCAGTCGGCCCGACACCGGAAGAATTGCTGGCGGAGGAGATCGCCAAGATGGAAGAAAACACTGCCCGCACCTACCGCGACAACCTGGCGCTGGCGAAGAAACTGGCTGCGGAAGATCCGCGCATCGTCGCCAACGTCATCAAGGAATGGATAGGCAACAATGACTGAGAATACCGGACTGCAAAAGGCCGCCATCCTGATGCTGGCCATGGGCGAAGCCGAGGCGGCCGAGGTGATGAAGTTCCTCGGCCCGCGCGAGGTGCTGAAGCTGGGCGCTTCGATGGCCACCATGAAGAACATCCCGCATGAAATGGTGGTTGACGTGCTGGACGATTTCCGCGACCAGTACGCGGCCGCTTCCACCGTGGGCCTCGATTCGGACGAATACATCCGCCAGGTGCTGACCAAGGCGCTGGGCGACGACAAGGCGTCGGTCCTGCTGTCGCGCATTTTGGGCGGCAAGGATGCTTCCGGCATCGAATCGCTGAAGTGGATGGATTCGCAATCGGTCGCCGAATTGATCCGCAACGAACATCCGCAGATCATCGCCACCATCCTGGTCCACCTGGAGCGCGACCAGGCCTGCGAAATCCTGGGCCACTTCACCGACCGCCTGCGCAACGACGCGGTGCTGCGGATCGCCACGCTGGATGGGGTGCAGCCGGCCGCCTTGCGCGAGCTGAACGACGTGCTGACCAAGCTTCTGTCCGGCAATGAAAATATCAAGAAATCGACCCTGGGCGGCGTGCGCGCCGCGGCCGAGATCCTGAACTTCATGTCCGGCGAACAGGAACAGAACGTGATGGACAATATCAAGAACTACGACAACGACATGGCGCAGAAGATCATGGACGAAATGTTCGTGTTCGACAACCTGATCGACGTCGATGACCGCGGCATCCAGCTGCTGCTGCGCGAAGTGCAGTCCGAAATGCTGATCATTGCGCTGAAAGGCGCTTCGCAGGACTTGCGCGACAAGATCTTCAAGAACATGTCGGCGCGCGCCTCCGAAATGATGCGCGAAGATTTGGAAAACAAAGGCCCGGTACGCCTGTCCGAAGTGGAGACGCAGCAGAAGCAGATCCTGCAGATTGTGCGCCGCCTGGCGGATGAAGGCCAGATCGTGCTGGGCGGCAAGGGTGAGGATTCCTTCGTCTGATGACAAGCATCCCGAAAGAAAAACAGACGGCCTACCAGCGCTGGGAGTTGCAATCCTTCGGCGACGCGCGCCCGAGCGTGGTGGCCCAGCGCGAACGCGAGGAGGCGGAAGTGCGCGCCGCCCTGGCCGCCGAAGCCGCCGCACAGGCGGAAGTCGAGCAAGCCGAATACGCGGCGGAACCGGCTCCTGCCCCGGAATATCCAAGCGAAGAAGAACTGGCCGCGATCCGCGAGGAAGCACGCCAGCAGGGCTATGACGCCGGCTTCAAGGCCGGCCACGACGAAGGCGCGGCGCAGGCCCTGGACGAAGCGCGCGCCGCCACCGAGCAAGCGATTGCACCGGTGCGCGAGATCGCCGACAACTTCAGCAGCGCGCTGCGCGAAGCCGACCAGGCCATCAGCAATGAGGTGCTGGAACTGGCGCTGCACCTGGCCAAGGGCATGATCAAGACTGCCCTGCGCGTGAAGCCGGAACTGATCCTGCCGATCGTGCGCGAGGCCATCGAATACCTGCCGGTGCTGCAGCAGCCGGCACTGCTGATCCTGAATCCGGAAGACGCCGCCGTGGTGCGCGAGAGCATTGCGGAAGAACTCGACAAAGGCGGCTGGCGCGTGATCGACGACCCGACCGTCGAACGTGGCGGGTGCAAGGTCGATACAGCCTCCAACCAGATCGATGCCACCGTGGCGTCGCGCTGGCAGCGCCTGAGCCTGGCGCTTGGCAAAGACATTGACTGGATCGATTGAGATGGGCGCCCCCGACCCACAGGTGCACGCGGGCCGCTGGCGTTCTTACCTGAACGATTGCGCAACGCTGGTCGATTTCGTCGAACCGATGCAAGTGTCGGGCCGCGTCACCCGCGTGGCGGGCCTGGTGATGGAAGCAGTCGGCTTGCGCCTGGCGGTCGGCGCGGCCTGTACCGTGCCCCTGCCCTCCGGCGGCAAGGTCGAAGCCGAAGTGGTCGGCTTCGAGGGTGACAAGCTGTTCCTGATGCCGCAAAGCGACGTCGAAGGCATCATCCCCGGCACCCGCGTGTTCCCGGTAGAACAGAGCGTGCCGAAGCCCGGCAGCGTCAACCACCCGCGCCGCCGCCCCAGCGACCGCGCGCGCCATTTGCCCGTTGGCCCCGAGCTGCTTGGCCGCGTGGTCGATGGCGCCGGCCGCCCTCTCGACGGCCTGGGCCCGATCCAGACCAGCGATTCGGCGCCGATCAATGTGCGTCCCGCCAACCCGCTGGGCCGCGCACCGATCGTGGAAACGCTGGACGTCGGCGTGCGCTGCATCAATGCCATGCTGACCGTGGGACGCGGCCAGCGCATGGGGCTGTTTGCCGGCTCCGGCGTCGGCAAGTCCGTCCTGCTCGGCATGATGGCGCGCTACACCGAAGCCGACATCATCGTGGTCGGCCTGATCGGCGAGCGGGGACGTGAGGTGAAGGAGTTCATCGAGCAGATCCTGGGCGAGGAAGGCTTGCGCCGTTCCGTGGTCGTGGCAGCACCGGCCGACACGCCGCCGCTGATGCGCATGCAGGGGGCGGCGTATTCCACCGCGATCGCCGAGCACTTCCGCGACAAGGGCCAGAACGTCCTGCTGATCATGGATTCGCTGACCCGCTACGCGATGGCGCAGCGCGAAATCGCCCTGGCCATTGGCGAGCCGCCAGCCACCAAAGGTTACCCGCCTTCCGTGTTTGCAAAATTGCCAGTGCTGGTCGAGCGCGCCGGCAATGGCGAACTGGGCGGCGGCTCGATCACGGCTTTCTACACCGTATTGACCGAGGGCGACGACCAGCAGGATCCGATCGCCGACTCGGCGCGCGCGATCCTGGACGGCCACATCGTGCTGAACCGTCGCCTGGCCGAAGCCGGCCACTACCCGGCAATTGATATCGAACAGTCAATCAGCCGTGCCATGCACTCGATCACATCGCACACCCACCAGAACCAGGCGCGCCGGCTGAAACAGTTGTTTTCGCGCTACGAACGCAGCCGCGACCTGATCGCTGTCGGGGCGTACACGCCGGGCACCGATCCGGTGCTTGACCAGGCCATCAACCTGCACGATAAGATTGAACAATTCCTGCAACAGCAAATTACGGAGCAGGTGAACATGCCCGAGAGCTTGGGGCAGTTAACCTCTCTATTCGACTGATTGGTGCGTTTGGCCTTGCATATAATTGACTATCATGGCCTCTACCCAGCAACTTGAAACCCTGATCGACCTCGCGCAGCGGGAAACCGACGACGCTGCCAAGCGCCTTGGCGCGGCCTTGAAAGCCGTGGCGGACGCGGAAGAGAAGCTGAACATGCTGGTTGGTTACCGCGACGAATACGGCCGCCGTTTCGACGCTTCGCAGCAGCAAGGCATCACGCCGATGGCGTATCGCAATTTCCAGGCTTTCATGGAGAAACTGGATACTGCGATCCAGGGCCAGCAGGAAGTGGTCCGTCACAGCAAGGCACGCGGCGACAAGGAGAAGCAGTTGTGGCAGGACGCCGAACGCAAGCGCATGTCCTATTCCACCCTGCGCGACCGGGCCGAAGCCCAGGAGCTCAAGAAGGAAGCCAAGCGCGACCAGAAGGCCATGGATGAACACGCCTCCCGCCAGGCATTTTTCAAACGCTAGACCGATTCGATCATGCAAACCCAGACTGTCCAGAACTCCCCTCTTCTTTCCGGCAATTCGGCTGGTAGCCGTTCGTCCAATGGCGCGCAGGAAGACAAGCAGTTCGCACAGGCCCTGAACAGCCAGATCGAACGCCAGGCCAGGGCCTTGCCGCCATCGCTGCAGCCGCAAGCGAATGCCGCGCCGCGCCGCGCCGAGGCGCCGAAACCTGCCGCGCAGCAGCCAAGCCAGCAAGCGAAACCGGCATCCAGCGCGCCAGCGCCAGCCAACAAACCGGCCACGCAAGCGCAGGCGCCTGCCAAGGCCCAGCAAAGCGAGCAGCCAAACCAGGCCAATCATGCCGCTGCGCCTGCGGACGCGCAGCCGGCGCCGGCCGACGCGGCATCTGCCAGCTCTGCCACTGCCGCCAACGCCTCCAGCAGTGCCGGCGCGGCCAGCGACGAAACCGATAGCCAGCAAGCGGCCAACGATGCCGTCGCCGACATGCTGGCCATGATCCAGGGCCTGGTCCAGCCAACCGCGGCCGACGCGGCCAGCGCAGCAAGCGCGGCAGCCGCTGCGGCAGCAGCCTCCACCAAAGACGGCCGGGCCACCGAGGCCGAACTGGCCAGCGACGCCGTACTGTCCGGCAAAGGCGGCAGGAACGGCATTGCCGAGCGCCTGCCAGCGGAAGGCATGCCCGTCGACCAGGAGGCATTGCTGGCAGCGAAAGCTGCGGCAGAAGGCGCCGGCAAAGCACAAGATCCATCCCTGGCAGACGCGCTGGCGAAGGCACGCCACGGCGCAGCCGCCGAAACCGGCGACGCCAGTGCATCGTCCGCGGCTGCCGGCGGCAGCGACAAAGCCGCCGCCCAACCGCGCAGCGATTTCCAGGCCGCCCTGCAACAGGCCAGCGCCGACGCCGGCAAGGCCGCCGATGCCGCCGCGCTGGACACCAAACACGCCATCCAGCCGCAGGCCAGCGCCCTGCAGGCAGCCGCTACCGCCCTGGCGCCAGCCGGCGCAGCGAATGCACAAGCCGCCCAGGCCCTGGCCAGCAACCAGCTGCACGCCCGCGTCGGCAGCCAGGGCTGGGATCACCAGCTGGGCCAGAAAGTTGTCTGGATGGTCAATGGCGGCGAGCAGAGCGCCACCCTGACCCTGAACCCGCCCGACCTCGGCCCGCTGCAAGTGGTGCTGAGCGTCTCCAATGACCAGGCCAGCGTGGCCTTCACCGCTGCCCAGCCGGAAGTGCGCGAAGCGCTTGAGCAAGCACTGCCGAAGCTGCGCGAAACCATGGGTGAAGCCGGCATCACGCTCGGCGACACCAGCGTTTCCTCCGGCAGCCAGGACCAGCAGCAAGCGTTCGCTGATATGGCAGCCGCCGGGCGTGGCCGCGGCGTCGCCGATGGACAGAATGACAATACGGAGCAGGCCCCGCAAGCAGCCCCTCAAGTGCGCCGCAGCGTGCTCAGCGCTGTCGATACATTCGCCTAAGGCAGAGATAGCCCTGCTTCCTGCCTCTTTTCGGCGCATCGCTCCCCGAAAGCTTTCGCGATAATGACATAATGGCGTCATGATCCAACTCTTGCATCCAAGGCAGCAGAATTGAAAGCGAATCCAAAAATGAAGGCTGATGCTAAGGCAGAAGCAGCACCGCCGGCAGGTGGCGGTAAGAAAAAGCTGATCATCATCCTGGCAGCCGTGCTGGTGCTCGCACTGGCCGGGGGCGCCGGGGCCTGGTTCATGCTGCATGGCGATAGCGGCGACGAACATTCTGAAGAAGCCAAGCCCAACAAGAAAGCCAAGAAACCGGCCAAGAAAGCCGGCCCGCCGGTCTATATCCCTGTGGACCAGTTCACGGTCAACCTGCAGCCGGAAAATGGCGACCAGTACCTGCAACTGGCGATCACGCTGCAGGCAAGCAGCCTGGAAGAGTCGGAGGTCATCAAGACCAATATGCCGAAGGTGCGCAGCCGCATCCTGCTGCTGCTGTCGAGCAAGCACGCATCCGAGATCAACACTCCGGAAGGCAAGCAGCAGTTGAGCAAGGACATCATGGAAGCGGTCAACCTGCCGTTTGAAAACGGCGGCGAGCCGCAGGAAGTCTCCGAAGTGTTGTTTACCGCATTCATCATCCAGTAAGGCCCGGGTGAAGCATGGCTGATAATTTTCTCTCCCAGGAAGAAGTCGATGCCCTCCTGAAGGGCGTCAACGGCGACCAGGACGACGTCGCTGCGCCGGAGGAGACCTCGGGTGTCCGGACCTACAACCTGGCGACGCAGGAACGCATCGTCCGGGGCCGTATGCCGACCCTGGAAATTATCAACGAGCGCTTTGCGCGCCTGCTGCGCGTGGGCCTGTTCAACTTCCTGCGCCGCAGCGCGGAAGTGTCGGTGGGCTCGGTGCGGGTCTCCAAGTATTCCGAGTTCATCCGCAACCTGGTGGTGCCGACCAACCTCAACCTGGTGCACATGAAACCGCTGCGCGGCACCGCCCTGATGGTGTTCGACCCGGGCCTGGTGTTCCTGCTGGTCGACAACCTGTTCGGCGGCGACGGCCGCTTCCACACGCGCGTGGAAGGCCGCGACTTTACCCAGACCGAGCAGCGCATCATCCTGCGCATCCTCGACATCGTGTTCGAGGCCTATACCAAGTCGTGGGAACCCGTGTACCCGGTGGAATTCGAGTACATCCGTTCCGAAATGAATACGCAGTTTGCCAACATCGCCACGCCGAACGAGGTGGTGGTGGCGTCGACCTTCACGATTGAACTGGGGTCCGTATCGGGCCAGATCCACTTCTGCATGCCGTACTCGATGATCGAGCCGATCCGCGACGCGCTGACCTCCTCGCTGCAGGGCGAGGCGCTGGAAGTGGACAAGCGCTGGATTCGCCTGATGACGCAGCAGATCCAGATCGCCGAAGTGGAACTGGTGGCCAAGCTCGGCACTGCCAAGGTCAATTTCGACGAAATCCTGAACATGAAGGTCGGCGACGTGATCCCACTCAACATCCCGGACACCATCGAGGCGACCGTGGATGGCGTGCCTGTGCTCGATTGCACCTACGGGGTGTTGAACGGGCAATACGCATTGAAGGTGGAGAAACTGCTGGCAAACGCGGATAATATGAAATAAAGCTAGGAGAGAAACATGGCGGATAATCAAGACGACGATACAAGCATGGATGACGATTGGGGCGCCGCGATTGCCGAGCAGGCCGCTGCCGAGGCTGCCGCGATGCAGAACCAGGCTGCCACTGCTGCCGTGTTCAAGGACTTTTCCAAGCAGCCGAACAAGACCGAAACCCATAACGATATCGACTTCATCCTCGATATCCCGGTCCAGCTGACTGTGGAGCTGGGCCGTACCAAGATCGCCATCAAGAACCTGCTGCAACTGGCGCAGGGCTCAGTGGTGGAACTGGATGGCCTGGCCGGCGAACCGATGGACGTGCTGGTCAACGGCTGCCTGATCGCCCAGGGCGAGGTGGTGGTGGTGAACGACAAGTTCGGTATCCGCCTGACCGATATCATCACGCCTTCCGAACGCATCCGAAAATTGAATAAATGAAGCAGAGCATTCCTGCCCTTTACCTGCTGCGGCCGCTGACCATGGCGGCCGTCCTCTGTCTCGCCGGCGCGCCTGCGCTGGCGCAGCAAGCGTCCGCCCCAGACACCATTTCCACCAGTTCGCAAGCTGCCCCGGCCAATGCCGCCAGCCCAGTTGCGCCTGGCGCCGCGCAAACTACTGCACCGGCCGCCGCGCCAGCGGCGACACCCGAACAGCAGGCCGCCATGGCCGGCGCCCGTGCCGCCAACGCCCAGGCGCCGAGCAATGTGCTGGCGGCACAAGCACCGTCCGCTGCCGGTTCGCTGTTCCAGACCATCCTGTCGCTGGGCTTTGTCATCGCCCTGCTGGTCGGCCTGGCCTGGCTGCTGAAGCGTTTCGGCCCGAAACACATCACGGGCGGCAGCAAGCTCAAGCTGGTCGGGGCGCTGAGTGTCGGCGCCCGCGAACGCATCCTGCTGGTGGAAGTCGGCGAGCAATGGATCGTGGTCGGCGCCTCGCCTGGCCGCATGAATGCCCTGGCGACCATGCCGCGCCAGGAAAGCGACGAAACCGAACTGGCCGGCGCCCAGCCGGTGCCTGGCGCGAATTTCGCCGAATGGTTCAAACAGACGATTGAAAAGCGCAATGGCAAATAAACGCGCGTGGCGCATGGCCGGCTGCGCGGCTGCCGGCGCGGCGCTATTGCTGCCCTTGCTGGCGGCGGCCGAACCGACCATCCCTGCCTTCACCAGCACGCCCGCCGCGGGCGGCGGCACCAACTACGGCCTGACGCTGCAAACGCTGATCCTGATGACGGCGCTGACCTTCATCCCGGCAGCGCTGCTGATGATGACCGGCTTTACCCGCATCGTGATCGTGCTCTCGTTGCTGCGCCAGGCGCTCGGCACGCAGTCGGCGCCGCCCAACCAGGTCATCATCGGCCTGTCGCTGTTCCTGACCTTCTTCGTCATGAGCCCGGTGTTCGACAAGATCTACACCGACGCCTGGGTGCCGCTGCAGGACAACAAGATCACCATGCAGCAGGCGATGGAGCGCTCGGCCGCGCCGCTGAAGACTTTCATGCTGAAGCAGACGCGCCAGTCCGACCTGGCCCTGTTTGTCAAGATATCGCGCAGCCAGGAACTGCAAGGGCCGGAAGACGTGCCGCTCAAGATCCTGGTGCCGGCCTTCATCACCTCCGAACTGAAGACCGCCTTCCAGATCGGCTTTGCCATCTTCATCCCCTTCCTCATCATCGACATGGTGGTGGCGTCGGTGCTGATGTCGATGGGTATGATGATGATGTCGCCCGCCGTGATTTCACTGCCGTTCAAGCTGATGCTGTTCGTGCTGGTCGATGGCTGGCAATTGCTGCTGGGCTCGTTGTCCCAGAGCTTCTATTAGGGAGGCTGGCAATGACGCCTGAAACAGTCATGACCATGGGCCGCCAGGCCATGGAAGTCACGCTGATGGTGGCCGCGCCGCTGCTGCTGGTGGCGTTGCTGATCGGCCTGGTGGTCTCGATCTTCCAGGCCGCCACCCAGATCAACGAGGCGACCCTGTCCTTCATCCCGAAGCTGGTCGGCGTGTTCGTCACCCTGGTGGTGGCGGGACCGTGGATGATTTCGGTGATGGTCGACTACATGCGGCAAGTGCTGACTGGCATTCCTTCGCTGGTCTCGTGACCGATGCTGGTCGTCACCGCCGCTGAACTGAACACCTGGATCGCCGCCCTGTTATGGCCGGCAGCTCGCATCCTGTCGCTGATTGCGGCCTCCCCCATTTTCGGCAATGCCCGCATCCCGCAGAACGTCAAGCTCGCGCTGGGCGTGCTGATCGCCATGGTGGTCGCACCAGCCGTGCCGGCCATGCCGGCGCTCGATCCTGCCGGCTGGGCCGGACTGTCGGTGCTGGCGCGTGAAATCGTGATCGGCGCCGGCATGGGATTCGCGATGCGCCTGGTGTTTGCAGCAGTGGAAATGGCGGGCGAGATTTCCAGCCTGACCATGGGCCTCGGTTTCGCCAGCTTCTTCGACCCGATGTCGCAAGGCCGCTCCTCGGCGGTGTCGCAATTCCTGGTGTGGGTGGTGACGCTGGCAGTGCTGGCGGTGAATGCCCACCTGGTGCTGATCGAGGCGCTGGCGGAAAGCTTCTACACGCTGCCGGTAACCGCCATCGCCTTCCATAACGATGGCTTCTGGGACCTTGCGTTGTGGGGCTCGAAGATCTTCACGGCAGGCCTGCAGCTGTCGCTGCCGATTGTCGCGGCCCTGCTGATTACCAACGTCGCGCTGGGCATCCTGACGCGCGCCGCGCCGCAACTGAACCTGTTCGGCATCGGCTTCCCGATCACCCTGGGCGTGGGCTTCCTGACGCTGACCATGACCCTGCCCTACATGAGCATGCCGATCCAGTCGCTGGTCAACGAGGGCATAGAAAAAGCGCGGCAATTGCCGCGCGAGTGGGATAGCAGGAAAAAAGTCGGGGTCAGGTCTGGCAATCAGACACGGCCTCAGCCGTAGGCGACGCCTACGGCTGAGGCCGTGTCTGATTGCCAGACCTGACCCCGACTTTTTTAACGCAAGCCTCAGATCAAGTTAAACAACGACAAACCGGTCAGCGCCTTGTAGGATTTCTGCGCTGCTTCCAGCGTGGTTTGCTGCTGCGTGAAGCGGGAAATGGCTTCCACCGGGTCCAGGTCGACCAGGTCGGACAACTGGCTCGCATATTGCAGGTTCAGGTCGTCGCCAGCGCTGTCGAGGTGATCCAGCTCGCTCAGGCGGGCGCCGACGGATGCGCGTACCGACAGCACGTTGTCCAGCGAGTTGGTGATGTTCTGGTTGGCCAGGTTCAGCGCGTTCGTCAATGCCGTACCTGCCTGCGGCGTACCGCTCGGGCCGCGCAACGCGGCGATCAGGGTTGTCATGGTTTCGAACACCGACTGGTTCTTGCTCGGGTCAACGTTGAACACGTCGCCGTTGGCCGGCGCCCCGGTGATATCCATCTGGATGCCATCGAAAGCAATCGGCTGGCCGGACACATAGGGGACGTTCGACGCGACGGCAGTGCCAGCAGTGACGTCGTTGACGGTATAGGTAGTCACCGCCGGCGTGCCGGTCACGGTGAAATTCAGAGTGTAGTTGTGGCCAGTCACTGCCGAAGGGGTCTTCACCACGCCCGGGGAAATGATGCCGGTGCCGCCACGGGTATAGTTGTTCGGGTCGACGCTGGTCTGGAAGGTGCCGTTGCCGGTGATATTGCTTTCGAAGATGGCCGAGCCAGTCTCGCTGGTCGCCAGCTTGCGCGACGAGGCCACCTGCAGTTCGCGCTGGCCCTGGTCGCCGTTATAAGTGGCGCCGGTAGCGGAACGGGTAAATGGCTGGATGTCGCTCTTGTAGCCGGAGAACAGGTAGGCGCCGCTGCCGTCGGTAGCGTTGGCCTGGCCCAGCAAGTCTTCCAGGCGCCCCTCCAGTTCCTTCGCCAGCGCTTCGCGGTCGGCGAGCGTGAACCCTGGGTTGCCTGCGGCGACGATCTTGCTCTTGACTTCCTGCAGCAGGTCGTCGGTGTTCGCCAGCGTATTGTCCACCAGCGACAGCGAGGCATTGGCGTTCGTGCGATTGGTGACGTACTGGGTGTTGATTGATTTCGACTGCGACACTTCCAGCGCGCGTGCCGACGCGACCGGGTCGTCCGACGGTGTCACGACGCGCCGCATGGTCGATAACTGCAGCTGCGTCTTCTGCAGTTGCGCCTGCAGCGTGTTCAGCTGGCTGACGCCGTTCTCGTAAATCGTCCGGGTGGCAATACGCATGACCATGATGCTATTCCTTCAAAAATCTTACCTGCCCAGCGAAAGCAGGGTATCAAACAGTTCGCTTGCCACCTGGATCACCTTGCCGGATGCCTGGTAGGCCTGCTGGTAGCGCAGCAAGTTGGATGCTTCTTCGTCCAGGTTCACGCCGGAGACCGAATCGCGCGCGGCCTGGGCCTGCTCCACGGTGGTATCGGCCGCAGCACCGGCGATCTGCACTTCACGTGTCTTGTTGCCGACAAAGTTGACCATCTGCGCGTAGCTGGCCTGGAAGGTGGCATGGCCATCGTCCAGGATGTTCTTCGTCTGCAGGCCCGCCAGCAGCACGCCATTGCGCGCGTCGCCAACCCCGCTGCCAGGCGAGATGGTGAACTTGTCGTTGTTGGCAGGGTTGCCGGTAATCTCGATCTCGATGCCCTGGAACGTCATCTTGGCGCCAGCGGTGTACGGCACCGGGGTGCCGGCCGGATAGTTCGTGGTGGTGCCATTGACCGTGACGTCGACAGCCGTCGGGAAGCCGCTAAGCTGGTTGGTCGCGCTGTTGTAGGTCAGCGTGACCGGCGCCGCCAACTGGTTGCCCGGCAACAGGTAGTTCGAGTTCACCGCACCGGCGCTGATCTTGCCGGTGCCGGTATTGGCGGTCGGCACCGAAGTGCTGATCGGCGCTCCCAGCGCAATCTTGTTGCGGTCTTTCAGTTCGACGCCGAAATCCTGCGCCGCGTTATAGGTCGGGCGCACCAGGAAGTGGTCGGGGCCGCCGGCCGCACCGGTGATGGAGAAGGCGACGCCATCGATCACTTGCGGCTGGGTCTGCGGATACGGCGAAATGGTCGTGGTCACGCCATCGCTGGCGCGCGTCACGATGAAGTCGGTGCCGTTGTAATTGATGTCATAGTCCGACGCGGTCAGCTTGGCCGCGTCAACCACTACCGCATCGATTTTCACCGTGCTCGATGGCGAGTTGCGCGTGTCGTAGCCGACATAGGCGTGGATATCCTTGAAGAAGTTGCCGCCCAGGTTGCCATCCAGGTCGATGCCCAGCTTGTGCTGGTCATTGAAAGCATCGGCCAGGCCGGCGGCGATCTTGCCGAGGTTGGCATTTGCCACGTCCAGGCCGCTATTGCGGAAATCGATTAGGCCGCCCAACTGGCCGCCGGTCAGCACGCTGTCGGGCAGCTGCGAGAAAGTGCCGCCCTGGGTGCGGTAGCCGACCACGATGCGCTCCGGGTCAAAGGTCGAAGGCGCCGTGGCCAGTTCCTGGCTGCGATTACCGATCACCAGCGGCTGGCCGGTGCCGAACGAAACGTTCAGCATATTGTTCTCGGCCGGCCTGACAGTCACCTGGACCTGCTTGTTCATCTCCGCGATCAATGCGTCGCGCTGGTCCATCAGGTCGCTCGGCAAGGTCGATGGGTCGACCGACAGGCCGGCAATCGTATTGTTCAGCTCGGCGATACGGCGCGCGAAGGAATTGATTTCGTTGACGCTGGCGGCGACGCCGGTGTTGACGCCCTCGTTCAATTCCTTCATGCGGCTGGACAGACCGTTAAAGCGCGATGCCAGCGATTCTGCCGCGGACAGCATGGCCTGGCGCGCCGCGGTCGACTGCGGGTTCGAGTTGGCATTCTGCACGCCGCTGAAGAAGCTCTGCAGTGCCGGTCCCAGGCCGACCGTGGTATCGGCCAGCAGGTTGTCGATCTGGCTGACCTGGTTGAAATAGGTGTCGAGCTGGGCCTGGTTGGTCTGGGCGCCCAGCAATTGGCGGTTCAGGAAGTCGTCATAGACGCGCTTGATCTGCGCCACTTCGGTGCCGGTGCCGAGAAAACCTTCGCCGGTCTGGATCGGCTGCGTGGTGCTCTGCACCACCACCTGCCGGTTATAGCCGAGCACGTTGGCGTTGGTAATGTTGTGCCCAGTGGTGGCCAGGCCCGTCTGGGCAGCCAACAAACCACTTTTACCGATGCTGAGTAAGGACATTTTATTAATTACCTTCGATAGATATTCAGTTTACGGCACATCCCGACAAAACTTGATGTTCGTCAGGCAAGAGTGCGCTTGATAATGCCGGCCAGCTTGCTGGCATAGTTGGGATCGGTGGCGTAGCCGGCGCGCTGCAAGCCCTTGGCAAACCCGGCGGCATCGGTGCCGTTGGCTGCCGCCAGCGCTTTTTCATAGCGCGGATTGCTGCTCAGCAGGCGGGCGTAATCCTTGAAGCTGTCCGCATAGCTGTCGTAGGCGCGGAATTTCTCGACGCGGGTCTGCGGCTTGCCGTTGACATACTCAGTTGTAGCCGTTTCGACAACACGCCCCTTCCAGTCCGGGCCGGCCTTGATGCCAAACAGGTTGTGGCTGTTGCTGCCGTCGCGGCCCTTGATTTCGCGCCGGCCCCAGCCGGTTTCCAGGGCGGCCTGGCCGAGCATGAACTTGGCCGGGATGCCGGAAGCGCGGCTGGCTTCTTCCGCGTGGCTGGCCAGTTTGTCCTGGAAGCTGCGCACGTGGGCCGGCTTGTCGCTGGCCGCTGCCGTGCTGGTCGCCGCCTTGGACATCGCCGCCGCCCCGCCGCTGGCTTCGATTGAGCGCTGCAGCCTGGCCTGCTCCATCAGGGCGCGTGTCATGGCCGGATCGGTCGGCACGCCATCCACCGGCGGCGAGGTTTTCGACAGCTGGCGCACCAGCACGTCGGCCAGGCCCAGGCCTTTCTTGGCGATGTCCTGGCTGGTCTGCTGGTCGAGCATGGTGGTGAACATCTTGGTTTGCTGGTTGTCCATCAAACCGTCTTGCGGCGTAGCATCGCGCATGCTCTTCATCATCATGTTGACGAACATCGCTTCGAACTGGGTGGCCGCGGTTTTCAGCGCCTCGGGCGAACCGGCACGCGCCGACTGGCGCAGCTCGGACATGCCCTTGGTGTCGATGGCAAGATTGGCGCTCAGGTCGGTGGCAGCGGAGGCTGTGCGGGGGATCATGGCGGCATCCTCAAATGATTTCCAGCTCGGCGCGCAGCGATCCCGCTGCCTTCATCGCCTGCAGGATGGCCAGCAAGTCTTGCGGGGAGGCGCCGATGGCGTTGAGGGCTTTCACCACGTCGGCCAGCGACGCACCGCCCTTCAGCATGATGACCTTGCCGGAGTCCTTCTTGATGTCGACGCTACCCTGCTGGGATACCACGGTCTGGCCACCGCTGAGTGGATTCGGCTGGCTGACCTGGGTGTCGGCACTGACCGATACTGACAGGTTGCCGTGCGAAATGGCGCACGTCTCAAGCGTGACTTCCTGGTTCATCACCACCGAGCCGGTGCGGGCGTTCATGATGACCTTGGCGGCCTGGCGCGCCGGGCGCACGTCCATGCTTTCCAGTTCGCCGATAAAGGCCACCCGCGCATCGCTCGACGAAGGCGCGGTGACGCGAATGGTACGGCCGTCCTGCGCATAGGCCACGCCGGCGCCGTATTTGTCGTTGATGGCGTTGACCACGCGGCTAGCCGTGGCAAAGTCGGTATTGTTCAGTTCGAGGCGAATCTGGTTGCTGTCGCCCAGCGTGGTGGGCACCGCGCGTTCCACCGTGGCGCCGCCGGAAATGCGGCCGACCGACAGGTGGTTGACGACGACAGCAGCGCCGCCGCCCGGCGCCTGCGCACCCACGCCACCGACCAGCACATTGCCTTGCGCCATGCCGTACACCTGGCCATCAGCGCCTTTCAATGGCGTCATCAGCAGCGTGCCGCCGCGCAGCGACTTGGCGTTACCCATCGACGACACGGTGACATCGATCTGCTGGCCCGGTTGCGCGAACGCCGGCAGGTTGGTGGTGACCATGACTGCCGCCACGTTCTTCAATTGCAGCGTGGTGCCGGGCGGCAGCGCCACCCCCATCGACTGCAGCATGGAAGCCACCGATTGCACGGTGAACGGGGTTTGCGTGGTCTGGTCGCCGGAACCGTCGAGGCCGACCACCAGGCCATAACCCATCAACTGGTTCTGCCGCACGCCGGCCACGCTGGCCAGGTCTTTCAGGCGTTCAGCCTGCACGGCCGGCGCCAGCAGCAAGGCGGCGCAAAGAGTGAGGAGCTGAAAAGTCTTCATGATCAGAAAGGCAGCAGGCTGAGGAAGAAGCGCGACAGCATCGACTGCACTTCGGCGCCATCGATATTGCTCTTGGTGCGGTATTCGACGCGGGCGTCGGCGATCGAGGTCGACGCCACCGAATTGCCGTTGATCGAATCCGGATTCACCATGCCGGAAATGCGGATGTATTCGGTCGCCTTGTTCATGCCGACCTGCTTTTCGCCGGCAATGATCAGGTTACCGTTGGACAGCACTTCCACCACGGTGGCGCCAATGGTGCCGCGGAAGCTGTTGCTCAGCGACTGGCTGTCGGCATCGGCAAACTTGTTGTCGGCACTGGTGGCGACGTTGGTGCCGAAGCGGTTTTGCAGCACGCCCGGAATGCCGAAGTTGACGCTGCCGGACTTGCTGCCCGCGCTGGCGCCGTTCTTGACGGCAGACGTGCTCTCCGTAATGACGACATTGATCACGTCGCCCACGTGGCGTGCGCGGCGGTCCTCAAAGGCCGGGCGGAAAGTGCTGGCCTGGTAGATCGCACCATTGTTCTGCGCCGCCGGCGGATACGGCGGCGGCAGCGGACGGGCGCTGGTCGGGCCGTTGACGATCGAGGTTGGCGCACCGGCGCAGGCAGACAGCAGCGCGGCGGCGATGATGGTGGCGGCAAGACGGAATCGCATGGCGGGCTCGTTCGATTACAGCTGCGACAGGCGCTGCAGCATCTGGTCGGAGGTGGTAATCGCCTTCGAATTGATTTCGTAAGCGCGCTGGGTCTGGATCATGTTCACCATTTCCTCGACCACGTTGACGTTCGAGGTTTCCACATAGCCCTGCAGGATCACGCCCGTGCCGTTGGTACCGGGCTGGTTCTGGGTCGCCGCACCGGACGAACCGGTTTCCACGTACAGGTTCTCGCCCTTCGATTCCAGGCCGGTCGGGTTGATGAAGGTCGCCAGCTGGATGGCGCCGATCTGCTGCGGGGCAGCCTGGCCCGGCAGGGTGACCGAGACGATGCCGTCGCGGCCGACCGTTATGCTGGTGGCATTGATCGGGATCGTAATCGCCGGCTGCAGCACGAAGCCGCTGGAAGTCACCATCTGGCCGTTGTTATCGCGCTGGAAGGAACCGTCGCGGGTATAGGCGGTGGTACCGTCCGGCAGCAGCACCGGGAAGAAGCCGTTGCCGTTGACCATCAGGTCCTTGTCGTTGCCGGTCGACTGCGGGTTGCCCTGGGTATGGATGCGCTCAATGGATACCGGGCGCACGCCGGTGCCGAGCTGCATCCCCGACGGAAGCTGGGTCTGCTGCGAGGACGCGGCGCCCGGCTGGCGGATGTTCTGGTACAGCAGGTCTTCGAAGACCGCGCGCGACTTCTTGAAGCCGTTAGTGCTCACATTCGCCAGGTTGTTGGACACCACGTCCATCTGGGTCTGCTGCGCTTCCATGCCGGTCTTGGCAATCCACAGTGATCGAATCATTTGCTGCCCCTTAAACGGTAAAACCAAGCGGTTTTTCTATACAGGCATTATCCCGTGGCAAGGATCAACTCAAAGCTTCGATCTGGCTGGTTTTCCCCCGCCTATTCACGCGTGTGGCGCGAATTGTTCAGCTCTGCTATTGTTTGCGATTTGATAATTATTGCTGTATGCCGCACGACCAAGAAGTCCCATCTGCCGGAAAACGCCTTGTCGCGTTCGTGTTCGCCCTCCTTGCCGCGTGTGGAAACTGCGCTGCCGCATGTTTCCAGGCCAACCCAATGGTTCCGCCATCAAATGACATCGGCGTCTACACGGGCGAAACGCCGGAGGGCCTCATGGCATTCGGCGAATCCCCTTACGGGCGGACTCGCGCACCGTATCCGCCGCCACCGCCTGCGGGCATAACGAAACAGGATCAACAGCGTTTACCAGGCGAGGCCGGCACGGTAAAGCTGTGGTACTTCGAGGCCAGTCCCAAAGACCGCTCGCTGCGTGTCTGCAGGGTTGATGTATGGTTGCCGCGCCAGCATCTGGGACAGGGGCAAGGGATGTTTGAGCAGATAGCACGGCATTCCAAAGGGAATGCCCTATCCCGCAGCCTGCTGGACCAGGACTTGACGCTTGCGTACAGCACCACCTATTCCTACGACAGCAAAGGCCGGATCGAACAGATTATCCAGGCCGATTTGTCAAAAGACCTTCCGGTCGACACAACTGCACAACATTGCAACCGCTACGATGACAGCGACCGCGTGATTTTGTGGGTGAATCCGGAACATACGAAGAAGTGTCCGACAGGCGAGCCGTCCCTGCGCGATGAATGGCGCGAGTTCAGGTACGCAACAGTCGATGGGAAGGAAGTCCAGTTACGTTCGCGCTGGCATCTCCCCAAGTCCACTGCGCGCTGGCGGGAAGAATGGTCGCCATTTCAAATCGATCCGACTCCCGATTCGGTGTGGGGAAATGCATTTGTCGACTCGCGGCGCGGCGTGCATGAGATATTCGGCTCAACTTACGGAAAGCTGGACAATAACGCGGCCAATATGGTCGTCGACGTATTCGGTCGGTGGAACGGGTCCAACTATACTTTCCTGAAGCCGCCGGTTCGCATTTCCCTGCTCGAGAATCCGGACGAGCTTTACAAATACGAACGGCGCCGCATGACACGCCTGGATGGGCACATCCGTTTATACGAGCTGTTCAAGGCGAACGAGCACATTTCCCGGCACCGCTTTTACATTCTGGAGGGATACGTCCTGCGGCATGAGCAACTCGATGCGAAGGGCAAGATCAAACGCATCATCACGGTCAACGACTGGCGCCAGCCGCGCCCTGGGCCCAATCCGGATTTCGACGACAGGCTGTTGAAGACGAGTGCTCCGCTCCTGATTGCCCACCAGGTGTACCACCGTGTCTACGAGATAGATGCGAATGGCCGGCCAACCCTGGTTGCCTTGAGCTGGAATCGATCCGTGCGCAACCCTTTGAAGAGGACTCCGCTGACGATGGCTGACCTGGTGTTCGGAACGCCAGGCGGCCAGGAAAAATGGAAGACTCGCGAAGAGTTCGACAAGGCTTTTGATACAAGCGAATACGCCCTTCAAATCTTCCCCGAACGACCGATGGACGACGACGAATAGGCAAGCAACTCAACCCCAAAAGCCGACCAACTTTCGATTCTTGAAATGACAAAGACTCCTGCGATCTTCTTTACCACGGCGCTGCTTTACTCGCTGCCACTGGCTTCCTTGGCACAAGCAGGCTTCGCGCTCACCGATCAGGAGAATCGCTATATCAGCGCCCTGCTTGAGTACCAACAGGCAGCTGACTTGCCCGCGCCAGCCAGGCAGTTCATGGCGGCGCGGGCACACGAGTATGGCGGCGACCTCGAACGGGATGACGAGCGCGCGCAGAAGCTCTATATCCTTGCAGCCGATGGTGGCCACATCGGTGCGCAGAAGCAGCTGGTAGCGGCCCACAAGCAAAACAGTTCCGGTTCGACGCCAAGCGCAAAGCAGGTGGCAGCATGGGAGGCAAACATCAAACGGAATGAAGGAGCCGCCCGCGCTTTGCCTTCCATATCGGCTCCCTCGCAGCAGCAGGCACTTGCCCTTCTTGAAAAATCTGCGGAATCCGGGCACATACAGGCCCAGCTTCAACTGGCAAACACATACCGGCGCGGCCTGGAAGGCGTCAAACGCAACGCCGCCAGCAGCAAGCAATGGTATTTGAATGCTGCCGAGCAGCTCTGGCCAATGGCCGACAGAGGAAATCCCATCGCTGCCAGTATCCTGGCCGAATTGAGCCTGCAGAACAAGGGCTTGCCCTATGACCCGGAACTGGCGGGCCTCCTGCTGAAAGTCTCGCAGCAGCGCTTGGCCGGAAATGAACGCGACGCGGAGGCATTGGACAAGCTGGAACGGGAGCTTGCGCCCGAACGACTCGCTCGCCTGAATGCCACGGCAGCACAATGGCGGCCGGGGGCGGAGCTGCCGCGTGACCTGCGGCAGGCAATTTGTACCTCGTCCGACTTTGTCCAGCCGAATTTCGACCGGCCGAAAGCCCTGGCGGAGTTTGCCGACTTCCAGGCACGCCTGCGGAAGGCTATTGATGACGTGAGTGCAGTCGAGCCTTCGCTTATTGGCCAAACTGCCGCACTCAACACCTTGCGTACTGCATTTGCGGGAACCATCGCGGCTGGGGCAAAAGGCGAGGCGTTGCTGGCCGACTTCATCCAGCCATCGCCCAGGGGCGTGGTGTCGCCGCTGGGATCCATGTTTGAGAAGATCAAGGGGAAATCGTGCCCGGTGGGATACGGCGGCAGCTTCACTGAAGACGGAAATACGGTGGAGCTTTGGTATGTGGATCTCGATCCGGCCGACCGCGGCGCACTCCAGGCGTTCTCGCAAGCGGCGTTGCCCGCACACGGAAGCCTGGTGCGCGGAAAATTCCCTGCGCTTGTTTTTACGAGAAACGAGAGCGGGAAACTGCAGCTTTACGCGATGTCGCAGGAGATGGCGAAGGTCATGCAATATTGGTGGGGCATACAGCTGATGTAAGCGCCAGGGTCAGAGCGCAGCTTCCTTGTCCGCCTGCCGGGCTGCCTGCAGGGGCTCGGGCCGCCCTACACCATATCCCTGGGCAAAATCGACACCCATCGCGCGCAGGCAGGCCAGCACTGCGTCGTCCTCGACGAATTCGGCAATGGTCTGCTTGCCCATCACGTGCGCGATCTGGTTGATCGATTCGACCATGGCACGCTCGGTTGGGCTGTGCAGGATGCCTTTAATGAAGCTGCCATCGATCTTTACGTAATCGACAGGCAGGTGTTTCAGGTAGGCGAAGGAGGACATGCCGGCGCCAAAGTCGTCGAGCGCGAAGCGGGCGCCCTGTGCCTGCAGGTCCTGGATCAGCGTTGCCGCCTGCGCCAGGTTGGCCACCGCCACCGTTTCCGTGATTTCAAAGCACACGTCCTCCAGCGCCACGCCGGTCCTGCGCTGCTGCTCCAGCACGAATTCCAGCAAACCCTCGTCGCACACCGAGGCGCCGGACAGGTTGATGGCCCAGCTCGTACCGGCAGCTTGCTGCGCCAGCGCTTCGAAGGCGTGGCGGATGACCCAGCGATCAAGCAGCGGCATCAGGTCGTAACGTTCCGCGGCCGGGATGAAGGCCATTGGCGGCACCAGGCCGCCCTGCTCGTCCAGCATGCGCACCAGTACTTCGGCATGGGCGCGGCCGCCGCGCAGCGGGGCGATCGTCTGCAGGTGCAGGCAGAAGCGGTCGTTTTCCAGCGCGGCGCGGATGCGCGACACGGCTTCCATCTCAGTCTGGCGCACGGACAGTTCGGCATCGTCGTCGCTGTACAGGTGGATGCGGTTGCGGCCTTTTTCTTTCGCCATGTAGCAGGCGGCATCGGCTGCTTTCATCACTTCCTTCAGGCTGCTGCTGCGGCTATCGAGCAGCACCAGGCCGATGCTGACGCCAATGCGGTAGCTGCGCACGCCCCAGGCGAAATGCAGGTCGACCACGGCCTTGCGCACTTTTTCCGCGACGCGCAAGGCGTCCTCGTGGCTGCACTGGGTCAGCATGATGCCGAATTCGTCGCCGCCCAGGCGGCCGACGATATCGCGTTCGCGCAGCGTGGCTTGCAGGAGCTGGCTGACTTGCTTGATCAATTCGTCGCCGGCTGCGTGGCCGCTGGTGTCGTTGATGATCTTGAAGCGGTCCAGGTCGAGGTATAGTACGGCATGCTCGCCGCCGCTGCCCTGCCGTAAAGCCGCCAGCAGTTCGCGCAGGCGCCGTTCGAATTCGCGCCGGTTAAGGATGTCGGTCAGCTCGTCGTGCGTGGCCTGGTAGCTCAATTGCGCGGCGTGCCGGCGCGCTTCGCTGGCGTCGTGCAGCACGATGACCTGGCCGATGGCAGCGCCGTCCGGCGCGTGGATCGGCGCCACCGAGCGGTCGACTGGCAGCAGCGTGCCGTCGGCCGCCAGCAGGTGCAGCGCTCCGCCCTCGCCTTCCAGCCGGCACACTTGATCCAGCGGGCGGCCGAGCATGTCGGCGCCTGGCATGCCCAGCATCTGTTCGGCATTGCGGTTGCTGTAGCTGACGCGTTGCTCGCGGTCGGTCGTGATGACGGCGTCGGCAATCGAACCCAGGGTCACCTGCACCAGCTCTTTCTCGGCGAAGGCTTCCGCCTCGCTTTGGCGCAGTTGCTGCAGCAGGCGTTCGCGGCGGGCAAAGGAACGGCGCAGGTAGCTGTTGCCGCTCCAGGCCAGCACGGCCGCTGCCAGCAACAGCACGGCCAGCAAGGCCGTCGAGACCTGGCGCGCGGCATCGTTGATGGCGGCGGCAAAGCCGATGGCAAGCGGAGTCAGACGGCGGTCGATTTCCTGGATTTCCAGCAGCACCACCGGTGCTCGGCGTGCAGCCGGCGGCATCCCGTGCACGCGCTCGCCCAGTTCACGCAGGCGCAACAGGTGCTCGTCGCTATGTTCCCAGTAGGTGATGGCGCGCGCCATCAGGTAGATATCCTTGAAATTACGGTACAGCCAGACCATGCCGCGCACGTCTTCTTCGGCATTACGGCCGCCCAGGAAGCCTTCGCGCACCACTTCCCAGTCCATCTGTTCCTGGTCCATCTCGCGCCGCGCGCGCATGTCCGATAGCGGCACGGCCAGTTCGGACTGGAATTGGGCGTAATCCTGTTCGTCAGCGGTAACGAGATAGCGCTGCAGCGAGGCGATGGCGGCCTTCTGCCCTTTGGACCAATGACTTTCGCCGCCGACGTAGGCGCGCAGCGTGGCGGCAATCGACAGGCTGAACACGGCCACCAGGGTGAGCGCTGCCACGGCCAGCACAAACGGCAGGACCACAGTGGCGTAACGTTCCTCGGGACGAGCCATAACCTTGTACTGCTGAGATGAAAGGTCCCATGATGGGGAATCCCGGCGCAGTGCGCAATGGCGCAGGCGTGATTCGTTGCCTCAAAGCAACAACATTAATGCAATATTAATTCAACGCCAAGATTTGCGTGGCCTTGGCAGCATTGTTTTCCGCGTTTTTCAGCAAACTCATTTGCGTTTCGAAAGAACGTGCCAGGGTGATCATATTGACCATGGCGTCGATCGGGTTGACGTTGCTGCCCTCCAGCGTGCCGTCGGCCAGGCGCACGTTCTGGTCGGGATCGGCCGGCAGGCCGCTTTGCTGGCGGAACAGGCCGTCGTCGCCGCGCACCAGGCCTTTGACGTCCGGATTGACCAGCTTGATGCGGCCCAGCACATTCGATGGGCCGGGCTGGGTCTGGGTGGTGTCGATGGCCGACACGGTGCCGTCGGCGGCAATGGCCACCTGGGCGTCGGGCGGAATGGCGATCGGGCCGTTTTCGCCCACCAGCGTGAGCCCGGCCGCCGTTTGCAGCATGCCGTTTTCACTGACCTTCAGGCTGCCGTTGCGGGTATAGGCTTCGGAGCCGTCGGTCGATTGCACGGCAATGAAGCCGTCGCCGCGCAGGGCCACGTCCAGCGCCCGCCCCGTGGTCTGCATCGCGCCGGCGCGGAAATCCGAGCCGACCGTGTTGTCGACCACGAAGGTACGGGTCGGCAAACCTTCCGCCACCACCGGCACGGCACGGAAGGAATCGAGCTGGGCGCGGAAGCCGGTCGTGGTGGCGTTGGCCAGGTTGTTCGACGTGGTGGCCTGCTGCTCCAGGATATGGCGCGCGCCGGTGGCGGCGGTGTAGACAAGGCGGTCCATCGCTTGCTCGCTTTATCCGATTAACGCAGGTTGACCAGGGTTTGCAGCACCGAGTCCTGGGTCTTGATGGTCTGCGCATTGGCCTGGTAGACGCGCTGCGCGGTGATCATGTCGACCAGTTCCTTGGTCAGGTCCACGTTGGACGATTCGACCGAGGAGGAGCGCAACTGGCCCAGGTTGCCCTCGCCCGGCGTGCCGACCTGCGGTGCACCGGAGGCCGAGCTTTCCGCCCACACGTTGTTACCGAGCGGGATCAGGCCGTCCGGGCTGGCGAAGTTGGCCAGCACGAATTGCGCCAGCGGCCGCGACTTGCCGTTGCTGTACTGGCCGATGATGGTGCCGCTGGCATCGGTCGAGAAGCGCTGCAGGCTGCCCGAGGAGTAGCCGTTCTGCGTCGATTCCTTCTCGCTGGTCGGCGAGCCGTACTGCGTGGTGCCGACGAAGTTGGTGGTAATCGTCATCGTCAGGTCGGCGCCGTTGTCCGGGAAAATCGGCAGGTCGATCGAGAACGGCAAGGTCTGAGGCGGCGTCAGCAGCGCCATGCGCGCTGCGCTCAACTGGCCGTTGGTGTCGAAAGCCAGGGTGCCGGCCTTGACCGCTGGGACCGTAATTGCCGCCGCCAGTTTCTGGTCAATGATGTCGGGCGTATTGCCCGGGACGGCGCCAACGTCGGTCGGCGGCGTGTACACCGCCGCCAGCCTCGCCAGTTGGGCCGGCGTAGCGCCCGCTGCCGTCGCGGCAGCGGTCATGGCCGCACCGGCAGCAGCGGAATACGCTTGCTGGGCCGCCAGCATGCCGGCGGCATTGCCCGCCGCCGCCGCGGTGTTGTAGGCGGCGCGCGCCGCCAGCGAAGCCGGGTCGGTCAGCACGGCTTGCGCGATCGCCTTGGAGTCGACCTGCACGCCATCGCTACCGGCGTACACATCCCATACGCCGCTGCCCTTGTTCACGTAGAACACCGACATGGTGTGGGCATTGCCCAGGCTGTCGAACACATCCATCACGGTCTGCTTGGTGTAGGTCAGCGGATCGGTGGCGTCGAACGGCACCTTGGTCGGTACCGGCGAGGTGGACGACAGGTTGATCTTGAAGTTCGCTTCGGTGGTCTCGACCGGGGTCAGGTCGGCCGTATCGATCTTGATCGGCACCGGCGCGCCTGCCAGGATCACACCTTGCTGGTTGGCCAGGTAGCCGGTGATGGCGTTGCCCTGGGCGTTGGTGATGATGCCGTTCTTATCGAGCAGGAACTGGCCGTTGCGCGAATACTGCACTTCGCCGCTGGGCGCCACGGTGCGGAAGAAGCCGCCGCCGTTGATGGAAACGTCCAGCGGGTTGTTGGTGGTCTCGATATTGCCCTGCGTGAATTGTTGCGCGATGCGCGAAATGCTCACGCCGATACCCGGGTTGTTGCCCGCCACGCCGTTCAGCGAGTTGGCATACAGGTCGGCAAACTGCGCCTGCGAACTTTTGAAGCCCACCGTGCTCGCGTTGGCGATATTGTTGCCGATCACGTCGAGCGACTTGCCTGCGGCGTTCAGGCCGCTGAGACCTTGTTGAAACATGGTATTTCCCCTATCAGGTTGGGCTTACAAAACTTGCTTGATATCGTCCATGGTCAGTTGACCGATGGCTGGAACATTGAGCTTGGTGCCGCCGGCGCCGGTGGACACGCTGGCCACGGTGCCGAAGGTCAGCGCCTGCACGCCTTCGGCCGCCTTGCCGCCCAGGGTGCCGCTGACGCTGACGGTGTACATGCCGTCCGCGGCGGTGGTGCCGTCTTCCAGCTTGCCGTCCCAGCCTAGTGGCAGCACGCCGGCATCGACCGCCTGCAGGGTCTGCGTGTGCACCACCTTGCCGGCGGCATTCTTGATGTCGATCTGCAGCGAGTCGACGGCGTTCTTCAGCTCGACACCGAACAGGCCCTTGCCCGACACCAGTTGCAGGTTCTTGCCGGCCGCGAGCACGCCGTGGTTGATCAGGTTGGTCGCCTGCAGCGAAGCCGAATTGGCGTAATCTTTCTTCAATGATTCGATCGTCTCGTTCAGCTTGTTGATGCCGGTGACGGTCTGCAGTTGCGCCAGCTGGCTGGTCACTTGGGCGTTGTCCAGTGGATTCAGCGGATCCTGGTTCTTCAGCTGCGTGATCAGCAGCGTCATGAATTTGTCCTGGTCGGCCGAGACGCTTTTGTCCGAGCCGGTAGTGCCGCGCGTGTTGACTGCGTTGAGCAGGGCTTGCGACGGCGCGCCGCCGCCAGTGACGGGGGTGTTGGTGATGGCCATGGTTACTGTCCGATCGTCAGGGTTTTCAGCAGCATGGTCTTGGCTGCATTCATGGTTTCCACATTGGTCTGGTAGGAGCGCGAGGCCGACAGCATATTGACCATCTCGTCGACCACGTTCACGTTTGGCATCGTCACATAGCCCTTCTCGTCCGCCAGCGGATGCTTGGGGTCGTAGACTTGCTTGAGCGGCGACGGGTCTTCCACCACCTGGCTGACCTTCACGCTGGTGGCGGCGCCATTGGCGGTCGGGGTGGCTTCGAACACGACCTGCTTGGCGCGGTAGGCTTCGCCGCTGGCCGAGGTGGCGCTGTCGGCGTTGGCCAGGTTGGAGGCCACCACGTTCAGGCGCTGCGCCTGGGCGCTCATGGCAGAACCGGAAACATTGAAGATGCTGAACAAGGACATTACTGGCCTCCCTGGATCGCGGCCAGCAGGCCTTTGATCTGCGAATTAATAAAGGTCACGCCGGCTTCGTAGCGCAAGGCATTGTCGGCAAAGTTGTTACGTTCGACATCCATGTCGACGGTATTGCCGTCCACCGCGCCCTGCGCCGGGTGGCGATACAGCAGCGGCGTGCCGTCCGGCAGGGTGCTGCCGTCTTGCGGCGGGCGCGGGAAATGCTTGTTGGCAGTCGTATTCAGCGGCTGCGGCGTGGCCGCCCGCTGCATGGCTTCCTGCAGGTTGGCGGAAAAGTCGATGTCGCGCGCCTTGTAGTTTGGCGTGTCGGCATTGGCGATGTTCGACGCCAGCACGGCCTGGCGCTTCTCGCGCAGGCTGAGGGCGGTTTCGTTGAACAGCAGGTAGTTGTCGAGTTTGCCTAACATGGCACTTCTCCGCTTGATGACAGGTTCGATGATACGGAGCAATGTGCTTGCTTGATCGGAAGAGAAAGGCGGGGTTTTTGCCCCTATTCGCGGCTTGCGGCTGTCGCGCGAGGGCTAAGATGGGCAGCATGAAACAAATCCTCATCATTGCAAGCTTGTTGGCCGCCAGCGTGGTCCAGGCCGCCCCGGCCCGCATGGAGCCGACGGCCCTGCGCCAGGTCGCCGAGCAATTCCTGCAAGTACAGACCGCCGGCCTGCCCGGCAAGGTCACCGTCAACATCGGTGCGGTGGACCCGCGCCTGAACCTGGCGCCCTGCCCTGCGCCGGAAGCCTTCCTGATGCCAGGCGCGCGCGCTTGGGGCAAGACCACCGTGGGGGTGCGTTGTGCGGCGCCTTCGCCGTGGACGGTATATATTCAGTCTCAGGTATCCGTGTTGGGCAGTTACGTGGCCGCAGCCGTGCCGCTGGTGCAGGGCCAGTCCATCGAGGATGGACAGTTGGCGATGATGCAAGGCGAATTGACCGCCCTGCCGCCCGGCATTGCCACCGACAAGGCGCAACTGGTCGGCAAGTCCAGCAGCATGTCGATTTCGGCCGGCACCCCGGTCCGGGTGGACATGGTGAAGGCGAAGCCGGTGATCCTGCAGGGCCAGCTGGTCAAGCTGGTCACCCGCGGCAACGGCTTCTCGGTTTCGGCCGAAGGCAAGGCGGCCGGTTCGGCGGCCGAGGGGCAGGTAGTGGCAGTTCGCACCGGCAATGGCCAGCAAATCAGCGGGATTGCCCGCCTGGGCGGACTGGTCGAAGTAGCTTTTTGAACAAGTTTCACGATGCCAGCTAAAGTTTGGCCGCAGGTTGCCGTAATAGACTCGTATGCCGGGGTAAAGTACTCCAACCAGACGAGGATAATGCTGTGAAGATCAACGATACATTGAAGAACACGCCGGGCTTGCCGAGTTCGCCCGCGACGTCCGGCAACGCGCGCAGCGCGGACAGGACTGCCGCAGCGACTTCCACCGCACCACAGGCAAGTACCGACAATGTGCGCCTGTCCCCGCAAGGACAGGCAATGGCGGCCAGTGGCGCAGCAGCCAGCAATGCCGTGTTCGACACCAAGAAAGTCGAACGCATCAAGATGGCAATTGCTGACGGCCAGTTCCAGGTCAATTCGGAAAAAGTGGCAGACGGTTTGCTGGACACGGTCCGCGACCTGCTGCACGCGCGTAAGCAACGCTAAGGAAGCATGATGGCCGCAGTCTCCCCCAAACACAGCCTGCAGGCTGAGTTAAGCAAGATCACGGAATTGCTGGAAGTCCTGAAACAGGAACAGCAAGACCTGGTAGCGGCCGACATCGACCACCTGACCTCGCTGACCCCGCACAAGTCGGCCCTGGTCAATGAAATGGCCACCCTGGCCACCGCGCGCCACCGCGCCCTGGCCGACGCCGGTTATCCAGCGATGGAACTGGGCATGGAGTCCTGGCTGGAAGCCCAGCATGACGATGCCGCCAATATCCTGTGGCAGCAGTTGCTGGACCAGACTCGGGCGGCAAAGGAACTGAACCGCCTGAACGGCGTACTGATCAACAAGCACCTGGGCCACACCCAGGGCGCGCTGCAGGCCTTGCGCCCGCAGCAGACCACGGTCTACGGCCCGAGCGGCATGACGACCACCGGCACGACGCGCCGCGGCTTCATCGCCGGCTAGGCCTTTGCGCAACCGGCACGGTGCCGGAACTTTCGAAATGTGTGACTTTTTATGCAACCTTCTGCATAATGGGCGCATGCGTACATTTCTCTCAGGAATTATTCTGGCGGCCACGACCGCCCAAGCTGATGCTGCCTCCGTTCACTCCGCCCTTGGCGGGGAACAGTTCGGCTTGCAGCCTGCCGACAATTATCAACTGGCCAATGGCCGCTGCAAGGACTGCGGCCAGAAACAGGCCTTGTGGTATTTCCAGGACGAGCTGATCGCCCTGCCGCCCGCCAGTGCCAAGGATGCGCCGGGCCTGGTCTGGCTCGGTTCGCCGCAACTGGTGCCGCAGGCGCGCTTTGACGGCAAAGCGCTGCATACGGCCGATGGGACCACGCTCAACTTCCGCCTCGCGCCAAAGATCGCCACCAACCGCTCCTATTTCAACGCGAGCTCGGAAGCCTTCTTCCGTCAGCGCGAGGTGCGCGTGCGCGGCCAATGGGATGAGGCCGGGCAGCAGTTCGTGGCGCGCACGATCTGGCCGCGCGACTATGTGATCGATGCCGGCAAGCTGCCGGTGCAGCCGCTGTCCGGCGCCGACGACCTGCAGGGCTTCGTACGGCATGCCGAGGGCGGCGCGCGCGGCGAGTACACGGTGCGCAAGGTGTGGCAGCGCCCCGGCGCCACGCCGGCCGAGCTGTCCGGCAAGCCGGTGCTGGCCATGATGCTGAGCGGCGCCCAGGGCGACGACGACGAAGCTTACGGCGGCCATTTCGCCATCGCCACCGGCCGGCTGGGGCCGCAAGGCGAGTGGTCCGACTGGCTGGTGAATAACTTCTACGGCCTGGATTCGTACAGCGAAAAAGGCATCGTGGCGTCGGCACTGCCGATGGATAACTACCTGATGGACCTGAACAGCGGCCAGCAGTACTACCGGCCGTCGTACATGCTGGTGGCCGTGCTGAAGGATCCGCGCACGGCGCAGGCTTACCAGGCCAACGTGAACCAGGTGTTCCGCGATTTCTATGCCCATCATTTCAGCTACCAGCATGCGGCTGCCAACTGCACGGGGATCAATGTCGACGTGCTGCGCAAGCTGGGCTGGCAATGGCCGCTGCAAGGGCCGACCAATCGCCTGAAAGCCGTTGGCGCCTTTGCGTATATGGCGGCGAAGGAGATGAGCATTGCCAGCGGCAAGAAGGCCTACAGCTATTTCACCGAGGAGCAGACCCGCTTGCACCCGGCGGTGGCATTCGATGCGCTGGGCAAGGATTTGCTGAACGTGCTGGGCGGGCAGGCTGGACGCCAGTTGAGCGGCTTCGAACAGCAGTTGCAGTCGGATGTGGAGGCTGTGATGCTGGTGCGGATTCCGCAGGTGCCTTCCAGCCGGGCGTTTGGTTCGGCGCCGGCGTATTCGATCGATGAATTCATGGCGCGTGCGCCGGAGGATCGCAGCAAATGGCAGGTGGTGCCGACGGAGCCAAGGCCGTTTCCTGAGGAGTTGATGGACGAGCAAGCCAGGAAGAATTTGCAGACGTCGGCCTGGCCGATGGCGGCGCTGGTGTTGCTGGTGGCGGCGATCGGGACTGCGTGGCACTGGCGGCGCAGGCAAAAGCTGCGGCAGCAGGTGCCGCATCCGGAGCGGCTGCGCGCGTAAAACCGGCAAACCGGGGTACGACCCGCAGGGTCGGACCCCAGCCAGCGACCGCCGCGTACTAGGGTCTGACCCTATGGGTCTGACCCCGGTTTACCGGTTTAAGGGTTTAAGGGCTTGGAATTTCAGTAGCAGGATCCGGAATCCCGGACAGGATCGTCACCGCCACCCGCCGATTGCGCGCCCGCGATTCCGGGTTGTCATTCGACGCCACCGGCTGGTTGTCCGCATGCCCCACCGCCGTCATGCGTGAAGCAGCAATCCCCGACTCGATAAACAGCCTGACCACGCTGCCCGCCCGCACCGCAGACAACTCCCAGTTCGACGGAAAGATCGCATTCCTGATCGGGACATTATCGGTATGCCCCTCTACCTGCACATTATGCGGGTCGTCCTTGAGCAGCGTCGCCACAGCCGTCAGCGCCTCGCGCGATTCCTCGGTCAGGCTCGCATCGCCAGCCCTGAACAGCACCGAAGCATTGATTTCCACGCTCACCCCGCGGCTATTCTGGGTCACCCGCACCTTGCCCTCCTTGACGAGGGGCGCCAGGGTGCTGGCCAGGTCCTTGGCCAGGCGCGTCATCTGCTCCTTCTCCTTCTTGATCGCCTCATTGCGCTTGCGCGAAGCCGGATTCGGAATCGGCAGACTCTGGACTTCGGTATTGGTCGGCGGCGCAGCGCCGGCGCCGCCAAACGCATCGCCCAGCGCATCGGAAAACACCTTGTACTTGCCGGTATTGATCGAGGAGACCGCGTACATCACGACAAAGAAGGCAAACAGCAGCGTGATGAAGTCGGCGTAGGAAATCAGCCAGCGCTCATGGTTCTCAGGATCGTCGTCGAACTTGCGGCGTGCGCGGCGGTATTGCATGTCACGGCTCCCGCATCAGGGTCGCGATCCGTTCATCGATGACGCGCGTGAAATCGCCGGTGGCGATATCGTAGAACACCGACGCCGTCAGCTCCTGCAGGTAGACCTGGCGCGTGACGATGGTCTTCAGCTTGTTGGCAATCGGGTAAAAGAACAGGTTGGCCAGGCCGACGCCGTAAATGGTCGACACGAAGGCCACGGCAATGCCGGAACCGAGCCTGCTCGGGTCGGTCAGGTTTTCCATCACATGGATCAGGCCCAGCACAGCGCCCAGGATGCCGATGGTCGGCGAGTAGCCGGCCGCCGATTCCCAGATGCGCACCGCCTGGCGTTCGGCCGTTTCGAAAGCGGTGATTTCCATGTCCAGCAACTGGCGCATCTTGTCGGGGTTGATGCCGTCGACGATCATGCGCAAGCCCTTGGCGACAAACTTGTCCTTGGCGCCGAGCATGGGGCGCTCCAGCGCCAGCAGCCCGTCGCGGCGGGCCAGCATGCTCCAGTTGTTGATGTCGCGCGCCAACTGGGCGCGATTGTCTGGTGGAGGCTTGAACACCCAGCGCAGCATGGTCAGCCCGCGGCGCAGGGTTGGCCGGGTGGTTTGCAGCATGACGGCGCCGAACGTGCCAATCACAACAATCGCGAAGGCAGCCGGCTGCAGCAAGGAAGTCACCTTGCCGCCTTCCAGCCCCTGGCCGACGATGATGCCGGCCAGCGCCAGCAAGACGCCGGCTACGCTGGACCAGTCCATGCCTGCTCCCTGAGCGAGGCACGCAGGCGCGCCACGGCTTGTGTGTGCAATTGCGATACCCGGGACTCGGACACGCCCATCACCGCGCCGATCTCCTTCAGGTTCAGCTCTTCCTCGTAGTAAAGGCCCATCAGCATTTTCTCACGTGGGGGTAGCGCTTCAATCGCATCGATCACAGCCTGGCGGAAGTCGGTGTCGAGCAGCGCGCGCAGCGGATCGGCATCTTCATCATGGGCATAGCGGTCGAGGAAGCTGTCGTTGCCGTCTTCCTCGTGAAAATCTTCGTAGTACACCAGTTGGTGGCCGCCGCCTTCGGACAGCATTTCCTGGTAATCGGCCAGCGACAATTTGAGCGATTTCGCCACTTCCGACTCGGTCGGCGGGCGGCCCAGGCGCTGCTGCAGCGTGGCCATGGCGTTTTCAATCTTCCGCATGTCCTGCCGCATCGAGCGCGGCATCCAGTCGGAAGAGCGCAATTCATCGAGCATGGCGCCACGGATACGCATCACCGCGTAGGTCTCGAACTGGGCGCCGTGGGTTTCTTCATATCGATTAATAGCGTCAAGCAAGCCGATCATGCCGGCCTGTACCAGGTCATCCACTTCCACACTGGGCGGCAATTTTGCCTTCATATGGTGGGCCAGGCGCTTGACCAACGGCATGTGCGTCGTCAGCAAGGAATCCTTGTCCACCTTCCCTTTGACCGTGTACATAAAGGTTCTAATTCTTTTCAGGCTCTAAAATGGTTGCAGCTCCCCATCGCAAAACGCCCTGCCAGCTGGCGGAAGGCCACTGAAGCCCCGGCCAATGGGAAGGCGTCCACCACCGCACGACCCAGGCGGGCTGCACGCTGCAGGTATTCGTCAGCCGGCACAGAACCCATGGAAACAAGGTTGACTGCCAGGTAACGGCTTGCCGCATGTGCCATATTATCGTAAACCACCCTTGCTTCGGCCTCCGAAGCGCCGGTGACCAGGATGCCGAACGGCCGGCGGCCCAGTTCATGGTTGAGCCGCTTGATCATCATATAAGCATTCTTGATCGAAGTGGCGCTATTCGACACCTGTACCACGATCTCGGAACTGGCCATCAAGGGTACCGGGAAGGCTTCGCCGTCGAACTCGCCGTCCACCAGCACGATGCCGGCCTGGCTGGCCAGCACGCCGAAGGCCTTGGCCAGGCGGCGCCCTTCGTCCGGGCCGCGGCGCGCTTCGCCGCGCGTCATCGACACCACATTGAAGCCTTGCGGTGCAGCATGCAACACCTGGTTCAAGCCGCAGCGCTGGCGCGCCACGTCGAGCAGGCTGGCACCGTGGTCCAGCCCAAGGCGGGACACCACCCCGTGGGCACTGGCGCAGGCATCGACCAGCAGCACGTCGTTGCCGGCCTGCGACAGCGAGGCGCCCAGGTTAACCAGCATGGCGCCCTTGTCGTCCTGCGGCGTGGCCGACAGGAAGGTGATGATGCGTGGCCGGGGCCCGGCCAGCATCCGGCGCAGGCCTTCGGCCTGGTCGAAGTCAAAATTAGCCAAAGCGTACCTCGCGCAGCATTGGGTCATGGGCGGCACCGGCTACCAGCAGCGGCAGTTCGGCATCGCCGTATTTCGGGGCGGACTGGCCACCGAAAGCGCGCCCTACCAGCGCTGCCGAGTCGGCCAGGTGCAGGTCTTCCGGCACGCGCTGGCCGTTGGACATGTAGAACAGGCGCAGCTTGTGGCGAATCACCACGTCCAGGGCGGAGCCGATCGAGGCAGCTTCGTCGAGCTTGGTGATGATGGCACCGGCCAGGCCGCTGCCCTGGTAGGCGCGCACGACTTCGGACAAGGTTTCCTGGGTCGAAGTAGCGTTCATGCACAGGATGCGCTGCACGTCGGTGCCGACGCCCTGCAGCATGGCGACCTGTTCGGCCACCATCTGGTCACGCTGGCTGACACCAACGGTATCAATCAGTACGGTGTGCTTGTTGCGCAGCTCGTTCAGGGCGATGCGCAGGTCCGCTTCGTCCTTCACCGAGTGCACCATCACGCCCAGGATCTTGCCGTAGATGCGCAGTTGTTCGTGGGCGCCGATACGATAGGCGTCGGTGGTGATCAGGGCCAGCTTTTCCGGGCCGTGGCGCATCACGCAGCGCGCAGCCAGCTTGGCGGTGGTGGTGGTCTTGCCGACGCCGGTCGGGCCGACCAGGGCGAACACGCCGCCCTTTTCCAGCAGCGCGTCTTCGTTGTTCACGGCATTGATGTTGCGCGCGAGGACAGTGCGCATCCATTGCAGCGCTTCGGCGCTGTCGCGGGTGGCCGGCAGCTTGTCGGTCAGGTAGCGCGCCAGGCTGGCGGAGAAGCCGGCTGCCAGCAGTTCGCGCAGCACCACGGTTTTGTGCGGTTCGCGTTGCTGGGTGTTGGCGAAGGCCAGTTCGTTGAGCTGGGTTTCCATCATGCCGCGCATGGCGCGCAGCTCGCTCATCATGCTGGTCATCTCGGCGGCGGCGCTGGCTTTGGCGCTGGCGACGGCTTCGGCGACCAGGGAGGAAATGCGGTCCATGTCCACGGCTGGTGCGGCCGCTACCGGTGCGATCGGGCGGGCCGCTGCACGCGGGGCGGCCGGCGCCGGGCGTGCGGTGGCGCGCACCACTGGCGCTGCCGGCTGGGAGACCAGGGCCGGCGCCAGGTCCAGTTGCGGCGCCGGTGCGGCCATCGGGGAATCCGGGGAGTGCGGGGCCAGCGCGGCGGCATCGTCGCCGGCCAGGGCCAGGATTTCCACCGCGCCGTCGACGGCGCGGTTGGACAGGATCACCGCATCCGGGCCGAGCGCTTCGCGCACTTTGCGCAGCGCTTCACGAGATGTTGGGGCGGTAAATTTTTTAACGTTCATTTCCTGCTACTCCGACAGATTCGCACATGGTCAGATTATTGACGATGCGTGGAGGTAACAATCGGTGGAATAGCTTGGGAAATGCGGCTTAATTCAAAACCCGGTAAACCTGGGTCTGACCCGCAGGGTCAGACCCTGTCTGTTCGACGGCCGACAGGTGTGGGTTCGAAGCTTTTGACTTTTGACGAAGATCAACGGCGCACAACCAACCCCGTTGGCCGCGCCGCAGACAGGGTCTGACCCTGCGGGTCAGACCCTGGTTTACCGGTTTACTGCGCACCCACCAGCGAAGTCACCCGAATCGTCTTCGTCTCCGGAATCTCCGAATGCGACAGCACTTTCAGCTGCGGCAGTGCGCGGCGCAGGAACTTGGACAGCAGCGGACGCAGTGCGCCCGGCACCAGCAGCACCGGCGTCACGCCCAGCGCCTCCTGCTGCTGCGTTGCCGCCGCAGCCTGCTGGGCAATCGTATCGGCCAGCCCCGGCTCAATGCCCGCCGCATCGCCGGCACCACTCGTCATGGCCTGCATCAGCAAGCGCTCGAGGCGATTGTCAAGCGTCATGACCGACAGCTCCCCGCCGGCCGGGAACAACTGCTGCACGATCGCCCGGCCCAGGGCCACACGCACCTGCGCAGTCAGCTCATTCGGATCCTGGGTATGCGGCGTGAACTCGGCCAGCGTCTCGATAATGGTGCGCATGTCGCGGATATGCACGCCCTCTGCCAACAGGTTCTGCAGCACCTTCTGCAGCGCCGACAGCGACAGCATCTTCGGCACCAGGTCCTCCACCAGCTTCGGCGAATCCTTGCCCAGGTGATCCAGCAAGGACTGCACTTCTGCGCGACCAAGCAATTCGGAAGCATGCGATGTGATCAGGTGATTCAGGTGGGTGGCCACGACGGTGCCCGCATCGACCACGGTATAACCCATGCCGGTAGCCTGGTCGCGCAGCGAGGCGTCGATCCAGATGGCCGGCAGGCCGAAAGCCGGATCGGTAGTGACCATGCCCGGCAGCGTGCCGCTTGCCATGCCCGGATTGATCGCCAGGTACTGGCCGTTGAATGCCTCGCCGGTACCGACCTCTACGCCCTTCAGCGTGATACGGTAGGCAGAAGGCTTCAACTCCAGGTTGTCGCGGATGTGCACCGGCGGCGCAAGGAAGCCAACTTCCTGCGCAAATTTCTTGCGAATGCCCTTGATACGCTTCAGCAGTTCGCCCCCCTGGGTCTTGTCGACCAGCGGGATCAGCCGATAGCCCACTTCCAGGCCGAGGGTATCGACCGCCATCACGTCCTGCCAGGTCGCCTCTTCCTGCTCTGGGGCCGCCTGCCCACCGCCCGCGGCGCCGGCAGCGCCACCACCGCCAGGGCCGCCGGCCTCCTGCGCGGCAACCGTTTCCGCCTTTTCCTTCGCGCGCTTCTGCAGCATGTAGCCGGAGCCGATCAGGACCGACGCCAGCAGGATGAACACCAGGTTAGGCATGCCGGGAATCAGGCCGAGACCGCCGATGATGCCGCCAGTGATGAACAGCACTTGCGGCTTGGCGAACAACTGGCTGATCACCTGCGTGCCGATGTCGGTCTCGGAGGCGACCCGCGACACCACGATACCGGCTGCAATCGAAATCACCAGCGAAGGAATCTGCGCCACCAGGCCGTCACCGATCGCCAGCAGCACATAATTTTTCAGCGCGTCGGCAAATCCCATATCGTGCTGGATCATGCCCACCAGCAGGCCGCCCACCACGTTGATCACGGTCACCAGGATGCCTGCCACCGCGTCGCCGCGCACGTATTTCGAGGCACCGTCCATGGCGCCGTAGAACTCGGCCTCCTGCGACACTTCATTGCGGCGGCGCTTGGCTTCCGGTTCGCCGATCAGGCCGGCATTCAGGTCGGCGTCAATCGCCATCTGCTTGCCGGGCATTGCGTCCAGGGCGAAACGGGCGCCCACTTCAGCGATACGGCCAGCACCTTTGGTCACCACCACGAAGTTGATGATGGTCAGGATTACGAACACCACGATACCGACGGTGTAGTTACCGCCGATCAGGAAGTGGCCGAAAGCCTCGATCACCTTGCCGGCAGCATCCGGCCCGGTGTGGCCTTCGGTCAGCACGACGCGGGTCGAGGCCACGTTCAACGACAGGCGCAGCATGGTCGAGACCAGCAGCACGGTCGGAAAAGCCATGAAGTCCAGCGGCTTGACCGTGTACAGGCTGGTCAGCAGCACGATGATCGACAGTGCGATATTGAAGCTGAAGAACAGGTCGAGCACGAACGCCGGCAAGGGCAGGATCATCATCGCCAGTAGCATGATGATCAGGATCGGCGCAGCCAGGGCTTGCCCGTTACCGGCAATGCCTCTCATCCATGGCGGCATGTTCAGGGCGTTCATTCTCTACTCCGTTTATTTCTTGTTCAGTGGGTCCATATCGTCCGGCACATCGAGCCTGGTCGGTCGATCCGGGTAGCGCAGGCCTGGACGATAGGCCTTGATCTGGTACACATACGCCAGCACTTCAGCCACGGCGGCGTACAGGCGCGGCGGGATTTCATCGCCGATTTCGGTATGCTTGTGCAGGGCACGCGCCAGCGGCGGCGCTTCCAGGATGGCAACCCGGTGCTCTTTGGCCAGCTCGCGGATCTTGGCCGCCACTTCGTCGGTGCCCTTGGCCACCACGCGCGGCGCACCCTGCCCGCCTTCGGCGTATTTCAGCGCCACCGCATAGTGGGTCGGGTTGGTCACCACGACGTCGGCGGTCGGCACTTCCTGCATCATGCGTTTCTTCGCCATTTCGCGCTGGAGCTGGCGGATCTTGCCCTTGATTTGCGGGTTGCCGTCCGACTCCTTGGATTCCTGGATCAGCTCCTGGCGCGTCATCTTCAGCTTGTTCGCGTAATGCCACATCTGGTACGGTGCATCGATCAGGGCGATGAAGCCCAGCGCGCCGACGATCACGATGAAGCTGAAGCCCAGCATATTCATGACATGCGTGCTGCCGGTATGCAGCGGCTCGAGCATCAGGCCGATTGCCTCCTGCTGCTGGCGCGAAATGACCATATAGGCCACCACGCCGACGATGATGGACTTGATGATGGCCTTGACCAGCTCCACCAGCGAGTTGGTGGAGAACATGTTGCCGATGCCCGTGATGGGATTCAGCTTCATGAAATTGGGGGTGAAGGCCTTGGCCGAAAACAGCCAGCCGCCGACCAGCAGCGGCGAGGCCAGGGCCACCACCATCACGGCGACGGCGATCGGCAGGCAGGCCAGCATCACGTGCACCACATCGACCAGGATGCGGGTCACCAGTACATCTGGGTTGTAGACTTGCTCACGCGTCAGCGACAGCCCCGAAGTGAGGCTGCGGCTCAATTCGCGCACCAGGCCGGAGCCGGTCATCCACAGGCCGGCACCCGCTGCCATGAGAACGGTAAAGGTCGCGACTTCGCGCGACCTGGGTACGTCCCCTTCTTCACGCGCCTGCTCGAGGCGCCTCTGTGACGCGGGTTCTGTTTTCTCGGCTTCGCTGTCTTCAGCCATTGACCGCTCCTGTTATCGACCGTGCCATTATCGCTGCGGCCGAGCAAGAGCTATCGATGGAAAAAGCGGGGAAAACCTGCCTTACTCGGCCCCGTCGGCGGCTGGCGCCGCCTCTGGCACGGCTTTCGCACGGCCCAATTGCCAGACCTGCTGGTCGATGGCGCCGAAGATGGACTTGCCGTCGGCATCCAGCATTTCGATCTTGATGGTGTCGCCGAAGGACATGAAGGAAGTTGTCGGTTTGCCATCGGCGATCATTTCCAGGCAGCGCTTTTCGGCGATGCAGGAATAGCCCCTTTTAGCATCCTTGTTGGACACGGTGCCCGAACCGACGATGGTGCCGGCGCGCGCATTGCGGGTTTTCACCAGGTGCGAAATCAACTGGGCGAAGTTGAACACCATGTCCACGCCCGCATTCGGCTGGCCTACCAGCTTGCCGTTCCAGGTCGAGCGCAGCGGCAGGTGGACCTTGGCGTCGCTCCAGGCTTCGCCCAGTTCGTCCGGGGTCACCGCCACCGGCGAGAAGCTGCTGGCCGGCTTGGACTGGAAGAAGCCGAAGCCTTTGGCCAGCTCCTCGGGGATCAGGTTGCGCAGCGAGACGTCGTTGACCAGCACCAGCAGGCGAATCTGCTGGAAAGCCAGGTCGGGCGTGGCGCCCATCGGCACATCGTCGGTAATCACGGCGATTTCCGACTCGAAGTCGATGCCCCATTCTTCATGCTTCAACTCGATGTCGTCGCAAGGACCGATGAAATCGTCACTGGCACCCTGGTACATCAGCGGATCTTCCCAGAACGAGGCCGGCATCTCGGCATTGCGTGCCTTGCGCACCAGCTCGACATGATTGACGTAGGCCGAACCGTCGGCCCACTGGAAGGCGCGCGGCAGCGGTGCCATGCAGTTCTTCGGCTCGAAGTCGAAGCTGCGGCGGGCCTTGCCCTCGTTGAGCTGGCGGTACAGGTCGTCAAGCTGGGGCGAGATGAACGTCCAGTCATCCAGGGCGCGTTGCAGGCTGCGGGCGATTCCATCGGCGACCACGGCAGTTTTCAGGTCGCGGGAGACGACGAGCAATTGGCCGTCGCGGGTACCGTCTTTAAGGGTGGCAAGTTTCATTTCAGGAATGCTATCGATTCGGTAGAGATAATCAATTTTACCTCCTGGATGCGAATCATTACCATTTGGCTCAACTAGAAAGGAATTCGATCATGGCAATCGCAGCGAAGAAAATGAGCCAAGTCACCGCCCACATGGGCATCGCCTTCGGCCTGATGTACGTATTGACAGGGTCGGTGGCATTCGGCGGCCTGGCTGCCGTGCTGGAACCGGTGATCAACGTCGTGCTGCTGCCATTCCATGAGCGCGCCTGGCACGCGCTGCGCCAGCGCTTCGCTCACCGCCGGCTGGCATTGATCGCAGCCGAGAAAATCTCGCAAACCGCAATGCATGCGCTCATTGCCTTCGGCACCTTATACGCTGCCACTGGATCAATCGCGTTCGGTGGCCTGGCGGCAGTGTTGGAACCGATCATCAATGTGATCGCCCTGCCCTTCCACGACCGCCTGTTTGACCGCCATCTAATGCGAAGCGCCGCATCGCCGATGGCTGCCTGACAATAATCGCCTGGCTTGCCATCGGATGCATCCTGGCCGCTACCGCGATAACAACTCCGGCGGCACGCTCGCGCTGTCAATGAGGACGTGAATCCAGTCCAGCAGTTGCTCGGGCGCCGCTTGCTCCAGAACCTGGGCACCGGCCTGGGATAGTGGCTTTCCAGCATGCTCGAGCAGTAATCTCACAGTATTGCGCCGCTCAGCCAACAGGGCGTTTTTCGCCCCTTCCTGCTGTCCCTCATGCCAACCTTCCTGCAAGCCTTCTTGCCGGCCTTCCTGCCGGCCTTCCTCCCACCCCTCGCGTCGACCGCGGAGCAAGGTTCGGTACTCGAGTACCTCTGTGTAGTTGCGAAAATCATGTTCGAACATCATGGCGATTTTCTCCATAGTTAGCGCCTGGGCCATGTCCGCATCGGGGAACTGGGCAGAAAGACGCATTTGCACCCAAGCAGTGAGCGTCCTCGACAACAAATCATTGTGCTGGCGCTCCAGCCACACCGACAACGTTCGAGTCAGCGCTGGAATATCGCTGGCCTCGTCATCGGCCCGATCAAGTTCAAGCAAGGCTCTGATGACACCCTGTCCGATGCTTCGATCGACCAGCACATAATTTAGTTCCGGCTGCAGCGATTCCAGGCCAGGTGGCGCCTGCGGCCGGAATGCCCCCAGGGACCGGCTATACGGCCATGCCTCGCGGCCACTATAGAGAACGATGGGGAGCAGCAGCGGTTCCTTTCCGTGGGTCGCCCTGCGCGCCTTGATGAGGTCATCGGAAAGTAGCGCTGCATAACCCTGCATGCGTGTCGCCATCCATTTGTCCGGGATCGATTGGAATTCGATAAGCATATGGATGCTCGGACGACGAGATCGATGCACACACCACACGACGTCATCATGACGATGCGTGCCATTCGGCGATACATAGCTGGCATTCAGGCGTACAAAGTCGTCTGGGCGGACCGCTCTCGTCCATTCCTGCGGCACAGCCACGCACAACAGCTCGCGCGCCAACTCCGGGAACGAAAACAGCTGTTTGTAGCCGGTATCACTGGGGGAAGCCATGCAGGAAGTCTATGCGGCCCCTGTTTAAGCACTTTGGGCAAGCGCAAGCTGTTGCGACAAACCGGCCAGCCCCGGTGTGCGACAGCGAACGGACGCTTAGCGCCCAGGGGCCTAATCTCCACGCATCGAGTTCAAGCCGGGAGGCGAATATGCTGGCAGACAAAGATGCTATTGCGATGATCGCAGTAAAGAATCTGGATGCGGCGGCGAAATTTTACGGTGAAGTTCTCGGCCTTGAGAAGCTCGACAGCCCCGAACAGGAAGTGCTGGTCTTCCGCAGTGGGACCAGCACGATCAACGTCTATCGGTCGCAGTTTGCCGGTACAAACAAGGCAACCAATGTCATGTGGAACGTGGGCAGCGAACTGGAAGAAATTGCAGAACGCTTGAGAACGCAAGGTGTCATATTCGAGCACTACGATATGCCCGGCCTGAAACGCGAGGGCAACGTACACGTTGGCGGCAGTATGAAAGTGGCATGGTTCAGGGATCTCGATGGCAATATCCTCAGCATTGTTAGTGGCTAGGAGGCCAATATGAAAGCACTTAGCTTCATCGCAGGCGCACTAATCTCGGCACAGGCAATCGCCGGACCTGAGGTCGATAAGGAATTCAATTCCATGGATGCCGACCAGAATGGCAAGGTATCGGCGGCTGAACATGCGGCCGGTGCGAAGAGGATGTTCGAGCATATGGATGCCAACCATGATGGCAAAGTGGGTGCTGCAGAAATGACTGCTGCACACAAGGCCATTACGGGACAGGCAACGAAAAAGTCGGACATGTCAGCAGCCGACAAGATCAAGGCCGTCGATTCTGACGGCGATGGCGTGCTTACTGCCGAAGAGCACGCCAAAGCGTCGGCATCCATGTTTGCGAAAATGGATACCGACAAGGACGGATTCCTGAGCAAGCAGGAAATGGCCGCGGGACATGCGGCCATGATGAAGAAACAGTGATCAGGCCGGCGCCAATAACGCGAGCTGTTCGGGGGTGAGATAGCACCATTCCCCTTCCTGCAAGCCCAGAGAATCGAGTTGCAATTGGCCGATGGCGGAGCGGTGCAGCGCAGAGCAATGATTGCCGGCAGCAGCGAGCATGCGCTTGACCTGGTGGTATTTGCCTTGTTCGAGCACGATCTCGAGCTGGTGCTCGCCGCGCTTGATGCAGGTGACGGCAGCCAGGGGAGCGGGCTCATCATGCAACTGGACGCCGGCCAGCATCTGGGCCACCAGCTCGTCGGTCACCGGTTCGGCCGTGGTGGCCAGGTAGACCTTGGGCACGTGGCGCTTGGGCGAAGACTGCGCATGGATGAACGGGCCGTCATCGGACATCAGCAGCATGCCGGTGGTGTCATGGTCGAGGCGGCCGACCGGCTGGACTTCGCGCCAGGTGAATTGCTCAGGCAACAAGGTCAGCACGCCCGGGTGGTGGCTGGGCTTGCGGGAGCATTCGTAGTCGGAAGGCTTGTACAGGACAATATAGAGGTGCTCGCGATACACCCACTCTTCGCCGAACACTTCCAGCACCAGGCCGTCGGTTTCGATAGTCGCTTTATAGTTGTCCTGCACTTCGCCGCCGATGGAAACGTCACCGTCTTCGATCAGGGCGCGGCAGTATTTACGGGTGCCGAAGCCTTGCGACTGCAGGATTCGGTCCAGGGATAATTTACTCATGGGGCGGGATTTTACCGGATTTACGCTACCGCAAGCCTCCCTATTGATGCAGATCAAAGGGCGTGACAGTCGAGTTGGTACACTTAAATAGCATTAGGAATCTGCTGACTGGGCTATAGGAATTTCTTTGGGAGATCTCAGCAATGAAGCTCTACATCAACCGTAAGTCGTTGGCACAGGCCCATGCCGCTTCGCTGGAAACCAAATTGGCTGTCGCGCGCTGGAGCGGCCAGGCAGGGTCAATGCCGCAAGCGTTGTGGCGGCGTCAACAGGGAGCGGAGTTGCTCGAGTGGCTGCTGCAAGGCGGCTTTTCAACCGAAGACCAGGGCGCAGAAACGAAAACAGCGGCCAGGGGCCGCCGTTCTCTTGCCTCCCAAAGAGACAGTGACGAGGAATGTGAATTCACTCAAGTCCGCATCCGTAATGCGGCTGCGTAGTCTGCCTCAAGAATTGATTGCTAATCGCCCTCCCCTTGAATCGAACTACACCGTCAATATAGTCCACGTCGGGGAAATGGCAAGCAAAAATGCCAATGTTGACTGCTGAGCCAAGTTTCAGCGCAAGCTCGGCTTGGCAGCATCGGCGGCGGCCTTGATGGCGCCATAACCAACTGCTGCGCCAAACTTCTTCAGCACGCGCTCTGGCAGGTTTTCATGCTGGGTATAGTCGACGATGTCTTCCGCTTTCACGATGTCGCGCGCCACGCTGTCGACGCTGCCCAGGTCATCGGCCAGTCCCATGTCGATGGCACGCGCGCCAGTCCAGTACAGGCCGGAGAACATGTCGGGGGTTTCCTTCAGGCGCTTGCCGCGGCCGGTACGCACCACGTCGATGAATTGGGCATGGATTTCCTTGAGCATGGTCTGCGCATGCTGCTTCTGCTTGTCCGACTGGGGGCTAAACGGATCCATGAAACCCTTGTTTTCGCCAGCGGTGAGCAAGCGGCGTTCCACGCCCAGCTTTTCCATGGTGCCAGTGAAGCCGAAGCCATCCATCAGCACGCCAATCGAGCCAATGATGCTGGCCTTGTTGACGTAGATGCGATCGGCGGCCGAGGCGATGTAATAGCCGCCCGAGGCGCAGATTTCATCGACCACCACGTATAGCGGCTTTTGCGGGTAGCCGTGGCGCAGGCGGCGGATCTCGTCCACGATCATGCCGGCCTGGACCGCGCTGCCGCCCGGGCTGTTGATGTGCAGGACGATGGCCACCGAGCCGGTATCCGAGAAGGCTTTGTTCAGCGCGGGAATCACCACATCCGCCGCACCGCTGCCTTCCGACTCGATACTGCCTTCGATTTCGATCAGGGCGGTATGGCGGCCCAGGGCCTCGGCATCGCCGCCCATCAGGTTGACGCCGAAGTAGCTGGCCAGGGCGAAGAAAATGATCGCCAGTGTCGACACCTTGAAGAAAATGCTCCAGCGGCGATTGGCGCGCTGCTCCTTCAGCGTAGCGAACACCAGCTTTTCCAGCACTTCACGCTCCCACTTGATGGGAGGATTCTCGGCCGAGGGCGCTGGCTGGGTGTTATTGTTGTCGTTGATATCACTCATGGTCGTGGGCGCACGTAATCGTCAGGCTGCCAGTAAATGTTTTCGTCTCGCTCAATCACGGCAATCGGACGCAGTCGACCGCCGCGGCATGGGCCGCCGGCACATTGGCCATTCTCAGGCATATAAATGGCGCCGTGTGTGGAACACATGATATAGAGGCCGCTCGATTCAAAGAACTCGCCCTCAGCCCAGTCCAGCTCGATCGGCACGTGGGCGCAGCGGTTCAGGTAACCATAGACCTTGCCGCCGTAGCGCACCACGAAGCCGGTGCTGTCTTCGCCACCGGCGCGCAAGGGAAAACGGATTCCCTTGCCGCCTTCCAGCAAAGCCTCGGCAGCGCAAACCAGGATGTCAGCATCCATCAAGCGTTCTCATTCAGCCATTGGTGCAATTGCGGCACAGTCCGCGCCGAATACACCGGGTTGCAGGCAGCCAGTTGTTCCAACGGATGGGCGCCATATTCGACGGCGATGCCAGAAGATCCCGCATTTTGCGCCATCATCAGGTCATGTGTGGTGTCGCCAATCATCACGGTCCTGCGCAAATCCTGGCCCAGTTCGCGGGTCAGTTCCTGCAGCATGGCCGGATGCGGCTTGGAGAAAGTCTCGTCGGCGCAGCGCGTCGCATCGAAAGTCGACAACAGTCCGGCGGCGTTCAGGGAACGATTCAGGCCGACCCGGCTCTTGCCGGTCGCGACAGCAAGAAAATAGCCTTGCTGCGACAAGTCCTGCAACATTTCGTGCACGCCATCGAACAGTGTCAGCTCGTGGTCTTTCGCCAGGTAGTGATAGCGGTAGCGCTCCATCACGCGCGGATAAATCTTCGGGTCGAGGTTCGGCATGGCGACCTGCATGGCTTCTCCCATGCCCAGCCCGATCACGTGGGCGGACTGTTCCCTGCTCGGGATAGGCAGGCCCAGGTCCTTGGCGGCAGCCTGGATGCACTTCACGATGGTGGCGGTGCTATCCATGAGCGTGCCATCCCAATCGAAGACGATCAGGTCAAATTGCTTGCGCGGCATTATTTTTTTCTCAATTCAATGGTTTCCCCAAGCTTACCAAGAATCGCTGGCATTCGGCGGCCAAAGGCGCATTCAAGGTCATCGGCTTGCCCGTTTCAGGATGGGTAAACGTAATCTGGTGGGCGTGCAGGAACATGCGTTTCAGCGCGCCACGCGTTTCCGTGGCTTTCTGCAGCGCCTTGTTCAGTGCAAAATCGCCGTATTTATCGTCACCTGCAATCGGAAAGCCCGAAGATTGCAGATGAACGCGAATCTGGTGGGTTCGGCCGGTCTTCAGCTCGGCCTCCAGCAGCGCAAAACCATCAAATTTCTGCAGCAGGCTGAACACGGTATGCGAAGCCTGGCCGTCGGCTTGCACGCGCACGCGGCGCTCGCCGTCCGGAAGCGTGTATTTATGCAATGCAAGCTTTACGTGCTGGCGCTTGTTCTTCCAGTCGCCCACCGCCAGGGCCAGGTAGCGCTTGTCGGTCAGTCCGTCGCGCATCTGGTCATGCAGGTTGGTCAGGGCAGTACGCTTCTTGGCGATCAGCAGCAGGCCGGACGTTTCCCGGTCCAGGCGGTGCACCAGTTCCAGGAACTTGGCGTCCGGGCGGGCTGCGCGCAACTGCTCGATGACGCCAAATGAAACGCCGGAACCGCCATGGACGGCAACGCCGCAGGGTTTGTTGATCACCAACAGGTTGGCGTCTTCAAAAATGACGTCGAATTCGGCGGCCGGAACGGTTGCCTCTTGCTTTTCAGCAATGCGAATCGGTGGAATGCGCACCAGGTCGCCGGCATTCAAGCGGTACAACTGGTCGATGCGGCCCTTGTTCACCCGCACTTCACCCGAGCGCAGGATACGATAGACGTGGCTCTTCGGCACACCTTTGCAAACACGCAACAGGTAGTTATCGATCCGCTGTCCGGCCTCTTCTTCAGTGATTGTGACGAATTGTGCTTGCGGCAGGACCTGTTGGGGGGAAGCGGAATCGGCTTTTTGCGACTTGTTTTGGCCCGGCTTCCCAGAATTTCTCTCTAAGTCCTTCATTTTGAATATATAATCGTTATGCCGCGGTTTAATCTGCTGCAAGTGTAAAGAATTAAACGTACATTTTACACAGGGGCGTATCTGCTGGCCTCGCCAAACGCAAATTCGGTGGAAAAAATTGTATACGCACATTCGTGCGCCGATCAGGGTCGCAACCGCTGTTGCCATCGGCTCGAGCGCTCGTGTGCTGAATTAGACTGGCTGGATTGTTAGGATAAGTCCGGCGAGCAAGCACTACAGTCGTTGCTCGCTGGTTGATGAAGTGGATAACGCTTGCCGTTTCGCCAAGGCACCATACAAGATGCCCTGGCCCGACGATGTGCGCACGCCTGCATTCTCCCGCCACCCGGCAACGCTCGGGCCGTTGGATGATGTTGCACGCAGTGCGCAAACTCGGCATGACGATTTGCTTCATGCGCCCAATGCGGCGGCAGCGCTTCGCGCCCGCCGCATGACGAGGCATTTCCCCCTACAGCCTCCTTAATTCACGCGTATATCCTTGTACTTCGCCGTCTCCATGGGGGCGGCTTTGACATGGCCCAAGGGTCGCGGAGTTAATAAAAATGAAACGCATGTTGTTTAATGCTACGCAGCAAGAGGAGTTGCGCGTAGCAATTGTCGACGGTCAAAAATTGATCGACATCGACATCGAGACCGCCGGACGAGAGCAGCGCAAGTCCAATATCTACAAAGGCGTCATCACTCGAATCGAACCCTCCCTCGAAGCTTGCTTCGTCAGCTACGGCGAAGACCGCCACGGCTTCCTCCCCTTTAAAGAAGTTGCCCGTTCCTATTTCCGCGAAGGCGTCGACGTGCGCAATGCATCCGTCAAGGAAGCGCTGCGCGAAGGCCAGGAAATCATGGTGCAGGTGGAGAAGGAAGAGCGCGGCAATAAGGGCGCGGCACTGACCTCCTTTATTTCGCTGGCTGGCCGTTACCTGGTCCTGATGCCGAACAACCCGCGCGGTGGCGGTGTTTCCCGCCGTGTCGAGGGCGAAGAGCGCCAGGAGCTGCGCGAAACCATGGACAAGCTGGACCTGCCGCAAGGCATGTCGGTGATTGCCCGTACCGCCGGCATCGGCCGTACCGTGGAAGAGCTGCAGTGGGACTTGAACTACCTAATGCAACTGTGGCGCGCCATCGAAGGCGCCTCCAAGGCAGCCTCCGGCGCTTTCCTGATCTACCAGGAATCGTCCCTGGTGATCCGCGCCATTCGCGACTACTTCCAGCCTGATATCGGCGAGATCCTGATCGATACCGACGAGATCTACGAACAGGCGCACCAGTTCATGTCGCACGTGATGCCGGACATGGTGCACCGCGTGAAGCGCTACAGCGACGACGTGCCGCTGTTCTCGCGCTTCCAGATCGAACACCAGATCGAAACCGCGTACTCGCGCACGGTTCCGCTGCCATCGGGTGGCGCCATCGTGATCGACCACACTGAAGCCCTGGTCTCCATCGACGTCAACTCGGCCCGCGCCACCCGCGGCTCGGACATCGAAACCACCGCCTTCCACACCAACTGCGAAGCCGCCGACGAAGTGGCCCGCCAGCTGCGCCTGCGCGACCTGGGCGGCCTGATCGTGATCGACTTCATCGACATGGAAGTGTCGAAGAACCAGCGTGAAGTCGAACAGCGCCTGAAAGACGCCCTGCACCACGACCGTGCACGTGTCCAGATGGGCAAGATTTCCCGCTTCGGCCTGATGGAACTGTCGCGCCAGCGCCTGCGCCCTTCACTGTCGGAAGGCTCGCACGTGACCTGCCCGCGCTGCTCGGGCACCGGTCACATCCGCGATACCGAATCGTCCGCCCTGCAGGTGCTGCGCATCATCCAGGAAGAGGCGATGAAGGAAAATTCGGCCGCCATCCACGTCCAGGTGCCAGTCGACGTGGCTGCCTTCCTGCTGAACGAGAAGCGCGGCGAAGTGCTGAAGATCGAGACCCGTCACCGCATCACCGTGATCCTGATCCCGAACAAGCACCTGGAAACCCCGCACTACAAGCTGGAACGCATCAAGCACGACGATCCACGCCTGGAAGACCACGCTGCCTCCTACACCATGGCTGAAGCTGCCGAGACCGACATGTCGTTCTCCAAGCGCCACAAGGAAGAAGCCAAGCCGCGCCAGGAAGCCGTCGTCAAGACCATTACCCCAGAGCAACCAGCTCCAATGGTGGAACATAAGCCGGAAGCTGCCAAGCCAGCCGCCGCCGCTCCACGCGCGGCTGCTCCAGCAGCCCCGGCTGAAAAGGGCTTCTTCGCCAAGCTGATCTCCTTCTTCACCGGTGGTGAGAAGGAAGAGCCAGTGCAGCCGAAAGCGCCAGTCATCGTCACCAAGGCGCCAGCCAACGCAGAACGCGGCGACCGCAAGGATCGCGGCCAGCGTGGCCGTAACCGTGGCGGCAAAGGCGGCCGCGGCGAGCGCGAAGACCGCGAACCAGGCACCCGTCCAGGCGCCGAGGAAGCGAAACCGGCAGCAGAAGCCCGCAAGCCGCGCGAACAGCGCGAGCCACGTGAACCGCGTGAGCCACGCCAGCCGCGTGAACCACGCGAGCAGCGCGAAGGCGCCGAGGCGGCCCAGGCCCAAGGCCAGCGTGCCGAGCGCGAACCACGCGAGCAGCGTGAGCCACGTGAACCGCGCCAGCCTCGCCAGCCACGCGAGCCGCGCGCCGAGAAAGCAGTTCCAGCGGAAGCCAAGGCCGAGGAATTGGCACTGGCAGCAGCAGGCGTCGGTCCAGTTGGCACCGGCACCGGCGCGCCTGAGACGCCAGTACTGGTGAAAGCAGTTGGCAACACCGGACCAGAGGGTGAAGAGCATGAAGGCGCGGAAGGCGGCGACGAGCCACGCCGCCGCCGCCGTCGCGGTGGCCGCAACCGTAACCGTCGTGAGCGTGAAGGCGCTGAGGGCGTGGAAGGTGCGGAAGGCGCGACCGAGGCAACGTTCACCGTTGCGCCGGCTGAAGGCGAAGCAGTTCCAGTGGCCGCCGCTACCGAAGCTGTGTCGGCCCCAGTTGCTGCCCCGGCTGCTGTCACCGCCGAGCAGGCATCCACTGAAGCTGCGAGCGCTGCCGCTGCCGAAGGCGCCGCTGCGCACGCCGCTGCAGCCACGGCTGTCGAGGCGCCAGCGCTTGCTGAACCGGTTGCCGTAGCCCCTGTAGTAGCTGCGCCAGTCGAGCCCGCACCGGTAGCTGTCGCGCCAGTCGAGCCAGCCGCCGTGGACTTGCCAGTCGCTGCTCCAGCAGCCGCTGAGCCAGTCGCAGCGGAGCCTGTGGTCAGCGCGCCAGCATCGCCACAAGGCGTGCTGCCTTTCGCTGAAGCCGCGCCGGCCGCAACCGAACCGGCAACTGCCGAAGAAGTTGCTGCCGACGTCGTCGAGCCAGCGGCTGCCGCAACTCCAGCTCCAGCCGAGGCAGCGCCAGTCGCCGCCGCGCCGGCACCGGCCCCAGTTGCGCCAGCGCCAGCGCCAGCACCAGCTCCTGCCCCGGCAGCACCTGTGCCGGCCGCTGCCAAGGCAGACGTCGATGCCATGCTGGCTGCCGCCGGACTGTCGATGGCAGTGACCGACCCGGCCAAGGTACGCGCGGCGCAGGAAGCTGCCGCCGCTGCCGCGACCGCCCAACCGATCCGCGTGCCACGCGAGCGCAAGCCGCTGCCACCGGTTGCCAGCGAGCCGCTGGTGCAGGTTGAAACCAAGGCGAATGGCTAACCGGCCTTTCGCAGACGAAAAAGGGAAGCCAGGTGCTTCCCTTTTTCATGTCCCATTGTGGGAAGCATTCCTGTATTGGCTCAAGCTGGGCTTCATCAGCTTCGGCGGCCCGGCCGGACAGATCGCCCTGATGCACACCGAGCTGGTTGAGCGCCGGCGCTGGATTTCCGAACACCGCTTCCTGCACGCACTGAATTACTGCATGCTGCTGCCCGGCCCGGAAGCCACGCAGCTCGCCATCTACATCGGCTGGCTGATGCACCGCACATTGGGCGGCATCATTGCCGGCGTGCTGTTTGTACTTCCCTCGCTGTTGCTGCTAATTGGCCTGTCCTGGGCCTACATGGCTTACGGCAGCCTGCCCGCCGTCGCCGGCATCCTGTACGGCATGAAGCCCGCCGTAGTCGCCATTGTGCTGGCTGCCGCATGGCGCATCGGCAAACGCACGCTGCGCAACCGCCCATTGATGGCCATCGCACTGTCTGCCTTCGTCGCCATCAGCTTTATCAAGCTGCCATTCCCGGCGATTGTCGGCGCGGCCGCCCTGCTGGGCTGGGCCGGCGGCCGGCTTCGTCCCGAACTGTTTGCCCTGGGCGGCGCCGGGCACGGCCCTGCCGCCACGCAAGCCGCCCACCCTCCCGCCCTGATCGACGATGACACGCCAACGCCGCAGCACGCGCGCTTCAGCTGGACCGGACTGGCGCGCGTCGCCGCTGCCGGCATCGTATTGATGGCTGGCGGCTGGCTGCTGCTCGCCTGGCTGTTCGGCATCGACAAACCGCTGGCGCAGATGGCCTGGTTCTTCAGCAAAGCCGCCATGATGACTTTTGGCGGGGCCTATGCTGTCCTGCCCTATGTCTACCAGGGCGGTGTCGAGCACTTCCACTGGCTGACGCCTGCCCAGATGGTCGATGGCCTGGCCTTGGGAGAAACCACGCCTGGCCCTCTGATCATGGTGGTGGCGTTCGTCGGCTTCGTCGGCGCCTGGACGCAGCAAGCCGTGGCCGGCCACCCTGCCCTGGCAGGCATGCTGGGCGCCGCTGTCGCCGCCTGGTTTACCTTCGTGCCGTCCTTCGTCTTCATCCTGGCCGGCGGCCCGCTGGTCGAATCAACGCGCGGCAATATCCGCATGACCGCCCCGCTGACCGCAATCTCTGCCGCCGTGGTGGGAGTAATTGCCAGCCTGGCACTATTTTTTGGCATCCACGTGTTCTATCCAGCCGGCCGCTGGGAGTGGCCGGCCGTCGCAATCGCCGCTACCGCAGCCATAGCCTTAATGCAGTACAAGCAAGGAACAATCCGCGTATTGCTGGCCTGTGCAATTGCTGGCATCGTGCTATCGTACCGGGTGTAACCACGCACCCAGCATGACCGAAAAAATCATCCTCCTGAACGATGGCCGCAGCCAGGCGCCGGCCATCCCCGCAACGTTAGAGGCGCCAACCGGCCGCCTTCAGGACAGGTTCGCCCGTCCGCTGCACGACTTGCGCATTTCCATCACCGACCGCTGCAATTTCCGCTGCGTCTACTGCATGCCGAAGGAAGTGTTCGACAAGGACTACCAGTACCTGCCGCACAATGCCCTGCTCACGTTTGAGGAGATCACGCGCATTGCGCGCCTGTTCGTCGAACACGGGGTTGAAAAGATCCGCCTGACCGGCGGCGAGCCGCTCTTACGCAAGGACCTGGAACGACTGGTCGCCATGCTGGCCGAACTGCGCACCGTGAGCGGCAGGCCGCTCGACCTGACCCTGACCACCAACGGCTCCCTGTTGGCGCGCAAAGCGCAATCGCTGAAGGACGCCGGCCTGCAACGCGTCACCGTCTCGCTCGACGCGCTGGATGACGCCACCTTCAAGCGCATGAACGATGTCGACTTCGCAGTAGAGGATGTGCTGCACGGAATCGACGTGGCGCACAGCGTCGGCCTTGGTCCTGTCAAAGTGAACATGGTGGTCAAGCGCGGCATGAACGAACAGGAAATCCTGCCGATGGCGCGCCACTTCAAAGGCTCGCCTTCCATCCTGCGCTTCATTGAATTCATGGACGTCGGCACGTCCAACGGCTGGAATATGCACGACGTGGTGCCATCCGCCGAAGTGGTGCGCATGATCAGCGCCGAAATGCCTTTGGTACCGGTCGATCCGAACTATACCGGCGAGACGGCCGAACGCTGGCGCTACGTCGATGGCGGTGGCGAAGTCGGCGTGATCTCCAGCGTGACGCAGGCCTTCTGCAAGGATTGTTCGCGTGCCCGCCTGTCGACCGAGGGCAAGCTGTACACCTGCTTGTTCGCATCGCGCGGCCACGACTTGCGCGCACTGCTGCGCGAAGGCCGCAATGACGCAGAAATCTCATCCGCCATCACTGCGCTGTGGCGCGTTCGTGCCGACCGCTATTCGGAACTGCGTACCATCAATACCGAAGGCCTGGCGCTGGGCGCCGACCGCAAAGTCGAAATGTCATATATCGGGGGCTAAGCTGGCGATGGAACAAAACATCAGTGGATTGATCCTGGCAGGTGGCCGCGGCACCCGCATGGGCCGTGTGGACAAAGGCTTGCAGCCCTTCCGGGGCGGCACGCTTGCCTCACATGTGCTGCAGCGGCTTGCGCCGCAAGTGGCCAGCGTCGCCATCAACGCCAACCGCAATCTGGGCGCCTACGGCGCGCTCGGCGTGGAGGTGCTGCCGGACGAACTGGAAGGCTACGAGGGCCCGCTGGCCGGTCTGCAGACGGGCCTGCGCCATTGCACGACGGACCTGCTGCTGACAGCGCCCTGCGACTCCCCTTTCCTGCCGCCCGACCTGGCGCAGCGGCTTTACGAGGCGCTGAACGCGCAGGGCGCCGACCTCGCCGTGGCATCTACGCTGGAAACCGACGACGATGGCAAGACGCGCACGCAACTGCATCCTGTTTTTTGCCTGGTGCGCAAAAGCGCCCTGCCGGCGCTGGACGATTACCTGCAGACCGGCTCGCGCAAGATGGATGGCTGGTACAAATCGATCAAGGTGGCCGAGGTGCTGTTCAACGAGGCCGCTGCCTTCCGCAATATCAACACGTTGACCGAGCTGCAGAACGAGGAAGAAGCTGCCGCCAACCCTTCACTGAAAGATGTGGCGACCTGCCTGTCTGGCTACGATCCCGACGCCCTGCCTGTGCGGAATGCACAGCGCATCATCCGTGAATTCATCCGGCCCGTGCGCTGCATCGAAAAGGTCGCGCTGCGCAGCGCCCTGGACCGCGTGCTCGCTGCCGATGTGATCTCGCCGATCAACGTCCCCGCGCACGACAACTCCGCGATGGACGGATTCGCGTTTGCCGGCGGGCAGCTCAAAGCCGACGGCAACACCACGCTGAAGGTGATCGGAACAGCCTACGCGGGCCGCCCTTCGGCGCTGAAGCCCGGCCCCGGCGAGTGCGTGCGCATCATGACCGGCGGCGTCATGCCGGATGGCTGCGACACCGTGCTGCCGCAGGAGTTGGCGGCGGACCTGAGCGACGTCGCCGTCACAATCTCGCCGAACACCGTGCGCACTGGCGACAACCGCCGATTCAAAGGCGAAGACCTTGCAGCCGGCACTCCCGCACTTCGCAAAGGCAAAGTATTGCGCCCGGCCGACCTGGGCCTGCTTGCCTCGCTGGGCCTGGCCGAAGTGCCGGTGCAGCGCCGCCTGCGCGTGGCCTTCTTCTCCACGGGCGACGAGCTGCGCTCGATCGGCGAACCGCTGGCGGAAGGCTGCGTCTACGACAGCAACCGCTACACCCTGTTCGGCATGCTGCAACGCCTTGGCTGCGACATCGTCGACATGGGCATCGTGAAGGATGACGCGGCATCGCTCGAAGAAGCCTTGCGCACTGCCTGTGAATGTGCCGACGCCGTGATCACATCCGGCGGCGTATCGGTAGGCGCAGCGGATTACACCAAGCAGGTCATGGCCACGCTGGGCGATGTGCATTTCTGGAAGATCGGCATGCGCCCTGGCCGCCCGATGGCGTTCGGCCGCATCCGCTCGAACGGCCACAGTGCCTACCTGTTTGGCCTGCCTGGCAATCCAGTGGCCGTCATGGTCACCTTCTACTTCTTCGCGCGCCACGCCCTGCTGCGCATGATGGGCGCCGATGCACCAGGCGACCAGTTGCTGCGTGTCCGCTCGGCCCAGGCGATCCGCAAGAAACCCGGCCGCACCGAATATCAACGGGGCATCCTCTCCACGGCGCTGGACGGCACGCGCGAAGTGCGCATCACCGGCTCGCAAGGCTCCGGCATCCTGCGTTCGATGTCCGAGGCAAACTGCATGGTGGTGCTGCACGACGAGCAAGGCAATGTGGCGGAGGGTGACCTGATTGACGTGATAGTTTTTGAGGGGCTGGTCTGACTCGCCTGACCTGCATCAGCCCGGCCCCAGAAAGACTCAATAGCGGTAGCAGTGCGCTTGCTGCGGCTCGCTGCGCATAAGAGGCGTGGTCCAGGCGGGGTTGGTGGCTTGCTGGCACTTTATCAGGACTTCCGACCATGCTTTCAAATTCGCTTCGGAAGCATCCTTCTTCCATGCCTCGTTCATTGCGCGCGCCAAGGGCGTTTGGCTGCCTGGGACACCCAAAGGCCGGCCGAAGCTGTCGCGGGCGGGTTCTAAATCAAGCTGTGTTCGCACAACAGGCTTCGCGGCAGGGAGTTCCAGTTCGCCGGCCCATACGCCAGTTGATGCTGGCAGCAGCAATGCTAGCGCGAAGTGGGCAGCGAGCTTCATCGCTCAGTTGGGGCTGTCGGTGTCCGCGTCAGCGCCGTCGGATGCGCCCAGCATCAACAGGGCCGCTTCGGCAGGTAGCGCTTCCACTGATTTCAGCTTGCGCGCCATCTGGCGGCTGCGTACTTCCGCGTTTTCGATGTTGCGGGCGGCTTTTTCCAGTGTCATCTTGGTCGTTGCAAGGACGTCGCCGAATTTGGCGAATTCGGTCTTTACAGCGCCCAGCACTTGCCACACTTCCGACGAGCGTTTTTCCAGCGCCAGGGTACGGAAGCCCATTTGCAGGCTATTCAGCAGCGCGGTCAGCGTGGATGGGCCGGCGATGCTGACCCGATTCACACGCTGCAGTTCATCCGCCAGGCCGGGGCGGCGCATCACTTCTGCATACAGGCCTTCGGTCGGCAGGAACAGGATGGCGAAGTCGGTGGTCAGCGGGGGCGAGACGTATTTTTCAGCGATCGTCTTCGCCTCGCCGCGCACGGCGCGTTCCAGCTCACGGCCGGCAGCGGCAACTGCATCGGCATCGGCGCGGTCGGCCGCTTCCAGCAGGCGCTCGTACTGCTCTTTCGGGAACTTGGCGTCGATCGGCATCCATACTGGCGCGCCGCCCTCTTTCTGGCCCGGCAGCTTGAGCGCGAATTCGACGCGGGCGTTGGATCCCGGGATAGTTTCGACGTTCTTGGCGTATTGATCCGGCGTGAGGATCTGCTCGAGCAGCATCTCGAGCTGCACTTCGCCCCAGGTGCCGCGCGTTTTCACATTGGTCAGCACGCGTTTCAGGTCGCCAACGCCCAGCGCCAACTGCTGCATTTCGCCCAGGCCCTGGTGCACGCGCTCCAGGCGTTCGGACACCTGGCGGAATGATTCAGTCAGGCGTGTTTCCAGCGTTTCGTGCAGCTTTTCATCGACAGTCTTGCGCATCTCTTCCAGCCGCGCACCGTTGTCGGCCTGCAGCTCGCGCATCCTGGTTTCCAGCGCCACGCGTACTTCCAGCAGGCGGCGCGTGTTGGATTCGGTCAGCACCTCGATCTGGCGGCGCATTGTTTCAAGCTGCTGGACTGTCGCTGCGTGCGACTGCGCAAGGATATTGCCCATTTCCTGGCGCTGCGCCTGTGCCGTGGCCTGAAGCTGCAGGCGCACTTCGCGTTCGACTCGGTCCAGTTGGTCGGCGACGTCGCTGCCGCGGCTGCGCAGCAGCGCGACAATTTGCAGGACGATGATGACGGCGGCCAGCGCCAGCAGGATGGTCAATTCCATCAATCGGCCTTGTTCCGCATCCAGTCGGCGGTCTGATAGAACGACTCCATCAGCCGCAGCCGCAAATCTTCGGCGATGCCGACGTCCTGCATCGCCCACGCCATGCAGCGCAGCCACTGGTCGCGTTCACTCGAACCGACAGCGAACGGCAGGTGGCGCGCGCGCAGGCGCGGGTGGCCGAAACGCTCGATGAACAGGTCCGGGCCGCCCATCCAGCCGCTGAGGAACCAGAACAGCTTGTCGCGCGAGCCGTCGGTGCTGGGCGGGTGCATGGCGCGGATGCCGGCGAACTCCGGCTCCAGCTCCATCAGGTCGTAAAAACGGTCAACCATCTCGCGCAGCTTGGTTTCTCCGCCGATGACTTCGTAAAGGGTGCGTGCTTCATCATTCATAAAGCAATGATAGCGCATGGACGTATTGATGTGGATCAAGCATAGTGCTGATTTCACGCAAAAAGCGCCAACAAACCGCCATGATTGCCAGATGATCCGACGCCTTATCCGAACCCGACTGCACGCCCGCAGTGCCGGGGAAATCGCCGACCTGCGCCTCGCCGCCCTGAGCTGGCTCGGAATCACCTGCTTTCCGCTGTATTACGCGATTTTCGGCTGGCTGGTGCCGCAGCCGTACGAAAACCTGATGGCGCGCGCCGTCGGTACCGCGCTTGGACTTGGCGGCCTGTTGGCGCGGCGCCTGCCGGCGCGACTGCGCGACCGCTACACCCTGGTGCTGGTGACTTACGAGCTGCCCTTCTTCTGCACCTTCATGTTCCTGATGAATCACGCCAACGTCACCTGGTCCCAGGTGATGCTGGTGATGCTGGTTGCGCTGTTCCATTTCGAAGTTCGTCTCGCTTTGCGCGCCGGCGCAATCGGCATTTGCGCCGCCGTGCTGCTGGCGATTGCGCTGGGGGCCGGTGAGGTCATCGCCTCGGCGGCGGTGCTGCAATTGCTGCCGGTGCAGTTGTTCCTGGTCGGCTGGATGTGGGTGTTTTCGCAAAGCCGCAAGGCGCTGGAAGAAGAAAAGCTGGAAGGGCTGGGCGAAGGACTGGGCGCTGTGGCGCACGAGATGCGTACCCCGCTGGCCAGCCTGGACGCCAATGTGCGCGGCCTGTCGCGCATGCAGCAGCGCGCGGGACAGGATAATCCGGCAATGCGCCAGGCACTGGGCCGCATGCAGTACGAAGTGCGCCATATGAATCATATGATCGACCTGTTCCTGCTTAGCGCGCAGGCGGTGCGGCAGAAGCTGGATCCGCACGAAACCGTGTCCATGCTTGATACCGTTGAATCGGCGCTGCGCCGCTATCCCTTTACCGGCGAGGCCCAGCGCCAGCTGGTCGCGCTGCAGGTCCGCAGCGATTTCCGCTTCGGTGGACAGAACGAGCTGGCCATCATGCTGCTGCTGAACCTCCTGCGCAATGCCATGCAGGCGGTGCAGCGCGCCGGCAAGGGGCGGGTCAGGATCGTGATCGATGGTTGCCGGCCGGTGCCACGCGTCCTGGTGATCGATACGGGCTGCGGTATTGCACCGCACCATCTGCCGATGATTTTCCAGCGTTTCTTCACTTATCCGGAGCACAATGGCGCCGGCATCGGCCTGGCACTGTGCCGCCAGGTGATGCAAGCGTGGGAAGCGAAACTACATTGTGTCTCCCGCGAGCACGCATATGCTATCTTTGTGCTTGAATTTCCCTTACAAGCAAGCCGTTGAACCATGAAACTGCCCGTTTACGCCCACCCAACCATGACCGTCCTGGTGGACGACAGCGATACCTTCCTTCACAGCCTGGTATTCCAGCTCGATCCGATGCAGGCCAGCGTGTGCTTCCACGACCCGTTGCAGGCGCTGGAATGGTTCAAGGCCAATGCCCGCAGCAGCGAACTGCCGCTGCAGGTGGATTTCGATAATCCGAACCAGTCGGCGGAGCAGCGCAACGTGGCGGTGGACCTGGAGCAGATCTACCGGATTTCCGCCCAACGCCAGCGTTTTTCCATTCCATCGGTGCTGGTGGTCGATTATTCAATGCCACAGATGAACGGCGTGGCGTTTTGCCAGGCGATCCAGCACCTGCCCTGCAAGAAGATCCTGTTCACCGGCCAGGCCGATGAAAAGATCGCGGTCGACGCCTTCAACCGCGGCCTGATCGACCGCTATATCAAGAAAAGCGCAGACGATGCGCTGGACCGGCTGGAGGAGGAAGTGGCTGCGCTGCAGAAGGCGTTTTTCCAGGAGCAGTCGGAGACCCTGCTGGACATGCTGGTGCTGCACGAATTCAGCTTCCTGCGCTGCGGTGCGCTGGCCAAGGTCGTGCAGCAGCTGTACCAGGAGCACGGCTTCGTCGAGCACTACCCTTTCCCGAGCCCGAGCGGCATCCTGTTCTTCAAGGCCGACGGTTCGGCGCAGCTGATGGTGGTGGAAACCGAACGGGGCTACGAATCGCAGGTGGAAATGGCTCGTGACAGCGGCGCACCGCAATCGCTGGTGGAAGCGCTGGAAGAAAAGCGCATGCTGCCCTTCTTTCCGCCCGACGGCATGTATTCCGACGAAGTGGGCCAGCATTGGCACCGCTACTGCAAGGCGCCGCAGGTGTGCAAGGGCCTGGAAACCTACTACTGGGCCCTGTTCGAGGTCGAACCGACGCTGCTCGATATCCAGCCCACCCCTTACGCGGAATTCCTGCGCCAGCATACCCCGCCGCTCGCAGCGTGACGGTCCAGCCCGTGTCACACTTGGGGTGTGACCCCAGGGTGTGACACGGGCCCAGCCTTATGCCTCGCGCAGCGTTTGCAGCGGGGGGTGGTTCAGGACGTTGCGCAGGCCGAGCCAGCCGCCGATCACGGCGCAGATCGCGCCTGCCAGCAGGCCTGCCAGCCAGACCCAGGGACTGAAGGTCCAGGCGAACTTGAACTGGTAGGTTGCCAGGCCCCATCCCATCAGGCCGGCGCCGGTGGCGGCCAGCAGGCCTCCCAGGCCGCCGACCAGCATGAACTCGATCAGTTGCGCTTGCGAGAGCTGGCGGCGGGTGGCGCCGAGGGCGCGCAGCAGGCCGGCTTCGCGCCGGCGTTCGTCCTGGGAGCCCATCAGCGCGGCATAAAGCACCAGCACGCCGGACAGCAGGGTGAAGGCAAACAGGAATTCCACCGCCTGGATCACCTGGTCCAGCACCGATTGCACCTGGCGCAGGATGCCGCCAACGTCGATGATGGTCAGGTTGGGGAATTCGCGCGACAGCGCGTTGCCGGCAGCCAGGGCATGCTTCGGCAAGTGGTACGAGGTAATCCAGGTTTGCGGCGTGTCGGCCATCACTGCCGGGTTGATGATGACGAAGAAGTTCACCCGCATCGATCCCCATTCGAGCTTGCGCAGGCTGGTGATCTTCGCTTCCACCGGCGAGCCGGCGATATCGAAGCGCATCGTGTCGCCCAGTTTCAGGCCCAGCGTCTTGGCGATGCCCTCCTCGACCGAGGCTTCGCCCGCCGTGCCCCCCATCGCCCATTTGCCGGAGGTGACCTGGTTCTGCGCCGGCAGTTCCGTCATCGTCGACAGGTTGAATTCGCGTTCGGCCAGTCCTTTCGCCCGTTCGTCGGTGTAGGTCTCGCTGGTGATGGCCTTGTCGTTCACCGCCACCAGGCGGCCGCGGATCATGGGGAACATCGGCACGTCCTTCACGCCGACTGCCTTCAGGCGCGCAGCGATGACGTCCTTCTGGTCTGGCTGGATGTTGATGATGAAGCGGTTCGGGGCATCAGGCGGCATGGTATTGCGCCAGGCCGACATCAAGTCGCCGCGCACCACGGTCAATAGCAGCAATGCCATGAGGCCAAGCGACAGCGATACCACCTGCACCACGGTGGCGCCGGGCCGGCGGCGCAGGGAGGTCACCGCGAAGCGCCATGCCTGGTGCGGGAATGCATTGCGCAGCGGACGCAGGGCTTGCAAGCCGAGCCAGCCCACCAGGGCAAACAATGCGAAACCAAGCAGGAAGCCGCCGCCGGTCACGCCGGCGAGCTTGACGTCATTCGATTGCCATAACAGCAGCGCGCCGAAAGCGGCGATGCCGAGCCCGTAGGTGGCCAGGGCGGCAGGCTTCGGCGCGGCGGCCTCGCGCCGAATCACGCGGTTGTGCGGCACGTTACGCAGCTGCAGGATCGGCGGCAGCGCGAAGCCGGCCAACAGGATCATGCCGGTGGCGAGGCCCTGCAGCGCCGGCAGGATGGTCGGCGCCGGGATGTCGGTAGCGACAAGGCTGCCAAGCAGTTGCAGCAGAACATAGTGGGCGCCAAAGCCGACCAGGACCCCGAGCAGGCTGCCCGCCAGCCCGACCAGCAGGAATTCGACGAGGTAGATCAAGGTCACCTGGTTCTGCGTCAGCCCCAGGCAGCGCAGCATGGCGCAGGAATCGAGATGCCGCTGCATGAAGCGGCGCGCAGCCATCGCCACCGCTACCGCAGCCAGCATGGCCGACAGCAGGCCGACCAGCGACAGGAAGCGGTCGGCGCGGTCGAGGGTGGCGCTCATTTCCGGGCGCCCCTCTTCCAGCGATTCGAGGCGCACCCCGCGTACATTGTCCTTCCTGATCAAGGTTTTCAGCCATTCGCCATATTCCTGCGTCGCCCTGGAGCTGGCGCCGGGGCCGGCCACCAACAGCCGATAGCCGACGCGCGACCCCTCCTGCACCAGATTGGTCGCCGGCATATCGGACAAGGCAAGGAAAACGCGCGGGGCAAAGTTGATGAAACCGCCGCCGCGATCCGGTTCCGCGGCAATCAGCTGCGTTACGCGGAACTGCTTGTCCCCCAGTTGCACCGTGCCGCCGACTGCGACGTCGAGCGACGTCGCCAGCGCCGGGTCGATCCAGACCGTGCCCGGTTCAGGCGTGGCCGGTGCCGGAGTGCCGATGCTTTCGTTCGCTTGCGCGACGTCGGTATTGACCTTGACGCGGCCGCGCAGCGGATAGCCCGGGCCGACGGCTTTCAGCGTCACCAGCACGGAGCGGGCGGCATCGCCCTGCCCTGCCTGCGCCATGCTGGGGAAGGCCAGCGTATCGGTCACCAGCAGGCCGCGCCGCAGCGCTTCTTCGCGCCAGGCGCCGGGCACCGGGTTGTCGGCGACGATCACCAGGTCGGCGCCCAGCAACTGGTGCGCATCGCGATTCAGTCCGCTGCGCAGGCGATCGATGAAGAATCCGGCGGCCGACAGCGCCGCCACTGCCACAACCAGCGCTACCAGCAGGAAGCGCAACTGCCCGGCGCGCCAGTCGCGCGCCGTCATCCTCAGGGCTTGTTGAAACATTAATTGTCAGACCACGTTAAAGGCAGAGAAATAGGTATCGACTTCGTCCAGGAACTTCTGCTTTTCCTCGGCGGGCAGGAAGGCTGCTTCGAAGCTGTTGCGCGCCAGCTGGTGCGCATGGGCCAGGCCAAGCGGCAGCGCGTCGAACACGGCGACGAAGTTATCGTTCATATAGCCGCCAAAGTACGCCGGGTCGTCCGAATTCACCATCGCCACCAGGCCCGCGTCGAGCAGCGCCAGCAGGTTATGGTCCTTCATCTGGTCGAACACGCGCAGCTTGGTGTTGGACAGCGGGCAAACGGTCAGGGGCATGCGCAGCGCGGCCAGGCGCCGTGTCAATGCAGGATCTTCCAGGCAGCGTACGCCGTGGTCGATGCGCTCCACCTTGAGCAGGTCGACCGCCGTTTCGATATAGGCTGGCGGCCCCTCTTCGCCGGCATGCGCCACCAGGTGCAGTCCGAGGTCGCGGGCGCGTGCGAACACGCGGGCAAATTTCTCCGGCGGGTGGCCGACTTCGGAAGAATCGAGGCCGACGCCGATGAATTTGTCGCGGTACGGCAGCGCCGCTTCCAGCGTGGCGAGCGCGTCTTCTTCGCTCAGGTGGCGCAGGAAGCACAGGATCAGCTTCGCGCTGATTGGCCCTTCGGTGCAAGCGCGATGGATACCATTAATCACATCGCCAATCGGCACGCCGCGCGCGGTATGGGTCTGGGGGTCGAAGAAAATTTCGGCATGGCGTACATGATCGGCCCTGGCGCGCTGCAGGTAAGCCATGGTCATGTCATAAAAGTCCTGCTCTTTCAGCAGCACGCTGGCGCCGGCGTAGTAGATGTCGAGGAAGGATTGCAGGTTGGTGAAGGCATATGCCGCGCGCAGTGCTTCCACCGACGGGTAGGCCAGCTTGACGCCATTGCGTTCGGCCAGCGCGAAAATCACTTCCGGCTCCAGCGAGCCTTCAATGTGAATGTGCAGTTCTGCCTTCGGCATATTCTGCACGATGGAGCGCATTTGGGTAGTCATTTTTTGTTCTCTTTCACCGCTGATAAGTAGTTGGCATCTTACTCCAAGATAGTGTGCTGCAGAGTCGGGCCAGCCGTGCTACTGTGGTGCCATAGGCGAGGGGATCGAGCATTGGCGGTACTACTGGCTTTACTTCTAGATCCAATAGAGCAATAATAAATTTCATCAACGTAAGATGCGTTTCGAGCCCGGCAACCATCCCCCCGCCGGCTAATAATGATCCAGCTCCGAGCCTCGGGCAATCCCTGGCAACTCAGGCAAGCTGGCAAAGCATTGAGCAGGCCTGCAGCCCACGCTACGACTGCCGACCATGTGACTAGTAGATTTTTCATTAAAGGACATTCACATGACCATTTTTGACAACTACGCAGCACGGTATGAGCGCACCAAGGAAGAGGAAATGTCCCTCTCCGAGTATCTCGCGCTTTGCAAAAAGGACCGCCTGACTTACGCTTCGGCGGCGGAACGGATGCTGGCTGCGATCGGCGAACCGACCCTGGTTGATACGCGCAACGATACGCGCCTGTCCCGCATCTTCGCCAACAAGGTCATCAAGATTTATCCCGCCTTCCGTGAGTTCTACGGCATGGAGGACGTCATCGAGCAGGTCGTTGCCTACTTCCGCCATGCCGCCCAGGGCCTGGAAGAGCGCAAGCAGATCCTCTACCTGCTGGGCCCTGTCGGCGGCGGCAAATCGTCGATTGCGGAAAAGCTCAAGCAACTGATGGAAGAAGTGCCGTTCTACTGCCTGAAAGGCTCGCCGGTGAACGAATCGCCGCTCGGCCTGTTCAGCGAGGCGGAAGACGGCACCATCCTGGAAGAGGATTACGGCATCCCGCGCCGCTACCTGCGCAATATCCCTTCGCCATGGGCAGTCAAGCGCCTGCACGAATTCAATGGCGATATCAACCAGTTCCGCGTGGTCAAGCGCTACCCTTCCGTACTGAAGCAGACTGCCATCTCGAAGACCGAGCCGGGCGACGAGAACAACCAGGACATTTCTTCGCTGGTGGGCAAGGTCGATATCCGCAAGCTCGAAGACTACGCCCAGGACGACCCGGACGCCTACAGCTATTCCGGCGGCCTGTGCCTGGCCAACCAGGGCCTGATGGAATTCGTCGAGATGTTCAAGGCGCCGATCAAGGTGCTGCACCCCTTGCTGACCGCCACCCAGGAAGGCAACTACAAGGGCACGGAAGGCTTCGGCGCCATCCCCTTCGAGGGCATCATCCTGGCCCACTCGAACGAGTCGGAGTGGAAGAGCTTCAAGAACAACCGCAATAACGAGGCATTCCTCGACCGTATCTATATAGTGAAGGTGCCGTACTGCCTGCGCGTCACCGACGAGATCAAGATTTACGAGAAGCTGCTGCACAATTCCTCGCTCGACAAGGCGCCTTGCGCTCCCGGCACGCTGCGCATGATGTCGCAGTTCGCCATTCTGTCGCGCCTGAAAGAGCCGGAAAACTCCAGCATTTTCAGCAAGATGCTGGTGTACGATGGTGAAAACCTCAAGGATACCGACCCGAAAGCCAAGTCCATCCACGAATACGTGGACTATGCCGGGGTCGACGAGGGCATGAGCGGCCTGTCGACGCGCTTCGCCTTCAAGATCCTGTCCAAGGTCTTCAACTTCGACTCGACCGAGGTGGCGGCCAACCCGGTGCACCTGCTCTACGTGCTCGAACAGCAGGTCGAGCGCGAGCAGTTCCCGCCGGAGACCGAGCAAAAGTACTTCTCCTATATAAAAGAGCACCTGGCCCAGCGCTATGTCGAGTTCATCGGCAAGGAAATCCAGACCGCCTACCTGGAGAGCTACTCCGAATACGGCCAGAACATCTTCGACCGCTACGTGACCTTTGCCGACTTCTGGATCCAGGACCAGGAATACCGCGACCCGGATACCGGCGAAAGCTTCGACCGCGAATCGCTGAACAACGAGCTGGAGAAGATCGAGAAGCCGGCCGGGATTTCGAACCCGAAAGACTTCCGTAATGAGATCGTCAACTTCGGCCTGCGGGCGCGCGCCAATAACGGTGGCAAGAACCCGGCCTGGACCAGTTACGAGAAGTTCCGCACGGTGATCGAGAAGAAAATGTTCTCCAATACGGAGGAACTGCTGCCGGTGATCTCCTTCAATGCCAAGGCCAGCGCCGAGGACGCCAACAAGCACGCCGACTTCGTGGCGCGCATGGTGGAAAAGGGATACACGGCCAAGCAGGTCCGGCTGCTGTGCGAATGGTATCTGCGCGTGAGGAAGTCGTCCTGATAGAGAAGTGGGATAATCAGGACGCGCCAATCAAGCAGGCAGGAGGCACATGACTTACCTCATCGACCGTCGTTTGCAGGGCAAGAACAAGTCCGCGGTCAACCGCGAACGATTTTTGCGGCGTTACAAGGGCCAGATCAAGGATGCGGTCGGGCGCGCCATCAAGGGGCGCTCGATCACCGACATCGAGAATGGCGAAAAAGTATCGATTCCCGTCAAGGACGTGAACGAGCCCTCGTTCGGCCACGCCCATGGCGGGATCTGGGAAGTGGTTAATCCCGGCAACGAGGAATACCAGAAAGGTGATTTGATCAACCGCCCCAAGGGCGGCGGGGGCAGCGGCCGCGGCCGCGCAGGCAACAGCGACCAGACCACCGAGGATGATTTCATCTTCGAACTGTCGCGCGAAGAATTCATGAACTACTTCTTCGAAGACCTGGAACTGCCGCACATGATCAAGACCCAGCTCACGGCGACCACGGAATTCAAGCCGCAGCGCGCAGGTTATACGGTATCGGGCACGCCTTCGAACATCCACGTGCTGCGCTCCCTGCGCGGCGCCCTCGGCCGCCGCATTGCGGTGGGCGGCAGTTCACGCAAGCGCCTGATCGAGGCGGAACGCGAACTGGAGGAACTGCTGGTGGCCGGCGCGCCCCTCGACGACCCGCAGGTCATCGAGCTGAAAAAGCTGATCCACCACTTGCATACGCGCTTGCTGGCCATTCCCTACATCGATCCCTTCGACCTGCGCTATTCGAACCGCATCAAGGTGCCGAAGCCGATGACCCAGGCCGTGATGTTCTGCATCATGGACGTGTCGGGCTCGATGGACGAGCAGCGCAAGGATACCGCCAAGCGCTTCTTCATCCTGCTCTACCTGTTCCTCAAGCGCGTGTACGACAAGATCGAGGTGGTGTTCATCCGCCACCATACGGCAGCGTCGGAAGTGGACGAAAATGAATTCTTCCATTCGCGCGAATCGGGCGGTACCGTGGTGTCCTCGGCCTTGCACCTGCTGAACAAGATCATTGACGAGCGCTTCGGCGGCGGCAGCTGGAATGCCTACGTGGCGCAAGCATCCGACGGCGACAACTGGGACAACGACTCCGTGCTGTGCCGGCAGCTGCTGGTCAACACCATCATGCCCAAGGTGCAGTACTACACCTATGTCGAGATCACCGACGGCCCGCCGCAGAACCTGTGGGAGCAATACGCCCAGATCCCCGAATACCACCAGCACTTCGCCATGCAGAAGATAGTCACGCCGGCCGATATCTACCCGGTGTTCCGCGAACTGTTCAAGAAGCAGCCAAAATGAACCAGATGACCAAGCGCCCCCCGCATCCACGCGCCCTGCCGGAGCAATCCGAATGGACGTTTGAACTGATCGAGCAGGCGCACGAAGAAATCCGCCGCGTAGCGCAGAACTTCGGGCTGGATACCTATCCGAACCAGCTGGAGATCATTACTGCCGAGCAAATGATGGACGCCTACACTTCAGTGGGCATGCCGGTGTCGTATGCCCACTGGTCGTTTGGCAAGCACTTCCTGGCGACAGAAAAAGGCTACAAGCGCGGGCAGATGGGGCTGGCTTACGAGATCGTCATCAATTCCAACCCCTGCATTGCCTATCTCATGGAGGAAAACAGCCTGACCATGCAGGCGCTGGTCATTGCCCACGCCGCCTATGGCCACAACTCCTTCTTCAAGGGCAATTACCTGTTCAAGACCTGGACCGATGCCGATGCCATCATTGATTACATGGTGTTTGCCAAGAATTACATCACCGAGTGCGAACAGCGGCATGGTATCGATGCCATTGAATTGCTGCTCGACTCCTGCCACGCGATCCAGAACTATGGCGTGGACCGCTACAAGCGTCCGGCCAAGCTGTCGCTGGCGCAGGAACAGATGAAGCAGAAGGAGCGCGAAGCCTACCTGCAATCGCAGATCAACGAACTGTGGCGCACCGTGCCGCGGCGCGAAGAAGAGGCCGTCGACAAGCCGGCGCCGCGCTTCCCGCCTGAGCCGGAAGAAAACCTGCTGTACTTTATCGAGAAGTACGCGCCGCTGCTGGAACCCTGGCAGCGCGAGATCGTGCGCATCGTGCGCAAGATCAGCCAGTATTTCTACCCGCAGCGCCAGACCCAGGTCATGAACGAGGGCTGGGCCACGTTCTGGCATTACACCATCCTCAACCAGTTGTACGATGAGGGCGTGGTCAGCGATGGCTTCATGATGGAATTCCTGAAGAGCCATACCAATGTGGTGTACCAGCCGCCGGTGCACAGCCCCTACTACAACGGCATCAATCCGTATGCACTGGGCTTTGCCATGATGTCTGACATCCGGCGCATTTGCGAGAATCCGACGCCGGAAGACCGCGAATGGTTCCCCGATATTGCCGGCAGCGACTGGAAGAAGACGCTTGACTTCGCCATGCGCAATTTCAAGGATGAAAGCTTCATTGCGCAATATCTGTCGCCGCGCCTGATCCGCGAGTTCCACTTCTTTGCTGTATTAGATGACGACAAGAACGACAAGCTGGCCGTCTCGGCCATCCACGATGAGCTGGGCTACCGCTATGTGCGGCAAATGCTGGCCGACCAGTACAACCTGGGCAACCGCGAGCCGAATATACAGGTATGGTCCGTCAATACCCGCGACGACCGCGCCCTGACACTGCGTCACACGCAGTACAACCGCCGTCCCCTCAACCAGCAGGCCAATGAAGTGCTGAAGCACGTGGCCCGTCTCTGGGGATTTGACGTTCACCTGGATACGGTTTCGCCGGATGGCCAGGTGATCAGCACCATCGAGTGCAAGCGCGAGAAGCGCAACCGGGTGATCTGACCGCCGCTTTTGACAGAGTTACGTCGAAGCAACACACTTCGCCAAATTTCCTTAGCCTCGCCAGGGTCGCTGGCGAGCAATATTTCGTCTTGAAGAAAAAGTGATGAAGATCAATCGCAGGGGCGAAAAAATGGTCAATTTTCTCTTGCTTTTTCTGCCAGACCACTTTGGCACAGCCTGGTAACAGCCTGCCAATATGGGGCTAAGGGCATGAAATTTAAACGGTTTTCGGGACAAAATTCTATGCAAAAATCCAAAATTCGTATGTATAATTCGCCGACGTCCCGGATGCGGCTGTAGCTTTGTGTCGCCATTTTGGGGGTTTAAAGTAGCAACACAAGAGTTGGTATTGGAGAAAGCAGGCATGAATTTCAGTGATAACGAGAAAATTGCCGGGAAGAAGAACTATACGGGCATCGTGTTCGTCGTAGTCCTGCACATAATTGCTGGTTACGGTATTGTTTCCGGCTTGGGCAAGAAAATGATTAGCAAGATGATCGAACCGGTGGAGACCAAGATCATCGAGGAGGTTGCCCCGCCTCCGCCAAAAGAACTGCCACCACCGCCACCGCCACCAGAGATGAAGGCCCCCCCACCGCCATTCATTCCTCCGGTCGAAGTGAACGTGCAGCAACCGCCGCCAGCGCAGAACGTGATCGCCAACGCGACCAACGTGAAGCCAGCAACCACCGATATTCGCCCAGCCCCTCCGGCACAACCTGCACCTCCAGCCCCTGCGGCAACCGGTGTACGTACCCCGGCTGTGGTCGACTTCAGCACCTGCGCCAAGCCAGAATGGCCGAAGTCGTCGCTGCGTAACGAAGAGACTGGCACTGTGACCATGTCCTTCCTGATCGGTGTGGACGGCCACGTAGCTGAGGCAAAAGTAGTGAAATCTAGTGGTTTCCGTGACCTGGACAAGGCCGCACAAGTTGGTATTTCCAAGTGCAAATTCAAGCCTGCAACGGTCGACGGCAAGCCGCAAGAAGGCTGGCAACAGATGCAATACGTCTGGACGCTGGAATAAACCTGAGACAGAGCACCGTCTCGCAACTAAGTAAGTCCGTTGTCGTTTAAGCCAGCGAACTGATTATTTTTCAAATTTGGAGGAAGCATGTTTAAGAATACCCGTTTGTCCGCTGTACTGGCCGCTGTGCTGTTCTCGGTGACCGCAGCTACCGCCCTGGTAAGCGCCCCAGCCATGGCTGACGCGCCTGCCTCGGCAGCCGCTTCGGCTCCAGCCGCTGACGCACCTGCAGCTCCAGCAGCTGACGCGGCAGCCGCTCCAGCAGCAGAAGCAGCCGCTCCAGCTGCTGCCCCAGCTGCTCCAGCCGCTAAAGAAGAAGTCGAAAACCCATTCGGTATCTCCGCTGTGTGGGAAGCCGGCTTCGTGGCTCGTGCTACCCTGATCATCCTGTCGATCATGTCGATCGGTTCCTGGTACATCATCGTGACCAAGATCATCGACCAGCAGAAGATCTTCAAACAGCAGAAAGAAACCTCTGCCAAGTTCTGGAAAGCATCGTCGATCGCTGCCGGCACCGCGACCCTGACCGAAGGTTCCCCATTCCGCTTCATCGCTGAATCCGGCACCAAGGCCACCGCTCACCACGACGGCGCCCTGCTGGAACAGATCGACCTGTCGACCTGGGTGACCATGTCCATCCAGCGCGCTGTTGACAAAGTGCAGTCCCGCCTGTCCGATGGCCTGTCCTTCCTGGCAACCGTTGGTTCGACCGCTCCGTTCATCGGCCTGTTCGGTACCGTTTGGGGTATTTACGGCGCGCTGACCAACATCGGTATGACCGGTAACGCATCGATCGACAAGGTTGCAGGTCCAGTGGGTGAAGCGCTGATCATGACCGCTTTCGGTCTGCTGGTCGCAGTTCCTGCCGTTCTGGGTTACAACTGGCTGCTGCGTCGTAACAAGACCGCAATGGAAGATGTACGCTCCTTCTCCGCAGACGTGCACTCCGTGCTGATCTCCGGTGCAATGTCCACCTCGAACGCTGCTGCTTCGTCGAAAAAAGTAGGTTAATACCATGTCGATGTCTGTAGGCTCCGATACCGGGGGAGAAGAGCAGCTTAACAGTGAGATCAACACGACTCCGCTCGTGGACATCATGCTGGTTCTGCTGATCATCTTCCTGATCACGAGCCCGGTCGTTCTCAAACTGCAGAAGATCAACCTGCCGGAAGAGATCAACCAGGCAATCCAGACCAAACCAGAGAACGTCAACATCGTTGTTAACAAAGATGGCGACATCTACTGGAACCAGAAGAAAATGCGCGACGCGAATGAGCTGTTCGATTTTCTGAAAGAGGAAGCTGTGAAGGTGCCTCAGCCTGAAGTTCATGTCCGCGGCGACAAAGACGCGAAATATGAATCGATCGGCCGTGTGATCTACACCACCCAGCGCGCTGGCATCCAGAAGGTCGGTTTCATCACCGAACCGCCTGATAAGATGTAAGAACAAGCCGCCCCTGGCTGTAGCGGGGGCGGCCTTCTGAAAAGGAACACATTTCATGAGTATGAGCGTAGGCAGTTCCGGCGGTGAGTCGGAACCGATGATGGAAATGAACATGACGCCGATGATCGACGTCATGCTGGTTCTGATCATTCTGCTGATCATCACCATTCCAAAAGCGAACCACTCGGTCAACCTGAACATGCCGGTCGGCACCCCGCCACCGCCAACCAAGGAACCAGTGGTCGTGACCATCGACGTTGACTTCGACGGCACCATCCTGTGGGACAATGTGGTCGTTCCTGACCGCCCTGCCCTGGAGAACAAGCTGATCGCCGTAGCGGCACAGGCTGACCAGCCTGAAGTGCACCTGCGTCCGAACAAGCTGGTTAACTACAGCGTGGTTGCAGGCGTCATGGCTTCGGCACAGCGTCTGGGCGTCACCAAGATTGGCCTGGTCGGCAACGAGCAGTTCCAGTAAATAATTGGGCCAAAACACCCTTTATTTTCCTAAATAGGCAGGTTATCCTGCCTATTTCGCATTTTGAAGAAAGAAAATCACCCCATGATTAAGTTTCGTCTCGCACACCTCGGCCTGGTAATGGCCGCTATCGGTTTCAACGCTGCTGTCCCGATGGTGGGCCTGTCCTCGATCGCGTATGCCGAGGCCGTGCGCGCAGAAGTTGGCAAGCCACTGCAAGAAGCCCAGAAACTGGCCTCCTCCGGCCGTTACAAGGAAGCCCTGGCGAAACTGAAGGAAGCAGACGCTGTCGGCGGCAAGTCCGAACTGGAAAAATTCCAGATCGAATACACCCGCGGTTCCGCTGCTGCCGCTGCCGGCGAGAATGAGACCGCCGCCCGCGCCTTCGAGCAAGTGCTGGCATCCGGCAAGCTGTCGCCAGCCCAGGCACCAAAGATCACCGAAGCCCTGGCCAGCATCTACCTGCGCGCCAAGGATTATCCAAAAGCCATTACCTACATCCAGAAGGTCCTGAAGGATAATCCGAACAACTCCCAGATGCGCGAGCAACTGATCCAGACCTATTACCAGAGCGGCAAGCTCAACGAAGCCGCCAAGGAACTGCAAGGTGCCAAGTCCGAAGGCAGCCTGCAAATGCTGGCCAACATCCAGCTGAAGCAGAACGACAAGGCTGGCTACGTGCAGACTCTGGAAAAGCTGGCTGCATCCTATCCAAAGGCATCCTACTGGGCCGACCTGCTGAACCGCGTGATCGGCAAGCCAGGCTTCTCCTCGTCCCTGAACCTGGACGTGATGCGCCTCAAGCTGGCCCTGAAGCAGATCACCAAGCCGTCCGAATTCATGGAAATGGGCCAGTTGGCCCTGCAAGCCGGCAACCCTGCTGAAGCCCTGAAGATCGTCGACGAAGGCTACAAGAAAGGTGCCCTGGGCACCGGCGCCGACGCCGGCCGCCACCAGCGCCTGAAAGACCTGGCAACCAAGACCCTGGCCGACCAGCAGAAGAACGCTGCCACCCAGGAAGGCAACTTCCGCAAGGAAAAGGATGCTGACGGCCTGGCCAACCTGGGCTATGCCATGGTTTCCGACGGCAAGGCCGATGGCCTGAAGCTGATGGAAGAAGCGATCAAGCTGGGCACCGGCCGCAAGCCTGAAGAAATGAAGCTGCACTATGGCGTGGCACAGTACATCGCCGGCAAGAAGGCTGCTGCCATCAGCACCCTGAAGTCGGTGAAAGGCACCGCTGGCGAGCCAGAACTGGCCCGCTACTGGACCATGTACATTAACAACCCGGTCTGAACAAAGCCGGGCTGAGCCAAGAAAAGCGCTGCCTGCACCCGCAGGCAGCGCTTTTTTACATTGAGAACGTATAATCAAGCATTTGAGCCTGATAGCAAGATAAATGAAGGTATTTCGCGGACTTCCCAATGCAGCGGCGCGCGCGCCCTGCGCCCTGACGATCGGCAACTTCGACGGTGTCCACCGCGGCCACCAGGCCCTGCTGGCGCGCGTGCGCGCGGCCGCCGATCGCCTCGGGCTGGAATCGGCCGTGATGACCTTCGAGCCCCATCCGCGCGAATTCTTCGCCCACAAGATGGGCGATATGTCGAAAGCCCCGCCGCGCATCGCCAACCTGCGCGACAAGCTGCAGGCCCTGGAAAACAATGGCGTGGACCGGGTGATCGTCGAGCATTTCTGCGATGCCTTTGCCGGCCAGTCGCCGCAAAGCTTCGTCGAAAAGGTGCTGGTCGAAGGCCTGCACGTGAAGTGGCTGATGGTGGGGGACGATTTTTGTTACGGCGCCAAGCGCGCCGGCAATGTCGCCATGTTGGCCGAAGCTGGCAGGCAGTATGGCTTCGAAGTCGAAGTACTGCCGACCGTGCGCAATGGCGAAACCCGTATTTCCTCCTCCGCCGTGCGCAGCGCGCTTTCCGAAGGCGATTTCCCGCATGCGCAGGCCTTGCTGGGCCATCCCTACTCGATTTCCGGCCACGTGATCCACGGCGCCAAACTGGGGCGCGATATCGGCTTCCCGACGCTGAACCTGCGCGTGCCGCACCGTCCTGCCCTCTCCGGCATCTTTATCGTGCAGGTGCACGGCCTGGGCGACAGGCCATTGCCGGCCGTTGCCAGCCTGGGCGTGCGTCCCACGGTGGAAGACGCCGGCCGCGTGCTGCTGGAAGTCCATGTCTTCGACTTCGCCCGGAACTGCTACGGCAAGGTGGTGCGCGTCGAATTCCTGCAAAAGATACGTGACGAAGAAAAGTTCATTGACCTGCCTACCCTGGTCAAGGCCATCGAGCGCGACGCCGACCAAGCGCGCGCCTTCTTCGCCGCCAACTCCGTCACCGACCGAATTTAGGCCTTGCCCAACTTCGCAAGCGCCAACCGAAACACAAACTTAAAGCATTCATCATGTCTGACAACAAACCAAAGAAGCAAGAGAGCAAGTACCCGGTCAATATGACCGAAACCCCATTCCCGATGCGCGGCGACCTGGCCAAGCGCGAACCGGGCTGGGTCAAGCAATGGCAGGACAAGAAGATCTACGAACGCGTGCGCAAGGCCGCCAAGGGCCGCCCGAAGTTCGTGCTGCATGATGGTCCTCCCTACGCCAACGGCGACATCCACATCGGCCACGCCGTCAACAAGATCCTGAAGGACATCGTAGTGAAGTCGCGCACCCTGGCCGGCTTCGACGCGCCTTACGTGCCGGGCTGGGATTGCCACGGCATGCCGATCGAGATCCAGATCGAAAAGCTGTTCGGCAAGAACCTGCCGACCGCCGACGTGCTGACCAAGGCGCGCGCCTACGCGCACGAGCAGGTGGAGCGCCAGAAGAAGGACTTCATCCGCCTGGGCGTTCTGGGCGAATGGGACAATCCTTACCTGACCATGAACTATGGTAACGAAGCCGACGAGCTGCGCGCCCTGGGCAAGCTGCTGGAGAAAGGCTACGTCTATCGCGGCCTGAAACCGGTGAACTGGTGCTTCGATTGCGGCTCCGCCCTGGCGGAAGCGGAGGTGGAATACCAGAACAAGCGCGACCCGGCGATCGACGTCGGCTTCGCCTTCCATGAACACGACAAGCTGGCAGCCGCCTTCGGCCTGCCTGCCCTGCCGGCCGGCGACGGCTTCGTCGTGATCTGGACCACCACCCCCTGGACCATCCCGTCCAACCAGGCCCTGAACATGCACCACGAGGTGACCTACGCGCTGGTGCAGACCGAGCGCGAAGGCAAGCCGCTGCTGCTGATCCTGGCCAAGGACCTGGTGGCCTCCTGCCTGGAGCGCTACAAGCTGGAAGGCAGCGTCATCGCCACCGCCACCGGCGACAAGCTGGCCGGCATCGCCTTCAAGCACCCGCTGCACGCCAGAGACGCGTTCTACGACCGCCTGTCGCCGGTCTACATCGCCGACTACGTAACCACCGAAAGCGGTACCGGTGTGGTGCACTCGGCCCCGGCTTACGGCCAGGACGACTTCATCTCCTGCAAATCGCACGGCATGAAGGACGATGACATCCTGAAGCCGGTGATGGGCGACGGCAAGTACATCCCGTCCCTGCCGCTGTTCGGCGGCATGAGTATCTGGGAAGCCTCGAAGCCGATCTGCGAGGCGCTGCGCGAAGCGGGCGCCCTGTTCGAACTGAAGATGTTCGACCACAGCTACATGCACTGCTGGCGCCACAAGACCCCGATCGTCTACCGCGCCACCTCGCAGTGGTTCGCCGGCATGGACATCCAGCCGCTGGACGGTGGTTCCACCCTGCGCGAGACAGCGCTGGAAGGCATCGAAGCCACTGAATTCTTCCCGGACTGGGGCAAGGCGCGCCTGCATGGCATGATCGCCAACCGTCCGGACTGGACCCTGTCGCGCCAGCGCCAGTGGGGCGTGCCGATGGCCGTGTTCGTCCACAAGGAGACCGGTGAGCTGCACCCGCGCACCGCGGAACTGCTGGAGCAAGTGGCCAAGCTGATCGAGCAAGGCGGCATCGACGCCTGGCAGGCGCTGGACCCGGCTACCCTGCTGGGCGCGGAAGCCGAACACTATGTGAAGAACAAGGACACGCTGGACGTGTGGTTCGACTCCGGCTGCACCCACCAGACCGTGCTGCGCGGCTCGCATCCTGAGCAATCGCACTTCCCGGCCGACCTGTACCTGGAAGGCTCGGACCAGCACCGCGGCTGGTTCCACTCCTCGCTGCTGACCTCTTCGATGCTGAACGGCCGTCCGCCGTACAAGGCGCTGCTGACCCACGGCTTCGTGGTCGACGGCGAGGGCAAGAAGATGTCGAAGTCGATCGGCAACACCGTCGCGCCGCAGAAGGTGTCCGACACCCTGGGCGCCGATATCCTGCGCCTGTGGGTGGCCGCCACCGACTACACCTCCGAGCTGTCGATCTCCGACGAGATCCTGAAGCGCGTGACCGAGTCCTACCGCCGCATCCGCAACACCCTGCGCTTCCTGCTGGCCAATACCTCGGACTTCGATCCGAAGGCGAACGCCGTGCCGGTTGCCGATCTGCTGGAAATCGATCGCTACGCGCTGGCCAATATGGCTGCGCTGCAGGCCGACCTGTCGCGCCACTACGAGCGCTACGAATTCCACCCGGTGGTGTCCAAGCTGCAGAACTTCTGCTCCGAGGACCTGGGCGGCTTCTACCTGGACATCCTGAAGGACCGCCTGTACACCAGCGCCGTGGATTCCAAGGCGCGCCGTTCCGCGCAAACCGCGCTGTGGCACATCACCCAGTCCCTGCTGCGCCTGATGGCGCCGGTGCTGTGCTTCACCGCCGAAGAGGCGTGGGCTTCATTTGCCGGCGAGGAATCGTTCAAAGCCAGCGACGAAACCATCTACACCCAGACCTGGTGGCAACTGCCGGAACTGGCGGACGCCGAAGCCCTGATGGCCAAGTACGCGACCATCATCGCCGTGCGGGCCGACGTGACCAAGCAACTGGAAGAACTTCGCGGCTCCGGTGCGATCGGCTCCTCGTTGCAGGCGGAACTGGAGATCAAGGCCGCCGGCGACAAGTTCAAGGCGCTGGCATCGCTGGACGACGACCTGAAGTTCATCTTCATCACTTCGCTGGCCAAGGCTGTCGAAGTGGCATCCGAAGCAGATGAAGCCGTGAACGTGGCAGCATCGACCGCGCAGAAGTGCGAGCGCTGCTGGCACTACCGCGCAGACGTGGGCTCGCACGCCGACCACCCAGGCCTGTGCGGCCGTTGCCACGCCAACCTGTTCGGCGCCGGCGAATCCCGCAAGTACGCCTAACCCAAGTCTGCGGCCGCCGCAGATGAGTGTCTGACCCTGCGGGTCAGACACTGGTTCCCCGGTTCTGGCAAGCACAAAGAAAAAGCTATTTATGGCCACCAAAAAGACCACCACCTTCAGCAGCAAACCCGCCTCCGGCAGCATGGCCCCGTGGCTGGGCATCGCCTTCATCATCATCCTGCTGGACCAGCTAAGCAAGATCACGATCAACAAGCTGTTCGTATACGGCGAAGAGAAAGTCATCACCAGCTTCTTCAACCTGGTCCTGGCCTACAACAAAGGCGCCGCATTCAGCTTCCTCGCCAACGAAGGCGGCTGGCAACGCCACCTGTTCACCGCCATCGGCGTGATCGCCGCGCTGTACATCGTCTACCTGCTGATGCGCCACAGCGGCCAGCGCATGTTCTGCTGGGCCCTGTCCCTGATCCTGGGCGGCGCAGTGGGCAACGTGATCGACCGCATCTGGCACGGCCACGTGATCGACTTCCTCGATTTCCACTGGAGCGGCTTCGGCCACTTCCCGGCCTTTAACATCGCCGACACCGCCATCTGCATTGGCGCCGCACTGTTCGTACTGGACGAACTGCGCCGCGTGAACAAGTAGGAGCAGCAAAATGGAACTGACTGGCAAGAAAATCGTCCTCGGCCTGTCCGGCGGCGTAGCCTGCTACAAGGCCGCTGAACTGTGCCGCGCGCTGACCAAGGAAGGCGCTTCGGTGCAGGTCGTGATGACCGACGCCGCGACCCACTTCATCACCCCGGTGACGATGCAGGCGCTGTCCGGCAAGCCGGTCTTCAACAGCCAGTGGGATCCGCGCGTGAACAACAATATGGCCCACATCGACGTCACGCGCGACGCCGACGCCATCCTGATCGCGCCCTGCTCCGCCGACTTCATTGTCAAGCTGGCGCACGGCGTGTGCGACGACCTGCTGTCGACCATGTGCCTGGCCCGCCCAAGCCGTGTGCCGCTGCTGATCGCGCCCGCCATGAACGTGGAAATGTGGTCCAATCCCGCCACCCAGCGCAACGTGGAGCAGGTACGCGAAGACGGCATCACCGTGTTCGGTCCCGCCGCGGGCGACCAGGCTTGCGGTGAAGTGGGACTGGGCCGCATGCTGGAACCGGAACAACTGCTGGCGGAAATGATCGCCGCCTTCCAGCCGAAAGTCCTGGCCGGCAAGCGCATCCTGGTCACTGCGGGCCCGACTTTCGAAGCCATCGACCCGGTGCGCGGCATCACCAACCTTTCCTCCGGCAAGATGGGTTACGCCGTAGCGCGCGCCGCGCGTGAAGCGGGCGCCGAAGTGACCCTGGTGTCCGGCCCTGTCGCGCTGGAGACGCCGTACGGCGTGGAGCGCCACAACGTCAAAAGCGCACAGCAGATGTTCGACGCCGTAATGGATCACATCGGCGGCCAGCACGTGTTCATTTCCGTAGCCGCGGTGGCGGACTGGAAGGTCGTGAACCCGAGCGCGCAGAAGGTCAAGAAAACCGGCGACAACAGCGTGCCGGAACTGAAGTTCGAACAGAACCCGGACATCCTGGCCAGCGTGGCCACCCGCACCAGCCTGGCCGGCTGGCCTTATTGCGTAGGCTTCGCCGCCGAATCGGAAAACCTGATCGAATACGGCGCCAGCAAGCGCGAACGCAAAGGCATCCCGCTCCTGGTCGGCAATATCGGCCACAACACCTTCGGCCAGGACGACAACACCATCATCCTGTTTGACGAGAACGGACATACCATCCTGCCGCGCGCCGACAAGCTCACGCTGGCGCGCCAGCTGATTTCCGAAATCGCCAAACGCATCGACAAGAACTCGCTATTCCAATGAAAACTGTAGACGTCAAAATCCTCGATCCGCGCATGAAAGACCAGATGCCGGCCTACGCAACGCCTGGCAGCGCCGGCCTCGACCTGCGCGCCTGCATCGATGCGCCGCTGGTCATCGAACCCGGCCAGACCGTGCTGGTGCCGACCGGCCTGGCGATTCATATCGCCGATCCGGGCTATGCCGCCATGATCCTGCCCCGCTCCGGCATGGGCCACAAGAACGGCATTGTTTTGGGGAATCTGGTAGGCTTGATTGACTCCGATTACCAGGGACAATTGATGGTGTCTACCTGGAACCGGGGCTTCAACACGTTTACGCTGAATCCAATGGAGCGCCTGGCGCAATTGATCATCGTGCCCGTGCTGCAGGTTGGCTTCAATGTTGTCGAAGACTTCGAGGCCAGCGACCGCGGCGCCGGAGGTTTCGGCAGCACAGGCAAGCACTGAGGAAATATTTATGGCAGTAGAGCAACGCTACAATTCGAATTCGCCGCTTACCTGGCCCGCGATTGCGGCCTCGCTCCTGCTCTCAGCCTGTTCAACTTTTCAATCCGGCAGCGAGCCGGCCGCCCCGGCTCAGCCAACGCCGCCGTCGGCGCCAGTTGCCCCGGTGGTGACGCCGCAGATGCAGGCCGCACGCGACAACCTGAAGGTGATCGCCAGCCTGCAGGAACGCCTGTACCGCATCGCCGCCCCGCTGTTGATCAATAACGCTGACCTGTGCAAGGCGCAGGCGCGCAACCTGCTTGGGTTCACCGCCAAGAACAAATACTCCTATCCCGGCGAATACGGCGACGCATCGGCCGCCGTGCTGGGCTACGACGATGTACTGCAAGTGTCCGGCGTACTGGCTGGCAGCGGCGCCGCCAAGGCCGGCCTGCGCAAGGGCGACGACCTGATCGCCGCTGGCGGCAAGCCGCTGCCGAAAGGCCATGATGCCGAAAGCAAGGCTGCAGCCGTCTTCGGTCCTTTGACCGCCAACAGCGCCACCTTGAGCATGACCATTGCACGCAATGGCAACAGCCAGACGCTGAACGTGCCCGTCACCCGCGCCTGCGCCTTCCGCGTCGACCTGGGCAACTCGGACAATGTGAACGCCTACAACGACGGCAGCCGCGTCATGCTGACGCGCGGCATGATCAACTTCGCGCAGAACGATGAAGCCGTGGCCTACGTCATGGCGAAAGAACTGGCGCACAACATTCTCGGCCACGCCGGCACCATGCGCAGCACCGCCACCATGGCCAGCATCATCGACAACCTGGCATCGGTGCGGCCTGACCTGACCATGCTGGTCGGGACAGCCGGCGTACGGCCAATGCCTGCCGATTACGACGTGGCAGCCGACAACCTGGCGCTGTACATGCTGGCGCGCGCCGGCTACAACATCGGCAATGCACGCAACTTCTGGCAACGCCTGTCCGGCCAGTATCCAGCGACGGCGCTGAATGGCTACACCGCGATCCACCCGAACGTCACCGTCCGCCTGGCCGCGATAGACCGCAGCGTTTCCGAAATCAAGGCCAAGCAGGCCGCCAAGCGCCCGCTGCTGCCATGAAAACAGCGGTCCTGATGCTCGCCCTGGCGCCCGGCGTGGCGCTGGCGGGGCCCTGGACCACCGTCTCCAGGGACAAGGACAGCACCCTCCTGCTCGACAGCAAATCCGTGCGCAGCGCTGCCGAAGGCCGCAAGGCCTGGACCATGGAAACCTTCCGCAAGCCGCAAACCGCGCCCGACGGCAAGATGTATCTCTCGGTGCGCTCGCTGCACCTGTATGCCTGCGAGGCCGGCACCCGCACCCTGCTCAGCCAGACCTTCCACGCCGACGTCCTGGGCAACGGCGAGCCGGTAGGCACCTTCAAATACGAAGCCTACGATCCCGAAACGATCGCCCCCGACAGCCTGCCGGAAAAGGCCTTCAGGGCCGTCTGCAAAAAGCGCTGACCCTTGCTATAGTTCGATGCATGGACAGCATCGACCTCGAAGTACTCAAGACTTGCTCCGCCTGGCTGGCCGCGGGACACCGCTGCGAACTGGTCACGGTCATCCGCACCTGGGGCTCCAGCCCGCGCCCGATCGGCGCCAACCTGGCCATCTGCGACGATGGGCGCGTAGTCGGCTCGGTCTCCGGCGGCTGCATCGAAGACGACCTGATCGAGCGCGTGCGCAAGGAAGGCATCGTGCGCCAGTTGCCGGAGGTCGTCAGCTACGGCATCACGGCCGACGAAGCCCACCGTTTCGGCCTGCCCTGCGGCGGCACCATCGAACTGGCGCTGGAACCCCTCGGCCCGCACAGCCGCATTGACGAGCTGCTGGAACGACTGGCGGAGCACCAGCTGGTGGCGCGCACGCTAGACATGGGCAACGGCGCCGTCACCCTCGAACGTGCCCGTCCCGGCGCGGTGCTGGAACGCAGCGGCGATTTGCTGGTCACCCAGCATGGCCCGCGCTGGCGGCTGCTGATCATTGGCGCCGGCCAGTTATCGCGCATGCTGGCACAGATCGCCACGGCCATGGACTACCACGTCACCGTCTGCGACCCGCGCGAAGAATACCGCGCCGGCTGGGCCCTGCCCGAAGTGCCGCTGGTGCACGCCATGCCCGACGACCTGGTGCTGGAGATGCAGCTCGACTCGCGCAGCGCCGTGGTCGCGCTGACGCACGACCCCAAGCTGGACGACATGGCATTGATGGAAGCGCTCAAGTCCGACGCCTTCTACATCGGCGCCATTGGCTCGCGCGCCAACAACAACAAGCGGCGCGAACGGCTGTTGCAGTTCGACCTGACCGAGAAACAGATCGCCCGCCTGCACGGCCCGATCGGCCTGTACATCGGCAGCAAGACACCGCCCGAAATCGCGATCTCCATCCTGGCCGAAATGACGGCGGTAAAAAACGGCGTTCCCGAAGTCCTGCAGATCAACCACGCCGCCGCCCTGGCCACAGCCCCCGGCCCCGCCTGCCCGACATGAATTCAATAGCAAGAATCAGCTTGCCACAGCCCAGCCCGTGTCACACCATGGGGTCATCACGGGGACGCCGAGTCCCCAAGTGTGACACGGGCTCAACCATGTTACAGACGAGCTCGTGTCACACTCGGGGTGTGACCCCACGGTGTGACACGAACTGAACAATATGAATACTGCGAACCTTCTTAAACTGATTTTGCTGGCTGCCATCTGGGGTGGCTCCTTTCTGTTCATGCGCATTGCGGCGCCGGTGCTGGGGCCGGGTGTGCTCATCGAGTACCGGGTGACGTTCGCGGCGGTCTTCCTGGCCGCGGTGGCGCTGGTGCTGCGCAAGCGGCTTGACCTGGGCCAGCATTGGAAGCATTACCTGGTGCTGGGCTTCTTCAACTCTGCCCTGCCCTTCCTGCTGTTCGCCTTTGCGGCGAAGACGCTGACCGCTTCCGTGCTGTCGGTCTTGAATGCGACCGCGCCGATCTGGGGCGCTATCGTCGGCGCCGTGTGGCATCGCCATATGGTTTCGGGGCGAGTAATGCTTGGGCTGGCTTTGGGCACGGCAGGCGTGGCGATACTGGTCGGCTTCGACCATGTGAGCAGCAAGGATGGCGCCGGATTGGCTATCGCCGCAGCTACCCTGGCTGCCTTCAGTTATAGCATCGCCACTACCTATACCAAGGTGGCCAGGTCGGCGCAGGGCGTTGAGCCTTTCGCCAACGCTCACGGCAGCATGTGGGCTGCGGCCTTGCTGACCATACCGTCCCTGGCGATCTTCCCGCAACCGGGCGAGCCGACCATCGGCATCATGGGCGCTGCCCTGGCGCTGGGCGTGCTGTGCAGCGGCATCGCTTACCTGCTCTACTTTGGACTGGTGCGCGATGTGGGGCCGACTTCGGCGCTGACCGTTACCTTCCTGAATCCCTTGTTCGGCATCCTGTGGGGCACGCTGTTCCTGCACGAAGTGGTGGGCTGGTACACGGTTGCCGGCGCGGCCATCGTCATTGCCGGCACCATGCTGGTCACCGGTTACAAGGTCAAACTGCCCTGGATGCGGAATACCGAGGCTGCATGAAGCATACATTTTCACTGGCCCTGCCCGCCGCGTACCGGGTGCAGGACGTACTGGCCTTCCATAGCCGCGATGCCGAAAGCGTCGCGGAACAAGTGAGTCCGGATGCGATCCGCAAAGGGATGTTGCTGGATGGCGTGCCGGTGCTGCTGGCCATCGCGTTGCCCAAGGGCCGCGCACGTTCCGCCGTGTGCGATGCCGACATTGACCTGCCGCGTGCCCGTAAGGTTCCTGCGGCGCTGGCGGCGCGCATCGAAGCCGCTGCCCGCAACATCCTCGGCCTTCACATTGATCCCGCACCGTTCGTTGCGTTTGCTCGCGGGGACGAGCTGCTCGGCCCGCTGGTCGCCCGCCAGCCTGGCCTGCGGATCGTGCAGTCGGCAACCGTGTTCGAGGCGCTGACCTGGGCCATCATCGGCCAGCAGATCAACCTGTCCTTCGCCATCGCCTTGCGCCGCACCTTCATCTTGCAGGCGGGGCGCCAGCACAAGGCCGGCCTGTGGTGCTATCCCGAGGCGGCGGATGTGGCCAGGCTCGCCGTGGAAGACCTGACTACCCGCAAATTCTCGCGCGCCAAGGCTGAAACCCTGCTCCGCTTCGCCCAGCTGGTCGCGGCCGGGGAGCTCGATATCGAGGAGCGCGAGGACAATCCGATCCCGGCGATCTGTCAAAACCTGCTGGCGGTGAAAGGCATCGGGCCGTGGACGGTCAACTACGCTCTGCTGCGCGGCTACGGCTTCGCCGATTGTTCGCTGCATGGCGACGTGGCCATCCGCGCAGCGCTGCAACGGTTGCTGGGCGAAGAGAGCAAGCCTGACATGGCGCGTACTGAGGCCCTGCTGCAGCGCTACTCCCCGCACCGCACGATGGCGGCGGCCCACCTGTGGGCCAGCCTGGCGTTCGAGGGCTAGCCTCAGTAGTAGTATTTGGTTTTCCTGGCCCAGTCGCTGTTCGGGTACAGCTTGTGCAACATGGCGAAAGCTTGCCTGGAGTACTTGTTGCGCAACTCCGTTTGAGCAGGCAAGCGCTCCTCGGCAGCATAGACCCAGGGGCTTTCGTTGCGCATCGATGCCACCAGCAGATGCAAGGCCTTCGGCGCCTCCGCGTCATTCGGCTTGGCCGAAGCCCATGCCATCAGGGTCGGGGCCAGGAAAATCGAACGCAATGAGAGTTGGCGCAAGCTTTGCTGCTCGCGTTCTGCTTCGGCGCGCTGCTCCTCGCTCAGGAAGCGCGGCGCCGGTGCCGGCCGCTCGCCGATACTGACCGGTTTGCCGTAGACATCGTTGCCGACAGCTGCATTGCTGATCACATGCGGCCGCAGTTCCGGCGTGTTCACCAGGATCAGCGCCGCGGCCAGCTTGCGTTCCGCTCCGCTGGCAGCCTTGCGATAACGCGCGTACAAATGTGCGGTAGTCTTGCGCCCTTCGGCGACGCCATCCAGCAGGGAGAGCGCGGTCGCTTCGTCATTGGCAATCAGGGCGCGCGTGAAGATGGCCTCGCGCAGCTCCACTTTCGAGGCCGGCAGCAGGCCGGGGTGGGCGTACAGCGCCTTCAGGCTGGCCATCGGCAGGTAGCGGTAGACCGCCACGTAAAAATCGCCGTCGGTTCCTTCCGGATCTTTTGCCGCATCATCGATCGGTGCGCCGCGTTCCACGGGGTCCTGGACTCTTCGCCCGGCCCTGACAAAACCGTCCAGCGTACTTGCCGTCAGCATCTTCAGCGCCAGGAAGCGGTTGGTGGTTGCCACCGACATGGCCTTGCCCTGGCTTGCCAGCAGGCGGTCGACGTCCTTGTCCGCTTGCGCCAGGCGGTTTTCAGAAACAGCCAGGCGCACAAGGTTGTATTGCATTGTCTGGTAGAGCGGATGGCCGGCGGGCACTGCCGCGGCGGCCTTCTTTTCTGCCTCGCCAAGCTCACCGGACCGGGCGAATGTCAGCAGGGGTGCCAGCCACAGGGCGTCTCCATGCTTCTGCCATTGCTGGCGCGTCACCTCCAGTGCCAGCTTGCGGCGCTCCTTCACTTCCGGATTGTCGCTGCTGTCATACCAACCGAACGAGTCGCCTTGCATGGTGCCGATCCATGCCGTCAGCGGCTCCCTGGCTTCGATCATTTCATTGCGCGGCAGCTTGTCGAGCAGCAGCAGGTAGTCGCTCAACATGCGCGGCGTATCGGCGCTGAAAGGTTCCTTCTCCAGGCGGCGCGCCAGCACCTTCACCTGCGCTGCGGGATCGAGGCGCGCGTCGATCAGGAGCATCATTTGCCTTGCTGGCGCGTAGGAAGGCGCCAGCGCTTCAAGCTCTTCGCGCGCCTGCCTGAACCTGGCGATACGATTGTCGCCTGCCTCCTCCCTTTGCAGCGTGGCCATGCGGATCAGGCATCGTGCTGCCAGGTAGGCGCCCAGCGGCTGCCAGGGCGAGTTCGCATCCTGCGCCACTGCCTGGAACTGGCGGCGCGCGGCGTCCAGGTTGCCCGAATAGAAATTGGCTGCCGCTTCCTGATACGCGCGGTCTGCCTTCAGCCATGCGGGCGCGCTCTCCGGTATCGCGGGCGGCAGCACCGGACTCGATGGTCCGCCTGTAAAGCCGCAATTGGCAAATACCGCGTCCTGCCCTTCCAGCCATGCTTTGAACCACTGGTCAGGCTTGCCGCCAGGGCCCAGTTGCGCGCGCGCCTTTGCGGTCGCGGCGGCGCGGCGGAAGGCATCGGGGTGGCAATTCACATAGCTGCCCCAGTCTTCGCTGCCAGTGATCTTGACTTCGGCCTCGGCCGGCAAGCCTGCCTGCACCGCGAGCGGCGTACGCGCCTTGAACCATTCCCCGCTGCCATTCTTCTCCGCGTTGCCGACGTAGTCCCAGGCCCTGTGGCCTTCCCCTACATGCCAATCCCACACATGGAGCGAAGCGACTTGCGCCGGAGTGAGGCCGTGCCCTTTGGTTGCCTGGTAAGCAAGGTAGAGATAGACGCGCCAGTAGCTGCTCGACAGCACGCCAAGGTTGCCGGCCGCGTATTGGGGCAGCGCGCGCGGTGCGACCATCAGTTCATTGGCGTAGAGGTTGTAGGTGAAGCCATCGAAGCCGCTGGAGAAAGCATATTGCGGCAGGACGACTAGCGCGGTCATGGCTGCGAACTTGCGCAAACTGGAGAAACGTTTCATGGAGAGCGGACCTTGGTTGGTGCATGGAGGGCTTGCCATTGCGCAGCCGTCCAGGAACGAGGGGAAAAATAATAGCTGCGCGGAGCCAGCCGGCGCAGCCGCGGTTCATCGGTCGCGTAGCCGGCGGCCTGGCGGCAATAGGGCTGGGTGAATCCTTGCCAGCGCAGGCGCTGGCGAAGCTCGTGCTGCTGTTGTCCCATGCGGAAGGCCATCGGCACAACCTCGTCAGCCATGCCTTCGGCCAGCCAGGCATCGTCGAGGCACCAGGACGCCAGCGCCGTCACCGATAGCGCCATGTCGGGCGCCAAGCTGCGGCGGATGGCGGCGACAGTGCGGGCCAGGAAGGGACGCTGCGAGCGCCGCACTTCAAAATCGAGCTGCACTACTTGGCGGTTGGCTCCCGGCGCAATGCGCAGCAGTTCCTTGACGATGGCCTGTAGCTGCGCTTCGTTCAATGCCGGCGGCTCGTGTCCCGACATGTCGACGTGCAGCACCGGCACGCGCGCCGTGGCAGGCTCCATCAACAGGCGCGCGGTGCGTGGACGCACCAGCGCTTCATCGCCCTGCAGCATGATGCTGGAGGCGACGAACGCCACCCCGGCATCGCCCGGCAGCCAGCGCAGGTCTTCCGGCCGCTCCCAGGCCCAGGCCATCTGCAGGGGCAGCATGGCCAGCGCCGGATGGGCATTCGGCACGTGGCCGCTGTCGGCGCGCCACAGGACGGCAAGCAGCAGGGTCGCGATGAGTAAAAACAAACGTTGCATGTCCAACATCATAAGGGATGGATCGCTTACCATCATCTTTTTGCACGCAGCGCTTGACCCTCACCTAGCGTGAGGCTCCAGCATGGCAGTAACGTAACGAAGAAAGGAGCGGGAAGATGATGTTGAAAGTAGGTGAACTGGCGCGCCGTTGCGGCCTGACCGTGCGCACCCTGCACCATTACGACAGCATCGGCCTGCTCAAGCCTTCGGGACGTTCCGACGCCGGCTACCGCCTCTACAACCGCGACGACGTGGCGCGCCTGCACCAGGTGCAGGCGCTGCGCCGTTTCGGCATGGCGCTGGCCGACATCGGTCACTTCCTGGCCAAGCCCGGCTCTTCCCTGCCCGACCTGATTTCCCGCCAGATCGATTCGCTCGACCGGCAAATCGCCGAAGCCGCCAAACTGCGCGAGCAGTTGACGGCCCTGCGCGGGCAATTGCTGGCGGGCGAGGAGCCGGAACTGGCCACCTGGCTAACCACACTGGAGCAAATGACCGTGTACGACAAATACTTTACCAAGGAAGAACTGGCTCAACTGCCAATCTACAACGACCCAGCCGCGCCCGAAGAGTGGTCGGAATTGATCGAAGCCGTAGGGCAGAAAATGGCGGCGGGCATCCCGCCGTCCGATCCTGCGGTTCAAGCGCTGGCCGAAAAATGGATGGCGACCTTCAGCCGCCAGGCCGGCCACAGTGTCGACATCATGCATCGGCTCGACAATATGTGGTCGCGCGAAGAGGAATACCGCAAGCAAAGCGGCGTGACGCTCGAGATGCGCAACTATATTGCGGCGGCCAGCGGCCAAGGCAAACTGGCGCTGTATGCCAAATATATGCGGCCGGAGGAAATCGAGACCATGCACAAGCATTTCCGCACCCGCGCCCACGAATGGCCGGCACTGATCGGCGAAATCTGCGCGCAAATGGCCGCCAATCCCTCGCCATCGGCGCCTGAAGCACGTGCGCTGGCCCAGCGCTGGTTTGAACTGTTCACCGATATGGTCGGCAACGCGCCGGGCGTGCGTGAACGCTTCCGCGAGGCGCTCGAAAGCGAGCCGGCGCTCCGTGCCGGCCGCATGATGAGCGACGAAGTGCTGGATTTCCTGCGCCAGGCCCACGCAGCGGCGTAAAAAGACGAAAAAAAACCGTCATCGCTAGCTGCTGATGACGGTTTCTTCTGAATTCTGGTTGCGGGGACAGGATTTGAACCTGTGACCTTCGGGTTATGAGCCCGACGAGCTGCCAGACTGCTCCACCCCGCGTCTGATGCGAGTATTATAGGGCGTCTCGCCAATTTAGGCAATATTTATCCCACTTCTTCTTACGATAGCTCGAATATATTTCGCTGAATTCCGGCAACGAGCCGTTCGGTGTACAGTAGACCCTATGAAATTTTGCTCAGAATGCGCCCACCCTGTTGAGTTGATGGTGCCGGCCGGCGACAACCGGCCGCGTTATGTTTGCGTCAACTGTTCGGCAATCCATTATCAAAATCCCAAAATGGTGATCGGTACGGTCCCGGTCTGGGAGCGTGATGGCGAGTTGCAAGTTTTGCTGTGCAAGCGCGCGATCGAGCCGCGCCGCGGATTCTGGACCCTGCCGGCCGGCTTCATGGAAAACAATGAAACCACCGCCGAGGCAGCCCAGCGCGAAACCGAAGAAGAAGCCGGCGCCAATATCGACCTTGGCAGCCTGTACACCCTGCTCAACGTGCCGCGCGTGCACCAGGTGCATATGTTCTACCTCGCCACCCTGCGCGACCTCGATTTTGCGCCGGGCGAAGAAAGCCTGGATGTCAAGATGTTCACGGAAGCGGAAATCCCATGGGATGAGCTGGCCTTCCCCACCATCCGCACCACGCTGGAATTCTTCTTTGCCGACCGCGCCAGAATGCGCGAAAGCGGCAGCTACGGCTTCCATACCCAGGACATTACCCAGCCGATGCGCCAGTCGTCCGACACATGATTCCCTGGCTCGACGTCAACACGCCCTTTCCCGACGTCTCCGAAGCCTTGACCACGGACGCGCCGGGCCTGCTGGCCGCCGGCGCTGATCTGTCGCCGAAGCGGCTGCTGGCCGCTTACCAGCGCGGCATCTTCCCCTGGTTTTCCGAGGGCCAGCCCATCCTGTGGTGGAGCACCGATCCGCGCATGGTGCTGCGCACCGCCGACTTCAAGATTTCCGACAGCCTGCGCAAGACGCTGAGGAAGATTGCGCGCGACGGCCAGCGCTGGGAAGTGCGTTTCGACAGCGCCTTCGAGCAGGTGATGCGCGCCTGCGCCGCACCACGCCGCGACGGCCCCGGCACCTGGATTTCGGAAGACATCATCGCCGGCTACACCGGCCTGCACCAGCAGGGCTTCGCCCATTCCTCCGAGTTGTGGCTGGACGGCGAACTGGTGGGCGGCGCCTACGGCGTTTCCATCGGCACCATGTTCTACGGCGAATCGATGTTTGCGCGCGTCACCGACGGTTCCAAGGTGGCCCTGGCCTACCTCGTGCATTTTTTGCGACAGCACGGCGTGGAACTGATCGATTGCCAGCAGGAGACCGGCCACCTGGCATCGCTCGGCGCGCGGCCGATTCCGCGCAAGGACTTCATCGCACACTTGCAGAAAAGTATTGTGATGCCACAGATACGCGATTGGTGCCCTGTCGCACCGTTTTAAGCCGCGGACGCGTTATGATATGACTCATGACGCAGCTTAACGACCTTCCCTTCGCAACGTTGCAGTTTTATACAACGGCGCCTTATCCGTGCAGCTACCTTGATGCGCGCCAGGCACGTTCGCAAGTGGCAACGCCCTCGCACCTGATCAACGCCGACGTCTACTCGGAGCTGGTGAAGAACGGTTTCCGCCGCAGCGGCATCTTTACTTATCGTCCATATTGCGACGGCTGCCAGGCTTGCATTCCGGTGCGCGTCGTGGCCGCCGGCTTCAAGCCGACACGCGGCCAGCGCCGCGCCTGGGCGCGCCACGGCAACCTGGAGGCGGGTGTTGCCAGCCTGTCCTTCTCGGACGAGCACTACGAGCTCTATCTGCGCTACCAGAGCACCCGCCACGCGGGCGGCGGCATGGACCAGGATTCGCGCGACCAGTATGCCCAGTTCCTGCTGCAAAGCCGGGTCAATACGCGCCTGGTGGAATTCCGCGAGCCCGATGGCACGCTGCGCATGGTGTCGATCATCGACGTGCTGTCGGATGGCCTGTCGTCGGTCTACACCTTCTTCGACCCTGACGTGCCGGGTGCGTCGTTCGGTACCTACAACGTGATGTGGCAAATCGCGCAGGCGCACGAGCTGGGGCTCGATTTCGTCTACCTGGGCTACTGGATCGAAGACAGCCCGAAGATGAACTACAAGATCAAGTTCCAGCCCCTGGAAGCCCGCATCAAGGGCGTGTGGGGACCGCTCACATCTTCATCAAATCCAGCAGCGCAACCGTAGTTGCCAACACGCCGGTCTGGATCGACTTTTCCGCATCGGCGCGGAACAGCGGGCTATGGTTGTAGGCAATCGTGCCTTTGCCGGCGCGTGCCGCTTCCACCTGCGCGGCCGGCGTGCCGCCCACCATGAAATACACGCTCGGGATGCCCTGGCCGTAAATGAAGTGGGCGTAGTCCTCGCCCACCATGCTGCCGCGCTGGTAGCCCTTGTCGAAAATGCCCTCACCCAGTTTGCTGGACCATACGGTACGCAGGCGCTGCAGCATCGCTTTGTCGTTCAGGGTTGGCGGCACGGGCCGGTCGGTGTGGCGGATTTCCGGCAGCTTGTCTTCCGGTACGCCTGCAGCCCGCGCGGTGTTCTCGGCCACGCGCTTGATTCCCTCCAGCAGCCTGGCGCGCGTCTCGTCGCTTTCCGAGCGCACGGTCAGCTCCAGGCGCGCCGTATCGCTGATCACATTGCCCTTGGTGCCGGCGTGGAAAGAGCCGACGGTGATCAGGGCTGCTTCACGCGGGGCGATGTCGCGTGTGACCACGGTTTGCAGCGCCAGCACGATCTGCGATGCGATCACGACCGGGTCCTTGCCTGTATGCGGACTGGCGCCGTGCGTGCCAATGCCGTGCACCACGATCTCCATCAGGTCGGCGCCGGAAAACGGCGCCTCGCTGGCCTCGATCTTGCCGGCTTCGATGTCGGCGCCCACGTGCAGCGACAGCGCGTAATCCGGTTTGCCAAAGCGTTTGTAGATGCCGTCGGCCATCATGTCCAGCGCGCCGCCGGTGCGTTCTTCGGCTGGCTGGCCGACCAGCATCAAGGTGCCTTTCCACTCGCCCTTGTGCGCCGCCATCTGGTGGGCCGTGCCGACCAGGCTGGTCATGTGCACGTCGTGGCCGCAGGCATGCATTACCGGTACCAGGTTGCCGCTCGAATCCTTGACCTTCACCTTGGAGGCGTTCGGCGCATCCGATTTCTCTTCCACGGGCAGCGCATCCATGTCCGCGCGCACCATCACGGTCGGGCCTTTGCCGTTGCGCAGTATGGCCACCAGGCCGGTCTTGCCCACGCTTTCTGTCACCTCGAAGCCTGTTGCACGCAATTCCCTGGCCATGCGCGCGGCCGTCTGCACTTCCATATAGGACAGCTCTGGATTGGCGTGCAAGTGGTTGAACAGGGGCTCCAGGCTGGCTTTGTAGTCGCGCGCAATGGCGGCGGAGAGCGGGTTTTCGGCGGCAACGACGGGCAGGGAAAGGCAGGCCAGCAAGGCAAGTCCAGGCTTGATCACGGAAGGTCCTCCAGGGAGCGCAGTGTAAAATGCTACAAAAATACACCAAAGCTGCCCACAATGTCCGACAAATTCCTGTACTCCCTCGCCCGCCCCATCCTGTTCTCGATGGACGCGGAATCCGCCCACCATTTCACCCTGCCGGCACTCAAGCGCCTGTCCGCACTGGGCCTGACCCGCGCCATGGTGCGCCGTCCGAAAGACGATCCGCGCACCGTCATGGGCCTGACCTTCCGCAACCCGGTCGGCCTGGCCGCTGGCCTGGACAAGGATGGCGCCTTCATCGACGCGCTGGCCGACCTCGGCTTCGGTTCCATTGAAGTGGGCACCGTGACTCCGCGCGCCCAGCCGGGCAACCCGAAGCCGCGCATGTTCCGCATTCCTGCGGCGCAAGGCATCATCAATCGCATGGGCTTCAATAATGGGGGAGTCGATGCTTTCGTGGCCAATGTGCAGTCGTCGCGCTTCTACCAGAACCGCGAGGGCGTGCTGGGCCTGAACATCGGCAAGAATGCCGATACGCCGATCGAGCGCGCGGTCGACGACTACCTGCATTGCCTGGACAAAGTCTATCCCTACGCCAGCTACGTCACCGTCAACATCTCCTCGCCGAATACCAAGAACCTGCGCCAGCTCCAGGGCGCGTCGGAAGTCGACGGCCTGCTGTCGCAGCTGAAGCAAGCGCAACTGCGCCTGGCCGACCAGCACAAGCGCTACGTGCCGATGACCCTGAAGATCGCGCCCGACATGGATGGCGACCAGGTTAAGAATATCGCCGACGCGCTGCTGCGCCACAAGATCGACGGCGTGATCGCCACCAATACCACCCTGAGCCGCACTGCGGTGGAAGGCATTCAGCACGGCGCTGAAGCCGGCGGCCTGTCCGGTGCACCGGTATTCGAACTGTCCAACAACGTGATCCGCCTGCTGAAAGCGGAACTGGGCGATGCGCTGCCGATCATCGGCGTTGGCGGCATCATGCAGGGCAAGGACGCCAGGGCCAAGATCGAAGCCGGCGCGCAACTGGTACAGCTCTACTCCGGCCTGATCTACGCCGGCCCGGCGCTGGTACGCGATTGCGCGGACGCCTTGCGAGCCTGAACATGGAAAAAATCGCCCTTGGACGCAGCGACCTGAAAGTCAGCAAGATCTGCCTGGGCACGATGACTTTCGGCCAGCAGAACACGGAAGCGGACGCGCACGCCCAGCTAGATTATGCGCTGGAGCGCGGCATCAATTTCATCGATACGGCGGAACTGTATCCGGTCATGCCGTCCGCCGCGACCCAGGGCGATACCGAACGTTTCATCGGCAGCTGGCTGAAAAGGTCCGGCCGCCGCGCCGGCGTGGTGCTGGCGACCAAGATTGCAGGCCCCAACCCTTACATGCACTGGATCCGCAAGGGCAAGAGCAACCACAACGCGTCCAATATCCGCGCTGCCGTGGAGACCAGCCTGCAGCGCCTGCAGACGGACTGCATCGACCTGTACCAGCTGCACTGGCCAAGCCGGAATGTGCCGATCTTCGGCGCCAGCCAGTTCGATCCTGAAAAAGAGCGCCACAGCATCGCCGTCGAAGAAACGCTGGCCGTGCTGGGCGACTTGATCAAGGAAGGCAAGATCCGCCATATCGGCGTGTCGAACGAAAGCAGTTGGGGCGTATCCGAATTCGTCAAGCAAGCCGAGATGAAGGGCTTGCCGCGCATTGCCACTATCCAGAACCTGTACAACCTGACGGCGCGCCATGTCGAAACCAGCTTCCTCACCGAGACTTGCTTCCGCGAGCAAGTAAGCCTGATGGCATATAGCCCGCTGGCATTCGGCCAGCTCACGGCAAAATACCACGACGACCCGAAGGCGCACGGCCGCCTGACGATCTTCCCGCCGACCTGGAGCCCGCGCTACCTGCGTCCAGGCGTGCTGGAGGCGGTTGCGCAGTACGCAAAACTGGCGCGCGACAACGACATGACGCCAGCCCGGCTTGCGTTGGCATGGTGCTACTCGCGCTGGTTCGTCGCCTCGACCATTATCGGCGCCACCACGCTGGCGCAGCTCAAGGAAAACATCGATGCCTTCGACGTGCGGCTGTCGCCGGAGGTCGTGGCGGCAGTCGACGCAATCCACGCCAGGCTGCCCAACCCGGGCCAGTAACCGCAAGGTCAGGCCTTTTCCTGACGATGAATTCATTTGCTGCGCGGGAATGTTGTTGATACTATTCCCCATTCAGGTTGCCTGCGCCCGCAGGCCATGCCGTCCCTGATTCTTTGCCGCCCCCTCCCTGCGGCCTTGTCAAACTCCCCAATAAGAAATCGACATGTTCAAGAACCTGACCATCAGGGCGCGGCTTGTTGCCGTCCTTTCCATGTTGTCCATCCTGCTGCTTGCCGTTGGGGGCGCCGGCTTGGCCGGCCTTGGCAGAAACCACGACGCGTTGCGCACCGTGTATGAAGAACGGTTGATGTCACTTGGCCATCTCGACAACATGATGCGCATCATGCTGCGCAACCAGCTCGCGCTTCACCGCGCTGCGAATTCGGCCCCCGCTGCCTTGCCGGCGGCGATCGAGCAGATCGAACAGGATCGCGATGCCACCAGCCGCCTGTGGCAGCAGTACAGCGCATCCTTCGCCTCCGAAGAAGAAAAGGAAATCGCCGAACGATTCGACGCGGCGCGCAAGCATTTCATGCTCGATGCCCTGGCCCCTGCCCTGGTGGCCGGAAAAGCCGGCGATATCGAGACCATGCGTGCATTGGTGAACGGGCCTATAGAACATATGTTTCCAAAGATCCGGATCGAGATGGACAAGCTGATCGCCTACCAGCTGGAGCATGGCAGGGTCCAATATGCAATGTCCGCGGCAAACTACGCCAGGCAGCGCACGCTGGTGACTGCCCTTTTGGCAGCAGGCTTCGTGTTGGTCGCAGTCGTAGGCCGGTGGCTGGTGCGCAGCATTACCGTTCCCTTGAACCGCGCGGTGGCGGTCGCGCAAGCCGTTGCCCGGGGCGACCTGACGCAACAGATCGAGGTTCGCACGCATGACGAAACTGGCAAGCTCCTCGCCGCGCTAAAGGAAATGAACGCGAACCTCGCTGCCATGGCCGGCCACGTGCGCCAGTCTGCGCAGGACATCGCTGCTGCCTCAGGCCAGGTTGCCTGCGGCAGCCTGCATCTCTCGCAACGGACCGCGTCCCAGGCGAAATCACTGGAGGAAACCGCGGCGTCGATGGAGGAGCTGGCCAGCATCGTGCGCCAGCATGCCGACAATGCCCGGCAGGCGAATCATCTGGCACAGCGCGCGTCGCATGCCACGACGCGCGGCGGGGCGGCAGTGTTCCTGGTGTTTGGCAAAATGGAGGCGATCAGGCAGGCGTCGCGCAGCCTGGAAGAGGTCAGCGGCGCCGCGGAGTGCGCTCCACTGCAGGCCGGCCTGCTTGAACTGGATGCCGCCGTGGCAGCGGCGCATGCCATCATGGGCGAGGTCGTGCAGGCCGTGCACCAGGTTGGCGACACCATTAACGAGATCACCGCGGCCAGCCATGAGCAAAGCGTTGGCATCGACCAGCTCAATGGGGCGCTCATCCAGATTGATGCGGACACGCAGCGCAATGCTGCGCTGGTCGAGCAGGCAGCCGGCGTTGCAGCTGCCATGCAGCGGCAGTCCGCCGTGCTGTCGGAAGCTGCCTGTGCTTTCCGTCTTGTCGGAGAAGCGTCATTGGCAAGCCGACATTCGAACGGCGCGGTGCGCGCTCCGGCGGCGGCGAATACGCCACATTCTCACCAAATCTCACTTGCCTAGCGGGAACCTTGTTGTTAGCATCGGGTTCCGGGGTGCCGCATGGCCGGCCCAAATACCCCCGAAGCCCGCCGCCTCGCCCACGCGGCATGTTGAACTCCCCCCCTACAATGCCGGCGCACCTGCGCGGGCCGGAGCCGTACATGCTGAACAACCTTACAATCAAAGCCCGCCTGGTAGCGGTCCTGGCCATCCTGTCGGTCATGATGACGGTGATCGGCATTGCCGGCATCGCCAGCCTCGCCAACACGAATGCATCGCTGCAGACCGTCTATGAAGACCGGCTCGTCGCGCTGGGCCAGTTACAGGAAGTCATCCGCACGATTAACCGCAACCAGCTGGCCATGTCCGACGCCCTCACCGTCGGTCCGGCAGCGTTGCCGGAAATGGTCAAGACTGTCGAAGAAGGCCTGGCCAAAACCGACAGTACCTGGAAAGCCTACGCCGCCACCAAGATGACGGATGAAGAAAAATCGCTGGCGGAACGCTTTGCCGCGGCCCATGCAAGCTTCCTCCAGGAGGGGATGAATCCGGCCCTGGAAGCCGGGCGTGCCGGCGATATGGAAAAGATGAAGGCGCAGATGCACGGCCGCATGAAAGAGAGCTTCCTGCCGGTGCGCGACCTGATCAACCATCTCGTGCAATTGCAGATGGATGTCGGCAAACAGGTCTACGAGTCCTCGCAGGCCAGCTACGCAAGCTTCCGCCTGGTGGTCATTGGCATGCTCGCCGGCGGCCTGGCGCTGGCGACCGGCATTGGCTGGTGGCTGGTGCGCAGCATTACCGCCCCGCTGGGCCGTGCGGTGCGCATCGCCGAAAGCGTGGCGGCCGGCGACCTGACGCAGCAAATCGACGTCACTTCGCAGGACGAAACCGGCAAGCTGCTGGCGGCCTTGCGTGAAATGAACAATAGCCTGGTTGGCATCGTCGGCAACGTGCGCAGCGCCACCGATTCCATCTCCACCGCCTCGTCGGAAATCGCCACCGGCAATATGGACCTGTCGGCGCGCACCGAGCAGCAAGCCGGCTCGCTGGAGGAAACCGCCTCGTCGATGGAAGAACTGACTTCCACCGTGCGCCAGAACGCCGACAATGCAAGGCAGGCCAACCAGCTTGCGGGGAACGCCTCGGAAGTGGCCCGGCGCGGCGGCGCGGTGGTAGCACAGGTGGTCGACAAGATGAGCGCCATCAACGAGTCGGCCTACAAGATCGTGGAAATCATTTCGGTCATCGACGGCATCGCTTTCCAGACCAATATCCTGGCGCTGAATGCGGCAGTGGAAGCGGCGCGTGCCGGCGAACAGGGGCGCGGCTTTGCCGTCGTTGCGTCGGAAGTGCGCAACCTGGCGCAGCGCGCCGGCAATGCGGCCAAGGAGATCAAGCACCTGATCGACAACTCGGTGGCCCAGGTCGAGGAAGGCAGCCGGCTGGTCGACCAGGCCGGCGCCACTATGGGCGAAGTGGTCAACAGCGTGCAGCAGGTGACCGACATCATCGGCGAAATCTCGGCTGCCAGCGGCGAACAGAGTTCGGGCCTGCAGCAGATCAATGCGGCCGTGGTGCAGATGGACAGCGCCACCCAGCAAAATGCCGCATTGGTGGAGCAAGCTGCCGCTGCAGCAGGCGCCTTGCAGGAGCAGGCTGCGTCATTGTCGCAGGCCGTCAGCGTGTTCCGCCTCGCCGCATCGGTGCAGGAAGCAATGCCGGCACGCCGCAGTGCCGTGGTCACCCAGCTCAAGCCGCGTGCAGCCGCCCGCCCTGCCTCTCCGGCAAAGCCGAAGCGTGGCGCCGTCGCGGCCAATGGGACGGCCGACGGCTGGGAGGAATTCTAGGCCTCGCCGCCCAGCATGGCCTGTTCGATCTCGGCGCGCGTCAAATCAGGGGCAAACTGCGAAATGAATTCATAAGCGTAGGTACGCAGGTAAGCCCCTTTGCGCACCGCCAGCCGGGTTGTATTCGCTGCGAACAGGTGCGATGCTTCAATGGCGCGCAGGCCCTTGTCGCGGCCATGGTCAAACGCCATGGAGGCCACCAGGCCAACGCCCAGGCCAAGCGCCACATATTGCTTGATGACGTCTGAATCCATTGCGGTCAGCACGATGTCGGGACGCACGCCGGCCTTGTCGAAAGCGGCATCGATGTGGCCACGGCCGGTGAAGCCGACGTCGTAGGTGATCAGCGGGTATTCGGCCAGGTCTTCCAGGCGGATCGGCGAACGTGTCAGCAGCGGGTGGCCATCGGGCACCACCACCAGGTGGCTCCAGCGGTAGCACGGGAAGGACACCAGGTCGGGGAATTGCGACAGGCCTTCGGTGGCAATGCCGATATCGGCCTTGCCCGACAGGACCCATTCGGCGATATGGTCCGGCGCGCTTTGCTGCAAGGCGATGCGCACGTCCGGGAACGCATTGCGGAAATGCGACACCGCCTTCGGCAGCGCATAGCGCGCCTGAGTGTGCGTCGCTGCGATGGTCAGCGTGCCGCTTTTCTGGCCGGTGAATTCCAGGCTGGCCTGCTGCAGGTTTTCCGCTTCCACCAGCAGGCGGTCGACGATCTTCAGGATGCCTTTGCCAGGCTCGGTCAGGCCGGTCAGGCGCTTGCCGTTGCGTTCGAAGATGATGACGCCCAGTTCATCTTCCAGTTCGCGGATCTGGCGGCTCACGCCCGGCTGGGACGTGAACAGCGCATTGGCCACTTCGGTCAGGTTGTAGTTGCGGCGTGCCGCTTCACGGACGGAGCGTAACTGCTGGAAGTTCATGCATGTGCCCCTTCATCGACAAAGACGCGCAGGCGCTTGGGCCGCACCACCAGGGTTTCGCCGTCTTTCAGGTTAAGCTGGATATAGCGTTCATTGGAGATCGTGGCTTCGATGATCTGGGCATTGTCGGCGCGCTCCAGGTCGAGCTGGGCCAATGGGCCGATGGCGTGTGCGCGGCGCAGCTTGACCACGATGCCCTCCGCCCCCGGCACATAGCGTTCGACCTCCAGGTCGTGCGGGCGAATGTACGCCGTGCCCTTGCCGCTGCCGTGGCCTTCCACGTCGAATTCGACGCCGTCGCTGGCCAGCACGCCTTCATGCACGCGGCCGTGGAAGACGTTGACGTTGCCGAGGAAGCCGTACACGAACGGCGACGCAGGATGGTTGTACACCTCGTCCGGCGAACCCAGTTGCTCGACGTGGCCTTTGTTCATCAGCACCACGCGGTCGGCCACTTCCAGCGCTTCTTCCTGGTCGTGGGTCACGAAGATCGACGTCACGTGCAGTTCATCATGCAGGCGGCGCAGCCAGCGGCGCAGTTCCTTGCGCACCTTGGCATCCAGCGCGCCAAACGGTTCGTCGAGCAGCAGCACGCGCGGTTCAACGGCCAGCGCGCGGGCCAGGGCGATACGCTGGCGTTGGCCGCCGGAGAGCTGCGGCGGGTAACGGTCGGCCAGCCAATCCAGCTGCACCAGCTCCAGCAGCTCTTTCACCTTGCGGCGGATCTGCTCTTCCGATGGACGTTCCTTGCGCGGCTTGACGCGCAGGCCGAAGGCCACGTTTTCGAAGACGGTCATGTGCTTGAACAGCGCGTAGTGCTGGAACACGAAACCGACCTGGCGTTCGCGCACGTGGCGGTCGGACGCATCCGAGCCGTCAAGCAGCACCTGGCCCGAGTCCGGGTGTTCCAGGCCGGCGATGCAGCGCAGCAGCGTGGTCTTGCCGCAGCCCGATGGGCCGAGCAGCGCGGTCAGCTCGCCTTGCGGGAAGTCGAGCGATACATTGTCCAGTGCGACGAAGTCGCCGAAACGCTTGTTGATGTTCTTGACTGCGATCGTCATATCAATGCTCCTTGGCGTCGTCGCCGTAATTTTCGTGCAGGCGCCATTCGATAAAGGTTTTCACTGCCAGGGTGACCAGCGCCAGCAATGCCAGCAGCGAGGCCACGGCAAAGGCGGCGGCAAAGTTGTATTCGTTGTAGAGGATCTCGACCTGCAGCGGCATGGTGTTGGTTTCGCCGCGGATATGGCCCGACACCACCGACACCGCGCCGAATTCGCCCATGGCGCGGGCGTTACACAGGATCACGCCATACAGCAGGCCCCACTTGATGTTCGGCAGGGTCACGCGGAAGAAGGTCTGCCAGCCGTTTGCGCCCAGCACCACGGCCGCTTCTTCCTCCTCGCTGCCCTGGGCCTGCATCAGCGGAATCAGTTCGCGCGCCACGAATGGGAAGGTGATGAACACGGTCGCCAGCACGATGCCCGGCACGGCGAACAGGATCTTGATGTCGTGCTCCGCCAGCCATGGTCCGAACCAGCCCTGGGCACCGAACAGCAGCACGTAGATCAGGCCCGAAATCACCGGCGACACCGAGAACGGCAAGTCGATCAGCGTCAGCAACAGGCTCTTGCCGCGGAATTCGAACTTGGTGATGGCCCAGGAAGCTGCCACGCCGAACACCAGGTTGAACGGCACCGCAATTGCGGCCGTCAACAGCGTGAGCTTGATGGCGGCAATCGAGTCGTCTTCCAGGATGGCGCTGGCATACACGTCCCAGCCCTTTTTCAGCGCTTCGGTGAATACTGCCACCAGCGGCACGAACAGGAACAGGGTCAGGAACGTCAGCGCCACGGTGATCAGCGCGTAGCGCACCCAGCGCGGTTCCAGCACGTCATGGCGTTGCGGCAGTTCGCCGCGGCGGATTGGCGTTACCGATGCGCTCATTTGGCATTCCTCCCGCGAGACCATGCCTGCAGCAGGTTAATCGTCAACAGCATGAGGAAAGAAGCCACCAGCATGACCACGGCGATGGCCGTGGCGCCGGCGTAGTCGTACTGTTCCAGCTTGGTGATGATGAACAGCGGTGTAATCTCTGACACCAGCGGCATATTGCCAGCGATGAAAATGACAGAGCCGAATTCCCCGGTGGCGCGGGCAAAGGCCAGTGCAAAGCCGGTCAGCAGCGATGGCAGGATGGTCGGGAATACCACGCGGCGGAAGGTCTGGAAGGCCGAGGCACCAAGGCTGGCGGCCGCTTCTTCCAGTTCGCGTTCAGCGTCTTCCAGCACCGGCTGCACGGTGCGCACCACGAAAGGCAGGCCGATAAAGGTCAGCGCAACAACCACGCCCAGCGGGGTGAAGGCGACCTTGATGCACAGGACGCCTTCGATATATTGGCCGAACCAGCCGTTGGAGGAATACAAGGCGGTCAGGGTGATGCCGGCAACGGCTGTCGGCAGCGCGAAAGGCAGGTCGACCAGTGCATCGACAATGCGCTTGCCCGGGAATTGATAGCGCACCAGCACCCATGCCACGATGCCGCCAAAGAAGACGTTCAGCAAGGCGCCGATGAAGGATGCGCCGAAAGTCAGCTTGTATGAGGCGACCACGCGTTCCGAGGTGACGGCCGTCCAGAAGCCATCCCAGGTCATGGTGAAAGTCTTGAGGAAGATCGCCGATAGCGGGATCAGGACGATCAGGGTCAGGTACAGAATGGTGAAACCAAGCGACAAGTTGAAGCCGGGCATCACGCGGTATGGCGCTTTGCGGGCTTTGACCTCGCCTGCCGGCGTTCTTGTCGGCAACGCAACTGCTGACATGCTTGCTCCCTTATTACATTTTCGACTAACAGGAGCGCATGTTCGCATTCATGCGTTATAAACCAAACTACCCTTTTTTTATTTGCTTAGATGCCAAATCGGCAGTCATGCAACGAGTTTGGCGGCAACAGTCACCAGGACTGTCGCCAGCATGCCGCGCAAGATGCGTTCTGGCACGGACTTGGCGAACCAGGAGCCGATGGTAATACCAGGCACGGAGCCGACCAGCAAAGTCAGCAGCAAAGTCCAGTCGATGGAACCGAGCCACCAATGCCCTGCTGCGGCGATGGCAGTCAGCGGCACGGCGTAGGCGATGTCGGTGCCGGCCACTTCGGCCGGGGTGAGGCGGGGGTACATCAGTACCAGCAGGGTGGCGCCAACGGCACCTGCGCCGATGGAGGAAATCGTGACCAGGGTGCCCAGCACGGCGCCTGCAATGATAGTGGCGCTGCTCAGCGCCCTGCCCTGCAACTGTCGATCCGGGTGGGCCAGCATCCATGCCAGCATTTTCCCGCGGAACAGGATCGCCAGCACGGTCAGCATGACGGAACCGGCGATGCACAAGCGGATCAAATGGCCGATTTGCCTGTCGAGCGCGCCGAAATGCTTGAGGCCATAGGTGGCCACCAGGGCGGCTGGCAGGGCGCCATAGCATAGCAGGCGCACGATATCCCAGCGCACGGTGCCGCGCAGGCGATGGGTGGCCGTTCCCGCAGTCTTGGTAATGGAGGCAAAGGCCAGGTCAGTGCCAACCGCCACCGAGGGCGAAACCCCGAACATCAAGGTCAGGATCGGCGTCATGAGCGAACCGCCGCCAACGCCGGTCAATCCGACGAGCAGGCCTACGACAAAACCAGAAACGATGAACGACAGATCCATGCGAAATCCTTCCAAGATCCGCTAGGGTATGCGCAATCGCATGATATCTCAACAACGAAGTCCTTATTTGCTTATGACAAAAAAGGTAAAAGTCTGACTACCATACTTTAACGATTGGCGGATTGCCAGACCTGACCCCGACTTTCAAAAAAAAAGCGCCCCGGGGGGCGCTTGCAACGGGAAGTACCAACTTGCTTAGAAAGCGGTATCGAACTTCAGGTACATCGACCGGCCATTCACGCCGAATGGGCAGGTTTCCCAGCAGTACTTGAAGCCCAGTTTCGGGAAGTCGCCGCCATTGGTCCATTCGGATGGGTAAGTGTCGAACAGGTTGTTGACGCCGAAGGCCAGGGTGGTCTTCTTGCTAAAGCTGTAACGAATGCTCGAGTCGACGATCCATTTCGCGTCCCAGGTTTGCAGCGGGCTGAAACCTTCGCCCTGCACTTCGCCGTAGTAGTTGGCGCGGGCATTCACATTCCATTGGCCGATGGTGTAGTCGGCTGCAACAACGTGGTGCTTGCGGGGCTGGCCACGTTCGATCAAAGTCACCTGCGCCTGGTTGAACAACTGATCGCCGGTCAGCAAGCTGGATGGCGAGTGGCGTTTGGTCACTTCGGTCTTGTTGAAGCCTAACTGGCCGGACAGCACGAGCGTCGACGAGGTGAACTTGGTGGTGTGGTCGGCAACAATGTCCAGGCCGCGAGTCTTGGTGTCGACTGCGTTGGTAAAGAACTGCGCCTGGCCGACGCCCAGCGGGTTCAGCACGTTGGCGATCGGGCCGCCGCCGGCTTCTGGCGAGATCTCGCTGGAAAACACGATGCGATCCTTGATCTTGATCTGGTACAAGTCAGCGGTCAGCGACATGTTCGACGCTGGACGCAGCACCATGCCCACCGAGGCATTGCGCGAGGTTTCTTCCTTCAGCGGCTTGATGCCCAGCGCTGTCGTCACAGCGCTGCCCTCGCGCGCGGTCAGGGTTTCGGTCAGTTGGCCAGCCTGGTTCAGGTTGGTCGATACCGAGCTGTAGAACTTCTGCTGCACGCCTGGCGCGCGGAAGCCGGACGATACGCTGCCGCGCAGGCCGAATTGCTTGGTCGGGTCCCAGCGCGCGCTGAACTTGCCGGTGACGGTGTTGCCGAAGTCGGAGTACTTCTCGTAGCGCACGGCGGCGCCCAGCAGCAGGTCCTTGACCGGATGGTATTCGGTGTCAAGGAACAGGGCGATGTTGTGGCGGCCCTCGTCCACTGCGGTGGCCGGGGTATAGCCAGGGAAGCCCTGGGTGCCGGAAGCCGCTACGCCGCCATTCTGGTTCAGGATGGTGATTGCAGGGTTGTTGGTGCGGCCGTATTGGTAGGACACCGGATCGCCTGCGACAATCTCGTAGTTGTCACGGCGGTATTCGAAGCCGGTCGCCACGAACACTTCTTCGCTGCCGAATTTGACCGGCCCCTTCACGTCGGCGTTGAAGGTGGTCTGGTTGAATTTCAGCTTGCCGGTGTCGGCTTCGAACGGGGACTCGGCGTAGATGCCGCCGCCCGGTTTCGGCTCGTACCAGTAGGAGACGTTGATGGTCTGCTTCTCGTGGAAATCGAGCTCGCTCATGCCGTGGTTGATGCTGATGTCGGCCTTCCAGTCGTTCGGCAGGTCGCGGCGATAGCCGAAGGCGAACGATGCATCCTTCACGGTGGTGCGAATGTTCGGCAGGAAGCCTTCCGGATAAACAGCAGGCACGTTGCGGCCATCGCCTTTGGAGCGGAAGAAGCCGGACGAATCGCCCTTGCGCTTGGATACGCCGCCGAAGCTGTAAAACTCACTGGCCTTGTCGACCGGCAGCGCCGCGTTCCACCACAGGTAGGCATCCCTGGCGTCGCTGTCGCCGATGCGTTGGGTCACGCGCGGTGGATTGACGCGCAGCGAGTCTGGGCCGGCGCGGTTGGTTTCGTCGCGCTTGCGGCCTTCCAGGGACAGGTTGATGTAGCCGCCGTCTTCGCCCAGCGCCCAGCCGCGGTTCACGCTGCCGGAGACCATGTCGCCGTCGCCTTCCTTGGTGGTGCCGACCTGGCCGCTGAGGGCAGTCTCGTTCACGTTCGACTTCAGCACGATGTTGATCACGCCGGCAATCGCGTCCGAGCCGTACTGGGCGGCCGCGCCGTCGCGCAGCACTTCGATGTGGTGGATGGCCGACAGCGGAATCGCATTAATGTCGGTACCGGCCGAACCGCGACCGATGGTCTGCTGCACGTTGACCAGCGCCTGCTGGTGGCGGCGCTTGCCGTTCACCAGCACCAGCAATTGGTCAGGGCCGAGCGAGCGCAGGGTCGCAGGGCGAATGATGTCGGTACCGTCGCTGATGAAGGTGGTGGAGAAGTTGAACGACGGGTCCAGGGTCTGCAGCAGCTTGCCCAGTTCCAGCGGGCCGGCAGTCTGCAAATCCTTGGCGTTGATCAGGCCAACCGGCGCGGCGGTATCCAGCGCGGTCTTGGCGGTTGCGCGCGAGCCCAGCACGACCACGGTCTGCTGTTCTTCGGCGGCTGGTTGAGCGGCGGTTTGTGCGTAAGCTTGCGATGTTGCCAGTAAAACAGCACTGGCGATGAGGGTGCGTTTCATAGGAATTCCGATCTCTCTAACGATTTTTATTTGGTGCCGCGAAAAAATACTAACCTCGCACAATTGAACTCACAAAGAAATAATTCATTTATGACAAGTGAATCAGCTGCCAACGTTGCATGAATGGAACAGCTGCAAGGCTATTGGCTTGTATTCAACCAAGTGCTACATTGTTCCCAAGCGATCCAAGGGAGGAAGTGTGATGACTGATGCTCTGTTGCTGACCGACCGTTTGTGCGACCTGACCGAAATGGCCTTGCAGGCCTATACCAAGTTCGAAAAGGCCACTGTCTACTGCACCGCCAAGCACCTGATGGCCGACTTCGAAGATGCGGGCCTACCGCTGGCAGCCTTCGACAAACTGTCCGCCATCCAGGCCAGCATCCTGGCGGCTGTCGAATTCGCCCCGCCAGGCGGCAAGAACAATCCCCAGTGCATCGTCAGCGCGCGCAACGAGATCGCGGCGCTGCGCGAAATGCTGAAGGAAAAAAAGCGCCCCGAAGGGCGCCTTCCAGAGCATTTGCACTAGTCTTTCGCGAACTTACTTGTTTGGTTGCGGCGTAATGCGCAAATAAGGACGCGGGGCCTTGTAGCCTGCCGGGTACTTCTGCTTGATCACTTCCGGATCCTGCACGGTGAGCGGGATGATCACGTCGTCGCCATCTTTCCAGTTGCCCGGGGTGGCGACGGTGTACCCGTCCGTCAGTTGCAGGGCATCGATCACGCGAAGCACTTCATCGAAGTTGCGGCCAGTGCTGAGCGGATAGGTGATCTGCAGCCGTACCTTTTTGGCCGGGTCGATCACGAACAGCGAGCGCACGGTGGCAGTGGCCGACTGGTTGGGGTGGATCATGTCGTACAACTCGGCCACCTTGCGGTCGGCGTCAGCGATGATCGGGAAACCGACAACGGTTTGCTGCGTCTCCTCGATATCCTTGATCCATTCCTTGTGCTTGTCGGCCGGGTCGACCGAGAGCGCGATGGCCTTGACGTGGCGCTTGTCGAATTCCGGCTTCAGCCTGGCGGTCAGGCCCAGTTCAGTGGTGCAGACCGGCGTGAAGTCGGCGGGATGCGAGAACAGGACGACCCAGGAATCGCCTGCCCATTCATGAAACCTGATGCTGCCAATGCTGGAATCCTGTTCGAAGTCCGGTGCGGTATCGCCAAGGCGTAAACTCATTCTTCTTCTCCGTTGTTAAATTCGATGCGCGCTGCGCCAGGACTTGCAGCAGGCGCTGGCCAAACCGCCAGTCGCCCAAGCCCGATTCAGCGTTGATATGCCCCAGCGCTCCGGCGTTGACGAAGTCGCTGCCCCAGCGCTCCGCCCAGGTCTCGGCTTTCTCCACCGTCATCCACGGGTCGTTGGTGCTGGCCACCATGATCGATGGGCAAGGCAGTTCGCCGTGCGGCAGCAAGGAGCTGACCTGGAACTTGTCGGGATCGGCAGGCCCCACCAGCAAGACGCCCGCCACGTGGGGGGAGGTTGAACGCGACAGGCTCAATGCGGTGGTGAGGCAGCCGAAACTGTGTGCAACGATCAGGGTCGGGCGGCGGTCCTCGTCCAGTACTTCATCCAGGCGATCGGCCCAGCGCAGCAGGACCGGATCGCTCCAGCGCTTCTGCTCTACCCGCTGGAAGCGCGGGTACAGGCGCTGCCAGCGGGATTGCCAGTGATCGGGCCCGCTGTTATGCAGGCCTGGCGCGACCAGGACGCGGAATTGGTTCAGTTGTTGGATCGCCATGCGGCCCTCCGTTGCGTGTTATTGGCCGGCGACCTTGGCGCCTGGCTGGTAGATCTGGTCGAACACGCCGCCGTCGGCAAAGTGCGTTTTCTGCGCGGTGGTCCAGTCGCCGGCGACGTCGGTGATCTTGAACAGCTTCACGTTCGGAAATTGGGCGGCGTACTTCTTCGCCTCTTTCTCGATGCCCGGGCGGTAGTAGTTCTTGGCGATGATGGCCTGGGCCTGGTCGGTGTACAGGAAGTTCAGGTAGGCCTCGGCCACTTTGCGCGTGCCGCGCTTGTCGACCACTTTATCGACCACAGCGACCGGCGGTTCGGCCAGGATCGACACCGAAGGCGCCACGATTTCCACCTTGTCCGGACCAAGTTCCTTGATCGCCAGCAGGGCTTCGTTTTCCCAGGCGATCAGCACGTCGCCGATGCCGCGCTCCACAAAGGTGGTGGTGGCGCCACGCGCGCCGGAATCGAGCACGGGTACGTTCTTGTACAGTTTTTTCAGGAATTCGCGGGCCGTGGCATCGCTGCCGCCAGGCTGGCGCAAGGCGTAGCCGTAAGCGGCCAGGTGGTTCCAGCGGGCGCCGCCGGAAGTCTTGGGATTCGGGGTGATCACTGCGACACCAGGCTTGACCAGGTCGTTCCAGTCCTTGATGCCTTTCGGGTTGCCCTTGCGGACCAGGAAAACGATGGTGGAGCTGTAGGGGGTGGCGTTATGGGCCAGGCGCTTCTGCCAGTCCTTGTTCACCAGGCCCCTTTCGGCGATCGCATCGATGTCGTAGGCCAGGCCCAGGGTGACCACATCGGCTTCCAGGCCGTCGATCACGGCGCGTGCCTGCTTGCCCGAGCCGCCGTGCGACTGCTTGATCTTCACGTTGTCGCCGGTCTTGGCTTTCCATTCCTTCGCGAAGGCGGTGTTGACGTCCTGGTACAGTTCGCGGGTTGGGTCGTAGGAGACGTTGAGCAAGCTCACGTCGGCAGCCTGCGCCACTGCGGCAGTGGCGAACAAGGCGGCGGCAATCAGTTTCCTGGACAGCATCTGGTTTCCCCTTTGGTGTTTGGAGATGCCAGATTAACTGCCCCTTATATAAATGCGAACGAATGTTTTCTTCGTTCGTTATACCGGAAAGTAATTAATAGAAGCGATTGACCAGCACCACCAGCCAGGTTGCGCCCGACAGCAGGCAAGCCAGCAGCACGGCGGCGCTGCCAAAGTCCTTGGCATTCTTGGACAAGGGGTGGCGTTCCAGCGAAACGCGGTCCACCACGGCTTCAATCGCAGAATTGATGAGCTCGACGATCAGCACGATGACCATGCTGCCAATCAACACCAGTTTTTGGAAGGCAGAAACAGGCAACAACAGGGCAGCAATGGTGCCGACCACGAAAACGAAGAGTTCCTGGCGGAAGGCGTGTTCAGAGCGGATGGCGGTCTGCAGGCCTTCGAGGGAGTAAAAAAAGGCCGAAAAAATGCGTTTCATGCCGCTCTTGCTTTTAAATTCACTAGTAGGTTCCATGGACACGGATTATAGCGACAGAATTCCCATTTTTTTCACATCATGGTATAAATAAGTCTGCTTATACCGCACTGCACCAACCACATCATGAAAAGCGAAACCCTGCCCCCGCAGGAGCCGAAAACGACCATCCAGGTCATTGACCGCATGACGGCCCTGCTTGACGCCCTGGCGAAATACCCCGATCCGGTCAGCCTGAAGGAGCTTTCCAAGGTCTCCGGCCTGCACCCTTCCACCGCCCACCGTATCCTGAACGACCTGGTGGTGACCCGCTTTGTCGACCGTGTCGAGCCCGGCACCTACCGCCTCGGCATGCGCCTGCTGGAACTCGGAAATGTGGTGAAGAGCCGCCTGTCGGTGCGCGAAGCTGCGCTCGATTCGATGCGTGCCCTGCACAAGAAAACACAGCAGACCATCAACCTGTCTGTACGCCAGGGTGACGAGATCGTCTACATCGACCGTGCCTACTCCGAACGCTCGGGCATGCAGGTGGTACGCGCCATCGGCGCTCGCGGCCCGCTGCACCTGACGTCGACCGGCAAGCTGTTCCTGTCGGTGGACGAGCCAAAGGCGATCCGTGCCTATGCCACCCGCACCGGGCTGGCCGGCCACAACAAGAATTCGATTACCGACCTGGCCCGCCTCGAGCGCGAACTGAGCCTGGTGCGCGCACGCGGCTATGCACGTGACAATGAGGAACTGGAACTGGGCGTGCGCTGCATGGCGGCCGGCATCCGCGACGATTCCGGCAAACTGGTAGCAGGCTTGTCGATTTCCGCGCCGGCGGACCGGCTGCAGGATGATTGGCTGGAAGACCTGGTCAATACCGCCAACCAGATCTCCGCAACCCTGGGTTACATACCCGAGTAAGACTGGGCGCTGGTGCTGGCGCCGCTGACGTTTTCACCGAAGGTTGGCTTGAGCGCGGCCAACCACTTCTTCATGCGGGTGGCGTCGGCCACACGTGCTGCGGTGCCCTTGGCATCCAGCAGCACCATGATGACGGCGCGGCCTTCAATCATGGCCTGCATGATCATGCAACGGCCGGCTTCGTTGATGAAGCCGGTTTTCTGCAAGCCGATTTCCCAGCCCGAGTTCGGCGCTACCAGGCGGTTGGTGGTGCCAAAGGTTACCGGACGGCCGCTGTTTTCCACCACGGCTTTCGGGTCGGTCGAGAATTCGCGCAGGATCGGGTGCTCGTATGCAGCCTGCACCAGCTTGGCCAGGTCGCGTGCGCTGGCCACATTCATCTTGGACAGGCCGCTGGAATCGACATAATGGGTGTCGTTCATGCCCAGCGACTGCGCCTTTTCATTCATCGCCTGCACGAAAGCCGGCAAGCCGCCCGGATAGTTGCGCCCCAGGGCGGAGGCAGCGCGGTTTTCCGAACTCATCAGCGCGATGTGCAGCATATTGCGGCGGGTCAGGCGGTCGCCCACTTTCAGGCGGGACGAGCTGAATTTCTCGCGGTCGACGTCTTCGTCGGTCACGGTCAGCTCTTCATCCAGGTCCTGGTTGGCTTCCACCACCACCAGGCCGGTCATCATCTTGGTGATCGAGGCGATCGGCAAAGCCACGCCGGCGTTCTTTTCAAACAGGACTTCAGAGTTGGCCTGGTCCAGGACCAGGGCCACGTTCGATTTCAGGTCCAGCGGATCACGCGTCAGGTTCAGGCCCGCCAGGTCGCCCATGGTCGGACGGCTGACGTCGGGCACCTTGGTCACGCGCTGGTAAACGATCTTGTTACGGCCACGCACAATGACGCTGCGCTTGACCATTTGGGATTTCGTCGCCGGGGCAGCGTAACGGGTACCAGCTTTCTTGACGGCCGCTTGTGCAGATCCAATTGAAGCCGATGCGCAAAGCAAGGACACAAGCACGCTGATAGCAAGTTTGTTCATTCGTCATTCCCCGGTGTGAAACAGCAGAATCGCTAGTTGCAGTGTAGCAAAATCAGTTTACTGCGCAAGCAAAATCGGACTTTTCTTCACCAATGTTTTCAGCCCCACAATACACATTTCCCATAGTGATGCGGGGCTACAACGAAAGCTTGTTCACTCCATAAATTTAACAAATTTGGCAATCGGCTCGCGCTCGGTAACCAACGTGTTTTCAATTTTGCCACTATCTGCAAAACCAAGCGACATCCCGCATACAACAGTTTCGCTGGCCGGCAGGCCCAGCACCTCGCTGATGATGCGGTGGTACTGGGTGAAAGCCGCTTGCGGGCAGGTATCGAGTCCGCGGCCGCGCGCGGCCACCATGATATTTTGCAAAAACATTCCATAATCGAGCCAGGACCCTTGTTCCATGATGCGGTCGATGGTAAAGATCATGCCAACCGGCGCATCGAAGAACTCGAAATTGCGGCCATGCTGGGCAGCCATGCCGGTCTTGTTCTCCCGCGTCAGGCCAAGCAGCGCGTAAAGGTCCCAGCCTACCTTGCGGCGGCGGTCGATGTAGGGCGAGACCCATTCGCGCGGGTAGTACGCATATTCCTCGCTGTGCAGCTTGTTCTGCTCGGGGTCGGCATAGGCGGCCAGGATCTTGGCGGACAGGGCTTCCTTCATGGCGCCAGTCAACACATAGACTTGCCAGGGCTGGGTATTGGTGCCGGACGGTGCGCGTGCAGCCACTTCCAGGATGGCTTCGATATCTTCGCGCGGCACCGGGGTTGGCAGGAATGCGCGGATCGAACGGCGCGAGGTGATGGCCGCGTCGACGGCCTGCTGTGCTGGGGAGCTGATCATGATTCGCCTATCTGGGTTGCTTAACCACAAATATTACTCCAACCACTGCGAGCGCCATACCGGCAACGCCCATCCAGTTCAGGACTTCGCCGAACATGGCCCAGGCCATGATGGCCGTGGCGGGCGGTGTCAAATAGAGCAGGCTTGTGACCTGGGTCGCGTCGCTGCGGCGGATCAGCGCAAACAGGAGGAAGATCGCACCGATGGACAGGGCGAGCACGGACCAGGCCCAGGCGCCAAGGAATTGCGGCGTCCACCGAATCGAATCCATGTCTTCCAGCAGCCAGGCAAAAGGCAGGACCGCGGCAAACGAAGTGGCGAACTGGATCACGGTGCCAGTGCGCAGGTCGAACTTGGGACAAAAGTGCTTTTGATAGAGCGTACCGGCCGTAATCGACAACAAGGCGAAGACAGCCAATGCAATCGCCTGCCAACTGAGTCCAACCAGCGTGATCTTCGCGTAAACGACCAGGGCCACCCCGCCCAGTCCGAATGCCAGTCCAAGCCATTGGCGCGGACGCACCCGCTCACCAATCAACGGTGCAGCAAAAGCCGTCAGGATAGGTTGCATGCCCACGATGAGGGCTGACAGCCCGGCCGGCATGCCGAGTTTGATGGCGCACCAGACTCCACTCAGGTAGCCGGCCTGCAGCAACAGGCCGGCGGCCGCCACATGGCCAACCTTCCCTTTCGGCCACGGCGCGCGCAGCACCAACACGGCCGGCGCCAGGATCGCCAACACACCCAGGAAGCGCAGCAGCAGGAAGGTCAGAGGAGGCGCATAAGGCAGGCCATAGCGGGCCACAATAAACCCGGTACTCCAGAGGAAAACGAAGAATAAGGGGATAGGAGAAAAGAGGGAGCGCATCCGGCGATTCTAGCACCGAGGCCAAATGCCCTGCTGGGCAGCAATAATTATGACTTTTCTGGCCAGAAACCCTTTACCAACAGGAAGTTGGTTACTTTGTGCAATGCACAAAAACTGCTTGACTTTGATTCCCGAACCCGGATAATCGCCTTTGTTGCGTTGCACAATGCGTTGTTTTCCGTTGCAGAAACATCAAGTTCCAACGACTAATTCACTTATTTGGAGAGTCAAATGTTTGCGATTCCTGAGCAGTTTTCTAATGCCACCAAGGCAAACTTCGAAAGCCAATTCGCACTCTTTTCTTCGCTGACCAACAAAGCCTTCGAAGGCGTTGAGAAGTTCGTCGATCTGAACATCACCGCTGCCAAGGCATCGCTGGAAGAATCGTCGGTCGCTACCAAGCAGCTGCTGGCTGCCAAGGACCCGCAAGAGTTCTTCACGCTGACCGCTGCCCAGGCCCAGCCAGTTGCAGAGAAAGCCATCGCTTACGGCCGTCACCTGGCATCGATCGCAACCGGCACCGGCGCTGAATTCAGCAAGGCCGCCGAAAGCCAGATCGCCGAGACCAACCGCAAGGTGATCTCCCTGGTTGACGAAGTGAGCAAGAACGCCCCAGCCGGCAGCGAAAGCGCCGTGGCCCTGTTCAAGTCCGCCCTGAACAACGCCAACGCCGGCTACGAGCAGTTCACCAAGAGCGCCAAGGCTGCTGCTGAAACCTTCGAAGCCAACGTGAACGCTGCCGTGAACCAGTTCACCGCTGCTGCGGCCAACGGCGCCAAGAAGCAGTAATTGATCTACCCGCCGGCCCCAGCGGCCGGCGGCATCGCTGTACGCAGGTCTCCTCGGCATCCGTGGTTTCCTCTCAGCGGGTGTCCTTCCCGAGCCCCGGCAAAGTCCGGGGCTTTTTTTGTTTACGCCGCTGGATCAGTTGCCCAACCAAGCGCGGCCTCGTTTACATTTAATCTAAAACGAGATAATCTGTCTTAATGACAAAACGCACTCCCGAACAGCAGCATCTGCTGGACCAGATCAAGCATGTGGCCGATGGACTTGGCCGGACGCTGGCGCCATTCACTGAAGTGGTGCTGCACGACTTGCTCGATCCGGGTCATGCCGTGCTGGCCATCCATAACAACCTGTCCGGCCGCACGGTTGGCGAACCGGCGACGGAGCTGGGCCTGGCGCGGATTGCCGATCCGGCGTTCCCGCAAGTGCTGGCCAACTACCCCAACACCTTCCCCGACGGCCGCCCCGCAAAGAGCACTTCCGTCGGCATCAAGGACAGCGATGGCCAGTACATTGCAGCGCTTTGCATGAACGTGGACCTGAACCTGTTCCGCAGCCTGCAGGCGATGCTGGGCCAGTTCAGTAACATCGACCCGGCCGCAGCAGTGATCGAGTCGCTCGCCCCGGCGGCGGGTGCAGATGCGATCCGCGCGCATATCGAACAATTCGCCGCACGCCTTTCCACCACGCCGCGCGCACTGAAGGCCGACGACCGCCGCGCCCTGCTGCGTGAACTGGGCGACGCAGGCCTACTGGAAATGCGGCGCTCGATGGAAACCATCGCAGCCCACTTGGGCGTCTCCCGCGCCACGGTCTACAACTATGCGAAATAACGATGCCCGCCTGTTGATACTGGACCGCGACGTCGTCGCCGCGCTGCTGCAACCGGACGACGTGTACGCTGCCGTGCGCGAAGCCTTTGCCTTGCACGCAGCGCGTGCCGCGCGCGTCTTCCCATTGGTGCGTGAAGAGCTGCCAGGGAGCGCGGTGTTCGGCATCAAGTCTGGCGATGCGCCATCGCAAGAGCTGCTGGGATTTAAAGCCGCTGGTTTCTGGCCTGCCAATCGCGAGGCTGGCGGCGACGCGCACCAGGCGACCATCATGCTGATCGACCCGCGCACCGGCCGCCCGCTATGCATCGCCGACGGTAACGCTGTGACGACCGCACGCACCGCTGCTGCAGGCGCGCTTGGGCTTCAGCTGTTGGCGCGAGCCGATAGCGAACAGTTGTGCGTGTTCGGCACTGGTGTGCAAGCGCGTGGACATGTGGAGTATGCGCTGCACGCCCTGCCCTCCCTCAAGCGCGTGCGATATGTGAGTTCCGATGGCCGGCAAGCCCCTGCATTCGAAGCGCTGTTCGCCGGGCGCTGCGAGGTCGCATTGGCTGGCGGCGCTCGCACTGCGGCTGCAGATGCAGCAGTTGCGGCATCGGACGTAATCATCACGACAACACCTGGCCACAGCATGCTGTTCAGTGCAGATGCAGTGCGCGCGGGAACACACATCAACGCTGTCGGCGCCGACACGCAAGGCAAGCGCGAGCTGCCCGCGGGGCTGCTGGAGCGCTCCCGCGTATGGGCCGACGACCTGCCGCAGGCGCGGCACATCGGCGAACTGCAATGGGCCAGCGAGCTGCCGGCAGCAGAACTTGGCGAACTGATCGCGGCACGTGCGGGCGCAGCGCCACGCGCGCCGGGCGACATCACGATTTTTGACATGACGGGCATCGCCCTGCAGGACCTCACCACGGTGCGCATGCTATATGAGCGCGCCCTCGCCAACGACATGGGCCAGAACATCCCCTGGCCCTGGTAAGGAAGGAGAACCATGAGCATCACATACGAAGACGTCGTCGCGGCAGCCGGCCGCATTGAAGGCCACGCTCACCGCACGCCAGTGCTGACCTCCCGCACCGCCAACGAAGAATTGGGCGCGGAGATTTTCTTCAAGGCCGAGAACATGCAGCGCATGGGCGCCTTCAAGTTCCGCGGCGGCTTCAACGCCCTCTCGCGCTTCAACGAGGCGCAGCGCAAGGCTGGCGTGGTAGCCTTCTCGTCCGGCAACCACGCGCAGGCGATTGCGTTGTCGGCGAAGCTGCTGGGCATTCCGGCCACGATCATCATGCCCGAAGACGCCCCGGCATCGAAGATCGCCGCCACGCGCGGCTACGGCGGCAACGTGGTGACGTATGACCGCTACAAGGAAGACCGCGAAGCCATCGGCCGCAAGCTGGCTGAAGAAAAGGGCATGACGCTGATTCCGCCTTACGACCATGCCGACGTGATTGCCGGCCAGGGCACTGCGGCCAAGGAACTGTTCGAGGAAGTGGGCGAGCTTGATTACTTCTTCGTCTGCCTGGGCGGCGGCGGCCTGCTCTCGGGTTCCGCGCTGGCGACGCGCGCACTGTCGCCGAAGTGCAAGCTGTACGGCGTGGAGCCGGAAGCCGGCAACGACGGGCAGCAATCGTTCCGCAGCGGCTCGATCGTGCATATCGATACGCCGAAGACGATCGCCGATGGCGCGCAAACGCAGCACCTCGGCTCGCTGACCTTCCCCATCATCCAGCGCGACGTGGACGACATCCTGACCGTCAGCGATGCGGAACTGGTGGACGCGATGCGCTTCTTCGCCTCGCGCATGAAGATCGTCGTCGAGCCGACCGGCTGCCTGGGCTTCGCGGCAGCACGAAAGATGAGGGAAGAACTGCGCGGCAAGCGCGTGGGTGTGCTGATCAGCGGCGGCAACGTCGACATCGAACGCTTCGCCGCCCTGCTCGCGTAAACTGAAGAGCCCGTGTCACACCGTGGGGTCAGCCCCCAAGGTGTGACACGGGCTCTTCAGTATTATTCGCCGAGGTAGGCGGCCTTGACGCGCGGGTCGTGCAGCATGTCTTCCGCGTTGCCGGTCATGGTGACCGAGCCGGATTCCATGACATAGCCACGGTTGGCCGCTTGCAGCGCCAGCTTGGCGTTCTGTTCCACCAGCAGGATGGTGATGCCCTGCTTGTGCACGTCGCGGATCACTTCGAAGATCTTCTCGACCATGATCGGCGACAGGCCCATTGAAGGCTCGTCCAGCAGCAGCAGGTGCGGATGGCACATCAGCGCGCGCGCCATGGCCAGCATCTGCTGCTCGCCGCCGGACAGGGTGCCGGCCAGCTGCGAAGCACGTTCTTTCAGGCGCGGGAACACGCCGAACCATTTCTCGATATCAGCTGCAATCGCGGCCTTGTCGTTCATGGTGTAGGCGCCCATCATCAGGTTTTCGGTGATGGTCATGCGGGTGAACACGCCACGGCCTTCCGGCACCATCGCCAGCTTTTTCTCCACCAGGTGGAAGGACTGCGAGCCTTTCAGCGACTGGCCCATATAGGCCACGGTGCCCTCCACTTTGCACGGCGGCAGGGTGCCTGTGATCGCCTTCAGCGTGGTGGTCTTGCCGGCGCCATTGGCGCCGATCAGGGTGACCAGTTCGCCTTCGTTGACTTCCAGGTCGATTCCCTTGACTGCCTTGATGCCGCCGTAGGCGACCTTCAGGCCCGAAACTTTCAGTACATTGGCGCCCATCAGTGCGCTCCTCCCAGATAGGCTTCAATCACTGCTTTATTGCTTTGGATTTCGGCGGGCAAGCCTTCGGCAATCAGCTTGCCGTATTCCAGCACGCTGATGCGGTCGCACAGGCCCATCATCAGCTTCACGTCGTGCTCAATCAGGAGCACGGTCTTGCCTTCGTTCTTGATCTTGACCAGCAGTTCGCGCAGCGCCAGTTTCTCGGTCGCGTTCATGCCGGCCGCCGGTTCGTCCAGCGCCAGCAACTGCGGATCGGTCGCCAGTGCACGGGCGATCTCCAGGCGGCGCTGGTCGCCGTATGACAGGTACTTCGAGGTACGGCTGGCAAACTGGCCGATGCCGACGAAGTCCAGCAGCTCCTGGGCGCGTTTGCGGATTGCCGCCTCTTCTTCACGCGCAGCCTTGTGGCGGAAGATGGCGCCGAACACGCCCTGGTGCGAGCGCACGTGGCGCCCCACCATCACGTTTTCCAGCGCGGTCATTTCACCGAACAGGCGGATGTTCTGGAAGGTGCGGGCAATGCCTGCCTTGGCTACCGCGTGCGGAGCGGATGGCGAGTATGGCTTGCCGGCCAGCTCGAAGGTGCCGGTGTCCGGCTGGTACAGGCCGGTGATCACGTTGAAGAACGTGGTCTTGCCGGCGCCGTTGGGACCGATCAGGCCGTAGATCTGGCCCTTGTTGATCTTGATGCGCACGTCGGTCAGCGCCTGCAGGCCGCCGAAGCGCTTGTTGACGCCTTCGATATTCAGGATTACTTGTTCGTTCATCTCTACTAACCTCATGCTGCCATGACGCCGGTCGACTGGCCTTTGGAGTCCGAGTCCGCATCCGGACGCTCTTCATGCTTGGGCGAAGGCCACAGGCCCGCAGGACGGGTCAGCATGATCACCACCATGGCCAAGCCGTACAGCAACTGGCGCAGCACTTCGGATTCGATCAGCACTTTGCCGAACAGTTTCATTTGCAGCGGTTCCACCACATGGCGCAGGATTTCCGGCAGCGCCGCCAGCAGCGCACCGCCCAGCACCACGCCCGGAATATGTCCGATGCCGCCCAGCACCACCATCGCCAGCACCGCGATCGACTCGGTCAGCGAGAACGATTCCGGCGAAACGAAGCCCTGGAAGGAAGCGAACATCGCTCCAGCCACGCCGCCGAAGGTTGCGCCCATCGAAAACGCCAGCAGCTTCACGTTACGCGTATTGATGCCCATTGCCTTTGCCGCGATTTCGTCTTCGCGGATCGCCACCCAGGCACGGCCCAGGCGCGAGTGCTGCAGACGCGAAGTGACAAACACAGTCGCGATAGTCAGCACCAGGAACAGGAAGTAGTAGGCGTTCACCGAAGGCATCGAGAAGCTGCCGATGAACACCGTGGCGCGCGAGCCCTGCTCGCCGGCCAGGTTCACGCCGAACACGCGGATCGGGTCGATCAGGTTGATGCCCTGCGGGCCGTTGGTGATATTGACCGGATCATTCAGGTTGTTCATGAAGATACGGATGATTTCACCGAAGCCCAGCGTCACGATGGCCAGGTAGTCGCCGCGCAGCTTCAGGGTCGGCGCGCCGAGCAGCGCACCGAACAGGCCCGCCAGGGCAGCAGCCATCGGCACGATCACCCATACCGACAGGTGAATGCCGTTGGTGCGGATGTCTTCACCCAACACTGCCGCCAGCGCCTCGCCAACGGCGGGATTCATGTTGATCAACGATTCCAGCACGGTCGCGAACTGCGGCGATGCCAGGAGGCCGGTCATGTAAGCGCCCACCGCGTAGAACGCGATGTAGCCCAGGTCCAGCAGGCCGGCAAAGCCCACCACGATATTCAGGCCCACGGCCAGCATGATGTACAGCAGCGCCAGGTCGGCAATACGCACCCACGAATTACCGAAAGGGGCGGCCGCGAACGGGAAGATGATCAACGCGGCCAACAGCAGCGCCATACTGATGTAGGCCTGCTTTGGATTTTTTTGAATGTTAAAGTTCAGCATAGTCACGTCCCCATCAGGCGCGGTCGGCCACGCGTTCGCCCATGATGCCGGACGGACGCACCGTCAACACCAGGATCAGTACGATGAAGGCGAAGATATCCTGGTAGTGCGAACCCAGGAACCCGCCGGTGAGTTCACCGATATAGCCGGCGCCGAGAGCCTCGATAATGCCCAGCACGATGCCGCCGATCATGGCGCCGTAGATATTGCCGATACCGCCCAGCACCGCAGCGCAGAAAGCCTTCAGTCCAGGCATGAAGCCCATCGCAAACTGGATGGAGGCATAGTTGGCGCCCCACATCACGCCTGCCACGGCAGCCAGTGCCGCGCCGATCGCGAAGGTTGCGACGATGATCTTGTTCGAGTCCACGCCCATCAGGCCGGCCACGCGCGGATTCTCGGCTACGGCGCGCATTGCACGCCCCATCCGGGTGCGCTCCACCAGCATCACCAGGCCGAACATCGAAATGGCAGCCAGCACCAGCAGCAGCACCTGGGTCACCGTGATCACGGCGCCGCCCACCATGATTGGTTCGGTCGGCAGCAGTTGCGGGAATGGCAGCGGGTTGCGGCCCCAGATCATCATGGCGAAAGTCTGGAGCAGGTAGGACACGCCAATGGCGGTGATCAGCGGAGCGAGGCGCGGCGCGTTGCGCAAGCGGCGGTAGGCGATGCGCTCGATCAGGATATTCACGAGCATACATGCCGGAATCGCGCCGATAATGGCGATGCCCAGTTGGACATAGCCTGGCAGGCCAGGCGCATACACGCCCAACAAATTCAGGATGGAGAGGCCGATCATCGCGCCGATCATCAGCACGTCGCCGTGGGCGAAGTTAATCAGGTTCAGCACGCCGTACACCATCGTATAACCGAGGGCGACCAGCGCATACATACTGCCCAGCACCAGGCCGTTAAGAATTTGTTGGATAAAGGTATCCATCGAGTATGCCCTTTAGAACTATAAAAAACGGCACCCAAGGTTTCCCTCGTGGTGCCGCCGTTTGGAAGCGTTCGCCATGATAGCGAGGTTTCCGAAAAACTAATCGTGGAAAATCCGCAATATTCTAAATTAAATTTTATGCGCTGCGTCCTTCAAGCCCTTTTGGTAGCGGGAAAGTCACAGCTTCCTCGACGCCCTCCAGGGTACGCACGCTTTTCGCGCCCAGTTCCTTCAGGCGGTTGATGACCGCATCAACCAGCACTTCCGGCGCCGAAGCACCTGCGGTAACGCCGACGCGCAGCTTGCCTTCCAGCCAGGCCGGATCGATCTGGGCCGCGTTGTCCACCATATAGGCCGGCGTGCCCTTCTTCTCCGCTACTTCGCGCAGGCGGTTCGAATTGGAGCTGTTTGGCGAGCCCACGACAATCACCACTTCCACCTGCGGCGCCATGAATTTCACGGCTTCCTGGCGGTTGGTGGTGGCGTAGCAGATGTCGCCTTTTTTCGGCTCAATAATATTCGGGTATTTTGCCTTGAGGGCTTCGATGATTTGTGCCGTATCATCCACGGAAAGTGTCGTTTGCGACACATAGGCCACCTGGTCCGGATTCTTGACCTGCAGGCCGGCCACATCTTCCACGGTTTCGACCAGGTACATGCCCTCGTCGGTCTGGCCCATGGTGCCTTCGACTTCAGGATGGCCGTCGTGGCCGATCATGATGATCTCGCAGCCCTGCTTGCGCATCTTGGCCACTTCCACGTGCACCTTGGTCACCAGCGGACAGGTGGCATCGAAGATCGACAGGCCGCGCGATTCCGCTTCGGCACGCACGGCTTTCGACACGCCGTGCGCCGAGAACACCAGGGTATTGCCGGCCGGGACATCGTCCAGTTCTTCGATGAAGATGGCGCCCTTGGCGCGCAGGTCTTCCACCACATAGGCGTTGTGCACGATTTCGTGGCGCACGTAGATCGGCGCGCCAAACTGCTGCAGCGCGCGCTCGACGATCTCGATGGCGCGGTCAACGCCGGCGCAGAAGCCGCGCGGCTGGGCGAGGAGGATTTCTTTGTCCATGTTCTTTTACAGCACAGAGATAAGGTTCACTTCAAACTTCACCGGCTGGCCAGCCAGCGGGTGGTTGAAGTCGAAGATGGCAACGTCGTCGCGCAGTTCGCGCAGCACGCCGGCAAAGCGGCCGCCTTTGGGCGCGTTGAAGTCGACCAGGTCGCCAATCTTGTATTCATTGTCCGGATCGGAATTTTCTTCCAGCGTAGCACGGGACACGGCCTGCACCAGGTCCGGGTTGCGCGGGCCGAAGCCTTCGCCCGGCGCCAGTTCGAACACCTTGTGCGTGCCTTCAGGCAGGCCGATCAGCAGCGCTTCCAGGTTAGGCGCCAACTGGCCCTGGCCCAGCATCAACGTGGCAGGGTTGCCTTCGAAGGTGGAAACGATATTGGCGCCATCCAGGGAGGCAAGGCGGTAATGCAGGGTGAGGTAAGCCGAAGCAGTGACAACGTTAGACATGGAAACAACTCTGGTGACGGGCAAACCTCTATTGTAAGCCATCGCGCGGCGCACGGCGCTGCGGCCCGCCCCTAGACCTGCGCAAAACCTGACCCAGCGCAAATTGCCCCCTCCTCCCGCGCCAGATAATGGGCGACGGAGGTGACCATGGCAATTTCCGACTGGCCCGAACAACTGCGCCCGCGCGAGCGATTGTTAAAAGCCGGGCCGCAGGCCCTGTCCGACGCCGAGCTCCTGGCGATCTTCCTGCGGGTCGGCATTCCCGGCAAGGATGCGGTGGCGCTGGCGACCGACCTGCTGGGGCGCTTCGGCTCCCTGCGCGCCCTGATCCACGCCAGCCGCGCCGACTTCACCGCCATGCCGGGCCTGGGCGCCGCCAAGTACGCCCAACTGCAGGCTGTAGTAGAACTGGCACGCCGCGCGATCTCCGAGGAAATGAGTGCCGGCGAAGAGCTTTCCTCGCCGCATGCCGTGAAAGACTTCCTGCGCCTCTCGCTGGCCGGCCAGCCTTATGAATCCTTCCACGTCCTGTTCCTGGACGTCAAAAACCGCCTGATCGAAGCCTGCGAATTGTTTCGCGGCACGCTCACGCATACCAGCGTCTATCCACGCGAGGTGGTGCGGGAAGCGCTGGCCCGCAATGCCGCAGCCGTCATGCTGGCCCATAACCACCCGTCAGGGTCGCCCGCCCCGAGCGAGTCGGACGTGCTGCTGACACGGGCGCTGGTGCAGGCTTTGGCATTGGTGGATATACGGATTCTTGACCACTTTGTCGTTGCCGGGCACCAAGTGCATTCCTTCGCAGAACATGGTCAAATCTAATTGTTAAATTTTGCGTTTTAATGTGACACAATTGTTTTTCGCAAGTGCTTGAAAATCTTGAGAAATTTCCATATACTCTTGTTTTTCCAATTTCGGAAGTAATTCAAGGAGTGTGCCATGGCACGTGTTTGCCAAGTTACTGGGAAGAAGCCGATGGTCGGCAACAATGTTTCCCACGCAAACAACAAAACCAAGCGTCGTTTCCTGCCAAACCTGCAGAACCGTCGTATTTTTGTTGAATCTGAAAACCGCTGGGTCTCCCTGCGTCTGTCTAACGCCGGTCTGCGCGTAATCGACAAGGTCGGCATCGACGCCGTCCTGGCCGACATGCGTGCACGTGGCGAGAAAGTTTAATAGGGAGCTGAATCATGGCAAAAACTGGCCGCGACAAGATCAAGCTGGAATCGACCGCTGGTACTGGTCACTTCTACACCACGACCAAGAACAAGCGCACCATGCCTTCCAAAATGGAAATCATGAAGTTCGATCCTAAAGCACGCAAGCACGTGATGTACAAGGAAACCAAGATCAAGTAATCGATCTTCGGTTCGAACAAAAAACCGCCCCTCGGGGCGGTTTTTTTATGGCTGCAGCAGCTCAGTTAAGCGCTGGCAATTGCGCATTGAGCAATTCGTTCTGCATCTTCAGCATGGCAGCTTCGGCCGCGCGCTTTCCGGACAGTCCGACATCTGCCTTGAATTCGCTGAATGTGGCCTGGCCATTGCCGGTCGCCTTCCTGGTATCGACCAGCTTGCCGTTCTTGTCCTTGATTTCGCATTGCAGGTTGACGGTATAGTCGGTCGGCGGCCAGGTGAAGGCGCTGGACGAATCGGAGCTGACCGTAATGGTCGGCGTGATCAGGTAGCTGATCCCTTTGGCTGCCATGGCCTCGCGATCATCGGCGCTTTTCACCTTGATGGCGCCATCGAACACATTGCTCAGCATCTTGTAGAAGCTGGTCTCCAGGTCGCGGTATGGATAAGAGGTGACCTTGTCGCCGCCGCCGCCCGGAGTCACGACCTCCTGCGCCAGCAAGTCGGCCGGGATAAAGTAGGCCACCTTGGCCTGGCTCTTCGGCTTGGCATCGGCTGGCAAGGCGATCTGATCGAGCTTGGGAGAAATCATTACCGGGTGCGCGCAACCGGTCAGGATCGCGGCCGCCGCCAGCAGGAATGCGAACTTAAGACTTTTCATGGTCCGCTCTCTTTACTTGATGGCTTTGACGAACTCAGGGTCCGCATACAGCGAAGCCAACAGCTTTTGCACGGTATTGTGGTAACCGGTGACTGCGGCTGGGATGGCCGTGGCGCCGATGAAGGACGACTCCCAGGAGTTATCGACCGTCTTCACGCTTTCATAGACGGAGACGCCACCCTTGCTGACAACAAAGCGGGCCGAAATACTTGCGGTACCGGTGCTGAAGCCGGAGGCATCCAGCGCATTCTTTTCGAGTTTGCCGGTCACCAGGGTGTCGGAGCCAACCACCAGCTTGTTGGCCAGGGACAGTTCCTGGCGCAGCGCTTCGGCTACGTAAGCGCCATAATTGCCGCCAACCGGCGAGGACATAGAACTGCCGCGGATCGACAGGGTGACCGGGGTATCCGTGCCGGCTGGCGCACTGAATTCACCGACCTTGGCCTTCACATCGCCCATATTGTTCAGGGTAGCGACGTTGTCCATGGAGGGAGTGTAATTGGGTGCCGTCATGGCGCAACCCGACAATGCAGCAACAGCAACAACCATCAAACCCAGCGAAGCGAAAGATTTCATATTTCCTCAGAGAAGTTGTGAAAATACTTATTATCTCTTTGGTAAATACTCTTTCGCAACATTATTTACTTGTCACAACCACCTTCTGTCTGAAGTTGGAGACGTTTTCCAGCGTGGATCGCTTTCACTTTCCCATCCAGCGTGATGTAGCGGACAGCCAGCTCACGGTCGCCTGTTTCCACCATCAGCCAGTCGGCATGCTGGGGATGCGGCCTGACCGCGTCGCCATAGACCCGCTGCAGCTTGGAAACCGGATCGCCGATCCGCACGCCACGATCGGCGCCAAAACCCCCTGATACGTCGACCCGAACGAGCACTTTCTTCACAAAAGTCACTTCCACTTTCGGGTAACGCTTGGAGCGCGCCACGCGGCATACCTTGTCTTCCGTGATCATCGAGTCCGCTTCCAGGCCGCCAAAGGTCTTGCCCAGGTTTTCATAACGTGCGCCGACCTTGTAGGGACCCAGGCCCTCCGGCTTGATTTGCCAGTTCGCTGCCGCATGCGCACTTCCGGCCAGCATTAACGCCAGCGGCAAAATTAAGCGTTTCAAAACTGCCTCCATAGAATTAATTTCCGAAAGGCAACAGCATACCTGCAAGGCAGGGATCACGCCAACACGAATTGCGCTTCCGTCCGGGGTCTTTGGTTTTCCTCAAAAACAAAACGGCCCCGCAGGGCCGTCTTGTCGCAAGGGTCGATCAGGCTTACGCGTAGCTGCGCAGGCGCATCGAGAATTCCTGCAGGGACTTGATGCCCGACGCCTCCGCACGCTCGCACCAGTCTTGCAGCTTCTGCACCAGCTCATCGCGGGTGAAGTGCGAACGCTCCCACAGCATGCCCAGTTCCACGCGCATATTGTGCATGGTTTCCAGCGCCTTCGAGTGCTGGAACAGTTCCACCAGTTGCTGCTTCTGCGGGGCTTCCAGCTTGCCTGGCTCGCGCTGCAGCAGCTTGCGCGATGACTTCAGGAAGCGCGATTCCAGCTGCGATTTGTCCTTCAGCTGCGCCAGTTCTTCCTTCCAGGCGTGCTTGACGGACTTGGCGTACTTGGCCATCACGTCGTAGCGGTTGGCGATCACGGACTGCAGGGTTTCGAAGTCGGCCTTCACCTTGGCGGTGTCGAACTTGGGCTTCGGCGGCATCTTCTTCACTTTGGCCATGCCGATCATTTCCATGGCGCGGATATAGCCCCAGCCGATGTCGAACTCATACCACTTGGACGACAGCTTGGCCGAAGTCGCATAGGTGTGGTGGTTGTTGTGAAGTTCTTCGCCGCCGATGATGATGCCCCAAGGGATGATGTTGGTCGCGGCATCGGAGCAGTCGTAATTGCGGTAGCCCCACCAGTGGCCGATGCCGTTGATGATGCCGGCTGCAGTCACAGGAATCCACAGCATCTGCACGGCCCACACGGTAATGCCCTTGGCGCCGAACAGGATGAAGTCGATGATCAGCATCAGCGCCACGCCCTGCCAGCTGAAGCGCGAGTACAGGTTCTTCTCGATCCAGTCGTCAGGGGTGCCGTGGCCATACTTCTCCATGGTTTCCTTGTTCTTGGATTCAGCGCGGTACAGCTCGGCGCCTTCCCAGAACACTTTCTTGATGCCCTTGGTGACCGGGCTGTGCGGATCTTCTTCGGTATCGCACTTGGCGTGGTGCTTGCGGTGGATGGCAGCCCATTCCTTGGTCACCTGGCCGGTGGTCAGCCACAGCCAGAAGCGGAAGAAGTGCGAAGGGATCGCGTGCAGTTCCAATGCGCGGTGCGCCTGGTGGCGATGCAGGAAGATCGTCACGCTGGCGATGGTGATGTGGGTCAGGATCAGCGTCACGCCAACCGTCGCCCAGGCACTGAGGCCAGTTACGCCATTGCTGATGAAATCGAGAACTGCGTTTAAATCCATTACAACTCCAAATGAAGGGACTCCGAATAGGCGTCATTGTACGCGCATTCGAGGGTGATTTGAGGAAGGATTTCCCTTGGGCACTGATTATTTTTTAGGCAGACTGCTGCGGCAGAGGGCCCAGCAGGCGAATCTCACGTTGCGGGAACGGTACAGAAATCCCGTTTTCTTTCAAGGACTTCCAGATTGCCCGATTGACATCGGAGGTCACGCCGCCACGCCCGTTTTCCGGATCAGCAATCCAGAAAGCCAGCGCCAGCTCCAGGCCATCCGCCCCGAATGCTTGCAGCATGCCGGACGGCGGCTTGTCCTTCATGACACGCTCGATGCTGAGGGCCGCGTCTTCCATCAGCTTGAGCACGAAGTCCACATCGCTGTCATAGCCAACCGTCACGCGCGTGATGATCACCACGGCCGGATTGGACAGGGAAGAATTCTGCACCGCCCCCGACACCAGCATTTCGTTCGGCACGATGGATTCAACGCCATCGGTCCCCTGCAGCACGGTGTAGCGGGTATTGATCTGGGTGACCTGGCCGGTGTACTTGTCCACCGTGATCACGTTGCCGATGGTCAGGCTGCGGTCCAGCAGGATGATGAAGCCCGACACATAGTTGCTGGCGATCTTCTGCAAACCAAGACCGAGGCCGACACCCAGCGCACCGCCAAACACCGACAGCACGGTCAGGTCGATGCCCACCAGCGACAGGCTGACCAGCACCGCCACCAGGATCAGCACCGCGCGGCCCATGCGCGCGAACACCACGCGCAGGTTGGAATGCATGGTGTGCAGGTTCATCAGCTTCTCTTCGAGCGCCGCGCCAGCCCACATGGCCAACAGCAGCAGCACCACGACCGATACCGCCGCCTGCAGTATGGTGGCGATCGACACCTTGTGCTTGCCGAGCGGGATCAGCGTATCGTCGAGGAAGTCGAAGATGTCCTGGTAAAAGCCGGTGATATACAACACGAAGGCCAGCCACACCAGCAGCTGGAAAGCCTTCTCGAAATTCTGCATCCCCTCGCCTACCACGCCGCCGCGCGAAAACACGCGGCGCAGCAGGTAAAAGCCGAAGCGGATCACCGCGAGCGAGCTGAAAATCGGCAGCGCCAGATTGACCAGATTGGTGTGGAAATGCATCCGGCCCAGCACTTTCTGCGAGGCCCACAGCAGCACCACGATGAGCAAGGGCCCGACGACGCGGCCGAAGCTCTCCAGGCCAAAGCGCGCCACACCGTTGTCCGCAGTACGCGCCTTCATGCCGCGCCACAGGAAGCGCGACAAGGTCCAGCCCAGCAAGACAGACAGCGCGATCGCGCCCACCTGCCACATCAGGCTCGGATCGCGCAGATCCCCCAGCAAATCATCCAGCAATTTCGCTAACGGCATCGTTCGGAATTCTCCTTATGGTCGCTGGGCTGTTACTCTTCGTCGGCCTTGGCAGGCTTGGCCATAGGCTTGCGTTCGAAGACGGCGGCGAAGAAGCCGTCGGTCTGGTGCTTGTGCGGCAGCAGCTTCAGGTAGTCGCCCATCTCGAGGTTGGCGATCTTTTGTTCCGCCAGTACTTTGGACATCGGGACCAGCTCGAAATCCGGATGGGTTTCGATGAACTGCTTGGCGACGGCGTCGTTCTCTTCCTCCAGCAGCGAGCAGGTGGCGTACACCAGGCGGCCACCACCTTTGACCAGGCGCGCGGCGCCGTCCAGGATCGAAACCTGCTTCTCGTGCATCTCGGCGATCGCACCTTCCGGCTGGCGCCACTTCACGTCGGGATTGCGGCGCAGCGTGCCCATGCCGGAGCATGGCGCGTCCACCAGCACGCGGTCGATCTTACCTGCAAGGCGCTTGACCTTCGCGTCCTTTTCGTGCGCGATGGCGACCGGGTGCACATTCGACAGGCCGGAACGCGCCAGGCGCGGTTTGAGCTTGCTCAAACGCTTTTCGGAGACGTCGAAGGCATACAGGCGGCCGGTATTGCGCATCTGCGCGCCCAGGGCCAACGTCTTGCCGCCGGCGCCGGCGCAGAAGTCCACCACCATCTCGCCGCGCTTGGCACCGAGGATCTGGGCCAGCAGCTGGCTGCCTTCGTCCTGCACTTCGATCGCGCCGGACTTGAACAGCGGCAGGTTTTGCAGCGCCGGCTTTTTCTTCAGGCGCAGGCCCAGCGGGGCGAATGGCGTCGGCTCGGCCACGATGGGCGCAGTCGCCAGTTCGGCTACCACGGCATCGCGGTCGGTCTTCATGGCGTTGACGCGCAGGTCCAGCGGCGCCGGGGTGTTCAGCGCGTCGGCCAGAGCCAGGGTTTCGTCTTCGCCGTATTGGGCGACCAGCTTGTCGAACAGCCACTTCGGCATGTTCGCGCGCATCGATTTGTGCAGCAGCGAGCGGTCGATTTCCAGCTGGCGCTTCAGCCATTCGGATTCTTCTTCGCTCAGGCCCGGCAGCGCATCGATGCCGACGGCATCGGCCATGCCCAGCAGCACCAGGCGGCGCATGGTGGCGCCGCCGGCACCGGCTTCGGCGCGGTCGGTGAAGAAGGCTTTGTTACGCAGCACGGCGTACACGGATTCGGCAATGGCGCCGCGCTCGCGGCCGCCCAGCTTCGGGTGCGATTTGAAGAAATGCGACAGGGTGGTGTCGGCCGGCGCGGTGAAGCGCATGATTTCACGCAGCACGTTTTCGGCGCTGGTGAGGACGTATGGTGGCAAACGCATGGTATTCTTTCTCTATTCAGTTGCGGTCAATATCGACCTTGCCATCTTCGACCCTCAATCGGCCTTCAACGAACCAGCGGATAGCACGCGGGTACATGATCCATTCCTGTTCCAGCACGCGCGCCGCCAGCATGTCGGCGGTGTCGCCCGGCAGGACAGGCACGGATACCTGGTCCACCAGCGGACCGTGGTCCAATTCGGCAGTCACGAAGTGCACGGTGGCGCCGTGCGTGGCCGCGCCGGATGCCAGCGCCTGCTCATGCGTGCGCAATCCTGGGAACAGCGGCAGCAGCGATGGGTGGATATTCAGCATGCGGTTTTCGTAGTGGCTGACGAAACCCGGCGTGAGGATGCGCATGAAGCCGGCCAGCACCACCAGGTCGGGGCTGAAGCCGTCGATGACTTCCTGCAGCGCAGCATCGAATGCTTCGCGGCTAGGGTAATCCTTGTTGCTGACTACTGCGGTCGGAATGCCGTGCGAGGCCGCGAATTCGAGGCCCTTGGCGTCCGCCTTATTGCTGATGACGGCGGCAATGCGGGCGGGCCATTGTTCGGCCTTGGCTGCACGGACCACCGCTTCCATATTGCTTCCGCGTCCGGAAATGAGGATGACGATGTTTTTCATGGCCGCCATTGTACCTGCTCGGGCGAGCCAACGCGACATTATGCTGCTGCGCAGCAAACTATGCAAGCGGGGAATTGAACTTACTCGAAAGAGTAGAAGACGCGGAACGGTACTTTCTTTTCTGCCCAGAAATCAGCGGCATCGCGGAATACATCCAGCAGGCACTCGCGTGCTTCGCGGTCGAACTTTTGCGTGTTTGGCAACTGCTCCAGCACGATCAGGAAGCCCGGCTGCGGGCCGGCCTTGTCCATCGTTTCGGTCAGAGTCAGGCGCAGGGCGTCGAAATTCTTGGAATGCGGTTTAGGGATGTGGAAAGACTCGGCAATAATGCCCAGGACTTGCTGTTTGGTCAGGCCGGCATTGCAATGCGCATACAAGAAGTGCTGCCCCAGGCGCGCTGCCTCGTCCTGCAGCTCTGCCACGCGGAAGGCGCGAATAGACTGGACTAGATTAGGCGGCACAGTTATCAACAAACTCATCTTTCCCTCAAATCGACCTATCAAGTACAAGCCGTAGGCGGGTCAATGCGCCGGGGCCGGAGCTTTCGTTTCTCCCTGTCAATCTGATTCCACGCCATAAGGGTAACGTGTTGTACTCTATGAATCAACCCGAAAGTGAGTCCTAACGCAAGTTTTGTTAAAAACTTACCATATTAACCCAAAAGCATGGGGTTACATTTTGTTGCCTTACTTCCCCCAAGGATACAAGCCTTGGCGTTAATATTTAGGCGTGCAATTCCAATTAAACCCAAGCGAACTGCCAAAAAGACAGAAACGAGGTAAACAAAATGAAAGCCAAAACTAAATTGTTTTTCGCAGCCCTGAGCCTCGGCGCCGTTCCGCTGGCGCAGGCCCAAGCAATCGATTTTGAGGATTACGGCCGGGTGACCCGCGTCACGCCTGTGACCGAGCAGATCAACCGTCCGCGCCAGGAATGCCGCACCGAGTACGTCCAGGTGCAGCAGCCGCAGGAACGCGGCGTCGGCGGCAGTATCCTTGGTGGTATCCTGGGCGCGGCAGTCGGTAGCCAGGTCGGCTCCGGCCACGGCAAGACCGCCGCCACCGCTGCCGGCGCGATTGCCGGCGCCGTGATCGGCGACCGCACCCAGAATTCGAACGCCCAGCCGGGCGCCGTGCAGGAGCAGGCCGTCAAGCAGTGCCGCATGGTTGATTCTTTCGAAACCCGCACCACCGGCTATAACGTGGAGTACGATTACCGCGGCCGTAACTACACCAGTTTCATGAGCCACGACCCGGGCCAGCGTATCCGCCTGCGTGTAAATGTTGAACCGATGAATAATTAAGTTCCGGGGCCACCTCTCCTTCCCCGGACTGCCGGCCAGCGATGGCCGGCAGTTTTCATTTGGACGCTTGCTTGTAAGCAAGATAACGCGGGATAATGCCGCCATGCTGATCAAACGTAAATCCATCGAAAAAGAAGAGTCTTCGCGTCCCGCCACGCGAAAACCCAAGTTTGCCCCGGTCACGCTGTCCGAATTGGACGGTGTGCGCTACCTGCATTTCGGCACCGAGTGGGTGCAAGGCGCCATGCGCATCCGCAAGCCGGATTGGCCGGAACTGGAGTACGCTCAACAGATGATGGCCTGGATGCTTTGGAACGATGCGCCGACCCACGTCGCCCAACTGGGCCTGGGCACCGGCGCGCTGACCAAGTTCTGCTACAAGCATTTCCCTGAAGCGCAAGTCACCACGGTGGAACTGAATCCGTCGGTGATCAACATCTGCTATTCCATGTTCAAGCTGCCCGACAATGACGGCCGCCTCAACGTGGTCGAGATGGATGCGATGGATTACGTCACCAACCCGGACAACCACGGCACGCTGGACGCGCTGCAGGTCGACCTTTACGACGCCACTGCGCGCGGCCCGGTGCTCGACACGCCTGAGTTCTACCAGGCTTGCGCCGCCTGCCTGAATGACGATGGCATCATGACCATCAACCTGTTCGGCGACCATCCAAGCTACGCCAAGAACCTGAAGGCGATGAAGTTCGCCTTCCCGCAAGTGGTGTCGCTGCCGGAAGTCCATGACGGGAACGTGGTGGCAATCGCCTTCAAGACTCGCCGCAACATCGACGTGACTGCGCTGGCCGACCGCGCCGCGCAAATCGTCGCCGAAACAAAATTGCCCGCAAAGTCCTGGCTCAAAGGACTCAAAGCCGCACTCGCATAAGGTCACACATGGCAAAAGCGCTCGATCTTCAAGTTATCTTCACCTGGCTGCTGGCTGATGGAATGGTCGAGAAAGCCGAAGTCAAAGGGCTGTACGCGCAGGCCCAAGGCATCCTGCGCAACACGCCGGGCGCCATGCATCCGCTCAGCGCCGTGGCGCACTGCAAGCTGGTATCGGCCAAGAGCGGCAAGCTGCTGACGCTGGACGTGCTGACCGAATGGCTGGCCCAGCGCGCCAAGCTGCCCTTCTACCGCATCGACCCGCTGAAGATCGACTTCACCAAGGTGGCGGACGTGATGTCGGCCAGCTATGCGGCGCGCTTCAACATCCTGCCGGTGGAAATCACGCCGGACACGCTGACCGTGGCCACCGCCGATCCGTTCGCGCTGGAGTGGGAAGGGGAAATCGCCAAGGTCGCGCGCCGCGTCATCAAGCGCGTGATCTCGAACCCGCTCGATATTTCCCAGTACACCTCGCAGTTCTTCTCGCTGGCCAAGTCGATCAAGCACGCCAACAAGAATACTGGCCAGGACATCGCCCTGCGCAACAACTTCGAGCAGCTGGTCGAGCTGGGCAAGATGAACAAGACGGTCGATGCCAACGACCAGCACGTGATCAATATCGTCGACTGGCTGTGGCAGTACGCCTTCGAACAGCGCGCGTCGGACATCCACCTCGAGCCCAAGCGCGAACTCGGCACCATCCGTTTCCGGATCGACGGCGTGCTGCACCAGGTCTACCAGGTGCCGGCGGTGGTGATGATCGCGATGACCGCCCGCATCAAGCTGCTGGGCCGCATGGACGTGATCGAGAAACGCCGCCCACAGGATGGCCGTATCAAGACCCGCACCGCCGGCGGCCAGGAAATCGAATTGCGTTTGTCGACCCTGCCGACCGCCTTCGGCGAAAAGCTGGTCATGCGTATCTTCGACCCGGAAGTGGTGGTGAAGACCTTGCCGGAGCTGGGCTTCCCACCGGAAGACGCCAAGCGCTGGGATTCGCTGACCAACCGTCCGCACGGCATCATCCTCGTCACCGGCCCGACCGGCTCGGGCAAGACCACCACCCTGTACACCACGCTGAAAACGCTGGCGACGCCAGAGGTCAACGTCTGTACCGTGGAAGACCCGATCGAGATGGTCGAAGCCTCGTTCAACCAGATGCAGGTGCAGCCCGGCATCGACCTGACTTTCGCCGACGGCGTGCGCGCCCTGATGCGGCAAGACCCCGACATCATCATGGTCGGCGAGATCCGCGACCTGGAGACTGCGGAGATGGCGATCCAGGCCGCGCTGACCGGCCACCTGGTGCTGTCCACGCTGCACACCAATGATGCGCCATCGGCCGTGATGCGCTTGCTGGAGCTGGGCGTGCCTTACTACATGCTGGAAGCAACGCTGATCGGCATCATGGCGCAGCGCCTGGTGCGCACGCTGTGCGTGGACTGCAAGGAGGAAGGCGGCGAGCTGGCCGACGATCTCTGGCAGGGCCTGAGCGGCGGCTGGGATATCGGCAAGCCGGAAAAGGTATATCGCCCCGTCGGCTGCCCCGAGTGCCGCCAGACCGGCTTCCGCGGCCGCACCGGCATCTACGAGCTGCTCACCACCAGCGAATCGTTCAACACCATGCTGGAAGAAGAAACCGACATCACCGCCCTGCGCAAGCAGGCGGTCGCCGAAGGCATGGTCCCGTTGCGCATTGCCGGCGCTTTCAAGGTGCGCGAAGGCGTGACCACGGCGGAGGAAGTGCTCAAGGTTACCGCCATGGGGTGACGCAAAAAAAAAGGGACTTTGCAAACGCCAAAATCCTCGTATATAATACGGCCTCTTTCGGGTCGTTAGCTCAGTTGGTAGAGCAGCGGACTTTTAATCCGTTGGTCGCAGGTTCGAGCCCCGCACGGCCTACCAGAATGAACAGGAAAGCCTCGTCTTCGGACGAGGCTTTTTTGTTTCTGCTGCCAACTGTAGCAGTCGTTCGACTGATACAGCATGACTCCCATCCCCCCGCCTTGTGTCTTGTTCGCCCTGTGCCGCGATCCTAGACTGTGCCATTCCTTCGTTGCGGATTGCACACCATGATCGACCTCCTGCCCCTGGCGAGCTATTGCCTCGTCATGTCGGCCACGCCTGGGCCAAACAACGTCATGCTCGCCATCACGGGCGCCAATTTCGGCGGTCGCGGCGCATTGCCGGTCATCCTCGGCATCCAGGCCGGCGTTTTCGTGCAAACCATGCTGATGTGCGTGGGGCTGGGAAGCCTCTTCGTCACCTACCCATTGGCGCAACAGGTGCTGCGCGTCGCGGGCTCACTGTATCTCATCTACCTTGCCTGGAAACTCAGCGGAGCTTCGGCGGATGGTGTGCGCGCTTCCAAGGCCGTGTCCTTCACCCAGGCTACCGTCTTCCAGGCGCTTAATCCCAAAAGCTGGCTGAAAGCCATTACCGTGGCATCGGTGTTCATGCCCGCGCAGGACAATGCCTTCGCCAATGCACTGCAGGCGTCGGTCATTGGCATGCTTGTAGGGGCTCCCTGCAATTTCATGTGGGCCCTGTTTGGCATGTCGATCCGGCGCTTGCTCGACGACCCGCGCAAGCAACGCGCATTCAACCTGGCCATGGGTGCGGCCTTGCTGGTCCTGGCCCTGATGTTTTTACGCTAGACTCTCGTCATGTTCGCCATCGACCGCAGCTCTCCCATCCCATTGTCCAAGCAGATTGAGACACAGTTACGGCACATGGTCGAGAGCCGCGCGCTGCCTGGCGGCTCCAAGCTGATGTCGATACGCCAGCTCGCCAGCCAGCTGGCAGTGAGCACGAACACCGTCGTTGTAGCCTATGACCGGCTGGTCGCGGCAGGCGTCATCGATTCGCAAGGCACGGCCGGCTTCTATGTCTGCACCAGGAATGACGAGGGCAAATCGATTCCTGACGAAGCCGCACTGGAAGCGGGCGAGGAGCAAGAGCCGGTCTGGCTGGCGCAGCAGGCAAACGATCAACGCGAAGGTGTATTGCTGGCCAGCAGCGGCGCACTGCCGCCAACCTGGCTGCAAGACGCAGTTCCGGCGGCCGCGATACAAAGGGCATTGGCCCGAAGCAGTGCCGGCATGGCCTCGCGCTGCCCGCCCCAGGGGCTGCCCGAATTGCGCGAACACATAGCGCTGCTGCTACGCGGCATAGGTGTGGACGTTGATGCCGGCCATGTACTCACCACCTTTGGCGGCACCCACGCGATCGACCTGATTTGCCGCAGCTTTCTACAGCCCGGCGACACCGTACTGGTCGAAGATCCCGGCTTCTTCCTGATGTTTGGCAGGCTGCGCCAAGAAGGGATACGCCTGGTCCCGATCAAGCGCCGTCCCGATGGCCTCGACCTGGACGAGCTGGAAGCGGCGTGCCGCGAACATCGACCGCGCATCCTGTTCGTGCAGACCGCCTTGCATAACCCCACCGGCTGGAGCAGCAGCGCCGCCAACCTGCATAAGGTATTGATGCTGGCGCAACAGCATGGCTTCCTGATTGCCGAAGACGACGTGCATGGCTATTTCCAGCAATCTCCAGGCACTCGGCTGGCTGCCCTGTCCGGGCTCGATGGGGTGATCTACTATTCGAGCTTCTGCAAGGCGCTGAGCCCTGCCTTGCGCATGGGCTACCTTGCTGCAACGCCCGCCCTGCTCAAGGTACTGATGCGCACCAAGATTCACTCCATCCTGACGACGCCTGCCTTGAACGAATATGTGCTGCTGGAAGTGCTTAGGGCGGGTAACCTGCGCAAGCACCTGGAGCGCTTGCAGCGCAAAATCATGGCGGCACGTAACGCCAGCTCGCGCCAGCTCAGCGCAGCCGGCGTGCAGTTCGAGCAGCCGGGCGACGCCGGCATTTTCCTGTGGGGCACCATGCCAGAAGGCCTGGACGTGGACCTGCTGGCGCAGGACGCATACCGCAACAAGATCCTGCTCATGCGCGGCGCCGCCTTCTCGCCCAGTGACACACCGGACCGGCACATTCGCTTCAACGTGGCCTTCAGCCAGCATCCGCGCCTTAGCCAGTACCTGCAAGAGCGGCTGGAGGCGGTCGCCGGTGCACGTTCAAGCCTCGACCGGATGCACGCGAAGAAGCCGGCCTAGCGGAAGCGCTTCGGCTGGCGGCGGCGGTTGGCGGCGTTCTGGTCCTGCAGGATGCCGTCAACCCTTTCGGAGGCGGAACGCGAGAGCTCCAGCGCCTGCGCCACGTCGGGGAAGAATTCAGGCAGGCGGTAGCCCAGCCAGGCGTAGGCCGAATAGAGGCGGCAGGCATCTTCCGCCTCCTGCAGGTTCATCCACTGCAGCGGGTTCTGCTCCGGATGCAGGTGGGTCACGCGCTGGCGCGACAACGATACGCACCAGTGTTCCCAAGCTTTCTGCAGCGTGACCACGTTGGAGGAAATCGGTACCAGCGACAGGGTGAACTTGTCCGCCACCGACAGCGGTAAGGTATCCAGCCATTCGGCGCGTTCGAACTGCTCCTCGGTGATGCGCGGGAAGAAGAAACCATCCGGCACGTCGATATTGTGAACGAAGCGCTTGAGCAAGCGCGCCAGCGAATCCTCGCCGGTGACGGCAGCGATACGGTGCAGGTGCTCCAGCGTCGGCGCCACGGCGAAACCTGTGGCTTTCAGCGGCGGCAATTTTTCCTTCAACAGCGAGCGCATCACGCCGTGCGTCTCGTCGTCGTAGCCCGCCACGTGGCCTTCCTCGTGCACGCCGTAGCGCCCTGCCCTGCCCGCGATCTGGCGCGCCAGGGCCGCGGGAATTTCCTCTTCCTCGTAGCCGTTGTACTTGACGGTGGTAGTCATCACCACGCGCTGGATCGGCAGGTTCAGGCCCATGGCAATCGCGTCCGTGCCCACTACCACGTCGGCATGGCCATCCCGGAAGCGCTGCGCCTGCGCGCGCCGCACTTCGGGCGACAGGTTGCCGTACACTGTGGCGACTGACAGGCCGGCTTCGGTCACCATGTCTCGCCACATCAGCACTTCGCGGCGCGAGAAGGCGATCACGGCGTCACCCTTGCGCAGCCCTTTGAGCTTGCGCACGGCGGAGGGCTCCATCGACAGCGGCGCCTTGCGCTTCAGGATATGGACTTCGATCGGGCATTCCAGCCGCTCAGCCAGCGCTTCCACTGCGCGCCGCGCTTCGGCCGCGCCCACCAGGTAGACCGTGCGCGCCGGCGCGCCGCACACCGCGGCAGTCCAGGCCGCGCCGCGGTCGCGGTCGGACAGCATCTGGATCTCATCAATCACGGCCACCTCGACTTGCGTGCGCGTGTCCAGCATTTCCACCGTGCTGGCGACATGGGTTGCGCCTTCTTCGATACGGCGCTCTTCGCCGGTCACCAGGCTGACCTTCAGGTCCGGGTCGGAAGCTTGCAAGCGCTCGTAGTTCTCCAGCGCCAGCAGGCGCAGTGGCGCCAGATAAACGCCGCTGCGCGCTTTCGCCAACGCTTCCATCGCCTTGTGGGTCTTGCCGGAATTGGTCGGCCCCAGCAGCGCGATGAATTTGCGCGGCAGGCGGCGTGCGACTTCGAAGGTATCGGGGTATTCGGCCAGGTTGATGCTCTGGCGCGTGCGTTCAGCGTGGCGTTCTTCGCGATGGCGCTCCACCGCATGCTCCAGGCGCTGGCGGATGCGATCGAAGACGATGCCGGCCGGCTCGGAGGTCTGCATGTCTTCCAGCGCATGCAGGAAATCCATCGGCCGCATGCCGTAATCGTCGCATTCCTCGCGCAGCTCGGCGGCGAAGGCGACCACGTCGGCATGCAGGGCGGCTTGCGCAGCCTCGCTGCCGCGTTCCAGCAACAGGGCCGCGCGCCCCTCGCGCTCGAGCTTGCGCCATTTGGATGGCTTGGCCAGCACGCCTTGCTGCGGCACCAGGTCGTAGGGAATGTGCAGGCCGTCCAGCTCCACAGAACCTGTGAAACGCAGGAATACGCGGCCTTCCTGCTTTGCCAGTTCGATGCCGCGGGCTGCAAGGCCCAGCTCAGTCACCAACTGTTCGTCGTCGTCAAAATCTGTCATGGCGAGACGATTATAGCGAATGGCGCCGCGCGGCTAGTTCCAGATACGGTAGACCCAGTAGGTTTCGTCTTCCAGCCCGCGCCGCAGGATCTCGGACGGGCTAAGCCCGCTGATCTCGCGCGCTTCACGGCTCATGTGGGACTGGTCGGAATAACCGCCCAGTTGCGCCATGTCGCCCAGCGAGACCCTGCCTTTCAGTGCGGCGTCGCGCGCTGCGATGAAGGTCTGCTCGGCGCGATACGCGCGGCGCAGGCGGCGCAATGGTTGGCCCGCCCATTCGCGGATACGGCGCTCGGCCATGCGCACGCTGCGGCCAATGCCGGCAGCGGCAGCCTGCCCTTCCAGGCGGCGCACCCAATCGCCCACTGCGCCATCGAAGTTACTGCCATGGCGCGCGGCGCGCCAGCGCGGCTCAAGGAAATCCTCCAGCAAGGCGACGCGCGTTTCGTCGTCGCGCGCGGCAAGCATTTGCGCCGCCAGCTGCTGCCATTCGGCGTCGAGCATCACATCGAGCGGCTGGAACTGGTCGACGATGGTGCTCATGTCGATCCCCGTCAGGCGGTGCAGCGCTTCGGGGAAAAAAAGCACGGTCATGAAATGCGTGGGGCCCGGGTTGGCGGACACCGTGGGACCGGTCCACGCACCCGACAGCAGCACGCCGCCCTCCTGACACTTCTCCGCCATCGGCGGCTCCACCATCTGGGACTCGCCCACCAGTTGCAGGAACAGCACCGGAAAACCTGTCGCCGGATAACGGTTGAGGCGCTGCTCGTCGGGCAACTCGCAGCCGACCGTATTGCGCACGACGATCGCACGCAGGCAGGAGGCGAGCGAACGGCGCGGCACGATGAATTTACTAATTGGCAACATGCACAGCATTGTAGCGCGATGTCGCAAATGTTCAAGACCGGACCGCACGGTCGACGCATACTGGCAGCATGAATACGACAACCGCCCCCACTCGCGGCGCTTTGCGCCAACTCTCCGACCTGCCCGGCCCAAGGGGCCTGCCCTTCCTCGGCAATATCTTGCAACTGCGGCCGCGCAAGGTGCATGCCGATGTCGAAGTCCTGGCGCAGCAATATGGTTCGCTGTTCCGCATGAGCATTGGCCGCTCGCAGGCGCTGGTCGTTGCCGATGCTGCGCTGGTCAATGGCATATTGCGCGACCGGCCCGACGGCTTCCGGCGGCCCGACGTCACCGCCCAGGTGTCGGATGAGATGGGCGGCGAGCGCGGTGTCTTCCTTGCCGAAGGTGCGGCCTGGCGCAACCAGCGCAAGATGGTGATGCAGGCGTTCGCACCGCATGCGATCAAGGCCTATTTCCCCCTGCTGGCGCGCGTCGGCGCACGGCTGCAGGCACGCTGGGCGCAGGCAGCGCAGGAAGGTCGCCCTATCGCCCTGAATGCGGACCTGAAGCGCTACACGGTGGACGTGATCGCCGGCCTGGCGTTCGGCGAAGAGGTCAACACCATCGAGCATGGCGATGACGTCGTGCAGCAGCAACTGGAGCTGATCATGGAAGGTACCGCGCGCCGTTCCCTGCTGCCGGTCCCGTACTGGCGCTACGTGAAGCTGCCCTACGACCGAAAGCTGGAGGCGGCAGTCCTTGCCATGCGCGAAGCGACCAATGGCTTCATCGCCAAGGCACGCCAGCGCATGCAGGACGATCCTTCCCGCGCCGAGAAGCCGCAGAACATGCTGGAAGCGATGCTGGCCGCAGCGGACCAGGAAGGCAGCGGCATCGACCACGCCGCAGTAGTCGGGAATGTCAGCACCATGTTGCTGGCGGGCGAAGACACGACATCCAGCGCCCTGTCCTGGCTGATCTGGCTCCTGTCTCGCCACCCGGCGGCGCTACAACGCGCGCAGGAAGAAGTGCGGCGCGTTGCACCCGATCCGGCAGGCTTCAGCATCGAGCAGATGGACCAGCTGGAATACATCGACGCCTGCGCGCACGAGGCCATGCGCCTCAAGCCGCCGGCGCCCTTCATTCCATTGCAGGCCAACCGCGACTTCGTGGTGGGCGATGTGCAGGTGCCGAAGGACAGCGTGGTGTGGTGCGTGCTGCGGCACGACAGCGTGGCGGAAGCGAAGCTGTGCAATGCAGCCGCTTTCGATCCGCAGCGCTGGCTGGATGGCAGCAATGCGCGCCAGCTTGCAATGCCCTTCGGTTCAGGCCCTCGCCTCTGTCCGGGACGCTACCTGTCGCTGTTGGAAATCAAGGTGGCCATGGCTTGCCTGCTGGGGCGCTTCGAGCTGCTTTCCGTCGAAGGAGACAGCGAGGAATACCACGGCTTTGTCATGTCGCCAGGCGCTTTGACGATGCGGCTTTCACCAATAGCTGGATAGTCAGCGCGAAAACAAAGGCGCAGAAGAAGGATGCCGCCACCGGCTGCGCGCGCAGCAGCAGCGAGATCGCGACGCAAAATGCGGCGAAGGCAAAGTAGCCAAGCATGGTGCCGCGCAGCAGTTGCACCGCGCTGTTGCGGCCTGCCTGTACGTGGGTGAAGCCCGTCAGCACCGTGCCCATGACCGGGAACATGGCCAGGAAGCCGCTCAGGCGTGGCCCCAGCCCTGCGGCCGCCGCGCTGACCGACATCACCAGCACTGCACCCGCCAGCATCCGCCACGGCAAGTCGCCGCCACGCCGCGCCGGCACCGCACTCGCGGCAGCGGATGGCGTAGCCGGCGTCGCGGGGAACAAGCGAGGCGCGACAAGCAGCGCGACCACAACAGCCGCAGCTGCAAACGGCAACGCCAGGTGCAGCGACTGCAGTCCCGCCACCGCCAGCGCCCATGTACTCAACGCAACCGGCATGGCGCCGGCAACGCCCATCCGGCCGGAGGCCCACGCGTACGCGAGGCTGAAGGCAATCATTGCCAGCACGGCCATCAGGGTCCCTTCCGCCGCTGTCGCGGCAAACCCGGCGCCTTGCTCCAGCGAGATCGCCAGCAGTATCGGCCCCGCGACGATCGGAAAAGCCGAAAGCCAGCCGGCAACGCCGGGTCCCCAGCGCCGGCCGGCCAGCGTGACTGCATAGATCAATGAGGGGACGAGGAAGAGTTTCAGGGCGAGGATGGAATTCATGGGGCGCGAGTCTAGCACGCTCGCCCTTTGTAACGACTAAGTAACAGCACGTTGACACAGGAGCCTCGATTCCGCACTATCCTCGCTCCCTTGTTCCAACGAAGCCATTGCAATGACTGCAACTAACATCCTCCCCAAACTCACCTCCCTGCTGCTCCTCGCTGCATGCGCCGGCCTGTCCCAGGCGGCAGCAGTCGAACCAGCCAAACACGCCATCACCCACGAGGACGTGTGGCTGATGAAGCGCGTCGGCGCCCCGCAGCCCAGCCCGGACGGCAAATGGGCCGTGTTCTCGGTCACCGATCCGGCCTACGACAGCAAGGAGCAATGGTCCGACATCTGGATCAAGTCCCTGGTGGACGATAGCGCACCGCGCCGCCTGACCTTCAGCAAAGGCGGCGAATCCGCCCACGCCTGGTCGCCGGACAGCCGCTTCCTGCTGTTCGTCGCCAAGCGCGAAGGCGACGAAGCGCCGCAGATCTACCGCCTCGACGTCGCCAGCGGCGGCGAAGCGCAGCGCATGACTACCCTGACGCTGGGCGCGCGCATGCCGAAGTGGAGCCCGGACGGCAAGCAGATCCTGTTCGTCAGCGAGATCTTCCCAGGAACGACCGATGAAGAAGCAGTCAAGAAGGTGGCCAAGGAGCGCAAGGACCGCAAATATAGCGCCCGCGCCTACGAGTCCTTCCCGCCGCGCTTCTTCGACAAATGGCTGGACGACAAGAAGGTGCGCCTGTTCGTGATGGATGCGCAGGCCGACGCCAAGCCGCGCGATATCCTGGCCGGCAGCAAGCTGGCCGACCTGCCGGGATTCGGCGGCAGCCAGGGCGACGACGGACAGTCCCTGAACGCGGTCTGGACGCCCGACGGCAAAGGCGTGGTGTTCGCTGTTTCCACCAACCGTGACGAAGCCGCACGCGCCGCCACCTTCACCCAGATCTACAGCGTTCCACTGGGCGGCGGCGAGCCGACCCAGTTGACGAAAGATGGCCGCAGCTACCACGACCTGCGCTTCTCACCTGACGGCAAGACCCTGTTCGCGCTGACCGAAGAAGAAGTACCGAACAAGGTGTACGACCTGACCCGCGTAGCCAGCTTCGCCTGGCCGTTCACCAGCGCGCAGCCGAAGATACTGACCCAGGACCTGGACCGCTCGATCTCCCGCATCGCCCTGCCAGGCGACGGCAAGCGCATTTACTACTCCTTCGAGCACGCCGGCCTGGAAAAGGTCAGTTCGATGAACTACGCCGGCGGCGACAAGCGCGAGGAACCATCGCTGCCGAACGGCTCGATCAATTCGCTGAACGCAGGCGGCAAGGCGCTGGTAGGCGTCTGGGAATCGGCCATCAATCCGCCGGAAATCTACTCCTTCAACGGCACGCCGAAGCGCCTGACCTCCTTCAACGTGGAGAAAGCCGCGGCCATCGACTGGCAGGCGCCCGAGCATTTCTGGTACAAGACACCGGATGGCCGCCAGATCCACAACATGATCGTCAAGCCAGCTGGCTTTGACCCGAACAAGAAATACCCGCTGTTTGCGGTGATCCACGGCGGCGCCGCAAACATGTGGCGCGACCAGTTCGTGCTGCGCTGGAACTACCACTTGCTGGCCAAGCCGGGCTATGTAGTGCTGCTGACCGACTACAAGGGCTCCACCGGCTACGGCGAAGAATTCGCGCGCTCGATCCAGCATGACCCGCTGAAAGGCCCGGGCGACGAAATCAACTGGGCAGTTGACGAAGCGATCAAGAAATATTCATTCATCGACAGCACCAGGCTGGCGGCAGGCGGCGCAAGCTACGGCGGCCACCTGGCCAACTGGCTGCAGGCCACCACCACCCGCTACAAGGCCATCGTGTCGCACGCTGGCGAGATGGATCTGGTGATGCAGTGGGGTACCAGCGACAGCATCTATGGCCGTGAAGTCAACGGCGGCGGCCCGGTATGGAGCGACCTGCCCGTATGGCGCGAGCAAAGCCCGATCATGCAAGGTGCGAACCACGAGAAAGGCACCGGCTTCAAGACGCCGATCCTGATCACCGTCGGCGAACTGGATTACCGTGTACCGGTCAACAACGCGCTGATGAACTTCGCGGCGCAACAACGCTTGAATACCCCTAGCAAACTGGTAGTATTCCCGGACGAAAACCACTGGATCCTGAAAGGCGAAAACAGCCGCTACTTCTACAACGAAGTTCACGGCTGGCTCGCCAAATACCTTTAATAAGAGGAGAAGTAAAAAATGACGGTTGCAAACTGGTGTATCGCCGCGGCCTGCCTGCTGCCCATGGTCGTCGCGATGACATCCAAAGTCGCCTCGGTCACGAGCAATGACCGCTACGACAATAGCGATCCGCGCGACTGGGCCGGCCGCCAGGCTGGCTGGATGAAGCGCGCCATCGCTGCACAGCACAACGGCTTTGAGGCACTGCCGCTGTTCATTGCAGCCGTCATCCTCGCGCAGCAGGCCCACGCCAACCAGGACCGCATCGATATCCTGGCGATGTCCTTTGTCCTGATCCGCGTGACCTACAGCATCATCTACATCAGCAACCTCGCTACCATGCGCACGGTGGTGTGGTTCGCCGGCATCCTCGTCAGCCTGGCGATCCTGGCCCACTCCTGACCGTCATGCGGCGCTGGCTGCGACCGGCGCCGCTGCTGCGGCCGGCCGCAGCCTGATCGCCAGCACCATCAGGCCAGCCACCAGGCAGGCAGCGCCTGCAGTGAACAGCGCGGGATTGTAGGTAAGCAGCAGCGTACGCACCTGCCCTGCCCCGAACGCAGCGACTGCAGCACCCAACTGGTGGGCTGCGAAAATCCAGCCGAACACCATGCCCGCTTTCTCCTTGCCGAAGGTCGTTGCGACCAGGCGCACGGTTGGCGGCACGGTGGCGATCCAGTCCAGGCCATAGAACATGGCGAATATCGACAGCCCGTAAAGCGTGAACTCCGAATACGGAAGCCACAGAAGCGACAGGCCGCGCAGGCTGTAATACCAGAACAGCAGCTTGCGGTTGTCGTAGCGGTCGGACAGCCAGCCGGACAGGATCGTGCCAATCAGGTCGAAGGCGCCCATCATCGCCAGTACCGAAGCAGCAGGCACCGGACCCAGGCCGGCATCGCCGCACAGGGAAATGAAGTGGGTCTGGATCAGGCCATTGGTACTCAGACCGCAGATGAAGAAGCTGCCGGCCAGCAGCCAGAACACCAGGCTGCCCGACGCTTCTCGCAGGATGCGGAACGGCGTCGCGAAACCAATCGTCATTGACGCCGTAACTGTCGCTGCAGGCTGCGTTGCACCAAACGGCGCCAGGCCAACATCGGCAGGACGATTACGCATCAGGAAGAACACGGCAATCGCAACGACGCCGCACGCCACCAGCACCGGCACGACAGCCATGCGCCAGCCGAAATGCTCCACCAGCCATGCCCCTACCGGCAGGAAGATCAACTGCCCGGTTGCCGAACTGGCCGTCAGCAAGCCGACCACCAGGCCGCGCCGGGTCTCGAACCAGCGATTGGAGACTACGGCGCTCAGGACCAGCGCTGTCATGCCCGAGCCCACGCCCAGCATCACGCCCCACAACAGCACCAGGTGCCAGAACTGCGTCATCCCCAGCGCCAGCAAGGAGCCCGCCGTGATCAGGGCAAGCGCCGTCACCACCACTTTACGCAAGCCGAAGCGCTCCATCAGGATCGCCGAGAAGGGCCCCATCAGGCCAAACAGGGCGAAGCGCACGGCCAGGGCCGACGATATCTGGTCGACACCCCAGCCGAACTCCTTGCTCAGGGGCTGCAGCAGCGCGCCCGGCAAGCCGAGTGCGGCCGATGAGGTCAGCCCGGTCAGGAAGGTCAAGGCAACGATGACCCACGCATAGTGGATGCCGCGGCGCTGCAACCACTGGGAGAAAGTTTGAGCAATCATGCGCCGCATGATAGATGATAATCATCATGAATGCAAGAAAAAGAAAAGCCGGCGCTGGGCCGGCCCCTCTTTGGCGCAAGGCGCCCGTTTATTTCTTGATCTGCAGGGAAGACTTCACTTCCTGCACGCCCTCGACTTTGCGGGCCAGTTCGACAGCTTTGTCAGCTTCAGCCTTCGATGGCACGAAGCCGCTCAGCATGACGATCCCCTTCTGGGTTTCGACGTGCACGTCCATGGCTTTCACCAGCGGGTCGGCGGCATATTCTGCCTTCACCTTGGTGGTGATCATGGTATCGGACATCGCGGTGCGGGTGCCGGCGGTTGCGTCACGTGCAGCCGCGCGTGTATCGGCAGTTGCCTCGCGCGTAGTATTGGCCAGGTTGGTTCCAGCTTCGCGGGTCTCCTGGGCAATGGTCTCAGTGGTGCTTGGCGTGCCAGCATTGGCCAGCGCGGTCTTATGGGCGGACTTGGCGTCCGACTTGCAGGCCGACTTGGCCGAACCGCTCATGTCGTCGCAACGCTCCTTGGCCAGGTCATACTCTGCATCGGCCAGTTTTTTCTGGGCCTTTTCTACGTCCCTGGGCGTGTTCTGGTGCTGCCTGGTCGCGTCCAGGATAGCGCGCGCTTCGGCTACTTTGGCTTCGTCCTTGCAGATGTCTTCAGCATTACCCTTCAGGCTCTTGCAATTGTCCTTAGCAACCTTGTAGTCGGATTCAGCCTTGTCCTTCGCAGCCTTGTAGGCGTCGTTATCGGCAGCCTGCGCGACGGCGAATGAAGTACTGAACAGGGCAGCCAGCGAAATACACAGGATTTTCTTCATGGTTAGTCCCCTTTAGGATGGTTTGCATGGGAATTACACGCCTCCCGGGGACTAAATTCTGTGCGCGACCGAACACAGTTGCGTTATTGCTCGTCTTTAAGTAAGCCTTTGCCCCACAGCACGCGCGCCTGCTCGAAGGGGTTATGTTCGCTAGAGAACACAGCGCCATCGGCCGCAAGCTGCAGCCAGGCGCGCGTGTTGTGCGAGCCGTGCTCGACAGGCTGGCGCACCTGCATCAGCCAGGCATGCACCTGCTTGTATTGCGCGGCATTCGCGCGTTGCGTCCATGCCAACGCCACCAGGTCGGAGAAGGCTTCCTCGCGGCGGGTATCGCGCATTTCCTTCGACAGTGCCTGCAGTTCAGGGTTGTCGAGCTGTTCATGCGGACCCTCGACAAAGCCGGCCGGCAAAGCATGCCAGCTGCCGTGCGCCTGGCGCCAGCAATGGCCGACTTCGTGCGCCGTCATGGCTTCGATCAGGATTTTCTGTTGCTCGGCAGGTACGCCGGACAGCACTTCTTCCGCTTGGGGATTGCCGCGCATGGAGAACACCAGCTTGCAGCGGCCATCGGCAAAACCCATGGCCAGCGGCACGTCGTTCGGACCGGCTTGCGGCTGGACCACGATATCAATCGGAAGTTTGAGTTCCTGCTTGGCATACGCCAGCACGGGAGAACCGGCTTGCAGCCAGCGGGTTTCAGTTTCAGTCAGCTGTGCAGCGCCAGCAGAAGCAGCGAAGAAGGACAGCAGGATTGGCAGGCTCAGCTTCATAACAGAACTCCGGTAACTGGCTACAACTATACATGCCTTACGGCAAGCTGTTACCGGAGTTTCTGTGCTGTTACAAAATATTGGCTGAGCTCGTCGACAAGTTTATTTGGCGAGCAAGGAGTTGGCAGTCGGGAAAGACGGACGAATGTCGTTCGGGACCTTCTTCATTTTATCCAAAGCCTTCTGCACGTCCGGGCGGATGACGACGTACTTTGCCATCATCTCCTTGGCGCGTGCGTAATCGCCGGTGGCTTCGATGGTAAGGAACTCGCGGTCAAGATCGATCACCGCCTGTTTGATCTTCTTGAAGTCGACCGAGAAGTTGCCGTCGCCGTGCGACACGAAGCCGCCCTTGTCCAGCAGGTAGTTGACCTGGATCGCCATGCCGCGCGCGTGCGAGTCGGTCAGGCCGAAGTGCAGCGTGCGGAAAGCCGATGCCAGGAAGGTGGTGTGCAGCTTGCGCTCCGCCGCCTCGCCCTGGCCCAGCGTGTCGTTCAACTGCCCCTTCTCCATCATGTACATCAACGCAAACAGGCCGGTGATGTCGGCTTTCGCTTCCTCGATGGTGGAATAGGCTTCCTTCAAGTCCTGGCGCGGGGTCGATTCGGTGGCGCCGGCCTTGGTGATGTGCGGGCCCAGGCCGTGGGTGATTTCGTGCGCCAGGATGTGCGTGAAGAAGGAGTTGAAGTCCAGGTCCTTCTGGTCCGCTGGACGCAACACCAGCTTGGCGATCGGCGTCAGCGTGGCCTTGAATTTTTCTTCCTGCACGTTCTTCAGCATCACGCGCTTGGAACCGCGCTGGCTGATGATGCGCTCGTCGTTCGGCAGGTTGTAGGCGGCAGTCTGCACGCCCATATTGCCGTCGCCAGCGCCGTAGACCTGGTTCACCACCACCATCGGTGCAACGGCGCCCACTTTCGGATTGCGGTATTTCGGATCGAGAGGCAGGTTGTCTTCCAGCTCCTGCATATGCTTGGCGAAGAAGTCCAGCTTGCGGGTTTCCTTTTCGTCGCGGATGTTCACATACGCTTCGAAGGCAGCCTTGTAGCCGAACAATTCGTCGTTATAGGTTTCGTATGGGCCGATGGTGACGTCGACCGGCGAATCCAGGTCCATCCAGGCAAAGTCGGAAGGAAGGTAATCGTTGGACAGGAAGGCGTCCGCGCGCAGGTCGAGGAATTTTTTCAGCGAGGCGTTGCTGGTGGCGGCGGCGGCTTCCTTCAGCAGCTTGGACAGCTTTTCCAGTTCCGGCTTGTACTCGTCCGAATACTTCACGATCTTGAAGTTGCCGTCATCGCCTTTGCGGATGGTGGTGAAGAACCACTGCGCTTCCTGCTTCTGTGCAGCAGGCAGGCCATTGATCCAGGCTTCCACTTTTTCCTTGCTGGCGCCTTCCGGATAGAAATTGGCGGCGGCAGGCTTATGGTCCGGCACCTTGATGCCCGCTACTTCCGCCGGCAGGAAGGATTTGTGGTCGTCGAGGATGGACCACGGGCCCTTGTTCAGCCAGAAGTACTCGGCGCGCGCCTTGCCCAGCGCGGACTTGTCCTTTTGCAGCGCGGCGTACAGGGCCTCGTTGCCCGACCAGCGCTGGCGCAGTTGCAGGGTATCGACGATCTTCGCCGCTTCGATCAGCTTCTTGATCGCCTGGCGGTCGCCGGCCGTCAGCTGCGAGGTGTCGGCCTTCAGTTGTACCGGCGCGTAGCGCCTGGTCATCTTCTGCAGCTCGGCGACGTCGGCGGGAGCAGCGGCAGCGGTGGCGCTGGCAATCGCCAGCACCAGCGGGGACAGGAGGTTTTTCATGTGGCCTTTTCTCTACAGTTAAAAGGAAGGCCACATTGTATGCCTGCGTCTACCAGGCGCGGTAAGTTTTTCCGCTTTCCGCGCCTTCCACGCAACGGCTGTAGGCGCGTGCTACACGGCTCGAAGGAACGGGCTCGAAGCCATGAAACAGCGACTCGAACTTTTCCACCGATTCCTCCAGCAGCGAAGGATTGACCACGTTGATGCGCAGGCCGCGCTGCAGCTCCACCGCCGCGCCGCGGGCAAAGCCCTCGATGCCGTTGTTGACGGTCACCGTATTGGCGCAGCCGCGCAGGGGATTGTGCGCATCGACGCCGCTGGTCAGGGTGATCGAACCGCCATCGCTCAGCGCATGCTGCGCGACCAGCGCCACGTTCACCTGCCCCATGAGCTTTGAATCGAGACCGATGCGGAACTGCCCGTGCGTCATCGCTTCCAGCGGGCCGACGTGAAGCGCACCCGCAGCGACCACCACATCGTCCACCCTGCCGGTTGCCGCGAACAGGGCCTGCACCGAAGCGATGTCTTCGATTGCCACACGATGATCTCCGCTATGCCGGCCAGCGGTGATCACGCGATGGCGCTTGCCCAGCTCCCGCACCACGGCGCCGCCGATGGTGCCGGTGCCGCCAATAACCAGGACCGTACGCATTACCACACGCGGTAAGTCTTGCCGTTGTCCGCGCCTTCCACGCTGCGGCTGTAAGCCAGGGCCACGCGCTTCACTGGCACGGTTTCAACGCCGTAGAAATAAGGGCCATAAGTTTCGACCGACTCGTTGACCAGGGTCGGGCTGACGGAGTTGATGCGCAGCCCGCGCGGCAGCTCAATGGCTGCGCCAAGCACGAAGCCATCCACGGCAGCGTTGACGGTGGTGGCATTGACGCCGTAGCGGACCGGATTGTCCGACAGGCTGCCGCTGGTCAAGGTGATCGAACCGCCGTCATTCAGGTACTTCTGCGCCGCCAGCGACACGTTCACCTGGCCCAGCAGCTTGGAGTTCAGGCCGATCTGGAACTGCTCCGCGGTCATCTCCTGCAACGCGCCGAAATGGGCGTCACCGGCAGCCACCACCACGCCATCCACCTTGCCGACTTTTTCGAACAGCGCCTGCACCGAAGCCGGGTCCTCGATCCTGACCTGGTACTGGCCGCTGTTGCGGCCCACACTGATCACTTCATGGCGCAAGCCCAGTTGTTCCACGATCCCTTTGCCGATGGTGCCCGAGGCGCCGATAACGATGATCTTTTTCATGTTGAATCTCCTGTTGGGTTTCGAAGTGAAGCCAGTATGCGCTCCGTCACCACAGGAATAAATGAGCTATCATTTAGTTAATTACAAACTCATGGTTCGCAATGGACAAGCTCCGCAGCATGGAAGTATTTGTCGCCGCCGTCGACACAGGCAGCTTCACCGCCGCAGCCGAGCGCTTCGGCATTTCCGCCGTCATGGTGGGCAAGCACGTGCGGGAACTGGAACAGAAGCTAGGCACCGCCCTGCTCACGCGCACCACGCGGCGCCAGTCGCTGACCGAGATCGGCCGCCAATATGCCGAGCAATGCCGAACCATCCTGGCGCAGATCAGCGCGGCGGAAAGCCTGGCCGAAACCATGCGTTTGGCCCCGCGCGGTGTGCTGAAGGTGTCGGCAGCAGTCTCGTTCGGAATGGAATGGCTCAGCCCCATGATCCCCGAGTTCCTGGAAATGTACCCGGAAGTCAGCCTGGACCTGAACCTGAACGACCGCATGATCGACATGGTGGAAGAAGGCTTCGACGTGGCCGTGCGCATCGGCAAGCTGGAAGATTCATCGCTGGTCGCGCGGCCGCTGCGGCCATATGGCCTGGCGATTTGCGGCTCCCCCGACTACCTCGCACGACGCGGCGTGCCCCAGGTACCGGCCGACCTCGCGCAACACGAATGCCTGGAATTCAGCGGCTGGGTGCCGCAGGCACGCTGGCGGCTGAAGGGAGAAAAGGATGCGCGCAACGTACCGCTCAGCCGCCTGCGTGCCAACAACAGCTACGCCCTGAAACAAGCCGCGCTGAAAGGCTTCGGCCTGATCATGCAGGCTGAAACAGCGCTGGCACAAGACATCGCCGCCGGCCGCCTGGTACGCGTGCTGGACGACTACCTGCCCACCCCACGCCCCATGCACCTGCTCTACCCACGCAACCGCCAGCCCACACCCAAGCTGACCAGCTTCATCGACTTCGTGCTCACCCGCCTCGGGCCTACCAATTAAAAAGTCGGGGTCAGGTCTGGCAATCCGCCATTAAACGCACGAATGTGCGTTTAATGGCGGATTGCCAGACCTGACCCCGACTTTTATTTAAGGAGCTTGCCAGCCGCCGCCGAGGGCGCGGGCGAAGCTGACCGTGGCGAGCATGCGCTGGGTGTTGATCTGCACGGCGGCGCGGTCGGCGGCCAGGGCGCTGCGCTGGGCGTCGGTGACGTCGAGGTAGGTGCTGATGCCGCGTTCGTAACGGGCACGGGCAACGTCGTAGGCGCGGGTGGCGGCTTCGCGGGACGTGGCCTGGACCTTGCCCTGCTGCGTGCGCTGCTGCACATCGGACAGGGCGTCTTCCACTTCACGCAAGGCAGTCAGCAGCTTGCCTTCGTGGTTGGCTACCGCTTCTTCATAGCGGGCCTTGGCAACCGTCAGGTTGGACTGGTTGCGGCCGCCGTCGAAGATCGGCAGCGACAGCGCCAGCGGACCGAGGCTGAAGACGCGCGAACCGCCTTTGCTGATATCGCTCAAGCTCTCCGAGGCGTAGCCGAAGTTGCCGGTCAGGCTGACCGAGGGGTAGAACGCGCCTTCCGCGACGCCCACGTTGGCATTGGTCGCGCGCAGGGTGGCGACGCTGGCGGCCAGGTCGGGACGGTTGGCCAGCAGGTTGGCGGGCAGCCCGGCCGGGATGACCGGTGGCGCCGGCAGTTCGGTCGCAGTTGCCTGTTCCAGCTGCATCGTCGATGGCGAGGCGCCGACCAGTACCGCCAGCGCGTGTTCCAGCGTGTTGCGCTGGCGCTGGACTTCTTCCAGGTCGGCTTCGGCATTGGCGCGTTCGATGCGGGCACGCGAGGTGTCCAGTTCGTTCGACAGGCCGGCATTGAACCGGGCGTTCACCAGGTCTTCACTCTCCTTGCGGGTGGCCAGCGCGCCGCGCAGGATGGCCATTTCGGCATCCAGTCCGCGCAACTGCCAGTAGGTGGTGGCGATCTGCGAGGACAGCAGCAACAACACGCCGTCGCGGTCATGGCTGGCCGCCAGCGCTTGCGCGTCGGCCGATTCCACGGCGCGGCGCACGCGGCCGAACAGGTCCAGCTCATACGAGAAGCCGGCTGCCACGGAGTAGTTGTTGCCGTGGATCGAGCGGTGGCCCAGGGCGATACCTTGCGAGGTATTGGCCGAGCTGCGCGAATTCGATACGCCGGTACTGAGCGTCACGGATGGCAGCTGGCTGGCTTTCACCAGTCCCAGTTGCGCTTCGGCCTGGAACAGGCGCTGCGCCGCCGCCTTGACGGTCGGGCTGTCGCGCAGGGCCTGGTGCTCAAGCCGGTTCAGCGTGTCGTCGCTGAACACGGTCCACCACTGCGATGGCAGTTGGGCTTCGCTCGCTGCGCCATGCGGCGCGTGGCGGAAGGCCTGTTCCTTCATGCCTGCAGGCGCCTTGAAGTCGCTGCCCACGGTACCGCAGCCGGCCAATACCGCTGCCGCGCCAACTGCCATTGCAATCATTTTGATGTTCATAGTTCTTACTCTCATTTAGTGCGCACCAGCGCCGCCGCCCGAAGGTGATTTCACCTTGTCGGACAGCCACAGGATCAGGATGCAGGACAGCAGGATGCCGCCCACGATCAGGAAGCCGTCGTTGTACGCCATCACGAAGGACTCGCGCCGCACGATGCCATCGACCGCCTTCAGCGCCTTGTCCGATGCGGTAACCGGGTCGAAGCCTTTGCCGATAAACGACTGCGTCAACTGGTCCAGGCGCAGCTGGGTGGCGGCCGAGAAGCTGTTCACTGCCTCGCCCAGGCGAGCCGAGTGGAAGTGTTCGCGCTGCGTCAGCTGGGTTGCCAGCAGGGCGATGCCGATCGAGCCGCCCAGGTTGCGGATCATGTTGAACAGGCTCGATGCCGATGCGGTGTCTTTCGGCGCAATGCCGTTCATCGCGAAGTTCGACAGCGTCAGCATCACGAAGGGCTGGCCCAGCGCGCGCACCACCTGCGACAGCAGCAGCTGGTCGTAGCCGGTGGTCGCGTCCATATAGGCATTCATGATGCAGGAGACGCCGAACAGCCCGAGCCCGATCGAGCACAGGATGCGGTTGTCGACCTTCATCGACAGCTTGGCCGCGAAAGGCATGATGAACAGCTGCGGCAAGCCGGCCCACATGATCACTTCACCGATCTGCATCGGCGAATAGCCGGCGATCTGGCCCAGGTACAGCGGCAGCAGGAACGAGGAGCCGTACAGGCCCATGCCCATCACCGCAGCCAGCGCCGATGCCACCAGGAAGTTCCGCTGCGTGAACAGGCCCAGGTTGACGAAGGGATGCGGCCGCATGGCGCTGGTCAGCACCCAGCCCAGCAAGCCCACGATAGCCAGGCCGGCAAAGGCGATGATGAAGCCGGACTCGAACCAGTCCTTGCTGTTGCCCTCTTCCAGGAAGATGGTCAGGCAGCCCAGGCCCATCGCCATGAAGGCGATGCCCAGCCAGTCGGCATTGAACAATTCACCAAGCTTGCGCTGCTCGTGGTCGAGGCCATAGGCCACGCCGGCGATCAGCAGGATGCCGGGCACCCAGTTGATGTAGAAGATCGAAGGCCAGCCATACAGCTCGCTCAGATAGCCGCCCAGGGTCGGGCCCATGGAAGGCGCCAGCGTTGCGGTCAGGCCGAAGATCGCCATGCCCACTGCGCGTTTCGATGGCGGCAGCTTGGCCATCACCAGCGTCATCGCCATAGGGATCAGCGCGCCGCCGGTAAAGCCCTGCATCATGCGGAACATGATCATGCTTTGCAGGTTCCAGGCCGCGCCGCACAGGGTCGAGAACACCAGGAACAGTGCAGTGGTGCCCATCATGTAGCCGCGCATGCCGAAGGTGCGCGTGAGCAGCGCCGTCAGCGGGATCACGATGATCTCGGCCACCAGGTAGGCGGTCGAAATCCAGGAGCCCTCTTCCTGCGTCGCGTTCAGCGCGCCGAGGATGTCGCGCAGCGAGGAGTTGGTGATCTGGATGTCCAGCACCGCCATGAAGGCACCCAGCATGCCCGCGGCGACTGCGATCCAGGTGCGGCCGGATACCCGGCCTTCAGGCACCATCATTGGGGCACTCATTTTGCGTTCGACTTGATGCTGACTTCAGCGATGGCCGACATGCCCGGCACCAGGCGGCCTTCATAGGCTTTCAGGTCTTCCGGCTTGAAGGTGATCTTCACCGGCACGCGCTGCACGATCTTGGTGAAATTGCCGGTGGCGTTATCGGCCGGCAGCAGCGCGAACTGCGCGCCGGAGGCTGGCGAGAACGAGTCGACGCGGCCAACCAGTTCCTTGCCGGGCAGTGCGTCGATGGTCAGGCTCACTTCCTGGCCCACGCGCATGTCGGCGAGCTGGGTCTCCTTGAAGTTGGCGGTGACCCACACATTGTCCTGCACCAGGGCCACCAGTTGCTGGCCTGACTGCACGCGCTGGCCTACTTCCAGGGCGCGCTTGCCGACGCGGCCATCGACCGGTGCGACGATACGGTTGTAGGCCAGTTGCTGCTGCGCGTCTTTCAGCTGCACTTGCAGCACTTTGACTTGCGCCTTCAGCACTTCGCGGGCGGAGGTGGCGGAGCCGATTTGCGCTTTCGCGGCAACGGCGCTGTCCTTGCGCGCCGCCACGTCGGCGGTGGCGCTGGCGCGGGCGGCGTTGGCCGCATCCAGTTCGGCTTTCGATACCGCTTTCATCTGGCTGGTATACAGCTGGCCATAACGCTCGGCGTCCTGCGATGCACGCAACTGGTTGGCTTGCGCCTGCGCCACTTGCGCAGCAGCGGCGCTGGCTTGCGCATTCACTTGCGCGATCTGGGCGTCCGCCTGCAGCACTTGCTGCTGGACGCTGGCGATCTGGGCCTGGATCTGTTCTACCTTCACCTGCTGGTCGAAGGGATCGAGTTCGGCGATTACGTCGCCCGCCTTCACGAGCTGGTTGTCGTCCACCAGCACCTTGGTCACCACGCCGGAAATGCGCGAGGACACCGGGTGCACGTGGCCTGCCACGTAGGCGTTTTCCGTTTCCACATAGTGATGGCTGCGGTACCACATGCGGCCGCCAGCGGCCAGGGCTGCCAGGGCGATCAGGCCGGCGATCACGAGTACGCGACGGTTAGGTGGATTAGCGGTAGGCGCGGCTTCGGGCACGGCGCTGAGCACTTTTTGTTCGGCTGGGTTGTGCTGGGACATGGTGGGAAACTCCCTGAAAATGAAATGAGTCGTGTGCATTATTGGTCAATCAATGACCAAAGTCAAGAAATGAAACGATTGCATTTCATTTTTATTTGGCATAAAGTGAGGTCTCTGCTAGCCTTCGGGCATTACGTACGGTTTTCAATCATGTCTATTGAACAAGTTATCGAGCCAGTCAAAGCCGGGCGCCCCAAGGCCGCCGAGGCCGAAGCGCGCCTGAACGACCTGCTGGATACGGCCGCCCGGCTCATCCTGGAAAAGGGCTATGCCAAGGTCAGCCTTGAAGCCATTGCCAAAGAAGCACGGGTTGCCGTGCGCACCATCTATGTGAAGTTCGGCGGCAAGGCCGGCCTGCTCAAGGCGATCTTGCTGCGTCATCGTGCCGGCGCCTTCGATCCCGTCGGCATGGAAACCCTGCACCGCCCTGTGCGCGAAACGTTGCTGGAGTTCGGCCTGCGCTTCCACCGCCTGGTCAGCACGCCGGCGGCTACCGCGCTCTATCAAATCGTGGTGGCGGAAGCCCACGCCAATCCCGACCTGGCCGAAGCATTCTGGGACGCCGGCCCGCGCCAGACGCGCGAGCTGGTGGCGCGCTACTTCGCCCGTGCGGACGTCCGAGCCCAACTCGATACCAAGGCGCCGCCGGAGCGGCTGGCGATCCACCTGATGAACTGCCTGATGGGCGACCAGTTGCGCCGCTTCCTGTTCGATTCTCGCTGCGGCGTGGCCACCACGCCGGAGGAGATCGAGCAAGGCGTCGACCTGTTCCTGAACGGGGTGTTGAAGCGTTAAGTAGCCCTTAAGCGTGCGCGGCAGCGTATGTGCGCTAGCGCACGGTGGCCCATCGGCTGGCTGCCGGATACTGACCTTCTCGAGAACCAAAATTAAAGTGGGAGGTTGTATGAGCAAGGTCGATCGGCTCGAATGGAGCAGGAAAATTGCCACGATCAACGAGCGCATCAAAGGTTTCCAGGAAAACCCGAACAAAGAACACCTGGACGCCGCGATCAATGAACTCAAGGCCTATGCGGAGGCTGCCAATAGCGGCGGTATCGAAATCCCAGAGCGCTTCATTGCGAGCTGACAACAAACCGGGCAAAAGCCCGGTTTTTTATTGCGGCGACGCGCTTCCTGTGTCACGATGCCCACCCCTAGTATCAACTTATTGGTAGTAAATCATGAGCGAACAAGCAACCCAACAGCAGCAGAACGACGACCAGAAATTCTTCGAAAACATCGACGCCTACATTGCACTGGCCAACGCCCACGAAAACAGCAACAAGGGCGCCCCGCAACTGGTAGGCGCCAGCCTGCTGTTCGCCGCCGCCCGCTACAACACCTACCTGGTAGCACGTGCCCAGCCTGACCTGGAAGCCTTCAAACTGAAGAAAGAAGAAGCCAAGGCCTACTTCATGGACCAGTTCAACAAGATGTTTGACGATAACTGGGAAGACTACGGCAAGCATTTCGAGCAGTACCGCAACCAGAAGTAAGCAACTCCCGGGCCCGCGTGGCCCCAGGAAAATTGCGCGTGATGGCCCTGTCCGGGCAAGCGAGCCGAGACTAAGATCGTGCTTTCGACGCCCGGATCATCACCATGAAAACTGCCTTCATTGCGCTCCTGGTCTTCTTCATCCACATCGGCTCCCCCGCAGCGGCTCCTCCAGCGAGCGATGGCCAACAGGACTTCAATTGGGAATTGGGGACCTGGCAAACAACACTGCGGCGACTCAGCAAACCTCTTACCGGCAGCCAGGAATGGCTTGAATATGCCGGCACGACGACCGTCTCTCCACTGATGGGAAAACGGGCAAATATCGTTGAATTTGATGTGCAGGGCCCTGCCGGCAGGATTGCCGGAGTTTCCCTTCGCCTGTACCAGCCTGCGAGCGGGCAATGGAGCCTGCATTTCGCGAATCTCGCCAACGGCGCGATGACGGAGCCAATGCACGGCAGCTTCAAGCAGGGGCGCGGCACCTTCTTCGGCCAGGACACGCTGGATGGCCGCAAGATCCTGGTCCGCTTCCTGATTGTCCCGCTGGGCGCGGACCAGTGGCGCTTCGAGCAGGCCTACTCCGCCGACAATGGAAAGACCTGGGAGGACAACTGGATCGCGGTCGATACGCGCCAGGCTGTCCTCCCATCGCGCTAACGGCTTAGCGCTTGCGCGGCGGCGGCAGGTCGGTGCAGACGCCTTCGTAGGCTTCTGCTGCCATGCCGATCGATTCACCCAGGGTCGGGTGCGGGTGGATGGTCTTGCCGATGTCGATGCCGTCGGCGCCCATCTCGATCGCCAGGGCGATTTCACCGATCATGTCGCCGGCGTGGGTGCCGACGATGGTGCCGCCGATGATGCGGTGCGTCTCTGCATCGAACAGCAGCTTGGTGAAGCCTTCGTCACGGCCGTTGGCAACGGCGCGGCCGCTGGCAGCCCATGGGAAGTGGCCCTTCTCGACCTTGATGCCCTTGGCTTTCGCTTCGTCTTCGGTGATGCCGGCCCATGCCACTTCCGGATCGGTGTAAGCCACCGATGGAATGATCTTCGCGTCGAAGTGAGCCTTCTCGCCGTGGGCTGCTTCGGCAGCGACGTGGGCTTCGTGCACGGCTTTGTGCGCGAGCATCGGCTGGCCGACGATATCGCCGATGGCGAAGATGTGCGGCACATTGGTGCGCATCTGGCTGTCGACGTTGATGAAGCCGCGGTCGGTGACGATCACGCCGGCCTTGTCGGCGGCGAGCTTCTTGCCGTTCGGGCTGCGGCCGACTGCCACCAGGACCATGTCGTACAGCTGCGGTTCCGGCGCGGTGACGCCGGCTTCGGCGGCTTCGAAGGTGACCTTGATCCCTTCCGGCAGCGCTTCCACTCCGACGGTCTTGGTCTTGGTCATGATGCGGTCGAAGCGCTTCTCGTTGTACTTCTGCCAGACCTTCACGGCTTCGCGGTCGGCGCCTTGCATCAGGCCGTCCATCATTTCGACCACGTCGATGCGCGCGCCGAAGGTGCTGTACACGGTGGCCATTTCCAGGCCGATGATGCCGCCGCCGATGACCAGCATCTTCTTCGGCATGAAGCGCAGCTCGAGCGCTCCGGTGCTGTCGACGATGCGGTTGTCTTCAGGGACGAACGGCAGTTTCACCACGCTGGAACCTGCGGCGATGATGGCTTGCTTGAACTGCACGACCTTCTTGCTGCCGTCGGCCGCGGTGACTTCGATGTGGTTCGGGCTGAGGAACTGGCCCACGCCCTGCACCACGTTCACCTTGCGCATCTTGGCCATGCCGGCCAGGCCGGTGGTCATCTTCTTGATGACCCCTTCCTTGTAGCTGCGCACCTGGTCGATGTCGATGGTCGGCTTGGCGAAGGTGACGCCATTCTTGGCCATGTGGCTGGTTTCGTCGACCACGGCTGCCAGGTGCAGCAGGGCTTTCGACGGGATGCAGCCCACGTTCAGGCAGACGCCACCCAGGGTCGCGTATTTCTCGACCAGCACGGTGTTCATGCCCAGGTCCGCGGAGCGGAAGGCGGCGGAGTAGCCGCCAGGACCGCCACCCAGGACCATCATGTCGCAGGTGATGTCGACCTGGCCGGGGTAGCCGCCAGCCTGCGGCGCAGCCACAGGCGCGGCCGGGGCTGGCTTGGCGGCTGGCGCCGGGCCTGCAGCGGCCGCAGGAGCTGCGGCTGGAGCAGGTGCGGCTGCAGGGGCTGCAGAGCCGACGGCTTCCTCGACCACCATCAGTGCCGAGCCTTCGCTCACCTTGTCGCCAACCTTGATCTTGAGTTCCTTGATCACGCCAGCGTGGGTCGATGGAATCTCCATCGATGCCTTGTCGGATTCGACGGTGGCCAGCGATTGGTCGACCTTGACGGTATCGCCAACCTTGACCAGCAGCTCGATCACTTCAACGTCCTTGAAGTCGCCGATGTTCGGTACTTTAACTTCGATCATCGCGGCCTCCTTACAGCAGGATCTTGCGCATATCGGCCAGCACTTCGGCCAGGTATGCAGCGAAGCGGGCACCGGATGCGCCGTCGACCACTCGGTGGTCGTAGGACAGCGACAGTGGCAGCATCAGGCGCGGCACGAACTGCTTGCCGTCCCAGACTGGCTTCATGGAGGACTTGGACAAGCCGAGGATCGCCACTTCCGGTGCGTTCACGATCGGGGTGAATGCGGTACCGCCAATGCCGCCCAGCGACGAAATGGTGAAGCAGGCGCCCTGCATGTCGGTCGGTTTCAGCTTGCCTTCGCGCGCTGCCAGCGACAGTTCGCCCATTTCCTTGGCGATCTGGGTCACTGACTTCTGGTCGGCGTTCTTCACGACAGGTACCACCAGGCCTTGCGGCGTGTCGGCTGCGAAGCCGATGTTGTAGTACTTCTTCAGGATCAGGTTCTCGCCCTTCTCGTCCAGGGACGAATTGAAGGTCGGGAATTTCTTCAGCGCGGTCACGGATGCCTTGATCACGAACGCCAGCATGGTGAGCTTGACGGCGTCCTTGTTCTTGGCGTTGGCGTTGTTGCTGTCGACGCGGAACTGTTCCAGGTCGGTGATGTCGGCGTCTTCGAACTGCGTCACGTGCGGGATCATCACCCAGTTGCGATGCAGGTTCGGGCCGGAGATCTTCTTGATGCGCGGCAGCGGGGACAGTTCTGTTTCGCCGAACTTGCTGAAGTCCAGCGATGGCCATGGCAGCAGGTTCAGGCCTGCACCGCCGCCAGCGGCTGCCGGTGCGGCATTCGGTGCTGCGACTGCGCCGGAGACGATGCCCTTGACGTAATTTTGCACGTCCAGCTGGGTCACGCGGCCTTTCGGGCCGGTGCCGCCAACGCGGGTCACGTCCACGCCCAGTTCGCGGGCAAACTTGCGAACGGATGGAGAGGCATGGGCCAGCTTGCCGTTGACGGCAGGCGCGGACGGCGCTGCAGCGGCAGCAGGAGTCGCGGCTGCAGCCGGAGCTGCGGCGGCCGGAGCGGCAGCGGGAGCCGCGGCTGGCGCAGGCGCTGCCGCTGGGGCGGCGGCACCGCCGGCAGCGTCAACGATCAGCACCAGGGAGCCTTCAGCAACCTTGTCGCCTACCTTGACCTTGATCTCTTTCACCACGCCAGCGTGCGACGATGGAATTTCCATGGAGGCTTTGTCGGATTCGACGGTCACCAGGGACTGGTCCTTGGCGATGGTGTCGCCGACCTTGACCATCACTTCGATGACTTCCACTTCCTTGAAGTCGCCGATGTCGGGCACTTTCACTTCGACCGGGCCGGCCGAAGCAGCTGGCGCAGGCGCGGCGGCAGCGGCAGGCGCTGGGGCCGCAGCAGCAGGCGCGGCTGCCGGAGCTGCGGCTGCTGCCGGTGCGGCGGCAGGAACTCCGGCGGCGCCGGATGCTTCAACGATCAGCAACAGCGAACCTTCCGCCACCTTGTCGCCGACCTTCACCTTGATTTCCTTGACGACACCGGCTTGCGACGAAGGAATCTCCATCGATGCCTTGTCCGATTCAACGGTCACCAGCGACTGGTCGACCTTGATCGTGTCGCCCACCTTGACCATCAGTTCGATGACTTCAACTTCCTTGAAGTCGCCGATATCCGGGACTTTCACTTCAACCATGCTCATAGTGTTTGCTCCGTCTTCTTATTTATTGGGTCACCGGATTTGGCTTGTTCGGGTTGATGCCGTACTTCTTGATGGCGTCTTCCACAACCGACATCGCGATCTTGCCTTCGTCCGCCAGGGCGCGCAGGGATGCGACGGTGATGTAGTAACGGTTCACCTCGAAGAACTCGCGCAGCTTGGCGCGGCTGTCCGAACGGCCAAAGCCATCGGTGCCCAGCACCTTGTAGGTGCGGCCTTCCGGCATGTAAGGACGGATCTGCTCAGCGAATGCACGCATGTAGTCGGTGGTTGCAACGATCGGGCCGGTGCTGTCCTTCAGCAGGCCGGTCACGTAAGGCACGCGCTGTTCCTTGGTCGGGTTGACCATGTTCCAGCGCTCGCAGTCCTGGCCATCGCGGGCCACCAGGGTCAGCGAAGGAGCGGACCAGACGTCGGCGGCGATGTTCCAGTCGTTCTTCAGCAGTTCAGCGGCGAAGATGGATTCGCGCAGGATGGTGCCCGAGCCGACCAGTTGCACGCGCTGCTTGGCGGACTTGTCGCCCTCTTGCAGCAGGTACATGCCCTTCAGGATGCCCTCTTCCTGGCCTGGCTTCAGGCCTGGGTGGGCATAGTTCTCGTTCATGATGGTGATGTAGTAGAACACGTCTTCCTGCTCACCCACCATGCGGCGCAGGCCGTCCTGGATGATCACGGCCAGTTCATGGCCGAAGGTCGGGTCGTACGGCACGCAGTTCGGAATGGTCGCTGCAACGATGTGGCTGTGGCCATCTTCGTGCTGCAGGCCTTCGCCGTTGAGCGTGGTGCGGCCGGCGGTGCCCGCCATCAGGAAGCCGCGTGCGCGCATGTCGCCCGCCGCCCAAGCCAGGTCGCCAACGCGCTGCAGGCCGAACATCGAGTAGTAGGTGAAGAACGGGATCATCACGCGGTTGTTGCTCGAGTACGAGGTCGCAGCGGCGATCCACGAGCTCATGCCGCCCGCTTCGTTGATACCCTCTTGCAGGATCTGGCCGGCCTTGTCTTCGCGGTAGTACATCACCTGGTCCTTGTCGACCGGCTCGTACAACTGGCCTTGCTGGTTGAAGATGCCGATCTGGCGGAACAGGCCTTCCATACCGAAGGTACGGGACTCGTCAACCAGGATTGGCACCACGCGCTGGCCCAGCGACTGGTCACGCAGCAGCGCGGTGATGATACGCACGTAGGCCTGGGTAGTGGAGATCTCGCGGCCTTCCGGAGTCGGGTCGGTCACCGCCTTGAAGGCGTCGAGGCCCGGCACCACCAGCTTCTCGTCGGCCTTGGTGCGGCGCGATGGCAGGTAGCCGCCCAGTGCCTTGCGGCGCTCGTGCAGGTACTTCATTTCAGGCGCGTCGTCGGACGGCTTGAAGAACGGGATGTCTTTCAGCTTGTCGTCCGGGATCGGGATGTTGAAGCGGTCGCGCATTTCGCGGATTGCCTCGTCGTCCAGCTTCTTGGTCTGGTGCGCGGTATTGCGCGCTTCGCCGGATTTGCCCATGCCGAAGCCCTTGACGGTCTTCACCAGCAGCACGGTTGGCTTGCCGACGGACTCGTTGGCCATCTTGAATGCAGCGTAGATCTTGTGCGGGTCGTGGCCGCCGCGGGTCAGGCGCCAGATGTCGTCGTCCGACATGTTGGCAACCATTTCCAGCAGCTTCGGATGCTTGCCGAAGAAGTGCTTGCGCACGTATGCGCCGTCCTTGGCCTTGTAGTTCTGGTATTCGCCGTCGACGGTTTCCATCATCACTTTTTGCAGGATGCCGTCCTTGTCCTGCGCCAGCAGGTTGTCCCAGCCCGGGCCCCAGATGACCTTGATGACGTTCCAGCCGGCGCCGCGGAAGTCCGCTTCCAGCTCCTGGATGATCTTGCCGTTGCCGCGCACCGGACCGTCCAGGCGCTGCAGGTTGCAGTTGACCACGATGTTCAGGTTGTCCAGCTGTTCGCGGGCAGCCATGCCGATCGCGCCCATCGATTCCGGTTCGTCCATCTCGCCGTCGCCGCAGAAGGCCCAGACCTTGCGGCCTTCGGTATTGGCGATGCCGCGCGCGTGCAGGTACTTCAGGAAGCGCGCCTGGTAGATCGCCATCAGCGGGCCCAGGCCCATCGACACGGTCGGGAATTGCCAGAATTCCGGCATCAGTTTCGGGTGCGGGTAGGAGGACAGGCCTTTGCCGTCCACTTCCTTGCGGAAGTTCAGCAGTTGTTCTTCGCTCAGGCGGCCTTCCAGGAAGGCGCGCGCGTAGACGCCGGGCGACGAGTGGCCCTGGATGTACAGCAGGTCGCCGCCGTGCTCGGCGCTCTCGGCTTTCCAGAAGTGGTTGAAGCCGATGCCCAGCATGTTCGCCAGCGAGGCGAACGAGGACAGGTGGCCGCCCAGGTCGCCGTCGGCGCGGTTGGCCTTGACGACCATTGCCATCGCGTTCCAGCGCATCCACGAGCGCAGGCGCTCTTCGTATTCCAGGTTGCCTGGGCAGTGGGCTTCCTTATGGGCGGGGATGGTGTTGACGTAGGCGGTATTGGCGGAGAACGGAATGTCGGCGCCGCGGCGGCGGGCCAGGTCGACCAGTCGCTCCATCAGGTAATGGGCACGTTCAGGGCCTTCGTTTTCCAGGACGGCTTCCAACGCCTCCAGCCATTCTTTGGTTTCCTGTGCATCAGGATCGTTGGCCGTTTGTGCCGTGACCTGGTCAAGTTGAGCTGACATGTAACTAGTCTCCTATCAATTGAAGGCGCCCCACCCTGTGTGCTCCGGACGGTGCAGGTGATTATTTATTAAGACTTTGGCTAAGTGTGAAGGATTCTATCAGCGAATTCGGCATTTTTCAAATTGCGGAAGTTGATTTTGCAATGTGAAATGAAGCACCAGCCGTGCGGGCGGCTTCAATCATCGCGATTCGGTCAGGCGGGCGGCGCACGATGCACCCGCGCCCCATCACTTGCGGCAGAGCCCCAGGCGCGGATCAAAGGGATCGAGCCACAGCTCCCTGCGGGAAAGCATGGCGGGATCGATGTCCTTGTTCGGCAGGTCGACGCGGCGCCGTTTGCACAGTTGGGCGCGCTGCAGGTAGCTGCGGTGATGTTCGAGCACGAGGCGCTCCAGTGTGCCGTCCTTCAGCAGCGATTCCATGCCGGCGCGGATGCGTTTATATAGCCGGGGGGTCTTGGGCGAGACGAAGAACATCGAGGGAATATTGTCGTGCAGGACGATGCTGTCTTCGATTGCCAGTTGCGGGAAGGCTTGCTTGCGCAGGTCGTACTCCTGGAAGATCTCGTTCACGCCGCGCGGAAGGTAGTCGAAGCGGCCGGCGACCAGCATGTCGAACAAGCCGATGTAGTTACTGCCGGTGACATAGCGGAAGCCGTTATCCTGCAGCGACGCGCGTGTGACCCACACCGATCCGACACCGGCAGTCATTTCCTTGAGCCCGCCCGGCAGCACCAGTTTGCGAATGCGTTCCTGGTTCTTGCTGTCGATCAGGGCAATACGCCAGCTTTGCAAGCCCATATCTGTGGGCACTGGCACTGCGCGCAGGGTCTTGAGCCATTTCGCATCGGCTGGGTAGGCGGTCACGTTAATCAGCTTTCCGTCCTTGAGCGCTTCAAGCAGGCGCGGACGCTCCATGTGGGCGTCCGCATATTCGATGGTGTACGGCCCGAATTCGGGCACCGTGCGCTCCATCACCTGTTGCAGCAAGACCTTTGAATATTCGCGCCGAAGGTCGGCGGACGAGGCAGCACGGTCGAAGATCACGGCATCCACCGCTCGGGCGTCGAACGCCGCGCATGCCAGTAACAGCGCGGCCAGGCGAGCGATTGTCTCCTTTATCTTCATTCGCCTATGATATCGTGATATGACCAACAATTACATTCATCCAACGCCGGGACTTCCCGGCCGCCTGCTCGCCCGCCTCGCAAATTCCCGACGCATCGCCAGCGCCCGCCGCGCGGTGTTTTCGCGCCTGCCGTTCCTGACCCTTGAAAGCGATGTGCGCGACGTCGTTTACCTGACCTGGATGATGGATGCCGCGACTGCGCAGGCCATGGTGCCGGCAGGCGTGCGCTTGTGGCAGCGCAATGGCCTCACGCCGTTCAGCGTCCTTACCTATCGCCATGGCCATTTCGGTCCGGCGCTGGCGGGAGCAACACGCCGCCTGATGCCATCGCCCCTGCAAAGCAACTGGCGCTTCTATCTGGAGGAACCGGGCAAGGTGTATTTCGTGCGGAATATCATGGATAGCACGCTTCATGCTCTCGGCACGCGCATATTCAGCGATATTCTGCCGACGCATTTGCCTGCACGGTTTGTCCATGCGCGCGATGGCGATGAATACTCCACCAGCATCGAGCCCGGAGCCGGCAGCGCGCCGCTGCTGAAGGCCCGGACCCGAGTAAGAGCGCAGCGCGCCCTGCCGCCGGGCCTGGCCGGCGCTTTCGCAAACTGGGACGAGGCAGTCGGCTTCCTCGCATGCCAGCACATGGCAATGATCGAGGTTCCGGGCACTGGCCGCATGGCGGAATCGGAAATCAGCCTGCCAATTCCGCTCGATGAAGTGCTGCCGCTGGAGGCGGAATCGGTGAACTGCCCGATGGCTGGCGCCGACGCGGGCAGCCCATTCTGCTTCGCCGTGCCGCGCGTGAAGTTCAGGGTTCTTTCGGAGTCTCTAGCAGCGTCTTGAGCGCACCGCGCGGGTTGGCCATGAAGTCGTGCATCACTTCGTAGTGTTCGGTGTCTTCATAAGCACGCTGTCGTATTCCATCCGGCGTGCAGACGAAGATGCTGGCTTCCGGATAGGCCATCAGGATCGGCGAATGGGTCGCGATCACGAATTGTGAGCCGCCCTGCACCAGTTGGTGGATGCGCTTCAATGCCCGCAACTGGCGTTGCGGCGACAGCGCGGCTTCCGGTTCGTCCAGGATGTACAGGCCTTTGCCGCCGAAACGCTTCTCCAGCAGCGCCAGGAACGATTCCCCATGCGACTGCTCATGCAGGGAAACACCGCCATAGGAATCGATGACTGGCGGCGCAGGAGCCGGGATCCGGTCCATATTCTCAATTTCGGTCGCGACATTGAAGAAGCTCTCCGCACGGAGGAAATAGCCATCCCGTGGCTTGCGCACGCCACGTGCAACGCGCAGGTACTCATGCAGGCACGAATGTGAGACACGGGTGCCGAAGTTGAAATTCTTGCTGCCGCCTTCTGCGTTGAAGCCCAGTGCCACGGCCAGCCCCTCCAGCAAAGTCGATTTTCCCGAGCCGTTTTCGCCGACGATAAACGTCACTGCCGGGTCGAATTCGAGGCGGCCGAGGTGGCGCACGGCGGGCAGGCAGAAGGGGTAAGCCGAGAAATCGGGCGTCTTGTCCGGGCGCAGCTGGGCATCAATCAGGAACTGGTAAGAGATCATTTATTGGCAAGCTTACAATCATGTGCAGTGCAGGACAAGGCCGCCACCATTTATAATGGCGACTTTCCATTCCACCAATCCAAGCAATCATGTCTGCACAACTGATCGACGGAGTAGCACTCTCCCAAAAACTGCGCGCTGAAATCGCTTCCCGCGCCGCCGCACTGACCGCCAAGGGCAAACAGCCCGGCCTGGCCGTGATCCTGGTCGGCGACGACCAGGCCAGCCATGTCTACGTGCGCAACAAGGTCAAGGCATGCGAAGACGCCGGCATCCGCTCCGTGAAAGAGCAATACGCTGCAGACATGACCGAGCAAGCCCTGCTCGAACGCATCGCCACCCTGAATGCCGACCCAAGCATCCACGGCATCCTGGTGCAGATGCCGCTGCCCAAGCATATCGACCCGCACAAGGTGATCGAGGCCATCGCTACGACCAAGGACGTGGACGGCTATTCCGTGCTGAGCGCCGGCGAACTGATGACCGGCCTGGAAGGCTTCCTGCCATGCACGCCTTACGGCTGCATGAAGCTGATCGAATCGACCGGCGTTACGCTGAAGGGCAAGCATGCTGTCGTGATTGGCCGTTCCAACACCGTTGGCAAGCCAATGGGCCTGCTGCTCTTGCAAGCTAACGCCACCGTCACCATCTGCCATAGCGGAACGGCGGACCTGGGCTATCACACCCGCCAGGCCGATATCGTGGTGGCTGCAACTGGCCGCCGCAACACCCTGACTGCTGATATGGTGAAGCCGGGCGCCATCGTTATCGACGTCGGCATCAACCGCGATGAGAACGGCAAACTGTGCGGCGACGTGGACTTTGCGGGCATCAAGGAAGTGGCTTCGCATATCACGCCGGTGCCGGGTGGCGTGGGGCCGATGACCATTACCATGCTGCTGATGAATACGATTGAGTCGGCGGAGCGCGTTTAAACCGGTAAACCGGTGCCAGACCCACGGGGTCTGGCACCTTCGGCACGCGGCCGCCGCGTTACCAGTGCCTGACCCTGCGGGTCTGGCACTGCTTTTACGGTTATTGAGGAGTTAAGAATGACTGACAATCCCCTGCTGGACTTTAGCGGCTTGCCGCGTTTCGATGCGATCAAGCCCGAACACGTCACTCCCGCAATCGAGCACCTGCTTGAAAAGAACCGCGCCGCCGTGGCGCAACTGGAAGCGCCCAGCGACCAGGTAACCTGGGATAATTTCGTCACCCCGCTGGAGAATTCCACCGAGCTGCTGGGCCGCGCCTGGGGCATCGTCAGTCACCTGAACAACGTGGTGGATACGCCCGAGCTGCGCGCCACCTACAACGAAAACCTGCCGAAAGTGACCGAGTTCTGGACCGCCCTGGCCCAGAACGAGGCGCTGTTCGCCAAATACAAGGCCTTGCGCGCCAGCGCGGAATTCGCCACCCTGTCACCGGCACGCCAGCGCATCGTCGACAACGCGATCCGCGACTTCCGCATGGGCGGCGCCGAACTGCCGGCCGACAAGAAGGAACGCTTCGCTGCGATCCAGGAAGAACACGCCGCCACCAGCACCCGCTTCAGCGAGAACGTGCTGGACGCCACCAATGACTGGAAACTGCTGGTGGAGGACGAAGCCGAACTGCGCGGCCTGCCCGACGATTCCAAGGCTGCCGCCAAGGCGCTGGCCGAAAAGGACGGCAAACAAGGCTGGCTGTTCACCCTGCACTTCCCTTCCTATTACCCGATCCTGCAGTTCTGCGACAACCGCGCGCTGCGCGAAAAGGTCTACCGTGCCAACGCCACCAAGGCTTCCGAGCTGGGCGACGCGTTCAGCAAGCGCGAAGACTGGGACAACACCGCCAATATCGCCACGCTGCTGAAACTGCGTGCCGAAGAGGCCGGTCTGCTCGGCTACAAGAACTTCGCCGAAGTCTCGCTGGTGCCGAAAATGGCCAAGTCGCCGGAACAGGTCATCGAATTTCTGGAAGACCTGGCCAAACGCGCTCGCCCCTTCGCCGAGAAAGACCTGGCCGAACTGCAGGCCTACGCCAGCAAGGAGCTGGGCATCGACAACCTGCAGTCGTGGGACCTGCCCTACGCTTCCGAAAAGCTGCAGCAGCACCTGTACTCCTTCTCGGCGCAGGAAGTGAAGCAGTACTTCCCCGAACACAAAGTGGTCGACGGCCTGTTCAAGCTGGTGCAAACCCTGTTCGGCGTCAGCATCCGCCCGGACAGCGCGCCGGTCTGGCACAAGGACGTGCGCTTCTACAGCATCGAACGCGATGGCGTGCTGGTAGGCCAGTTCTACCTGGACCTGTACGCCCGCGAAGGCAAGAGCGGCGGCGCCTGGATGGACGACGCGCGCGGCCGCCGCATCAAGAACGGCGAGCTGCAAACTCCGGTCGCCTACCTGACCTGCAATTTCACCGAACCGCTGGTGGTGGACGGCGTGCCGCAGCCATCGCTGTTCACCCACGATGAAGTGATCACGCTGTTCCACGAATTCGGCCATGGCCTGCACCACATGCTGACCCAGGTTGAAGAGCTGGCGGTGTCCGGCATTTCCGGCGTCGAATGGGATGCTGTCGAGCTGCCGTCGCAGTTCATGGAAAACTTCTGCTGGGAATGGGATGTGCTGAGCCATATGAGCGCCCACGTGAAGAGCGGCCTGCCGCTGCCGCGCGCCCTGTACGACCGCATGCTGGCGGCCAAGAACTTCCAGTCCGGCCTGCAGACCCTGCGCCAGGTGGAATTCGCCCTGCTCGACATGCTGCTGCACTACGATTTCCAGCCATCCGGCGCCAAATCGGTGCAGGACGTGATCGACGAAGTGCGCCGCAAGTTTGCCGTTATCATCCCGCCAAGTTTCAACCGATTCCAACATTCCTTCGGCCATATCTTTGCCGGAGGCTATGCGGCGGGATACTATAGCTATAAGTGGGCGGAAGTATTGTCTGCCGACGCCTACGCAGCCTTCGAGGAAGCGGCGGCGCTGGACGGCGGCAAACTGTCCACAGAAACTGGTAAACGCTTCCAGCAGGAGATCCTGGCCGTCGGCGGTTCGCGCCCGGCGCTGGAGTCGTTTACCGCATTCCGCGGCCGTGAGCCGAGCATCGACGCCCTGCTGCGCCACAGCGGCATGGCGGCTTAATGGAGATAGAAAGTCAATGAAACGCGCTGCCCTGCTTTTGCTGCTGCTGACTGCCAGCGCGGCGCACGCCCAGATGTACAAGTGGAAGGACGAGAAAGGCGTCACCCACTTTACGGAGACGCCGCCGCCAGCCACCGCCAAGAAGGCGGAAGTAAAGAACTACAACACCGCCGGCGCCGGCGGCGCCGAGTTGCCCGCCGAACTGGCGGAGGCCGTGCGTGCCCGTCCGGTAGTGCTGTACACCACCCCCAACTGCGGCGCCGGCTGCAATATGGCCCGCACCCTGCTGGCCAACCGCGGCATTCCGTACCGCGAAAAGACGGTCTCCACCAACGACGACTTCGATGCCATGAAAAAGGCCGGCAGCGAAGGCCAGGTGCCGTTCCTGCTGGTCGGGCGCACGCGCCAGATCGGCTTCGAGCAAGGTGCCTGGGATAGCGCGCTGACCCAGGCCGGCTACCCGACCGAGAAGATGCTGCCGCCGGGTTATTCGAACCCGCCGCCTGCGCCCGCCGCGCCGCCGCGCGCTCCGAGCGCCGAGGAAGTCGCCGCCAGCAAGGCGGAGGCCGACCGCGCAGCAGCCGCCGCGGAGAAGGCTCGCCGCGAACGCGAAACGCCTAAAAACGCGCCGCCGAACTTCCGCTTCTGAGACGCATCAAGAACCAATGACGCAGATCGATTTCCACAGCGGCGTGCCGGACAAGGTTGCCTATGCCTGCCGCCTGCTGCGCAAAGCCTACGCCAGCACGCCGCGCATCGTCGTGATGACCGAAGACGCAGCGCAACTGGCGCAGCTGGACAAGGCCCTGTGGACCTTCTCCGCCATCGACTTCCTGCCGCACGCCCACGCCAACGATCCGCTGGCGCCCGATTCCGCCATTGTGCTGGCCGACAGCGACACGACAGAACTGCCGGAAGCCGGCCTGCTGGTCAACCTGGCGCGCCGCGCTCCGGCGCAGTTCGAGGCGTTTCCGCGTTTGATCGAAGTCATCTCCTCCGACGAGGAAGATGCAGCGGCGGGCCGCCTGCGCTATGCTGCCTACAAACGCCAGGATTTCCCGCTCAAACACCTCACTGTAGGCAAGTAGTTAATGAACCAGCCTTTTGACGCCAGCATCCCGGTCCTGACCGAAATCATGAACGACGAGCCGCCGCCGGCGTCCGCCGTTGCTGCGGCGCCGGCCGACGAAGCGCAACCCGCGCCGGGCGATGCATTGGACTGGGAAGCGCTGCAGCGCCGCGTCTCCGAGCAGGTGCTGCAGCAGTTGTCGAACCGCGTCGATTTCGTGCTGGAGCAACGCATCAAGGACAGCATGGCCGAAGTCCTGGAACATGCCCTGCATGCCCTGACGGCGGAAATCCGCGATGGCCTGCACGACACCATCGGCAAGATCGTCACCCGCGCCGTGCAGCAGGAAATCACGCACCTGCAGGCCAGTTCCACCCGCCAGAAATAATTCCCTCTTTGCCATTCGGGGATTTTGTTGTATTTTCTCTGGCAAATCCGACTTTTTGACTGGAGCCCCCGATGCAGTTCAAGAACAAGTTCATCCCTGTCGCCCTTGCCTTGGTATTTGCCGGCAGCGCCTACGCACAGGACACTATCAAGATTGGCCACGTCGCCCCGGTATCGGGCCCTAATTCGCACCTGGGCAAGGACATGGAAAACGGCGCCCGCATGGCCGTTGAGGACCTGACCGCCAAGGGCGTCAAGATCGGCGGCAAGCCAGTCAAGTTCGTGGTGCAGTTCGAAGACGATGCGGGCGACCCGAAACAGGGCACCACCGCCGCGCAAAAGCTGGTGGACGCCAAGGTCCAGGGCGTGATCGGCCACCTGAACTCCGGCACCACCATCCCGGCCTCCAAGATCTACTACGACGCCGGCATCCCGCAGATTTCGCCGGCCGCCACCTCGCCGGTGTACACCAAGCAGAAGTTCAACACCGCATTCCGCGTAGTTGCCAACGACAACAAGCTGGGCGGCACCCTCGGCGCCTATGCGGTGAAGAACCTGGGCGCCAAGAAGATCGCCGTGATCGACGACCGCACCGCTTACGGCCAGGGCGTGGCCGACGAATTCGTCAAAGGCGCCAAGAAAGCCCTGCCGGGTGTGCAAGTGGTCGGCAAGGAATTCACCAACGCCAATGCCACCGACTTCAACGCCATCCTGACCAACATCAAGTCCAAGAATCCGGACCTGGTGTTCTTCGGCGGCATGGACTCGGTCGGCGGCCCGCTGCTGCGCCAGATGAAGGCGCTGGGCATCAATGCCAAATTCATGGGCGGCGACGGCGTCTGTACCGATGCGCTGTACCGCCTGTCCGCCGGCGCTGCCGCCGATGGCGTAGTCACCTGCGCCGAAGCCGGCGGCGTGACTGCCGACATGCAGAAGAACATGGACGACTTCCGTGCCCGCTACAAGAAGAAGTACGGCCAGGAAGTGCAACTGTACGCGCCGTATGTCTACGACGCCATCATGACCATGGCCGACGCCATGGAAAAAGCCAATTCGTCCGAGCCGGCCAAATACCTGCCGGCGCTGGCCAAGATCAAGCACCAGGGCGTGACCGGCCTGATCGAGTTCGACCCGTTCGGCGACATCAAGGATGGTGCGTTGACCCTGTTCACTTACAAGGGCGGCATCAAGACCAAGATGGAAGTGGTCAAGTAACCAACGCAGTACGCGAGAATTATCGGGGGGGAGCCCGTGGGCCGCCAGCCAGCATGGCGGCCCGTTTTCGTTTCAGGAGAAAGTGCAATGCAAACCAAAACCATCATCGCAGCCATCGCCTTGGCCTTTGCTGGCGCCGCGAGCGCCCAGGAAGTGGTCAAGATCGGCTACGTCGGGCCGCTGTCCGGCCAGTCCGCCCACCTGGGCAAGGACAACCAGAGCGGCGTGCGCATGGCGGTGGAAGACTTGAACGCCAAGGGATTCAAGGTCAACGGCAAGGCGGTCAAGTTCGAGATGGTGTCGGAAGACGATGCCGGCGACCCCAAACAGGGGACTTCGGCAGCGCAGAAGCTGGTCGACGCCAAAGTACAGGGCGTGATCGGGCACCAGAATTCAGGCACCACCATTCCGGCATCCAAGATCTACTACGACGCCGGCATCCCGCAGATTTCGGCTTCGTCCACCAGCCCGGTGTACACCAACCAGGGCTTCAACACCACCTTCCGCGTGGTGGCGAACGACTTCAAGCTGGGCAGCTCGCTGGGCAAGTACGCCACGCAGAAACTGGGCGCCAAGCGCATCGCCGTGATCGACGATCGCACCGCCTACGGCCAGGGCGTGGCAGCCGAATTCCTGAAGGAAGCCAAGAAAGGCGCCGGCGTGCAGATCGTGGACAAGCAGTTCACCACCGACAAGTCGACCGATTTCAACGCCATCCTGACCTCGATCCGGTCCAGGAACCCGGACCTGGTGTTCTTCGGCGGCATGGACTCGGTGGGCGGCCCGCTGCTGCGCCAGATGAAGGCGCTCGGCATCAAGGCCAAGCTGATGGGCGGCGACGGCATCTGCACCGAAGCGCTGCCGAAACTGTCGGGCGGCGCCGACGACGTGGTGGTGTGCGCGGAAGCCGGCGGCGTGACGCCGGAGCAGGAGAAAAAACTGGACGAATTTGCCGGCCGCTTCAAGAAACGCTACGGCTACGACGTGCAGATCTACGCCCCGTACGCCTACGATGCAACGATGGCAATTGCCCACGCCATGGCCGATGCCAAGTCGACCGACCCGGCCAAGTACCTGCCCTTCCTGAAGAAGGTCAGGCATGACGGCATCAGCGGCACCATCGCCTTCGACGCCAAGGGGGATATCAAGGATGGCGCGCTGACGCTGTTCGGCTACAAGGCCGACAAGAAAACGCGCATCGAAGTAATCAAATAAAAAAAGGGGACGTACCCCTTTTTCTTTGAAAAATGGGGTACGTCCCCATTTTTTTACGTCATTTCTGGGACAGGACCCATTTCACCAGGGTCTTGGCTTCCGCCTCGCTTACCTGCGGGTTGGCTGGCATCGGGACTGCGCCCCAGACGCCGGAACCGCCCTTCATGACTTTCGCAACCAGCTTGGCTTCAGCATCTTTCTGGCCGGCGTACTTGGCAGCGACATCCTTGTAAGCCGGGCCAACCAGCTTGGTGGCCACTGCGTGGCAAGCCATGCAGTTCTTGGCCTTGGCCAGGTCAGCGTTTGCGAAAGCAGCCTGCGACGAGAAAGCCGCGGTAACCAGGAAACCAACCAACAGTGAACGTTTCATTTTCATCTCCAGGAAAAAAACTGACACAATTCTACTCCACAACGCGCACTGCGTATTATGGGTTGACCGTTAGCCGGATATTGCTATGATGGAATACTAAGGAGTTTTCCATGCCCATTATCTTATTGATTATCGCCCTCGTGGCACTGAAGTACTTTGAAGTCTGGAAGTTCGCCGACCTGTCGTGGTGGTGGATCGGCGGCATCATGGCCATTGCCTTTGTCTTTTTCGAAGTGATCGAGCCGATGCTGGGCCTCGACAAGCGCAAGGCCCACAACGTCGACGAGCAGCGCCGCAAGGATCGCGTCAAGAAGGCGTTCGACGACCTGAAGAAGCGTAAGTAAGGGTTTCGCCATCCGCGGGCACGACGACGCGGCCGGCCAGGCCTGCACGCAGCGCCTGTTCCTGTAGCGCTGCCCGCTGAACCGGGCAGTGGCTCAAGGCTTCAAGATGGTTCGCCACCACGATGCCCTTCGTGACGCGGGCGAACTGCAGCACCTCTTCGATTCCCATGATGATTTCGTGGCCCAGGTCGAACCTGGCGCCGCCTGCCGGTACGACGCTGACGTCGGGCTGGTGCAGCGCCAGGAAATCCAGCACTTCCTGCGTCAGGATGGTGTCGCCCGACAGGTACAGGCTCGGCTCACCGGGCATCTCGATGAAGTAGCCCACGCCGTGTTCCATCATCAGGCTGACCAGGCCTTTGCCGTGGCGGCAGTTCACGGTCCTGATACGCCCTTCAAGGAAGGGCTGGGGTTCGTGATGGCCCGGCGCCAGCGGCTGCACGTTCAAGCCGCGCTGGAGCAGGTGTCCCTCATCATGCGGCGTGCAGATGACGGGGATCTGCTTGCCGCGTAGCCAGGCTTTGGCGGCGCGGTCCAGGTGGTCGAAGTGGCCTTTCTGGCAGTGCGTGATCAGGCAGTGCGTGACCGTTTCCAGCATGCCTTCCGTCAGCGGCGGCAGCTCGACGACCGGATTGCGCAGCCTTTCCCCCAGCAGCTTGAGCGGCGGCAGCGCGCCCTTTGGCGCCAGCATGGGGTCCACGAGTATTTTGTATGGGCCAAACTCGATAATGGCCGTCGCGTTGCGAAGTTGAGTGATCTTCATGCCGAAATTGTGCGCCCGGGCGGCTCGCTCTACAATGGCAGGATCCGACACAATCCATCCATTTCCCGCCATGCGCATCGGCCTCCTGCTCTACCCGAATTGCCTGCCTGCCGGCTTGTTTGCCGCGATGGACTTGCTGCACGCCGCCAACCTGCGGGCCGGCAAGCCGCTGTTTGAACCGGTCTTTGTCGCCGCCCGCGCCGGCAAGGTCGAATGCGCACACGCCCAGCACCTGCACGCCGCGATAGCGCTGGAAGAAGCGGCAGTCGATGCTTTGCTGGTGCCAGGCTTCTGGGGCCAGTCCCTGGGCCAGGCCGCGCGCACCCTGGACGCCAGCGCAGGCCTCGTCGCCGCGCTTGCCGCGCTGCCGCGTCGCGTGCAGCTGTGGGCCTACTGCACCGGCGTATGCCTCGCCGCCGCAACGGGCCGGCTGGACAGGCAAACGGCAACCCTCACCTGGTGGCTCGCCGATTACGCCACAACAAGCTTCCCCAAGGTGCGCTGGCAATTCGAGCGCACGCTGGCAGTTAACGAGCGTACCGCCACCGCATCGGGCGTCAACGGCCATCTGCCCATCATTCAGTCACTGATTGAGGCCAAGCTAGGCAAGGAAGCCTATCGTGAACTGGCAAGGTTGATGGTGTTGCCGCGACCGGAGGAAAGAACCCACCACACCTTTCACATGCTCGACCTGATCGAGCAACAGGACGCCATGCTGCGCAAGCTGCACCTGGCCGTCGAGAGACTGCCGGCCAGCGAAGCCTCCGTGGCGCGTGTAGCGGCCGAGATGCATACCACGGAAAGGACGCTCGCCCGCAAAGTGCTGGCAGCGAGCGACATGCCGGCTGCTGCCTACATCCGCCGCATCAAGTTGCGGCAAGTAAGCGAGCGCCTGATTTACACCAAGGCATCCGCCAGCACGATCAGCATCGAGCTAGGCTTCAGCAGCGACTCAGGCATGCGGCGCATGTTCAAAGACCTCACCGCCCTCACCCCGACCCAATACCGAACTAGCTTCAGCAGACTTTTTATTTGCGAGCGAGCTGGCTGAGATCGCGCACGGCGCCGCGGTCGGCGGAGGTGGTCAGCGCGGCGTAGGCTTGCAGGGCTTGCGAGACGTAGCGCTCGCGATCCACCGGTTTCCAGGCGTCGGCGCCGCGAGCTTCCATTGCGGCGCGGCGCTGTGCCAGCGTCTCCGGCGTCACGCGCAGGTTGATGGTGCGCGCCGGGATGTCGATGTCGATCATGTCGCCCTCTTCCACCAGGCCGATCGCGCCGCCTTCGGCCGCTTCCGGCGAGGCATGGCCGATCACCAGGCCAGACGAGCCGCCGGAGAAGCGGCCGTCGGTGAACAGCGCGCATGCCTTGCCCAGGCCTTTCGACTTGATGTACGAGGTCGGGTACAGCATTTCCTGCATGCCCGGGCCGCCTTTCGGGCCTTCGTAGCGGATGATGACCACGTCGCCTTCATGCACGGTGTCGCCCAGGATGCCTTCCACCGCAGCGTCCTGGCTTTCGAACACGCGTGCCTTGCCGCTGAATTTCAGGATCGATTCATCCACGCCGGCGGTCTTCACGATGCAGCCCTTTTCGGCGATGTTCCCGTACAGGACCGCCAGGCCGCCGTCCTTCGAATAAGCGTGCTCCAGGTCGCGGATGCAGCCGCTGCTGCGGTCCAGGTCCGAGGAGGCATAGCGTTCGGATTGCGAGAACGCCACCTGGGTCGGGACCCCGCCCGGTGCGGCGCGGAACAGCTGGTGCACGGCAGCGTCGTCGCTGCGCTTGATGTCATATTTTTCGATGGCGTCGCCCATGGTCGGGCTGTGCACGGTGTGCTGGGTGGTGTCCAGCAGGCCGGCGCGCGCAAGTTCGCCGAGGATGGAGATGATGCCGCCGGCGCGATGCACGTCTTCGATGTGGAACTTGTCGGTCATCGGCGCAACCTTGCACAGGCATGGCACCTTGCGCGAGATGCGGTCGATGTCGGCCATGGTGAACGGCACGCCCGCTTCGTGCGCGGCTGCCAGCAGGTGCAGCACGGTGTTGGTGGAACCGCCCATGGAGACGTCCAGCGCCATCGCGTTCTCGAACGCCTCCTTGGTGGCGATGGAGCGCGGCAGCACGCTGTAGTCATCCTGTTCGTAGTGGCGCTTGGTGATTTCCACGATCAGGCGGCCGGCGCGCAGGAACAGTTCCTTGCGGTCGCTGTGAGTGGCGACGATGGTGCCATTGCCCGGCAGGGACAGGCCCAGCGCTTCGGTCAGGCAGTTCATCGAGTTGGCGGTGAACATGCCGGAGCAGGAACCGCAGGTCGGGCAGGCCGAACGCTCGATTTCCGCCACGTCGGCATCGGATACGGTGCGGTCGCCGGCCTTGATCATGGCGTCGACCAGGTCCAGCTTGATGATCTTTTCGCCGCCGTTGACAGCCTTGATCACCTTGCCCGCTTCCATCGGGCCGCCGGAGACGAAGACTGCAGGGATATTCAGGCGCATGGCGGCCATCAGCATGCCCGGGGTGATCTTGTCGCAGTTCGAGATGCACACCATGGCGTCGGCGCAGTGGGCGTTGACCATGTATTCGACGGAGTCGGCGATCAGGTCGCGCGAGGGCAGCGAGTACAGCATGCCGCCGTGGCCCATGGCGATGCCGTCGTCAACGGCGATGGTGTTGAATTCCTTGGCAACGCCTCCCGCTGCTTCGATCTCGCGTGCAACCAGCTGGCCCAGGTCTTTCAGGTGCACGTGGCCCGGTACGAATTGGGTGAAGGAATTGACCACGGCGATGATCGGCTTATTGAAATCGCCATCTTTCATGCCGGTGGCACGCCACAGGGCGCGCGCGCCTGCCATATTGCGGCCTTGGGTGGTGGTGTAGGAACGGTATTGCGGCATGGTGGGGTCTCCTCAGTAAGAGTCTAAGGTTGCCTTGCCCCTGTCGAGTTGTCAAATATATGATAATCACTGCTGTGATATGCTTTGCGAATGAATATCGAACTTCGCCAGCTGCGCTATTTCGCCACGGTCGCCGAGGAGCTGCATTTCGGCCGCGCCGCGCGCCGGCTCCACATGACGCAACCGCCGCTGTCGCAGACCATCATGGCGCTGGAGGAGATGCTGGGCGCACCGCTGTTCGAGCGCAACCGGCGCGGCGTGGCGCTGACCGCGGCCGGCGAAGCCCTGCTGCCTGAGGCGCGCCGCATGCTCGAACAGTCTGCCGCCCTGCCGGCGCTGGTGCAGCGCGCGGCCAGCGGCGCCAGCGGGCGCCTGTCGCTGGCTTTCGTGTCGTCCGCCGACTACAGCGTGCTGCCGCCGACATTGCAGGCCTACCGTGCTGAATTCCCGCTGGTGGAGATCACGCTGAAGGAGGCCACCTCCGACCTGCAACTGGACGATCTGCTGGAAGGCCGCGTCGATGCAGGCCTGCTGATCCCGCCCCTGCCCGACCGTGCGCGCCAGGAACTCGACTACCTGCCCGTCCTGAGCGAACCGCTGGTGCTGGCCGCACCTGCGGGACTGCCTGCACTGGCGCGGGCGCGTACCGCCAACTTGCGCAGGCTGGCAGGCCTGCCCCTGATCATTTTCCCGCGCCATATCTCGCCCGGCCTGTACGATGCCATCCTGTCCGTGTTCCGCGAGGCAGGCATTACCGCCGAGGCGGGGCAGGAAGCGATCCAGATGCAGACCATCGTCAGCCTGGTATCGGCTGGCATGGGTATCGCACTTGTGCCACAATCCGTGTCGAATTTGCGCCGGCCAGGCGTGGAATACCTGCCCCTGGTCCAGAGCACGCCGCTGGTGGAAACCGGCCTGGCCTGGCGGCGCGACAATGCCTCGCCCGTGCTGCGCGGCTTTTTGGAATTGATGAGAAAGAGAATCTGAATGCCCTTAATGCATCCAATGCCCGATCCGGTCGCCGTCCACCTGGGTCCTGTGGCGATCCACTGGTATGGCCTGATGTACGTGCTGGCCTTTGCCATGTTTATCGCCTTGGGCCGCGTGCGCATCAAGCAGCCGCACATTGCCGCGCAAGGCTGGACCAAGGAAGACCTGGACGACATCCTGTTCTACGGAATGCTGGGCGTCATTGTTGGCGGCCGCCTGGGCGAAGTGTTCTTCTACCAGCCGGAAATGCTGCTGACGCCGCTGCGCATCTTCAAAGTGTGGGAAGGCGGCATGAGCTTCCACGGCGGCTTCCTCGGCGTATTGATCGGCATGGCGCTGTGGGGGCGCAAACGCAAGCGCAACCTGCTGGACGTGTATGACTTCATCGCGCCGCTGGTGCCGCTCGGTTATGCCGCCGGCCGCATGGGCAATTTCATCAACGCCGAACTGCCGGGGCGCATTGTCAGCGATCCGAACCTGCCATGGGCGATGATCTACCCGAACGTAGGCCCAATGCCGCGCCACCCCTCGGCCATCTACCAGATGCTGGTCGACGGCATCCTGGTGTTCTGCATCCTGTGGCCGTTCGCGCGCAAGGCCCGCCCTCGCCTGGCGGTCGGTGCGCTGTACGTGCTGCTGTATGGCTGCGCGCGTTTCTTCACCGAGTGGTTCCGCACGCCGGACTGGGAAATCACCGTGGCCGGCCTGCCGATCACTTCCGGTCAGATGCTGTCGCTGCCGATGATCATCGGCGCCATCATCATGCTGGTATGGGCCTACCGCTCAAACCAGCCCGATCGCGCCGGCCAGCGCGCCTAAGGCAATCAGCCACAAGGGATTCAGCTTGGTCGCATAGGCCGCCGCCGCGGCGGCCAGCGCCAGCACGATGCCGCGCCATCCGGCGCCGGCCACGCTCAGGAAAGTCCAGGCGGCGCCGGCCAGCATGCCGGCCGCCAGCGGCGCCAGCGCATCGCGCAGCGCGCCGGCCCAGCGCCCCTCCCCGCCGCCGTGGCGGTTGATCACCGTCCCCAGCGCCAGCACCAGGCAAGACGATGGCACGATTGCCGCCAGGGTAACCACGACGGCGCCCAGCCAGCCCTTGATCATCCAGCCGATCAGCGTGACGAACAGCAGGTTCGGGCCGGGCGCTGCTTGCGCCAGGGCGTACATGGCGGCGAACTGTTCATCGGTCAGCCAATGGTTCTGCACGGAGACGTAATGGTGCACGTCCGGCGCGACCAGCACCACGCCGCCGCCGATTGCCGTCAGCGACAGCACGGCAAGGTGCCATGCCAGCCCGCCCAGTTTGACGTCATCGCTCATGGTTTCCTCCAGACGAAGGCAAACAGCAGGAAGCCGATCGGCACCAGCGTGGCAACCACCGTGATGAGTCCGACCTTGGCTACCCCCAGGCCGATGAAAGCCGCCACCAGCAGCGCGACCTGTACCGCACGGCGGGCCGGCAGCGCAGAGCCGCGCAACATGCCGACCGCCAGCTTGAGCGCAGTCGCGAGGATCAGCCCGGACGCCGCTGCCGCCATGCCGCGCATGGCGTTGATGAACAGCGGATGGTGCGCCAGCTCCTGGTAGGCCGCGCCTAGCGCGATCACGATGAAGAATGGGCCAAGCAGGAGACCGGCCAGCGCGGAAAAGCCGCCTGCCACGCCGGCGTAGCGCTGGCCGACCATGACGGACAGGTTGCAGATCGTGGGCCCGGGCAGCAGCTGCGCGATGCTGAGGAGCTGGCCAAATTCAGCGGCGGTCAGCCACTGCGTGCGTTCAACCAGGTGGCGGTAGGCAAAGGGCAACACGCCGCCAAAGCCCTGCATCGCCATGTGTGAGAAGACCTTGAACAGCGCCCAGCATCCGATCCGTGCATCCTGCATCGCAACCTCCAATCAGCCGGCACGTCCGGCTGCCGCCGGGGCGCCGCCACGCATGCGCTACGCGAACGCGTGATAGGACATATATCCCGCCAGTGCAAACAGCACCACGGCAAACACCCGCTTGAGCGCCGCCACATCCATCTTGTGCGCCATGCGCGCGCCGAGCGGCGCCATGGTCACGCTGGCAGCCACGATCACGGCCAGCGCCGGCAAATAGACAAAGCCCAGCGAATACTGCGGCAGGCCCGGCTCGGACCAGCCAAAGTAAATATTCGACAAGGTGCCCGACAGCGCGATCGGGAAGCCCAGCGCCGCGCTGGTCGCCACCGCCTGGTGAATACGCACGTTACACCAGGCCATGAACGGCACCGAGATAAAACCTCCGCCCGCACCGACCAGCCCCGCTAGCGTGCCGATCACTCCACCGGCAGCGAACATGCCCGCTGTGCCAGGCAAATCGCGCCCGGCGGAAGGCTTCCGGTTGCGCAGCATCTGCAGCGCTGAAAACGCGACGAATAGCGCAAACAGCAGCGACAACGCCGAAGTATTCATTTGCTTGCCGATCCAGGGCCCGATCCACGAACCGAGCACGATGCCCGGCGCCAGCAACGCCACGATGCGCCACTGCACGGCGCCATGCCGGTGGTGCGCGCGCACCGATGACAAGGAAGTAAACATGATCGTCGCCAGCGAAGTCGCAATCGCCATATGCACCACCAGCCCGGGCGCAAAGCCCTTGGCCGTGAAGATCATGGTGATGAAGGGCACCAGCACCATGCCGCCGCCAATCCCCAGCAAGCCCGCCGCGTATCCGCCGCCCGCCCCCATCAGGAGCAGGACGCCGACCAGACTCCAATCCATCAATCGCCCTTCAGCAGCGCCATCACATGCTTCCACTGGGCCGGCGTGACCGGCGTGATCGACAGGCGGCTGCCCTTTTGCAGCACCACCATGTCTTCGAGCTGCGGCAGCGTACGCATTTCCGCCAGGGACAGCAGGCGCGTCTTGCGCACGCCCTTCACGTCGACGGAAATCCAGCGCGGCTGCTCCTGCGTCGCCTTCGCATCGTAATAATGGCTCTTGGGATCGAACTGGGTCGCGTCGGGATAAGGCCCGCTGGCCACTTCCGCGATGCCGGCAATACCGGGCTCGGGACAGGAGGAATGGTAGAACAGGACACCGTCGCCAACTTTCATCGCATCGCGCATGAAATTGCGGGCCTGGTAATTGCGCACGCCGAACCACGGCACCGTCTTGCCCTTGGCAGACATCACATCATCGATGCTCACTTCGTCGGGCTCAGACTTCATCATCCAGTATTGCATGGCTCTCCTCTGGGCGTAAAAAAACGGTTGCGCACCCTTGGGTGCTGGCAACCGCTTTTATGGAATGAGGCCCCGCCTGTGCCGTTATGCCGGCATCCCGAACCTTACGGTTCAAGGTGGTTGCAGTTAGTTCAACTTCGGGTTCATCAGACTAGTGACGCTCACGCCCGTCGAACAAATTTCCGCAACCGATGCGTGTAAATGGTTCAAGGAATATATGGCAAATCTCGAACACCGCAGGGTGACACGAAGTTTACTCCTCAAACGTTTTGCGGGAAAGGCCTTTAAGACAATTTTTGGGAATTAGAAGAGATTCTCTTGCGGGGTCAGCGCGTTGTCGAGCACCTTGTGCATGGCGCCCAGCTTCTCCTGCACTTCCAGCATCGACGGGCCGCCGTTGGCAGTTTTCGATGCCAGGAATTCCGCCGCCATGCCCAGCGCCGCCATCACGGCGATGCGGTCATTGCCCTTGACTTTGCCGGCGTCGCGGATGGCACTCATCTTTTTGTCGAGCAGGTTGGCCGCTTCGCGCAGCGCGCGTTCTTCATCGGCCTTGCATGCCAGCTTGTAGGGCTGGCCCATGATGGTCACGTCGACATGGATCATTGCGCATCCTCAGGAGTGTCTGCTTCGGCAGCGGGGATTTTGTCCAGCAGCGCCATCACGCGGGCATGCGCTTCGCCCAGGCGGCGTTGGTATTCAAGATTATCGGCTACCAGGGCTGCATTTGCCTGGCGCAACTGAGCGTTCTCACGGCGCAAGGTGTGCGCGAGTTCCGCCAGGCGGTCGATTTTATCGGAAAGTTCTTGGAAGTCTGCGATCATCCCGAAACTATATGGCCGTACGGTTGCACGGTCAACTTGGTGTTAAACATTCTTACGATTGTAGCTCATTTGAAAGGATGGCCCGCAATCTTGCGCGCCGCCGCTGCGATGTCGATGCACACGTCCTTGAATGCGCCGCCGATGTCGGCCAGGTCATTGCCTAGCTCCCTGAACCAGATGCCAAGGCTCATGATCCGTCTCCCGTGATTGAACCCCGCCATTACACCAAACGAAAATGACAGCTGGCCCACGCTTTGATTACAAAGCTGTAATCGAGCGCCGTTCGCATTGACGGCGCTTTGGCATTTCCTGACAATGCTGGGCATGAAAGCCCTACTGGTAGAAGACGAACAGCGGATCGCGAGCTTTGTATGCAGCGGATTGCGCGAACAAGGCATCCTGGTGGACCATTGCGAAGATGGGAACCAGGGCTATGACTACGCGCTGTCACGCCAGTACGACATCATCCTGCTCGACATCATGGTGCCGGGCCGCGACGGCCTGGCGATCCTGAAAGCCCTGCGCCGCGACGGCCGCGATACGCCGGTGATCCTGCTCACCGCGCGCAATGAACTGGACGACCGGCTGGAAGGCCTGAACCTGGGCGCCGACGATTACCTGGCCAAGCCGTTCTATGTGGAAGAACTGATTGCCCGCATCCACGCCCTGCTGCGCCGCGTGAGCGGCGAGCGGCAGAACGTGCTGACCGCCGGCCCGCTCAAGCTGGACCGCCTGTCGCGCGTGGCGGAACTCGATGGCCGCGAAGTAGAACTGACCAGCCGCGAATTCAACCTGATGGAATACCTGATGCGCGCCCCGGGCCGGGTGTATACCCGCACCCAGATCCTCGAGCATGTTTGGGGCTACGATTTCGACCCGCAAACCAATATGGTCGACGTCTGCATCCAGCGCCTGCGCAAGAAGCTGGCCTTGCCCGAACACGTAGCCATCGAAGCAGTGCGCGGCGTCGGCTACCGCCTGCGCAAGCCCGACGGCGAAGCATGACGCCGTCGCACCGCCCCTTCATCCGTTCGTACCGGCTGCGGGTGGCGCTGACGACCGGCGGCCTGGTCACGGCGGTGGTGGCCGTGCTGTTTGTCGCCGCCGCCCTGACCTTGCTAAACCGGCGCGCAGCCATCATCGACCGCGTCATGCTGGCCCAACTGGCCGGGCCGGGCTTCGGCGCTTCGCCGGTCCCGCTCTGGAATGCCATCGACGCCCACCTGAACGCCAGCTTCAGCGGCTTTGCGCCGGAAGGAGACGACGAGAAATTCGCCATCCTGCGCGCGGCGGACGATGCGCGCGGCGTGATTTACCAAAGCCCCAACTGGCCCGCTTCGCTGCTGGTGCCGGAAGCGAACGACAGGCAGCTGCGCACTTACTACGGCGGCGGCAGCCAATGGCGCATCGGCCAGGTCCGGCGCGGCAGCGTGCTGGTGCAGATGGGCGTCAACACCACCCTGTCGGAAGCGCAGCTGGCCGTGTCGATCAAGCGCTTCGGCGCATTCGTGGTCGTGCTGTGCCTGATCGTATGCGGCGTGGCCTGGTACCTGGCCGGGCGCGCCATGCGTCCGATCGAGCACCTGAGCAGCGTGATGGAGCGCATTCGCGCCAGCGATTTGCGCCAGCGCGTGGCGGCCGACGAGGAGGTGCAGGAGTTCGAGCGCCTGGTCACGGTGTTCAACGACATGCTGGACCGGCTCGAGCGCAGCTTCCTGCAGTCGGCCCGCTTCTCCGGCGACGCCGCGCACGAACTGCGCACGCCGGTCTCGATCCTGCAGGGCGAGCTGGAACGGGCCTTCGAACGCGCCGCCGCCTATCCGGAACTGGAACAGTCGCTGGCCGACATGCTGGACGAAGTGCGCCGTCTCGACAACGTGGTGCGCAAGCTGCTGATGCTGTCGCGCGCGGACGCCGGCCAGCTCCAGATACCGATGCAGGCGCTCGACCTGGTGCCGGTCCTGCGCGAACTGGCCGACGACCTGGACCTGATGGCGCCCGAGCGCCCGCTGCGGCTTGACATGCCGCCGCGCATGCAGGCGCAAGGCGATGCGGACCTGCTGCGCCAGGTACTGCAAAACCTGGTCAGCAATGCCGTCAAATACGGCGTGCCGCAAGGCTGGATCGCCATCACCGGCCGCCGCACCGCCAGCGGCTGGCAGATCGACGTGGCCAACGCCTCCGCCGGCATCGCCATCGAGCAGCGCGACCGCCTGTTCGACCGCTTCTACCGCGCCGGCCATGCCTACAACCGCCGCGTGGCCGGCGTGGGACTGGGCCTGGCCCTGGCGCGCGAGATCGCCCGCGCCCACGGCGGCGAACTGCGCCTGTCCGACTGCACCTCCAGCGAGGTGACGTTCAGCCTGTCCCTGCCTGCAAGCGCAAGCGACAACTGACTAGCATTTCAGGCATATCAAGCTCCCAAGAAATATAGCCGTCCGGAAATACCAAACACCCTTCGTTCATAGAGAGGACGTGCCGGCACGCCCTTCCCGCGCACGCTTGCATGAGCTCCCGTTGCGACAGCAAGCTGAACTTGTCATTATTTATTTACGAAAAGACCACAAATTCTGACAAGTTTTGCTGGGAGGGACTATGCAGTACAAGCAGGTCGAACGGGTCGACGCTGCGCTGGACGCAACACGCACCGACGACCCCTTTCGCGATGACCGCTTGCTGGCGGAAATGCAGGACATCGTCACCGGGGAGAACACCTTCGGCATCAGATTAGTCGACACGCCCGAAGGGCGTAGCAAGGCTAGCATGCTGATCCACAAGATGTACGCCTGGCGTGGCCTGGAGGGCACCCATGCACTGACCGATGACCCGAACCGCGTCACGCTCATGGCGCACAACCGCGACGAAGCAGTCGGCACGCTGACCCTGGGGCTGGACAGCCCATCCGGCATCCTGGCCGACCAGCTGTTCCGCGCCGAGATCGACGCCTTCCGGGCGCGCGGCAAACGTGTCTGCGAATTCATCAAGCTGGCCTTCGACATGGGGCCAAAATCGAAGAGCTACCTGGCAGCGCTGATCCACCTGGCCGTCATGTATGCCTACGACATCCACCGCTACGACGTGCTGTTCATCGAAGTCACGCCGCGCCATCGCCAGTTCTACCAGCGCATGCTCGGCTTTCGCCAGCTTGGCGAAGAGGTCGTCAATCCGCGCGTCAACGTGCGCGGGGTGCTGATGCACATCGAACTGTCGTACATGAAGGAGCAGATCCGCCTCCATGGCGGACAGCCCGATTCCGAGGAACGTTCCTTCTATCCCCTGTTCTTCTCGCAGCATGAAGAAGCGGGAATCATCAACCGCCTGCGGGAACAGGAATAATCGCCATGGCCGAATCCAACACCGAACGCCGCTTCGATTACGAGCAAGCCTTCTCGCGCAATATCGGCTGGGTCACCGAAGCGGAGCAGCAGGCACTGCGCAACAAATGCGTGGCGATCGCCGGCGTCGGCGGCGTGGGCGGCGTGCATTTGCTGGCCTTGGCGCGCATGGGCGTGGGCGCCTTCCACCTGGCCGACTTCGACACCTTCGACATCCCCAACTTCAACCGCCAGGCCGGCGCCTTCATGTCGACGCTGGGCCAGCCCAAGGTGGAGGTGATGGCGCGCATGGCGCGCGACATCAACCCCGAAGTCAAGATCCGCACCTTTCCGCAGGGCGTCAACCAGGGCAACCTGCGCGATTTCCTGCAGGGGGCGGACGTGTATGTCGACGGGCTCGACTTCTTCGCCTTCGAGGCGCGCAAGCAGACCTATGCCATGTGCGAGGCGCTGGGCGTGCCGGCCACTTGCGCGGCGCCGCTGGGCATGAGCGTGGCGGGCCTGAACTTCGTGCCGGGCGGGACGACCTTCGAAGAGTACTTCGGCTGGGGCGACCTGCCGGAGCTGGACATGGCAATCCGCTTCCTGGTCGGCCTAGCGCCGGCCGCCCTGCATCGCAGCTACCTGGTGCCGGGCGGTATCAACCTGGCGGAGCGGCGCGGCGCCTCGACCTCGATGGCTTGCCAGCTTTGCTCGGGCGTGGCCGCCACCCAGGCCGTCAAGATGATGCTCAAGCGCGGCAAGATCCTGGCCGCACCGCATGGCTTCCAGTACGACGCCTATCGCGACAAATTCGTCTACACCTGGCGACCGGGCGGCAATAGCCATCCCCTGAACTGGCTAGCAATTCAGTTAGCCAAGCGCAAATTCTCGGCAATGCTTGCCGCGCAGTCGAAATAAATGCAGTTTAATTTTAAATTAATACTCACGCCGAGCGCGGCATAAAAAGTCACACAAAATATCAAAACATGCGAATGCTCACCAAATATATCATCCAAGTCATTGAATTTGCTACTTAATCTTGAGAAGCTACATGTCGGAATATTTTACAGAGCAGGCCGCGCAGCGCAAACAACATGGTTTGAAAGTTAATACTAAGTTTTTGTTTTTCGGCCGCATTTTAAATGTGGCATATGTATTGCTTTGATAAAGATCATGACCTGAACAAATTTAATGCTCAGTCATCCCAAAACTGGTGCTTTATCCTCTCAACGGAGAAATGTAATGAAGATTCTCACACCTAGCGTTCGCGGCCTGGCCGCCAGCATGCTGCTAGCGTTTGGCGCTCTGGCAACTGGCAGCGCTGCCGCTGCACCCTCCTTCCAGGTGGACCCAACGGGACTGGCACCTGCCGGCAACATCTTCACCGCCGACGCCATCAACGGCGTGTCGTCCGCGCGCGTGGCCTATACCGGCGTGGGCAACAATTACGTGTCCAACGGCTACATCGTGTTCAGCGGCTTTTCGCTGAATTCGAACAACGTGTCGACTACGGATACCCGCGTCAACTTCGACTATGGCTTGTATGCCACGTTCCACCAGGACTTCTCTTGCAGCGGCATTCTTGGCCCGGGCGTTTCCTGCACCCCGACCGCGCTGTCGCTGCAGCTGTGGGCCGACGTCGGCAACGACAACACCTATAACCAGGCCGTGGTCGGAACCGATCCGTCCATTAACTTTGCCGGCGCCCAGACCCAGCTGGCCTGGTCCGACTTTGCCTACAATGGCGTAGGCGGCATCGACAACCTCGGCGGCGTGTTCCAGAACGTCACCATGAGCTGGTTCCTGACCGCGGAAGGCAAAGCCTACTTCTTCGACCCGGATCCGTTCTACACTGCCTCGTTCGCAGCATTCAACAACACCACGCAAGGCGTCGATTGCGATACCGTGGATTGCACCAACGCCCTCGACATTGCCATCACGCAGGAAGGCGGTATCCTCGATTTTGTCGCCCCCGTCCCTGAACCGGGCGTGCTGGGGTTGCTCGGCATCGGCCTGCTCGGCATGGCCGGCGTGCATCGCCGCAAACAGCATTGATCTGCGTGCGTGACCATGATGGGACCGGCGACGGTCCCATTTTTCTTTTATAACTGCCCCGCTTTACCCCCTCCCCGCCACTCGCGCGCCATGCCGTTGCATCTCTGGCATGATTGATATCAATTCAACGCTTGACCAAGCGCAAAGAAATTCCCTTGAAAAGGGAAAGTGTCGTCCCTATAATTGTTGGCACTCGTTAGCCGAGAGTGCTAACAACTGTCAATAAACCGAGTAAAAGGAGTTTTGTATGAACCTTCGCCCTTTGCATGACCGCGTCATCGTCAAACGCCTGGACCAGGAAACCAAGACCGCGTCCGGCCTGATCATCCCTGATGCAGCCGCTGAAAAGCCGGACCAGGGTGAAGTGCTGGCAGTTGGCAACGGCAAAGTTGCTGACAACGGCACCGTGCGTGCTCTGGAAGTGAAAGTGGGCGACCGCGTTCTGTTCGGCAAATACGCCGGCCAAGCCGTCAAGGTAGACGGCCAGGAACTGCTGGTAATGCGCGAAGAAGACATCATGGCCGTGGTACAGAAGTAATCACAGCCCCCTAGATACAGAATTCAGGAGAAACAAACATGGCAGCTAAAGAAGTCATTTTCGGCGATTCCGCACGTTCCAAGATGGTCGAAGGCGTGAACATCCTCGCCAACGCAGTGAAAGTCACCCTGGGCCCGAAAGGCCGCAACGTGGTGCTGGAGCGCTCCTTCGGCGCCCCAACCGTCACCAAGGACGGCGTTTCGGTCGCCAAAGAGATCGAACTGAAAGACAAGCTGATGAACATGGGCGCGCAGATGGTCAAGGAAGTCGCTTCCAAGACCTCCGACAACGCCGGTGACGGTACCACCACCGCAACCGTGCTGGCCCAGGCCATCGTCCGCGAAGGCATGAAATACGTTGCCGCCGGCATGAACCCGATGGACCTGAAGCGCGGCATCGACAAGGCAGTTGCTGCCACCGTCGAACAGCTGAAGTCCATCTCCAAGCCATGCACCACCTCCAAGGAAATCGCCCAGGTTGGCGCGATCTCCGCCAACTCCGACGCATCGATCGGCGAGCGCATCTCCGAAGCGATGGAAAAAGTGGGCAAGGAAGGCGTCATCACCGTTGAAGACGGCAAGTCCCTGCACGACGAGCTGGACATCGTGGAAGGCATGCAGTTCGACCGCGGCTACCTGTCCCCATACTTCATCAACAACCAGGAAAAGCAAGTTGCCGTCCTGGAGAACCCATTCGTCCTGCTGTGCGACAAGAAGATCTCCAACATCCGCGACCTGCTGCCAGTACTGGAGCAAGTAGCAAAAGCCGGCCGTCCACTGCTGATCATCGCTGAAGACATCGAAGGCGAAGCACTGGCGACCCTGGTGGTCAACAACATCCGCGGCATCCTGAAGACCTGCGCAGTGAAAGCTCCTGGCTTCGGCGACCGTCGCAAGGCCATGCTGGAAGACATCGCCATCCTGACCGGCGGCCAGGTAGTGGCTGAAGAAGTCGGCCTGACCCTGGAAAAAGCCACCCTGGCAGAACTGGGCCAAGCCAAGCGCATCGAAGTGGGCAAGGAAAACACCATTGTCATCGACGGCGCAGGCGAAGCTTCGGCCATCGAAGGCCGCGTGGCACAGATCCGCACCCAGATCGAAGGCGCGACCTCCGACTACGACCGCGAAAAACTGCAAGAGCGCGTGGCCAAGCTGGCCGGCGGCGTTGCCGTGATCAAGGTTGGCGCAGCCACCGAAGTCGAGATGAAAGAGAAGAAGGCCCGCGTTGAAGACGCACTGCACGCAACCCGCGCAGCTGTGGAAGAAGGCATTGTGCCAGGCGGCGGCGTAGCCCTGCTGCGTGCCCGCGCTTCGCTGAACGTGAAAGGCGACAACGCCGACCAGGACGCAGGCATCAAGATCGTGCTGCGCGCAATGGAAGAGCCACTGCGCATGATCGTCACCAACGCCGGCGAAGAAGCTTCGGTGGTTGTGAACGCCGTCCAAGCCGGCACCGGCAACTACGGCTACAACGCTGCCAACGGCACCTACGGCGACATGGTTGAAATGGGCGTGCTGGACCCAGCCAAGGTAACCCGTTCCGCTCTGCAGAACGCAGCCTCCATCGCTGGCCTGATGCTGACCACCGACTGCATGGTTGCCGAAGTCGTAGAAGACAAGCCAGCCGGCGGCATGGGTGGCATGGGCGGTATGGGCGGTATGGGTGGCATGGACGGCATGATGTAATCGCCGACAGCCTCACAGCTGACTAAAAAGCCTGCAAGGTTTGCGCCTTGCAGGCTTTTTCTTCATTGAGATACATCATTTCCCCTATGCGCAAAAAGAAGCCGGCAAATAACCGTGCTACAATCACAATAACTTTTACGCAACCTTCATTTAATTTCGACAATATGAAGAAACTTCTGACCGCCCTCCTGTTTGTCGTCGCAGGCACCGCCTATGCGGGCCCGATGGAATTGATCACCAATGGCAGCTTTGAAAAGAACGGCGTCGCCGCTGGTTCCTGGACCATCAAGTCCGCGCTGGACGGATGGAGCGTCGGCTCAAAAGGCGTTGAAGTGCGCAATAACGTGGCCGGTACGGCCCAGGACGGCGGCAACTTCCTGGAACTGGATTCCTCGGTCAATAGCTGGATCAGCCAGACCATCGACACCGTCGCCGGCGGCAGGTACAACCTGTCTTTCTACTACGCCCCGCGCGAACACACATCGGCCGCCACCAACGGCATCGACGTGCTGTGGAACGGCAATCTGCTGAAGCACGTCGAGCAAGACAACTTCACCTCGAAGACCAATTGGTTCAAGATTGAGTTGTCGATGTTTGCCGTCGGCAGCCTGTCGAACCTGAGCTTCCAGGCTTCCGGCATCAGCGACAGCATCGGCGGTTCGCTCGATAACGTCTCGCTGAAAGCCGTACCGGAGCCTGCAACCATCGCCTCGATGCTGCTCGGCCTGGGCATGATGGGCCTTGCCCTGCGCCGCCGCAAGCAGTAAGCGTCCACTCTGCGTATCCCGAAAGCCTGCCTGGTTCACGCCTCGCAGGCTTTTTAATTCTGTTAGTATTGGCGCACTTTCACCGCATGGTCGTGCCAAGCAATGTCTTCCTCCCGTAAATCCGCCATCGCCGGCGCCGTTGCCGGCCTGCTCCTTGCAGGTATCGGTGCCTGGTATGCAAGCAATCACAACATCCATGCAACTGCTGCGCCGATGGCCGCTGCGGCGCCTGTGGCCATGCCAGCAGCGAAAGCAAACCTGAGCCGCGACCAGGCGGTTGAAAAACTGATGGCGCTGCCGGAGCTGAAACGGCTGGCGGACGCCATCGAAAAGCGCAGCGGCGGCGAGCGCCATGGTGCGCTGCTTGAAACCGATCCGGCGCCGCGCGACGTGAACGGCAGCCCTTATTACCAGCTCATTTTCGTGGAGAACGGCGACGACATGGCGCAAGCCGTGGCCAGCTTTCTGGTCTCGCACGTGAACGGCGATATCCTGGTTGAAGACGATATCAGCGGCGAGCTGATGTCGCTCGATCAATGGCGCAAAGGCTTGAAGGACTAGACCATGTACACCCTCTATTACGGCAAAGGTGCAGCCAGCCTGGCGATCCACGCGGCGCTGAAAGAGATCGGCGTGCCTTACGAACTGGTGGCAATCGACCTTGAAGCGGGCCAGCAGCGCAGTCCTGAATACCTGCGCATCAACCCGCAAGGCAAGGTGCCTACCCTCCTCATCGACGGCAAGCCCTTCGCCGAATCGGCGGCCCTGATGCTGATGCTGGCCGAACGCCACCCGCAATCGAACCTGGCGCCGCCTGCCGGCTCGCTGGCACGGGCCGAATGGTACGAGTTGATGGTGACGCTGGCGAACAGCCTGGGCAACAATTTCCGCCTGTGGTTCTACCCGTCCGACCTTGGAAGCACGAATGACGACAGCGCGCTGCGCAGCGCAATCCGGCAGCGGATTGAAGCGACGTGGGCCACGCTCGATGCCCGCCTGGCCGATAATGGCCCTTACCTGCTGGGCGAAACGTTTTCCGGCGCGGACCTGATGCTGACCATGTACATGCGCTGGTCGCGCAACATGCCGCGTCCTGCAACTGCCTGGCCGGCATTGCAACAATATGCCGACATGATGCGCGCGCGCCCAAGCTGGCGCCACATTACGGAAGTTGAAGCATTAACTGGATGGTAAAGATGTTCAAGAAGTTGTTTGCGGCGTTCAGCGCCAAGTCAAAAGTCCGCGCTGACGCGCCGTACGGCACGGAAGAGTTAAACACCGTGCACAAGATGCTGTTCGCCGACGATGCCGGCCAGCTCTTTGGCGAAGCTCCCGACGCGCGCGTGGTGCAAGCCATCGCACAGGACGCAAGCGAAGAATCGCGCGTGCGGCTGCTGGCTGCGCACTGGCTGCGCGCCAACGGCCATGCCCCGGCCGCGCCGGAAGTGCTGGGCGTGGTGATTGAAGTGCCGCTGGACGGCAGCATGGACACCCTGGCCGCCTACGCCGACGGGCGCGTGCGCTACATCAACCAGACCGGGCGCACCGCCGTTTTCGAAGGCGCGCCGGCCGACGTGGCGGCGCAGGCGAAAGTGCTGGTCGCAAGCGCCATCCCGGCCTTCATCAAGGCTTCGCCGCAAAGACCGGTGTATGCGCCGGGCCCGGGCCAGTTGCGCTTCACCTTCCTGTCGCAGGACGGCAATCGCGTCACCGACGGCTTCTTCAGCGACGTCGTGCGCGATGAACTGGCCAAGCCCGTGCTCGAGCAAGGCCAGCGGCTGCTGGACCTGGTGGTCAAGCAGGGGAACGCGCAGTAAGCGGGACGTGCGCGCTCTGCACGCGCCCGATCCACCATACCGAGAACACGATAAGCACCGAGGCAATGACGCCGATGGTGCCGTATCCCAGCAAGCGCCCTGTCGCATCGGTATGCACCAATAGGCCGCCGGCAAAGGCGCCAATCCCCGTTCCCATCTGCTGGACCGCCGCGTTCGCGCTGAGGAAAGCGCCGCGCCGCTGCGGCTCGGGGATGGTGGTCAGCAGCGCCTGCAACGGCACGAAGCGGCCCGACATGGCGACCATGAAGAATGGGAAGAACAGCATGATCGCCAGCAGCGGGATGTGCGGCATATGCGTCATGAACAGCGTCGGCGCAATCGAGAACAGCGCCACCCAGCGGAATACGCGTTGCTTGCCGGCCCGGTCGGACCAGCCGCCAATCAGGCGTGAGCTGAACAGGGTCGCAATGCCGCCGCACAGGTAGACGTAGCTGATCTGCGCCGGTTCGATGCCCAGGTTCCCGACCAGCATGGGCGAAATGAAGGGAATCACCATCATGCCGCTGACTGTCACCACAAAGCACAGCAGGAAACCGCGCAAGTGGGCGCCCACCGTGAACAGGCCAAACAGCTCGGGCAGCACGCGCGCCAGCGGCACCGGCGCGTTCGCCAGGTGCGCAGTCATCGCAGGCAGGGTGCGCGCAGCGACCAGCCACACGACCATCGACAGTACTACCAGCAGATAGAACGGCGACTGCCAGCCGAAGTGCGCGCCAAGCATGACGCCGATCGGCACGCCCGCGATCGCGGCCATGCTGAAGGAAGTCATCACGACGCCGGTGGCGGCGCCGCGGCGTTCCTGCGGAATCAGGTCGGCGATGATGGACATGCTGATCGCCCCCAGCACGCCGCCGGTCATGCCGGCAAAAGCTCGCGACAGCACCAGCACGTGGAAATTCGGCGCCAGGGCGCAGGCCAGGTTCGACAGGTTGAACAGCATGAACACGGTCAGTTGCAGCTTCTTGCGGTCAAAGCGGTCGGCATAGGTTGCCGCCAGCAGGCCGGAAAGCCCGGCGCACCAGGCGTAGGCCGATACAGCGCCGGAAACCTGGGCGGCGCTGATGGTGAATGCCTTCATCAATTGCGGAGCAAGCGGCATCATGACCATGAAGTCCATGATGACGGTGAATTGTATGAACGCCAGCAGCCACAGGACTGTGCGTTCGCGTTGCGGAGTGAGTGTCTGGGTCATCAGCTGAGTTGGTTAATGTCGTTGATGGCGCGCTTGAGGATAGCGCGAATTGCGTCGACGTGCTCGCGGCTGGCACGCGGGCCGCGGCCGCGGGTGATGACGGCGTCTTTCAGGGCATGCATCAGGGTGCGCAAATCCCCCCCGTCTTCCCCCCTCGCGTTTTCCACCAGGCGCGCCATGTAGGCGTCCACCATATTGCGGTTCTCGTCGAGGAACTGCTGCCCTTCCGGCAAGACCGAATACAGCTTCTTGTTGCCATCCTTGACGATGTCCACATGGCCCATGTCGGCCATCATCGACAGCAGCGGGTAGATCGCGCCCGGGCTGGGCGAGTAGCTGCCGCCGGTCAGCGTTTCCAGTTCCTTGATGATTTCGTAGCCGTGGCGCGGCTTGTCGGCGATCAGTTGCAGCACGACGTAGCGCATGGCGCCAGCGTCAAACATCTTCGGCCCGCGGCCGCCGCCGCGCTGGTGATGGTGGTGTTCATGGTGCAGCCGGTGGTGGCCGCGGAAAAAATGGAACATGGCTTTCTCCCGGAAAGTTAAGATATATCTCATTAAGACATATCTTAACTCATTTTTTGCAAAATGCAAGAAGCTTGAATGTTAAATCCCGCATGGAAGCCAACCGGCGTGCGCCCCACAATGGCCTCACTTAGGGGAGATAGGATGGAAAACCATAAACAACACGGCGTATTGCCAGGGCGCCTGGTCATGCTCGGCTTCGGCAGCATCGGCCAGGCCGTGGTGCCCTTGCTGTTTCGGCATTTCGGGCTGGAGCCGTCCCAGCTCACCGTCGTGTCGCGCGGCCCGGACAAGAGCGGCGTCGCCGAGGAATATGGCATCGACTACCAGGCTACGCCGCTGCAGGAGGGGAGTCTCGAGAGCATCCTCGATCCCCTGCTGCGCAAGGGCGACTTCCTGCTAAATCTTTCAGTCGACGTGTCGAGCCTGGACCTGATCCGCTATTGCTGGCGGCGTGGCGTCCTTTATCTCGACACATGCACGGAACCGTGGAAGGGGTTTTACGATGACGAAGACCTATCGTTGTCGCAGCGTTCGAACTACGCGCTGCGCGAGGCAGTGCTGGCCTTCCGCCTCGACAAGCGCCACGGCGCGACAGCCGTGGTGACGCAAGGCGCCAATCCGGGCCTGGCCTCCGTGCTCGTCAAACAGGCGCTGATGAATATGGCGCGCGACCAGCGCCTCGAAGTGGCGCGCCCCGACTGCTACGAAGACTGGGCCAGGCTGGCGCACCAGCTGGATATCAAAGTAATCCACATCGCCGAACGCGACACGCAAGTCTCCAGCCGCCGCAAGGCGCGCGACGAATTCGTCAACACCTGGTCGGTGGACGGCTTCGTCAGCGAGGGCTTGCAGCCGGCGGAGCTGGGCTGGGGCAGCCATGAGAAGCATTGGCCGGCCGACGCCGCCCGCCACGGCTACGGCAGCGACGCCGCCATTTATCTGAAGCGCCCCGGCATTGCCACCCGCGTGCGAAGCTGGACGCCGCTCGAGGGGCCTTATCACGGCTTCCTCGTCACGCACGCCGAGTCGATTTCGATCGCCGACCACCTGACGCTGCGAGAAAACAATGAAGTGGTATACCGCCCTACCGTGCACTATGCCTACCATCCCTGCGACGACGCAGTGCTGTCGCTGCACGAAGTGGCCGGCAAGAACTGGCAGCAGCAAAGCGAACAGCGCATCATCGGCAAGGAAATCGAAAGCGGGATGGACGAACTGGGCGTGCTCCTGATGGGTAATTCGAAAGGCGCCTACTGGTTCGGTTCGCGCCTGGACATCGAACAGGCGCGCGAACTGGCGCCGCACAACTCGGCGACTTCGCTGCAGGTGGTGGCGGGCATCCTGGGCGGCATGGCATGGGCCCTGCGCAATCCCGATTGCGGCGTGGTGGAGCCGGACGACATCGACGACCAGCTGGTCATGGAAATCGCCGCGCCCTACCTGGGCGAGCTGGTTGGCGTATATAGCGACTGGACGCCTCTCAAGGAGCGCAGCGGCCTGTTCGACGAGCCGCGCGACCTGGAGGATCCCTGGCAGTTCCTGAACTTCCGCGTCACCTGATATGGGCACGCTGCTGCGCAAAGAACTGGGCGTCATCGAGAACTCATACTATGAGGCGAGCGTGCAGCGCGCCGCTGCCCTGCCCCCGTTGGCAGGCAGCACCAGCGCGGACGTCTGCGTGATTGGCGGCGGCCTGGCCGGGCTGTCCGCCGCACTGGAGCTGGCGGAACGCGGCTATTCCGTGGTCTTGCTGGAAGCGCAGCGCCTGGGCTGGGGCGCGTCGGGCCGCAATGGCGGGCAGGTATTGCCCGGCTTCGGCAACGACGGCGAGTCCGCCATCGAGCGCCAGTTGCCGCGCGAGGACGCGCGCCGCGCATGGGACGCCTCGGTGGCAGGCGTGCAGCTGCTGCGCAAGCGCATCGACAAGTACAGCATCGATTGCGACTACAAGCCCGGCGCACTCAGCCTGGCCGTCAAGCCGGGCAAGATGCGCGCGCTTGAAGCCTGGGGGCGGCATGTGGAAAAAGCCTACGCTTATCCGCTGCACTGGATTTCGCCGCACGAGATCGGCCGATGGATCGACAGCCCGCGCTTCCATGCCGGCGTGGCCGACATGGGCGGCGGGCATGTGCATCCGCTCAAGTACACCCTGGGTCTTGGGCGCGCGGCGATGGCAGCCGGCGTGCGCATCTTCGAGGATTCCCCGGTATTCCTGCTGGAGCGCGGCAATACGCCGCTTGTGCACACCGCCCAGGGACAGGTGGCCGCGCGCTTTGTTGTGCTGGGCGCGAACGTCTATCTCGCCGAGTATGGCAACCTGGTGCCGCAGGTGAGTGCGCGCATCATGCCGGTGGGGACGTATATCGTCGCCACTGAAGCACTCAGCAAGGAACATGCAGACAGCCTGCTGCCGCGCCGCAGTGCCGTGTCGGACACCAACTTCGTACTGGATTACTTCCGCTTCAGCGCCGACCACCGGCTGCTGTTCGGCGCCGGCGACAGCTACAGCGCCAAGACGCCGGCCAACCTGGTCGAACGCATCCGGCGCCGCATGGTCGCCGTGTTTCCGCAACTGGCGGACGTGGGCATCGATTACGCGTGGGGCGGCTTCATCGACATCAGCATGAACCGCGCCCCGGACCTGGGGCGGATCGGCCACAACATCTATTACATGCAAGGCTTCTCAGGCCACGGCTTGGCCTTCACCGGCATGGCCGGCCTGCTGGTGGCGGAAGCGATTGCAGGACAGGCCGAGCGCTTCGACATCTTCGCGCGCATCAAGCACGCCCCCTTCCCCGGCGGCACGCTGCTGCGCACGCCGGCGCTGGTCTTGGGCATGCTCTACTTCCAGATGCGAGATCTATTTTGAAAGTCGGGGTCAGGTCTGGCAATCCGCCAAAATGGCGGATTGCCAGACCTGACCCCGACTTTCAATTATCAAGGTGGGAGATTTGCAGGCGGCGGCTTTCCTGCACCACGCCGTTGGCTTTGTGCTCCAGCACCAGTTCGGCGTTCTGCTCGTCCAGCGAGATGCCGACTGACAGGATGTCGATCAGCAGCAGCTGCAGGATGCGCGAAATCATCGACAGGAAGGCGCTGCTGTCTTCCGTGTGGTCGACCGCCAGGCAAACCGTAGCCTTCTTGGCCAGCGGCGATTGGCTGCTGGTGATGGCGATGACGTCGGCCCCGGCGTTGCGGGCTGATTCCACCGCTTCAACCAGCTCCGGCAGCTTGCCGGAATTGGAAATCGCGATCACCACGTCCCCCGGCTTCAACAGTTCGGACGCAAGCTTGAACAGGTGGGAGTCGCCGTAGGCGGCGGTCGGAATGCGGAAGCGGAAGAACTTGTGCTGGCCATCCAGGGCTACCACGCGCGAGTTGCCCATGGCGTAGAACTCGACCTTCTTGGCCTTGGACAGCAGCTCGATCGCGCGGTCCAGCGAGTGCACGTCCATCTGGTCGCGGAACTTCAGGATCGCGGAGACGGTATTGTCGATCACCTTGGCGCTCAGGTCGTGCGTGCTGTCGGATACGCGCACCTGGCTGTGACGCACCGGAATGGCGCCGGTCAGGCTGGACGCAAACTTCAGCTTGAAGTCGGCCAGACCCTGGAAGCCCAGCGAGCGGCAGAAGCGGATCACGGTCGGCTGCGATACTTCCGCCAGCCGTGCAATGTCGGCGATCGGTTCGTTCAGCACCAGGCGCGGCTGCTCGATCACCAGTTGCGCAACGCGCTGTTCGGCCGGGGTCAGTTCCGACTTCAGCGACTGCACGCGTTCCATCAGGGTGTTGGCGCCGGTGCGGCCGCGCAGGTGTTCGGACAAGATCGTGGCGACGCCGTAGAACGCCGGGTTCGGCGTGGTGATGACATAAGTCGGAATGTCGGCCAGGTAGGACGAGAAACGGCCCTTGGCTTCGAAGCGGCTGCGGAACGGCGACTCCTTGAACCATTCGCCCATGCGAGGCACGATGCCGCCGCCGATGAAGATGCCGCCAAAGGAACCGAGCGTCACCGCCAGGTTGGCCGCGGCGCCGCCCAGCATGGCGCAGAAGCATTCCAGCACTTCGAGGCAGAGCGCATTCCTGTCTTTCAGCGCGCCGGCGATGATCTGCTGCGAGGTCAGGTCGCGCACGCTTAGGCCGTTGCGGCGCGCCAGCGCACGGTAGATGATTTCCATGCCGGGGCCGGAAATCAGGCGTTCGTTCGACACGTGCGGCCAGGTCTGCCAGGCGTATTGCAGGATCGCGTATTCACGTTCGTCGGCCGGCGCAAAGTTGGTATGGCCGCCTTCAGAACCAAGGGTCACGAAACCGTCGGTGGTCGGGATCACGCCAGAGCAGCCCAGGCCAGTACCGGGGCCGAGCACGCCGATCACCGAGTTCTGCGCCGGCGAGCCGCCGCCAACCTGCATCAGGTCTTCCGCCTTGAAGCCTGGGATCGCCATCGCCAGCGCCGTGAAGTCGTTCACCACCAACAGGGTATGCAGGCCCAGTTCACGCCGCACTTCGTCGGTGGAGAACTGCCAATCGCGGTTGGTCATGCGGATGTAATCGCCATGCACCGGGTTGGCCAGCGCCAGCGCGCCGTGATTGAGGTTGATGTCGCCGTGATCCGCCAGGTAGTTGCGCAATAGCGGGACGATGCCGGTGAAGTCGTCGCACTGCAGCACCCGCACTGCCTGGAACTCGCCAGGTGCGGTTTGCAGCGCCAGGCGCGCATGAGTGGCGCCGATGTCAGCCAGCAGGCGGGGGCCGTCCGCAAAAGCGGATCGGTTAGCTTTTGGGTCTGCCTCTATCTGTTTCATTGTCTTTTAAGTATTAGATAACGCCTTAAAGGCGGGAGGATACCCGAAAAACAAGGCCCCGTGCGTAGACGGGGCCTCTTATATTTATACTACGTAGCCAAACCAGGCGCCGTAGCCTGGCAACTGGACCTCTTCGCCGGCCACTTCGCCCGGAAGGCCCGGCTGCTCCAGCTTTTGCGCCCCCTTGGCTGCCGGCAGCGCGAAATTGACCGGCGCCGCGCCGAGGTTAAACAGCGCCAGCACGCTGCGCTGCCCTTCCAGGTCGCGCCGCAGTGCCAGCACCGGCTCCGGCGCGTCGTAGAACACGATGTCGCCGCGCGTCAGCTGCGGCATGGTCTTGCGCCAGGCGATCATTCGGCGCGCGAAGTTCAGCGGCGAATCCGGGTCTTCTTCCTGCACCGAGGCGGCGATGGCCCTGTGCTCCTCCGCCACCGGCAGCCACGGTGTGCCGGAAGTGAAACCGCCATGCGCGCCAGTGGTCCAGGCAATCGGGGTGCGGCAACCGTCGCGCCCCTTGAACTCGGGCCAGAAGGTCTTGCCGTAAGGGTCCTGGATCAACTCGTACGGTACATCGGCTTCGCTGAACGCCAGCTCATCGCCCTGGTACAGGCAAGGCGTGCCTTTCAGCGACAGCTGCATGGCCAGCACCAGCTTGGCGAAAGCTGCCTGGTTGCTCATGCCATTCCAGCGCGTCACCACGCGCACGGCATCGTGATTGCCGACCGACCAGGATGGCTGGCCGTCCTTGACGCGCGCCTTGAAGTCTTCCACCTGCTTGCGGATATGGCCTGCGCTGCTGTCGGCAGTCAGCAGGTTGAAGCTGTAAGCCATGTGCAGCTTGTTGCCGCCGGCGGTGTATTCGGCCATCACGGCCAGCGAATCGTCGGCGCCCACTTCGCCGATCGCCACCGCGCCGTATTCGTCCAGCAGCAGGCGCAGCTTTTCCAGGAAGGCCACGTTTTCCGGCTGGCTCTTGTCGTGGATGTGCGCCTGCATGCCGTAGGGGTTGGCGTCGCTCACGGTGGAAGTGTCGCGCACCAGGGCCGGCGGGTTGCTGCGCAACTGGCGGTCGTGGAAGTGGAAGTTGCAGGCATCCATGCGCACGCCGTCGACGCCGCGCTTCAGCCAGAAGCGCAGCGCGTCGAGGTGGGCCTGTTGCACTTCGGGATTATGGAAGTTCAGGTCCGGCTGGCTGACCAGGAAATTGTGCATGTAATACTGCTTGCGGCGCGAGTCCCACTGCCACGACGAGCCGCCGAACACGGACAGCCAGTTGTTGGGCGGATTCCCGTCCGGCAGCGGATCGGCCCAGACATACCAGTCGGACTTGGGGTTGTCGCGCGAGGAACGGCTCTCCTTGAACCACGGATGTTCTTCGGAAGTGTGCGACATGACCTGGTCGATCATGATCTTCAGGCCCAGGCTGTGGGCCTTGGCGATCATGCGGTCGAAGTCGGCCAGCGTGCCGAACATCGGGTCCACATCGCAGTAGTCGGCCACGTCGTAGCCGAAATCGCGCATCGGGGATTTGAAGAACGGCGAGATCCAGATGATGTCCACGCCCAGCTTGGCGATGTAGTCGAGGCGATCGGTAATGCCATTCAGGTCGCCGATGCCGTCACCGTTGGTGTCCAGGTAACTGCGCGGATAAACCTGATAAATGATTGCTTCTTTCCACCAAGGTGTGCTCATATTCCTCATCCCGAGTCAAAAACAGTTATGTAGATAATATACATGATGACTGCGGGAAGTTCAAATACTATGAATCCTTAAAAATCAATGACTTACAATTTTTCGCGTAGTTAAACTACATGTAAGTGAAACCTGTAGTTGCCAACACAGATGCGTTCGCATAGCATCGCGCCCATTATTTGAAATCGGGAGACCTCATGTCGACGCAAGAACTGGAACAGGGTAACGGGCCAATGCCCCGGCAAATCCCGTACATCATCACCAACGAGGCTTGCGAGCGTTTCAGTTTTTACGGCATGCGCAACATCCTGGTGCCGTTCCTGATCAGCACCCTGCTGCTGTTCATCCCTTCCGAGCATCGCGCCGGAGAAGCGAAGCATGTGTTCCACACCTTCGTGATCGGCGTGTACTTCTTCCCGCTGCTGGGCGGCTGGCTGTCGGACCGCTTCTTCGGCAAATACAATACGGTATTCTGGTTCTCGCTGATCTACTGCGCAGGGCACGCCTGCCTGGCGCTTTTCGAGAGCAACCTGAATGGCTTCTACTTTGGCCTGTTCCTGATTGCCTTCGGCTCGGGCGGCATCAAGCCGCTGGTAGTCTCCTTCGTCGGCGACCAGTTCGACCAGACCAACAAGAAGAAAGCCAAGGTGGTATTTGACGCCTTTTACTGGAGCATCAACTTCGGCTCCTTCTTTGCGTCCCTGCTGATGCCGATCTTCCTGAAGGACTTCGGCCCGGCCGTCGCGTTCGGCATCCCCGGCATCCTGATGTTCGTCGCCACCCTGGTGTTCTGGGCCGGCCGCAGGAAGTATGTCCACGTGCCGCCGTCGGAGCCAAGCAGCGAATCGTTTTCACGTGTCACCCGCACCGCGCTGATGTCGGCTGCACCGGGCCAGTCCCGTCCCGGCTTGACCGTCGCGGTCATTGGCGTCATTGCCGCGCTGGTGTCGCTGGCGATGACCCCATCCTGGGGCTTCGTGATCGCGGCCTGCACAGCGCTGGTGCTGCTGATCTCTTTCGGCGGCATCGGGACCTCGATGCAGCTCGAGCGCGCACGCGGCAAGCATAGCGATGAAGCGGTGGACGGCGTGCGCGCCGTGCTGCGCATTTTCATCGTGTTCGCCCTGGTGACCCCGTTCCACTCCCTGTTCGACCAGAAAGCGTCAACCTGGATCGTTCAGGCGAACGATATGGTGCACCCGACCTATGAACTGCTGGGCTGGTCCTTCAGCTTTGTGCCGGCGCAGATGCAGGCGCTAAATCCGCTGCTGGTCATGCTGCTGATTCCATTTAATAACATCGCGCTGTTCCCGCTGCTGCGCAAGCTGGGCATCGAACCGACGCCGCTGCGCCGGATGGGCGCCGGCATATTCTTCGCCGCACTGGCCTGGGTGGTGATCGGCACGCTGCAGGTGCTGATGGATGGCGGCTCGCCGGTGTCAATGGCCTGGCAGATCCTGCCTTATGCATTACTGACCTTTGGCGAAGTACTGGTGTCCGCAACGGGCCTGGAGTTCGCGTATTCGCAGGCGCCCTCCTCGATGAAGGGTGTGATCATGGCACTGTGGTACCTGGCGATCACCGTGGGCAACCTGTGGGTGCTGATTGTGAACGCGGGCGTGAAGAACGACGCCGTGTCCGCCTACATCAAGACCACCGGCTTCTCGGTGATGGCCTTCCAGATGTACTTCTTCGCCGTCTTCGCGGCACTGGTGGCCGGCTGCTTCGCCCTTTACGCGATGCGCTACAAGATGGTGGATTTCTACCGCAAGGATACGGAACCGCAGGTCTGCTACGGCTCTGCGCCCGAACCGCAAAAGGCATGAGCAAAGGGGCGCAGCGCAGCGCCGTACTAGCCAGCAGTCTCTTTGCCTTGTATGCTGTCTGCTACAAATTGAAGGATGGTGGACTTTTACCGGCTGATACGGATGAGCATCCTGCGCGCCCTGGTTCTATGCCTGGCCATGACGGCCTCCCTCGCCCACGCACAGGTGGTCGAACTGCGCGTAGCCTTCGAGGATAAGGATACTTACGACCATACCGGCGCCGGCACGGCAATTCCTGATAATCCGGGAGTCGCAGTAGAAATGGTGGCAATGCTGCCTTCCCGCGTGCCTCGCCTGAAGATTCAATTTTCGCGCAAACCATGGGCACGCTGCCTGGCGGAACTTGAGGCCGGCGCCGTGGATGCCGTGTTCTCCAGCAGCTTCAAGCCAGAGCGAACGAAGATGGGCGTCTACCCGATGCGCGATGGCAAGGACGACAGGCGCTTTCGGATCGACACCAAGACGTACAGCCTGTACCGCCTGATCGATTCACCGCTCCATTGGGATGGCAAGCGCTTCTCGTTTCCACCAAGGCTGGTCGCCATGCGCGGCTACGCCATCGTTGACGACCTGCGCAAGATGGATATCCAGGTGAACGAAATCAGCAGCTCCGAGGACGCCTTCCGCATGCTGCTGGCCGGCCGTGCCGACGGCTTGGCGCAGTTGAGCGACGTGGGCGACTACGTGCTGCGCAAGAATCCCGTGTTCGCGCGCATTGTCAAAGTCTCCCCGCCGCTGGCCAGCAAGGATTACTACTTGCAGTTCAGCCACCAGTTCCAGCAAAAATATCCTGAGCTGGTCACCGAGGCCTGGAAGGCACTGGCCGATATCCGCCAGGGTGAACATGAACGGCTGACGGCGAAGTACCTGAAGCAGTACGCCGACTAAGCATTGGCGAAAATCCGCACAAGGCGCGGATGGAATTCCGGAATTCCGCCACGCCACAGCGGGCCCGCGCCAGCCGCCAAGGGCTGCGCACCAATAAAATCAAGCACTTGCCGAATTCCAATTTTCTGGCACGGAAGCTGCTATTAGCTGGTCAAAACACCCCTTATCCAGGAGACCAGCATGACCAAGCTTAAACTCGCATCCCTCTTCGTGGCCGCAGCATTCGCTTCCGCCGCCAACGCCCAGGAAGTTGTCCGCCTCGGCAACCTGAAATTCGCCCACTACGGCGCCGTCTCGTACATCAAGGAAATCGCACCGAAGTGCGGCATCAAGGTCGAAGAACACGTCTTCGCCAAGGGTCCTGACGTGATGCAGGCGATCCTGGCAGGCGAGCTCGATGTCGGCGCCACCGCATCGGAGGCCGCCATCCAGGGCCGCGCCAATGGCGCCCCGATCTATGTCGTCGCCGGTTTCGCCAAAGGTGGCGCGCGCCTGGTCGCGCGCCCCGACAGCGGCATCAAGGCGATCAAGGATTTGAAGGGCAAGAAAGTCGGCGTGACCCGTGGCGGCATCCACGAAGTGCTGCTGGCTGCCGAACTGGCGCAAGCCGGACTGACCTTCTCCGACCAGCCGGGCAAGGACGTGCAACTGGTGTTCCTGGCCTTCGCGGACCTGAACCAGGCCCTGCTCGGCAAGAACCTGGACGCGATCATGCAATCCGAACCGCAATCCTCGCAAGCCATCAACAAGGGCTTTGGCGTGGAAGTCATGAAGCCGTATGACACCCCGATCGGCGAACCAGTCCGCACCATGGTCATGAGCGAGAAGTTCTACTCGACCCGCCGCGCTACCGCCGCCAAGTTCATGAACTGCTTCGTACAGGCCACCAAGACCTTCATCGACGACAAGCCAACCGCAGAAAAATACGTGCGCAACGTGATCTTCAAAGGCCAGATCACTTCCGACGACTTCCAGGACGCGATTGCCAACTCGCCGTACACCTACGACATCTCCCCGCAGCACATCCAGGTCACCACCGATGTGATGAACAAGACCGGCGTGGGCAAGATGCGCAAGGCGCCCGTGGCTTCCGAGTGGGTCAAGACGGACCTGCTGGACGAAGCCAAGAAGAGCCTGAACATCAAGTAAGGCGAGGCACATCATGGCAAAACTGAATTTGCGCCAGATCGCAGCGGGCTCCGTGGTGCCCGTGCTGGTGATCGCATTGTGGCAGGCTAGCGCATCGCTGGAGTGGATCAACCCGCAAGTGCTGCCCTCGCCATGGGCAGTGGTCACCAAGTGGGTGGAATACCTGCTGCCGCTGCAGCCTTACGACCCGGCTGCCAGCTCCTGGTTCGCCTGGGCGCTGTCCGGCGAGCTGATTGGCGACACCATCAGCAGCATGTACCGCGTGCTGGTCGGCTTCGCTGTCGGCGCCGGCCTGGCCTTGCCTTTCGGCCTGGTGATGGGCTCGAGCAAACGGATGTACGACTGGCTCAATCCCCTGCTGCAGGTGCTGCGTCCGATTCCGCCCATCGCCTACATCCCGCTGGCGATCCTGTGGTTCGGGCTGGGTAACGCGCCAGCTGTGTTCCTGATTGCGCTGGGCGCCTTCTTCCCGGTGCTGATGAACACCATCGCCGGCGTGCGCCACGTGGACGGCATTTACATCCGCGCCGCCCGCAACCTGGGCGTCAGCCAAAGCACCATGTTCATGCGCGTGATGCTGCCGGCAGCCGTGCCTTACATCCTGTCCGGCGTGCGCATCGGCATCGGTACCGCCTTCATTGTGGTGATCGTTTCCGAGATGATCGCCGTGAACAACGGCCTGGGCTTCCGTATCCTCGAAGCACGCGAGTACTTCTGGTCGGACAAGATCATCGCCGGCATGATCAGCATCGGCCTGCTTGGCCTGGCGATCGACATTGGCATGAACAAGCTGAATAACCATCTGCTGCGCTGGCACCGCGGCCTGGAGAACTGAGATGAGCGCAACCCATATCGACGTCAAGGGCGTCAACAAGGTATTCAAGACCGACAACCGCGAAGTGGTGGCGCTGCGCGACATCAACCTGCAGATCCCGCAAGGCCAGTTCGTCTGCCTGCTGGGCCCATCGGGCTGCGGCAAGTCGACCCTGCTGAACGCCATCGCCGGCTTCTCGCTGCCGTCGAGCGGCGAGATCACCGCCGACGGCCAGTTGATCACCGGCCCGGGCCCGGAGCGCGGCATGGTGTTCCAGGAATACGCCCTCTTTCCATGGATGACGGTGGAAAAGAACATCGCCTTCGGCCTGGAAGTCAAAGGCATGGCGCAGGCGCAAATCAAGCAGCGCGTGGACCAGCTGCTGCAGATGCTGTCGCTGTCCGACTTCCGCAACCGCTATCCGAAAGACCTGTCGGGCGGCATGCGCCAACGCGTGGCGATTGCGCGCGTGCTGGCACTGGACTCCCCGATCATGCTGATGGACGAGCCTTTCGGCGCACTGGATGCACTGACCCGCCGCAACCTGCAGGACGAGCTGCTGCGCATCTGGTCGGAGCTGAAAAAGACCATCATCTTCGTTACCCACAGTATCGAAGAAGCGATCTACCTGGCCGACCGGATCGTGGTCATGACCTATCGCCCTGGCACCGTCAAGCGCGACATGATCGTGGAGCTGTCGCGCCTGCGCGATCCCGCATCGGCCGACTTCAATGCCTTGAAGCGTGAACTGGGCGCGCTGGTGATGGAAGAACAGCAGCGCCACCACAGCGACGAACTGCGCATGGCTGCGGTGGACTAGAATTGCGCTTATGCGCAAACCTTTCCTCTTGCTGTTAACCCCGGCGGCCGCGATTATCGTGGCCGCCTACCTGCTCGGCGCCTATCGTGCCGGCAACGAACAGTTGGCGCAGGGCCAGCGCCAGCTGCAGCTCATGGCGCCGGAACTGCAGTCGGTGCTGGAACGCTTTGAAACCCTTCCCTTCGTCCTGGCGCAGCAACCCGACCTCACCAACGCCCTCGCCAACCCGAAAGATCCTGAAGCGATCGCCCGGCTGAACGAAACGCTGCAAACCATCCAGCAGCAAGCCAAGGTCGGTGCGCTGTACCTGATGGACCGCAACGGCCTCACGCTGGGCGCCAGCAACTGGGACCAGCCGCGCGGCTTCGCCGGCAAGAATTTTTCCTACCGTCCGTATTTCCAGGCCGCGCTGCGCGGCGATGCGGGCCGCTTCTACGGCATCGGCACCAGCACCAGCGAAGCGGGCTACTTCATCGCGCAGCCGGTGCGCCGCCACGGCGAGATCGACGGCGTAATCGCCGTCAAGATCAGCCTCGCCGAACTGGAACGCAACTGGAACAGCAGCGAAGATCCGATCCTGCTGGCCGATCGCCATGGCGTGATCTTCCTCAGCAACCGTCCGAATTGGCGCTACCACAGCCTGGAGCCGCTGCCGGCCAGCGCGCTGGCCGAACTGGCCCGCACGCAGCAATATATCGGCCGCGACGTCACGCCGCTGGCCCGCAATCCCGGCCCGCGCGTCACGCAGGAGGTGGGACGGCTTGGCTGGCAGCTGATGATCTTCCCGAGCCAGTTGCGCGTGGTCCGCAGCGGCATCAACTGGGCGCTGGCAACTGCCCTGCTGCTGGCCTGCGGCGGCGTATCGTATTGGGCCATGCACCAGCGCCGCCGGCGGCGCGAGGAGCGCCTGGCCTTCGACCGCGAACTGGAGTCGCGCATCGCCCAGCGCACGCAGCAGCTGAGCGAAACCAACCGCATCCTGCGCACGACGCAAAACGAACTGGTGCAGGCCGGCAAACTGGCCATGCTGGGTCAGATGGCGGCTGGCATGACGCATGAACTGAACCAGCCCCTGGCAGCGATCCGTGCCTTTGCCGACAACGCCCGCACCTTCCTGGAGCGCGGCCAGCCGGAACAGGCGGCCAGCAACCTTGGCCACATCGGCGATGCCAGTGCGCGCATGGGCGCCATCATCAGCCAGCTGAAAGGTTTCGCGCGCAAGGACGAAACCGTCGGCCCGGTGGATTTTGGGCGCGCCGTGCGCAGTTCGGCCTTCCTGCTGGAGAGCGAGAGCAAGCGCCGCAACGTGGCGATGGAGATCGATACCGGCGCCGCACCGTTGATGGTGGCGGGCGATACGGTGCGCATCGAACAAGTGCTGATCAACCTGCTGCGCAATGCCCTCGATGCTGTCGAGAGCACCGCGCAGCCGCGCGTCTCCGTCGTGCTGTCGCGTGAAGGCGGCGACGGCGTGGCACGCATCAGCGACAACGGCCCAGGCATCCCGCAGGAAGTGGCAGCGCACCTGTTCGAGCCCTTCTTCACGACCAAGCCTGCCGGGAAAGGGCTGGGCCTGGGGCTGGCGATTTCCTCGTCGATCGCGCAGGCAATGAACGGCCGCCTGTCGGCCCGCAACCTGGACGGCGGCGGCGCGCAGTTTGAGTTACGCTTACCGCTTATCAAGGAAGGAGCCGCCCCATGAAGGCGCTATTGGTTGAAGACGAGGCCGCGCTGCGGCTGGCCACCTCGCAAACGCTGGAACTGGGCGGTTTTGCGGTGCAGGCTTGCGCAAGCGCCGAGGAAGCACTGCCGTTGTTGCTGGCGAACTTCGCGGGCGTGGTGGTGACCGACGTGCGCCTGCCGGGGCTTTCAGGCCTGGACTTGCTGGCGCGCGTGGCCGCTCTGGACGCCGAGCTGCCGGTCATCGTCGTCACCGGCCATGGCGACGTCAGCATGGCCGTCGAAGCCATGCGCGCCGGCGCTTACGACTTCATTGAAAAGCCGTTCGCCTCCGAACGCCTGATGGATGCCGTCAAGCGCGCCCAGGAGCGCCGCAACCTGGTGCTGGAAAACCGCCGCCTGCGTTCCGAGCGCGCGCAGCATCCCGACATGCCGGACCTTATCGGGCGCTCCGAGGCCATCGAACACCTGAAGGTCGTGGTGCGCAACGTGGCGCCGACCGGCGTCGATATCCTGGTCAATGGCCAGACCGGTACCGGCAAGGAAGTGATGGCACGGCTGATTCACGCGGCCAGCGGGCGCAAGGGGAATTTCGTCGCGATCAACTGCGGCGCCTTGCCGGAGTCGGTATTCGAGAGCGAGATCTTTGGCCACGAAGCGGGGGCCTTCACAGGCGCGCAAAAGCGGCGCATCGGGAAGCTGGAATTTGCCAACGGCGGCACGGTTTTCCTCGACGAGATCGAGAGCATGCCGATGGCCTTGCAGGTCAAGCTCCTGCGCGTGCTGCAGGAGCGACGCCTTGAGCGGCTGGGCGGGAACGAGTCGGTCGCGCTGGATTGCCGGGTAGTCGCCGCCAGCAAGGCCGACTTGCTGGCGCTGTCGGCGCAGGGCCTGTTCCGCGAGGACCTGTATTACCGGATCGGCGTGATCAGCATCGACTTGCCGCGCTTGCGCGACCGGCGCGAGGATATTCCGCTGCTGCTGGCGCACTTCGTCGCCGAGGCAGCACAGCGCTACCAGCGGGCGATGCCGATGTGGACGCCGGAGCAGATGGCTGCGTGGCAAGCTGCGGATTGGCCGGGCAATGTGCGTGAACTGCGCAACTTCGCGGAACGCCTGACGCTTGGGCTGGTACCTGCTGCGCCGGTCGCAGCGCCGCACAGCATCCCGGCTGGTGTCGCCGCCCCAGCCACGCCCGGCAGCACTGCCGGTCCGGCTTTTGCCACTGGTGCGGGCATTTCGTCGCCAGCGGGCGCCGCGACGGGTGCCGGCATGGAATGGGCCGCCGGCGCTGGAGCATCCGGCAGCGCCGCGATGAGCGCCGGCGCTGCGTCGGCTGCCGGCGTCGTGATGGCGGCCGGCGTTCCCGCCGCGGGCGCTGCGGGGACGGAGGCCGAGCAGCCCTCCCTGCCGCAGCAAGTCGACGCTTTCGAGCGCGACCTGATCCTGCGCGCCCTGGCAGCGGCCGATAATAATGTGGCACTGGCCGCCGACCGCCTGCTCCTGCCCCGCAAAACGCTGTACGACAAGCTGAAAAAGCACCAGATCCAGCGCGACTGAAATGTAGTAAAGCTACAGATTTTGCGGTAAGATTTTCGTAGCATCACTACTACGGAGACAAAATGAAGCAGCGCACCCTGGTCGCGGCCCTGCCGGTGGTTTTTGCGGCAGTTTCCGCCGCGGCAGCACCAACCACCGCCCTCACCGCAGCGCCAACTGCTGCGACATCGCACACGCTGGCCTCTTGCGAAGGCCCGCACGAAACCGTGCTGGCCCGTACGCAAGGCTTCGACGCCCGCGCCCTGTGGCTGGATGGCAGGCTGGCGAAATGGACCGGCGCCCAGGCCGAAGGCAGCTTCAAGCTCTATTACGCAACCGCAGCCGGCATCAGCGCCCCGCAAGGCGCCACCGTGAGCGGAGCCGATGGTGCGCTGCAGCTCAGCGCAACGACAGAAGCGCTGCCCCCGCAACTGGCCGAGCGCTTCAGATATACCGGAGACGGCGTGCTGCTCGCGCTGTCCGCCGCCGACCGCGCCCGCCTGCCGGCGCTGCTGCCGAAACAACTCGTGCTGGTGCAGGAGAACGCCGACGGCACCGTGCGCGACGCCACGGCTTTGCAAGTCCCGGGCGTGCTGGATGACGTCTACGCCGCTGCAGAACAAACGACCGACCTTGGCGCTAGCATCGCCAAAGGCGGCACCACATTCAAGCTGTGGGCGCCGACCGCGCAACGCGTCTCCGTCTGCGTCTTCGACTCCGGCAGCAGCAAGCCGAAATCCATCACCACCATGCATGCCGATGCGAAAACCGGCATCTGGTCCGCCAGCGCGCGCAGCGACCTGTCCGGCCGCTACTACAAGTACGTGGTGGACGTGGTCGCGCCGAAAACTGGCCTGGTGCGCAACGCCGTTACCGACCCGTATTCCGTCAGCCTGACCGCCGATTCCGCCCGCAGCTACATCGCCGACCTGGCCGACCCGCGCCTGGCGCCCGCCGGCTGGAACAAGGACCAGCCGCCTGCCACAGTGAAGGCGCAGCCGGACATGTCGATCTACGAGCTGCATGTGCGCGACTTCTCGATCAACGACCTGTCGGTCAGCACCATGAACCGCGGCAAATACGCAGCTTTCCGCGAGACCGGTTCCAACGGCATGAAGCATCTTGCCATGCTGGCCAAGGCCGGACTGACCGACGTGCACCTGCTGCCGGTATATGACCTGGGCAGCGTGCCGGAAAAAGGCTGCATTGCCCCCGTCGTGCACGGCGCGCCGGACAGCGACCAGCAGCAGAGAATCGTCAGCGACAACGCGCTGAAGGACTGCTACAACTGGGGTTACGACCCTTGGCATTACAACGCACCTGAAGGCAGCTACAGCACCGATGCCGCCGACGGCGCGCGCCGGATTATCGAGCTGCGCGAAATGGTGATGGCGCTGCACAAGACCGGTTTGCGGGTCGGCACCGACGTGGTCTACAACCACACCTACCGCGGCGGACAGCATGAGCGTTCGGTGCTGGACCGCATCGTACCCGGCTATTACCAGCGCCTGAACCTGAAAGGCGAGATCGAGAACTCCACCTGCTGCTTCAACACCGCCACCGAGAACCGCATGGTGGCCAAGCTGATGATCGATTCGGCCGAACTGTGGACCAAGCACTACCACATCGATTCCTTCCGCTTCGACCTGATGGGACACCAGCCGCGCGCCGCAATGGAAGCGCTGCAGGCGCGCGTCAATAAAGCGGCCGGGCGACACGTGAACCTGATCGGCGAGGGCTGGAACTTCGGCGAAGTAGCCGACGGTGCACGCTTCGTGCAGGCTTCGCAACTGTCGCTGAACGGCAGCGGCATCGGCACATTCAGCGACCGCGCGCGCGACGCAGTACGCGGCGGCGGTGCTGGAGATTCGGGTGCGCAAATGGTCGCGCAGCAGGGGTTCATCAATGGCCTGGTGTACGACCCGAACGCCGGCGCCGGCCTGCGTCCCGTGACGGACCTGATGAAGGCATCCGACCTTGTGAAGGTCGGCCTGGCAGGCTCGATCCGCAGCTACCGCATGCAGACCTTTACCGGTGAAGCCAAGGAACTGCAGGCCATCGTGTACGGCGGCAGCCAGCCGGCCGGCTATGCGAGCCAGCCCAGCGAAGTAGTCAACTACGTGGAGAACCACGATAACCAGACGCTGTACGACATCAATGCCCTCAAGCTGCCCATATCCACGACCAGCGCCGACCGCGCACGCGTGCAGATGCTGGCGGCGGCAATCAACGCCTTCTCGCAGGGCGTGGCGTATTACCACGCCGGGTTTGAAATCCTGCGTTCGAAATCGATGGACCGCAACAGCTTTGAATCGGGCGACTGGTTCAATCGCCTCGACTGGACCTACCAGACCAACTATTTCGGTTCCGGCCTGCCGCCTGCTGCGGACAATGGCAAGGACTACGCATTGCTCCAGCCCTTGCTGGCCAATCGCGCGCTGCAGCCAACGCCCGTCGATATCGCATTCGCACGAGACACCTTCCGCGACCTGCTGCGCATTCGTGCCAGCAGCACCCTGTTCCGGATGCGGACCGCGGAGGATGTCAGGAAGCGCCTGCACTTCCTGAACACCGGGCCGGATCAGGTGGCAACCGTCGTCGCGGCGCGCCTGGACGGCGCTGGCTACGAAGGCGCGGGATTCAAGACGGTGGCTTACTTCATCAACGTGGACAAGGTGGAGCAGACTATCGTCGCCGCTGGAGAAGCCGGCAAGGCTTATCGCCTGCATCCCGTCCAAGCTGGCGCGGCGGCTCGCTACGACGCAGCAACGGGCAGCTTCACCATTCCGGCGAGGACGGCTATAGTGTTCGTTGAATAAACTCAAAGGCCGCCGGCCGCCCAGCCATGACAATCACCCTTCGCGCGATTCAAGGCGATATCACCATACTTTCGGTCGACGCAATCGTCAACGCTGCAAATTCCTCGCTCCTGGGCGGTGGCGGCGTTGACGGCGCAATCCATCGTGCTGCCGGGCCGGAGCTGGTCCACGAATGCCGGCTTCTCGGCGGCTGCAAGACTGGCCAGTCGAAGCTGACCAATGGCTATCGGCTTCCGGCCAAGTACATCATCCATACCGTAGGACCGGTTTGGCGCGGCGGCAACAGCGGCGAGCCGGAGCTTTTGGCGGCCTGCTATCGCGGCAGCATGGCGCTGGCGGCCGAGCATGGCGTAGCCACGCTGGCGTTCCCCAGCATCAGCACCGGCATCTATGGCTACCCGATCGACTTGGCCGCAACACTCGCCGTCGCGACAGTCCGCGCTGCGGCCGAACAATTTCAAGGAATTAAAGAAATCATCTTCTGCTGCTTCTCCCAAGCCGACCTGGCTGTCTACGAAGAGGTCCTTACTCAGTGACTCTTCCAGGAAAAAAATTGCCGACGCATCGAAGTGGGGCAAGTGCGCTATCGCTACATCATTTCAACATCGGCAGCAGGTCGCGACGGCGATATTGCGTTGAACGTGACGATTCAGGCCGAAAGTGGCAGTGGCTGCATCCTTAAGATAGCGGGGCTGAGCACCCGCGATCCCTGGCTTGATTTTCCCCAGCCCGAATCGGCGGACAAATACCTGAAATTGAGGCCACGACACGTGGCCTCACTTATCAAGCATGCACTTGCAAATGGATGGAGTGCTCAACAGGCTGGGGCGCCATTTCAGATGAACGCAAATGAATGTGCGTTCATGCCAGAATATGGATAACGCCATCGCGAAAGCTAAGCATGACGCAGGAACTCGTCTGCACCATCGGCCACTCGAATCGTTCAATCGACGAATTCATCGGGTTGTTGCGCCAGAATGGTGTTGAATGCCTTCTCGACATCAGGACGGTGCCGAAGTCGCGGCATAATCCGCAGTTTGGGCAAGACCAGTTAGCTGCGTCGCTGGCCGCAGCAGGAATTGAATACCGTTATTTACGCGGGCTTGGCGGGTTGCGTCGTCCGCGGAAGGATTCCGAAAATACTGGCTGGCGTAACCTGTCCTTTCGCGGCTATGCCGACTATATGCAGACGGAGGAGTTTGCGGAAAACGTCGATGCTGTGGTTGAACTTGGGCGCAACAAGTGCTGTGTGCTGATGTGTGCCGAAGCAGTGCCGTGGCGCTGTCACCGCTCACTGGTAGCCGATGCTTTGCTGGTCCGCGGCGTGCACGTGGACGACATCATCGACGCGCGACAACGGCGACCACACAAGATGACGCCATTTGCCAGCGTTGAAGGGGTACGCATTACTTATCCCGGCGAAGAAGAGCGTGGAAATCGGTGAGCTTTTTGGATCAAGCGTGATGATATCCTGATTCAATTTCGATCTCCGCCATGAAGAGAACTTTGCACGCTCTGGTCGTCGCAGCCATATTAGTCGCCTCCTTGCAAGCCAATGCATGTATCAATTCGGTCGGCACCAACTACCGCGGCGAAATCATCAGACCAGGCACACGGGCAATGATCTCAAGCCCCAGTTGATCACACCGAACGACAAAGCCTTTTTGATTCCTTGGTCTAAGTACGCAGTCGCAGAAGTACGCAAGTCGCCAACATTCCGCAATTTAATCGAATTGTCCGCAGTTCTGATCCGCTTCGACAAGTTGCCTGAAGCGGTGAAACTGCTTCAATTTATAGAGAACAAGTACCCAGGGAAATATCAAACAGCGTCCAACTTGGGTACTGCACACGAATTACTGGGGCAGAACGAAGATGCATTGAAATGGATTCTTGAAGGGCTGAAGCGAAACCCAAACGACCACTTTGGAACTGAATGGCTGCATGTTCACATCCTGAATGCAAAGTTAGGGAAAGTTCCTCGGCAGACTCCTGGAAAATCAATCCTGAATCTCGACTTCGGCAATGATGCAATGCCGCGACTTCCGGCACAGCTTCCCAACGGGAACGATGGAAAGCCAACCTCTCTGTACGCGATGGGCCGTGCGCTAAGCTACCAACTGACGGAGCGGATCTGGTTCGTGCCCGCTCCAGACAAAGTGGTTGCAGGGCTGCTGCTCGATTGGGCGAACCTGGAGTTGCTCGCGGGTGCAGTGGAATCTGCTGACGTGCTTTATGACGCCGCAATTCGTTACGGCGTTAAAGAGGACAAGACAATCTCTCTCCGCCGGAAGGAAGTGGAAAAGATTCTGTCGCTAGCAAGGAAAAATCCAAGCGACAAAACAGGGGATTGTGAGTTATGCGAGCCGCCGGCTTCGGATCTCAAATAGGAACTGCTTAGCAATGACGGTACGCGACTTCAAAGCCTCGGACTTCCCTGCAGTCTGTCGCATCTATCTTGAAGCAAAGCGGGAAGAACTGAAGTTCGAGTCCCGCCCTTTTAACGTCACCCCACTTAATCAGGACGAAGCTCTCCTGGCGGCATTTGACGAATCCGATGTCATCGTGTTCGACGATGGCACAGTACGTGGGTTCGCGGCGACTTTTGCCGGCCAATTGAGGGCTCTGTTTGTTGATGGTGAGGTGCGAGGCAGAGGTATCGGGCAGTCACTGCTTGATGCCGTGCTGGCAAGAGGAACGGAAGGTATTTCCCTGAACGTCGCAAAATCGAATGTGGATGCCTTGCGATTTTATGCTCGGAATGGTTTTTCGAATGTTGGTGAAACTGTGAGGCATTACGCCGGCTATGAAATCATGTACCTCAAAATGCAGCTTGCTCCCAAGCTTGGGGAGGTCATCGCATAACCTGCAAAAACTTGTATCTTGTTGCCAGGCGCAAGGACGTTATTGGCAGGATGGCGTCAAGCTAAAACGAACGCGGCAACCATTGTCATAACCATTGCGCTACCGACCAGCGCTGTCTCCAATAGTCGCATTTTTGGCCGAGGCTTTTCCGTTCTGAAGTAGTCTATCAAGCCCAGTAAACTGCCGACCACAGAAAATGCTCCACCAGTCACAACGCAAAGGGCAAGCAAGGCGGCCATGCCAGTGCCGCAAACGAAGTTACCATTGTTTGCTTGCTCTCTGGCCCATTGCGAGAAAACCCAGTTATGATACGCGAAGTAAACCGCTGGCATTATGGACGCTGCACCGAGCATCAACGACCAAAATCGCAGGGATTTGATCGGTCTTAGCATTTGCATTGAAGTAAACCCGAATTCTTACTCTCGTTTTGAACTTGGTCGAGTGCTTCTGGCCGGTCACTGCAGAGTGAAATTATTTTCAAGAGGGTCAATTTAAGCAGCACCATCCGTCTTGCTGGAAGGCGTCTTCCCCTCCGCCTCCGCAGCTTCGACATGAAGGCGGAGCGCGCGCAGGCCGACCCGCTGGATGCAGGCAAGCGGCCGCTGGGGCCTCGGCCGCGCTTCCTTATCTCTTGTTGCGCCGTACATCATCAGCTGAATCTTCTCGATCTCGGTGAGCGAAAATGGTAAAGGCGCTTCCGACGCCTCGAAGAAGTTGATCCCAATGTGGATTGGAACCGAAGTACGTGGTGGCGAGTTGGCGGAGTAGACCAGCGTGATCGGCTCCACTTTCGGTGCTGAGTTCGAAGTGGATTCTATCCACAGCTTGGCGCGGCAAACCTTAGTGTAGTTTATTCCACCCTCAGTCCTGTCCGGGAGCTTCTCGTGGTCAGTCAGCCTCACCTTGATCTCGCTTCTAAGCTCCCTGAAGTTGCTCTTTCTTAGGTAAGCGCCAAGGCCAATTTTCTGCCACCCTTCCGGCATCCGCGCGTAAAGCCGGGGCAAGAGCCACATGACGTCGTGGTCAACCGCGAGGAACGGCTGGTAGGCGTCAATCATCGCCTGGTGCCGGGGCGGCACAGGAATAGCCGCAGGAAACGCCTTCTGCGACGCGCTTTGCACTGCCTTCTGCAATGCGCGTTGCGATACATCGTCGAAAGCCCTTGATACTATCGTGTAAACGTGTGCCTCCATCTCGTCCTCCGCGCGCCCACTGTCGCAGTCTGGAACGCCAGAACACCCACTCAGGAAAAGCAGGCATGACAAAACGGAGGCAATTACTCGTAACATCGCTGAATTGATTTTTTTACAATCCGGTAGTTTGCCGCAAACTGCGCGCTTCTGGCAAGCCGGACCCAAGCCGGCCTTACGGCGAGAGCAGGATTGTGGAGTTTTTGCCGTTGGTGCGAACGACGCCGTCCTTCACGGTATAGGCGACGCCGGCGTAGGCATCTTTTACTTTGGTGCCGTCTGCAAATACGCTGCCGACCGCGATATCCACTGGCTGGCCGGTCTTCACATCCAGCGCCACGACTACCTTGTCCTCGCCACGTACGCGGCTGAAGGTGTACGGCAGGTCCGCCAGCTTCTTATGCTCGCCGGCGCCGACCGCAGGATGCGCCTGGCGGAATTTCCCCAGCTTTGCCCAGTGCGTCCTCACTTTGGCATTTGTTTTCAAGTCGCCCCAATTCATGAAGGAGCGCAGCTTCGCATCGCCCTTCGCTTCGGCCACGTCAAGTCGCCGTGAGATTTCGTCGCCGTAGTAGATCTGTGCGGCGCCGGGGGCAAGCAGCAGCTTGTTGGCTGTCTCGAACGGCTTCTGGCGCGCCGGGTCGAAGGGATTGCCGTCGTCGTGCGAATCCATATAGTTCATGACCGAATGCCCTTTCAGCGGACCCGCGAGTTGCGTCGCGTATTTGCTGAACAGGGATTCGTAGTCGCCCTTCGCGTCATGCACCATGCCGAAGTTGATCAGGCCATCAAAGCCATTGGCGAAGTAATTGGCTTTCTCGCCGCCGCCCATATCGAAGTCCTGTCCATGGACGATGTTGTAGTTGTAGACCTCCGCCAGCATGTAGAAGCGGCCATCGCCCAGCACTTTCCTGGGGTTCAGGCTTTTCCATTCGTCGTGCGCGGCCAGGGCGACCTTGCGCAGCTCGGCCCATACCGCAGGTTCAACGTGCTTGGCCGTATCCGCGCGGAAGCCGTCAACGCCGTACTTGCGAACCCAGTCCGCGTGCCATTTCATCAGGTAGTAGCGCGGGGCGCGTGGATAGCCGGTGCGGGTAAAGAAGCCATCGAGCTCTTTCACTTCGCGTTCGTAGCGGCCTTCGGCTTTCCACTTGGCTGCCAGCGCTGGCGGCAGTTCCACCGGCGCATCGCTCTCGGTGCGGAAGTCCGGCAGGTTCTTTACCAAGGTGCAGCTTACGGTGGACGGCACGTCCTTGTACTGGCATTGCGGCTCGGTGCGTACCCAGCCTTCGGGCCAGACAGGATCGGCCTCGGTTACAGGGCCGGTATGGTTCATCACTACGTCCAGCAGCACGCGAATGCCGCGTGCATGGGCGGCCTCAACGAAGTCGCGGAAGTCTTTTTCCGTGCCAAGGTTGGCGTCCATCGCAGTAAAGTCGCGCGCCCAATAGCCGTGGAAGCCGTAGGACTTGCCAGTGCCTTCGTCCGTGCCGGCATGGATTTGTTCGACAGGCGGCGTGGTCCAGATCACGTCCACTCCCAGGTCATCGAAATAGCCGGACTTGATCTTTTCTGTCAGCCCCTTGAAATCGCCGCCCATGAAGCCGCGCAGTGGTGCAGCGTCTGCCTTGCGGCCGTAGGCCAGGTCGTTTGCCTTGTCGCCATTGGCGAAACGGTCGGTCACCAGGAAGTAGACAGTCGCATTCTCCCAAAGGAAGGGCTTGGGCGGCGCCGCGGATGCGCTGTTGGCGCCAGCGGCAAGTAGCAAGGACAATGCGAGGGATGAAAGTTTCATTCAGCTTTTCCTATGTAATGACTGTTGGATTACTGCGGCCTGTGTGCATGGCGATGCTCGCCACGCTGTCTGCGATTGCAATCAGCCCTGCGAGGGCTTGCTGCGTTGGGATATGGTGCTGCTCCGGATCGGCCTCGTAGCGTTCCAGGTAGACGCGCAAGGTGGCGCCCTCGGTGCCAGTACCGGACAGGCGGTACACAATGCGCGAGCCGTCCGTCATCATGATGCGGACGCCCTGCTGGCTGGCGTGCGAGCCGTCCACCGGGTCGGTATATTCGAAATCGTCGGCGGCCTGCACTTCGTAATGGTTCAACTTCTGCCCCGGCAAGTTGGGCAGCTTGATGCGCAAGTCCTGCATCAGCAGCTGCGCCGCATCGCTTGCGATGGCTTCGTAATCGTGGCGCGAGTAGTAATGGCGGCCAAAGCGCTGCCAATGCGCCGTGACGATGTCCTGCACCGAGCCGCCGCGCACGGCCAGCAGGTTCAGCCAGAACAGCACGGCCCACAGGCCGTCCTTTTCGCGGATGTGGCGCGAACCGGTGCCGTAGCTCTCTTCGCCGCACAAGGTAGCCTTGCCGGCGTCGAGCAGCGTGCCGAAGTACTTCCACCCGGTTGGCGTCTCATAGCAAGGCACGCCAAGTTCCGCAGCCACCCTGTCGGCGGCACGCGAGGTGGGCATGGAACGGGCAATGCCGGCGATACCGTCTGCATAGCCTGGCGCAACGGTCGCATTCGCAGCCAATACGGCCAGGCTGTCCGAAGGTGTGACGACGAATTCGCGGCCGACGATCATATTGCGGTCGGCGTCGCCGTCGGAGGCGGCACCAAAGTCCGGCGCGGCGTTGGCGCACATGATGTCGATCAGTTCTTCGGCGTTCACCGGATTGGGATCGGGATGCAGGCCGCCAAAGTCCGCCAGCGGCGTGCCATTGATCACCGTGCCCTCCGGTGCGCCCAGCATTCCCTCCAGGATGGCGTGGGCGTAAGGGCCGGAAACGGCATTCATGGCGTCGAACCGCATGGTAAAGCCGCCGGCAAACAGGCGGCGAATGGCGTCGAAGTCGAACAGCTTCGCCATCAGCTCCGCATAGTCGGCGACGGGGTCGATGACTTCGACCGCCATGGCTTCGACGGGCGTGCGCGCGCCGGGTGAATCGATGTCGATATCGGGTGCATCGCTGATGCGGTATTGCGCCAGCGCCAGCGTGCGTTCGTAGATTGCTTCGGTCAGCGCTTCAGGCGCCGGGCCGCCGTTGGCGGCGTTGTACTTGATGCCGAAATCGCCGTCCGGGCCGCCGGGATTGTGGCTGGCCGAGAGGATGATGCCGCCCAGTGCGCCATGCTTGCGGATTACACAGCTCGCGGCGGGCGTGGACAGGATGCCGCCCCTCCCCAGCAACACGCGTGCAAAGCCGTGCGCAGCGGCCATCTTCAGGATTACCTGGATTGCCTCACGATTGTGGAAGCGGCCATCGCCGCCCAGCACCAGCGTCTTGCCGGCGGCGGAGCCGAGCGTGTCGAACACGCCCTGCACGAAATTCTCGAGATAGTGATGCTGCTGGAAAACTGCGACTTTCTTGCGCAGCCCCGAAGTCCCCGGGCGTTGCCCGGGGATAGGAGTAGTTGTCACCGTCTGGATTGCCATATTCGCTCCTCCTGGATGAGAGGATAGTTTTACCGCGAATGGCGCGATCGGTGCGCGCCGCTGGATGGCTTTAAGCTTCCTTCTTGGCCGAGTCGCTGACGATCAGGCAAACGATGCCGCCGATTGCCATCGAGACGCCGCCCAGCACCAGCACATTCACCGAGTGGCCGTTGAACAGGTGCTTGATGACAGGGCCCAGAACCAGGTTGGCGACAATCTGCGGCAGCACCACGAAATAGTTGAACACGCCCATGAAGTAACCCATGCGCTTGGCCGGCAGCGCGCCAGCCAGGATCGCGTACGGCATGGTCAGGATGCTGGCCCATGCAATACCCACGCCGATCATCGGCAGCATCAGCATATTCTTGTCATGGATGAAGGCGATGCTGATCAGGCTCAGGCCACCAATCACGAGGCAAAGCATGTGCACCACTTTGCGGCTGGTGACGTGTGCCAGCTTAGGCAGCAGGAAAGCCACCAGCGCGGACACGCCGCCGTAGATCGCGAACAGGTTGCCGACCCAGTTGCCCGCCTCCTGGAAGATGGCCGACTTGCCATCGGTGGTGCCGAACACGTTTTCAGCAACTGCCGGGGTAGTGAAGACCCACATGCCCATCAGCGCAAACCAGGTGAAGAACTGCACCAGAGCCAATTGCACCATGGTTTTCGGCATGTGCACGAAGCCGCCAAACACTTCCTTCAGCGAGAACAGGAAGCCGCGGCGCTGCGCCTTCTCCATGCGGAACTTCTCGACATCTTCCGGAGGCAGTTCGTCGGCGGTCAACACTGTCCACAGCACCGACAGGAAGTATGCAGTACCGCCAGCATAGAACGAGTAGCGCACGGAGTCGGGGATCGCGCCGTTGACCACTTCATTGCTGACGTGAAGGAAATTGGTGAAGATCATTGGCAGCAGCGAAGCAATCACGCCGCCCAGGCCGATGAAGAAAGTCTGCATCGCAAAACCGGCGGTCTGCTGCGATTCATCCAGCTTGTCGCCGACGAAGGCGCGGAACGGCTCCATCGAGATATTGATCGATGCATCCATCAGCCACAGCACAAGGATCGCCATCCACAGCGCGCTCGAATTCGGCATCAGGAACAGTGCAATGCTCGCCAACAGGGCGCCGACAAAGAAGAAAGGACGACGGCGTCCCCACTTCGCGTGCCAGGTGTTGTCGCTCAGGTAGCCGATGATCGGCTGCACCAGCAGGCCGGTGACCGGAGCAGCAAGCCAGAACAGCGGCAGTTCGTCCGGGGTCGCGCCCAGGGTCGAGAAAATGCGGCTGGTATTGGTGTTCTGCAGTGCGAAACCGAACTGGATGCCGAAGAAGCCGAAGCTCATGTTCCACAACTGCCAAAAGGTCAGCCGCGGCTTGCTGATGATGGAATGCATTTGCATCACTGTTCCCGAGTAATTTTGTAGCAAAATAACATGCCGAATTCAGGCTGTCAATCCACAGACAGCCCGCAAATACGCCATTTTTCGACGTCTTTGTAGTCAAGCTACAAAACAACAGACAGTTTTGCCTTCATTGCACTACCTGCCGGCAGCGCCAGTCGCAGGGTGTGGCTGCGGGCATCCCAGCGGGCCTCGACAGCCTTGCCATCCAGCTTCACGCTGCGCGGACGGCTCGCTATATTGTGGACCTTGAGCGCGTAGACGCGGCTGACCGGCTGCCATGCTTTGCCCACTTCGGTCTCAATGCCGATTTCGAAACCGCTTGCCGATGCAGCGCCGGCAAAATGAGCGATTTCGTACCGTCCCTGCTCGTAGGCGCTGGCGGTCGCGCCGTCGTCGTCGTACAGCTTGCCGCTGGAGGCGCCGGCTGTGGCGTGGTAGTAGTAATTCAACTCGATCTGCTTCGTGTTGTAGTCGCGCGTGGTCTGCACCACCTTGGCCAGCGGCACGAATGCGCCGGCGCGCACGAATACCGGGATATGTTCGGCGGCCACCGGCACCACCTCGTTGATGCCACCCTTGTGCGCGGCATCGCTATGGAAGTCGAACCAGATCCCGGCCGATGCCGGGAAATTGACTTCCTTGCGTTGCGCTCCGGGCTCGGTAACAGGCGCCACCAGGAAGTCCCGGCCCCACAGGTAGGTCGATGCCACGGCGTTGTCGCCGCCCTCGAACATGATCGGGCGCATCAGCGGCAGGCCGGTCTGGCTGTTGTCGAAGGCTGCACTGTAGTTATAAGGCAGCATGGCGTAACGCAGGCGGATCGCCTCTCGCGCCAGCGACTTGGTGCGATCGGTGCGGAATACCGGTTCGGCCGGAACTTCCTCCTGCGCGTGCGGGCGGAAGACCGGCTGGAATACGCCATACTGCAGCCAGCGCACATACAGTTCGTCGTCCAGCATCGGCGAGGCAAAGCCGCCCAGGTCGGAGTGCATATAGGCCAGGCCCTGCATGCCCATCTGCAGCGCGATTTCCATCTGCGACTGCAGGCCGCCCCAGCTACGCTGCACGTCGCCCGACCATGGGATCATGCCGAAACGCTGCGAGCCCGAGTAACCGGAGCGCATCAGGATGAAGGGGCGCTCCTTCGGGAAGTCTTTCTTGTAGCCTTCCGCGATCAGGCGCGCCCAGTCGTGGCCGTAGATGTTGTGGACCTGGTCCGCGCCGAGTTGGCCATGACTGCCGTGGCGCAGCGCGGATGGGTGCACTTCCGGCTCGCCGAGGTCGCCCCACCAGCCGGCAACGCCGCCCTCTTTCAGCCCCTTGTAGATATTCCAGAACCAGTCGCGCCCTTCCGGGCGGTACAGGTCGACCAGGCCGGTATTACCGAAGTAGAAGTCGTATTTATATGGCTCCCCCTGCGTATCCGTGGCCAGCACGCGGCGCTCGACCGCCTCTTGCCAACGGGTGGAAGTGGTCAGCACAAATGGTTCGGTAATAACGACGGTCTTCACGCCCTTTGCCGCCAGGTCGGCCATCATGCCTTTCGGATTGGGGAAGCTCTCCTTGTCCCAGGCCAGGTTGCCCATGGTGCCTTTGACGGTCTTGCCGAACCAGTACAGGTCCAGCACCACCGCATCGACCGGGATCTTGTCGGAGATGAACTTATCGACCACGGCGCGCGTCTCCGCCTCCGTATGGTAGCCGAAGCGGCTGGCGAAGTTGCCGAAGGCCCAGCGCGGCGGCAAGGGCTGGCGGCCGGTCAGGCTGGTGTAGTTGGCGACTACGTCTTCCCATTGCTCGCCGGCGATCACCTGGTAAGTCTTGCGGCCGCCAATGGTTTCGTAGGACAGCGTACCGTCTTTCCTGCTATCGAAATCCAGGTAACCAATCTGCGGGTTATCGAAGTGGATGGCGTACTTCTTCGAGGACAGCGCCATCGGAATAGTGAAATTCAGCAGCTGCGAGCGCGCTTCATAGCCGTAGTGGGCACGGTTGTACAACTGGAAGCGGTTGCCGCGGCGGTTCATGCCTGTAGCCCGTCCGCCGGCGCCATACAGGGCTTCATCGCCGTCCAGCGCAAATTCGATCGCTTCCAGGCCGCCTTCGCGGCGATACCCGCGCTTCTCGGCGACCAGCGGCTGGCCTTTATACAAGTAGCTGATGCGGAACGGCTGCTTTTCCACGCGCACCGTGATGCCCGGCGTGGCGAATTCCAGTGCGCCGCCTTCGTCGCGCAGCGTGCTGGCCACAACGGCAGGCGGCAGCACTACCGCGTGCGACACCGCGTCCGCCACTTCCCCCTTTGGAACAAAGGTGGTCTCCACAACAGCCGCGGAGTAAGGCTTGATGATGTATTTGCCATCGTTTGTGCCGATTTCCAGGACATTGCCGCTTTTCGCGGCAGATAAGAAATGGCGATCCGCGTTCTGCGCCATGGCAGCCTGGCTAATAAGGGCCAATATTGCAAATTTAATTAGTTTCATGGGGTGATATATTAGCGGGCAGTTTTATCTGAGAGGAGAATGAATTGAATAAAACGACTATGAAAAAACCGATGGTCCTGGCCCTCGGCCTGGCCCTGGCAGCGGGCTTCGCCCACGCCGCGCCAGCCGCAAAAAAAGCCAAAGGCACTCCTGCCGAAGCGAAGAAGTTCATCGCGCAGACTGAAGAGAAATTCGACAAGCTGGGCAACGATGCCAACAAGGCCGCCTGGGTTGCGCAGAACTTCATTACCGACGATACCGAAGCGCTGACCGCCTACTTCGGCGAACAGCAGCTGGACGCGTCCGGCCAGGCTGCCCTGGAAGCGCGCCGCTTTAACGGCGTCAAGCTGGCGGACGACGAAGCGCGCAAGATCAAGTTGCTGCAACTGACCCTGATGCTGCCGGATCCGAAGGAGCGCCAGGCTTACGCCGACGCCAACGCCAAGCTGAATGGCGCGTACGGCAAGGCCAAGTACTGCCCGACCCCGGACAACTGCAAGGCCCTGGGCGAACTGGAAAAGACCCTGGCCACCAGCCGCGATCCTAAAGTCCTGCTGGACGCCTGGAACGGCTGGCACATGCAATCGCCTTCCTACAAGAAGCTGTACACCGACTACGTTGAACTGTCCAACAAGGGCGCGCGCGAAATGGGCTATGCCGACACCGGCGCCCTGTGGCGCTCGGGCTACGACATGAAGCCGGAGGAATTCTCGGCCGAGATGGAACGCATCTGGCAGCAAGTGAAGCCGCTGTACGATTCGCTGCACACCTACGCCCGCTACAAGCTGCGCGAAACCTACGGTCCGGACCAGGTTCCGCTGACCGGCCCAATCCCGGCCCACCTGTTCGGCAATATGTGGAGCCAGAGCTGGGAAAACATCTACCCGCTGCTGATGCCTGCCTCCGGCGCCTCCAAGTTCGACCTGACCAATGTGCTGGAAGAGAAAAAGACCAGCGCCAAGGAAATGGTCCAATACGGCGAGCGCTTCTACACCTCGCTGGGCATGCCCAAGCTGCCGGAATCGTTCTACCAGCGCTCCCTGCTGGAAAAACCGCGCGACCGCGACGTGGTGTGCCACGCTTCGGCATGGCAGCTTGACGGCAAGGACGACGTGCGCATCAAGATGTGCATCCGCCCGACCGAAGAAGAATTCGCCGTCATCCACCATGAGCTGGGACATATCTATTACGACCTGGCCTACAAGAACCAGTCCAACCTGTTCCGCACCGGCGCCAACGACGGCTTCCACGAAGCGATCGGCGACACCATTGCACTGTCCATCACCCCGAGCTACCTGAAGAAGGTCGGCCTGATGAACGAAAACCCGGACCCGAACGCCGACATCGGCGTGCTGCTGAAGCGCGCCCTGGCCAAGGTTGCCTTCCTGCCGTTCGGCTACTCGGTCGACAAATGGCGCTGGGACGTCTACAGCGGCAAGACCAAGCCTGCGGACTACGACAAGAGCTGGTGGCAGCTGCGCGAGCAGTACATGGGCGTGAAGCGCCCGCTGCCGATGCTGGCTGACGGCTTCGACGCCGGCGCCAAGTACCACGTTGCAGCCGACGTGCCTTACGCCCGCTACTTCCTGGCCCACCTGCTGCAATTCCAGTTCCATCGCGCCCTGTGCAAGGAAGCCGGCTACACCGGCCCGCTCCACCAGTGCTCGATCTACGGCAGCGAAAAAGCCGGCAAGAAGCTGTGGAGCATGCTGGAGATGGGTACCTCCAAGCCATGGCCTGAAGCGCTGAAAGCCGCCACCGGTGAAGAGCGCATCGACGGCCAGGCCCTGCTCGACTACTTCGCCCCGCTGAAAGTCTGGCTGGACGAGCAGAACAAGCAATTGGCCGCCAAGGCCAAGTAATACAAAAACGGGGGCCTCGGCCCCCGTTTTTTCTACCCCTGGATGCTTAGAACTTGTAGTTCGCGCCCAGCAGGATGGTGCGGCCATACTTCTGGTATTCCAGTTGCTGGTTGCGGTTGCCGTTGTAGGTCTCGTAGGCCTCGTTACGCAGGTTGTTCACCTGCAGCACCAGTCCCATGCCCTTGAACATGCCTTCGTTGAAGCTGTAGCCGATCTGGAAGTCGAGAATGTTCTCGCCAACCACATAGCGCAGCGAACGCTCGCCGGCGAAGTTGCCGATCTCACCCACGAAGTCCGAACGCTTGCGCTGGCTCAGGCGAGTCTCGAAGCCGGCCTTCTCGTAATACACGGTCAGGTTGCTGGTGTGCTTCGACAGGCCTGGCAGCATGATGGTCTGGCCCAGGTTGGCGCTAGGCTCCTTGATGGTGATCGCACTGTCGTTGTACGAGTAGCTGCCGCTCACACCGAAGCCGTCCAGTACCGGGGTCACCATGTTCAGCGGCAGGGAAGCAGTCAGCTCCAGGCCTTTCATGTTGCCGCCCTTGCCATTGTACGGAGCGGTGTAGTTGCCGAACGGGGTAATCGCGTTGGTGCCAGGGATCTGCTGCGAGAAGTCGTGGGTACGGGTCTCGGTAAAGATGTAGGTATCCAGCTTCTTGTAGAAGAATGCCAGTGCTGCGTAGGCTTTCTTGCCGAAGTATTTTTCATACGACAGGTCGAAGGCCTTGGCGCGCCACGGATCCAGCTGGGCGTTGCCGCCGCTGCCGCCTGGTTTGAAGTCGTTGGTGCCGACGTTGAAGTCCAACGCGGAACGCAACTGGTCAACACGTGGGCGGGCGATCTGCTTGGCCAGGGCCATGCGCACGGTATGGTCGTTCGGCAGTTGGAACGCCAGGTTCAGGCTTGGCAGCACGTCGGTATAGGTCTTGCCGTCGTGGACCGGCTTGACTTCCTGGCCGGCAGGTGCTGTGCCGTCCCAGTACTTGGAGTCGGACGACTGGTCGGTGCGCTGCACTTGCACGCCGACGTTACCGCGCAGGCTGACATTGCCCAGTTCGTGCTCGATGTTGGCCTTGGCAAAGGTCGTGGTGATCTTCTCATTCACGGTCCAAGCCTTGGCGATCAGGTAGCTCTTGTCTTCGGTCGGTGCAAAGGTCATGTACTTGGCCACGACGCCCGGTACGTTCCATGCAGGGATGGTGCCCGTTCCGGCAAAGCCCAGGTCGACCGAGTTGTACATCAGGTCCGACGAAATGGTCGAAGGCGCACCTGCCAGGTTAATGCTTGCTTCCGGCTGGTGCTTCTCCTTGCTGCGGTCAGAGTAGTGCACGCCGATATCGAAGCTCGAGAAGTACTTCTCGAGGGCGCCGGACGATTGGATGTTGGCTGCCAGCTTGAAGCCGTTCAGCTCGTCTTCCACGTGCGGGGTCTTGCCGTAGCCGGAACCGTAGATGGTGTTACGCACGTACAGGTTGGCCGGGTTGCTGTAGTCGAGGCCCGGTTTCAGAGTCGGGAAACCGCCGGTGCCCAGCGACAGGGCGACGGAATCCAGGAATGGATTGCCGGCCGCGTTACTGATCTGCAGGTTGTTTTCCAAGCTCAGTTCATCGCGCTTGGCGGTCGAGCGGCTCAGGTCAGCCACCAGGGACCAGCCATCCATCTTCCATTCGTTGTTCCAGCCGATGGCGCGGATATCGTCCTTGCGCTTGGTGTACATGCCGCGCACCAGCGGATACGCATTGTTTGCGGTGCCGGTGGCGAACGAACCATTGTTGGTGGTGACGCCCGTAAACGACATAGGCGTGGTGGTGCCATTGTAGCCGCTGATGTTTACTTCGAACTGATTGGCAGTGTCTTCGTGCTTGAAGCGCGAAGCATACACGTCGATCATCGAAGTGAAGTTCTTGTTTGGACGGTATTGCAACACGCCCATCAGGCCATCGCGCTTGTTGTAGCCGCTGCGTGCCAGGGACTTGAGGCCGTCGGTGACGTTGGTACCGGCAGGCACGCCTGGACGGGACTCTTTCTTCCACGGCTCGTACAGGCCGGTTTCCTGCGCCAGCACTGGGGAGTCCAGGTGCGCGAAGCCGATCGCCACGCCAATGGTACGGTTGGCAAACTGGTCGATGTAGCTGGCGCTGAAGCGGCCGCCGCGCGAATCGGTGTCGGCGATGCTGCCCAGCGAATTCTTCTCCATGCGGGCGTTCATGGACACGGTACGGCCGCCGAAGGCCAGCGGACGCACGGTCTGCAGGTCCAGGGTGCCGGACAGGCCCTGGCCAACCATGCCGGCGTCAGGGGTCTTGTAAATGGTCACGCCGCTGATCAGCTCAGACGGGTACTGGTCGAATTCCACGCTGCGATTGTCGCCGGTGGAGACTTGCTCACGGCCGTTCAGCAGGGTGGTGGCAAAGTCCGGGGACAAGCCGCGGACCGCGATGTTTTGCGCACGGCCGGCAACGCGCTGGGCGGCCAGGCCTGGCAGGCGGGCGATGGATTCGGCGATGGAGGTATCAGGCAGCTTGCCGATGTCCTCCGCGGAGATGGCCTCGACGATGGAAGTCGCGTTTTTCTTGACGGAGATCGCGTCCTCAATACCGCGGCGAATGCCGGACACGGTCACAGTTTGCATCGGCGCGTCAGCTGCCTGGCCGGTGGCGGTGGTGGTTGCGGTCTGCGCGTACGCAGAGCCAGCGAAGGCGGATACAAATACAGCACACCCAGCCGCAACCGGACTCAGTCGGAAAGCGGTATTGCCTCGCTTGTTGGCGAAGATAGTCATCAAAGTCCCCTCACTCATTAAACATTCTTTCCCGCAACCTACACAGACCGGTTTATTTCGACTACACGGGAATCCTTGGAAAGCGAACGCTCTTACGGACGCTCTGAGGCGGATTCTGTACTAAAACTAGATTTGGTGTCAATGAATGACCATCATCATTCCTGTGTATTTCTGCCTTTCCCAGCGGCTTCTCTCTGCCATTCGGAGCCAGCACGTTGTATTTCGGCTACAAATCTAGACATATTCATGTGTAGTAGAACTACAGTCAATTTCGGTGTATTGTCGGGCCCATAAGACGTCCAGACCGGAGATTTCATGAAGAAGACCGCTTTCGCCGCCCTGCTTGGCCTTGCCCTACTGCAAGCCGCCCATGCAGCCCCGCCAACTGTCCAGCATATGGAGCCTCCTTTCTGGTGGGCCGGCATGCAGAATCCCAAGCTGCAACTCATGGTGAATGCGCCGAAGGTGGCGGACCTGGAACCAACGATCGACTATCCGGGCGTGCGGATCGGGAGCGTGAGCCGGGTGGCCAACCGCAACTACCTCTTCATCGACCTGGTACTGGCGCCGGACGTGGCGCCTGGCCGTTTCGACATCCGCTTCGCCGCGCCGGGCAAGCAAAGCCTCACATATGGTTACCAATTACTGGCGCGCACGCCCGGTTCGGCGCAGCGCCAGGGCTTCAACAGTTCCGACGCGATTTACCAAGTCATGCCGGACCGCTTCGCCAACGGCAATCCAGCCAACGACAATATCGCCGGCATGCCGGACAAGGCCAACCGCGCCGAGGGCAACGGCCGCCACGGCGGCGACCTGGCAGGCATGGCGGCGCACCTGGACTATATAAAGGACATGGGTTTCACGCAGGTGTGGCCAACCCCGCTTGTGGAAAACAACCAGGATATCCACTCCTACCACGGCTATGCGGCAACCGACCATTACAAGATCGACGCGCGCTACGGCAGCAATGAGGATTACCGCAATTTTGTGGCACAGGCGCGCACGCGCGGCATCGGCGTGATCCAGGATGTCGTGTTGAGCCACATCGGCAGCCGCCACTGGTGGATGAAAGACATGCCGATGCAGGATTGGCTCAGCTACGACGGCAAGTACACGCCGACCGCGCACCACCGCGTTGCCAGCGTCGATCCGTACGGCAGCAAGGAAGACGCGCGCAACTTCACCCAGGGCTGGTTCGGGCCGCATATGCCGGACATGAACCAGACCAATCCGTTTGTGGCGAACTATCTTATCCAGAACAATATCTGGTGGATCGAGTACGCCGGCCTGTCCGGCCTGCGCGTGGATACCTACGGCTACTCCGATACCGCCTTCCTGACTGAATGGTCGAAGCGCGTGCGGGCGGAATATCCGAAGCTGAATATGGTGGGCGAGGAATGGAGCACCCGGATTCCTATCGTGGCCCGCTGGCAGGCCCTGAACGCGCCCAGCATGATGGACTTCCCGCTCAACGACGTGCTGCGCAAGGCATTGGGCGACACGGACGGCACCTACCGCCTGTACGACGTCTACGAGACGCTGGCGCAGGATTACCTTTATCCCAACCCGTCCAATCTGGTACTGTTCGAAGGTAATCACGACCTGGCGCGCAGCTTCAGCATGGCGAACAGCGACCCTGCCCTGCTGCGCATGGCGCTGGCCTTTACGCTGACCGTGCCGCGCATCCCGCAGTTCTACTACGGGACTGAAATCCTGATGCCGAGCACCGTGAAAGGCCGCGACGATCCATCTTACCGCCACGATATGCCAGGCGGCTGGGCAGGCGACAAAGTGAATGCCTTTACAGGCGAAGGCCTGAGCGCGGAGCAGCGCGACATGCAGTCCTTCGTGAAGAAGCTGGCCAACTGGCGCAAGACTTCCAGCGCGGTCCAGCACGGGAAGATGATGCAATACGGGCCGGAACAGGATACGTATGTCTACTTCCGTCATGACGGCAAGCAGAAGGTCATGGTCGCGCTGAACAAGAACGCAAAGGATGTGACGCTGGATGCGGACCGTTTCCGTGAAATGCTGGACGGCGTACGCAGTGGCACGGACATCATCACTGGCCGCAGCATTCCGCTGGCGGGCAAGTTCACGCTTCCGGCCCGTTCCGTCCTCGTGATGGAGGTCCAGTGATGCTGCGCCGCCCGCTGCCTGCCGCTGCCATCGCGGTCGCCTTCGCAACTGCGGGCGCGCTGGCGGGCGGCCCGGCACTGGCACATACCAGCATCGAGCTACCATTCGGCAGCTACAAGGCCAGCTTTGCAACGCCGGATGCGCAAGCGGCGCTGCGCAGTTACACGCAGTCCACCAACATGCCCCTGCGCGACAATGCGCCCCAGTCAATCGCCTTCAGCGAGCAGGCCGGCTCGCCCAAAGTCCGCAGCGGCAACCTGGCCTTCGACGCACTGTTCGCGCTGGCGATGACGGAAATGAAGCAGGACTCGGTGCAGGCCATCCGCGATGGCAGCTACAACGGCGGCCAGCCGATAGCTTGCGAATGCTTCGAGACCGGCGAAAAATGGCACTACGTGTGGACGCGCGACTTGTCCTACGCTGCCAACCTGGGCCTGGCGATGCTCGATCCTCAACGCAGCCGCGACTCCCTGCTGTTCAAGCTTTCCGGCTACCGTAACGGCAAGCCGCCGCTGGCGGCCGGCAGCGAAGACGGCCTGCAGATCGTGCAAGACACGGGCAGCGGCGGAAGCTGGCCTGTCAGTACGGACCGCGTCAGCTGGGCCTTCGGCGCCGAGCAAACGCTCAAGTCGCTGCCGGAGGAAGAACGCGCGAAATTCGCCGCCACTGCCTTGCAGGCGCTGCGCAACACGATCGAGAACGACCGCATCGCCGCTTACGATCCCGCCAGCGGCTTGTACAATGGCGAGCAGTCCTTCCTTGACTGGCGCGAACAGTCGTATGCAGGCTGGATTCCCAACGACCTGTCCAGCATGGCCACGTCCAAGTCGCTGTCGACCAATGTCGCCCACTATAAGGCGCTCACACTGGCGGCAGAACTGGCGCAGCATGCCGGCGACAACGACGGGGCGCTGCGTTACGCGCGTTGGGCGTCAGGCTTGAAGATTGCGATCAACGACCGGCTTTGGCTCAAGGACGCCGGCATGTACAGCAGCCTGGCCGCCGGTCACTTCGACGGCGCCGCCATGCACAAGTTTGACTGGCTTGGCCAGTCGCTCGCCATCATCACAGGCGTGGCAGATGCCGGGCAGGCGCAGTCGATACTGGCCCGTTATCCGCACGGACCGCTGGGCGCGCCGGTCATCTGGCCGCAGCAGCCAGGCGTGCCGGTGTACCACAACCGTGCCTTGTGGCCTTTCGTTACAGCTTATGGCTTAAGGGCCGCTGCGCAGTATGCAAACGTGGCCGTTGCCGATGCCGCCTATGCCAGCTTGCTGCAGGGCGCGGCGCTCAATCTGTCGAATATGGAGAACATGGAGTGGCGAGGCGGAGATCCTTCCGCGCCGGCCATCAATTCACGCCGCCAGCTTTGGTCTGTGGGCGGCTTTCTTGGGATGGTGGTGCAGCAGGTGTTTGGCGTCGGCGCCGATGCCGAGCGGCTGCACATCAATCCCTTCATTACCGCCCGGCTGCGGCGCGAGTGGTTCACGGGCAGCGATGCGATCGAGCTGTCCGGCCTGGTCTTGCACGGCAAGCGGCTGCATATCAGGATCAAGCTTCCCCCGCCTGTTGCGCTCGAAGGCTATTACATGCCGGCAGGCGGCAAGCTGAATGGCAAGGATGCGCGCGGCCCGGTTGCATGGAACGAACTGGCCGACGACAACCTGATTGAAATAGAAATGGGCACGCTGGTGCCTGGGCGGCAGCAGATCACCTTCGCGGGCAGCGAGGCCGCTTCGACTGCACCGCCAGAACCGTTCGTCCGGCAAGCAGAATCCGGCATCCTTCGCATCGCGCCGGGAGCGGGATCGCAAGAAGGCACGCGCTTCAACGTGTACCGCGACGGGCAACTGGTCGCCGCGGAGCTCACCGGCGGCAGTTGGGCGCCTGGCCCTGCGGCCGCAACGTCGTCCTGCCATGCGGTGGAAGCAGTCTACCCGGCCACCGGCTTGCGAAGCCATCACTCGCAGCCGCTCTGCCCCACCCCAGCCAGCGGCACGGTCGGGCCAAGTGCCGTGACGGACAGCGTGACCGCAACAAAAGACGGACGCTACTACGTCCAGCTTCGCTACAACAACCACGCCCACCAGATCAACCTCGGCATCACCAACGCCGTGCAGTTCCTGCGCCTGCGCGACAAACACGGTGCGGTCGCGGCGGAAGGCGTCCTCCAGATGCCGCACAACGCTCCTGCCAACGGCCCGGCATGGTCGACTCCTCTGCCCGCCACGCTGAAGCAAGGCAGCTACCGGCTCGAACTGCAGCCCTTCTACAATATGAGCAGCCTGCAAGCCAACGCCGGCTACGCCGACGCGGGCGGCAGAAGCGGCGCACGCAACGATGCCGACGTGCTGGCGGCACGCCTCCTGCCAGCACCGGCAGCAAGCAAACCGCCGCTGCACGGCACCTTGCAGCTGGTGGAAAAGTTCAAATCGTCCCGGTTGGGCAACGAACGCACGCTACGCATCTATCTGCCGCCAAGCTACGGCAGCGACACCAGGCGGCGCTATCCTGTACTGTACATGCACGACGGCCAGAACCTGTTCGACGCCACAACCGCCAGCTACGGCACCGAATGGAACATCGACGAGGTGGCGGACCGCCTGGTGCGCCAGGGCGACATGGAGGAAGTAATCGTGGTCGGCATCGACAACACCACCGATCGCATCGCCGAATACACACCATGTTGCGACCCCAAGCATGGCGGAGGAAAGCTGAACGCCTACGCCGACTTCCTGGCGAAAACAGTCAAGCCATGGGTGGACAAGCAATACCGCACCAAACCCGGCCGCATGCACACGGCGGTGATGGGTTCATCGCTGGGCGGGCTGGCATCGATCGGCATCGCGCAGCGCTATCCGCAAATATTCTCGATGGCAGGCGGTGTCTCCAGCTCTTTCTGGTGGAACAACCGGGAAGAAGTGAAGCATCCGCCGAAGAAGATGCCGGTCCGGTTCTACATCGACGTGGGAACGGTCTATGACGGTCAGGAAGACAGCGAAGCATTCCGCCAGGCCATGCTGAAGAACGGCTACCGCGAAGGCCGGGACCTGCGATTCCTCGTCGACGAAGGGGGACGCCATAACGAGCAATCGTGGGCCGGCCGCGTGCATGCCGCGCTGGCCTGGTTCTTCGGCAAACCGGGCCGCGCCGCGCCGCAGAAGGCGCCTTAAGCCGGCAAGGCGCGCAAGCTGCGGCTTGCCGACAGTTTCATGTGCGAGCCGCCTGACGTCTCGCGCACCTTGAACACCGACACCGCTTCCTCCAGGCTTGCGGCCTGCTGCTGCAAGGCCTCGGCAGCCGCGGCGGCTTCCTCGACCAGCGCCGCATTCTGCTGCGTCACGCTGTCCATCTGGGTGATGGCATCGCTGATCTGCTCGATCCCGTCGCGCTGCTCCCCGGTTGCCACGGCGATCTCGCCGATGATCGAGGTAACACGGCGCACGCTGTTGACAACTTCCTCCATCGTGACGCCGGCCTCGCCCACCAGGCGGCTGCCCTCTTCCACGCGTTCGACGGAATTGCCAATCAGTTCCTTGATCTCCTTCGCGGCCGCAGCGGAGCGGTGCGCCAGGTTGCGCACCTCGCCCGCCACCACGGCAAAGCCGCGGCCTTGCTCGCCGGCGCGCGCAGCTTCCACCGCCGCATTCAGCGCGAGGATATTGGTCTGGAAAGCAATGCCATCGATCACGCCGATGATGTCGACAATCTTGCGCGACGATTCGTTGATCGCACCCATGGTCTGCACCACTTCCGAAACGGTCGCGCCGCCGCGCACGGCGACATTGGAAGCCTCGTCGGCCAGCTTGCGCGCCTGGGTCGCATTCTCATTGTTCTGGCGCACGGTGCTGGTCAGTTCCGTCATCGACGACGCGGTTTCCTCGAGCGAACTGGCTTGCTGCTCGGTGCGCGTCGACAAGTCCATGCTGCCGGTCGCCACCTCGCTCGATGCGCTGGCGATCGTCTGGGTGCCGGTGCGCACACGGCTCACGATATCGGACAGGTTGCCGCTCATTTGCTTCAATGCCGACAGCAGTTCGCCCACTTCATCCTTGGTGCGCACGTCCACGTCGACGCTCAGGTCGCCCGCCGCGACCGTCTTGGCGATATCGATCGCCTGGTCCAGCGGACGCGTGATGCCCTTCACGATCCACCATACGATGACCGCACCGATCACCGTCGTGACCACCAGCACCACCAACAGGGTAACGGTAGCAGAGCGGTTGGCCGCTTCCGCCGTCGCCACCGCTTCTTCCGCATTCTTCTTGGACTGCGCATCGATGAACGCCACGATTTCGTCGATCTTCTTGGTTGGCGCGCGGTCCATGCCGGCAACGGCCTTGTCGAGAATCTTGTAGCTTTCCGGGTTGGCCGCATCGAACTGCTTGAGCGCGGCCATATAGCTCTTGCCAAGGTCCTCGTGCATCTTGATCGCTTCGTCATCCAGCGTGGTCTGCAGGTTCAGCTTTTTCAGCATGGCCGACAGCTTCTGCAGCTCCGCGTTGGTAGCCTGGCCGCTCTTGACGAAGGCTGCGGAATATTTTTCGAGCTGCGCAGGATCGTGGCCGCGCACCAGGATGTTCTTCCACTCCTGCACCTGGATCTTGAATTCAACCTGCGCGCCGCGCGCAGTATCGACGGCCTGGGTCAGGTCGACCGAGCGCTGCATGCTCTGGGCATTGCTGGATTTGATGAAGCTGATGGCGCTCCAGCCCTGGTAGCCGACCGTCAACAAGGCCAGCATGAAGAAAGCGCCCAGCAAGGCCAGGCGCACTCCGATCTTTAGATTGCCGAAGTTCATGATTAGTTTCCCCTTGGTAAAAAGGCGACATTATGCCTTCAGGACTGCAATCGTCATCATGCGCCCTAAAGTACCAAAAGCCAAGAAACCTGTTTTCGCAACAACCTAGCTGTGGCGCGGGGGAAACTCCATGCGGTAAAGATCCGTCTTTCCCGCATCAAGCCGCTCGACAAAGTGCATGCCAAGCTTCATCAGCAACGCTGACGACGCCGTATTGCCGGGCGACACGATGCCTAGCAGGCGCGGCAAGCCAACGACATCGCGGCCGTAGGCCATGGCCGCCGATGCCGCCTCCCACGCATAGCCCTGGCCCCAATAGGCTGGCAGGTAGGCATAGCCTATATCGGTATCGGGCAAGGTGTCGCGCTTGATCAAGCCGCACATGCCGATGGCGGCGCCATCTTCCTTGCGCACCACCATCCACAAGGAATAGCCCAACCGGGCCTGCATGGCGACGGGGCCGGCGAGCAAGGCGGCGCGCGCGCCTTCAAGGTCGCGCACGCCCTTGTCGCCAATGTTTTCGAGGAAGGAAGGCTCGTTCACCAGGCGCAGGTAGAACGCAGCATCATCAACAGTTGCGGGACGCAGGGTCAGTCGTCTGGTATCGATCATTGCTCCGGCCAATCGTTGGGGTCGGCCAGGAACTTGTACATCACATACACGTCGACAAAACCGAGCTGCTTGTGGCGATAGGCGCGCGGCAGCGTGCCTATGACTGAAAAGCCGAGCCGCTTCCACAGCAGCACGGCAGAAACATTGGTACTGACCACATAATTGAACTGCATGGCGAGGAAGCCATCGCGCCGCGCCTGTTCCAGGCAATGGCGGCCCAGCATCTTGCCGATGCCCACGCCTTGCGCAGCGGGGCTGACCATGAAGGAAGCGTTGGCCACATGCGAACCCCGGTCGAGCTGGTTGGGCAGCAGGCGGTACATGCCGAGCAGGCGGCCGGTATTCAGCACCGCCACCCAGGTCTTGATGCCGCGCCCGAACCAGTACGCGTGGCAGTCGTCGCGGCTGGTCTCCGCGGCGAAATAATAAGTATCACCGCTGGCGATCAACTCCTGGAAAATCGTCCACATGGAGTCGAAATCGGCCTCAGTAGCCGGGCGGATGACGATGTCTTTCAAAGCTGCTCCCAACGGCAGGAATGATGCTGAATTTTCATGCATTTTCCCTTGCAAGTCCAGCATGCCCGGACAGGCGGAAATCGACTTGCTGCGGCCGGCCCGGCAAGGCCAGGCGCGCCGCCGCCCGCGGCGATTCAGCCACCACCTGCCCGCGCCGCAGCACCAGCCGCCGCGCAGCGCGCAGGCGGATTGCCTCCACCGGATCGCGGGCATCGAGCAGCACCAGGTCGGCGTGGCAGCCGGGTTGCAGGCCGTAGCCATCCAGGCCGAGGATCTTTGCCGGTGTTTCCGTCACCGCCGCAAAGCAGGCGCGCATTGCATCCTGCCCGGTCATCTGCGCCACGTGCAAGCCCATGTGGGCCACTTCCAGCATGTCGCCCGAGCCCAGGCTGTACCACGGATCCATCACGCAATCGTGGCCGAAGGCGACGTCGATGCCGTGCGCCAGCAGCTCCGGCACACGCGTCATGCCGCGCCGCTTGGGATAGCTGTCGTGGCGCCCCTGCAAGGTGATGTTGATCAGCGGGTTGGCGATGGCGGCCACGCCGGCTTCACGGATCAGCGGCAGGAGCTTGCTGGCGTAGTAGTTGTCCATCGAATGCATGGACGTCAGGTGCGAGCCGGCCACGCGGCCCTGCAAGCCAAGACGCTGCGTGTGGAAGGCCAGGGTTTCGATATGGCGCGACAGCGGATCGTCCGATTCATCGCAGTGCATATCGACGCGCAAGCCCTTCCCGGCCGCGAATTCGCACAGCACGCGCACAGACTCGGCGCCATCGGCCATGGTGCGTTCGAAATGCGGAATGCCGCCGACCACGTCGACGCCCATGGCAATTGCGCGCTTCAGGTTATCCAGCGCACCTGGGCAGCGCAGCACGCCATCCTGCGGGAAAGCCACCAGTTGCAAGTCAAGGTAAGGAGCCACGCGGCGTTTCACATCCAGCAGCGCTTCCACGGCGAGCAAGCGCTCGTCGCACACATCAACGTGGCTGCGAATGGCGAGCAAACCGCGCGCCACGGCCCAATCGCAATACTGCAAGGCGCGCTCCACCAGCGCTTCCTGCGTCAGTTCTGGCTTCAGCTCGCCCCACAGCGCAATGCCTTCCAACAGCGTGCCCGACCGGTTCACACGCGGCAGGCCGTAGCTTAGCGTCGCGTCCAGATGAAAATGCGCATCGACGAAAGGCGGCGTGACCAGGTCGCCTTCCGCATCGATCTCGCGAGCCCCCTTGGCTTGCAAAGCAGGAGCGACATCGACGATGCGTCCCTGCGCGATGGCGATATCGACGCCCTGGCGGCCATCGGGCAAACTGGCATTGCGGATTACAAGATCCATCGCTTAGCTCCACAGGTGAGGATGGCCGATTGTAGGCAGGCTGGCCAGGGCACGCAATGTTGCACTGCATAACTTCTGCTTCAATAGTCGGCAAAAATGTCTTTCCATTACCATATTTCGTCGCTAGAATGGGTTTATTGCAGCGCACCATTTCCCATCGATCCAGGAGAAAATATGTTTTCGATTCCCGAGCAATTTTCCGCAGCCACCAAGTCGCAGCTGGAAGCGCAGCTGAAAATCCTCAACAACTTCGCCACCACTGCCTTCGAAGGCGCGCAAAAGGTGATTGCGCTCAACCTGAGCACCACCAAGGCCTCCGTCGAAAAAAGTTCCGCCGCTGCGCGCGAGCTGCTGGAAGCGAAAGACCCGCAAGAATTCTTCGCCAGGAGCACTGCCCGCGTGCCGAATCTCGACGGCCTGTTTGCCTACAACCGCGAGCTGTTCAGCATTGCCAGCAAGACCCAGGCGGAACTGTTCCAGGCAGCGCAGGAGCAATTGAAGGAGGCAGGCCAGCAGGCCGCGAAAGTGCCCAAGCTGGCCGCACCGATCGCTGCGCCAGCGCCAGTGGCGGCCCCTGCTCCGGCACCAGCCACTGCCCCCGCACCGAAGGCAGCCAAAACCGAAGCCAAGCCATCCCCCAAAGCTGACGCCAAGGTCGAAGCCAAGCCCGAGGCAGCAGAAAGCAAGCCAGAAGCCAAAGCCGAAGCAAAAGCCGACACCAAGCCAGCCAAGCCAGCCGCCAGCTTCCCCGACCCAAAAGCCGCCCACGCCAACGGCGCCAAAGCCCACAAGTAAATTAAAAGTCGGGGTCAGGTCTGGCAATCCGCCAAAATGGCGGATTGCCAGACCTGACCCCGACTTTCATCTTGGCGCGCTCGGCGAAAAATTCTGCCCTGAGGTATCCTTGCAGGCTCTTGGCAGCATTTTTCTAGTAAGCATATGAGTTTATCGCGCCTGATCGGTGGCTTCGTCCGCAGCCATTGGCGTCCTTACGCAGCCGCCGGCGCCATGCTGACCGGCGTTGCCGTCATCGGTATCTGTATTCCGCGCCAGATCGGCTATATGGTTGATGGCCTGGCGGCGGGCAAGCTTGGGCCCGAGGCTTTGTGGCAGGCGATCGGCCTGCTGCTCTTGCTGGGCGTGGCAAATTATGGCTTGCGCGTCGCCTGGCGCATGAAGCTGTTTTCGGCCGCTTATCAATTGGGCGTTGAGCTGCGCACGCGCTTCTACCGCCGCTTGTCGCTGCAAGGTCCGCAATTCTTCCAGAAGCAGCGCACCGGCGACCTGATGGCCCTGGCCACCAACGACATCGATGCGATCGAGATGGCGGCTGGCGAAGCAATGCTGGCCGGTTTTGACGGTTCGCTCACCCTGCTGCTGGTGCTGGGCATGATGCTGGTCGGCGTCGACTGGCGCCTGGCCTTGTTCGCGCTGATTCCGTTCCCGCTGATGGCCTGGGCTTTCTGGCGCATCTCGTCGCATATCCATACCGCTTCCGCCGATTCGTTGAAGCGCTTCAGTGCCTTGAATGATCATGTGCAGGAAACGCTGTCCGGCGTGCGTACCCTGCGTGCGCTTGGACTGGAACAGCGCAGCAGCAGGCGTTTTGAAGAACTGGCTGGCGCCGCTGCCGACGCCAGCCTGACTGCGCAGCGCTGGGAAGCGGCGTATGAGCCGGCTGTCGGCTTGACGCTTACTGCGGCCACCGGCCTGTCGCTGGGCCTGGGCGGCTTTCTCGTGTGGCGCGGCGAATTAAGCATTGGCGAGCTGACGTCTTTCAGCATGTACCTTGGCCAGTTGATCTGGCCGATGTTTGCGGCGGGCTGGGTGCTGTCGCTGATCGAGCGTGGCCGCGCCGCCTATGCGCGCTTGCAGCCGATGCTCGATGCCCCCTTGAGCATCGAAGACCATGGCACCTTGCCGCATGTTGCGCCCGGCAACCTCGAACTACGCGGCGTGGGCTTCGCCTATCCCGGCCAGCACGAGCCGGCGCTGTCCGATATCTCGCTGACCTTGAAGCCGGGCCAGACCCTCGGCCTGGTCGGCCCGACCGGCGCCGGCAAGTCGACCCTGCTGCGCGTGCTGCTGCGCCAGGTCACGCCAACGCAGGGCAGCGCGCAATGGAGCGGCCACGCGCTGGACCAGTACACGCTGCAGGCGCTGCGCGCGGCCATCAGCTGGGTGCCGCAGGAGTCGTTCCTGTTCTCGGCTTCGATTGCCGACAATATCGCGCTGGCCAAGCCCGGCGCCACGCGTGCGGAAGTCGAGCGCGCAGCCAGCCTGGCTGCGATCCATGACGACATCCTGCTGTTCCCGCACAAGTACGAGACCGAAGTCGGCGAGAAGGGCATCACCTTGTCCGGCGGCCAGCGCCAGCGTGTTGCAATCGCGCGCGCCCTGCTCTCGGACAACGATTTGCTGCTGCTGGACGATGCCTTGTCCGCAGTGGACACCGGCACCGAAACCGCCATCCTCGAACACCTCGAAGAACTGCGCCGCGCCCACGCCAGCCGTTGCGCCATCATCGCCAGCCACCGCCTGAGCGCCGTGGTCGATGCGGACCAGATCGTGGTGCTGCAGCATGGCCGCATCACCGAATCAGGCACGCATGAAGAATTGCTTGCGCTGAACGGCTGGTACGCCAGCCAGTGGCGCTACCAACAACTGGAGGCCAGCCTTGACGCAGCCTGATAAAACAAGCGCGCGCGAACAGACGCGCCAGGCCGTCGGCCTCCTGAAAGAAGCTTCCGGTCCGGACCTGCACCATCTCGGCTGGGCCGTGCTGTGGCTGGCCTTTGCAGCCGGCATGGAAGTGCTGGGTCCCCTGCTGGGCAAGCGCCTGATCGACGAACACCTGCTACCAAGGCACCTGGACTGGACCCGCATGGCCCTGCTGCTGGGCGGCGTGCTGCTGACCGGCTGGATCGCGACTTGGGTGCGCTACCTGCAGCTGGCCCGCCTGTCCGGCGTCGCCATGCGTTCAGTGCAGCGGCTGCGCGAGCGCGTCTACAGCCACGTGCTGCGGCTGCCGATGGCATTCTTCGATCGCGCCATCACCGGCCAACTGGTGTCGCGCGTGACCAACGATACCGAGGCCGTCAAAGGCCTCTACATCCAGGTCCTGTTCGTGATCCTGGACAGCACCATCGTCCTGGCCGGAACCGTAGCCGCCATGGCCTGGCTGGACTGGCGCCTGATGACCCTCGTGGTCGCGCTGCTGCCTTTCGTGCTGGTGATCGTGTGGGCTTACCAGCGTCTGAGCGCTCCGGCCGTGACCCGCGCCCGCCAGCTGCGCAGCGACATCAATGCGCAGATCGCCGAATCCATCGGCGGCATGACCGTACTGCAGGCGAATAATGCGGAGCAGCGCTTCGGCGAACGCTTCGCGCAAACCAACGCGGAACACTACACGCAGCGACTGGCCGAGATCCGCGCCAACGCCTGGCTGCTGCGTCCCGCGCTCGACATGCTGAACATCCTGCTGCTGGCGTCCGTGATCTTCATGTTCGGCCAGCGCGACATGAGCGCGGCGGAAGTGGGTGTGCTGTATGCCTTCATCAACTACATCGCGCGCGTCATCGAGCCGCTGATCCAGATCACCATGCAGTTCAGCCAGTTGCAGCAATCGGTGGTGGCGACATCGCGCGTAGCGATCCTGCTCGGCGAACAGAGCGCGCCGGAACATCGCAGCGCTGCCGGCTCCCATGTGCGCCACGCCGCCAACGATGACGGCGCCCCCGCCATCGATATCCGCGCGCTGGATTTCGAATACATCGAAGGCCAGCGGGTGCTGCACCAGTTGTCGCTGGAGATTCCGCAAGGCGCCTTCTTCGGCATCGTCGGCCACACCGGCAGCGGCAAGTCGACCCTGCTGTCGCTGCTGCTGCGCTACTACCCCGCCCCGCACGGCAGCATCCGCATGAATGGCATGCTGCTCGATGAAATCGACAACGAGCAGTTCCGCGCCGACGTGGGACTGGTGCCGCAAGATCCCTTCCTGCTGGCCGCTTCCGCTCGCGAAAATATCGACATGGGCCGCGGCCTGCCGCGGCAGGAAATCGAGGCCGCGGCGCGTGCGGCGCACTGCCACGACTTCATCATGGCGATGGAAGACGGCTACGAAACCGTGCTGGGCGAAGGCGGCTCGCGCCTGTCCTCCGGCCAGAAGCAGCTCATTGCCATTGCGCGCGCACTGGCGGGCAAGCCGCGCATCCTGCTGCTTGACGAAGCCACCTCGCGCATCGATTCGCACACCGAACAGATCGTGCAGGTGGCGCTCAAGGAACTGCGCGGCCAGGTCACCATCATCGCCATCGCGCACCGCCTGTCCACCATCCGCGAGGCGGACCGCATCATCGTGCTGAACCACGGACGCATCGTGGAACAGGGGCCGCACGAGGATCTCATGCAGATTGACAACGGCTTGTACCAGCGCCTTTACCTTTTGCAACAGCTCGCCGCCTGAATCTCGTTTCCGCACGATAAGAATTACTAGTTGCCTGGTAGTCGGGGTATGCTGTCCTCCAGAGGGGGGACAGCGCCATGCAAAAGAACCTATCCATCAAACGTATCTTCCTGGCGTTTTTTGCCATTACGGTCGCGCTGGCAACACTGACCATGCTGGCATTGCTCCGTGTCTCCAGCAAAGGCGCGGAAGCCAAGCAGGCCGCCGATTCGCGCTACCAGTCCTATCTGCTTGCCGACGAATTGCGGCAAAGTTCGGACGACCTGACCCGCCTGGCGCGCACCTATGTGGTGTCGGGCGAGGCGGCTTACGAGCAGCAGTACATGGACATACTGGCCATCCGCAACGGCCAGAAGCCGCGCCCGAAAAACTATGAACGCATCTATTGGGACTTCGTCGCCGCAGGTACGCCGGTGCCGCCCTCCTCCGGCCAGGCCATCGCCTTGTCGGAGCTGATGAAACGCGCCGGCTTCACCGGCCAGGAATTCGCCAAGCTGAAGGAAGCGGAAGCCAACTCCAACGAGCTGGTTCACACCGAGGTGATCGCGATGAACGCGGTCAAGGGCAAGTTCGATGACGGCAAGGGCGGCTTCACGCGCGAAGGCCCGCCCGATCCGGAGATGGCCCGCCGCATCATGCATGACAAGGCCTACCACCAGAACAAGGCCAGGATCATGCAGCCGGTGAATGAGTTCCTGGCCCTGCTTGACGAACGCACCAGCGCCGAAGTAGCGGCAGCCAGCACCGCCTTCGAACGCGCCCAACGCCTGGCGCAGGCGCTGCAAGCCATGTCGGTCATCGCAGCCGTGGCATGCCTGCTGTTCGCTTACCGCTACATCCGCTCGGGCCTGCAACAGGCGATCGATACCGCCGAATGCATTGCAGGCGGGGATTTGAGCCGGGACATCGACTCCAGCCGCAGCGACGAAATCGGCCAGCTGCTGCAAGCGATGGAGCACATCAACAAAGGCCTGGCGGAAATGATCGGCAATATCCGCAGCAGCACCGACCAGATGACAGTAGCCACCGGCGAGATCGCCAAAGGCAACGCCGACCTGTCGGCCCGCACCGAGACGCAGGCTTCCTCGCTGGAAGAAACGGCCAGCGCGATGGAGAACCTGACCGACACCGTGCAGCAGAACGCCAGCAACGCACAGCAGGCCAACCATCTGGCAGCCGATGCGGCGCAGGTGGCCGAGCAAGGCGGCGACGTCGTCTCGCAGGTGGTTGCCACCATGGGCGCGATCAAGGATAGTTCGGCGCGCATCAGCGACATCATCGGCGTGATCGATGGCATCGCGTTCCAGACCAATATCCTGGCGCTGAATGCGGCAGTGGAAGCTGCAAGGGCGGGCGAACAAGGGCGCGGCTTTGCAGTGGTGGCGTCGGAAGTGCGCAACCTGGCGCAGCGCAGTGCGGCCGCGGCCAGGGAAATCAAGGAATTGATCGGCACTTCGGTGTCGCGTGTGGAAGAAGGCGGACGGCTGGTCGATGCAGCCGGCGATACCATGCAGCGCATCGTCGCTTCGGTGCACAAGGTTGCCGGCATCATGGGGGAAATTACCAGCGCCAGCCAGCAGCAGGGCAGCGGCATCGGTGAAGTGAACCAGGCGATAGGACAGATGGATGCGATGACGCAGCAAAATGCGGCGCTGGTCGAGCAAGCTGCTGCCGCGGCGGAGAGCTTGCAGGAGCAAGCCCAGGCACTGGCGCAGGCGGTCAGCATCTTCCGGCTGAAGGGCGGCGCCGTAGCCGCCAAAGCGCGCACCGGGGTCGCGCTGGCGGCCAAGGTGCCGGCAAACGTGGCGGCACCCCGCGCCACAGCCAGGGCCTCCGGCCGCAACGCTGCCGGCGCGGCGCCGCCCCGCGCCGGCGATCCGGAGCGATCCCGGCGCACTACGGCGCGCAATACGGCGCCGGCAAGCGAAGGCTGGGAAGAGTTCTAAGCGCTGCGCAAGCGGCTGGCGTGCACGAATCCCGCGGCCCACGCGAGGCAGCCCGCGATCGCCCATGCAGCCACGGTCGCTGTGTTTGCGGAGCCATTGAAGCCGACCAGGTCCAGCGCGGCTTCTTTCGGCGTATTGAGCGCGATATACCAGGTGAACAGGAACAACGCCAGGAACAGCCGCGACCCGCGCGTCAAGCCACCCAGCAGGCTGGCGGCAGATGCCAGCGCCAGCACGCCGGAAACTGCAGCAACAGCGCGCAGCGGAGCTTCGAGCGACCAGCGCAGGGCCACGATGGCGAGCGGCAGGGCGAGCAGCAGGCTGGCCGCCCACTGCCGCAGGTAGCGCCGGCCCGAGCCACCGGGCAGCGCCGCGGTCATCGCATCCGCCCCACTCTGCCAATCGCGCGGCGCGATGCCGCACACAATCATGCCCCACCCCGCCACGCCGGCAATCATCACGCCCGGCAGAACCTCGGGCGCCGCCAGCGCTGCCGCCACGGCGCCCGCAGCAAGAACCAGCGCTGCGGAAGGCGACATGGACAGCACAAGCGCCACTTCCGCCAGTACTTCGCCAGCAAAGCCCGGCACTAGCATCGCCAGTCCCGGCAAGGGCCGCAGCACCACCGCCACCGGGCGCAGCGCACGGTCGGCCAGCGCCAGCAGGCGGTTGCCGCGCGCCGATCGTGGCCGCACCCGGTCCGGCGAATAACGGTGGAAGAACAGGGTTGCCGGCACCAGCAGCAGCATGGACAGCGACAGCGTCGCCGCACGGATGCCCCACGCTTTGAGTGTCCACAAGGTCGCCGGAAAGACCAGCGTCGCTTCAGCCGGATCGAAAGCACTCCGGCCGAGGACAAAGGATGTCGTCGCGAAATGTTCGCGCAGTGTCGTCACGGCCACCGACAGCCCCGAGAAATCGAGAAACATCGGCCACAGCGCTCCCGGGCTCTCGGTCACGCCAACCAGCGCGCCGAACTGCATGCACCACAGGAAGAAGAACAATACGTCGCCACGCTTGCCCAGCAACGGCCCGATATTGTCGAACAGGACTGCGCAGGCGGCCGCGTAGCTGACGATCGGCAGCAGCATCAGCAGATAGGTTTGCAGGTAGACCAGCACTTCGATCGGCCCTTCGCCGCGCAAGGCATGCAGCGCCAGGGTGGAAGCAAGGTAGGCAAACACGAACAGCACCAGGTACGCCACGCCGCCCAGCCAGCGCCCGGCAACCAGCAAGGCATTGCTGGCGCCTGTTGCGCCGATCACTGCGCCCATGCCGCTTTGCAGGTCGTCTGCAACGCGACCGCGCACCAGGTAGAAGCCTGCCAGTCCGAGCAGCATACCGGCGATATGGGCACTGCCAAAGGCCAGCGCCTGGCTGGTGTACAGCACACGCTTTCGGTCGATCATCATCATCGTGATGCCATCGGCCGGATCGGAAATGCCGAGCCAGCACAGGGCCATCGCCGCCAGCAGCGCCACCAGCGTGGACCGCCGGCGCAGCCGCAAGCGCACCTCATTGAGCGCCATGACACCGATTGCATTCATGCTGCCTCCGCAACCGGTTCCGACAGCGCATAGCGTTGCGCCATCAGCGCTTCTTCCAGGCTCGGCTCGACCGCATGCGCGCCCGCAAACGGCTGTCCCGGATGCGCCACGCGCAGCTGCACCTGCGGGCCCTGGCGTTGCGCCTGCAGCACATGGAAGCGGCTGCGCAGCGCATCGTAATCGGCGGCATCGACGCTGGCCTGCCACACCTGGCCGCGCGCCCGCTGCAGGATGGCGTCCGGCGTTTCCAGCGCCAGCAAGCGGCCCTTGCGCATGATGGCCAGTTGGCCTGCGATGCTCTCCACATCCGGCACGATATGAGTCGACACGATCACAAGCTTGCCAAAACCCAGTTCGGACAACAGGCGGCGGAAGCGCAGGCGCTCTTCCGGGTCCAGGCCCGCTGTCGGTTCATCCACGATCAGGATATCGGGATCGTTCAGCAGCGCCTGGGCGATCCCCAGGCGGCGCCGCATGCCGCCCGAGAACGATGCCGCCGGCCGCCGCGCATGCTCGGACAGGTTCACCAGTTCCAGCAGGTGGCGAATGCGGGCGGGATCGCGCACGCCCTTCAGCGCAGCGAAATACTGCATGCACTCCAGCGCGCTCAGGTTCGGATAGACCCCGAACTCCTGCGGCAGGAAGCCAAGGCGGCGCCGCATCGCATCCGGATTGCGCACAATGTCCTGGCCATCGAACAGGATGCTGCCGGCAGTCGGCCGCGACAGCGTGGCGACCAATTGCATCAAAGTGGTCTTGCCGGCGCCATTGTGACCAACAAGCCCGACTACACCACTACCAAGTTTCAGGGAAACGTCCTCCACCGCTTTCAGTTCGCGGAAGGCCTTGCTGACATTGCGCAATTCGAGCATCTTGTTTTCGCCTCAAGTATGTTGTTGAAGCAAACTTTATCGAGCCCGCAGCGGGCCCGCGCAGGAAATGCGATGAACGGTAAAAATCGAGGGCCAGGCGGAAAGCGATGGCAAGTAGTTTCACAAGTGGAAATTCCACTTGCATTTTCCCCACAGTTGGGGCGTCTATCATGCAAATAGTGAGTGGCATTGCGGATTTCCCGCTTGCAACAGGCATATAATGAACCGCACACGCTGCTCATGCGACCCCAAGGACTCAAGTTGCCAGGCTTTCCGGTTTTGACGATTTCCAAGCGCCTCCGAACGCTGGCGGGCGCCTGCCTGCTTGCGCCCTGCCTTGCATTTGCCCAGTCGCCCCTCGACAGCGAAATCGCGCAGATCCGCGAACTGGTGCGTTTCGTTCCCGAAAAGGCCCTGGTCCAGTTGCAGCAGATGGAACCGGTGGCGCGCTCCGCCCCGCCCCTGACCCGCGCCGAATTCCTGGCCCAGCTCAGCCTGACCCACCGCAGCCTGGGCAAGCATGACGTGGCGCTGGCGCTGGCCGAAGAACTGCATGACTTCGGCCGTGCCCAGGACAACAAGATCATCATCGCCAAGGGCTTGCTGACCAAGGCCTACGTGCGCTCGGCGATGAACGAGCGCCAGGTGTCGCACGAACTGGCGTTCGAAGCGGAAAAGCTGGCCAGCGACACCAACGACATGTTGCTGCGCGTGCAGTCGACCATCACTGCCGGCCAAAGCTACGCTGAACAGGGCAATTATCCCGTGGCCCTGATTCGCCTGCAGTCGGCAGTGGAGCTGGCGCAAAAGGTCGAGAGCGACAAGGTACCGCTGGCCAGCGCGCTCAATGCGCTCACCCTGTTCTACACCCAGGTGCGCGAATACGACAAGGCGTGGGAAACGCTGGGCGAAACCTTCGAAGTGTCGGAGACCCTGAATTCGCCGGGTCGCATGGCGATCGCCAACAACACCGAATATGGCCTGGCGGTCGACACGCAGCAATACAAGCGCGGCATGCGCGCCCTGCTGGCCAACCTGGACCTGACCCGCAAGCTCGGCGCCAAGCGCATGATCGCCACCACGCTGGTGAACCTGTCCGATATCAACCTGAAGCTGCACGATTTCCCCGCCGCGCTGCGTTTTGCCAACGAAGCTTCGGCCGCCGCGCGCGATGCGAACGACGATGCCAACGAAGCCACGGCGCGCATCAATGCCGGCCAGGCCTACATGGGAACCAACAAGGTCGCGGAAGGAAAGAAGTCCTTCGCGCTCGGCATGGCTTATTACGAAAAGACCGGCGACAAGCCCGAGCTGCAAGCCCTCCTGACCGAATACGGCGAAGCGCTGGAACGCGTGGGCGACTACCAGGGTGCGGTGGAAGCCTACCATCGCGAACGCCAGATCTCGAACGAATTGTTCGAGTCGCAGCGCAAGAAGACCATGTGGGAGCTGCAGGAAAAGTACGACACCGAAAAGAAGAAGCGCCAGATTGAACAGCTATCGCACGAAAACCAGGCCAAGGGAGCGGAGCTGACCGCGCGCCGCCTGCAGCAGCGCATCTGGTGGCTGCTGGCGGTGGTGTTCGCGCTGGCTGCCGTGATTGTCGGCCTGCTGTATCGCAAGGTACGCCAGGCCAACGCCCAGCTCGAGGTGAAGAACCTGGAGTTGAAGGCGCAAAGCTCGCTCGATCCGCTCACGGCGCTGTACAACCGCCGCCACTTCCAGGAATACATGCGCACGCATAACCAGGTGGAGCGGCGCGGCGCCAACGGTGAAGACATCGTCGGCGCCCTTTTCCTGCTGGACGTCGACCACTTCAAGCACGTCAACGACACCTACGGCCACGCCGCCGGCGACGCGGTGCTGAAGATGATAGCCGAGAGCCTGCGCATCGCGCTGCGCGAGACCGACATGATCGTGCGCTGGGGTGGGGAGGAATTCCTGGCCTTCCTGCCGGCCATTCCGCGCAACGGCGTGGATGAAATCGCGCGCCGCATCCTGAGCTGCGTGTCGTCGCAGCCGGTGCCGTTCCAGGACCACATGATCCACGTGAATGTATCGGTCGGCTTTGCGCCATTCCCGCTGGCGCCGGGCGGCCTGCCGCTGCCTTGGGAACGTGCGGTCAACCTGGTGGACATGGCGCTGTACCTGGCCAAGGCCCATGGCCGCAACCGCGCCTACGGGGTGCGCGGCTTCAGCAACTTCGAACAGACCTCGATGGAGGCCATCGAGCAGAACCTGGAGCAGGCCTGGCGCGCCGGCTTTGTCGACCTGACGCTGGTGTTGGGCGGCATGCCCGACGAGCCGCCGCCTTCCAATGTGGTGCCGCTGAAGAGCAAATCAGGGAACTAGTTCTTTTCCTTGCGCGCCTCGCGGGCCGACTCCTGCATTTCCTTGCCAGCCTGCTCGACTTTTTCGCCGATTTTTTCGGTGGCCTTGTTCAGCTTTTCGCCAGCCTGCTGGGCCGCCTGGTCCAATTTCTCGCCGGCCTGGCCCAGTTTTTCTTCAGCCTTGCTGGCCGCCTGGTCCAGCTTTTCGCCTGCCACGCTGGCGGCCTTGTCGATCTCGCGGCCGGCCTGTTCCGCCGGACCGATGCGCTTGTCTTCCGGTTTCTGGCAACCGCCCAGGGCCAGCGCCAGCGTTGCAAACAGCACGGCAATCATGCTTTTCATGGTGTCTCCTTTCCTTCCAGCATAGTGAAAATGTTACGCTAGAATACTCCAATGGACGCGCACATTCCCATCCTTAAGCGGGCGGGCATGGTGCTGGTGGTGCTGGGCACCTGCGACCTGCTGGCCATCCGGTCCGGCCTTTTCCTGCTCGGTGCGGCAGCCGGTATCGGCTTGCTGTCCGGCAGCCTGCACATGGCGTCGCTGGTGCGCTGGGGGGCCGCCTTTGCCCTGTGCGCGCTGGGCGTGATGATGCTGGCCTGGCCCCTGATGCAGCCGGTCGACCTGACCCTGACCCAGCTCAGGCTGCAGCCGCGCATCCTCCCCTCCCTCGTCACCAGCGCAACCTGGCTGTTGCTGCTGCACTGGCTGTACCGCACCCTTGGCGCGCCCGCTGTTCTTGCCGCGCGCCGCGCCGCCGGCCACAAGGCGCGCCACATGGGACTGGCGGCCGCCAGCGGCGCCGCGCTGTCGCTGATGCTCTGCGTCGCACTGTCGCTACTGCTGCATGGCGATGCCGCGGAACGCGCAAGGCGCGCGGCCGAACGCCAGTTCGGGCCCGACTACCGCTATCACGTGGCAGCGCTGAAGGTCGACGGAAAACGCGTGGAAGGGCTGGTCACCGCGTGGAATGGCAACGAGATCCGCCACATCCCGGTGGCGTGGCAGGAAGATGCTAACGGCGACCGATGACGAAGGCGCCGACCAGCGCCGCCACGCCGAACACCAGCAAGGTGCTGCAAAACGCCAGGTTGAGGAACTTGGAAAGGTTCAGCACCCCGAGCACGGCGGCGGCCAGGAAAGCCAGCCCGAAGAACAGCAGCCAGCCGGCCGTGTCGGCAGCCGGCAGGTCGGCGCCGCGCGCTTGCACATGGCGCATGAAGGAACGCCGGATAGCGTTGGATGCCAGCAACACCAACAGGAAAACGCCACCTGCAGCTAAAAGATTTACCTGCATCTGCCCTCCAATGTTTGGCTTTGGGCTGATGGTAGCACCGAGTCTTAATCGGCGACGATCTTTTTGGGCGGCGGTGGCGGAGCGAAGGCGACGTTATCGCCTTCCGGTGCGGAATCCTGGGCGTCTGAAAACTCGAGCCAGCGATCCAGGCTGGCTCGGCGGCGGATGGTGATGCCCTTGTTGCTGATGTAACCGATCTGCTCGAAGTTATCCAGCTTGCACACCATCTTGGAGGTGGTGGGCAGGTTGTCGCGCAGGCGGTCGTAAGCCTTGCGCGCCTTCTGCTCCCACTTGGCCAGGGTTGGCTCGTTGAAGCGGTTGCTTTCGTAATAGATGGTCAAGGTATGGTCGTGATTGCCGAAGCCGACGACCGCCGCGCCCTTGCGGACAGCGGACAGGATATCTTCCTTGATATTGGCGGTCGGGACGAAAATGGCCGCACGGCTATCCGTTTCATCGGGCCGCTGGAGCGGCAAGTCCTGGCCAAACTGTACACCCATTGATGTTTCTCCCCGGCTATATTCGTCCGATTCTACCTCGCGCCCCTTCCCGGTTCAAGCGGCGGCACGCCGTATAATGCGCATGCCTCATCCTCTTTATAGCCTGATAATGACCGCTTTTCCACCTGCCGCCCGCGATACGGCAGCCCGCAATGTACGCGACCTGCTTGCCCACGCCATCGAATACGCCGTGCCGCAGCAGGCTTTGCTGGTGTTCGACCAGCGCAGCCCGCTTTCCATGGTGCTGGCGGACGCCTACCGCGCGGCCCTGCCGGAGGGCCGTTTCATCGACTTCGACACGGTGCAGCCGGCCGACGTGCTTGCGGCTTTCGAGCAACTACGGGCGGGCGACCTGGTGGTGCTGGTGCAAACCACCAGCTTCCGCCTGAACGAATACCGCATCCGCATGGAGCTGTTCAAGCGCGGCCTGAAGGTGATCGAGCATATGCATTTGTCACGCATGCCGGACGGGCAAGGCCTGGTCTATATCGATGCGCTGGCCTACGACCCGGCGTACTACCGCGGCGTCGGCCATGCTTTGAAGACCCGCATCGACCGCGCGCAATCAGGTGTGGTGGAAAGCGGCGGCGAACGGCTGGTGTTCGCCTCCCCGTTTGAAGAAGCCAAGCTGAATATCGGCGACTACAGCGCCATGAAGAATGTGGGCGGCCTGTTTCCGATCGGCGAAGTGTTCACCGAAGCGCAAGACCTGGAAGCAGTCAACGGCCGCGCCAAGGTCTTCGTGTTCGGCGACACCACTTTCCACGTCAACCGCCCGGCCACGCCGATCACCATGATCGTGGAAAAAGGCCGCGTGACCGGCGCCGAGAACAGCACGCCGGAGTTTGACAATATGCTGGCAATCATTCGCGCGCATGAAGGCGAAGTATGGGTGCGCGAACTCGGTTTCGGCATGAACCGCGCCTTCTCGCGCGAGCGCACAGTGGACGATATCGGCACCTATGAGCGCATGTGCGGCATCCATCTCTCGCTCGGCGCCAAGCATGGCCAGTACCAGAAGCCGCAGTTCAAGCGCAAGGACGCCCGCTACCACGTCGACGTCTTCGTCCAGACCGATGCGGTCTACCTCGACGACGACCAGGTCTACCGCGACGGCGGCTGGGCGCCTGCTTCCTGAGGCAACCACTGCCAGTTGGTGATGGCGCGCAGCAGCCACTCGGCGGGGCCGTAGGTGTAGTGCTTGAGCCACCAGGCGCTGAGGGCCATTTGCGCGAGATAGATCGCAGGCACCAGGGCAAGAACGGCGATCGGCGGGAGTTCATCGCACAGGCGCATGCCGTAACCGGTGAACAGCAAGGCCATGACCAGCGACTGCATCAGGTAATTGCTCAACGCCAGCTTGCCCATCGGCGCCAGCGCCGCGATCAGCCGCGCGCCGCGACGGCTCTCGAACAACAGCATCAGGACGACCACATAGGCCGCGGTCAGGATCGGCGCCGTCAGGTAGCTGAGCGCCGTCGAGAATATCATCAGCACGCCGCCCGGCGCGAACTCGGAAGCAGCCGCATACAGCAAGGCGCCAACCAGCCCGAACGTGGCGGCCAGGCGCAGGATCGGGCGCACCAGCTGCTCGATTGATCCGACACGCTCAAGCAGGTGCGCACGCCCCGCTCCCAGCCCCAGCAAGAACATCGCCAGCGCGCTCGGCCCCTGGCCAAACATCAGGAAGGCCACAGTCGACGGAAATTCGTCCATGATGAATGCCTGCGTGCTGCGGGCATCGCCATGGAAGGCGGCCAGCTTGGCAAAAACAGCCTTCAGCTCCGGGGGGCCCGCTTGCGGCGAGAGCATCACAACAACGCCCAGCACGACCAGCATGAAGGCCGCCAGCATCAGCAACAGCGCAGCACATTCGGCCGAGCGCCACCTGCGGCCATCCCACTCACGGCCATACCAGACCAGCAGCAAGAAACTCAGCAAACCATACAGGTGCAGGATATCGCCATAGAACAGGAAACAGCCATGCAATCCGCCCAACAACAGCAAGCCTGCCGCCCGGCGCAGCATGCGCGGCCGGAATGCGGCGCCTGCACGCTCGGCGGCCCAGGCCTGGAGCATGAAGCTGTAGCCAAACAGGAAAGAGAACAGCAGGTAGAACTTGGCTTCGAACAGCAGCGCGACGATGAAGCGCACCGCCATATCAAGCGCGCTCGCATAGCGCGGGTTGTTCACGCCGGAGGCAAAATAGGGATCGGCGAACGACCAGATATTGACGGCCAGGATGCCGAACAGCGCAAAGCCGCGCAAGGCGTCGACATTGAGCAGGCGCTCCTTGCTTTCCCTCATCGCAGCCCCAGCTCCTGCCACGTCGGCAATTTATTGACCCGTCTCGTGCGCAGGAAAAATGCAGCCATCAGCAAGGCCAGCGCCAGGCCAAACAAAGCACCGGACAGCAGGACCGAATTTTTCACAACCAGTCTTTGCGCTGTTCCAAACGCCATACCCAGGGTCGCGACAGCGCTGTAAGCCAGCCAAAACACCAGTAGATTGACGTGGAAAGGAGCAAACAGCGGTGGCGGAACCCGGATGCCAATGCGCCACATCATCCGATGTAACAAAGGCAGCAAATCCCGGCTGGGGAAGCCTGCGGCCTCCAGCAATTCAATTGCGCGCTCATGTCGTGAATTTTTCATCGTCGGATTGTCGCATCAGGGTTACAAAATAAGCAACCCCGCATCCGCCAAGGCTTTGTCCCAAGGGGGCGCGGGCTGGTACTCCGCCACCAGGAAATCGATCAGCGCCCTCACCTTCGGCGATAGCTGGCGCGTGGCCGGATACAGGGCGCTCAAATGGTTCAGGGGCAAGTCCCAGTCGGCCAGCACCGGCACCAGCCGCCCTTCGATAAGGTCGCGCCAGGCCAGGAAGGTTGTCGTATAGACGATGCCCAGCCCGCGCAAGGCCGCATGCTGCAGAACCATTCCGTTATTGGCGGTGAAGGCCGGCGTCACGCGTACTGTGGCCTGCTCCTCGCCGCGAGCGAAGTGCCAGGCGATACCGCCGGTGAGGTGGCTGAAGTGCAGGCACTGGTGGCGATGCAGGTCCTCTGGAATCTCAGGCCGGCCTGCCCGCGCCAGGTAGGCCGGCGAGGCGCACAGGATGCCGCGGCAAGGCGCCAAAGGCCGTATTGCCAGCGCACGGCTGTCCGGAATCCCGCCCACGCGGATCGTCAGGTCGAAGCCGTGTTCGATCGGATCGAGCAGTGCATCGTCCACATGCAGCAGCGGCGACAACTGCGGATGCGGCAAGCTAAAGCGCGCCACCGCATCGGCCAGCCATTCGCTGCCGAAGCTGGACGGCGCCTGTATCCGCAGCGGCCCTGCCAGCTCGACGCCGGCATGCGTCACCACCCGCGCCGCTTCCTGCGCCTGCAGCACCGCCAGCGCGCAAGGCTCCAGGTAAGCCTGCCCGGCATCGGTCAGGCTCACATCGCGCGTGGAGCGGTGCAGCAGGCGCGCATTGAGCCGTTCTTCGAGCGCAATCACATGCTTGCTCACCATGGCGCGCGTCATGCCCAGCCGGCGCGCGGCGCCGCTGAAGCTGCGCTGCCGCGCCACCTCCACAAAGATTTCCATTGCCTTGAGCTGGTCCATGGGTCGATTGTCTCCATTTCAGAGACAATGTGTCAACCGTTTGCGCATTGTTGGCATCCAATGACTTCCCTACAATGGCCTAAGTTAAGAAAAGGAGCGCCACATGCTGACCGATGCCCAGAAAGCCCAATACGCCAAGGATGGCTTCATCGTCATCCCCGGCTTCAAGACCGCGGAAGAAATCGCCGCCCTGCGCGCCCGCGCCGCACAAGTCGTGAACGACTTCGACCCGGCCGTCGCGCAAGGCATCTTCACCACCAAGGAACAGGAGAAGAAGGCCGACGACTACTTCCTCGGCTCGGACAACACGGTGCGCTGCTTCTTTGAAGAAGAAGCCTTCGGCCCGGACGGCCAACTGAAGCAGGCCAAGGAGCTTTCGATCAACAAGATCGGCCACGCCATGCACGACCTGGACCCGGCCTTCCGCGCGTTCACCGCCGATGCGCGCCTGGAGCAGATCGCCCGCGATATCGGCCTGGCCGAACCGCAGGTCTGGCAATCGATGTACATCTTCAAGCAGCCCGGCATCGGCGGCGAAGTGCGCTGGCACCAGGACGCCACCTACTTCGACACCACCCCGATCAGCGTTACCACCTTCTGGTTCGCACTGGAAGACGCCACGCTGGAGAACGGCTGCATGTGGGCCGAACCGGGCGGCCATCGCTCGCCGCTGCGCGAACGCTTCATCCGCGAAGGCGACCAAGTGAGCGTGGAAAAGCTGGACAACACGCCATGGCCGACCGACGCCACCGCCGTGCCGCTCGAATGCAAGGCCGGCTCGCTGGTCTGCTTCCACGGCCTGCTGCCGCACTACAGCGCGCCGAACCGTTCGCCTGTTTCGCGCCACGCCTACACGCTGCACGTCACCGACGGCCGCGCCGAGTACTCCAAACGCAACTGGATCCAGCGCGATGCGTCCTTCCCCGTGCGAGGCTTCCTGTGAAAATCAGCATCTTCGCGCCGCACTGGGGCAGCAACGACTTGCCGCCCGACGTCTTCATCGCCAAGGTGAAAGAGGCCGGCTTCGACGGCATCGAAATGTCGCTGCCGCTGGACCGCGCGCAGCGCGACAACTGGGTCTACAAAATCGCCAACGCCGGACTGGACCTGATTGTCGCTCAATGGGAGACAGTCTTCCACAGCGACTTCGACGCGCACAAGCAAGCGCTCGGCGAACTGCTGCGCAATGCCTGCGAAGTGCAGCCAGTGCTGGTCAACTCGCACACCGGCAAGGACTGGTACACGCCAAGGCAAAACGAAGAACTGATCGCGCTCGCCGCCGGCATTTCGAAGGAATATGGCGTGCCGGTGGTGCATGAGATCCACCGCAGCCGCTTCAGCGGCCACCCGATGCTGCTGCTGCCCTACCTCGATCGCCTGCCGCAATTGCACCTGAATGCCGACCTTTCGCACTGGTGCGTGGCCTGTGAATCGCTGCTCGAAGACCAGGAGCTGACACTGGCCAAGGTACTGCCGCGCGTGCGCCACATCCACGCGCGCGTAGGCCACCAGCAAGGCCCGCAAGTGGCCGACTTCCGCGCGCCGGAGAATGCCGATGCGCTGCAGGCCCACCTGTCCTGGTGGGACCGCATCATCGAACTGCGCCGCAACGACGGCGCCGAACGCATGACGCTCACGCCGGAGTTTGGTCCGGCCCCTTATACTTTCACCTTGCCCTATACCGGCCAGCCGGTGAGCAATGCGTGGGAGCAGAACGTGGCGATGCTGGACCTGCTGCGCAAGCGCTATTGCATATAATGCCGGTGGCAGATTGAGCTGAAGATGAAACGCCTATTCTCCATGTTGGTTCTTGCGGGTTGCTGCCACGCCGCGGCCGCGCTGGCGGACGACTTCCCGGCCAGCTACATCCGCGCCCAGCTGCAGAAGGCAAACAATCGCGTCGACGTCGACCTGGCCGCCGTTGCCCCAGGCAAGCCGGTCAAGGTCGATTACGTTGACGCGCCGGTGTGGATCTACCGTCGCACGGCCGAAGACCTTGAATATCTGCGCGGCGGCCCGACGACGCAGCTCGCCGACCCGGAAGGAAAAAACTGGGCTGAGTCGATCGCCGCCTCCAACCAGACCTCCGCATCGTCCGCGTGGACGCGACTCTTCATGTTCGGCCAGCCGCCGATAGAAAAGACACGCTATCGCTCATTCAAAGACGAATACCTGGTGATTGCAGCATGGAGTCCGCACTCGGGATGTTCGCTGCAATTCCAGGAGCCCGATCGCCGCCAGGAGAAGCAGGCGCTGTTTCTCGATCCTTGCCGAGGCGCCAGATTCGATGCTGCGGGACGCGTGCTGAAAGGTGAGCTCTACACCCCGCCCGGACAGCCAAAGGAAAACACCCGGTACAACCTCTTCGTGCCTCCACACTATTTCGTTTCAAATTCACGCCTGACGATAGGCCTGCAGGCTGGAGCATCCCTGCCTGAATTCGACGCAGCAACGCTGCGTAACTATCAAGGGATGGATCACAATGAGCGCCTGGCCGCCGCAGCTGCCTACAACGATATTGCGGAGGTACGGAAAGCCCTGAAAGCGGGTGCCAACGCCAGCGCTTATGTCCCCGGAAAGAGAAACCCCTTCGACGCTGCGATCGTCGGCGGCAGCATGGAGATTATTCAACTGCTGGTCGCGAATGGCGCCCTCCCCACCCCGAACTCCCGCAATGCCGCCACCTTCGTGAAGCGGCAGGAGGTGCTTGAACTGATCGACCGGCTCGAAAAACGCTAGAAGCAGAGCCCCGCGCGGCACATCCACGGGATTGGCGATTTTGCAATTAACTGGCATACTTTAAATTGCAAATCCGCAATAATTAATCCCGCAAAAATGCGCGCCGAGCCTTTATGACTTACACCAACAGGACCATTCCAGTCTTTCTCGGCACCGCCGCCGCTCTCGCTCTCGTCAACATCCTGGGCACCATCGCCGTCAATGTTTTGGTATGGATCGGCATGAACCAGGGAACAGACCTGGGCCAGGCAATCACGGCCGCGGTCGGAAGCCCCTGGTATCAGAAAGCTTCGATCACTACGCAAATTTTCGCCAGCATCATCGGCGGCTACATGACCGCGTCATTGGCTGCCAATCAGCGCTACCTGAACGCCGCGATCGTTGGAGCGCTACAGAGCGCATGGTTTGCCATCTTGCATACCTTCCCCATTCAGGGCGCGGAGTTCGACATAATTTCAATCATCATCTGGTTCGTGCTGCCGCTGCCGGCTTCCGTCCTTGGCGCATTCCTTTACACGCTGCTCCTGGTGCCAGGTCCGGCTCCCCAACACAAAATCAGCACGGAGAACATCCATGGATAAAGCAGGATTCTGGAACATCATCGACAAGTCGCGGCACGCTGCCGGCGGCGATCCGGAGCGGCAGCTTGACTCGCTTGGTGAACTGCTCGCAGAGATGTCGCCCGAAGAAATCGTGTCCTTCGACCGTCATTTGTCCGAGTACCATGCTCGGGCCTACCATTGGGACCTTTGGGGCGCGGCCTACATCATTGGTGGAGGATGCTCGGACGACGGCTTCCTTGATTTCAGGGGCTGGCTGATTTCCCGGGGCGAGAAAGTCTACGAAGCCGCAATGTCCAACGCCGATTCGCTTGCAGCGGTCGTGGAGGACCATGATGGCGAGTGCCAGGTCGAGGGCTACCAGTACATCGCCTGGCAGGCCTGGGAGGAAAAAACTGGCAAATCGTACGATGACTTCCCCGAGCACGACCTGCCAAAGGGAGGCGAAATTGAAGGCTCGCCATGGGAAGAAGAGGACCTGGATGCCCGGTTCCCCGAGCTTACCAGGAGGTTCGGCTGATAGTAATGTCAAGGTGAAATGATGCCCTGGCTGGTCCAAACCTTCGCTCTTCTCTGCGCTCTCGCCTCTGTCCACGTCGCCGCAACAGCGCTGGCGGCGCACTGCGCCAGCATCCCTGTTCGCAAGGTCTCCTTCGGAACAGGGGCAGCGATACGCGGAAAGCAGCTACTCGCGATCGCCACTTTCGTTGGGGGGAAATGATGGGAGTTGAATATCGCCACTTCTTCGTAGTGGATCAGGAGAACTGGCATCCTGAGCAGGACACGTTCGAGCGCGTGAACAAGGTGCTCGGATCTTGGGGCCTTAACGACGAGCTGTTGGAGATCGTCGACCTCACGTCCGGAAAGCAAAGCCGGACCACCGATGCAAGCATTCCGAAAGGCCTTGCGGGCAAAGTGTTCAAGTTCGCAGGCCCAAGTGGGGGGACAGTCGCTCGCCTTGCGGGTCCTTCTTTCCATGATTGCGAGGACGAGGAGCGCTATCTTTCGGAGATCCTCGTCATAGTTGGCGAGGACTACAGGATTCAGTGGAGCTGTGAAGGGCTTTTCTTCGAGCTGCTGGAGGCGCCCACCATCGCTTACCAGGACGAAGAACCATATGGGACGGCCTACGCCGAGTCATTCCCGTCCACGAATACGACAGCGCCGAAGGTAAAGCTGCACGTCGAGGATTACGCGAAGGAGCATCTCGCTTCAACGGAATGCAAAGGATATTGGCGCGCGGCGGTAATCTTCGACTTTGGCAAGGACCTGCCCACGTTTGCCGATGAAATTCGCTCCTTGCCAAACCGCGAATTTGTCGAGGCGCTGCGAAACGCCTTGCGCGCGCAATCGATTATCGAAATTGGAGAGTTCTACTAGATATCGGTGGTTTCATCGCTCATATGCAGCGTTCCTTTCAACCAGCCTTTCAAGTTCCATACAAAACATGCCCTACCCTACTGCCCTGGAATACCGCGTATGGTGCCATCCGGAGCGCAGCGCCCCGGACGCGCCGTCGAACCGGCTTGAAATCCTGCGAGGACGCGCTCCACGGAGCAGGAAATGCTGACCATCGCCGTATTGCTGCTTTTCTTCACAGGCATCGCACACTCTTACCTGGGCGAGCGCTATATCCTCATGCGCCTCTTCAAGCGCGACAACCTGCCCCAGCTCTTCGGCGGAACCCACTTCACAACCGGAACACTCAGATTTGTCTGGCATCTTCTCACCTTGGCCTGGTGGGGGATCGCGGCGATTGTTTTACTGGCATCGGGAAAGCCGGTCGAAACCAGGACGGTTCTTCAGGTCTTTAGCATCGTCGCAATGGTATCCGGCCTGTTCCCTCTCTACTTCACCCGCGGCCGCCACCTTTCCTGGATGGTCTTCTTCGCCGTCGGTGCCCTTCTCTGGCTAGGCGCCCCATGATGACAGCCCTCCTCCGCAATTTCCAGCGGTCCTGATGTTGCGAAAACCGCGCAATGCGAGCGGATAGATTCCGCCTCACTTATACTAGGGCGCACCGTCTGCCTGAAGAAGCCCTATGATCACCTGCTACCTTCGCTACATCATCGATCCGTACAAGCTCCAGGAATTTGAACACTACGGGAAAATCTGGATTCCGTTAGTCGAGAAGTTTGGCGGCGCGCACCATGGCTACTTCATGCCTTCCGAAGGCGCGAACAACGTCGCACTCGCGATGTTCTCGTTCCCGAGCCTTGCGAAGTATGAGGAGTACAGGATCAAGTCCCTTGAAGACCCGGAGTGCCAGGCTGCCTTCAAGTATGCTGAAGACACCCGTTGTATCGTCAGTTACGAACGAAGCTTCTTCCGCCCGGTTTTCGCTTGAAAGGCGCTCACGCACAATGGAAAACGAGCTCGATCGATTGGAAGCGATGTTTCGTGCACGGCCGACAGAACTCACCATCGCTCAGCGCCGGGAGGCGTGCGATGCCTTGGCCGGGCTCTATCCGACTGCCGCGGACGTCAGCGTCGCTCCCGTCATGGCGAACGGCGTTCCCGCCGAATGGACCTTCACTTCGGACGCGCGCGAAGACGGCGTCATCCTCTACCTGCACGGCGGCGGCTTCGTATGGGGTTCCCTGGAAAGCCACCGGCATTTTGTCAGCGAACTGGGTCGCGCGGCGGAAATGAAGACCTTCGCCCTGGACTACCGGCGCGCGCCCGAATTCCCCTTCCCTGATGCGCTGGACGATGCCGTTAACGGATACCAGTATTTGCTTGATCGAGGCATGCAGCTCACGGTGGCAGGCGATAGCGCGGGCGCCGGCCTTGCCATCGCCATGCTGGTGCGTTTGCGGGAATTGGGCCTTCCCCAGCCGGCGAGCACGGTCCTGTTCTCGCCCTGGGCCGACATGACCATTGCGGCAGGCAGCTACGCACGAAACGCCGAATGCGACCCGGTGCTGAACCGCGAACTCATGCTGTTCCTGGCCGAGCAATACCTCGGCGACCGGCCGCGAAACGTGCCCCTGGCCTCCCCTGTTTTCGCCGATCTGCACGGCATCGCCCCGCTCAACATCTTCGTCGGCGCCACTGAAGCGCTGCTCGATGATTCCATCGCCCTCGCCCGTGCAGCCACCATCGCCGACGTACGCGTGCGGCTCGAAATATGGCCGAAGATGTTCCACTTCTGGCCCAACTATTACCAGGAACTGAAGGAAGGCAAACAAGCCCTGGACATGGCGGGGTCGATCCTGCGTGATGCCATGCTGGTGAAGTGATCAGCTAGCCATTCGCTTGCCGAAGCGTGAACTGGCGGAACCGCGACTTCACCTGGCCGGCCAATTCGCCGTGCAAAACGCCTTCGCTGGCGGAATTGATCAAATCCTGGCTGCGGCAGCCAACCGAACGGAAATCCTGCAGTGCATACGTCTCGCAGCCCATGCCGGAAATCTGCTCCACCAACGCGGCCAGGTGCCGGGGTGTAGTCAGCTTGGGATGGATCGTGGTCCTGAATTCGTACGGAACGCCGCTCTCAATGACAATGCGGGCGGCGGTGCGCGCTGCTTGCGCGCTGCCGCTGACGCCAGTGATTTCATCGTAGGCCTCGAATGAGGTCTTGATGTCGAGGCCTACCCAGTCCGTCAGCGGAAGCACCTGCTTCAGGCGCTCAGGGTAGATGCCTGCGGTGTGCAAGCCCACCTTGAAGCCGAGCGCTTTCACGCTGCGCATCGCGTCTTCCAGCGCCGGATCGAGGGTCGGCTCGCCGCCGGAAAACACCACGGCGTCAAGGAGCCCTGCCCTGCCGGCGAGAAAAGCGAGCATGTCGCGCCAGGCGATCGCCGGCGCAACGTCCCTGGGCTGCAAGTGCGGGTTGTGGCAGTACCCGCAGCGCCAGGGACAGCCCTGGACGAACACAACGGCTGCCAGCTCGCCGGGATAGTCGGTCGAGGTAAACCTGGCGTAGCCGCCGACCTTGAGCTCCCTGTCAGCCATTGTTCCGGCGCTCGACGAAATAAGTGCGCTCATTGAATTCCCCCTTCTTGCCAACGTTGAAGGACGAGTACGGGCGGTGATACCCCATTACACGCGTCCAGATTTCGCAAGGCTGGCGCTCTGCGTCGGTGAGGGCGATTTCCTGGTTTGGCTGCTTGGCGGTCATGCCTATCTCCTTAGTCAAGTGAAAGTTCGCGCGTCTTGCGCGCAAGGATGTCCTCATCGCATTTCGGACAGAATTCGTGCTTGCCGCTCAAGTAGCCGTGTTTCGGACAGATCGAGAACGTCGGCGTCACCGTGATGTACGGCAGGCGGAAGTGCGTCAGTGCGCGCTGCACCAGGTGGCGGCAGGCATCGGCGCTGGATACCTGCTCGGTCATGTACAGGTGCAGCACGGTGCCGCCTGTGTATTTCCGTTGCAGCTCGTCCTGCCGCTCCAGCGCTTCGAACGGGTCATCGGTGAAGCCCACCGGGAGCTGCGAAGAGTTGGTGTAGTAAGGCATTTCCGGCGTGCCTGCCTGCAGGATCGACGGCATGCGGGCACGGTCCTCCTTGGCAAAGCGGTAGGTTGTGCCTTCGGCCGGCGTAGCCTCGAGGTTGTACATATGCCCTGTCTCTTCCTGGAACTCCAGCATGCGGGCGCGGATGTGATCGAGCAGGCGTATCGCCAGCGCGGCCCCGGCTTCGGTGGTGATGTCTTCCGTGTCGCCGCTGAAGTTGCGCAGCATTTCGTTCATGCCATTCACGCCAAGCGTGGAGAAATGGTTGCGCAGCGTGCCGAGGTAACGCTTGGTATAGGGGAACAGGCCGCCATCCATCAGGCGCTGGATCACCTGGCGCTTGATCTCCAGGCTGGTCTTGCCCAGTTCAAGCAGTTCGTCCACGCGTGCAAACAGCGCCGCCTCGTCGCCTGCATACAGGTAGCCAAGGCGGGCGCAGTTCAACGTGACCACGCCCAGCGAGCCGGTTTGTTCGGCCGAGCCAAACAGGCCGTTGCCCCGCTTGAGCAGTTCGCGCAGGTCGAGTTGCAGGCGGCAGCACATGGAGCGGATCATGTTCGGCTTGAGTTCCGAGTTCACGAAGTTCTGGAAGTAAGGCAAGCCATAGCGGGCAGTCATTTCGAATAGCAGGTCGGCATTCGGGCTGTGCCAGTCGAAGTCCGGCGTGATGTTGTAGGTCGGGATCGGGAAGGTGAAGGCGCGGCCTTTGGCGTCGCCGCGCATCATCACTTCGATGTAGGCGCGGTTGATCATGTCCGTCTCGGCCTGCAGGTCGCCGTAGGTAAACGGCATCTCTTCGCCGGCGATCACCGGCACCTGCTCCTGCAAGTCTTCCGGACAGGTCCAGTCGAAAGTGAGGTTGGTGAAAGGCGTTTGCGTGCCCCAGCGCGAGGGGACGTTCAGGTTGTAGACCAGTTCCTGCATGGTCTGCAGTACCTGTTCATAGCCCAGCCTATCCTTGCGGACGTAGGGCGCCATATAGGTGTCGAAGGAGCTGAAAGCCTGGGCACCGGCCCATTCGTTCTGCAAGGTGCCAAGGAAGTTCACGATCTGGCCGGCGGCGCTGGAGAGGTGCTTCGGCGGCGCCGATTCCACCTTTCCCGGCACACCGTTCAGGCCTTCGTTCAGCAGCGTGCGCAACGACCAGCCGGCGCAATACCCGGCCAGCATGTCGAGGTCATGGATGTGGATATCGGCATTGCGATGCGCTTCGCCGACCGTGCGCGGGTAGACGTGGTCGAGCCAGTAGTTGGCGACCATCTTGCCGGAAATGTTGAGGATCATGCCGCCCAGCGAATAGCCCTGGTTGGCATTGGCGTTCACCCGCCAGTCGAGCTGCTGGAGGTATTCATTGATCGAGGACTCCACGTCCACGGTAGTCTTGCGGGCAGGGTTCATTATTCTCTTAAACTACATGTTGTGTTTCGATGGATATTACACACTAAATGTAGTGAACAGCGACTTGACGGCGCTGATTTTTGATTTCCTTGATCTGGTTTAAATTTGATAAGATTCGTGCAAAATTCGCCTATACCATGAAACGAGCACTCTTCATCTGCACGCAAAATCGCTTGCGCAGCCCGACAGCGGAGCATGTATTCGCGAGCTGGCCCGATGTGGAGACCGATTCCGCAGGCCTGGGCAATGACGCCGACGTCCCCCTGTCGAGCGAGCAGATCGCGTGGGCCAACATCATCTTCGTGATGGAGAAGACTCACCGCAACCGCCTCTCCCGCGATTTCAGGGCGCACCTGAACGGGAAGCGCGTGATTTGCCTCGACATTCCTGACGACTACGAATACATGCAGGCCGAACTGGTTCGGCTCCTCGAAGCCAAAGCCGGCAAGTTCCTGCGCTGATCCTGGAATGACGATGCCTACCAAAAGCGTTGATGACTACGAGATTGAGTACACCGGCGAACTGCTTGAAGGCACGGAGCAATGGGGCGCCTACGTCTCCATCTTCGCCCCTTCCGCGAACCCGATGCATATGACCCATATCTATCCGAAGCGACGCGTGTCGGCAGACCAGACCTTTCTGGACCAGCATGCCGCCGAAGGCGAAGCGGAGCGTGCTGCATTGAAAATCCTGGAAGGCTTGCGCACCTGACTTCTGGCTTTGCCCGACTACTGCGCGTGAAGCAGGTCGGTTTCCGCCAGTTCCTCCTTCGCGGGAACCTGGCGCGGCAAGGTCATGATCACGGTAGTGCCTTTTCCAGGCTCGGATTCAACGTGGATGGTCCCGCGCAAGACGCCGGTAACGAGGTTGTAGACGATGTTCATGCCGAGCCCTGACCCGCCCTGCCCCATCTTGGTGGTGAAGAAGGGATCGTACACCTGGCGCAGCGTGCGTGCACTCATGCCATTGCCGTCATCGGCAAAGCGCAGTTCGACATTATCCTCGTCCATCTCGACGGCGCTGATGGTGATATGCCCGGACTCCCGGCCCTCGAAGGCATGCATGATGGCGTTCTGGATCAGGTTGCTCAGCACCTGGCCCACGCTGCCGGGGTAGGACATGAAGTTGAGCGTCTCCGGCATCCACACCTTCACTTCGCAGTTGGCACGGCGCAGCTGGGCGGAATAAGTCGCCAGCGTGTCGTGCACCACGCCATGCAGGTTGAACGAACGCCGTTTGTCGGAGGTCTGGTCGACCGCCACCTGCTTGAAGGAGTGGATCAGGTCAGCCGCCCGCGTCAGGGAGTTGGTGATGATCGAGCACGCCATACGCGCATCCTTCAGATGCGTATCGAGGGCCGAGCGCTTGATGCCGCCCTCGGAGAGCTGGCGCTCAAACTCCTTGCACATGTCGCTCAAGGCCGTCGCGGTCAGCAGGCTGTTGCCGATCGGCGTATTCAGTTCGTGCGCAATGCCTGCTACCAGCGCGCCCAGCGATGCCATTTTCTCGGACGTGATCAGGTTGGCCTGCGCCTGTTTCAACGTCAGCAGCACGGCCGACAGATCCTTGTGCGCCATTTCCACGTTAGACTTTTGCAGTGCCAGCTCATTCAGGCTGCGCTCCAGGCCATGCTTGGTGTCGACCAGCGCTGCCTCGGTCTGCTTGCGCTCCGTGATATCGATAATGACCCAGACGCAGCCTTTGCGCGGCTCATTCTCGTCCAGCATGCGTCCGTTCACCATGCACCACAGGCGCCGGCCGCTGGAGCTGGCCAGCTCCAGCTCGAAATGCATCGGCGTGCCATCGGCCACGCAGGCAAAGGGATCGCTCAGCCCGCCCGTCAGCATATTGCAGGAGCGGCCCGCCAACTGGCCCGGCTGGTAACCCATCATCTCTTCCAGCCCGCGGTTGCAGCGCACGATCAGCCCGTTGGCGAACAAGCCGATGCCGACAATGGCGCTATCCTGCAACGCACGCAATTCGTCGGCAGTGACGCGCAGCTTTTGCGCCAGCGCGCGGCGCCGCTGCAATGTCATGATCTGCGCGCCGATCAGGGCACTGATGATAAAGCCGGCCAGGCCGATCACCGTGATCAGCCTCAAGTCGCGGCTATAACGCTCGCTCGCATGGCCTTCGAATTTCATGATCCAGCGCCGCTCGCCGACATCGAGAGGGATGTTGCTGGTCAGGCCTGGCAGCGCCGGCATGCGCTCGCCCGAACCTAGCTTGCCGAAGCTGTTGAACATCAGGTTGTCGACCGTGGCCGGCATCTTGCCGCCGTCGTTGATGTAGCCCGCATCGTTGATGCTGACATAAAGGTGCTGCAGCATCGGACTGTCGATCGTTTCCGACATCAGGTCGTTGACACGGAAAACAATGGCGACAAAGCCCACCAGCGCTGCGTCGCGCTCCTGCTCCGTCAACAGCGAGGCGCCACGGCGGTAGATCGGTGCGCGCGCAACGAAGCCGGGCTGGCCGCTGGCGTCCTGCACCAGGGTGATGCGTTCGGTGGCCACCACGCGGCCGGTGGCCTTGCCCAGCTGCAGGGCCTTGTAATGCGGAGGCAGTGCGGCCAGGTCCAGGCCGAAGGCGTTTTCATTGCCCCTCATCGGCTCGTTGTATTCGATCAGGAAGTGCTCCTGCCGCACCGAAGCCGGATGCACCTTGTAGTCGGGATAGCCGCCGCTTTGCAGGCTGTCATCAGCACGGATGCGTACCGCATAGGCATCCAGTTGGCTGGATGGCACGCGCCGCACGAACTGGATGGCCTGGAAGCCGGGATAGCGGCGCTTGAGGTCCAGCTCGCGCACATAGCGGCTGAATTCCACGCGCGAGACATCGTCCTTCACCGCGAACACGCCCTTAATGCTAAGCAGCATGTCGAAGTAGGTTTGCAAGCGAAGCTGGGTGTCGCGCGCAATTTTTTGCGTGTCGCGCTGGAAGGCTTCATTGGTCTGGCGGTCCTGCACATTCATCACGAACATGCAGACCCACACGGTAACGCAAATACCGACAATAAAGGCCAGGTATCCGTGTATGCGCATGCTTGCTCCGACGGGACTATGGAGACGACTATAGCATAGTGAAATCCCTCATACGCCAGGGAAACGGTCAGCCGTTGTTACCCTGTCGCATCCTGGTATCGCAGCGCAATTTCCCTGACCTGTTCCTCGGCGGCCAGCAGCGCATCGACCACATCCGGGTCGAATTGCTCGCCGCTGCCCTGGCGGATCAGTTCGATGGCAGTTTCGTGGGTAAAGGCCGGACGGTATACGCGCTCGGATACCAGCGCATCATAGACATCGGCCACCGCGACCAGGCGCGCCGCTACCGGAATGGCATCGCCAGCCAGGCCTTGCGGATAGCCGGAGCCATCGTAGCGCTCCTGGTGGCTGTAGGTGATCTCGCGCGCGAAGCGCAGGAAGGCGTTGGAGAAGCCCAGCTCGCGCTCCACCCCGGCGATGGCATCGCGGCCGTGCACCGTGTGCAGCTTCATGATCTCGAATTCTTCCGGCGTCAGGCGGCCCGGCTTGAGCAGGATCGCATCGGGAATGCGCACCTTGCCGATATCGTGCAGCGGGGCTGCCTTGAACAGCAGCGGGATATGGGCCTCCACCAGTTCATTGGCAAAACGCGGGTTGCCCTGCAACTGGCGCGCCAGCGCCAGCACGATGTGCTGGATGCGGCGCAGGTGCGAAGGGTCTTCCTCGTCGCGCCATTCGGCCAGGCTGGCGATGGCCCAGGCAGCGGCATCGGCGATCTGGCCCAGTTCATTGAGCCGGTTGCGCTGGCGCTGCACCTTGGCGCGCGCCTCGCGCAACTGCAGGTGGGTGGCGATGCGCGCGCGCAGCAGCTCCGGCACCAGCGGGCGCGCCACCACGTCGGAAGCGCCTTCGGCCAGGGCGCTTTGCTCCAGGTCCGGCTGGCCGCGCTCGATCATGGCGATCAGCGGGATGCCGGCAGTGTCCGGATTGCCGCGCAGGCATTGGCAAACCGCAAAGCCATCGCGCACCACGTCGACCAGGATCAGGTCCGGGCGCGGCAACAGCTCCGCCGAGGCAAGCGCGTTGTCGCCATCTTCGACTAGGCGCACGGCATACCTGTCTTCCAGCAGGTGGCTGAGCTGTTGCAGGTGGTCGGCCGATCCGTCAACGATCAGCAGCAGCGGCTTGGTCTTTGGGCTCTTCATTGCGGCATGATACCGCACGGGAACAATACGCAGGGAATGTTCAGTCGGCGAGGGCCGGCGAGCCATCGGGCAGGAAAGCGCCGAAACAACGGGTGCATTCGATGCAGAACAGGTGCGCCACCCGCACGTTCTTCTGGCGCAGGACAAGTTGCAGGTGGCCCTCTTCGCAAATCGGGCAGGTTTCGCGCATGGTGCCGCAGGCCAGCACGTCATCGGCCAGGTAGTTTTCGTCGTAGCGCACACCATCAACGACGCGCTGCGGGTCCAGTTCGACCAGGAAAAGCACGGGCTCCGGGCCTCGCTGGTCGGGCACTGGGTAGGCGCCTGAATGATAGTGATTCATTTGATTCATTGTCATCCCCTTTGCCCAGCGCAGGTTACGGGCACTTTAACGATAGTCAAAGATTCCTCATCAGGCAAGGTCAACGGAAAAATTTGCTTGCAATTAGATCGCGCACTATCTATACTGCCAGGCATGGATACGAAATCATTTGACCTCGAGCAGGTTCCCAAGCTGGACCAGCAATTGTGCTTCGCCTTGTACTCGACTTCGCTGGCGATGAACAAGCTGTACCGCAAGCTGCTGCGCAAGCTGGGCCTGACCTACTCGCAATACCTGGTGATGATGGTGTTGTGGGAACAGGACGAGCAAACGGTGTCGGCCCTGGGCGAGCGCCTCTTTCTCGACTCGGCCACGCTGACGCCGCTGCTCAAGCGGATGGAGCAGGCCGAACTGATCACCCGCACCCGCTGCCCGCAAGACGAGCGCCAGGTGATCATTGCCCTCACCCCGCACGGCAGCGAGCTGCGCAACGAGGGTGCCAAGCTGCCGGCTTGCGTGCTGGGCGCCAGCGGCTGCGACCTGGAGCAAGTGATTCGTTTGCAGCGCGAGCTGTCGGTCCTGCGCACCAGCCTGATGAACAACGCGTAACAGTCAGGTGCCCACCTTGGTGTCGCCAGTGTGGGCATTTTTTAAAGCCAATTAAGTAGCGCACTATTTAATCGTTAACTAAAGGAGATTTGCCATGAAAACCCTTATCGCCGCTTCCGCCCTTACCCTCCTCGCCGGTTCCGCCGTCGCCGCCAGCCTGCCGGGCGTAGAACCGCAAACCGCGCAATTCCTGAAAGCGCTGGAAGGTGGCAAGCCGCTGGAATCGCTGAGCCCTGCCGATGCACGCCAGGTACTGGCCGGCGCCCAGCAAGGCGCCAGACTGCCTGCCGCCGACGTGTCCGACAAGGTGATCGATGTCGATGGCGAAAAGATCAAGCTGCACATCGTGCGCCCGGCCGGCGCCAAGGGCACCCTGCCGGTCTTCATGTTTTTCCACGGCGGCGGCTGGGTGCTGGGCGACTTCCCCACCCACGAACGGCTGGTGCGCGACCTGGTAGTGAACTCTGGCGCCGCAGCCGTCTTCGTTGACTACACCCCTTCGCCGGAAGCCGGCTATGGCGTGGCAATCAAACAAGCCTATGGCGCCACCAAATGGGTCGCGAAAAATGGCAAGGAAATCAACGTCGACGGCACCCGCCTCGCAGTGGCCGGCAATAGCGTCGGCGGCAATATGGCTGCGGTAGTGGCGCTGATGGCGAAAGACCAGGGCCAGCCGAAACTGCGCGCCCAAGTCCTGTTGTGGCCTGTCACCGATGCCGATTTCGACAACGCCTCCTACAAGCAGTTCGCCGATGGCCACTTCCTGACCCGCAATGCGATGAAATGGTTCTGGGACAATTACACCACCGACCTCGCCAAACGCAAGGAAATCTACGCCTCGCCCTTGCAGGCCACGACCGAGCAATTGAAAGGCCTGCCGCCAACCCTGATCCAGACCGCCGAATTCGACGTGCTGCGCGACGAAGGCGAAGCGTATGGCAAGAAGCTCGATGCCGCCGGTGTCGAAACCGCCACAGTCCGCTACAACGGCATGATCCACGACTTCGGCCTGCTGAACGTGCTGAGCAACGCCCCCGGCACCAAAGCCGCGATGCGCCAAGCCGGCGAAGAGCTGAAATACCGCCTGAAGTGAAAGATGAAAGTCGGGGTCAGGTCTGGCAATCCGCCAAAATGGCGGATTGCCAGACCTGACCCCGACTTTCACCACAGATGTTTCAGGTTTTTTACAAATAAACGAAGTGTCGCAGGACAAAGCTCTCTAGAATAGCCCGGCATTTATTACAACAAGCTTGGGGATTCGATGAAACGCTTTCATTTCGGCCTTGCCGCACTTTGCCTGACGGCGACGGCCTTCGCTGCCGAACCATTCGATGACAAGTTCCGCCAGCTCGATGAGCTGCTGCCTTCCGCCAACCAGTACCGCACCGCTTCCGGCGCTCCCGGCCATGCCTACTGGCAGCAGCGCGCGGACTACACCATCCGCGCCACCCTGGATGAGGCCAACCGCGCCATTTCCGGCAGCGGCCAGGTCACTTACCACAACAATTCGCCGGATACCCTGCATTACCTGTGGCTGCAGCTTGACCAGAACATCTACAAGCCGGATTCCGATGCCCGCATGACCATGACCGCGCCTTCGCGCGAGGCCTGGGGCCGGGCAAAGAGCGATGAAGAAGGCATGAAGTATGAAGGCCTGCGCAATATCCTGGCCGGCCGCGATTTCGATGGCGGTTTCAAGATCGGTTCCGTCAAGGGTTCCGGCGGGGCTCCGCTGCAGTACACCGTCAACCGCACCATGATGCGCATCGATCTGCAGCAGCCGCTGAAACCGGGCGAGAAGTTCAGCTTCTCCATCGATTGGACCTACAAGATCAATGAGCAGAAAGTCCTTGGCGGCCGCTCCGGCTACGAGTACTTCGCAGAGGACAAGAACGCGCTGTTCGAAATCGCGCAGTGGTTCCCGCGCATGGCCGCCTACTATGACGTGTACGGCTGGCAGCACAAGCAGTTCCTGGGCTCCGGCGAATTCACGCTGGAGTTCGGCGACTACGACGTGCAGATCACCGTGCCGGCCGACCATATCGTGGCCTCCACCGGCGAATTGCAGAATCCCGGCGAGGTTCTGACTGCGGCCCAGCGCGACCGCCTGGCAAAAGCCCGTACCAGCAAGACCCCGGTCGTCATCGTGACCCAGGCCGAAGCCGAACAGGCCGAGAAGAACCAGGCCAAGGGAACCAAGACCTGGCACTTCAAGGCGAAGAACGTGCGCGACTTCGCCTGGGCTTCTTCGCGCAAGTTCATCTGGGATGCGCAGGGCTACAAGAAGGATGGCAGCAACCTGATGGCCATGTCCTATTATCCGAAGGAAGGCAACCCGCTGTGGGAGAAGTATTCGACCGCCGCCATCATCCACACCATCGAACAGTACAACAAGTACAGCCTGGATTACCCGTACCCGACCGCGATTTCCGTCAATGGCCCGGTGGGCGGCATGGAGTATCCGATGATCTCCTTCAACGGTCCGCGTCCGGTGAAGGACAAGAAGACCGGTGAAATCACCTATACCAAGCGCGCCAAGTACGGCCTGATCGGCGTGGTGATCCACGAAGTCGGCCACAACTACTTCCCGATGATCGTCAACAGCGACGAGCGTCAGTGGACCTGGATGGATGAAGGCCTGAACACCTTCGTCCAGTCGCTGGCCCAGGAAGCCTGGGAAGACAACTACCCGGCCGGCCGCGGCGATCCGCGCTTCATCGTCGACTACATGCGTTCGAAGAACCAGGTGCCGATCATGACCAACTCGGAGTCGCTGCTCCAGTTCGGCAACAACGCTTACGCCAAGCCTGCCGCTGCGCTGAACATCCTGCGCGAGACGGTGCTGGGCCGCGAGCTGTTCGACTACGCCTTCCGCGAATACGCTCGGCGCTGGAAGTTCAAGCGCCCTACCCCGGCCGACTTCTTCCGCACCATGGAAGACGCGTCGGGCACCGACCTTGACTGGTTCTGGCGCGGCTGGTTCTACACCACCGATGCGGTCGACGTGTCGATCGACGGCATCAGCGAGTACGGCGTGAGCACCAGGAATCCGGAAACCGAGAAGGCCTGGAAGAAGGCGCAGCATGATGCGGAGCCGGTCTCCATCATCGACCAGCGCAACAAAGGCATGGTGCGCAAGGTGGACGAGCAGCCGGCCCTGAAAGACTTCTACAACGAGCACGACGACTACACCGTCACCAACGCAGACCGCAACAAGTACGCCGAGCAGGCCAAAGAGCTGGAACAATGGGAAAAGGACCTCCTGGCACAGGGCAAGCACCTGTACCTGGTGGACTTCTCGAACCTGGGCGGCCTGGTGACGCCGCTGATCCTGCAGATCGAACTGAAGTCGGGCAAGAAGTATATCGAGCGCATTCCCGCCGAAGTATGGCGCTATTCGCCGAAGAAGATCACCAAGGTGATCGTGACCGACGAGCCGCTGCTGTCGCTGGTGCATGACCCGTACTGGGAAACCGCCGACATCGACCAGTCGAACAATGCCTGGCCGCGCAAGGTGACGCCTTCCCGCCTGGAGCTGTTCAAGTCGCGCCAGCCGGAAAACATGATGAAGGACTTCAACACGCCGCTGAAGAAGCAGGATGCTGAAGGCGACAAGGAAGGCGCCAAAAAGGAATGATGCGTTTCAAGGCCGTCCTCGCGGCGGCGCTGCTCTGGTGCAGCGCCGCCGCCCAAGCCCATAATTTTCACGTGGGTTTGACCGAGATCAGCTTCAATCCGCGCTCAGGCAGTACGGAAGTGGTTCATACTTACACGGCGCATGATGTGGAGGCGCTGCTGATGAACCTGTACCAGCGCCAGTTCGACCTTGGGTTGGAGGAGGATCAGGCCGTGTTCCGTCGCTACCTCGAAAAGCAGTTCCGCATCAGCGTCAACGGCAAGCCGGTGGCGCTGCAGTGGGTCGGCATGCAAGCCAATGCCGACAGCATCAACGTGTTCCAGGAAATCGAAAAGACCGCCTTGCCGCCTGGCGCCGTCCTGCGCGATGGCGTGCTGACGGATTTCCTGCCGCAGCAAGTCAACAACGTCAACGTCAGCGGCCCCGGCCGCCCGGCCGCTTCCATCGTCTTCAACCGCGATCGTCGTGAACAGCCGCTTCCCTGAGAGGCGGCGGCTGCCAGCCCTCGCGCTGGCCGGGCTGCTCTCGCCGGCAGCCGCTTACGCCGACGATCCCTTCATGCAGCGCGTGCTGGTCGAAGGCGCGCGCGCCAGCCAGCTTGGCGTGGCCGATTCGGGCGGCATGGGCAGCGTGTCGCAGCGCCAGCTCGAGGCGCGCACCATTTACCGTCCGGGCGAATTGCTCGAGGCAACCCCTGGGCTGGTGGCCAGCCAGCATAGCGGCGAAGGCAAGGCCAACCAGTTCTACCTGCGCGGCTTCAATCTCGATCACGGCACCGACCTGCGCACCACGGTGGACGGCATGCCGGTCAACCAGCGCAGCCATGCGCATGGCCAGGGCTGGACCGACCTCAATTTCATCATCCCCGAACTGGTGGCGCGGCTCGATTACAGCAAGGGGCCGTACAACGCGAGCAACGGCGACTTTTCCTCCGCCGGCGCCACGGCGATCAATTATTCCAGCCGCCTGCCGCAGGACCAGGCCAGCGCCACCGCAGGCCAGAACGGCTACGGCCGCGCCCTCCTGGCGGGCTCGCGCGAATCCGGCGACAAGGGATCGCTGCTGTACGCAGTGGAAGCCGTGCACAACGACGGCCCATGGACGCGCGGCGACAACTACCGCAAGCTGAACGCCGTGCTGCGCTACAGCGAAGGCTTTGCCAACAACGGCTACACCATCACCGCCATGGCCTACCGCGGCGCATGGAACGCCACCGACCAGATTCCACAGCGCGCCGTGGACAATGGCTTGCTGGGCCGCTTCGACGGGATCGACCTGACGGACGGCGGCCAGGCACGCCGCTTCAGCCTCTCTGCCGCCTGGGCGCGCAGCGACGACAAGCAGACCACGCGCGCCAACGCCTACGTCATCAACAACCGGCTCGAGCTGTTCTCCAACTTCACGTATTTCCTGGACGATCCGCTGCATGGCGACCAGTTCGCCCAGCCGGACCGTCGCGTGACCAGCGGTTTCGATGTGAGCCATAGCTGGCATGACCATATGGACGATATGGCGTGGAGCACCACGCTGGGCCTGCAGGCGCAGAACGACAATATCTTCAATGCCTTGCAACATACGCAGGCGCGCCAGGTGCTGGCGACCGTCCGCGCCGACCATATCGTCGAAACCAGCGCCGCCCTCTACCTGCAGCAGCGCCTGCGGGTCACGCCATGGCTGCGCGGCGAAGCCGGCGTGCGGCTGGACCGCTACCGCTTCGGCGTCGGCCAGGCACGCGCCGGCGATACGCTGGCGAGCCCGGGCATCAGCCTGGCTTTCGGGCCATGGGAACGCACCGAGTTTTACCTGAACGCCGGCCGCGGCTTCCACAGCAACGACGCGCGCGGGGTGACGCAGGCGCAGGAGCCGGCAACGCCCCTGGCCCGTTCGCGCGGCCTCGAATTCGGCCTGCGCAGCGAAGCAGTCAAGGGCCTGCAAACGGTGGTGGCCCTGTACCGCCTGGACTTCGACTCGGAACTGATCTACCTCGGCGACGCCGGCAGCACCGAAGCGGGCCGCCCGAGCCGCCGCTACGGCATCGAGTTCTCCAACTACTACAAGCCGTTCAAATGCCTGTCGCTTGATGCCGACCTAGCGTTTGCGCGCGGCCGCTTCCGCCAGGCGGCGCCGGAGGGCGAGCGCATCCCCGGCGCGGTAGAGGGCGTGGCGCAGCTGGCCGCCACTCTCACCCCGGCAGGCCCCTGGTCCGGCTCCCTGCGCCTGCGCTGGTTCGGCCCGCGCCCGCTGGTGGAAGACAACTCTGTCCGCTCGAAAGCCAGCGCCACCGTCAACGGCCGCCTGGCCTACAAGCTGGCCGCACGCGCCACGCTGGAGCTGGAAGGCTTCAACCTCGCCAACCGCCAGGTATCGGCCATTGACTACTTCTACGAATCGCGGCTGGGCGGCGAAGCCGAGGCCCGGGCGGACATCCACTTCCACCCGATCGAGGCGAGATCTTTCCGCCTCAGCCTGAATTACGCATTCTAAGTACAATAAGGGGCATGATGACGCCACTGCCCCAATTGATCCACACCCTGCGCAGCGCCGGCTACGCCCTGCTCAAGCCGGCCGACGTGGCCAGCCTGGCCGGCTGCTCCCTGGATGAACTGAATTCCCTGGTCCCGAGCTGGGACGACCTGGCACCGGACAACTACCTGAAAGACGGCGGCCGCTATCGCCGCCGCCGTCACTCCTGCTTCGTGCAGGATGGCCTGGCCCTGGACCAGACTGCCCACCGCGCCCACTGGCAGCCGGTCGAATACAACGCCCTGCACGGCGGCATGCGCCGCCTGTTCGAACCCATCGCCCCGCAAACGGTCGCCAACCAGGCGTGGACCAAGCTGCTGGCCGCCATCGGCCAGGCCTGCGCCCAGGTACGCGGCCAGCATCCCTGGTACGTGGAAGCCCACCAGTTCCGCATCGACACTACCGACGGCATCGGCCGCCCGACCCCGGAAGGCGCCCACCGCGACGGCGTCGACTTCGTGGCCGTGCTGCTGGTCGGCCGCCATGGCATCAAGGGCGGCGAAACCCGCGTGTTCGAGGCCGACGGCCCGAACGGCAAGCGCTTCACCATGACCGAGCCCTGGACCATGCTGCTGCTGGACGACGCGGCTGTCATCCATGAATCGACCCCGATCCAGCCGCTGGCCGAACATGGCCACCGCGACACCCTGGTCATCACCTATCGTGACGGCGGTTTCCAAGGCGGGTGAAAAAACGGTATAGTCTGAACACCCAACCATTTCGGAGGTGACTTGGACTCCAGCTACGAAATCGCGCCCGATGAGCTGGAAATACTCATCGTGGAGGACAGTCCAACCCAGGCCGAGCGCCTGCGGCGGCTGATCCGGTCCTCGGGCTATCATGCCAGGGTGGCGGCCAACGGCAAGCTGGCACTGGCCGATATTCGCGAACACAAGCCGCACCTGGTGCTGTCCGACATCGTCATGCCCGAGATGAACGGCTATGAGCTGTGCCGTGCCGTCAAGGCCGATCCGGCCCTGCGCGATATCCCGGTCATCCTCGTGACCTCGCTGACCGATCCCAAGGACATCATCCGCGGCATCGAATGCGGCGCCGACAACTTCATCCGCAAGCCCTACGCCGAGGACTACCTGCTGAACCGCATCGGCCAGATGCTGGTCAACCAGAAGCTGCGCAAGAATTCCAGCATGGAGGTCGGCATCGCCCTCTACCTGGGCGACCAGAAACACTTCATCAATGCAGAACGCCAGCAGATCCTCGACCTGCTGATTTCGACCTACGAGCAGGCGGTGCAGGTCAACAGCGAGCTGCAGGCGCGCGAGCGGCAGGTGATCGAACTGAACATGCGCCTGGCGCACCATGCCGGCGAGCTGGAAACCATCAACCGCGAGATCGCGCTGAAGAACCTGGAACTGGCCGAGGCCAGCCGCATGAAGTCGGCCTTCATCGCCAATATGTCGCACGAGCTGCGCACGCCGCTGAACGCCATCATCGGCTTCACCGGGGCGCTGCTGATGAAGCTTCCCGGCCCGCTGACCGACGAACAGGACCGCCAGCTCAACACCATCCGTTCCAGCGCGCGCCACCTGCTCTCGCTGATCAACGACATCCTGGACGTGGCCAAGATCGAAGCCGGCAAGGTCACCCTGACGGTGGAATCCGTGCACTGCCAGCAGTTGATAGGCGAAGTGGCCGATACCTTGCGCCCGCTGGCCGCGCAAAAGGGCCTGGAAGTCTTCATCGACATGCCGGAGCAGCCGATCGTTCTGCAGACCGACCGCCGCGCGCTGGCGCAAATCATCATCAACCTGGCCAACAACGCGATCAAGTTCACTGAAAAGGGCATGATCAAGCTGGCGCTGAAACAGCGCACTGACGAAGAGCAGGCTGTGATCACGGAGTTCAGCGTGACCGACAGCGGCAGCGGCATCAAGGAAGAGGACCAGGCCAAGCTGTTCCAGGCCTTCTCGCAGCTGGATAACACGTCGACGCGGCATGCGGAAGGCGCCGGGCTTGGCCTGTACCTGAGCCAGAACCTGGCCAACCTCCTCGGCGGCTCGCTGTTCTTCAGCAGCGACTTTGGCAAAGGCAGCACCTTCACGCTTGCGCTCAAATGTCGGCACGCATCCTGATCATTGAAGACAACCAGGCCAATATGGACCTGATGACGTACTTGCTGCAGGCCTTCGGCCATCGCCCGCTGTGCGCCAGCGACGGTGAAATGGGGGTAGCGCTGGCCACCAGCGAAAAACCGGACCTGATCCTGTGCGACCTGCATCTGCCTAAGCTTGACGGGCCGGGCGTGCTGGCGCGGCTGCGCGCCGATCCAGCCACGCAGGCGATTCCGATCCTGGCAGCCAGCGCGCTCCCCGTCACCGACGGCTGCGCAGCCCTGCGCCGCGCCGGATTCTCCGGCTGCCTGCCCAAGTCGATGGAGCCGGATGTGCTGATTCCGGCCCTGGAATCCTTCCTTCCGGCGCACCTGCGCCGCGCCAGCGCGCAACCGGCGCCCGCCACTGCGGCGCCGGCCGCGCCATCCGCAGCGGCCGCGGCGCCCTTGGCCTCGCCGGCACGGTCCCGCGTGCTGCTGCTCGACGCCGCGCCCGAGAATTCCGGGCTGGTGGCGGCCATCCTGGCACACAGCGGCTACTCCGTCAGCACGGCTGCCAATCCAATGGATGCCGGCGTACTGCTGGACGGCCATCAGTTCGACCTGGTGCTGTGCGAGCTGGGCTTGCTGGAGGCCGGCCGCCTGGCCTTCCTGGGCGATGCGCTGGAAATGGCGCCGGGGCTGCCGGTGCTGCTGATCCGCCCCGATGACGAAGACGAGCTGGGAACGCTGGGCGCCGGACGCAAACGCAGCGTGCTGTCCCACCCGCTCGACCCGCAACAACTGGTCGGCGCCATCGAAGCCCTGCTGCGCAGTTAAGGGTTCCCCTCACTTGCAATGCGAATGATTCGCATTTATTATTGCGCATTTTTCAACTTCGTTAAACCAGTTCAATGCGCAAACATGTCGTACTGGCCGCCGGCTTGCTGGCCGCCTTGCCCGCCCTCGCGGATGAAAACCTGTTCGGCTACGTCCGCGGCTCCGAAGTCCTGCCAAAAGGCAGCGGCGAGTTTTACCAATGGGTCACCCAGCGCAACAACAAGGGCAGCGGCCACTACCGCGCGGTGGACACCAAGACCGAGATCGAATACGGCGTGACCGACCGCTTCCAGGTATCGGCCGAAGTGAACGGCCTGGCCGTCAAGAGCCAAGGCCTGCTGATCAACGGCTACCTGCCGAAGGACATTGATTCCAACCTGCGCCTGCAAGGCTTTGAAGTCGCAGCCAAGTACAACTTCCTCAGCCCGGCCAAGGACGATTTCGGCCTGTCCGCCTATACCTCCTTCGAATACGGCCGCCTGGACGTGCACTCGGGCCAGCGCAAGCGCGAACTGGAATTCGAAGCGCAACTGCAGGCGCAGAAGTACTTCCTGGAAGGCCAGCTGACCTGGGTGGGCAATATCGGCCTGCGCGCAGCGCACGAAAAACGCAAGGCCATTGCCGACCTGCCGGAAGACTTCGAATGGCCGACCGATCCGGAGATGGAAATCTCGACCAAGATCGGCACCGGCCTGTCCTACCGTTTCGCACCGGGCTGGTATGCCGGCGTTGAAGCGCTGTTCGAAAACGAGTATGAGACCGAGGTTGGGCAGGAGCGCTGGTCGGTCTTCGGCGGCCCTTCGCTGCACTATGGCGGCAAGCAATGGTGGGCGACGCTGACCGTGTTCCGCCAGCTGCGCGGTGGCGGCGAGCGTTACGACGGCCAGCCTGCAAAGCAATTGCACCTGATCGAGCGCACCAAGAACGAGCTGCGTTTGAAGGTCGGCTACAACTTCTAAAGGGAATCGCCATGAGTGCACTTCGCTGGAATGCCTTCTTCCTTCCTGTGGCCGTGCTGGCCGGTCCCACGGCCTACGCCACCGACTACCTGACGGTGGCGCAGGCGCAGGAGCAGTTGTTTCCCGGCGCCCAGTTCAGCGAGCAGACCCTGAAGTTCAGCGGTGAACAGCGCGACCGCATCAAGGCCGCTGCCGGCGTGCGCCAGCGCAACGACGAAATGAAGCTCTGGCGCGCCGAGAAGAACGGCAAGCTGCAGGGCTGGCTGATGGTCGATGAAGTGATCGGCAAGCACGAGTTCATTACCTACGCCACCGCCATTGGCGCCGATGGCAAGGTAGTCGGCATCGAAATCATGAGCTACCGCGAAACGCACGGCGGCCAGGTACGCGAGCCGGCTTGGCGCAAGCAATTCGCCGGCAAGTCGGTCAGCGATCCGTTCAAGCTGGACCAGGACATCCAGAACATCAGCGGCGCCACCCTGTCGTGCCGCAATGTGATGGATGGCGTCAAGCGGCTGCTGGTAATCCAGCAGATGTTCCTCAAGGCCTGATGGACGTAGTGCGCCGCATGCGCCCTGCATTGGGCACTTTCGTCGAGGCAGGCTGCTCCGGCAGCGCCGGCCTGCCCGCCCTCGACGCGGCCTTTGCCAGCCTGGCACTGGCGCAGGAACGCTGGAGCTTCCAGGACCCGGGCAGCGAACTGTCGCGCATCAACGGCAGCGACGGCGGCTGGGTCGCCGTGCATGGCGACACGGTCCGCTTGCTGCGCCTTGCACGCGGCCTGATGCTGGCCAGTGGCGGCTACTTCGACTTTACCGTCGGCGGCGCGCAGGTGCGCCGGGGCAGCCTGCCCGACCATGGCGGCTTGCCCGCGCTGGAACGCGGCTCGGCGCTTGACGTGGAACTGGGCAGAGGAGCTGTCCGCTTGCGGCGGCCGGTGCGCCTGGTGCTGGACGGAATCGCCAAAGGCTTTGCCGTCGATGTGGCCTGCCGCGCCATGCGCCGGGCCGGCGCGGTGGCGGGCTGGATCAACGCCGGCGGCGATCTCCGCGTCTTCGGCGACATCGAACTGCCGATTGCCCTGCGCGGCGAAGACGGCGGCGTGCGCCCTTGCGGCACGCTGCGCAACGCAGCTTTCGCCAGTTCGATGGTGGCCTCCCGGCGCGACGAATCCTTCGGCGCCGACATCATTGGCCCGGCCGGTCTGGCGCCGCAACAAGGCGTCTGGTCGGTGACCGCGCGCAGCGCGTGGCGCGCCGACGCATTGACGAAGGTGGCCGCCATTGCGCCAGCGCAGGTACGCGCAGAACTGCTGGCAAGCCTGGGAGGGCAAGTGGCATGAAAGGCTATCCCCGCTGGTTCTTGCGCGCGCTGCTCGGCGCGCTGCTGATGATGCTGGTCACCGGCCTGTTGCTGGCGCCCGGCACGCTGGTGATGCGCGCCGAAATGGACCTGCCCTGGCGCCTGCCGGGCGAAGCCCGCGTTTACACGGCGATGCTGCACGCAGCCGGCGGCTTCAGCCTGGCGGCGTTTACCGGGTCCTTATGGAGCCTGCACATGCGCGCGGGCTGGCGACGCCGGAAGCACCGTGGCAGCGGCTTGTTCGTCGGCTCTTTGCTGGTGCTGCTGTGCATGAGCGCCGTGGCAGTCTATTACCTGGGCGAGGAACAAGCGGGCACCATGGCGGCGCTGCTGCACCTGGCCCTGGGCATCGTCCTGCTCGGCCCTTTCGGCTGGCACTGGCTGCGCGGCTACCGTAGCCGGCATCATCATGGCCCAGCGGTTTAAGCCAGCACCAGCCAGCCCAGTGCGATCAGGCTGAACACCGCGGCGATCATGCCGAGCGTGTTCTCCGACCGCTCATCGGGGCTGGTCAACTTCCATAGAAACTTCAGCATGATTCTCGTCCCCAACCGCGTCCCAACGCCAGGCAGACGTCAGGCGTACCTGCAGGTAATCAAGGAAGAGGCGAACCCGGAGCGGCAGGTTGCGGCCGTGCGGCAGGATCGCCTGCAGCGGCGCGGCCGGCATGCCATAGCGTGGCAACAGGCGCTGCAAGCGCCCGGCCAGCAGGTCATCGCCCACATCCCAGATCGATTTTACTACCAAGCCACTACCTTGCAGCGCCAGCATGTGCGCAGCCTGGCCATCATTGGTGAGGAAGGTTGCGGCCACGCGCACGCTGGCCTCACCAGCAAAGCGCCAGTCGACGCGCCGGGCGTCACCGATCACGATGCAACGATGCCCGGTTAGCTCAGCAGGACTTGCCGGCGTGCCGTGCTGCGCCAGGTAGGAGGGCGCGGCGCACAGCACGCGGAAATTCGGCGCCAGCCGGCGCACCACCAGGTTGGGATCTTCCACGCTGCCGAAGCGGATCGCCATGTCCTGCCCGGTTTCCAGCAGGTTCACTACCGTATCGGTCAGTTCAAGCTGTACCTGCAGGCCAGGGTGCTGGCGCTGGAAGTCGGCGACGATGGGAACGATGTGCTGGCGTCCAAGTTCGGCTGGAGCGCTCAGGCGCAGCAGGCCGTCCACTTCTTGCCGGCTGTGCGCGAGCAGGGACTCGGCCTGGCCAACCTCCTCCAGGATGCGCAGGACGCGCGCATGGAACAAGGCACCGTCGGCCGTCAGCGCCTGGCGCCGGGTGGTCCGCTGCAGCAGACGCAGGCCGATATTCTTCTCGAGCTGCGCCAGGCGTTTGCTCACCACCGATAGCGGCAGTTCAAGTTCACGCGCCGCGGCCGACATGCTGCCTGCCGCAACGATGTGCGCAAAAGCCCGCAGGGCCGGCAAATCATCAAGCATGGGCCGATTCTCCCTGAATTGGAAAGTATGTATTCGTCATTGCCGTCTATTTTAGCCACACCAGGGCAAATACCATGCAATTCTTTCCAAAGGAGATATGATGAAACAGCTGACCACCCTGTTGCTGGCTGCCCTGCCCCTGGCTGGCGCCCACGCGGCCCCCGAAGCGCAACTGGTCCATCCCCGCCAGCAGCTTGTCGACCCTTCGCTGCCGGCGGCACAGGCCGAAGCCAGCGTGCTTGCCGCCCGCCGCTACGCATCGTTCTGGAACAACGGGGACGAAGCGCTGGCCCGCGCCGCGCTGGCGCCAGGATTCACCGACCGCACCCTGCCGCCTGGCCGCGCACAAGGATTGCCAGGCCCGCTGGCGGCATCAGCCTTCGTGCGCGCTGCCGTACCCGATATGAGCGCCGAGATCGAGCAACTGATTGTCAGCGGCGACCGCGCCGTCGTGCACTTGCGCTTCCGGGGCCATTTCACCGGCAGTTTCAAGGGCGTGCACGGAAAAGGACAGGCAATCGACTTCATCGCCACCGACATCTACCGCGTCGTTGACGGCCGCATCACCGACAACTGGCACATCGAAGACAACCTCGCCTTCCTGCGCCAGCTCGGCGTGATCGGAGACTAAGCCAGCAACTGCAGGCGCGCAGCGGAAGGCAGGCCGGGGAAGGTGCGCGCCAGCGCCGTGTCGGGCAAGCGCAGGTGGCGCTCGGCCACGTGCGCCAGCACATGGCGGAAGTCGGTGGTCACAGGCAGGTCGCGGCCCTCGTTCAACTGGGCCTCGGCCAGGCCTTTCCATTCGCCTGCGACCTTGCCGCCCTGGAGCTTGCCGCCCAGCAGCCACATGGCGTTGCCGTGGCCATGGTCGGTGCCCCGGTTGCCGTTCTCGCGCGCGGTGCGGCCAAACTCGGACATCACGACAATCACGGTATCGTCGAACAAGGGGCCAAGGCGCTGCGCCAGCGTCGCCAATCCCTGCCCCAGCGGCTGCAGGCGGTTAGCCAGTTGCCCGGTGCCGGCACCCTGGTTGGCATGCGTGTCCCAGCCGCCCAGCGCAACGAAGGCGAGCTGGATGTTCGGATTGTTGCGCATCAGCGTGGCGAGCCTGCCGGCATCGTCAGGGAAGCCGTTCGGCAGCGGCGCGCCGTTATCGGCCGCCTGCATCTCGGACATCATGCCGCCGTTGGCAGCGGCCATCACTTCCTCATGCGCCTTGCGCCCGGCCTGGTACACCTTGCCGTAGCGTTCATTGCCGGCGTACAGCGCGTCGAAAGCCTTGGCGATCTGCGGCCGGTCGAGCGGCGTGGAGCGGGTGCCGGCCGCGCCATTGGCAAGGTTGGTGGCCGGCTGCGCGCCCGACAGCACGCGCGGCATGACGGGACCGATGCTAAGCGCCCGCGTCGGCGTGGTGTCGCCCGGCAGGCTGCCAAGCAGGCGGTTCATCCAGCCATCCTGCGTGCTCTTCACGCCCGGCGTGGCAGACTCCATATAGTCTTGCGCATCGAAGTGGGACCGGCTCGCATCCGGCGAGCCGCTGGCGTGCACGAAGGCCAGCTTTTTCTGCTCCCACAGCGGCATCAAGGGCGCCAGCGCCGGATGCAGGCCAAAGTAGCCGTCCAGGTTCAGCGCGCCGTCCTCGGCGCCCGGCCTGGCCAGCGCAATATTCGGGCGCAGGCGGGCATATTCGGGGTCGGCCACCGGCGCCACCACGTTCAGGCCGTCCACCGCGCCGCGCAGCATGACGACGATCAGTTTTTTCGCGGTGGGCGAGCTGCTGCCGGGGGCCATGGTCGCTGCCCAGGCATGGGGGCTGAGCGGCAGCATCAGGCCGGCGCTGGCGGCAAAGGCGTTCAGGAATTGGCGTCGTTGCATGGCGCGCTCCGTTAGCGTTGCATGAAGTCGGGGCTGCCGAGCAGCATGGCGGCGCGCAGGCGTTCATTGCTGTCGGCGACGATGGCGGCAGTCTGTTTCGACACCGAGGCGCCCAATGCCTCCTGCACCTTGCCGGCATCGGCGCCGTTGGAAAATGACAGCGCGTAGCTGATGCGGCGGCTCAGGCCATCCGGGTTCAGCCAGGCGCCTTCCGTGTTCTTGTAGCCGTCCGGCGTCTGGCAGCCGTACAGGGGCATGCCGAGCCGGTTCAGGATGCCGACCAGCGGCTTCACTTCGGGCATCGGCATGGCAGCGGCGCGCGAGGCGGATACCACGTACTGGTAGGGCGTCTTGAACTTGGCGCCGGCATATTGCTGGTCCATGAACTCCGGGCTGGAGAACAGGGTGCGCAGCACGGTGCGGATATCGCCCTTGCTGGCGATCCAGCTTTGCGCCAAGCGCTCCACCAGCGCGGGCGGCGGCTGGTCGGCCACGAAGTACTGCGCCAGCTTGCTGCTGACATGGCGCGCGGTCGCGGGGTGCGTCGCCAGCACGTCCAGCGCATACTCGCCTTCCGCTTCCCCGCGCGCGGTGACCGGCTTGCCCAGCCAGGTCTTGGCGCCGTTATCGTGGCGGCGCGGATCGAAGGCGAACTGGGCGTCGCGCTTGGGGCGGTAGGTCCAGCCGGTCAGCATGCGCGCGAGCTCGGTCACGTCTTTCTGGGTATAGCCGCCGTCCACGCCCAGGGTGTGCAGCTCCATCAGCTCGCGGGCGTAGTTTTCATTCAGGCCGCCAGCCTTCGAGACCCAGTTATCCAGGTAGAACAGCATGGCTGGATGATGGGCCGTGGCGCCGAGCATCTGGCGGAAGGAGCCAAACACGTAGGGACGGATCGCATCGCGCTCGTAGCTGGCCACCAGGGCGCGGTCCTGGCCTTTGCCTGAAAATACGTTGAAGTGGTTATACCAGAAGTCAACCATCACCTCTTCCAGCTGGCGCGGGCTTTCGATGGCGCGCAGCAGGCGGGCTTCGGCTGCCTCGGACGCCATCTGCTGCACCACTTCCCGGCGCTCACCCTGGTCGCCGCTGCGTGCTTCCTGGAATCGTTCCAGCGCATCGCCCGCGCTCATTTTCAGCGTTTCCAGTCTGTCCAGCCGCTGGGCTAACGCACCAGGCAAGGCCGGCGGGGTGAGTTGCTCATCAATATAAGCTTGCACGCCGGACTGGCGCACCCGCTCGATATCGCCGGGCCGCGGTCCATATGCCAGCCGGTTCAGCACATGGACAGCTGCCTGCTCGCCGGCCAGTGGCGCAGCCCACAGGGCGGCCTGGGGGAGCGCCGCAAGCACGGCGCCGAGTATCCAGCTTCGCATGATGTCGTCTCAATACAATGATCTACAGGACTTTCTTTATACGCTAGCCGCCGGATTGAGGGCAAAGACTCCTTTGTATCAGGATGTTAATTGTTTGATTTGTATGCTCTAATTCACGTTGCGCAAATTGAAAGGACGGCATGAAGAGATATCAGGTCCCGCTATCGGTGGCGGCCATGCTGGCGCTCAGCGCCTGCGGCATCACCGGACCGGCGAACAAGGTCGCGGCGGATGCGCCGCAACAATGGCAGGCCCCCCTGCCCCATAACGGCAGTACCGGTGAACTGGCCAATTGGTGGCAGCGCCAGTCCGATCCGCTGCTGGTGCAGTTGATCGAGGCCGCACAGGCGGCCAGTCCCACCATCGCCAGCGCCCAGGCGCGCTTCGCAGCAGCCAGCGCCGAGCGCACCGCCGCCGGCGCCGCCCTCGCACCTTCGCTGACCGGTGTACTGACCTCCACCCGCATGAGCCAGCAGTCCGCCAGCGCTCCTACCAATACCACCACCCAGCTGCTGGCCCAGGCCCAGTGGGAGATCGACCTGTTCGGCGGCGGCCGCGCGCGCCGCAACGCTGCCATCGCGCGCCACGAGGGCGCGCAGGCGGGCTGGCACGAAGCCCGCGTCAGCGTGGCGGCCGAAACGGCCAACCAGTATTACAGCCTGCGCGCCTGCGAAAAGCTGCTGGACGTTGCCCGCATGGATGCCGCCTCGCGCGCCCATACCGCGCGCCTGACCGACATCACCACCAAGGCCGGCTTCCAGTCGCCCTCCGCCAATGCCCTGGCCCGCGCCAGCGCCGCCGACGGCAATAACCGCGCGGTGGCCCAGCGCGCCGCCTGCGACAGCGAACTGAAAGTGCTGGTGGCGCTGACCGCCATCGCGGAACCGGAGCTGCGCGCGCGCCTGGGCGACAGCGCAGCCGATGCCGTGCTGTCGCCGGAAGCCGGCGTCGCTATCGATACGGTGCCGGCCCAGGTGCTGGCGCAGCGTCCGGACGTGTTCAACGCCGAGCGCGAAGTGGCTGCTGCCAGCTACGACGTCGCCAGCGCGCGCGCCGAGCGCCTGCCGCGCCTGGGCCTTTCCGGCTCCATCGGGCGCGGCCGCCTGCATGCCGGCGGCCAGGACATCACCGCCAACGTATGGACCATCGGCCCCCTGCAAATGACCCTGCCGATCATCGACTGGGGCGTGCGCCGCGCCAATGTGGAAGCTTCCCGCGCCCGCTATGACGCAGCCGTATCGAGCTACAAGGCCAGCGTGCGCCAGGCAGTGTCGGAGGTTGAACAGGCGCTGGTGGCGCTGCAAAGCACGCAGGAGCGTGCCGAGGATGCGCAAACCGCGCTGGACGGCTATCGCAGCTTCTTCACCGCGACCGAAGAACGCTACAAGAACGGGCTGGCCAGCCTGCTTGAACTGGAAGACGCCCGCCGTACGCGGCTGGCCGCAGAAAACACAGTGGTGAACCTGCAGCGCGAACGCAGCGCCGCCTGGATCGCCCTGTACCGTGCAGCAGGCGGCGGCTGGGCCGCACCTGCCGCGCAATAAGATTGGACAAACTATGAAACCACTGCACCGCACTCCCTCCGCTGTCGCCGCCCTGGCAGTTGCTACTGCCCTTGCCGCCCTGGCCCAGGCGCCCTGCGCCATGGCCGAAGACAAGAAGCCTGCCGCCGCCAAGCCATCGCTGACCGTCACGACCGTCCGCCCTCAGAAAACCAGCCTGCCGATCCGCCTGACCGCCAACGGCAACGTCGCCGCCTGGCAAGAGGCAATCATCAGCAGCGAATCGAACGGCCTGCGCCTGTCGGACGTCAAAGTCAACGTGGGCGACGTCGTCACCAAGGGCGAAGTACTGGCCGTGTTCGCGCCGGAAACCCCGCAGGCCGAAGTGGCGCAAGCCAAGGCCGCCTTGATGGAAGCCGAAGCTGCCGCCGCGGAAGCGAAGGCCAATGCCGAGCGCGCACGCTCGATCCAGGACACCGGCGCCCTGAGCGCCCAGCAGATCAGCCAGTACACCACCGCCGAAGCCACGGCCCAGGCGCGCGCCGCCTCCGCCAAGGCCATGCTGGCGTCGGCCGAACTGCGCCTGCGCTACACCAGGGTGGTCGCGCCCGACGCGGGGGTGATCTCGGCCCGCAGCGCCACCGTCGGCGCCGTCGCCGGCCCGGGAACAGAGCTGTTCCGCATGATCCGCCAGGGACGCCTGGAATGGCGCGCCGAAGTCACGGCCGCCGACCTGCGCAACATCAGGATTGGCGGCAATGCCGTCGTCAAGGCCGCCAATGGCAGTGAACTGACCGGCAAGGTGCGCATGGTGGCGCCGACCATCGACCCGCAGACCCGTTCCGCCCTGGTCTATGTCGACCTGCCGCCGAATAACGGCAAGCAGGCGCCGTTCAAGGCCGGCATGTTCGCCACCGGCCAGTTCGAGCTTGGCGCATCCGATGCGCTGACCGTGCCGCAGCAGGCGATTACCGTGCGCGATGGCTTCAGCTACGTCTTCCGCCTGAACCAGGACCAGCGCGTGAGCCAGGTCAAGGTGCAGCCGGGCCGCCGCATCGGCGACCGCATTGAAGTGCTGTCCGGGCTGGCGCCCGATGCGCAGATCGTGGCTGCCGGCGCAGGTTTCCTGAACGACGGCGACCTGGTACGCAATACCGGCGCGCCGGCGCAAGCCGCTGCGGCGGTCAAGCCGGCACGCTAAGGAGGCGCCGTGAACTTTTCCGCCCTCTCAATCAAGCACCCGGTTCCGGCGATCATGCTGTTCATCCTGCTGTCGCTGGCAGGCTGGATGGCCTACCGCGCCAACCCGGTGCAGGACTTCCCGGACATCGAACTGCCGATCGTCACCGTTTCCGCCTCGCTGCCCGGCGCCGCGCCGGCCCAGCTGGAAACCGAAGTGGCGCGCAAGATCGAGGATTCGGTCGCCACGCTGCAAGGCGTGAAGAACATCTACGCCAAGGTGCTGGACGGCACCGCCACCATCACCGTTGAGTTCATTCTCGAGAAGAACCTGTCCGACGCAGTCAACGAAGTGCGCGACGCCGTCACCCAGGTGCGCGCCGACATGCCCGGCGAAATGCGCGACCCGGTGGTCAGCAAGGTGTCCACCGCAGGCCGCGTGATCCTGGCCTTCACCGTCACGCCGAAGCAAGGAACGAAGATCGACGATGCGGACCTGAGCTGGTATGTGGACAATACCGTGGCCAAGAAGCTGCTGTCGGTGCCCGGCGTCGGCGCCGTCAAGCGCGTCGGCGGCGTGAGCCGGGAAATCCGCGTCGAGCTGGATGACGAACGCATGGCGGCCCTGCGCGTGTCCGCGCTGGACGTGTCGCGCATGCTGCGCCAGGTGCAGAAGGAAGCGCCGGGCGGGCGCGGCGACGTCAGCGGCGCCGAGCAATCTGTGCGCACCATCGCGACCGTGAAAAGCGCGCAGGAACTTTCGCAGATGGATATCCCGCTGGGCGATGGGCGCCACATCCGCCTCGATCAGGTGGCCGACGTGACCGACACCATTGCCGAACCGCGCTCGGAGGCGACGCAGGACGGCAAGAAAGTGGTCGCCTTCGAAATCTTCCGCACCAAGGGCGCCAGCGAAACCCAGGTTGCCGCCGACTCGCGTGCCGCGGTGGAAGAACTGCGCAAGGCGCATCCGACCATCGACATCACACAATCGATCGACAATGCCGAGCCGGTTGCCGAGAACTTCGACGGCTCGATGGAACTGCTGTACGAGGGCGCCATCCTGGCCGTGCTGGTGGTGTGGTGGTTCCTGCGCGACTGGCGCGCCACGCTGGTAGCTGCTTCGGCGCTGCCGCTGTCGGTGCTGCCGGCCTTCCTCGGCATGTACTGGATGGGCTTCACGCTGAACACCGTGACCTTGCTGTCCCTGGCCCTGGTGGTAGGCGTGCTGGTGGACGACGCGATCGTGGAAATCGAAAACATCGAGCGCCACCTGCACATGGGCAAAACGCCGATGCAGGCCGCGCTTGAAGCGGCCGACGAAATCGGCATGGCGGTGATCGCCACCACCTTTGCCCTGGTTGCCGTATTCCTGCCGACCGCCTTCATGGGCGGCATTCCCGGCAAGTTCTTCAAGCAGTTCGGCTGGGCCGCCGTGCTGGCGGTGCTGGCATCGCTGGTCGTGGCGCGTTTGCTGACGCCGATGATGGCGGCCCACCTGCTGAAGCAGACCGACAAGCCGCAGCAGGAAGACGGCTGGATCATGCAGCGCTATATGAAGACCATGCGCTGGTGCCTGGATAATCGCGGCAAGACCGCGCTGGCCGCAGGCGCGTTCTTTGTCGGCTCGATCATGCTGGTGGGTCTGCTACCGACCGGCTTCGTGCCGCCGGCCGACCGCGGCCAGACCATGGTCAACCTGGAACTGCCGCCCGGCTCCACGCTGGCTGAAACGCGTGCCATCGCCGAGCGCGCCCGCCTGGCCATCATGGAAGTCAAGCCGGTCACCAACGTATTCAGCTCCATCGGCGGCGGCTCTTCCGGCGACGCCTTTGCACCCGGCGCCGCGGCCGAAGCGCGCCGTGCCGTGCTGACCATCACGACCAAGCACCGCAACGACCGCAAGGAGTCGATGCCCCAGATCGACGACATGATCCGCGAAAAGCTGTCCGCCCTGCCGGGCGCGCGCTTCACCGTCGGCCCACCGGATACCGGCGTGAAGATGCAGCTCGTGCTGCGTTCGGAAGACCCGGTGGCGCTGATCGAGTCGGCGCGCAAGGTGGAGCGCGACCTGCGCACCCTGCACGGCATCGGCAATGTCACCTCGAGCGCTTCGCTGGTGCGTCCGGAAATCATCGTGCGCCCCGACTTTGCCAGGGCGGCCGACCTGGGCGTGACCGCCAATGCCATCGGCGAAACGGTGCGCGTGGCCACCGCCGGCGACTACGACTTCGAACTGACCAAGATGAACCTGGCCGAACGCCAGGTGCCGGTCCGCGTCAAGCTGCCGGACAGCGTGCGCGCCGACCTGGATGCCATCGGCCGCCTGACAGTCCCCGGCCGCAATGGCCCTGTGATGCTGGCCAATGTGGCGACCATCACCATGGATTCCGGCCCGGCCCAGATCGACCGCCTGAACCGCAGCCGCAACGTGACGCTGGATGTGGAGCTGGGCAGCCGCTCGCTGGGCGAACTGGATGAAGAGGCACGCCAGCTGCCGTCGATGAAGAACCTGCCGCCAACCGTGACCCGCGCCGAACTGGGCGACACGCAGGAAATGCAGAACCTGTTCGCCAGCTTCGGCATCGCCATGCTGATCGGCGTGCTGTGCATCTACGGCGTGCTGGTGCTGCTGTTCCACGATTTCCTGCAGCCGCTGACCATTCTTGCCGCGCTGCCGCTGTCGATCGGCGGCGCCTTCGTGGCGCTGCTGGTGACGCAGAAAGCGCTGTCGATGCCATCCATGATCGGCCTGATCATGCTGATGGGGATCGTGACCAAGAACTCGATCCTGCTGGTCGACTATGCCATCCTGGCGCGCGCCGAAGGCATGAGCCGCTTCGATGCGCTGGTCGACGCCTGCCACAAGCGAAGCCGCCCGATCCTGATGACCACCATCGCCATGGGCGCCGGCATGATGCCGCTGGCCATGGGCTGGGGCGCCGACCCGAGCTTCCGCTCGCCGATGGCGATTGCCGTGATCGGCGGCCTGATTACTTCCACCCTGCTGTCGCTGCTGGTGGTGCCGGCCGTGTTCACCTATGTGGACGATGCCGAACACCTGATCAAGCGCATCGTGCATAAGGTCCGCAAGCCGCACAAGCATGCAGCGGCGCCCGTCGCCGAATGAGGAGCCTGCCATGAAAGTCCGCACCGTAGAAATAGAACCGGCCCGCGTTGCCTGCCTGCGCCACACCGGGCCCTTTGGCCCGGCCCTGGGCGATTTCTGGCGCGACGTGGTGGCGCCGTGGATGCAGTCCAACGGCCTGATGGGACGCGTCACCTACGGCGTGGCGCTGGATGATCCCGGCAATACTCCGCCAGAGAAGTGCCGCTACGACGCCTGCGTCGAAGTCGGGCATGACGACCCGGCGCCGCCGCCAGCGGCGCTGGCAACCATTCCCGGCGGGCGCTATGCCGTGGCGGACTATTATGGCCCGGCAGGCGGTATTGGCGACGCGTGGCATGAATTCTATTCACGGGGCTTGCCCGAGGCGGGCTTGAAAGGCCGCCCCGGCCCCTGCTTCGAACGTTATGCCGCAGATTTTCGAGCCGACCCGCAAACGGGCGAATTCGCCTGCGAACTCTTTATCCCGATCGACTGATCATGAGCAGCCAGCCAGGCCACGACAGCGACCACCTGCGCTTTCATCGCGAACATGAACACCTGAGCAAGACCTTTGGTGCGGACACCTTCGGCCTCAAGGCCGAAGCGTTCGCCCGCTTCTTCGGCACGCCGCTGTTCCTCGGGGCGCAGACTGTCATCGTGGCGGTGTGGATCGGTGCGAACATCTGGGGCCTCACGCGTTTCGACCGCTACCCCTTCATCCTGCTGAACCTTGCGTTCAGCCTGCAGGCAGCTTACGCGGCGCCGCTGATCCTTCTCGCGCAAACGCGCCAGGCCGAACGGGACAAGGCCCACAACGATGCCGACGCGCGCCACCGCGAGGCGCTGGCACAGCAGGCGGCCCGCCACACAGCGCAGATGATGGAGCTGCTTCGCCAGAATACTGAACTGACCCAGACCACCAAGGAGCTGGTCGAGCGCATCGACAAGCTGACCGCTGAAGTTCACGGCCACCTGCTGCATGAGCGGAAGGACGGTTCCTGAGCATCACGCAGCTTCACAGGAAACACATAATCAACGCATAATCGGCATTCACAATTGCGCTTCCACCATCCACCATGGAAGCGCAATGCCAACAAATTCCGCCGTAGCAGGCCGGCCGGCAAACGGGACTATCGCGTTTGTCGCACTGTTCGGGGTCGCCCTGCCCATCGCCGCGCTGCTGTTTGAGTCAATCACCGGCATGTGCCGCCAGATCTTCTTCGATCCCCTTCCGACGCCGATTCACTTCGCCTTGTACGCCACCATTCCATTGGCAAACGTACGGCTATTGCTCGCATTGAGGCGCGGCGCGGCATTACCACCGCGCTGGGCCCTTTTGCATGCATTCTCCGCCGGCGTTGCCGTGTTTTACAGCCTGGTATTCCTGCCGATATCCCCCATTGCGGCATTCGCGGTCATCGCGCTCGGCATCGGCCTGCTTGGCCTCTCGCCGATGTTTGCCGTGGCATGCGTCGTATTCTCCAGAAAGGCATTGAGGGCTGGAAGCGGACAATCGCCTGGCAAGCTGTGGCAAGGCATCGCGCTCGCATTCCTGGTACTGCTGGTGATTGATGCCCCGTCCACCATGACAAGGATCGGCATGCAGATGGCTGCGTCGGATTCCGCCGAAATTCGCTTGCGCGGCATCCGGCTCTTACGCAAAGTGGGCGATGAGGACTTGATGCTGCGCCTTTGCTACCGCCAGGGCGCACAGGCGACCGACCTGCTCGGCACCCTGTTCACAAGCCAGGCGGAAGCCGACCCGCAGCGTGCCCGAACCGTCTTCTACCAGGTGACGGGAACAGTATTCAACTCCCGCCCCGCCCCTGTTCACCGCTCGATGCGCGAGTGGGAGCGCACATTCGACGATGGCCAGGGAAATGCCGATGTAGGCCAGCGCGTCAACGACGTCGCGCTGGCAGCCTCGCGCATGGATGGATCGATTGACGCCAATGCCGCGCTGGGCTACTTGGAATGGACCATGGAGTTTCACAACAAGTCGCCCAGCCAGCAGGAAGGCCGGGCGGAAGTAGTCCTGCCGCCGGGCGGCGTCGTGTCGCGCGCAACGCTGTGGATTGACGGAGAGGAGCGCGAGGCCGGTTTCGGAGCCCGCGCGCAGGTACGCGAAGCCTACGCGAAAGTGGTCAGCAAAAACCGTGATCCGCTGCTGGTCACCACGGCGGGGCATGACCGGATTCTGGTGCAGCTGTTTCCAATCCCCCCATCCGGCGACATGAAAATCCGCCTCGGCATCACCATTCCCCTGGTGACTCAAGGCCAGCAAGCAATGCATCTCCGGTTGCCGGCCTTCAGTGAACGCAACTTCGACCTGGCGCCGGACTTGCGCCACGCCGTATGGTTCGAGTCAGCCGCACCGTTGAAAGGCAGCCCCGGGTTAAGAGCCCAGGCAGGCCCACGCGGCATCTTTGCCGTACGCGGCGAACTGGCCGAACCCTTGCCGGCGCATCCAATGCATACGGTCTGGGTGCCAGGCGCGCGGCCGGCAGCGCTGGCATGGAGCACCGATGAGAAAGGCGGAGACGGCAAGAACGTCGTCCAGGAAGTCAGCGAAGCCACCGCCATTCCGCCGCAGCGGGTGGCCATCGTCATCGACGGCTCGGCCTCAATGCTGCAACGGAAGCATCAACTGCTTGAGGCCCTGGCTTCCTTCCCGCGAAACATCGAGATGGCCGTGGTGTTTGCCGGGGACGAGACACCGTCGCTGTTCCTCCATGACGGCACCAACTCGCTACTTACGCGCCAGTACATCGGCAAGCTGGACTTCGCCGGCGGACGCGATAACAGCGAAGCACTGGGTATGGCGTGGGACTGGGCCGCCATGTCGTCGCGCGGAGCGATTGTATGGATCCATGGCGCCCAGCCGCTGGCATCCCAGTCAACGGGCGCCTTGCAGCAGCGGCTGGAACGCAGGGCAAGCCAGGTCGCCCTGTATGACCTGGCCGTGGAACGGGGACCAAACGTGATAGCGCAGCAGCTCGAGGGAGCAAGCGCGGTAGCAAGCTTCGGCAACCTGGCCGAAGATCTCGGCAAGCTGTTTGCACAATGGGCGCCCGGAGCCAGGCGCACGGTCCTGTTGCGCGAGCGACGCAGCGGCGGTGGCATGCCACAATCGAGCCAAACCTCGCAGCACCTGGTGCGGCTGTGGGCGGCAAACGAAGTCGCCGCAATGAGCGCAGCCTCGTCCCGGAAAGCGGATGCCGTCAGCCTGGCCGTACGCTACCAGTTGGTTACCCCCGTCACCGGCGCCGTGGTGCTGGAAACGCGCGAGCAATACAAGGATGCCGGCCTGGAGCCCGTACCGCCGGGCAGCGTGCCGACTATCCCTGAGCCGGAAACCTGGGCGATGATCCTGGTGGCGACCCTCATGCTGGCGTGGCACCGCCGCCTCAGGCCGCAATGAAGCCGGCGCCATTTCCCCTGCTGCTGGCCGCATTGTGCCTGGCGTGCTGGCCGGTCCTGCTCTGGTTCGCCACGGGCACGCTGGACGGTTCGAACGACAGTGCAGGCTTGCTGGCCGCGGCGGCCGCCGCAGCCGTCGTAGCCTTTGCGCCGGCGCAGCAAACCCTGGCACGTCCGCTGCTGCTGCCGTGCGCATGCCTTGCCGTCTATCTCGCCGCCACCATTTGCAAGGTACCTGTGCCGGCGCGTTCATTGATCCTTGCGGCGGCAATCACTGCGCTGGCCAGCAGCGCCAGGCTGGGCAAGCGATTTGACGTAGCCCTGTTCTCGCTTTGCATCCTTGCATTGCCGTTCGCCGCAACCTTGCAGTTCTACCTGGGATATCCGCTGCGGGTTCTCGCCGGCGACGTCTCGGTTTTCCTGCTGCGCATGAACGGCGTCCTCGTAACGCGCGAGGGCGCCATGCTGGCATGGCATGGACAGCTGGTGTCGATCGACGCACCATGCAGCGGAGTGAAAATGCTGTGGACAGGCCTGCTCCTGGCAAGCGCCGCGGCAGGAGCCAAGCGCCTTGCATCGCTACCCACGGCTGCGGCGCTGACGCTGGCAGTCGTCGTGGTCGTTGCGGCCAATGCACTCCGCGCTTCGGCGCTGTTCTACGTGGAAACCGGCATCGTGCACCTGCAGCAGGCGGCGCATGGCGCCATCGGCATCGTCAGCTTTGCCGGCGCGGGCGCGGCAATCCTGTTCATGACCCATCGCATGGGCAGGAGTGCTCCATGAGACCGTTAGCCGCCATGGCGTTCGCAGGCTTGTGCGTTTTGGCCGCGCTCGCGCCCGCGTGCGTCGAAAGCGGTGCAAGCTCCCGCGTCATGGCCGGCTTTCCAGGATGGCCCGCCAGCTTTGAAGGCAAGCCGCTTTCGCCGCTTCCCCTCACGCCGATCGAAGCGCGTTTCCAGCAGAACTTCCCTGGACGCGTAGGCCGATTCAGCGATGGCGAGCGCGAAATCGTCATCCGTTGGGTGGACCGGGGCACGCGCAAGCTGCATGCAAGCAGCGACTGCTTCAAGGCGAATGGCTACGAGCTCGCCATGCGGCCCGTCAAGATCGTCGGAAACGAGCGCTGGTCGGGCTTCATCGCGTCCCGCGGAGCGCAGAAGCTTGAAGTGCACGAACGGATTACCGATGGCCACGGCGGGCAGTGGAGCGACGTCTCGGCCTGGTATTGGGCAGCGCAACTGGGGCAGACAAACGGACCGTGGTGGGCCATCACCGTTGCGAAAAGCGCCAGCGGGCATGCGCCTTAGTCGGCCGCCCAGCCGCCGCCCAGTGCGCGGTACAGGTCCACGCTGGCGCCTAGCACGCGGCTGCGCAACTGAAGGCGCGTCACGTCGGCGTTGAACAGCGTGCGTTGCGCATCCAGTTCTTCCAGGTAGGAGGCGTAGCCATTGCGGTAGCGGTTGCGCGCAATGCGCAGCGTTTCGGCCGCCGTGGCGCGGCGCGCGTCATTCTGTACCGACTGCTCCTGCAAACGCTGCAAGGCCGTCAGGCTGTTCTCCACTTCCACCAGCGCCGCGCGCACCGTCTGCTCGTAGGCCACCAGCGATTGGTCGCGCTGGGCGGCGGCGGCATCGGTCTGCGCCTGCACGCGGCCGCCATCCCAGATTGGCGCGGTCATGCCTGCGCCTACGCGCCACAGGAAGGTCGGATCGTGCAGGAACTTGCTGAAATCCGGCGATTGCATGCCGCCGGTAGCGGTAAGGCGGAAGGCCGGCAGCAATTGCTCGCTGGTCGCCCGCACCCCGGCCTTCGCTGCCGCCAGATTGTGCGCGGCGCGCGCGATGTCGGGACGCCGCTGGAGCAAGCTTGATGGGAGGCCGACCGGTATTTCCGGCGGGGACAGTTCGTCCAGGGTCTTGCCGCGCGCGACCGGACCTGGGCTGCTGCCGGCCAGCAGGGACAGTGCGTTTTCCTGGTCGCTGATTTGCCGCTGCAACTGCGGGATCTGTTCGGCGGCGGCCTCGTACTCGGCTTGCGCCTGCAGCCATTCCAGGCGCGAGGTATAGCCGGTCTCGAACTGCCGCTGCGCCAGCCGGCGCGAATGCTCGCGCAAGTCCAGGGTGGCGCGCGCCAAGTCGAGTTGGGCATCGAGCCCGCGCAGTTGCAGGTAGCCGTTGGCAGCCAGCGCCGCCACCGACAGTTGCGCGGCGTCAGCGTTGGCCTGTTCGGCTGCCAGCGATTGCCCTGCCGCCTCGCTGGCACGCGCCAGGCGCCCCCACAAGTCGACTTCATACGCCGCCTGGAACTCGCCGGAAAAAAGGTTGGTGATGTAGGGCACGCCGTTGTAGGCCAGTGTGCGCGTGCGCACTGGCGTCAAGGTGGCGCCCAGCGTCGGCGCCCGGTTGGCCTCCGCCGCCGCCAGCCGCGCGCGGAACTCCACTACGCGCAAACGCGCCAGGCGTGCGTCCGTATTGTGCTCCAGCACTCGATCCACCAAGGCGGACAGCGCCGGGTCGCCGTACGCCTGCCACCACTCGCGCTCCAGCTGGGCCCGTGATGCGGGCCCAGTTGTGGCGGGAGGCTGGCTGCGCCATTGCCCGGGGACCGACAGCTGCGGTTCGAGCGCTGCGGGGATGCGCGCGGCGCAGCCGGCCAGCGCCAGGGCAACGCATGCGGCAGCGCTACGCTTCATGGCCGCGCTCCCGCTGCTTTCTCGTTCAGGACAGCGGAGGTATCGACGCTGACGATGACCGACATCCCTGGCCGCAGGCGTTGCGCCAGCTTCTGGCCCTGGTCGATCCTGATCCGCACGGGAATCCGTTGCGAGATCTTGACGAAGTTGCCCGTTGCGTTATCTGCCGGCAGGACGGCGAACTCGGAACCGGTGGCAGGCGATATCCGCTCAACCTGCCCGGTCAGGGTGGCGCCATCCAGCGCGTCGACCTTGAAGGTTGCGCCCTGCCCCACCTGCACGGCGTTCATCTGCGTCTCCTTGAAGTTGGCGATTACCCACATCTCACGCGGCACCAGGCCCATAAGCTGCGCACCGGAGGCCACATACGCGCCACGCCGCACGTTCACCTGTCCGAGTTGCCCGTCGGCCGGTGCGACGATGCGTGTATTGTCCAGGTCCACGCTTGCTGCTTTCAGCGCCGCCTCCGCATTTGCCACTGCCGCCTCCAGGGCGCCGCGATTCACGGTGACGGATTGCGCCTGCTGGCGCGCGATATCCACGTTCGCCCTGGCCTGGGCTACCGCCGCCAGCGCCTGCGCACGCGCCGCTCGCTGCGCATCCTGCTCGCGTACCGACAGCGAACCGTCGCCGACCAGTTGCTCCGCCCGCCCGTAATCTGCCGAAGCACGCGCCGCCTGCACCTGCGCATTCGACAGCACGGCTTCCTGCAGGGCGATGCCGGCCCTGGCGCTGGCGCGCGACTGTTCCCAGTTCGCCAGTGCTGCCTTTTGCGCGGCCAACTGGGCCTGTGCCTGCTCGAAGCGCTGGCGGTAAATGCGCGAATCCAGTTCCACCAGCAGGTCGCCCTTGTGCACGAACTGGAAGTCCTGCACCTTCACGTCCGCTACATAAGCAGGCAGTTGCGATCCTATGACTGTCACCTGACCGCGCACCGTGGCGTTCTCGGTCGACACCACTGGACTGGTGAAGGGCGGCAGGCGCCACGCGTACAGCACGATCAGTACGCCAATCAAGGCGATCAGGGCGAAACCAATGCCCGACAGCCACTGTGCGCGCCGGTCTGGCGCAGGAGGCGCAGGCGCGGTGGCGGGTGCCGCAGTTGCGGGAGTCTCGTTTGCTGGTGGTGATGCGCTCATTGAGCCCCCGAATTGGAAAGTGAAACCTGCGCCATGCCAGTCTGCGCATTCTGCGCCGGCGCCGCCGGACGGGTGGCCGTGCACACCTGCCACGCATAATGCAGCGCCATCCACGCCAGCGTGCCGCAAGCAACAAAGAAGATCATCAGGAAGACGTCGTTATAGGCCAGGATATTGGCCTCCCGGGTCGCCGCCCCGCTCAGAGACGGCAGGCCGAACGCCTGCACCCGCGACGCTACCTGCGGGTCCTGCAGCGTCAGGTGCTCCACCAGCTGGCTGGAATGGAATTTTTCACGCAGCACCTGGAACGTCCCCACCAGCGCCGAGCCAAGCAGGCTGCCCAGGTTCTGCGTCATCGAAAACATCAGCGAGAAGCTGATCAGGTTGCACGGCTGCGCGATCACCGCACCGAATCCCGACACGAAGATCGGCCCAAGGAAGAACGTGCCGCTGAACGCCAGCAGGAACTGGCTGAAATACATCTGCTCCGGGCGCGTCAGGCTGGTGGCCTGCGAATCGATCCACGCTCCCACTGCCATTAGCGCCAGCGCGAACATCAGCATCGGCTGCAGGCGCTGCGGCGCGATGAGCAGGGCACTGGCGAGAATGCCCAGCGTGGCCCCGGCCAGGGCCACCAGCCACAGGGTTTGCATCTGGTCGTTGTTCAAGCCGATCGCCTGCAGGAAGCCGACCGCGCCGCCCGCCTCCGACTGCACCACGCGGATCAGCAGCACCGAGATCGCCAGGCGCGTCATGCTGGCAGTGGTCAGCCAGCGCGTATTGAGCAGGGGCTTGCGCCGGTTATGTTCGATTGCCACCGCCGCCGTGAACAAGATGATGAAGGCGACCAGGGCCCAGCCGATCCAGCGCGCCTCGAACCACCATACCGTGCGCCCCAGCGCCAGCACGGCGCACAGGAAGGCCACGCCGGGCGCGAACAGCGCAAAGGTCACGAAGTCCATTTTCTCGAACGCTTTCACGCGGTCGCCGGGAGGAAGCTTGAGCAGCAGCACGCAGCCGAAGGACAGCAGCGCCATGCCCAGCTCGAAAGAATACAGGCCGCGCCATTCGGCGATGGACAGCAGTTCGGAAGAGAAGATGCGCGCCAGCGGCAGCGACAATTGGGCAAAGCCGATGCCCAGCACCACACCCTTCAAGCGGTGCTGGGCCGGGAAGGCCTGCAGCACATAGTACAGCCCCAGCACCGTCAGCGCGGCGCCGCTGATGCCGTGCGCCGCACGCACCGCGATGGCCGACGCCAGGCCGTGCACGAACAGGTGGGCCACCGTGACCACGGCATACAGCAACAGGAACAGTTCGGTGAACAGGCGCAGGCCAAACTGCTGGCGGAACTTCACCAGCAACAGGTTCATGGAGACATTGCCCATGACGTAGGCCGCCGGCAGCCATTGGATCTCCGCGCTGGTCACGCCCAGCGAGCCCTGGGCATAGACTAGGTTGACCGTGACCAGCGCGTTCCCGAGTCCGCCGGTCAGCGCGACGATCAGCCCAACCAGGAGGAAGGCCAGCCGCTTTGGTGCCGAGTGCAGCGGCGTAGAGGGAGAGCCCGGCAGCAGCGGGCGCTCGTGAGGCAGCCATTTTTGTGGGGCATACTCATCCATTGGATTAGTCTACACCCAGGCAGAACGGCTGCCTACAACTACACTGCCGGCGGGTCGGTCTCCCTGTCGAACACGCGCGGCCCCGCCAGGGCTGCGATGAATGCCGCCAGGGCCGGCTGCAGGTCGGCCGGCGCCGTGCCTATCAGGCCCGGGTCGGGCACGCCGCCCGGCAAGGTCGCCGGCACTCCTGCTGCCGCCAGCAGCGTCGCCCCCGCGCCCACCACCATCAGCGGCTTGCAGTGGCGGTATTGCAGCGTCACGAACTCCACTGCCAGCGCGTTGGCCGCCAGGGTTTCGGCCGCGGCATCGCCATCGGGCACCACCACGGCATCGAACAGCACTGCCGGCCCGGTCTCCAGCGACATGTCGGCCTCCAGTCCGCCGACCATGCCGACGTGGGGCGCCACCAGGCGCGTGACCGCGCATTGCGCTTCCAGCCCGGCCTGCAGCGCATCGACCATGGCCTCGTCGCAGCCGGCCGCGATCAGGATCGCGACCTTGCGGCCGTGGATGCCCACCTGCCCCGGCCGCGACAGAAGCGACAGCCCGGGCGACGGTTGGTAGGTGGGCAGCTCGCGCGTCGTGGCCATCGGCTGCGCATCCGGCACCCTGGTCCCCAGGCGCAGCGCCACCATGTCCGCCAGCGCCGCATCGACGTTGACCAGCATGGACAAGGTGCGTTCGCGTATGGCTGGCACCTGCACCTTACTTAATTCGAAGCTGAAGGCATGCGCGATGTGCATCTGCTCGGCCGGCGTCTGGCTTTGCCAGAACAGGCGCGCCTGCGAGTAATGGTCGGCGAACAGTTCCGGCTTGCCGCGCACCTTGTCTTCCTGCACCGGTTCCGGGAAAGACGTGAAGCCCATGCGGCCGGCCTGGAAGGGGCAGCCTCCGCCCAGCGAGTTCGGTTCATACGCTACGCGGCCGCGATGAATGGCCTGGCGGTGCATGCCGTCGCGCTGGTTGTTGTGCACCTGCGCGACCGGGGCATTGATCGGGATCTCATGGAAATTCGGCCCGCCCAGGCGGCTGATCTGGGTGTCCACGTAGGAGTGGATGCGTCCGGCCAGCAGCGGGTCGTTGCTGAAGTCGATGCCCGGAACGACATGGGCGGCGCAGAACGCCACCTGTTCCGTCTCGGCGAAGAAGTTGTCGGGGTTACGGTCCAGCACCATGCGGCCGACCGGCTGCAGCGGCACCAGTTCTTCCGGCACGATCTTGGTCGGGTCGAGCACGTCGAACGGGAATTCCGCCGCTACTTCTTCTGTGAAGACTTGCAGCGCCAGCTCCCATTCCGGATATTCGCCCATTTCGATCGACTCCCACAGGTCGCGGCGGTGGAAATCGGGGTCGGCGCCGGAAATGCGCACGGCCTCGTCCCACACGAGCGAATAGGTACCCTGCCTGGGCAGCCAGTGGAACTTGACGAAGCGCGACTGCCCCGCCGCATTGACCATGCGGAAGGTATGCACGCCGAAGCCCTGCATGGTGCGGAAGCTGCGCGGGATGGCGCGATCCGACATCAGCCACATCAGCATGTGCATCGATTCCGGCATCAGCGACACGAAATCCCAGAATGTGTCATGCGCGCTGGCCGCCTGCGGCATGGCGTTGTGCGGCTCCGGCTTGACCGCATGCACCAGGTCCGGGAATTTCATCGCGTCCTGGATGAAGAAGACAGGCATGTTGTTACCGACCAGGTCCCAGTTGCCTTCGTCGGTATAGAACTTGACGGCGAAGCCGCGCACGTCGCGTGCGGTATCGGTCGAGCCGCGCTCACCGGCCACGGTGGAGAAGCGCACGAAAACCGGTGTGCGCTTGCCCGCAGCGGCAAACGGCGCGGCGCGCGTCAGCTCCGTCAGCTCGCGGTAGCACTCGAAGTAGCCGTGCGCTGCGGAGCCGCGTGCATGCACCACACGTTCGGGAATGCGCTCGTGGTCGAAGTGCGTGATCTTCTCACGCAGGATGAAGTCTTCCAGCAGCGCGGGGCCGCGCAGGCCGGCCTTCAGGGAATTCTGGTTGTCGGCAACCGGCACGCCCTGGTTGGTCGTGAGCGGCTGGCCGCCGGCATCGGTACGGACCCGGTCGAGCGGTCCGTTATTGGGATTGTCGCCCTGCGGCGGCGTGCCGGCCCCGGCCTTGGGCGATGCGGCGCCCTCGCTGGCGGTGCCGGCTGTCTCCAGCGGATCCGCTGGACTGGCAGTGGCGCCGGCAGGCGGAACGCCCGCGCCATGCTCCGCAGCCTTGTTGACGTTGTAGGGAAATTGCGCGGCCAGTCCGGCGCCGCGTTTAGCCGGGTCAGGTTTGGTCGTGGGCACGGCGCGCTCCCCGGTTCAATGCTTGCGCGAACCGAGCAGCTTGGAGACAGCGTAGCCTGCGGCCAGCGCAACCAGCAGCGATTTGCCCGGGCTCTGGCGCACGTAGTTGCGTCCGGATTCGGCGAAGCGCTTGTAGGCAGCATTCAACTGGTCGCCTTTGGCGCCCACCTGGTCGGTGATGCTGGTGATGTTGTCGGCCACCTTGTCAATCGTGCTGTGCATGCCGGCGCGCAAGTCCTTGGCCGGGTTGTCGCTGCGGGTGATGTTGTTGTCCATGATCGGGTTCCTTATCGTTCAGGTTGCAGTGGAAGGGTCAAGATAAGGCTGCACGCTTGCATCCACCGTGCGCCACCTAACGATGTGCGGCGGCGATTTCAGGCAAGCTGAGATTGTCCCTGTTGAAAGGTGCCGTGTGATTCCTATCGACCCTGTCACGAGCGCAAGCACCGTCACGCCGGCAACGCTGGGCGACCGTGTGGCGCCGGCTTCGGCGACGCCTGCGCCCGCCAATACCACGCCCTCGGTGTCCTCGCTTGGCCTGTTCCTGTCCAACCTGGTCCTGGCGCAGCGGCGCTTGCGCGAGCTGGCCGCATCAGGCGGCGATGCCGCGGCATTCGCAGCTGCGGCCCAGCAGGTGGTCGAGAACATGAATGCCAACGCCCCCGCCACCCTGGCGGCCGTGCTGACATCGCAACAGGCAGCGCTGGGGCAGGCCGGGATCAACGTCGCCAGCGGCGGCACGCTGTCGGCGGACGACGGCACCCTGGCGGCGGCGTTCAACGCGGCGCCGCAACGTGCCATCGCCGGGCTCGGCGAAGCGGTCGGCGCGGTGGCCGACGCTGCCGCTGCCGCTGCCCAGCCTGGCGCCGGCGCACTGGCGCTGGCAGCCGCTGACGATGCAGCAGCGACACCGTCGCCCAACCTGGCAGACCTGGCAACTCAGCAGCGTATTGCGGCGGAACAGGCGGCCGAAACCCGCCGCGTTGCCAGCGAGGCCCTGGCCGCCAACCAGCTGGAAAATACCCAGCAGCAGCGTATCGCCGAGGCACAGGCTGCGGAAACGCGGCAATTGGAAAGTACCCGGGAAGAAGACCTCGCCGCACAGGCATTGGCCGACCGCCTCGACGCCGCGCGCCGCGCCGCCGTGCAAGAGGCCGAAACCAACCAGCTCGGCCGCACCCGTGCCGAACGCGCGGCGGCCGACCGTCTCGATACCGCACGCCGGCTGGTCGCAGAGCAAGCAGAGTCCGCCGAGACGGAAGAACTGATCGCCGCCCGACTGGCACTTGCCCGCCAGCAGGCAGCAAGCACTGCGAATGCCGCGCCCGCCAGCACTGCCGCCGGCAATGCACCAGCCGGTTCGGCTGGCGCGACGGCAGGCGAAACGCCATCACCGGCCCAGGCTGGTGCTGCCGCGAACGCAACAGCAACGATCGCTGGCCCGCCGACGCCCGAGCAGGCCGCGACAGTGGCCGCACAAGAATTCCGTGCCGAGCAAGCCGCGACAAACGCCGCACGTACGCGACAGGACCAGGCAGATGCCTCTGCAGCACAGGCCAGGCGCATTGCCGAAGAAAGCGAACGTACCCGCGCAGCCGCGACAAGCGACGCCCTGTCCCTGCAAGACCGGTTGACCGCCCAGCGCCTGGAACAGGCAAGGAGCGCCGCCCGCGATGTGGCGACCGAACAAGCAGAAGACCGTCTCGAAGCTCGCCGCCAGGCATTGCGTGAAGCCCAGGCCGCTGCGCAAGCTGCCGCCACGCTGACCAGCAACGCTGCCATCGCGCCACCGGCCGCCCCGCCCAACCCGGCCGTCGCTGGTGCACCGGCTGCACCGCCTGGCGCCGTCCCACCCGGCAATACCGCGATCCGCCCACCGGAGGCAGCAATCAGCGCGGCAGGACCACAGGTCAGCGGCGCAAGCGCAAGCGGCATTGCCGCCGGCCCAGGACCAGGCCCGGCGGCGGGCGCCGGCCAGGCCGGCGCCACCGCGGCAGGCACCTCCGCCACGGCCGCTGCTGCTGCCGCTGCCGCGCAGGAAGCGAGCGCAGCCGCCGAGCGCGCCGCCCTTGCTGCCGAGGCAGCGCGCCGCGCTGCCGCTCCCACGTCGCAGCAAGCCCAACGCCTGCAAGCCGCCGACCCCGCCATTGCCGCCGCTGTGGCGGCCTACCGTACCGGCGATATCGCCGCCGCAGCGGGACGTCCTCCCGCCGCGGCGCCGGCCATCGAACCGGTTCCCGCCCCGGTGGCCGTGCCCGCCACCACGCCCGTCGCGCCGGTCCAGTCACGCCCGGTCCAGCGCGCAGCAGAGCCCGCTACCGGCCGCCATGCCGGCGCGGGCGGGCAGCCGGGCAACAGTCCCGGCAGCGGCGCAGCGGGCGCCGGCACGCCCGGCGAAGGAGCGCTGGCAGGGCGCGCACGCGGCGGGCGGGCTGCGCCCGGTGCGCCGCAGGCTCCAGGCACGCCGGCAGCGCCGCCTCCCGGCAGCCGCATCGACAATAATGCCTGAAAGCAAACGGAACGTTGTCGGCACGCACTAGCTGATCTGTATCGTGCTCCCCCTCCCTTCCAGCCGGCGGCATAATCAAATGCATGATTTCCACGCCTCGCCGCCGCTTGCTGCGCACCGGTCCCCTGCTGTTGGCCAGCGCCCTCGGCTTGCCCATCCGGGCCAAGCCGCAGCCGGTCACGCTGATTGTCGGCGAAGCACTGGACCAGAATGGGAAGGTGCAAGCGCTGCGCCCCTGGCAGCAACAATTGTTCGCTTTCCTTGAGGCCGAACTCGGCGTCAAGTTCCAGCTCCGCATGTACCCCTGGGCGCGCGCCGAACGCAATGCCCGCAATGGCGCCGGCCTGGTTTTCGGCCTGCCCAAGAATTCCGATCGGTTGCGCGACCTGCACTACAGCGAACCGGTCGCCAGCAATACCTTGTGGATCGTCACCCGCAGCGACGCCACATTTCCTTTCGAATCACTGGCCGACCTGAAAGGCAAGACCGTCGGCGCCGTCCACGGCTACGGATACGGCGAAGAATTCGAACAATCGCGTAACAAACTGTTTCGCGTGGAAGACGATATTCCATCGCGCACCATACGCCTGCGGCGCCTCCTGTTGAAGCGAGTGGACGCTGTGCTGCTTTTCCAGCCTGACTGGCAGAATGCGGCAGAAGTGGAAGCCGAGTTGCGCGCCTTTGCTGCCCCTCTGGCCAGGGAACTCCAGTTGCCGCCGGGGCTGACGCTCAGCGTACTGCCTCGCCCAGTCCAGGCCGAGAACCAGCAGTACTTCGCTATTTCCAAGGGCAAGGACGCCGGCCTGATCGACCGCATCAACGCCGCCCTCGCCAAGCAGCAAAAGCGCGCCTCCCTCTCCAGTCCTCCCCGTGCTTCATGATGCGCTGCGGCTTGCCGCGCCGCCCGGATTGTGGATAATCACGCCATCGACAAACAAAGGGAGACCCTTCGATGAAGCTGAAGCACTCGGCAAGCGCAGCGGCGCTGCTGGCAATGGCCGCTGGCGCCTGCGCGCAGGACATGGTGGTAAAGATCGGCCATAGCGGCCCGCTGTCCGGCGCACAAGCGTTTTCCGGCAAGGACAATGAAAACGGCGCTCGCCTGGCCATCGAAGAACTGAACGCCAAGCCGATCACCGTCGGCGGCAAGAAACTCAAATTCGAACTGATGTCGGAAGACGACCAGGGCGACCCGAAAGCCGGCGTTTCCGCCGCCCAGAAGCTGGCCGATGCCGGCGTCAAATACGTGGTCGGCCCGTACAACTCCGGCGTCGCCATTCCCGCTTCCCGCATCTATAACGAAGCCGGCGCCCTGATCGCACCGGTAGCAACCAACCCGAAGTTAACACAACAAGGTTACAAGGGAATCTTTCGCATCAATGCCAGCGACACCCAGCTCGGCTCCAAGATGGCGCTGTACGCCGCCAATGAGCTGAAGGTGAAGAATGTCGCGGTAATCGACGACCGCACTGCCTTCGGGCAGGGCCTGGCGGAAGAATTCAAGAAGCAGGCACGCGCTTCCGGCCTGCAGGTCGCCGGGCACGAATACACTACCGACAAGGCGGTCGACTTCACCGCCATCCTGACCAAGCTGAAATCGAAGAACGTCCAGGCCGTATTCTTCGGCGGCTACGCGCCGCAAGGCGCACCGATGGCGCGCCAGATGAAGCAGCTGGGCATCCAGGCCAGGCTGCTGGGCGGCGACACCATCTGCACCGCGGAAATGGGCAAGCTGGGCGGCGATGCCGTCGGCGACAATGTCCTGTGCGCACAGGGCGGAGCGCTGCTGGAGAAAGCGGCTTCCGGCCCGGCCTTCAAGGCCAAATTCAAGAAGCGCTTCAATGCCGAACCGGACGTCTATGCGTCGGCCTACTACGACGCCGTGCTGATGTACGCAGCCTCGATGCAGAAGGTGAATTCGATCGACCCGGCCAAGGTCGGCGCCGATATTTCCGCCGGCAGCTACAAGGGCGTCTCCGGCACATACGCCTTCGATGCCAAAGGCGACATGAAGTCCTCGCCAGTGACCATCTTCAGCTTCAGGAACGGCCAGCCGGCCGCCATAGCAAGCTATTAAGAAGCCCCGCTTCCCCTGCGGCCGGCCACAGCAGCCGGCCGCAGTTCCCAACTGTCGCGAATCTTCCACAGTGACAATTGGAGAATTTATCGCGCGTTTTTGCCGCTAGACTCCTTCCTGTAGTTGCTGCACGGCCCCCCGGCCGCGCCACATGGCAACTCGCCAATCGGCCCTGTCCACGCTGCTTGCACCTGTCATTACTTCCGCCCAGCTTCCGCTGGCTGCCTGAACGCGAATCCGTGGAGAGACAAACAATGAACCTCAACCGAATGAAAGTCGGCACCCGCTTGCTCAGCGGCTTTGCCATCATTGCCCTGGTCGGCGCCCTGGTGGCCGGCATCGGCATTGTCAACATGAGCAAGTTGAACGATATGGGCGAGCGCGTCTACGAGCGCGAGTTGCTTGGCTTGTCGTACATAAAGGAAGCCAATATCAACCTGGTGTTCATCGGACGTTCGCTGCGCGGCTTGCTGTTGGCATCCAGCGAGCAGGAACGCGACAAATACCTGGCACGCATCGAAACCGGCCGCAGCGAGATGCGGGCCAACCTGGCCGAAGCGGACAAGCGCTTCTTTTCTCCCAAGGGGCGCGAATTGCTGGCCAAGCTGAACAGCGAACTGGAAGCCTACGACAAAGGCGTGCAGGAAGCCATGCGCCGCGCCAGGGCCGAGCCACTGCAGGAAAACCGTGACCTGGTCAACTATGTGCTGGGCTCGATGGCCAGCGTTTCCAACTCGGCTGACGACCGCATGTCCGAACTGGCGCGCATGAAGGAAAAGAACGCTGCCGAAGCGGCACGCGCCTCCGTCGACCTGTACCAGTCCAGCCGCAACTTCATGATCATGCTGGTGCTGGGCAGTGCATTGATGGGCCTTGGCCTGGGCGCGTGGATCACCCGCGGCCTGCTGCGCCAGCTGGGCGGCGAACCGGCTGATGCCGCGGCGATTGCCGAACGCATTGCCGGCGGCGACCTGTCGGTCGACATCCGCACCAGGCCGAACGACAAGTCCAGCATGCTGTTCGCCCTGGGCCGCATGCGCGACAGCCTGGCACAGATCGTGGGCCAGGTGCGCAGCGGCACGGAAACCATTGCCACTGCCACCCAGCAGATCGCGGTGGGCAACCAGGACCTGTCCTCGCGCACCGAGCAGCAGGCCGGCTCGCTGGAAGAAACTGCTTCGTCGATGGAGGAACTGACTTCCGCCGTACGCCAGAACGCCGACAATGCGCGCCAGGCCAACCAGCTGGCCGCGTCGGCATCGGAAGTGGCGACGCGCGGCGGCGCCGTGGTGGCGCAGGTCGTCGATACCATGGGCTCCATCAACGAGGCCTCGAAGCGCGTGGTGGACATCATCTCGGTGATCGACGGCATCGCCTTCCAGACCAATATCCTGGCCCTGAATGCCGCGGTGGAAGCGGCGCGTGCCGGCGACCAGGGCCGCGGCTTTGCCGTGGTGGCCAACGAAGTGCGCACGCTGGCGCACCGCTCCGCAGGCGCGGCCAAGGAAATCAAGGCGCTGATCGAGAACTCGGTGGCCTGCGCGGAAAGCGGCAGCAAGCTGGTGGACCAGGCCGGCCGCACCATGGACGAAGTGGTGGCGAGCATCGCCAGCGTGAGCGACATCATGGCGGACATATCGGCGGCCAGCGCCGAGCAATCGACCGGCATCGACCAGGTCAACCAGGCGATCTCGGAGATGGACCACGTGACCCAGCAGAACGCCGCGCTGGTGGAGGAGGCTGCCGCCGCAGCCGAATCGCTGCAGTCGCAGGCCAGCCAGCTGTCGGAACTGGTGGCGGTATTCACCTTGCACAAGGCGGCAACCAGTGCCGCCATCGCCGTGGCCGCCGCACCGCGCGCACCGGCCCATGCCGGCAAGCCGGCCAGCCAGCGTACGGCAACACCCCGCCCTGCACTGCCGCAACAGGCGCCCAGCCAGCACACCATTCCGCAGCGCGCCCGCAGCAAGGCCGCAGTGGTGAAGGACGACGCCGGCGCGTGGGCGGAGTTCTGAATCAGCCTGGGCCGCTCGAGCTGCCGGCGGCCGGCTTTTCCGCGCTGATCCAGGCGATTGCGGCCGCATAGCCTGGCGGCGCGGGCAAGCTGGCGGCGGCGAATCCTGGCCATGGCCAGCGGCCATAGGCCAGCCGGTAGCGGCCTTGTTCCAGCGCCAGCACCGACAGTTCATTCAGGTATTTCCCGATTCCTACGCCGATCGCCTTCAACACCGCTTCCTTGCCAACCCAGCGCGTGAAGAAATTCATCGGCGCCGCGCGCTCGCGTGCTGTCAGCGCTTCCTCTTCCACGCACGACAGGCGCTCGTCCTGCCTTTCGATGTCGACCCCGACCGGTCCCTGGCTGGACAAGGCGATCAAGGCATAGTCGCCGGAATGCGATACATTGAACCACAACCCCTGCACGCCGGCCAGCGCGGGCTTGCCGTGGCGGCCGGTGCGCAGCATCACTTCCGCGGGTGCGCATGCCAGCGACTCGCCCAACAGGCGGCGCAAGGCGGCACGTGCCAGCACGTAGCGGCGCAGCGCCGCAGGTGCGCGAAATTCTTCCGCCCGCCCGCGTTCGGCCCCGTTCAGCAATGCCCATGCCGGCTCCAGCGCGCCATCGAGCCGCACGCGCCACACGCTCAGGCCGGCCGGCAGCGGCGCATCCAGTTTCTCAGGCAGCATGCAGGGCAGGATCGTTGAGCGGTACGTTGCGCAGCCGCTTGCACAGGCCGAACATGGCCAGGCCCAGCACGCCCGCCGCGGCGCCCAGGACGAAAATGCCGGCGGTGGCCGACAACAGCTTGCCCAGCAAGCCGATGCCGATCGTGGCCAGCGAATCGCCAGCCGCATCCTGCGCCGCCCACAGGCCGTTGACGCGACCCAGGTAGTGGTCCGGCGTATGGCCCTGCACCAGTCCGTACTGCAGCAGCGACGCAATCGACACGCAGTAGCCGAAACAGGCCAGCAGCGCCAGCACGAAGGGGAACGCAGGCTGCACGCCCAGCAGCATCAGGCAGGCGAATGCCGCCAGGCTAGCACCGATCATGGCGCGGCCGGGGCGCTGCAGGCGCTCGGTCCAGCCGCTGACCACCGCACCCAGCGTGGCGCCCAGCGACACCGCCGAATACATCAGGCCCAGTTCCAGCGCCCCCGGCGCCATGGCCGGGAACAGCACGCGCACTGCCGTGGTCAGCGTCACCAGCGTGCCGACCAGCACCGTGGCGGCCAGCACCGGGCTGGTGGACAGGAAGCGCACCCCGTCGGCCAGCGCGCGCAGCGGGTGCTCATCGCTCGCATATTGCGGCAGCATGGCGGGCAGGCGCAGCAAAGGCAACAGCGTCAGGCCGGTGCCGACGGCGGCGACGGCATAGGCCCAGCCCACGCCGGCAGCGGCAATCAGGACGCCGCCGATGGCCGGCGAAATCACCGTCGCCAGCCGCATCGAGACCATGCTGATGGCGCGCGCCTGCATCAGGTTTTCGCGGCCGACGATGGCGGGCATGCAGGCCAGCAGCGCCGTCACGCCCAGGGCGCCGAAGAAGCCGTCCCAGGCCGACAGCAGGCACACCGCCCACAGCGACGGCGCCGGCAGCCAGGCATTGGCAGCCAAGCCGACGAAGCCCAGGCCGCAGATGGCGCGCGCCAGCAGGATCAGCTTGCGGCGGTCGTAGCGGTCGGCCAGCACGCCGCCCAGCAACAGCCCGGCAAACATGCCGCCGCCTTCCAGCGCCAGCGCCAGTCCCACCTGCAGGCTGTCGCCGGTCAGCGCGTACACCTGCATCGGCACCGCCACCGACAGCATGCCAAGCCCCAGCAGCGAGATGGTGCGGGCAATAAAGACGCTGCGGAAGTCGCGGTTGCGCCGCAGCAGGCCAAGGTCGACCAACATTTTCATGCTCATTTCCATTCCTTCGTTCATGCGCTGCGCCGCTGGCGCAGCTGGAGCCGCTGCTCTGCGCTGCCGATGGCGCGGTCCAGCAGCGGGCCAAGGGTTTCCAGCGATTGCGGCGACAGGATGTTTTCGTGCGAGCAGTGCGCCAGGTGGTGCACTTCCAGGTCCGTCACATGCCGGTGCCATGCCTCGACCGGGCTGATATACTCCGGCAAGGACTGGCCGGCGATGAACAGCGTGACCGGCCCGTCATAGTCCGGCGTGCGCGTTTGCGCCAGCAAGCGCACTGCGTCGCGGTAGTTGGCAAAGACCTGCTCCAGCATGGCCGCCTTCTCCTGCCGCAGCACTTCGTCGGTCTCGCCGTCGTAGGCATCGCCCAGCAGGCGTTCCTGTTCGCGTTCCGCGCCCAGCGCCGCTTCGGCGCCTTGCGGATCGGTCCAGTCGTGCACCTCGGCCGGATAGGTATCGAGCAGTCCGAGGAAGCTGACTTCCTCCCCTTGCGCCCGCAAGCGCTCGGCCACGCCGTAGGCGACGGTGCCGCCCAGCGAGTAGCCCAGCAGGTAGTACGGCCCCTGCTGCTGCACGCCGCGCACGATCTCCACCTGCCGGTCCAGCAGCGCTTCCATGTCGCGGCTGGCAGCCACCAGGCCATGGGGACGGGGAGACTGCAGGCCGACGATGGCGCGGCCGCCGCCAAGATAGCGCGATAGCACGCTGTACTGCCATGCGAAACCGGAACCCGGATAGAAGCAGATCAGCGGCGGCCCGTCGCCCTGGCGCAGCTGGATCACCTCGTCAAAGCCGTCGTTGCCGAAATCGTTGACCATGCCCTGGCTGTTCAACAAGGCTGCCAGGCGCGCCACCGTCGGCGCCGTCATGACCTGGCCCACCGTGATGCGCCGCTGCAGCGTGCGCCGCACTTCCGCCGCCAGCTTCATGGCCAGCAGCGAATGCCCGCCAATGGCGAAAAAGTCGTCGTCGGCGCCCACCGCCCCGGTCCCCAGCACACGCGCGAACACTTCGGCCAGCCGTTCTTCCAGCCCGCGCGCCGGGGCCCGGCCGGCCGGCGTGCCGCTGCGTGCCGGCAGCGGCAGCGCCTTGCGATCGAGCTTGCCGTTGGCGCTGAGCGGCAGGGCTGGCAGCGCCATCACCGCCACCGGCACCATATGGGACGGCAGGCGCGCCGCCAGTGCGCTGCGCAGCTGCTCCCCATCCGGTTCTGCGGCCGGCGCCGCGACCACATAGGCCAGCAATTGACGCGCATCCGCAGCGCCGCTGTCGCCGCCCAGCACTGCGGCTTGCACCGCTGCTTCGGCCACGCCCGGCTGCTCGCGCAACGCGGCCTCGATCTCGCCCAGCTCGATGCGTTGGCCGCGGATCTTCAGCTGGTCGTCGGCGCGGCCCAGGTACTCCACGATGCAGCCTTCCAGCCAGCGCACGATGTCGCCGGTGCGGTACAGGCGGGCGCCGGCCACGAACGGGTCGGCCACGAAGCGCGCCGCGGTCAGCCCCGGCTTGCCGATATAGCCGTCGGCCAGCTGGACGCCGCCCAGGTACAGCTCGCCGACCGCGCCCGGCGGGACCTGGCGCAGCCAGCGGTCCAGCACACGCAGCTGGGTGTTCCAGACCGGGCGCCCGATCGGCACGCCAGCACCGCCCTGCCCCATGTCGCCAAAGGCGGGCATGTAGCTGACGTCCACCGCAGCTTCGGTCGGGCCGTACAGGTTGTGCAGTGCCGCCGAACTGTATTGCGCGAATTCGCGCGCCAGCGACTTGCCAAGCGCTTCGCCGCTGCAGAAGACCAGGCGCAGGCTGGTGCAACGGCGCTCACCGAGCTCCGACAGGTGGCCGGCAAACACCGACAGCATCGACGGTACGAAATGCAGGCAGGTGACGCCATGCCGCTCGATAGCCTGCACCAGCGCGGAAGGGTCGCGATGCGCATCCGGCTCTGCCAGCACCAGGCAGGCGCCCTGCATCAATGGCCAGAAGAATTCCCACACCGAGACGTCGAAGCCGCAAGGGGTTTTCTGCAGCACGACATCTTCCTCGCGCAGCTGGTATGCATACTGCATCCACGCGATACGGTTGTAGATCGCCCGGTGCGGCACCATGGTGCCCTTGGGCCGGCCGGTGGTGCCGGAGGTGTAGATCACGTACGCCGGATGCGCCGGCGTGATCCTGACGTCCAGCTGCGGCGCAGGCGCGCCGGCCTGCGCCAGTTCGTCAAAGCGCAGCACCGGCGCGGCGGCCGATGCGAAGCGTCCGGCGTGGGTCTCGTCGGTGACCAGCAGGCGCGGCCCGGCGTCGGACAGCATGTAGGCCAGGCGGTCGGCGGGATAGCCCAGTTCCAGCGGCAGGTAGGCGGCGCCGGCTTCGATCACGGCCATGATGGCGATGCTGAGGCGCACCGAGCGCGGCAACGCCACCGCCACGATGTCGCCCGGCACAACGCCCTGCTGCACCAGTTGCGCTGCCAGGATGCACACCTGGCGCCGCATTTCGGCGTAATCCAGTGCGCAGCGCGCGTCGGCCAGCGCCGGGCGGTTGGGCGTGCGCCGCACCTGCGCGGCCAGCACGTCGCGCAGCGTCAGCGCGGACAGGTCGACGCTGGTGTCGTTGGCGGCAAGCAGCGCCTGCGCCTCGCCGGGCGTCAGCAGCGGGTAACGCGCCAACGGCAGCTGCGGGCTTTCCAGCGCCGTGCGCAGCACTTGCGCCACGCGCTGTGCCAGCGCAGCGGCATCGACGGCGGCGCCGCGCTGCTCGACCAGCAGCGTCAGGCGCTCGCCCGGCAGCACCAGCAAGGCCAGCGGGTAATGGCTGTAGCCGCGGTTGACCACTTCGCCGATGCGCAGCGGGTAGCCGTCGCATCCCGGCAGCTCCTGCGCCAGATAGCCGTTGTCCGGGTAGTTTTCCACCACCAGCAGCGTGTCGAACAAGGCCGCCGCGCCGGCCGCGCGCTGGATCGCAGCCAGTCCCAGGCCGTCGTGCTCCATCAAGGCGATATGGCGCCGCTGCAGCGCAGGCAGCTGGTCCCACAATGGCTGCGCCGCATCGAGGCGGGTGCGGACCGGGATCGTGTTGAGGAAGAGGCCGACCTGCTCCTCGATGCCGTCGATCCCGCCGTGGCGCCCCGACACCGGGCTGCCGAACAGCACGTCGCTGCGGCCCGCCATCATGCCCAGCACCTGTCCCCAGACCGCCTGCATCAGCACATTGAGCGTGATGCCGCGGCTGCGCAATGCGTCCTGCAGCTTCGCCGTCAGCGATGCCGGCAGTTGCAGCATGTATTCCTGCACCGGCGCAGCCTTCGCGGCGGCGTCGAACAGCAGCAGCGGCTCCGCGCCCTGCAGGTCCTCGCGCCAGGCGGCTTCCGACGCTGCGGTATCGCGTTGCGCCAGGCATTCCACCACACGCTCGTAGCTTGCGCGCAGGGGGGCAAGCGCGGCGCCGGGCTGGCGGTAGGCCGCCATCAGGTCGCGCAGCAGCAGCGGCGTGGACCAGCCATCGATGACCAGGTGGTGCACAACCAGCAGCAGCACGTGGCGGCGCGGCGCCAGTGTCGCCAGGGCCGCCTGCAGCATGCCGCCGAAGCGCGTGGTCGAACCGTCCCGCGCCAGCAAGGCGGACTGCAAGGCAAGCAGTTGCGCCTGGGCCTCCGCTTCCGGCAGGTGGCCGAAATCGTGCTGTTGCCACGGCCATACGGGCATCGCCCCGGGCGCGGGCATCAGGAACAGGGGCCGTTCGGCCGCATCAAGGTCGAACATGCCGCCCAGCTGAGGATAGCGGTGCAGGACGGCTCCGAGCGCGCCATGCAGCCGTGCCGCGTCGACTTCGCCTTCCAGGTGCAGCAATGTGAATGCGTTATAGCTGCCCTGCCCCTGCGCCGCTTGCGCCGTTTGCGCATGGAACAGCATGCCCGCCTGCAGCGGCAGCACGGGCAGGATCGCGCCGTGCGCACCGTGGCGTTGCTGCAGCAACGCGCGCTGCTGCGCGGTCACGGCGTCGGACAACAGTTCCGCCGGCGAAGCGGCGCCCGTCACGGCAAAAGGCGCCAGTTGGCCGGCCATGGCACGTGGCGTGCGCTGCGCGAACACCGCGGCCGGGCGCAGCAGGTAGCCGCAATGGCGCAGGGCGGTGCACAGCATGATGGCGGAAATGCTGTCGCCGCCAAGGGAGAAGAAGTCGTCGCCGGCCGACACGTGGGCGAGCTTCAGCACTTCGGCCATGGCGCGCGCCACCAGCAGGGGCAGCGGACCGGCAACATCGTCCTGCGCGGCCGATGCGCTCGCGGCTGCGGCCTGCGGCGCCGGCAGCTGCTTGCGGTCGACCTTGCCGCTGACATTGCGCGGAAACTTGTCGAGCACGACCAGCGCAGCCGGCACCATATAGTCAGGCAGGGACTGGCGCAGCGCCGCCAGCAGTTCGGCGCCACGGGCCGCCCGCCCGCCCTCGTCCAGGGCCGGCACCACGCAATAGCCGACCAGGCGGTGCGTATTGTTGACTGCCTGCGCCAGCACCGCCACGCTTTCCACCCCGGGCAGCAGCGACAGCGCATTCTCCACTTCGCCCAGCTCGACGCGGTAGCCGCGCACCTTGACCTGGTCGTCGCCGCGGCCGAGGAATTCCAGCAGGCCCGCATGGTTCCAGCGCACCAGGTCGCCGGTGCGGTACATGCGGCTGCCAGGTTCGCCGAACGGGCACGCCACGAAGCGCGCAGCGCTCAGGCCGCCGCGCGCCAGGTAGCCCCGGGCCAGGCCGGCGCCGCTGATATACAGCTCGCCCGCCACGCCGACGGGCACCGGCATCAGCCGCGCGTCCAGCACATGCGCCACCGTATTGCCGATCGGGCGGCCGACTACCGGCTGCTCGCTGTCGGCCAGCGCGGCGCGCAGCGTATCCACCGTGTACTCCGTCGGGCCGTACAGGTTGTGCGCCTGCAGGCCGGGGAAGGAGCGCAGCTGCTGCCACAGGGCTGCCGGCGCCGCTTCGCCGCCGATGAGCAGGAGCGCCGGCTGGTGCCGCCCCGGCGCCATCAGGCCGTTGCCCAGCATCTGCGCCAGGAAGGAAGGCGGCAGGTCCATGGCGTCGATGCCGATGCGCTCGACTTCCTGCACCAGGCCGTACGCATCGCGCCGCATCTCCTCGTCGAACACATACAGTTCCTGGCCGCGCAGCATCCAGAACAGCTGCAGCCAGGACGAATCGAACGAGAACGAGTGCGTATGGGCGGCGCGCAGGGCGCGGCCGGGATAGCGCGCTGCCACTGCCGCCAATGCCGGGCCGTATACCGACTCTTCGTGCGCCTGGAACAGGTTGAGCAGGGCGCCATGCGTGTTCATGACGCCTTTCGGCCGCCCGGTGCTGCCGGATGTGAAGATGATGTAGGCCACGCCATCGGCCGGCAGCAGCCCGCCCCGCTCCTCCTCGCCCAGCGGCGCACAGGACAGCTGGTCCAGCGCAGTGCGCGCGGCGGCACTGTCGACGTCGATGCGGGCAATGCCTGCCGGCGGCGCGATAGCAGCCGCGCCGGTGGACAGCAGCAGGACAGGCGCCGCGTCCTCGCACATCATGGCGATGCGGTCCGCCGGGTAATCCAGGTCCAGCGGCAGGAACACCGCGCCGCATTCCATCACGGCCAGCATCGCGACCACCGATTCGGCCGAGCGGGGAATCGCCACCGCAACCACCCGGCCGGGGCCGGCGCCCTGGGTGCGCAGCAGGCGTGCCAGCTGGGCGACACGGTCCGCCAGGGCGGCAAAGCTCAGGCTGACGGCGCCGCACACCAGCGCCAGCGCGTCCGGCCGCGCCGCCGCTTGCCTCGCCAGCATGGCCGACAGGCGGTCCACGCCGGGCGGCGCGATGTCCGGTCCGCGCGACCAGGCGCCGATGCGGGCCAGTTCGTCCTCCGTGGCGGGCGCCAGCGCCTGCAGCTCGCGCTGCGGCTCCGCCAGCCATTGCTGCAACATGCCGGCCAAGCGCGCCGCATGCTGCTCCAGTTCCGCCACTTCGTAGCGTGCCGCGTCGGCGCGCAGTTCAAGCGAGATATGCTCGGCCACCTGCAGGTTGAATTCCAGGTCGTCCACCGGTCCGGTCGCCAGGTGATGCGTCAGGCCCTGCAGGCCAGCCAGGTCCAGCCGGTAATCGAACATCTTGAAGTTGACCAGCGCGCCGTACAGTTTGCGGCCGGTCCCGACCAGGCCCGCGTCGCGCTGGATCTGCTCCGCTTCATAGCGCTGGTGCGGGCGCACCACCTGGACGGCGGCGCGGAAGGCGCGCGCCACCGCAAACCAGTCCATGCCGCCGGCCATCTCGACCGACAGCGGCAGCACATTGACCGTCGGCGCCAGCGCGTTGATGGCGCGCGCGCCCATGCGCCGCATGAACGGCATGCCGATGGCCTGCCGCTTCTGCCCGGTCATGCGGTACAGGTAAGCGGCCAGCAGGCCATGCAGCAGGTCCGGCACAGCCAGGCTTGCGGAAGCGGCGTGGCGCTGCAGGCCGGCGGCCGTACCGGCCGGGAATTCCCATGCCACGCTGTGTACACGGCCGGATGGCGGCGCATTGCGCAACGACAGAGTGGCCGCCGGCGGCAGGGCTTCGCAGAAGCCGGCCCAGAAGGCACGGTCGCGCTCCCGCGCATCGCTGCGCTGGTAGGCCTCGTATTCCGCGACTGCCGCGGCCGCCGAAACGAAAGGCGACGGCGCGGCGGCAGCGCCGGCTGCCAGTGCGCCATAGTGGGCGGCGATGCGCCGCGTCAGGGCGAGGAAGCTGAAGCCGTCCAGCATGATGTGGTGGAAGCGCTGGTACCACAGCCAGTGGTCCCGGCCGACCTGGAACAGGGCCTGGCGGTAGCACGCATGGCCGCCGGACAGGTCGAACGGCGCCGCCATGTCGTCCTGCATCCAGGCGTCGGCCCGCTGCCGTGCGTCGGCATGGCAGCGCAGGTCGAGCTGCACCGGCGGGTCGATGCCGTCTGCAGCGGAAGCTGTGCGCAGCTGCTGGCGCGCGCCGGCTTCGGTCTCGACGTAGCGGGCAGTCACCGTATCGGCTTCGGCCAGCCCGCGCTGGATCGCGCGCGACAGCAGCTCCGGCTGCAAGGCGCCGCGCACTTCGATGCAGTGGGCAATGAGGTAGCCCTGCTTGTTCTCGGCCACCTGGTCTGCCAGCCAGATGCCAAGCTGGCTGCCGTTCAGCGGCAGGTATTGCTGGTCCATGGATTTTCCTCAGGCGCGGGCCGCGAACGGGTTGATGGTGTGCCAGTAGCTCTCGATGTAGTCGATGCACTCGCGGCGCGGCGCCGGACCGTGCTGCACTTGCCAGCCGGCCGGTTGCTCGGCGAACTCGGGCCACAGGCTGAATTGGCCGGCGCCGTTGCGCAGCACCGTGAACCGGTAGCTTTCGTCGTCAAAAGGATTGGTCGTGTTTTCGTTGCTCATGGTTCCTGGGTCTCGTCAAAGTCATTCATCAATTCACACAGCCCTTCCAGCAGGCCGTCGCGCCAGCACAGCCAGTCGTGGCCGCCGCGCACTTCGCGCAGCGTGGAGCGGTGGCCGGCGGCGCGGAGCGCCTGGTGGAAGGAGCGATTCGGGCCAAGCATCTGGTCTTCGTAGCAGCCGATCTCCAGCAGGAAGCGCAAAGGCCGGCCGGCAGCCGGTCCTTGCGCCACCGAGCCGGCAAGCCAGCCGCCGCTGGCGGTATCGGATGGATCGGGCCACCAGAACGAACCGGATTGGCTCAGCACATTGCCAAAGCGCGCGGGCCAATGCAGGGCCGCATAGGCTGCAGCAAGGCCGCCGAAGCTCTGTCCTGCGACAATCGTGCGCCCCGGCAGGGCGCTGAACGGTTCCAGCGCGTACGCTGCCGGCAGCAGTTCCTGTTGCAGGGCTTCCCAGAACGGGGCGTGGCAGGGCAACTCCAGGGCGCGCCGTTCCGGCGTCACGGCATCGACCAGCAGGTAGATCGCCGGGGGCAGCGCCCCTTGCGCAGTCAATATGTCCAGCGCCCCGAACAGCGGCATCTGCCGCGCCCAGTACTGGCCATCGAGCAGGACGACCAGCGGCGCATCGTTCGCTTCCTGCGGCGCCGTGCGGTAGATCCACGTGTCCCGGCCGAGGTCCAGCGCGGCACTCTGCCAGCGATGCTGGTGCAGGCGGCCTTGCGGCGGACCCGCCTGCGCCCAGGCGGGATGGCTGGCGGCATCCGGCAGCAGCAGCGGCGACAGGGGCAGGCCCCAGCTGCCGCCATGGGCCGGGCCCGGATTCAGCGGGTCGGCCTGGGCGTTTGTCTCCAGCAGGCCGACCCACCAGCGGCGCAACGCTGCGCCGCCGCCCTCTTGCGGCGCTTCCTGTCCCGCGCCAAGCGGCATCAGGAAGTAGCTGCCGCGCCAGTCAGGCGGCAACCGGGTGCTCCAGCTCCACACGTCTGTCCCGGGATGGTGGCGCATGGCGGCCGGTCCCACGCCGGGGTGCGGCGTGTGCGAATACACGTCGATGTAGACAGCCCGCGCCTGCGCGGCGGCCGGCGCACGCCACAGGAAAGTGACGTTGCAATCTGCGGCGTACTCCAATAGCGGGGTGCCGCGCGCGGCGACCTCGTCCCACCATGCCGGACTGCCAAGATCGGCACGGTCCATCATGCCTGGCGCTCCTGCGGAAATGCCGGTTCCGGCGCAGCCGCGGCAGGCGCCGCCCACACGCTGTCCAGCGGACCGCTGCGGGCACGGCGTGCAGCCAGGCGCGCCCCCCATGCCAGCGGCAACGCCAGCACCAGCGCAGTCAGGTCGACAGCCACCGCGCCCAGGCTGCCATGCGCCCACATGCCGAGCGAAGGCGCCAGGCGCGCCAGCAGCGAGGTGGCGGGAATCGCGCAGCCGGCCAGGGCGCACAGCGCCAGCAATTCTGGCGCGGCACGCGCGGCGCCGCGCCAGAAGGCCCACGCCACACAGGCCAGGAAGACGATGTAGTAGGTCGTCATCAGCACCGCATTGAGGTTGCCCGACGCAGCGTGCAGCCACTTCGCAGCCAGCAAAGCAGCCGCCACGCCGGCCACGCTGCCAAGGCAGACGCCGACAGTGGCGGCGGCCAGGACGGCCGTGCGGCGCGGCTGGGCCGGTGGCGCCTGGTCGCGCAACTGGTTCTTGCGGCGCTTCTCGAGCCACAGCAGGTTGCCCGAATAGAACAGGAACGCTCCGGACAGCCCGAAAGCGAAATAGATCCAGCGCATCCAGTCACCGCCGTAGCTGCCGAAATGCAGGGCGAAGAACGGCGCCACGAGGCTGCTCCACGTATCGCTCTTAGTGGGCAGCATGCTGCTGTTCAGCACCTGGCCGTTGTACGGGTCCATCAGGAGATAAGCGGATACCGCGCCGCGCACCACGTAATCCTCATTGGCCACGCCGACGCGGACCAGGGGACGCGGGCTCTCCAGGTCCATGAACAGCATTTCCGTCACCTCGAATCCCGGTGCTTCCTGCTGCGCCAGGCGAACCAGTTCGCTTGCCGGCGCCAGCTTCGTCACGTCGCCCGGTCCCGCGGTTCCGCTCGGGCGTGCCCACATCTTCTGCTCGCCGTACACCACATGCTGCAGGCTGTCGTAGAACTGGTCGTGGAAGGCGAACACGATCACCGTCAGGCTGATCACGATGTGGAACGGCAGGCTGGCGATGCCGATCACATTGTGCGCATCGAGCCAGAAGCGCTTGCGGTTCTTGCCCTTGCGCAGGGCGAAGAAGTCCTTGACCAGCGTCGGCAGCAGCAGGACCACGCCCGACACCAAGGCCAGGAAATACAGCACGCCCGCCACGCCCATCAGGTACACGCCCAGGTACTCGTCGCCCAGCGTGCCGGGAATGCCGCCGGTGCGGTGCAGCATGTCGACCAGTTCGCCGAGCAGGGACGGCCGCACCTCCTGCGCCACCAGCTTGCCTTGCTCGTCCAGGCTTGCCTGCCAGCGCATGGCGTTCAGGTCGATGTCGCGCCCCGCATGGCCCGCGCTCCAGGTCACCGGCGCCGGATTGTTTTCATGCCGCACCACGTGCAGCGTGAATTCCTCGCGCGCAGCGGGATGGGCAGCCAGCACTTCGCGCACCACGCTGTCGACCTGCTGAGGCGCCAGCGCGCTGGCCAGGGCGGAGGGTGCGCTGACCCAGCGCTCCAGCGGGTGCTTGAACATGGTCAGCGCGCCGCCAAAGAAGCCGATGAACAGCAGGATGCCGGCGCAGATGCCGGTCCAGGTATGAAGGGATTGGTAAATGCGAAGGATATCGCTGCGGACTTTCATGGCTTACCCCAGGGTGGAACGGATGTAGAACAGCAGGCTGTAGGCGGCCACATTGGCGCCGCCCAGCCACAGCACGGCGCGCAGGCCGCTGCGGAACAGGTAGACCGTGGAGAAAACGGCCATCCACAGCGGCGCCATGATCCACATGACGAACTGCGCCTTCTCGCGGGCATTGATGCCGCCCGGCCCGGCCCAGGCGAACAGCCCGGCGAGGGCCAGCGCCAGCGTGGCGCCCAGCACTGCGCCGGCAAAGGTCTTGCTCCACCAGTCCGGCCGGATCGCATCGGGTTTGGCGCTCATGGTTTTCCTTTCAACAGGGAGCCGAACGGCAGCAGGCTGAATGCCAGCATGCTGGCGACAGTCCACGCGAACACCGCCGCCAGCGGCGACAGCGCAATGCAGGCGGCGGCCAAGGCCAGCAGCAGGGCCAGCGCGCCGGCCGCCACGCGAAGCGGGCCAATCGGCTGCGCCAGCCAGCCCTGGTGGCGGTGGCCGAGGTAGAGCAGGCAGCAGCCCGCAATGTCAAGCAACAGGAACAGGATCATTTGCAAATGCCCGGCGTTGGCCGAGTTCAAGGATGGAGAGATAGAACAGCGGCACCAGGAACACGCCCAGGGCCGTGGAAAGGAGCACGCCACCCAGCACGCTGGCCCCGATGGCCTGCTGCGCTGCCGCGCCGGGCCCGTTGGCCAGCACCAGCGGCACGATGCCGGCGCCGAACGCCAGTGAGGTCATCAGGATGGGCCGCAGGCGCTGGCTGGCGGCGGCCGTGACGGCAGCCCAGGGCCCCTGCCCTGCGCGCACCGCCGCCACGGCGAATTCGACGATCAGGATCGCGTTCTTGGCCGACAAGCCCACCGTGGCCAGCACGCCGACCTGGAAGAAGATGTCACGCTCGAGACCCAGCACGCCGGCGCCCGCCACCGCTCCCAGCACGCCCGGCGGAATTGCCAGCAGCACGCAGAACGGGATCGACCAGCTGCCATACAGGCCGGCCAGGCAGAGGAACACGAACAGCACCGATACCGCGTACAGCATGGGGGCCTGGCCGCGCGACAGCTGGTCCTGGTAGGACAGGCCGCTCCATGCCAGGCGGCTGGAAGGCTGCTGCGCCACCAGCGCCTCGATGCGCGCCATCGTGTCGCCGGAACTGGCGCCGGGCGTTCCGGCGCCGCTGATGTGCACTGCCGGCAGGCCGTTGAAACGGCGCAGCTGCGTCGGGCCGCTGTCCCAGCGCGTACCGGCGAAGGCGGACAGCGGCGTCATGGCATTGCCGCTGCCGCGCACCGACCAGTGCTGCAGGTCGTCCGGCGCGGCGCGCCACTGCGCATCGGACTGCACCAGCACCTTGCGCACGCGGCCTTCGTGCAGGTAGTCGTTGACGTACACGCCGCCCCAGGCCGCGCTCAGGGTGCTGTTGACATCGTCCAGGTTCAGGCCGAGGGTCAGCGCCTTGGCCTGGTCGATGTCGATGCGCAGCTGGGCCTTGCTTTCGCTGCCGTCGGCTTCCGCATACATCACGCCGGGCAATTCACCCGCCCCGGCGGCCAGTTGGGCGGCCCGTGCGGCCAATGATTCCGGCGTCGCGCCGGAAGTATCCTGCAGCCAGAATTCGAAGCCGCTGGCCTCCCCCAGGCCGTCGATCGGCGGCGGCACCATGGCAAACACCCGTGCATCGCGCAGCTTGCCCAGCGCGCCGGTGGCGCGCGCGGCAATCGCCTGCGCCGAGTTCTCCGCTCCCTTGCGTTGCGACCAGTCCTTCAGGTTGACGAAGGCCATGCCGGCATTCTGGCCGGCGCCGCCCATGCCCATGCCGGCAATGGTGTACACCATCGCGACGTTGTCCTTCTCGTTCTCGCGGAAATGGCGCTCGATCTGACGCGCCAGTTCGGCCGTGCGCGGATAGGTGGCGCCGGCCGGCAGCGCAAAACGCACCATCACCGTGCCCTGGTCGTCGACTGGGATGAAGGATGCCGGGAGGCGCTGGTAGCCCCAGGCGGCCGCCCCCAGCAACACGGCGTACACCGCGCCCAGGCGCCAGCGGCGGCCGGGCAATTTTTGCAGCAGCCCGTCGTAGCGCCGCTGCAGCGCCGCCATGGCACGCGCAAATCGCCCGTCCGCACCGTGCGCCGCGGCGGGACGCAGCAGCGCTGCGCACAGCACCGGCGTCAGGCTGATCGCCACCAGCACCGACAGCGCCATGGCTGTGACCAGCGTGACAGAAAACTGGCGGTAGATCACTCCGACCGAACCGGAGAAGAAGGCCATCGGCAAGAATACCGCACCCAGCACGATGGCAATGCCGGCCAGCGCACCCGTGATGCCGCGCATCGACTGCAGGGTCGCTTCGCGCGCGCCGATGCCTTGTTCCGCCATGATGCGCTCGACGTTCTCCACCACGACGATGGAATCGTCCACTAGCAGGCCAATCGCCAGCACCATCGCAAACAGCGTCAATGTATTGATCGAGAAGCCGGTCAGGGCCAGCACGCCGCAGGTGCCAAGCAGGACCACCGGCACGGTGATCACCGGCACCAGCGTGGCGCGCCATCCCTGCAGGAAGACGAACATCACCAGCACCACCAGCAGCACGGCTTCGGCCAGCGTCACCGCCACCTGGCGGATTGACAGCTTGACGAAGCGCGTGGCGTCCTCCGGATAGGCCGCCTCCACGCCGGCCGGGAAAGACGGCTGCAGCGCCGCGATGCGCTCGCGCACGCCGGCCGCCGTGGCCAGGCCGTTGGCGCCCGGCGCCAGCATGACCGCAAAGCCCGAAGCCGGCTGGCCGTCCAGGCGCGACGCGGCCCCATACGATTCGCTGCCGAGCTCCACCCGCGCGACATCGGACAGGCGCACCACGGCACCGTCCGGGCGGGTCTTCAGGATCAGGTCGCGGAACTGCTGCGGCGTTTTCAAACGCGACAGCGCAGTCACTGACACGTTCAGCGCCTGCCCCGGCGGCGCCGGACGCGCGCCAAGCTCGCCCACCGGCACCTCGGTATTCTGGCTTTCGATGGCGCGCACCACGTCAGCCGGCATCAGGCCGAAACTGTGCAGCTTATGCGGATGCAGCCACACGCGCATGGCATACGGCGAGCCGAAATTCCGCACCTCGCCGACACCCGGGACGCGGCTGACCGCATCGATCACCTGGCTGCTCATCCAGTCCGCCAGCGCCGCCTCGCCCAGCGCGCCCTGGCGGTCGCTGAACACCACCACCATCAGGAAGCTGTTCTGCATGGCCGTCACGCTCAGGCCATTCTGCTGCACCGCACGCGGCAGGCGATAGGCCAGCTGGTTCACCTTGTTCTGCACCTCCAGCTGGGCCAGCGCCGGGTCGGCGCCCTGCTCGAAGGTGAGCATGATCTCCGCCTCGCCCGCCGAGCTGCTGCTGGCATCGAAATAGGTCAGGTGCTTGAGGTTCTTGAGCTCCTGCTCCAGCACCTGCACCACGCTGTGCTCGACCACCTGGGCCGAGGCGCCCGGATAGCTGGCCGACACCCGTACCGTCGGCGGTGCGATGTTGGGATACTGTGCCACCGGCAGCAGGGCCAGCGCCAGCAGTCCGCCCAGCATGACCGCCGCCGCCAGGACCCAGGCCAGCACCGGCCGGGCGATAAAGAAACGCGCCACCACCGCTCAGCCCTCGTGCCCCGGCTGCACCGGAACGGATGCCGCGCCCAGGGCCGCACCGCGCCACTCGACCGCATTGACGCGCCCTCCCGGCGCCGCCTTCATGGCCCCCTCGACGATCACTCGCTCGCCCGCCCGGACACCCGACAGCGCAGCCCAGCGTCCCTGGTGGCTTCCGGCCAGCACCAGCTCGCGCAATTCGACCTCGCCCTTTGCGTTGACCACCAGCGCCGACGCCTTCTCCCCTTCGCCCAGGCGCACCGCCTGCTGCGGGAGCATCACCACTTCCGGCTGCACGCCGTGCTCGACGCGCGCCCGGACGTACATGCCGGGAACCAGCAGGCGCTCCGGATTCGGAAAGCGCGCCCGCAGCGTCACCATGCCGGTCTGCTGGTCCACCTGCATTTCCGCGAACTGCAACTCGCCGGCATGGGCGTACTCGCTGCCGTCTTCCAGCGCCAGCGTCACGGCGCGCGCTCCCGGCTTCAGGCTGCCGCTGCGCAGCGCACGCTGCAAGGCCAGCATCTGCTGGCTGGACTGCACCACGTCCACATACACGGGGTCAAGCTGCTGCACGCGCGCCAGAGGTTCCTGCTGCGCGCGCGATACCAGCGCGCCTTCGGTGGCTTCCGCGCGCCCGATGCGGCCGGCGATGGCGGCACGCACCTCGGTGCGCTGCAGGTCGATTTCCGCCGCCCGCAGCGATGCCTGGCGTGCGCGCACGCGGGCCAGGCCCTGCTGATAGTTGGCTTGCGCCAGGTCGTGGTCCTGCTGCGTCACCGTGCGCGAATCCAGCAGGCGTGCGTAGCGCTCGGCGATCACGCGCAGGTTGACCAGGCTGGCCTTTTCCAGCGCCAGCTCGGCGCTGGCCTGCTCCTGCCGCGCCGCATAGCTGGCACTGTCGATGCGGTACAGCAGTTGCCCGGCCCGCACGTCGGCGCCTTCCTCGAAATAGCGCCCCACGATCACGCCGTCGACCTGCGGCCGCACTTCCGACACGCGCACGGCCGCCACGCGGCCCGCCAGCTCACTGTTCAGCGGCAGCTTCTCCAGCGCCAGCGTGGCCACGGCCACTTCCGGCACCGCCGGCGCGGGCGGCTTCTCGTCTTTCGCGCCACAGGCGGCCAGCAGCAACAGGGCCGGCAGGTACTTCATGAATCGCATATTTGCTCCAATCCGGTCATGCTGCCAGCGTGGCTCCGCCGTCGACGACCAGGTCCTGCATGGTGATATGGCTGGCCAGGTCGGAGGCCAGGAAAACAATGGTGTTGGCGATCTCGCGCGCGGTGGCAATCTTGCGCAACGGGATGCCCAACTTGAACTGCTCGGGCAGGCCGGCGATGGTGCGCTGCATGCCTTCGTCGTCCGGCAGCATGGAGCGCAGCATCGGCGTATCGGTGGAGCCGGGCGACACCAGGTTGCAGCGCACGCCGTACTGCGCCAGCTCCAGTCCCGCGCAATGGCTCAGGCTCACCAGCGCCGACTTGGAAGCGCAATAGGCCACCATGTTCAGGCGCGGGACGTGCGCCGCGTTCGACGCCACGTTGACGATACTGCCGAAACGCTGCGCCTTGAACTGCGGCAGCAGCCGGCTGAGGATGTGGAACACGCCGCTGACATTAATGTCGAAGCAGGCCTGCCAGTCCTCGGCGCTGGTGTTCTCCAGCCGCCCCAGGCGCAGCACGCCGGCCGCGTTGACCAGCACATCCACCCGCGGCGTTTCCAGCAGCAGCTGGTCGAAAGCCGCGGCGATCGCCGCGCGGTCGGTGATATCGAGCTGCACGGTCTTGAACGGGTACTTCTTGCCGTGCCGCGAGCCCAGCTCCGAATCGAAGCATCGGTCGATGCCGATCACGCGTGCACCCAGCTGGCGAAACGCCATCGCCGCCTGGTAGCCGATGCCGCGCCCGGCGCCGGTCACCCATACCTGGCGCCCTTCGAAGTGGAAGCCGGGAGGACGCGGCGGCGCCTGCGGACGCGCCGAAGCGAGGTTGTTCTGGTCGGCCAGGAACATGGCTCACCTCATGCGGCGATCTTGCGCTGCAGGACGTCCCACCACGCGTTGAGCGTCGGCGTGCCGGCCAATTCTTCGAAGCTGACGCGCAAGCCCAGCTTCTCCCATTCGGCCACCAGCGCCATCACTTCCAGCGAATCGAGGCCGTAATCGACCAGGTTGTCGTCCGGCCCGAAGCTGCCCTCCTCCAGGCGCGGCAGCAGGCTGGCGCGCAGCCAGTCGATGGTCAGCGGCGGACGCGCGGCGAGCACCTGCGCCGTATGGGTCACGCTGCCGCAGCGACCAGCCACGTAGCGCAGCGCCATGCGATGCTCCTCTTCGCTGAAGTCGGCCAGCGCGTCGGCAACCATGAACGGCTGCACGTCGCGCATGAAGGCGTCCAGCGCAGTCGTCATGCAGCCGATATGGGCGTACACGCCGGCGATCAGCAGCTGGTCGCGGCCCCAATCGCGCATCAGGGACTGCAGCTCGGAGCGCTGGAAGGCGCTGTAGCGCCATTTGACCAGTACCGTATCGCCCGGCAGCGGCGCCAGCGCGGCGGTCACCTGCTGCAGCGCCGGATCGGCTGTGGTCAGGCCCGGGCCCCACATATCGTTCAGCAGCGCGCGCTCTTCCGGGCTCTGCTTGACCGGCTGCGCGGTGTACACCACCGGCACGCCGGCCGCCCGCGCCCATGCGCACAGCGCGGCGATATTGGCCACCAGCGCGGTGCGCAGTTCGCTGTCCTGGCCATAGAAGCGCAGGAAGTAATCCTGCATGTCGTGCACCAGCAGCACGGCGCGGCCGGCCTCGGGCTGCCACGCCACCTTGTTGGCGGGCAGGCTGTCCGGCTGCGGCATCGGGTAGGAAGAAATAACGGGAATACTCATGGTCCAGGCTCCATCTCAGTTCGGGATGCTGGCGCGCAGCGCCAGCTTGTCGGTCTTGCCGACCGCCGTCAACGGCAGGCGGTCCAGCATTTCAAAGCGGTCGGGCAGCTTGTAGTCGGCCACGCCCAGGCCGCGCAGGTATTTGCGCAGTTCGACCGGGCGCAGGCTGTCGCCGCGCGGCACGATGCAGGCGCAGCTCATTTCGCCCAGCAGCGCATGGGGCACCGAGATCAGCGCCGCATGCAGCACGCCCGGATGGCGCAGCAGCAGGTTTTCCACTTCCTCCGCCGCGATCTTTTCGCCGCCGCGATTGATCTGGTCCTTCACCCGGCCGACGACGCGCAGGTTGCCGCCGGCGCTGCGCTGCACCAGGTCGCCCGTGTGGTAGAAGCCGTCCGCATCGAATACGCGCGCATTGTGTTCGGCAGCGCGGTAGTAGCCGCGGAAGGTGTAAGGGCCGCGCGTGGCCAGCATGCCGGTCTCGCCGTCGGCAACCTGCTGGCCGTCCGCGTCCAGCACGCGCACCTCGTCGGCGTCACTCATGGGGCGGCCCTGGGTGGCGTAGACCACGTCGTCCGGATCGTCCAGGCGCGTGTAGTTCACCAGGCCCTCGGCCATGCCGAATACCTGCTGCAGCGCGCAGCCCAGCTCCTGCGGTACACGGCGCGCCAGCGCTTCGGCGAAGCTGGCGCCGCCCACCTGCAGCAGGCGCAGCGAGGACAGCTGCGCGCGGCGTTCCGGCTGCTGCGCCGCCTGCAGCCACAACGCCACTGCCGACGGCACCAGCGCCGCCATGTTCACGCCATGCCGTTCGATCAAGGCGAAACAGGCCAGCGGTTCCGGCGCCGGCGCCAGCACCACGGTGCCCCCGGCGTGGAATACGCCCAGCGCGCCGGGGGAGCTGAGCAGGAAGTTGTGGCCTGCCGGCAGTGCGCACAGGAAGCGCGTGCCGCGGTCCAGACGGCAGATTTCCGCACTGCGCCGCACACTGTAGTAGTAATCGTCATGGGTGCGCGGGATCAGCTTGGGCGTGCCGGTGCTGCCGCCGGACAGCTGGAAGAACGCCACTTCGGAAGCGGGTGCATGCTGCGGCCGCGGCCCGATGCCCTGCGGCTGTTCGCGGAAGCCGTCCGCGCCCAGCACCATGGTGTGCGGCACGGCCAGCTCGCGCGCGAACGCGTCGTTGGCGAACAAGGGGTGGCTGGCCGAAGCAACCAGCAGCTTCGGCTGCAGCTGCTGCGCATACGCCGTGAGCTCCAGCCGTTGATGGCTGAACAGCGCATTCACCGGCGCCACGCCGGCCTTCAGCAAGCCAAAGAAAGCGATATACAGCTCGGCCACATTGGGCAGCTGCACCAGGGCGGTATCGCCCACGCCCAGCCCGCGCCGGGCCAGCGCTTGCGCCAGTTGTTCCGCCTGCTCGTCCAGTTCGCGATAGCTGAGCATGCGCTCGCCGCAGATCACGGCGATGCCCTGGGGATGTTCGCGCGCCTGCCGCTCCAGGATCTCGGTCAACGGCAAGCCGGCCCACAGTCCCTGCTCGCGGTAGCGTTGCGCCGCGTCCTGCGGCCAATGAGTGAATTCGATCACGCGGCCTCCCTTGCGCTCAGGGCGCCAAGCATGGTCTGCAATTTGGCCTGGGTTTCGGCCCATTCGGCATCCGGACAGGAATCGGCCACGATGCCGGCTCCGGCAAACAGCTGCACGCGGTTGCCAGCCACCCGGCCGCAGCGGATGGTCACGGCCCATTCGCCGTTGCCTTCATCGTCGCACCAGCCCACCATACCCGCGAACAGGCCGCGGTCGAATGGTTCGACCAGGTCGATCAACTTGCGCGCCAGGCGTGTCGGGAAGCCGCAGACGGCGGGCGTCGGATGCAGGCGGCAGGCCAGCTCCAGCGCCCCCATCGCCGGATCGTGCAGCTCGCCTTCGATCGGCGTCGACAGGTGCCACATGGCGGCAGTCGAAAGCAGCGACGGCCGCTCCGGAATCACCAGGTCGCGGCAGACCGGCGCCAGCACGCGGCGGATCTCGTCCGTCACCAGGCGGTGTTCGTAGGCGTCCTTGGAAGAGCGCAGCAGCGCCTCGCTCACCTCGCGATCGCGCACCGGATCGGCATCGCGTCGCGCAGAACCGGCCAACGGATTCGATTCCATGCGCGCGCCCTGCTTACGCAACAGCAGCTCGGGGCTGACGCCCACCAGTTCCGAACCGTCGGCCAGCGGCAGGCGGAACTGGAAACCGGAAGGATTGCGCGATACCAGGCGACGGAAGATATCGCCAGCATCGGCATGGCCGGCCAGCTCGACGTCCAGCAAGCGCGACAGCACGGCCTTGCGGATGTCGCTCAGGCCGAAGTTGGCCACAGCCTGGCGCACGCCCTGCTTGAAGCGCTCCTCGCCGGGAATGCTCTGCGTATGAAGGATGGGCGGCAAGTCCGACGCTTCGCCACGCGCCACATCACCGCGCTCGACGAATTCGGACACCACCGGCACCACCAGCGCGGACGGCTGGCGCGTATCGAAGGGAATGGCGCCCAGCGCCACCGGATGCGGATTGCCGCGCGCGCGCGCGCGGCGCAAGGCTGCCGCGACATCGGCCTGCAGGCGGCCGGCATCGTGTGCCGGCGTTTCGATGCGTTCCGCAACGCCGCTGCCACGCAGCGAACGGTGGCGCGACAGGAATAAGCTTGTAGCCATGTTCTACCTCGCAAACTGTTTGAATGGTTCGCTGGCTTTACGCTGGCTAGGGAATTCAGGGGCATGCCCCTGCGGGGTCAGAAGCCGTAAGTGGCGCTGACGTAGTAATTGCGGCCCAATTCGAAGAAGCTGAAGTTCTTGCTCTTCTCGGACAGGTCGACATCGGTCAGGTTCTTGACGCCGGTGCGCAGCGTCCAGTGCTTGCCGACCTTGGCCGAGAGGCCCAGGTCGACGCGGGTATAGGCCGGCAGTTCCTTCTCGGAGTAGAACTGCTTGCCGGTATAGTGCGCCGACAGCGACGCCTGCACCCCGGGTACTGCGGTCCAGGCCAGGCCGATGCGGCCCACGTTCTCAGGACGGTTGTCCAGGACCGTAGTCTTGCCGTTCTCGTTGACGTAGTCGGCCTTCAGGTGGGTGAAGTTGCCCGACAGGGTCAGCGAAGGATGCAGCTGCACGCTGGCCTCCAGTTCCAGGCCCTTGGTCTTGGCCTGAGCAACGTTGACCCAGCGGCGCGAATTGGTCGGCGCATCGTAGGTCGCCACGATCATGTCGTCCACATCGTTCTTGAAGGCGACGGCGGTCAGGTCCCAGCCTTTCTGGTGCACTTCGAAGCCCAGCTCGTAGTTGGTGCTGGTCTCGGGAGACAGTTCCGGATTCCCGGCCAGGAAGCAGCTGCCGCCGCAGCTCACGATACGATACTCCTTCGTCAGCTGATAGGCGTCCGGCGCCTTGAAGGCCTTGCTGATGCCGCCTTTCACGGTCAGCGAATCATTGCTTTGCCATACCAGGTAGCTCTTGGGCGAGAAGTGGCTGCCAAACACGCTATGGTCGTCCAGGCGGCCGGCCAGCGTCAGGTGCAGATCCATGGCCAGGGCCAGTTCATCCTCGATGAAAACAGCTTTGCTGTCGGTGCTGACCTTGCCGGTATCCTTGTAGCTGACCGCATCGCGGATCACCTGGCGGCGCAGGTCCACGCCGGCAGTCAGCGCGTTGATGCCAAGGGTGGTATTGCCGTAGAACTTGGCATAGGTGTTCTCTTCCTTCAGGGTGCGCTGCTGCGGTGCGTCGTAGCGCGTGTTGAAGTCATGGATTTCAGCGCTCTCGCGGGTGATGTAGGCCGTGGTGTTGCCCCAGTCCCAGTTGGCGCGGTGGGTCAGGCCATAGGTGTTGCGCTCGATTTCCTGGTCGCGGATGTCCTTCGATTCGAAATTCCATTCAGGGTAGAAGGCATAGTAGTACATCACGCGCGGGCGCTTGTCCTTGTTGTAGCCCAGGTCGAAGTCCAGCGACTGGTTTTCCGCCAGTTGCCAGGTCAGGGTACCGGTCAGGTTGCTGGCTTTTTTCTCTTCCAGGCGCGGGGTGCGCGTCGCGTCGCTGGCCGGGGCGCCCCACCAAGCGTCGCGGTCATAGCGCTCGCCGGCAAGGGACAGGCTGAACGTGTCGCTCAACGCGCCCGACAGGCTGGCGCCGACGCGGTACTGGTCGCCGCCATAGCCGCTGTCCACCGTGCGGTATTCGCCGGTCACGCTGCCCTTCCACTCCCTGGTGGCCGGCCAGGTGATGATGTTGATCACGCCGCCCATCGCGTCGGAGCCGTACAGCGCCGCCATTGGGCCGCGCACAATTTCCACCCGCTTGATGCTGGACAGGGGGATCGAGCTGAAATCGAAATCGCCGCCGCGCCACAAGGCTCCGCCGGACGAGACACGCTTGCCGTTCACCAGCATCAGCGTGTACTTGCCGCCCAGGCCGCGAATGCGGATTTCGTCGCGGCCATTATCGTCGGTCTGGTTATTGACGCCGACGCTGTCGCGCAGCAGGTCGGCCAGGCCATTGACCGGCGACTTGGCGATATCTTCGGCTGTAATGACGGTGGTGAAGGCAGGTGCTGCGGCCACGGTGTGGGCGCGCATGGAGGCGGTTACCACAACGACGCTGCCATCGCCGACACCGCCTGCATCATCGGCAAACGCAGGAAGGCCGATGGCGGCCAGGCTTGCCGCGATGAGGGATTTCGAAAGGGACATAACAAGGTTCAAGAATTAAAATGAACGCAAATGATAATCATTCGCATTCAATCATGCAAGAAGTATAAGGCAAAAAAGTTAATCTGTCTTAATTATTAACGGCTACCATCCTCGCCAGGAGGAAAAACATGGATCACATGCACCTGATGACGGTATTCGTGGCGGTTGGCGAGCAGGAAAGCTTTGCCGCCGCCTCGCGCAGCCTTGACATGTCGCCGGCGGCGATCACGCGCGCCATTTCGGCGCTGGAGGAAAAGCTGGGTGTCCAGCTGCTGCAGCGGACCACGCGCAATGTGCGCCTGACCGAAGCCGGCCAGCGCTATCTGGACGACTGCCGCAACATCCTGGCCAGCATCGAAGAGGCCAATGGCGCCGCCGCCGGCATCAACGCCGAGCCCAAAGGCAACTTGGCCGTCACCGCCTCGGTCCTGTTCGGGAAGCAATTCGTCACACCCTGCATCGTGCAATTCCTGAAGCAGTACCCGGAGGTCGACGTCTCGGCCTACTTCCTCGACCGCGTCGTCAACCTGATTGAAGAAGGCATGGACGTAGCCGTGCGACTGGGTCCCCTGCCCGATTCCAGCATGAAGGCCTTGCGCGTTGGCCAGATGCGGCGCGTGCTGTGCGCTTCCCCCGAGTATCTTGCCCGGCATGGCGTGCCGCGGCATCCGGAAGAGCTGCAGCAGCATACGATTATTTCGGCCAGCAATATCACGCCGCGCGTCGAATGGAAATTCGGGCGCGACGGCAATCCGCTCACCGTCCGCATCAAGCCCCGGTTTACCGTAACCAGCAACGATGCTGCGATTCGTGCGGCCGTCGAAGGATTGGGCATCTGCCGCCTGCTGTCCTACCAGATGGCTGAAGAACTGGCGACAGGCCAGCTGAAAATCATCCTGCCGGAATTTGAAGAGGAGCCATGGCCGGTGCATATCCTGCACCGCGAAAGCAAATACGGCTCCTCCAAGGTGCGCAAATTCATTGACCTGCTGGCGCAGCACCTGCGGACGCACCCGCACCTGAACTGAGCTTGCCGAGGAAATCGCCGGTGATCGCGGCGACGTCGTCCAGCCGGGTATCCATCACAAAGTGACCACCGTCCAGGATATGCACTTCGGCTGAAGGATTGTCGCGCTTGAAGGCTTGCGCGCCGGGCACCGTGAACGCCAGGTCGTGCTTGCCCCATACCACCAGCGTGGGCAACTGGCGCTGTTTCAGCCAGGCCTGCCATTCAGGATAAGCCGCCAGGTTGTGCTGGTAGTCGTAAATCAGATCGGCCTGGATGCGCGCCTGGCCAGGGCGATTGAGATAGGCATGTTCATCCATCCACAAATCCGGATCGTAGGCTTCGATTGCAGGATCGCTGCCGATATGCCGTGCGCGCGTCGCCGCCACTGACTGGTGCACGGCGATGACGTCCTTCTCGTGCGCGGCGCGGTCCGCCCAGAACGGCTTGCGCTTGGCCCACATCGCGCCCAGCCCGTCTTCGTACACATTCCCGTTCTGGAACACCAGCGCCTGCACCGCTTGCGGCCTTGCCTGTGCCATGCGCATACCGACCGGCGCACCGTAATCCTGCATTAGCAGCACATAGCGTTGCGTACCGACGGCATCTGTGAATTTCTGCATCACCGCCGCCAGGTTGTCGAAGGTGTAGGCGAACTTCGCCGGATCGGGCGCGTCGCTGTTGCCGAAGCCGGGATAGTCCGGCGCCAACAGGTGATAGCGGTCGCCCAGCCTGCGCAGCAGCCCGTCGTACATGCGGGACGAACTTGGCACGCCGTGCAGCAGCAGGACGGTCGGCTTGCTCGCATCGCCGGCTTCGCGGTAAGCGATATTGATGCCATCGACGGCGACGGTGCGGTAAGCAACGGGTGCCGCGTGCGCGGCTCCGGCAAGTGCAATGGCGGCAGCTGCTACGAATGCTTTCATGTTGTTCTCCAGAGGATTGTCAATGGCCCCACTCTATCGACACCCTGCGCCAGGCGGAACGCCGCCCGGCGAAATAGATTGTTTCGCTGCGCGTAGTTCCGGCACCCAGGGACGCTTCCTACAATCCATCCCATCAAAACCACTCTTGAAGGAAACGAACATGAAAACCTCCCGCATCGCCGCGTCCCTGGCCCTGGCCTTCGCCGCCATCACCGCATCAGCAGCCGCCACGGACGTAAGCTACCGCACCGTAAAGGTCGATGGCGTCAACATCTTCTACCGCGAAGCCGGCCCGAAAGACGCGCCCACCGTGCTCCTGCTGCACGGCTTCCCCACCTCGTCCCAGATGTTCCGCAACCTGATTCCGCAGCTGGCCGACCGCTACCACGTGATCGCACCCGACTATCCGGGTTTTGGCCAGAGCGATGCCCCCGCAGTCGACAAATTCGCCTACAGCTTCGACAACCTGGCGAACGTGGTCGACAAGTTCACCGTCGCCGTCGGCGCATCGAAGTACGCCTTGTACGTACAAGACTATGGCGCTCCGATCGGCTTTCGCCTGGCTGCCGCGCATCCCGAGCGCGTATCCGCCATCGTGGTCCAGAACGGCAATGCCTACACCGAAGGCATCGACAATGAATTCTGGGCGCCGTTCAAGGTCTACTGGGCTGACAAGACCAAAGCGAATGCCGCCAAACTGAAACCGTTCTTCGAGATCGGCGCAACCAAATGGCAGTACACGCATGGCGCGCGCGACGTCAGCAAGATCAGCCCCGACGCATGGACCGTCGACCAGACCTATATGGACCGCCCCGGCAACAAGGATATCCAACTCGAACTGTTCTACAGCTACGGCAGCAATCCGGCGCGCTATCCGGAGTGGCAAGCCTACTTCCGCAAGCACCAGCCGCCGATGCTGATCACCTGGGGCAAGAACGACCAGATCTTCCCTGCTGCCGGCGCCGCGCCTTACTTGCGCGACCTGCCCAAAGCCGAGCTGCACCTGCTCGACACCGGCCACTTTGCCCTCGAAGAGGAAGGCGAGCAAATCGGCAAGCTGATGCGCGGTTTCCTCGCACGCAAGGCTAGATAGCCTAAAGCAAGTTCATGCGCACGATTGAGCAGGAGTTGCAAATGGTTAAATGTTTTTTTAGTATCTGATTCGCCTCGAAAATAGCGCCCACTGTAATCTTGAAACCACTAACGAGCAAAGCCAAGCCGGGAGATTTGTTTTACGTCCCGGCCATGAACAAAGAGGGTAAATCTGGCTTTGTGATCGGGCGCTATATTGAGCTTGTCCCCACGAATGTTGGTCATTTGATCGAAGTATTCGCAAGGTTTTATACGGAGCTGCCCCAGTCGATCGACGCGGTCGACAAAAGCCAGCGGCTATTCCGCCCGATCATGTGCTCGCTCCGGCTACGATTTGCCGAGATTCCCAGATGGAAGGTGCTGTTCAGCGATCCCGATTACGACAAAAGCCAATCGGACTACGGCAGAATTGCCATCGCATTTGATACAAAACTTTGGATGGGCGGAAAGAGCCGGAGCGCAATAAAGGATGAACTAAGGGAGTTTGAGGACGCGACCTGCTGGCGGATGCATCACATCGTTTTCAGGGTCCATGCACATCTGGCCGGAATCTTCGACCCTAATGATTGGTATGACTATCACCGCGTACCAAATGAACAGCGCGTAGACGACCCCGCAGCAAAGGAAAAAGTAATTGCCTTGGCTGAAGCAATGGATGCGTGTTTTGAAATTTGGTCAGGGGAGATCAAGACCCGCAAAGGAGTCTGCCAATGAGCTCAGCATGCATTCCACTGCGCGCGATGCCAGTCCTGTATGAATACCAGGGAATTCCTCTTGGGGTAAGCCCGCCGCTTTTGGTGCTGGAAAGTTTCGTGAAGGAGGCTTGTTTAAAGCCGAGGCAATAGAATGAAGAACAACGAGTTTTACGGCTGCTCACAACCGCTTGAAGATGTCGACCTGGATGCTTGCGAAGCAGTGCTGAAGCATAAGCTGCCAAGCGAGTTTCGTCAGCACTATCTGAAATATAACGGTGGGGTACCAGAAAATAGCCTAATTCCAGGCAACGACGAATGGGAGCCTTTTGAAATAGCAGGCTTTTATCCGATTAGGCACAGGAGGAGCGCTGCTGGTTCTCAAAGTTCGCTACTAATAGAGCACTATCAGTTGATGTGCGCAAAAGACGTCATTCCCGATCACCTGCTTCCTTTCGCCTACGACCCTGGAGGGAATTTCTTTTGCCTTCATTTGTGTGACGGTTCGGCGCATTTCTATGCGACAGACGGATTTGATCCAGCTCGGAGTGTTGCAGAAAATTTCGTCAAAGCGCAGAGACGTTTGGCTGGCTCGTTCAAAATTTTCATGGATAGTTTGATGCACAACTCAGAGTATGATTCCGACGAATGGCCCGAATAAAATAAGGAATTTCAATGATTGAGCACTTTGAATCCATTTCGGAGCTGATAGCCGGCCTAAAAGGACTAAAGCAGGAAGCATGGATTCATACAGATGTGGAGGCTTGGTTGTCGAAGCCGCAAAAGGCAGAATTTTATTATGTGCCTTGGGACTACATGCAAAGCCTGGAAGACGATGAGGTCTTTTTAAACGATGACGGCTTGGAACTTCCACTTGTTTTGAGAGATAAGAATTTGAAGGAGTGGATGCTTGTGAATGTCCTTGCACATATCTCGAATTCCATTAATTGGGAGAAGGCGGGGCCGCAAGAATTCATTGACCAAGTCAACTATTACCTTGAATTTGATACCTTTAAGCGGTGAAAAAAGAAGGCCCGTGCACATCGCAAGCCGATCGCGGTCTCGTCGCAGTAACGGAAAGTAACGCAGCGCCATGCACATTTGAGTTGAATCAAACGGGCGCTTGGTGGTATGGCGAAAATGATAGGATCACTTGAGGAGCCGCCATGGATGTTACGCCACTACCAGAGCTCGCTGACCACGAAGAGCGCTTGAACCAGCTGGAGAATGCAATGGTCAATCTTTCATGCGAATTGAAGGCGCTGCGGGCGCATATCGATTGCCGGTTCAAGGAAATCGAGACGCAAATCGAGACCGGATTGAATTCCCTCCGCCTTGAGTTGCGAGCAGAATTCGAAGCAAAGCTGCACGAGGCCGTGGAAAAACTCCACGCCCGCATGGACGCCCAGCATCATCAAATGATCGCACTTCAAGTCGCGATATTTCTCGCGCTGATTGCACTATTCGCCCAGCGTTAAACGAAAAAACCCTGCCAGATCAATGACCTGACAGGGTTTTTATACGTCCTGGTGCCGGAGAAGAGAATCGAACTCCCGACCTTCTCATTACGAATGAGCTGCTCTACCAACTGAGCTACACCGGCAAAGAGCCCGGATTATAGCAAACAAACTTGCGCGTTTGCTAGTATCGGGACGCCATCATTGTAAAAATTACACGCCTTCCTGGTGATAGCTGGTAACCAGTGCCACTTCGTCGCGGGAACCGAGGAAGACCGGCACGCGCTGGTGCAGCTTCTCAGGCTGGATGTCGAGGATGCGGCGCTTGCCGTCGGTGGCCATGCCGCCGGCCTGTTCGACGATGAAGGACATGGGGTTCGCTTCGTACATCAGGCGCAGGCGGCCTGGCTTGCTTGGATCTTTCAGGTCGGCCGGGTACATGAAGATGCCGCCGCGGTTCAAGATACGGTGCACGTCGGCCACCATGGAGGCGATCCAGCGCATATTGAAATCGGTGCCGCGCGGACCGGTGGTGCCTGCCAGCAGTTCGCCGATGTAGCGCTGTACCGGCGCATGCCAGTGGCGCTGGTTGGACGAGTTGATCGCGAATTCCTTGGTCTTGGCAGGAATCTGCATATTGCGCTGGGTCAGCACCCACGAACCCATCTCGCGGTCCAGGGTGAAGCAGTTCACGCCGTTACCGGTGGTGAGCACCAGCAGGGTTTGCGGGCCGTACAGGGCGTAGCCGGCGGCCACTTGCTTGGCGCCTGGCTGCAGGAAGTCCTGTTCGGTCGGCTCGGTCATGCCTTCCGGTGCTTTCAGCACGGAGAAGATGGTGCCGATCGATACGTTGACGTCGATGTTGGAGGAGCCATCCAGTGGGTCGAACACCAGCAGGTATTCGCCTTTCGGATAACGGTTAGGAATCGGGTGGATGTCTTCCATTTCTTCCGAAGCCATTGCCGCCAGGTGGCCGCCCCATTCGTTCGCTTCCAGCAGGATCTCGTTGGAGATCACATCCAGCTTCTTCTGGACTTCGCCCTGCACGTTTTCCGATTCCAGCGCGCCGAGCACTTCGCCAAGTGCGCCCTTGCCGACGCTGTGGGAAATGGTTTTGCAGGCGCGGCCCACCACCTCGATCAGGAGGCGCAGTTCGGCCGGAATGGAGTGGTGCTGGCGTTGTTCTTCAACGAGGTATTGGGTCAGGCTGATACGTTTCATTGTTTCCCTAGGTTTGTGCTTAATTAGTTTGCGAGTGCTTTGCTGACCACTTCCATCACGTCATTCGACAACGGCGTGGTGGCGGCGACTTTTTCCAGCGCGTGCCGCATGTGGACTTGCAGCGCCGGCGCATAACGGCGCCAGCGGTCCATGCTGCGTGCCAGGCGTGCGGCGACTTGCGGGTTCAGGGCGTCGAGCTTGATCACGTGTTCGGCCCAGAATTCGTAGGCGCTGCCATCGGCAGCATGGAATTGCGATGGATTCTGGTTGCAGAAGCTGAACAGCAGACTGCGCGCGCGGTTCGGGTTCTTCAGCGTGAAGGCCGGATGTTTCATCAGTTCGCACACTTTGGCCACATTGGTGTGCGGGGCGGAGCCTTGCATGGCGAACCACTTGTCCACCACCAGCGCTTCGGCTTTGAAGTCCTTGTAGAAGGCGTCCAGCTGCTTGCCGGCGTCGGCGCCGCTGTGGATCAGGGCGGACAGGGCGGCGGCGCGATCGGTCATATTGGTAGCGGCAGCGAACTGCTCGCCGGCCAGCTTGGCCGCTTCTGCGTTCGGCTGCACCAGCAGGTAGGCCAGCGCCACGTTTTTCAGGCCGCGCTTCCCGGCCGAGATGGCGTCCGGGCTGTAGGCGCCTGGCGTTGTATTGTCTGCATACACCTGCAGCAGCTCCGCATGCAAAGCAGTACCGATGGCGTGTCGCACGAACTGGCGCGCGCTGTGGATTGCTTGCGGGTGCACCACTTCCATCTGCTCGGCGATGATCGTCTCCGACGGCAGGATCAGGCATTGCTCACGGAAGGCGGCATCCAGCTCCTTGTCGGTCAGGACCGCGCGCAAGGCGCCGATGTAGGTGTCGTCCAGCTCGAGCGGCTTGTCGTCCAGCACCGCCTGGGTCAACGACAGCAGGCGTTCCATGGCCAGGCGCTGGCCGGCTTCCCAGCGGTTCACCGGGTCGCTGTCGTAGCGGAACAGGTGCAGCAATTCATCGTCGGTGTACGGGTACTCCAGCACGACCGGTGCAGAAAAATCACGCAGGATGGACGGCACCGGCGCCTCGGCAATGCCTTCGAAGCGGAACGTCTGTTCGGCCTCGGTCAACTCTAGTACGCGGGTCGAAATCAGGTCCTTGCCATCGCGGCCGAGCAGGCCCACGGCGACCGGGATGTGGAACGGCAGCTTGTTGTCCTGGCCCGGCGTGGCCGGGCAGGACTGGCGCAGCGTCAGTTCATACACTTGTTTGGCGCCATCGTGATGGCCGCTGGCGCTCACCACCGGCGTGCCGGCCTGGCTGTACCAGCGTTCGAATTGCTTCAGGTCGCGCTTGTTGGCGTCGGCCATCGCGGCGCGGAAATCGTCGCATTGCACGGCTTGGCCGTCATGGCGTTCGAAATACAGGTCCATGCCCTTGCGGAAGCCTTCGCGGCCCAGCAAGGTCTGGTACATGCGCACCACTTCGGCGCCTTTTTCGTACACGGTCACCGTGTAGAAGTTGTTGATTTCGACGAAGGAATCGGGACGCACCGGGTGTGCCATCGGGCCGGCGTCCTCCGGGAACTGGGCCTGGCGCAGCGTACGCACCTGGTCGATGCGGGTCACGGCGCGGCCGCTGTCGGTGCCGATCATGTCGGCACTGAATTCCTGGTCGCGGAACACCGTCAGGCCTTCCTTCAGCGACAGCTGGAACCAGTCGCGGCATGTCACGCGGTTGCCGGTCCAGTTGTGGAAGTATTCGTGGCCCACCACTGCCTCGATGCCGGAGTAGTCGATGTCGGTTGCGGTGCGCGGGTTGGCCAGCACGAACTTCGTGTTGAAGATATTCAGCCCCTTGTTTTCCATCGCGCCCATGTTGAAGTCGCTCACGGCGACAATCATGAAGCGGTCCAGGTCCAGCTCCAGGCCCCAGCGTTCCTCGTCCCAGCGGATGGAATTCTTCAGCGACTGCATGGCGTAGTCGGTCTTGTCGAGGTTGCCCTCTTCCACCCACACCTGCAGCAGCACTTCGCGGCCCGACTTCAGCTTGAATTTCTCTTCCTGGCACACCAGGCGCGCTGCCACCAGGGCGAACAGGTAGGACGGCTTCTTGAACGGGTCTTCCCACTTGGCATAGTGGCGGCCGTCACCGAGCTCGCCCTCTTCCAGCAGGTTGCCGTTGGAGAGAAGGACCGGGTATTGCTCCTTGTCGGCGCGCAGCATCACGGTGTAGCGCGCCATCACGTCCGGACGGTCCGGGAAGTAGGTGATGCGGCGGAAGCCTTCGGCCTCGCACTGAGTGTAGAAACCGCTGCCCGAGGTGTACAGGCCCGAAAGCGTGGTGTTTTCAACCGGGGCGCAGGTGGTTTCGATCTCCAGCAGCACATTGACCGGCGCGTTACGGATGGTCAGGGTGTTGTTGCCAATAATGTACTGGTTTGGGTTCAGCACCATCCCGTTCATGCGCAGGGCGATCAGCTCAATGGCTTCGCCGTGCAGCACCAGGTCGTGGCTCTTGCTGTCCGGGTTATGGCGCAGCTGCACGCGGTTGGCGACGATGGTACAGGCGGGATCGAGGTCGAAGCCCAGTTCCACGGTCTCCACCAGGTAGCTGGGCGGGGTGTAGTCTTTACGATAGATCGTTTGCGGGCTGTCGGTACGCATGGTTTGGGCGAGCGAGGACAAAGAAGACTATTTTACCAATACCGGAAGCCGGGCACGCCCGATTCTTTTCCGCTCTCCCCGCGGGGGTAACATTCTGTAATAATTAGGTGAAACGCATGTTGCCGGATTAAACTGGCCTATGAGTATAAAAGGAGTGTTGCCATGAAAGCGCTAGCCATTTTGGTGGCGGCCACCAGTTTGTTGCTGAGCGGCTGTGCCACTACCCTGCACAGCAACGTCACGGTGTTCCACGAGTGGCCGAGCGACATGCAGGACAAATCGTATACCTTCGAAACACCGGCGCCGGGCGAGGATACGCTGGAATACCGCAGCTACCAGAACCTGGTCAGCGGTGAACTGGCCAAGCTGGGCTTCAGCCAGGCCGCCAGCACCAAGGACGCCAAGCTGCGCGTCGGCATGCAGTTCAGCACCATCGACCGCCCGGTCAAGGTCCTGACGGCGACCGACCCGTGGATGTATGGTCCCGGCCCATGGGGTTATTACCCGCGCTGGGGCTACTACCCTTACCGTTATCGCTACTACGGTTTCTACCGCCCATACTACGATCCGTGGATGTGGGGCCCGATGGAATTCCGCGAAACCATCCAGCATAACTATGACCGCAACTTGCGCGTCACCATCAACAACCTGCAGGGCAAGAAGCTGTATGACGTAACGGTGCAGAACACCAGCCGCAAGCAATCGACGCCGCTGGTCATGCCCGCCCTGGTGCAAAGCGCCTTCACCGGCTTCCCGGGCGAAAGCGGAAAGGCCAAGCGCGTAGATCTTGAGCTCCAATAACGCCGTCAAATCGATCGGGCGGTGGTTGCGCGAAGGCGCTTCCACCGCTTTTTTCCGTTCGCCGCGCTGGGAAGGCCTGTCCACCGGACCGGGCGTCGTCGCGGCCCTGGTATTGCTGGTGCTGGCGATCTCCTTATCGTTCCAGCGCCTGTATATCCAGGGACCGGCGATCTTCTACTGGAAGGCCATCGCCTACGGCTGGCTGCCTTTCGCCCTGCTGCCCTTCTATGCGCTGATGACACGTGGAACAGGGCCGAGCGGGCGTCCCGGCGCGGCGCCGGACCTGGCGCTGCTGACTACCCTGCTGCTGGCGCAGACCGTCTGGCTGGAGCTGTTTGTTGACCTGTGCTTTGCTGCCATGCTTGATGGCGGGTCTGAAGCCTGGTCGGTGCGCTACCTGGGGCAATGGGGCGCGTGGATTGCCTGGGGGATTCCGGTCACCCTGATGATCCTGTCGCAACTTGTGCTGCTGGCGCGCGGCGGACGCGGTCGGCGCTGGCCGCTGGCGTTCGCAGCGGGCATGATGGCGGGCGTCGTGGCGCTGGGTGTAGCCACCCAGCAGCCTGATTTCTGGTATCCGAAAAAGCAGGAAGCCAACAACGAGGAATCGTCGCGCTACCTGAAGCTGACCGCGGAACTGATGGAGTCGCAGCCGGTGCTGTTGTCGCGCCAACTGGCAGGGCTGGCGCCGCAGCGCCCGGGCAAGGTCGACATGTATGCGCTGACCTTCGCGCCTTACGGCGATGAGGTGTTCCGGCGCGAGAGCCAGATGGTGGCGGACGTGATGTCGCAGCGCTTCGGCACGGAAGGCCGCACACTGCAGCTGGTGAACCATTTCCAGACTGCCGAAAAACTGCCCTGGGCCACCACCGTGAACCTGCAGAAGGCGATCCGCAGCGTGGCGCGTACCATGGACAAGGACGAAGATGTGCTGTTCATCTACCTGACTTCGCACGGCGCGCGCGAAGGCCAGTTGGCGGCGGACTTCTGGCCGTTCGAATTGACCGAGCTGACCCCGTCCATGCTGCGCAAGTGGCTGGATGAAGCGGGCATCCGGAATCGCGTAATTGCAGTGTCGGCCTGCTTCTCGGGCAGCTGGATTCCGTCGCTGAAGGACGATGCAACCATGGTGCTGACTGCAGCCGATGCCGACCACACTTCCTACGGCTGCGGCTACAAGTCGGAGCTGACCTTCTTCGGCCGCGCCATGTTCGACGAACAGCTGCGCACCCACACGCGCTCCTTTGAGCAAGCCCATGCCGCTGCCCGGGAAGTCATCCGCAAGCGCGAAGTGGAGGCGGGCAAGGACGACGGCTATTCGAACCCGCAGATCTCGGTCGGGACCGCTATCCGCGCCAAGCTCGCTACTTTCCAATAACGTCGCGCAGTGAGATGTCGTTGTGACCCACACCAGGAACGACGTGGAGAGTGGCCAGGCCAGGGCGGAAGCTGCGGTACAGGGCTTCACTGCTGGCGCGCGGAATAACCTCGTCGCGCTCGGCGGCGAGGATGGTGGTCGGGGCGTTGACCTTGGGCGCGTAGCTGGCCGAGTCGTAGCGGTCGCGCAGCAGCAGGCGTACCGGCAGCCAGGGAAAGTGGTGCGAAGCCGCGCCAGCCATGCTGTCGTAGGGCGTGACCAGCACCAGCCGGTCGACCGCCTTGACGCTGGCCAGCCGGGTGGCAATGCCGCTGCCAAGGCTGCGTCCCACGACCGTCACCTGGGGATGCTGGGCGCGAACATGCTCGTACAGTGCCAGCGCATCGGCAAACAAGCCGGTCTCGGTCGGCTCGCCCGGCGTTGCGCCGTAGCCGCGGTAGTGCATTAAATATAGCGCCTGGCCGGGAAAGACAGCCTGCAGCTCCGGCAAGCCATACCCCACCGCCTCGGCATTGCCGCCAAAGTAGATCACTGCAAAAGGCCCCGGCTGCTCGTGCAACGTGACGCCAACGCGCACGCCGCCGCCCAATGTCAGCACAGTGCCGCCTTCAAATGCCTGGGGGTAGTAGATCATGCTGCGCTGGCGGAAAAACACCACGGTGCACACGGCCAGGTAGGCTACCAGTGCGGTCAGCAGCAGCGTCGTAGCCATGCGCATGAGCGGCTTACGTGCGCGCATCCGCGCGCGCCCAGCTCATGCCCCAGGAGTACAGGGCGACAAACATCATCACATCCATGAAGATGCCGAATACCAGGTACAACAACGGCAAGAACAGCAACGTTAAATGGTGCAGCACATATGCATGCAGCAAGTACTGCATGGGGAAAGCCACAACGAAGTAGGCCAACGTACACACGGTCAAGCCGACTTTGCGCCATAGCGAAAATCCGAACATGTAGTAAGTCGCGCCTAGTCCCCACGGCATCATGAACAGGAAGATCAACGCCATCGTCAGCGTATCGCCCAGGTAGCGCGCCGAGTCATACGGAAACTCGCCAGGCAGGTAGTGGAAAAAAATCAGCGCCGTAGCCTGCACCAGCAGGCAGGCTCGCACGATGTACTGCAATGGCAGGAAGCGGTCGCGCGATACCAGGAACGTCGCCAGCAAGGCAAGCACGCAACCCGCCAGCGTGATCCACCACAGCTGGTCGCCTGGATCTCCGGCAGGGAGCAGCGGAAACGGCAGGTCCAAGTAGTAGGCACCCAGGTCGACCTGGCGAAGCGCGACACTCCCCTGCGGGGCGATACGTGGCAGCCAGAATTCGAACAGGCCACGCCACAGTGCAAGGATCGGCGACAACAGGCAAAGCAGCACGACGGTAAACACGGCGGGCAGCGCCAGGGATCCCAGCAGGTTGGTGCGGCTTAGCTTGATCTGGTACATCGAGCGGTGCAGCTGGATCGCGCTGCCGCCGAAGCCGCGAAAGCGCATATCGTCGATCTTGCGCTGCAATGCATGCAATTGCTTCACGCTCAGAATTCCTTGAACAGGGTCGCTTCCAGGCCGCGGCGGTCATAGAAAGGGTTATGGTAAGCCTCCGCGCGCAACTGGAAGCCATAGGTCGGGGCCAGCCACTTGCGCCAGGTGCCGCTGACGACGCTGCTGCGGAAGTTCACCAGCAAGTCTGCCGAACCGGCGCCGATGTACTGGTAAGCCTCCTCGCCCATATCGTAGCGCAACGCGATGTATTGCTGTTTGTTGTAGCCCCAGGTCGCGGCAATATACTTGGCGTTGGCCATCACGCCGCCCGGGTTGCTGCGGTTGATTCGGGTGCCGCCCTGCAGCACCCAGGCATTCGGCAGGTACCACGACAGGCCAAGCAACAGGCTGCGGTCGCGATGGCCGTCGCGCGCATTCACTGCGGTCACGCCGACGGTGGCAATCACATTGCGGGCGTCGCCCAGCTTGCGGTTGATCACCGCGTCGCCGCGCGACTGCGGGAAGAAAAAGCTGCTGCCATGGCTGGCGGCCAGGCTGCCATACCAGTCCTCATTGAAGACGTGGGTGACGCCGCCCACTACCAGGGCGCCATGCGCGCCGAACTGGCGTGCATTCACCAGGTCCGCATTCCACACCGTCGCGTCGGAGGTCCGCAGCGAGCCCCGCACGAATTGCTGGTTCCAGGTGCCAAAGCCGTCGCTCAGGCTATGGTGCAGCACCCCTGCTTCAACCGTGCCGGTGTTATCGGCCTGGGCCGTAGGCTGCCCGGCCGCCAGCAAGGCTGCCAGGCCAATGAAAGGCAGGCGTAACTTACGAGTCATTCATACTCCGTATCATGATGTCTTTGATGCGTGCGGCGGCAAAGCCGTCGCCGAAGGGATTGGGGGCGGCACGCATTGCCGAATAAGCATGGGCGTCCGCGCGCAGCGCATCGACGGCCTCGATAATGGCTGCGCCATCGGTACCGATCAGGCGTCCCCCGCCGCTGGCCACCAGTTCCGGCCGCTCGGTGGTTTCGCGCAGGATCAGCACCGGCACGTGCAGGCAAGCCGCTTCTTCCTGGATGCCGCCGGAATCGGTCAACACCAGCCAGGACTGGCGCAGCAGTTGCAGCGTGGTCGAATAGTTCAGTGGCCGGGTCAGGAAGATGCGTTCCGATACTTCTTCCGGCAGGTCGGTGAACACTTCATCGACCGTCGCCCGGATCTTTGGATTGCTGTGCACCGGCCAGACGATCACCAGGTCTTCGTCAGACAGCAACAGCTTGCGCACCGTGGTCGAAATCGACAGCAGGGGCTGCCCCAGGTTTTCGCGGCGGTGCGCCGTGATGAACACCAGGCGCCGCCCTGCCGCCACCTCCTGCAGGCCGCGCAGCTCGTCGCTGGACAATTCATCCGGGTTGCCTGCCAGCTCCGGGTCGGTGGTTGCCAGGCGCACTGCGTCGACAATGGTATTGCCGACCATATGGATACGGTCGCCTCCGACGTTTTCACGCAACAGGTTCAGGCGCGCGTTTTCAGTCGGTGCGAAATGCCAGTCCGCCAGCCTGCCGATCAGCTCACGATTCTGCTCTTCCGGGAACGGATTGAAGCGGTTGTGCGAGCGCAAGCCCGCCTCCACATGGCCCACCGGGATATGCTGGTAGAACGCCGCCAGTGCCGCCATGGCCGCGCTGGCGGTATCGCCATGCACCAGCACTGCTGCGGGCTTGACTGCCTCGAAGGCTGCGCCCAGCTTTTCCAGCAACATGGCCGACAGGTGATGCAGCGCATCGGACGTGCGCTGCAGCGGCAAGCTGAAGTCGGGCAGGATCTTGAAGAAGCGGTACATCGGGTCGGCCATGTCTTCGTGCTGGCCGGTATGCAGCAGCAAGGGCTCCAGTCCCTCGTGCTTCAGCGCGTAGTAGACCGGCGCCATCTTGATGATCTCGGGCCGCGTGCCCATGCAAAGGAGGATGCTGTTTGCGCTCAAAATGGCTCCTGTGTCAGTTAATGCTTGTGGAGGGAACGACGTAGCCGAGCTCCCTCGCCCACACGGTGCCATGCGCTACCGCACCTTCGCACACGCGGATTTCAATGGCGGTCACGGTGGTTTCCGCGCCGTCCGCCCCGAGCACCGTGCCGGCATCGATCCGGATGGTCTTTTCGCAGACCAGCGGGCCGCGGATCGTACAGCCGGGGCCAATGAACATATCGCCGCTGCAGACCACTGCACCTTCGATGCGCGCTCCGGCTCCAATGTGCAGGTCGCCGTGGCACTTGACGCTGCCTTCGAGCATGGCGTACGCGCCGACCGTCATGCTGCCGCGCGCGACCAGGTCGCCATGGTGGAAACAGGCTTCCGGCAGGTGCAGGTCGCCGCCTGCCAACCAGCGCCCGGCGGCATCGTCCAGCAGCACGGCCGGACGCTCCAGCGTGGCGCGGCTGGTCGGTTGCGGCAGCGGCGCCGGCGCCGCATCGCCGAAGCGGATCAGCGGCGCATGCATGCGGCCAAAGCGGGTGTCGCCATGCAGCACCAGTTCCTGGCTGGCAGACACCCGGCCGAACAGGCGCGCGCGGCGGCTGGCGGTAAAGCGGGTATCGCTGTGCGCCCAGCGCAGCACGTCGCACTGCTCGCCGAGCACGATCTCGCCGCGCGCCAGCAGGGCGCGGAACGAGTTTTCGCTGCCGGTGCGAATCGCGCCGGCGGCAAACACTTCCTTTTCGTACAGCAGCCCCTGGCCCAGTTCCAGCGCGCCCGTACCCAGCACCATCTGGTCTACCGCCTGCGCAACACGCTCCTGCTCGGTGATCGAAGGTTTGCCATCGGCGCCCACCAACTGGTAGCGGTCGCCCGTTGCCAGCCGGCCGTTGCGCGGCACGGTGGCGGAGCCGCTGGTCTGTGCCAACTCGGCAAACTGCTCAGTGAGGAACTGGCGGAAACGGTTGGCGAAGTGTTTGATATTGCCATCGTAGTCGCGCACTACTTTCAGCGGCTGCGCGTCGCGCCGGACGCGCCATTCAAGCAGCGCCGGCAGCAAGGGCAGCAGGAACAGCAGCGCCTGGCAAGCAAGAAACAATACGATCCAGCTCATGGCCTTGGCTCCGGCTGGCGGTAACGCGCGGTCTTGTCCCATTCCAGGCTGCGCCGGAACAGGCCATCGAACAGCACCTGCCTGAAGGTGGCGATGGTGATGGAAAGCAGGCTGACCAGGAAGCCGAAGTAATTCAGCGGCATCAGGCGGATACGTTCGCGGCTGCCGTCCAGGTAGACGGCGGCGCCGATCTCGAAGAAGACGGCGAAGTTGCCCAACGCGCTGTAGGACATCAGGCAGAACAGTGCCAGCACGCCCGTCAGCCAGTGGTTGGCGTCGAAATAGAACAGGATGATGGCCAGTATCCAACCGGCCAGCAGGATCGGCGACATGGCAAACACGCCCAGCAGCAGCATGCCGTCGAGCTTTTCGCGTAGCGCTACCTTGTCGCTGGCCAGCAGTGCGCCCGCATAGCGGAAAGCAGCCTGGTTGTGGCCTTTCGACCAGCGCATGATCTGGCGCACCCGTACCGGCCAGGTTTCCGGCACTTCCTCGTAGCACTCGGAGCGGTTCTGGTAGGCGGTTTTCCAGCCGCTTAGCAGCAAGCGATATGTCAGGTCGGTGTCTTCGGCCAGCGCGTCTTCGCGCCAGCCGCCGATTGCTTCTAGCGCGATGCGCCGCACGCCGCCGACCGTGCCGCCGTATTGCGGCACCAGCGACAGGTTCATGCGCGCCTGCTGGTCGACCTGATAGCCACCGGAGCGCTCCATGTCCAGCAGGCGGGTCAGCAGGTTGCTGCCGGTGTTCAGCGGCACTACCCTGCCCATTACGGCGCCAACCTCCGGGTCGAAGAATGGCGCCACCAGCTGGCGCAACAGGCCGCGTCCCGGCACATAGTCGGCATCGAACACGATCAGGATGTCGCTGTTAACCTGTGCAGTCGCATCCTTCAGCGCGGCCGCCTTGCCCGGCTTGCCTCCGCCGCGGTGGAACGGCGTGATGCGGCCCGGATGTGCGGCGCAGATCTCGTCGATGATGCGGCGCGTGTCGTCGGTCGAGCGATCGTTGACCGGCATGATGCGCAGGCGATCGCGCGGGTAGTCTACTTCCAGCAGGGCGCGCAGCGAATCGGCAATCACGGCCTGTTCGTTATGCGCAGCCACCAGCACCGTCACGCTCGGCCAGTTGCCGCTGTCGACATCCAGGTAGGGATGGCGCTGGGCGCCGTACAGCCGGTTGAAAGTGAAGTAATAGTGCCGCACGGTGTACACCAGCACCAGCGCAATCACAGCCCACAGCAGGTAAAGCATGATGGTCAGCGTGCGCGAGGTCAGCAGTTGCTGGTGGCGCGACTGGACCTGGTCATGGATGCCGAGCCAGTTATTGTTCTCGGCTTTTTTATGCAAGGCTGAAGAGGGATCAAGGCTGAAGCCTGGCGCGGCCGCCGCTGACGCAGGCAACGCAGGCGCGGGAGCAGCCAGGACCAGCGCCAACGACAGCCACCAGCCGGCAAACAGCCCAAGGACTTGCAGGGTTAAGCGACGGCGCCCGGTCATCGATTCAGCCTGCGCCAGTTCGGTGGAATTTCTTGGTAAGGCATTTTGACAAATCAACTTTCAGTTCGGTCTGACGTGACGGCCGGCATGGCCGGCGAAAACGGTGCGGCGAGTTGCCCGCCTAGCTGGCTGGAAACGGCGGTATCGCTACCATATTCCGCCGGCCAGTGGCCCGGAAGGTAGTGGGTGCCGAATACCCGGTCCAGCAGCGGCAGCATGGCGGCAAAATTGCGGTCGACATGGTTATGGCGCGTATGGTGCCAATGGTGGAAGGCCGGACTCGACAGCAGCCACTCCAGCGGCCCTAGGCGCACCCGGATATTCGAATGGATGAAAAAGCCCCACACGCTGCCAACCAGGATTACCGCGACCGGCGTCGCGCTGGCTGCCGCGTCTGGGCCTGCCAGGCCGAGCACGTAGAGGGGCAGCAGGCTGCACAGCCGCGTGAACAGCAAATCGACCGGATGCGCGCGCGTATTGGTCAGGAAGTAGACGTGGGCAGCGCTATGGTGCACCGCGTGAAAGCGCCACAGCAGCGGCCAGCGGTGGGCCAGGCGGTGCGACCAGTAGGCCCCGACGTCACCGACCAGCAGTGCCAGCGGCAGGCGCAGCGCGAGCGGCAAAGCCGCCAGCGTCTCCGGCACCGCGACTGGTACCAGTGCGCGCGACAATTGCGCAACGAGCGCCAGCGGCACCGCCAGCACCAGCATCGGCAGCAGGCTGTTGGCAAAATAATAGAACAGGTCCGGCCAGCGCTGGCGCTCGCCGGGCTGCGCCTGGCGCACGGCGAGATAGCGTTCCAGCGGCAGAAAGATGGCGCACAGCACGCACAGCCACACTGCCAGCCGCAGGACCTGTTCAGCCAAGGCTGTCACGGCAGGGCTTCAGCTCAAGGCTGGCGACGACGGCGCAGCGCCAGTGCCAGCAGTCCGAGTCCGGTCAGCATGACCAGCAGGCTGGCAGGCTCCGGCACTTCGGCAGGCGGGGTACCGTTGTCCGGCGTGTCGATGGCAAACAGGGAAACGCCGTCAAGCAGGGAAAACGGCGGGTGGCCTTCCGGCGTTCCGGCGGCCAGGAAGGACAGCAAGCTGCCGCTGGACTTGGCGGTAAACGTGAACGCCTCCTGCATCCAGCCGCTCGATGCCTGGCTCTGGTTGTTGTAGGTGGCGGTTTCGAAGGTGTTGCCGTCGATGCTCACGCTCCATTTTTCGCTGGTCTCGCCAAAGAAGCCCCACTGCTGGGCAGCCGCCCATTCGAACCGCAGCATATACGTGGTGCCGATTTCCAGGTCGCTGATCGCCTGCTGGATGGCGACCACGCCGTAGGCGCCGTCGGCGGCGATGAAGTTGCCGCCGTTGGCGCTGCTTGCCAGCGCGTTGGCGCCGCCGTTATTGGCGCCCCACAATTTCAGGGGAACGTCGTTCTGGCCACCGAACCAGGACACGGCACCGGTGGTGTCTGCGGTTCCGGAAGCAAAGACAAAATTGTATCCGCCGGGCGCAGACCAGCCAGACACGGAGGTATTGAAGTCCACCTGGCCATTGCCATTGGAAGTCAGTTCAAAGCCGCCGTTTTGTACCAGGTTGACCGGGCCGGCGTGGGCGGCCGCCACCAGCAGCAAGGCCGCCACGGCCGTGAAACTTTGCAATACTTTGCCCAACATTGCGTTCTTCATAATTCTTCCTTGAAATTCAAATGTCCCGGCGGAACGCAAGCAAGAATTATGCCAAACTCAATAACTCATCAGTAAACTATTGACCGCAATGGCAATTACTCCATGGTAATGCCAATTATGTGAATGGCAAAGTTCCTTAGTGTAAAGAAATTCGACATCAAGTATTTGAAGTTCAGCGGTAATAGGCTTCGCTGGCAAACGTGATGAGACCGATCAAGGCTACGGCACTCAGCAGGACGATCAGCAGGCGTCCAAATTTCGGGGTACCGTCGTCATCGTCGGCTGGGCGGTTCTGGTCTGTCATAGTGAAATCAAGGCAGGAGGATGGTGGAGCCCGTGGTGCGGCGCGCCTCAAGATCGCGATGCGCCTGCCCCACATCCGCCAGATTATACCGCTGCTTGATTTCGATCTTCACGTCGCCGCGCGCCACCACGTCGAACAACGACTGCGCGCAAGCCTCGAGGTCGGCGCGCGTCGCCGTGTAGTTGCCCAGCGCAGGACGGGTCAGGAACAGCGAGCCGCGCGAAGCCAGTTCGCCCAGCGAAAAGTTCGCCACCGGACCGGAGGCATTGCCGAAACTGACCATCATGCCGCGCGGGCGCAGGCAATCGAGCGAACCGATAAAGGTGTCCTTGCCGATCGAATCGAACACCGTGGAGACGCCTTTGCCGCCGGTGATCTCGCGCACCCGCTCAGTGAAATTTTCCGTGTTGTAGTTGATTGCGTGGGCGGCGCCATGTTGCAGCGCCAGCGCCACCTTTTCGTCCGAACCGGCGGTGCCGATCAGGTTCACCCCCAAGGCACGCGCCCACTGGCAAGCGATCAGGCCCACGCCTCCGGCCGCCGCATGGAACAGAATCGTGTCGCCCGCCTTGAGCGGCGCCGCGCTGTGGAACAGGTATTGCACCGTCATCCCTTGCAGCATCATGGCCGCCGCGGTATCGCTGCCGATAGAATCGGGCAGCTTCACCAGCAGGCTGGCGGGCATATTGCGCGCCTGCGCGTAGGCGCCATTCGGACGGCCGGCATAGGCCACCCGGTCGCCCACACGCACATGGCTTACGCCCTCGCCCACCGCCTCCACCACGCCGGCGCCTTCCTGTCCGAGCCCGCCCGGCAGCGGCTGCGGATACAGGCCGGTGCGGAAGTACACATCGATAAAGTTAAGGCCGATCGCCTCGTGCCGCACCGTCGCTTCGCCGGGGCCGGGCGCCCCTGTTTCGACATCGACGTATTCCATCACTTCCGGCCCGCCGGTGCGGAACATGCGTATCGCCTTGACCATTCAATACTCCTCTAGTGTGTGATAAAGCCGCGCTCGCGCAGCCATTGCGTCATGCGCGGATAGTGTTCGCGCGCCCAGTGCGTGGAATTGATATATGCGCTGCCCCCATCGAGATCCGTTTCCCACAAGCCGTGCGCGGCGCGCGGCAGCATCCAGACCTGGTGGTCCTTGTGGCCGCTCGCATCCAGCGTCTGCCGGAACAATTCCGCACTCTTATGCACGGGAACGAAGGCGTCCTTCTCGCCGAGGATGTACACCACGGGCGCCTCCAGTTTCTTCAGGTCCGGCAGCGGATCGTAGCTGTAAAAGGCCGTGCTGGTCTCGCTCGGTTTCTCCTTCAAGGTATCCGGCACAATTTCGACCTGGTTGGCCCAGCGCGCATTCTCGCCGACGCGCGCCGCGGCCAGCAATTCGGCCCTATTCGCGCCGCGGCTGGTCACCCAGCGCATCAGCTTTTCCTGGTAGGCGGCGCCGGCCCTCACTTCGTCTTCGCTGAAGCCTTGCGCACGCAGCGAGTTCTCGATGCGGTACACCTCCTGCTCGGCAGGCGGCACGGCCGACGCGGCTTGGGCAATCACGAAGGCGACCTTTTGCGAACGTACCGCCGCCAGCGGCGCCAGCCAGCCGCCCTGGCTGTGGCCCCAGGTGCCGATCGCGCCGGCCTTGATGTCGCTGCGCTTGCCGAGCAGCTCGATACCTGCGATGGCATCGTCGGCCAACTGCTCCATGGTGGCCTTGTTGAACTCACCGGTGGATTTTCCGACGCCGCGCTTGTCGTACATCAGCGCGGCCATGCCGTGGGCCGCGAAGTAATAGGCTTGCAGCGCATAGGCGCCGCGCGGGGCGGGGCTCGACATCTGCGTCAGCACGATGGCCGGGAACGGCCCCTTCCCTTCCGGCAGCACCAGCGTGCCGGACAGGGTGACGTCGCCATTCCTGAACGTGACTTCTTCCGAACGGAATTGCAGGCGCCGGCCGGCCTCTTTCTTGCCGGCCTGCTGCCAGGTCATCTTGCCGCCATCGAAGCGCATCGTGGTTTCGCGCACCGCGGGATTCAGGTTGCCGGCGCCGGCGTAATACACGTTCTCGCTTTCGGCGAACATGGAAGCGTAGCGGCCCGTGCTCATATCGGTGTAGAACATTTGCGGGAAGTCGCCCCATTCCGACAGCACGACGATGCGCTTGCCAGGGAATTCGTAGGCGCCCAGCAGCGGCTGGTGACGGGCTGGATCATCGGCCAGGGTGCGGCGGAAAGCAAATTGGCCCTCCTTCCCGTTCAGGCTCACTTTGCCGGCCAGCAGGTCGCCTTGCAGCTTCCCGTCAAACTGCAGCACGCCGTCCGGGCCGGGTAGGTTGAAGCGCACCTGCCTATCCTGCTGCGCGACGGCGTCCAGCGGCAGGCCTTTTTTCTCAAAGGCGGGCATGTCGACAGTGGCTTTGCCATCCGCGCCAAAGTGCGGCCGCAGGAAATTGAAATCATTGCCGACGCCGTAGGTGCCGACCCAATGGCCGGCCAGCGCAGGCGTTGCGGCATGCGCAGCGAACGTGGCCGATGCGGCAGCAATGGCGGCGATCGCGCCAAGGATGGATTTCATGCAGGCTCTCCTCTATCTTGTAATGAGGGCGCTACATTGCCAGCGCGCGCGGCGCCGGCCAAGAATCATGCGACAGGCTGCGATTTTGCGGCATCAGCCTGCAGTTGCGACAGCACCAGGTGGGCGCTTGCCAAATTGGTAGCGCAAGCAACGTTGTGCACGTCGCAGGCGCGCACCAGTGCATTGATATCCGGCTCGTGCGGCTGTGGCGTCATCGGGTCGCGCAGGAAGATGATGGCGTCGATATGGCCATCTACCAGCAGGGAGCCGATCTGCAGGTCGCCGCCCAGCGGGCCGGAGTGCTTGCGCTCCACGGTCAGGCCCACTTCTGCAATCAGGCGGCCGCCCGTGGTACCGGTCGCGCACAGCTTGCAGGTGCGCAGGAAGGCAGCGTACTCGCGGGCCAGCGCGATCATGTCGTCTTTTTTCTTGTCGTGGGCAATCAGGGCAATGCGGGGCATCATTTCTCTTTACCTTTCACTTTCGACAGCAGATAGATACCGGCCAGCACCAGGACCGTTCCCGCCAGTTGCCAGCTGGTGACGGGTTCGGACAGGATGACGGCGCCAAAGAACAGGGTGGAGACAGGACCGATCATGCCCGCCAGCGAAGCCGGGCCGGCGCCAATGCGCTGCACGGCGACCATGGTCATAAATACCGGCATCACCGTGCACAGGATGCCGTTCACCAGCGACAGGCCGTACACCTCCATCGGCTGCACCAGCAGTCCAGCAGGCCGCAGGATAAAAAACTGGCCGATGCAGGCGGCGCTCGACACGCACATGGCATACGACACCAGGCGCAGCGAGCCAAGGCGCTTGACCATTTCGCCGGACCCCAGCAGGTACAGCGCGTAGGCCAGCGCGGAACCCAGCACCAGCAGCGAACCCAGGGCTACGTTGCTGCCGCCATCGCGCAGGTCGTGGAAGAACACCAGCACAATGCCGGCGTAGGCAGTCAGCAGCGAGAGCCACTGGCTGCGGCCGATGTGCTTCTTCAGCCATAAGGCGGAGCCCAGCAGCACGAAGGTCGGCGTCAGGAACAGGATCAGCCGCTCCAGCCCGACGGTAATGAACTGCAGTCCGAGGAAATCGAGATAGGATGACAGGTAGTAGCCGACCAGGCCCAGGCCGATCAGGCGCCAGGCATCGGCGCGGCTCAAAGGCGGATCGGTGCGCATCTTCCACAGCGCGATGGCGGCGAAGACAGGCAGCGAGAACAGCATGCGGAAGGCGATCACCGTGACCGCGTCGAGGTGGTAGCGGTACAGCAGCTTGGCCACGATGGCCTTGGTGGAAAACAGGACGGCGCCGCCGATAGCAATCGCCAGCCCTCCCAGGTAGGCGGCGCGTTTGCCCTGCGGTTCCGATGTGGCTATTTCCATGCCACCATTGTAGCGGCAAGCCGCCAGGCTTGCTGGCGGCCCGTTAAAACCGGCAAGTCAGTGCCTGACCCGCAGGGTCAGGCACTGGTCTGCGGCCGCCGCATGCCGGGTGCCCGACCCTGCGGGCCGGGCACCGTTGTGCCGGTTTTGACGGCGTTTAAGACACGACTACGGCCGCCTGGCCAGCGGTGACGGTGGCGGTCGTGACCTTGGCGATCACGGTCGCGGGCGCATTGCCGCCAACCAGTTTGTTCACCTGCTTGAACTGGGCCACCAGCGAGCCCGGGGTCAGGGTCACCACAGTAAAGCCCTGCGCATCGGTGTTCACGTGACGCAGCCATGGGTTGCTGTTCAGACTGGACAGCTGCTGCGCCAGGCCGACCAGGGTGGCGAAGTTGGAGTCGGCCTTGATAGCCGACAGCACGGCATCCATGGTGGCGTCCAGGACGGTCTCCGGCACGCCTTTCGCGCCAAGCGCGCCGCGCAACTGGATCATCAGCGAAGTCGCCAGGGAATCGGCGGTCGGCGACACCTTGCCCATCGTGTAGTCCAGCAGGTTGACGTTCAGCGCGATGGTGCCGACGTTCGGCACCGGCACGGACAGCGGCAGGGACACCAGCGTGCCCAGGCTGCCAAGGCTCGCCGAAGCTTCGCGCAGGTAGGTGAAGAAGGAATCGGAGCTGACGCCGGCCGATACCAGGTCCACCATCACCGGCGTGCCGCCGCCCGCCGCGTCGTAATCGTCATTCACTGTGCCGGCGAAGAAGGAATGGATGTCGCCGGTCAGCGCCACCACGTTGCCGATGCCGTTGGTCTTCAGGTGCGCCATCAGGTTCTTGCGTTCGGCGTTATAGCCGTCCCACTGGTCGCAGTTGATCAGGAACTTGCGGAAATAAGGCGCCAGCGCGGCGGCCTGGCCCGATGCAAGCACAAACACCGATGCTGCGCCCTTGGCCTGCACATCCGGCTTGATGTAGCCGATCGCGATGCCTTGCGCGGCTGCGGTAGCCTGGGCAACAGCGTTGCCGCCCGACTTGGCTGAGTTTTCCGCCTGGCCGAATGCCAGCACCGCCACGCTGGCCTGGGTCGAGTTCAGCCCGGCGCCGACGGCAGCCGTCAGGCGCGCGCTGGTGTCGCCGCCTCCGGCGGCGGAAGTGGCGATCGCAGTCGCGGCCGCAGCAGCCACGGAAACCGAAGCGCCGGCGGTCATGGCGCCGACAATCGCGCTGGCAACCGGCACATTGCCGCCGGTTGAGGTTGCAGCCGTGGTGCCGATGTCGGTGGCCAGCTTGGCAACCGCCTGCAGCGCCACCAGGGTGGCGATGGCGTCAGTGCCGCTCAGGCCCATGCGCAGCAGCGACACTTCGTTGCCCCACAGTTTCCAGGTCGAGGTGGAAGCCTTCATGGTGTTCTTCCACCAGTCGCGCTGGGCGGCGCCCAGCATGCTGATGGCGGCCAATGGATCGGAGCCGCCCACGGCAGCCACTTTCTGCGCTTCGGCGGCGCTGTACAGGTCCTGCGCCACCAGGTAGCGCGCGCCGATGCTGCCCAGCGGCTGGCCTGTGGCCGGATTGGCCATCTGCTCCGGCACCACGTGGTCGGCGCGATACAGGCGCTCGTCGGTCATCACCAGTTGCATCAATTTACCGAACTGGAAATCACGGTAGATCCTGATGTTCTGGAAGCCGGTGGCCGCACTGTCCAGCGTGACGTCGGCCGGCATGAACTCGAACCAGGCCTGGTTTGCGCTGCGGCGGCGGTTGGTGTCGTGCTTTTCGCCTTCCGAATAGGTCTGGGTATCGCCCCAGGAATCGTCGCTGAACTCGTGGTCATCCCAGATCGCGATGAAGGCGAAGCGCTCGTGCACGGCCTGCAGGCGGGTGTCGGTACGGTATTTCTTGTACAGGTAGCGGTAGTCGGCCAGGGTGGTCGCGTATTTCGCGCCCGAGCTGCCATTCTTGAAAGTACCGTCCGGCAGGGTCAGTGCGCCATGGCGGGATTCGACCGAGCCAACCTGGAAAGCCTCGCCCACGGTCTCGTAAATGTAGTCGCCAAGGTGGACGATGAAGTCCAGTTTTTCATTTTTGGCAATATGATCCAGGGCGCCCCAGTGGTTGATGCTCCAGTCCTGGCAGGTCAGGTAGGCAAACTGCAGCTGCGACACGCTGGCGTCGGCCGCCGGCGCGGTCTTGAAGCGGGCCACGTTGGAACGCACGTCGCCTGCGCTGAACTGGTAAAAGTAAACGGTATTCGGCTGCAGGCCGGTGACCTTGTGGCGGATCGTATTATCGAAATCGGCATTCAGTTCAATCTGGGCATCGACCACCATCGTGCCTTCGAGCGCCTTGTTGCCGCCCAGGGATGCCGTATTGTCAGCCGCGGAGACCTGCACGCGCACCGTTACGCCGCTCCTGACGGTGACGGTGGCCACGTCGTCGAGGGAGGTAGGCACCACGCGGGTCCACAGCATGATGCTGTCAGCGCGCGGGTCGCCGGAGGCTATGCTTTGCGGAAACTTCCAGTTGGCGCCGGTCGCGGGCGGCAAGCCGGGTGCCGGCGGGGTGTAATCGCTGCCGCCGCAGCCCACCAGGCCGCTGGTGGCAGCCGATACAGTAATGAAGCCGCCCAATTTGATAAATTGCCGACGATCCATAAGTCTCCTTCAATATAAAAGTTGTTGTTTTACGATGGTAACTTTACAAGCCGATGAAATGCCCTCGAGGAAAGCTACTAAACATGCCTGCAAGGGGTGCCTTGGCACTTTTGGTCGCGCCGGCGCGACAAATTCATAGAGGTACCGGTATGCTAGAATGTCGCCCTCGATTGCATACCGTCTAAGGAAGATTGAACATGGCTGGACACAGCAAATGGGCCAATATTAAGCATAAAAAGGCTGCAACGGACGCGAAACGCGGCAAAATCTGGACGCGTCTGATCAAGGAAATCACGGTGGCTGCACGCATGGGCGGCGGCGACCTGAACTCCAATCCGCGCCTGCGCCTGGCAGTCGACAAGGCCGCTGACGCCAATATGCCGAAGGACAACGTGAACCGCGCCATTACGCGCGGCACCGGCGGCGGCGACGGCGCCAACTATGAAGAAGTGCGCTATGAAGGCTACGGCATCGGCGGCGCAGCCATCATTGTGGACTGCATGACCGACAACCGCGTGCGTACCGTGGCTGAAGTGCGCCATGCCTTCAACAAATACGGCGGCAATATGGGTACCGAAGGTTCCGTGGCGTTCATGTTCCAGCACACCGGCCAGTTCCTGTTCGCCCCGGGCACCGATGAAGCCAAGCTGATGGACGCCGCGCTGGAAGCCGGCGCCGAAGACGTGGTGACCGACGAAGAAGGCGGCATCGAAGTGCTGTGCGGCCCGCACGATTTCGCCGGCGTGAAGGATGCGCTGGAAGCGGCTGGCTTCAAGGCCGAAGTGGCGGAAGTGATCATGAAGCCTGCCACCGAGACCGTATTCACCGGTGAAGACGCAGCCAGGATGCAAAAGCTGCTGGATGCACTGGAAAACCTGGACGACGTCCAGGAAATCTATACCAACGCTGTCATCGAAGAATAATCCTTATGAAGATCCTGGTAGTCGGCTCGGGTGGCCGTGAACACGCTTTGGCTTGGAAACTGGCGCAGTCGGAACGCGTACAGATGGTCTATGTTGCGCCTGGCAACGGCGGCACCGCGCGCGATGTGCGCCTGGAAAACGTGCCGATCACCGACCTGAACGCGCTGGCCGATTTCGTCGAGCAAGAGCACATCGGCCTGACCGTGGTCGGCCCGGAAGTGCCGCTGGCTGCCGGCATCGTCAACCTGTTCCGCGCGCGCGGCCTGAAAATCTTTGGCCCGACCAAAGAGGCTGCGCAGCTCGAGTCGTCCAAGGATTTCGCCAAGGCCTTCATGAAGCGCCACGGCATCCCGACCGCCGAATACGAAACCTTCGCCGACGCCAAGGCAGCCCACGCGTACGTGGATGCCAAGGGCGCGCCGATCGTCATCAAGGCCGACGGCCTGGCCGCCGGCAAGGGCGTGGTGGTTGCCATGACGCTGGAAGAAGCGCATGGCGCGGTCGACCACATGCTGTCCGATAACGCCTTCGGCGACGCTGGCGCGCGCATCGTGATCGAGGAATTCCTGGCCGGCGAAGAAGCATCCTTCATCGTCATGTGCGACGGCAAGAACGTACTGCCGCTGGCCACCTCGCAAGACCACAAACGCCTGATGGACAACGACCAGGGCCCGAACACCGGCGGCATGGGCGCCTACTCCCCTGCCCCGATCGTGACCCCGGCCATGCATGCGCGCGTGATGCGCGAGATCATCATGCCTACCATCCAGGGCATGGCGAAAGACGGCATCCAGTTCACCGGCTTCCTGTACGCGGGCCTGATGATCGACGCCGCCGGCAACCCGAAAACGCTGGAATTCAACTGCCGCATGGGCGACCCGGAAACCCAGCCTATCATGACGCGCCTGAAGACCGACCTGCTGGGCGTGATGGAATACGCCGTCAACGGTAGCCTGGACCAGGTGGAACTGGAATGGGACCGCCGCACCGCCGTAGGCGTGGTGCTGGCAGCCGCCGGCTACCCTGACGCGCCGCGCAAGGGCGACCACATCCACGGCATTCCGGCTGAAACCCCGGATTCGGTCACTTTCCACGCTGGCACCACCGATGACACGGAGGGCAAGCTGATCACCTCCGGTGGCCGCGTGCTGTGCGTGGTGGGCCTGGGCGACAACGTGAAAATGGCGCAGAAGCAGGCTTACGAAGCGGTCGACAAGATCGGCTTCGAAGGCGTGCAGTTCCGCCGCGATATCGGCTGGCGGGGCTTGAAGCACTAAAACCAGTAAACCGGTGTCAGACCCACAGGGTCCGACACCAGCCGGCGACCGCCGCGTAACGGGGTGTCTGACCCTGCGGGTCAGACACTGGTTTACCGGTTTAAGGAAGAAAGCAAGAAGAAAATGACCGCCCCCAACCCACAAGAAGTCAAAGCCTGGCTCTTAGGCCTGCAAGACCGCATCATCTCCGCCCTGGAGGATGTGGACGGCAAGCCATTCCTGCGCGATGCGTGGGAACGCCCGGAAGGCGGCGGCGGTATCTCGCGCCTGGTCGAAGAAGGCAACGTCTTCGAGCGCGGCGGCTGCAACTTCAGCCACGTGACCGGCGCCAAGCTGCCGCCATCGGCCTCGGCGCACCGTCCGGAGCTGGGCGGCCAGCCATGGGAAGCCATGGGCGTCAGCCTGGTGCTGCACCCGCGCAATCCGTACGCGCCGACAGTGCACATGAACGTGCGCTTCTTCAGCACCAGCACCGCCGACGGCAAGCCGGTCTGGTGGTTCGGCGGCGGCATGGACCTGACGCCCTATTACGGCAACAGGGAAGACGCGAAGCACTTCCACGCCACCTGCCGCGATGCGCTGGCGCCATATGGCGAGAACCTGCACCCGAAATTCAAGAAATGGTGCGACGAGTATTTCTACCTGAAGCACCGCAAGGAAGCGCGCGGCGTGGGCGGCATCTTCTTCGATGACTTCAACGCCCTTGGCTTCGAGAAGAGTTTTGAAATGACCCGCAGCGTGGGCGACGCATTCCTGGCCGCCTACCTGCCGATCGTGAAAGCCCGCAAGGACACGCCCTACGGTGAACGCGAACGCGACTTCCAGGCCTACCGCCGCGGACGTTACGTCGAGTTCAACCTGGTGTTCGACCGCGGCACCCTGTTCGGCCTGCAGTCCGGCGGCCGCACGGAGGCGATCCTGATGTCGATGCCGCCGGTCGTCAAATGGCGCTACGACTGGCACCCGGAAGACGGCAGCCCCGAAGCGGCGCTGACCACCGACTTCCTGCCGCACCGCGACTGGCTGGCCGAGTGAAACGCTGCATCGCACTGCTGGGAGGCAGTTTCGATCCGGTGCACAACGGCCACGTCGCGCTTGGCAAGCAATTTGTCCAGCTGCTGAACGCCGATGCACTGCTCGTCATTCCGGCCCTGCCCTGGCAAAAGGGCGCGCTGGTGGCGACGCCGCAGCAGCGGGTGGACATGCTGACTTTGGCCTTCCAAGGCCTGCCCTGCCCCGTCACGATCGACTGGCAGGAACTGGCGCGCGGCAGCGCCACTTATACGATCGAAACGTTGCGGGCAATCCGCGCCGACGTAGGGCCCGATGTATCGCTGGCCTTCCTGATGGGCGCGGACCAGCTGCAGCGACTGAATACCTGGCACGAATGGCGCAACCTGTTCGACCTGGCCCACTTCTGCGTGGCGGCCAGGCCCGGCTTCGAGCTGGACGACGCCCACGTGCCGGCCGAGGTGGCAGCTGAATTCCAGCGCCGCCTGGCCACGCCGGATCAGGTCAGGAACACCCCGGCGGGCATGACCATGCTGGCGGCTGATTTAGCCGTCGACATCTCGGCCACTGCCATTCGTGCTGCATTACAACGTGGGGATGGGGCGAACTCGCTTCTGCCAGCGGTAGTGCTAGACTATATTGAACAACATAATTTGTATAAGAACTAAATAATGGATATCAAAAAACTGCAATCCATCGTCGTGGACGCCCTGGAAGACGTCAAGGGCCAGGAAATCGTCCTGTTCGACACCACCGGGCTGACCAGCCTCTTCGACCGCATCGCCATCGCTTCCGGTACTTCCAACCGCCAGACCAAGGCACTGGCTGCCTCGGTGCGCGACAAGGTGAAGGAAGCCGGCGGCGACGTGATCGGCATCGAGGGTGAAGACACCGGCGAATGGGTGCTGGTGGACCTGGGCGACATGATCGTCCACATCATGCAGGCGCCGATCCGCGCTTACTACCGCCTGGAAGAAATCTGGGGCGAAAAGCCGGTGAAACTGGGCGCCGCCAAGCGCAAGTCCACCGCCGAAGGCAAGGCTGCAGCGGAAAAAGAGGCTGCGCCGAAGAAATCCGGCCACCTGGCTGCCACCAAGGCTGCCAAAGCCGCCGAAGCCGTGGTCGAGAAGAAAGCAGCGGCCAAGAAGCCTGGCACCGTGAAGGCAACCGCCGCTGCCGGCGCCGTGGCCAAGAAAGCCGCCGCCAAAAAGGCCGCGCCGAAGGTCGTCGCGCCGGAAGGCAAGAAAGTGAAGGTCGCTTCGACCAAGACCGCCGAGGCATCCGCCAAGGCCGCCAAGGAAAAGAAAGCCGCCGCTGCAGCCGCAACGCCGGTCAAGACCGTCATCAAGCGCCTGAAGAAGGCTGCTGCGGCTGAGTAAGTGCAGCTGATCATCGCTGCGGTCGGCCATAAGATGCCGGCCTGGATCGAAAGCGGCTTCACCGAATACGTGAAGCGCATGCCGCCGGAACTGCGCATCGTGCTGAAAGAGATCAAGCCCGTCGAGCGTTCCGGCAGCAAGACGGCAGCCACCGCCATGGCCCTGGAAAGGGAGCGTATCGAGGCGGCCCTGCCGAAATCGGTGCGCATCATCGCCCTCGATGAGCGTGGCAAGGACCTGACCAGCGTGGGCCTGTCCCAGCAGCTGGAAGCCTGGCAGCAGGATGGCCGCGATACGGCCTTCCTGATCGGCGGCGCCGACGGCCTCGATCCGGGGCTGAAGGCGAAGGCGGAAGGCATGATTCGCCTGTCCAGCCTGACCCTCCCGCATGGCATGGTACGCGTCATGCTGGCCGAACAGTTGTACAGGGCGTGGACAATAACGCAAAACCACCCTTATCATCGTGTCTAAACCCTAAGGCATACGATGAAACTGGCCGAAAAAAAGATCTACCTGGCTTCCAAGAGTCCTCGCCGGCGCGAATTGCTGCGCCAGATCGGCGTGGACTTTGAGTTGCTCCTGCTGCGTAATGACGGCCCGCGCGGGCCGGATGTCAGCGAAGACGTCCATGCCGGCGAAGAGCCGCTGGCCTATGTCGGCCGCGTGGCCCAGGAAAAGGCCGATTTCGCCTGGGACATGATCCAGCGCCGGCGCCTGATCCTGCGCCCCATCCTGGCTGCCGACACCACCGTCACCATCGACGGCGAAATCCTCGGCAAACCAGCCAATGTGCGCGAAGCCACCGACATGCTGCACAAGCTGTCGGGCCGCACCCACCAGGTCTTGACCTCGGTGGCCGTGCATTCGCAAGATTTTTCAGGCCATATCACCCAGGTCTCCGACGTCCGCTTCGGCAAGCTGACCGAGGCCGAGATCAAGACTTACTGCGCCACCACCGAGCCTTACGACAAGGCCGGCGGCTATGGCATCCAGGGCCTGGCCTCCCTGTTCGTTGAACACATCGAAGGCAGCCACTCCGGCATCATGGGCCTGCCGCTGTACGAAACGGCGCAACTGTTGCGCCAGGCAGGATTGAAACTCCCCTGATGAACGAAGATATCCTCATTAATATCACCCCCCAGGAAACCCGCGTCGCCCTCATCGTGCAGGGCGCCGTGCAGGAACTGCATATCGAGCGCACCCTGACGCGCGGCCTGGCGGGCAATGTCTATTCCGGCAAAGTGGTGCGGGTGCTGCCCGGCATGCAGTCGGCCTTCATCGACATCGGCCTGGAACGTGCCGCCTTCCTGCACGTGGCCGACATCTGGGAAGCCCGCCCGCATGACGGCGCCCAGAACGCGACCCCGACCCCGATCGAGAAACTGCTGTTCGACGGCCAGGTGCTGACCGTGCAGGTGATCAAGGATCCGATCGGCACCAAGGGCGCACGGCTGTCGACCCAGATCTCCATCGCAGGCCGCATGCTGGTCTACCTGCCCCAGGACGGCCATATCGGCATCTCGCAGAAGATCGAAAAAGAGTCCGACCGCGAAGCGCTGCGCGCGCGCATGCAAGGCCTGCTGCCGGAAGACGAAAAAGGCGGCTACATCGTGCGCACCCAGGCCGAAGACGCCTCGGACAGCGACCTGCAGGCCGACATCGAATACCTGCGCAAGACCTGGGGCGCGATCTGCCATGGCGCGCGCACCCGCCCGCCGACCTCCCTGCTGCACCAGGACTTGAGCCTGGCCCAGCGCGTGTTGCGCGACTTCGTGCATGACGAGACGGCCACCATCCAGGTCGATTCGCGCGAAAACTTCCTGTCGCTGACGGAGTTCGGCCGCGTCTACACGCCGTCGGTCCTGTCGCGTTTGCAGCACTACACCGGCGAGCGCCCGCTGTTCGACCTGTACGGTGTGGAAGAAGAAATCCACCGTGCCCTGGGCCGCCGCGTCGACCTGAAGTCCGGCGGCTACCTGATCGTCGACCAGACCGAGGCCATGACGACCATCGACGTCAACACCGGCGGCTTCGTCGGCGGCCGCAATTTTGCCGACACCATCTTCAAGACCAACCTGGAAGCGGCGCACGCCATCGCGCGCCAACTGCGCCTGCGCAACCTGGGCGGCATCATCATCCTCGACTTCATCGACATGGAGAACAACGAGCACCGCAACGCCGTGCTCGCGGAGCTGAAGAAGGCCCTGGCGCGCGACCGAACCAAGGTGTCGGTGTCCGGCTTCTCCGCGCTGGGACTGGTGGAGATGACGCGCAAGCGCACGCGCGAATCGCTGGCCCACATCCTGTGCGAGCCCTGCCCCGCCTGCGAAGGCAAAGGCCAGGTCAAGACCTCGCGCACCATCTGCTACGAAATCCTGCGCGAACTGCTGCGCGAAGCCAAGCAGTTCAACCCGCGCGAATTCCGCATCCTCGCCTCGCAGGAAGTAGTCGACCTGTTCCTGGAAGAAGAATCGCAGCATCTGGCGATGCTGGGCGACTTCATTGGCAAGAAGATTTCGCTGCAGGTCGAGACCAGCTACCATCAGGAGCAGTACGACGTTATCCTGATGTGACGAAGACTTACGCCAATTACTTCTCGACTGCCGGCGGCGATGCGGTGACTCTGCCAACACTGAAGTAGCCGTTGAAGCGGCGGTCTTTATCCTCGAAGCCGATGCGTTTGGCCGGCGTGGCGCCGTCCGGTTCATTGCCGTCGAGCGGATTGGCATCGCAATACGGCGCGCAAGCCCATGCCTCGCCCCCAGTGTAGCGCGCGTTCAAGCTGAGAACGTTGTTTGACCTGGCCTGAACATATTGGCCGAATGGGACCGAAGTAAAGCTGTCGCCCTTCCCAGCCGCCAGCTGTGCATGGGTTCCTCCTACCAAGACCAGGTTGTATCCGTTTTCCAGCCGATGCCGCAGGAAATTTTCGCCCATTGCGGCGTTGCTGTCTGCAACTCCCCTTCCCGGTACAAAACCGACCACCGGTACACCTTTCAGCGCGCGGTGCAGTTCCAGCATGGCCAGGCTGGTTCGCCCATCATGCACCCGCCAGCGCGGTGATGACAACAAAGCCGCTTCGTCGATTTCGCCACGCAGGTACTTTGCCGTATGTTCGGTGTCTGCGGCATCAAGCTCCAGGAACACCTTGACCGTCTCTCCGCGGTCGAGGAACTCACGGACGCAGGCGGAGAAGAATGCTGGAATCTCGTTCGTGCCATGGATCTCGCCAAAAATGACAGTCCCCGCCTGCGGCAGGCGCTGTTTCAACGCTGCATGGCAGCTTGCCTGCGCCACCGACGCAAACATCATCCCCACCGCCAGCGCTCCGCTCATCAAGGTACGCATACCTAGCCTCCTGTGAAAGTTGGCGGAGTATAGCGTTAATACTAAGGAAATTTTCTATTGAAAAATCACGGTGATGGCGGTTGCCAGCGACTGCGGCTGCTCGAGCGGAATCAGGTGGCCTGCGTGGGGGATTGTCGCCAGCTTTGCGCCAGGGATGCCCTCGGCCAGTTCGCGCGCTTCTTCGGGCCTGCGCAACTGGTCTCCGGCTGCCGCGACAACCAGGGTCGGACATTGGATGTCGGACAGGCAGGCTGTATCGGCGTCGCGCACAATCAGCGACTGGCGCACGAAGACCTCGCGGCCCAGGCGTTCGCCCATCGCGCGCACCCGCGCCACCAGCGCTTCGTTGGCAACATTGTCGCGATGCAGCGATTGCGCGATGGCGGCGCGGCCCAGTCCACGGAAAGGGCCGAGCGGCGTGGCGCGCGCGGCCCTGGTACGCTGTTCGACCTGCAGCGGCAGATCAGCCCGGCTGGAAGTGGCGACCAGCGCCAGCGCCTGCACGCGGCCGGGCGCGAGACGGACGATTTCGCGCGCGACATATCCGCCCATCGAGAAACCGAGCAAGGTGAATCGCGACGGGCACTTCGCCAGCACGGCCTGCGCCATGGAAGCAATGGAATCGCCTTCGGCCAGGCTGGCGAAATGCAGCGGGAGTTCAGGAGGCAGGAACGGCAGCATGCCATCCCATAAGGCGTCGTCCAGCATATAGCCGGGAATCAGGACCAGCGGTGTCATGCCGCGAGTATACCCCCGGTGCCGGCAGCTGGCACGGCACCGAGGGCAAGTTCAATGTCCCATCATCTCATTCCACTGCGGCAGCAGCACAATGCTGTTCGGGTTCAAGCCGGCGTTCTTCAGCGTGTCCATGCTGGTGACGACGGTGCCGGACTGCAGGTCAACCACGGTGACCGAACCATCGCTCATGCCCGGCAGGTTGAGCAAGGCATTCTGCACGAAGGCGTATTTGCCGTCCTTGGTAAAGGCCACGTGGTGCGCGCCTTCCGCTGCGGGGATGGACTTGAGCAGCTTTGGCTCGCCGGCCTTGGCTGAAATGTCGAAGACGTGCAGTTGGCCCGGCTTCGCGCTGGTTACGTACATGCGCGTGGCGGCCTTGTTGAAGTAGATCTCAAGCGGTACGCCTGCCTTGGCCTCGGCAAAGTCGTACACCTGCGCCACTTCGAAGTCCTTCTTGTCCTTGTTCCAGCTTGCGGTCCACAGCGTGCCGCCATACATATTGGTGATGTAGGCCACGGCGGGTTTTGCATTCGGCACGAACAGGACTTCGACCGGCGCTTCGCCTGCGGGTGAAGCTTTCCTCGATACCTTGTAGGTGCCCAGCACCTTGCCGGTGCTGGCTTCCACCGCGCTGATCACTTCCCCCGGGTCGCTCAGGTCGGAGGCGCGCACGGTCGACGTGAGCAGGATGCGGTCTGCCGCACCGGAAACGGCCAGCCCATGCGGATATGGCGCCGCCACCTTGATGGTGGAAAGCACCTTGTCGCTATGGGCGTCGCCCACCACCATGGCCTGGCTGCCCATGCAGCTCACATACCAGCGCTTGTGGTCGGGTGAGAAGGCGATATCCTCGCCCACGCTGCAGTCGGGAATGCTGACGGTGGTCATGGCATAGTCCTTCGACTTCATGTCCATCACGCGCAGCTCGGTCTTGCCCAGCGCCGTGATGTAGGCCTTGCTCATGTCGTGGTTGTAGAAGATGTGGTGCGCCACCAGGTCGGCCGGCAGCGGGATGTCCTTGACGATCTTGCCGAAGGCCTTGGAGTTGGGATCGACATCGACAATCGCGATGCCCTCCTTGCGTGACGCCGGCGCCACGGGATTCTTGAGCGCCTTGAGCGACTCGGCGGACTTGCTTTCATAATTCATCATCGCCAGGATTTCGGCGCTGGCCAGGGCGGGGATGCCCAGGGCGACCGCGAGGGGAAGCAGGAAACGGATACGCATGGTCCACTCCTTCTTGTGCAGGGTCAGTCGTTGCATATTACGCCTGCTGGACTAGAATCTCCATATGCGCCTGCCCCGCCAATACTGGCTGTTTGCAACGCTAACGCTGTTGGCAGGGACGCCTGTGTGGTCCGCGCAACAAAGTGCCAGCTTCGAAGTCAGGCAGCAGCGCATTGCCAATCCGGCACCCACCGTGCGCGTGCCGCAGGGCGATACGCTGGTGCTCGAATTACGCAGCGATACAGCGCTCGACCTGCACCTGCATGGCTATGACCGGATGTTGTCGCTCAAGCCCGGCATCCCGGGGCGCCTGCAGCTGCAGGCACAAGCCGCGGGCCGCTTTCCCCTTGCGGCGCATGGCAAGGGGCACCACCACGCGCCGGCGCTGCTTTACGTGGAAGTCATTCCCAGATGAAGCGCTGGCTGCTGGCAGCCATTCCCCTGCCTGCGCTGGCGCACGGATTCGGCCAGCGCTTCGACCTGCCGCTGCCCTTGTGGATGTTCATGGCAGGCGCCGCGGCCACTGTCGCTGTCACCTTCCTCTTGCTGGCGCGCCAGCGCAATATGCAGCCACGCCCCGTTGGGCAAGCTTTCATTTTGCTTCGAAAAGTGCCCCTGGCTGGCGCGCTCGCGACCAGCCTGCGGCTGGCGGTGCTGGCACTGTACCTTCTCGTGCTGTGCGCCGGGTTTGTCGGCACGCAGAACCCCTTTAAGAATATCGCGCCCGCCATGGTCTGGGCCATTTGGTGGGTCGGCATGGCCTTCGTATCGGCCTTGCTGGGCGACCTGTGGGCGCTGGTCAATCCGCTCGATACCCTTTACCGCTGGGTGCTGGGCGACCGGCCCGGCAAGCTGGCCTGGCCCCAGTGGGCAGGCGTGTGGCCGGCCGCCCTGCTGTTCCTCGCGTTCGTGAACATGGAATTGAACTGGGAGGGCAGCGAGCAGCCGGCCAGCCTGGCGGCCGCCATGCTGGCTTATTCCTGCCTTTCCTGGCTGGGCATGTTCGTATTCGGGCGACGCACATGGCTGGCGCATGGCGAGGTGTTTGCTGTGGTCTTCGGCTTGCTGGCGCGCTTTGCACCGAACCAGGTGCAGGACGGCCGCTGGCAACTGCGGCCTTTCGGCGCCGGACTACTGCTCGGCGCGCCGCTGGGCTGGTCGCATATCGTGCTGGTGATGCTGATGCTGGCCTCTGTCAGTTTTGATGGCCTGCTGGAGACCCAACTGTGGCTGGATTTGCAAGCCGCCCTGCCATGGCCGCCCGTCCTGCTGCGCGCCGCCACGCTAGGTCTCTTGCCGGCCTTGTTCCTGCTGGCCTATCTTGCCGTATGCCGTGCCATCGCCTGGTGCGGCGGCGGCGCTTCGCTGGCCACGACCGCCGGCTGGTACGTGCTGACGCTGGTGCCGATCGCAATCGCCTACCATTTCGCCCACTACCTGTCCTTCCTGGCGATGGCGGGGCAATACCTGATCCCCCTCGCTTCCGATCCGCTCAACCTGGGGTGGGACCTGTTCGGCACGCGCTTCTACTTCATCCGGCTAGGCATCGTGGATGCGCGCATGGTCTGGTACGTGTCGCTGTTCGCCATCGTGGCGGGGCACGTGGCGGCGGTCTGGCTGGGGCACCAGACTGCCTTGCGCCAGTTCGGCACACGCGCCAGCCGCAGTCAGTTGCCGATGCTGGCGCTGATGGTGTCTTACACCTTGCTGAGCCTCTGGATCATCGCCCAGCCGGTGGTCAACGGCTGAGCATTGGCTCCAGCGTTTGCCACACTTGGCCAGAACTGATGCCGTGCATGCAGTTTTGATGGCCGAGCGGGCATTCGCGCTGGCGGCATGGCGAGCATTCCAGTCGCAGCGAGATCGAGGCGGCCAGGTCGGAGAATGGCGGCGCGTGATCGGGATCGGTCGGGCCGTAGATGGCGATCACTGGCCGGTTCAGCGCGGAGGCCACATGCAGCAGCCCGGAGTCGTTGCTGACCACAGCCGCAGAACGTGCGATCAAGGCCACTGCATCGGACAGGCTGGTCTTGCCGGCCAGGCTGACCAGGCCGGCAGGGGCGCCGGCTGCAGCAATGACGTCGTCGCAAGTCGGGCCATCCTTGGGCGAACCGAGGAGCGCAACCTGGGCTTGCGGGTCGCGCGCCAGGATATGCTGCGCCAGCTGGCCGAAATGCGCGGGCGGCCAGCGCTTGGCGCCCCCGAACTCGGCGCCGGGTGCAAACACCACCAGCGGTCGCGCCGGGTCCAGGCCGACCTTGGCGCAGGCAGCGGCCATTTGCTCGCTGCTGGCGGCCATGCGCGGCTTGGGCATGCCGCTGCGCAGCGGCGCTCCCGGCGCGTCGGCCAGGGCGGCGTAGAACGGCACCATCGGCCTCGGCGGCGTGTCGTCATGGTGCATCACGTTGATCAAGCCATAACGGCTTTCTCCCTTGTAGCCGACGCGGCGCGGAATGCCGGCCAGCCAGGGGATCAGGGCGTACTTCAGGGTATTGGGCAGGATATAGGCGTCAGCGTAGCCGCGCTGGCGCAGCAGGCGCGCATAGCGCCAGCGCTCCTTCAACTGCAGTGCGCCATGGCGGAACGGCGTTTCCAGCACTTCGGCCACTTCCGGCATCTGGCGCCAGACCGGCGACACGGCCGGCGGCGCCAGCACGTCGATCGGGCGCTCCGGGTGCAGCGCTTTCAGGCGCTGCAGCAGCGGCTGCGCCATCACGGCATCGCCGATCCAGTTGGGAGAAATCACCAGGGTCCTCACCGGCAGGCCTCCTGTCCGGCGCAATTCGAATCGTGCATCCGGCACTGGTATACTGGCGGATTGGCATCCGCCAGCAGGACGGCATTTCTTCTTAATCTTTTGGCATCCATGCAACTAGCTTCAACCATCTCGTTAATTATCACCACATACAATCGTCCGGACGCCCTGACGGCCGTGGTGGAGGCCTGTTTTGCGCAGGACGATCAAGATTTCGAGATCATTATCGCCGATGACGGATCGACCAACAACACGCGGGGTACCGTGGCCGCCTTGCAGGCGCGCTCCCCGGTGCCGCTGAAGCACGTGTGGCAGGAAGATATCGGTTTTCGCGCGGCGCGCGCGCGCAACCTGGGCATTCTTGCAGCGCAAGGCGAATACATCGTCTTCATCGACGGCGACTGCGTGCCGCAGAAGAACTTCATCTCCAGCCACCGCCGCCTGGCCAGGCGCGGCCATGTGGTGACGGGCAGCCGCGTGCTGCTTAGCGAAACCTATACGCGTCGACTGCTGGAGCAGCACCTCGACATCCAGCGCCTTGGCCCCTTGGAGAAACTCAAGCTGTACCTGACCGGCGGCGCCAATAAATTCCTGCAGACGATACTGACCTTGCCGGACGTGGGGCGTGAAAGCAAACACTTTACCTGGCGCCGTATCAAGAGCTGCAATATGGCGGCATGGCGCAGCGACCTTGACCTGGTGAACGGCTTCGACGAGAGCTTCACCGGCTGGGGCCACGAAGATTCCGACCTGGTGCTGCGCCTGTTCAACGCGGGCGTGATGCGCAAGAGCGGGGCCTTTGCCACCGAGGTCTATCACCTGTGGCACCGCGAAGCGAAACGCGACCAGGAATCAAGCAACCGCTCGGCGGTGCTGCAGCGGGCAATCGACAAGACCACGCAAGCCGTGGCCGGCCTGCGCGAGCTGCGCGCCAGCGCAACTTAAGCACGCAATTTAGTCGCGTAGCGCGACGCGCACCAGGTCGGCCACGTTATCCACGCCCAGCTTGGCCATCAGGCGCGCCTTGTGGACTTCCACGGTGCGCACGCTGATGTTCAGCTGGGGGGCGATCTCCCGGTTATGGCGTCCCATCACCACCAACTCGAACACTTCGCGCTCACGCGGAGTCAGCTCGGCCAGCAACTGGTCGCGCTGCTGGCGGCGGTCGTGGTCCTGGCGCTGGCGCAACTGCATCGAGAACGCTTCCTCGATGGCCGCAATCAGCTTGTCGTCGTCGAACGGCTTTTCCAGGAAATCGACGGCGCGCGCCTTGAAGGCTTCGCGCGCCGAACTGACGTCGCCATGGCCGGTCACGATAATCACCGGCAGCAGGCAGTTCATCTCGTTGAGCTTGCGCTGCAAGGCCAGGCCGTCCATGCCGGCCATGCGGATGTCGGCCACCAGGCAGCCGGCCCATTCGGGCAGCCAGGCCTGCAGGAAGGCTTCGGCACTGGCAAAAACGGCGGTGCGATAACCGCGCACGCCCAGCAGCAGGCCAAGGGCATCGCGCAGCGACGGATCATCGTCGACAATGAAAACGGTAAGGTTTGACAAGGCTATTCTCCAGAGTCCAGCGCCGGCAGTATAAAACGAAAGACGCCGTGGCCGGCAACTTCTGCCCATAAAGTCCCGCCGTGCGCCTCCACGATGGAGCGGCTCAGCACCAGCCCCAGCCCCATGCCGCTGGCCTTGGTCGATACAAAAGGCTCGAACAGGCGTCCGGCCGCCTGCTGCGTCAGGCCGTCGCCGCTGTCTTCCACCGTGAAGCGCAGCTTGCCGCCGACGTTTTCCGCCATGAGCCGGATGCTGCGCTGTCCTGCGGGACGCATGCGTACCGCATCCAGGGCATTGGCCAGCAGGTTGCGCAGGACCAGCTCCATCTGCAGGCGGTCGACCTGCACCGCCAGCGCCGGCGCCTCGGCAACCCTGACTTCCACCCCATGTTCGGCGAATTGCGGGCCAAACTGCTGCACGATGCCCGCCTGCAGGGCCGCCGCACTGACGGTCTCGAGCTGCATGGCGCCGGTGCGGAAGAAGTCGCGCAGGCGGCGCACCACTTCCGCCGCGCGCGCCGATTCATTGATCATCTGGCCGATGGCGTTCTTCAGCAGGTCGCCCGCCTCGCCGCGCGCCAGCAGGTGCTCGCAGGCCTTGCCGTACACCGCCAGCGCCGTCATCGGCTGGTTCAGCTCATGTGCCAGCGCGGCCGCCATTTCGCCGGCCGCGGCCAGGCGCAGGGTTTGCTTCAGTTCCTCCGCCACTTGGCGCCGTTCGTCGACCACGATGCCGATGAAGAAGCCCACCAGCGCCAGCACGGCATCGAGCACCTGCAGCTCGGACACGGTGATGTTGTTGGCATGGTTAGCCCTGACCAGGGCCACGATGGCCAGCTGCAGCACGAACACCACCAGGGCCGCGCCATGCACGCCCTGGCGCGAGGCGGCCCAGATCAACGGCAGGAACAGGAAATAGAAATGCTTGAATTCGGCCGTCATGATGTAGCCGAACACCGCCCACAGCACGAAGATCGCCAGCGCCAGGTAACCCAGGGTTTCCGGCTTCCAGGTGGCTTCGCCCAGGCGCGCCCGGTCCTGCGGGTTGGCCAGTTTCCACAGCAGCGGCATGCTGACCACGACGCCCACCATGTCGCCGAAGCCGAAGCGCCATACCGCGCGCAGCCAGTCGTCCCACGGCACCAGCCCAAGCCAAGCCAGCAGGCTGATATGGCCGACTGCATTCAGCATGGTGCCGGCTGCAACCATCAGCAGCCAGCGATAGAAGCTGGAGCGCGAACTGAAGATGGCGCCGCCGCCCAGCGCCCGGCGCAGGGCTTCTCCCAGCAGGCCGTAGCCGCACAGCAACCACGCAGCCGTGAGCAGGGTGCCTGCCGGGCCGCCGGGCAGGCCGCGCACCAGGACATCGCCCGCCACCAGGGCCAGGAACCACGGCAGCGCGGCGCGCCGCCCATACACCAGCCAGAACACCAGGCCCAGTGCCGTGTCAGGGTTCCACGGCGTGATGTTCAGCCCCAGCAGCGGCTCGACATAGGTGATCCAGTCGAACAGCAGGTAGGTCAGGACAAAACCGGCGGCCGGCAGCAAGAACGGAAAACGCATAAGGGAATTCGCGGGCTTCAGGGAAGTATGTTGATCCAGGTTAATTTTACTGCTTTGCGCTGGCCATGCCGGCAATCTTGCATGGCCACAGCCAGGCAAGCAGAGTAGAATCAAAGCGTTACGCCAGCCTGTGCGTAGGACTAGTTGAAGGGAGATGAAGATGCGCCTGGATATCTATCGTCGTGCCGAACATGACGGCATTTTTTCCTACCTCGCCGTGCCCGAGGGCAAACCCATCCCACAGGAAGCCATCAACACCGACTGGCTGCCAGCCGAGCAATCGCTGGAGGTCGATGATGATGTGCAAGTCCTGCCTGACTACCACATCGACCGGCTGACCCAGCAGATGGGCAGCAAAGGCTACGCCATCACTGCACTGAAAGACATGTAATTGAAAGTCGGGGTCAGGTCTGGCAATCGGACATTTCGCTTGCGAAATGTCCGATTGCCAGACCTGACCCCGACTTTCAATCGAACAGCTCGTCAAGGCCGGCGGGACGCGTTCCCGGCTGCGGCTTGGCGCGCCCTTTGCGGCCGGTGAATTCTTCTTCGATGTTGTCGCGGTAGAAGCTCCACGCGCTAGCCGAGGTGGACAGGCGTTGCCAGACGTCGCGCCCCACGCCTTCGTAATCGATGGCGCTGCCGTCGTCGAATTCGACGCGCAGCATGCGCGCGCGCTCGTCATAGCCAATGGCGCGCAGCTTGCCTGCGTTAATGCGTTTCATGTCCATCTCATCGCTCCTTCACAACTGCTTCTCCTGCCTGCGTACTGCGCGCGCGACCAGCTCCCTCGCCTCGGCGAACAGGCCCGGCTGCGCCGCCACGCAATGGGCACGCTCGGCGGCAATGCGCTGCCGGTCCTGCTCCAGGTTCCGCAAGGTCAGCGCCATGCCGAAACCATTGTCCGGTGCATCGGCCAGCATGCGCCGCATCATCTCTTCACCCAGCGCCGGCTTCTGGTGCCCGGCCTCCCAGTACCATTGCGTCGTGCCCTTTTCGCTCGGCCCCGGAATCGCCTCGCAATTGAATTCGCCGAACCCGCTGAAGTCATGCACCACGATGTGCGCCTGCGGATAGCGGGCGCGCGCAGCCTCTGCCTCTTCCAGCACGATACGCTTCCATTCCTCGAAACGCGGCCACATGCCGCTTGCTTCGAATAGCGCCAGCATCTGCGCATGGTAAGCGTACACCATCAGGCGCAGGTCGACGCCCGGATTATCGCTGGCCGCGGCATCGACCAGGGCGCGCAATTCCGCCCGCAGCCCTTCGCGATCCAGGCCTCCCGGCGCTTTCCTCACCAGCGAAGCCGCACTCTCTTCCGCGCGCTGGCGGAAGATCTTGTAATAGCCGTCGTAGCGCGCAAACTTGACGTACTGGTTCAGCGGATTCAAGCCGCGCTCGGTCATGGTCTCGGCTTCGCGGTCGCCCTGCATCGTAAAGGTAGTCGCAGCGTCGCGCAAGGCGGCAAGCGAGAACAGGCTCTCCACGCGCCAGCCCAGTTTTCCCGCCCCTGCCACAGGCACCCGGCGCGCTCCGCCACGCTGGCCCGGCGCCAGCAAGGCATCATGGAAATCGACGCCTGCAATCACGCGCGAAGGCCTGATGCCGAAACTGCGCAAATACTGCAACTGCCCGGCCGCCACCATGGTGCCGGTTCCCGCCAGCCCGAGGTTGTAGGCGCTTCCTCCCAGCAGCGGGCTGTCCGGGTCAAAGCCGACTTCCACCCGCGAATTGCCGAGCAGGAACTGGGTGGCCCCCAGGCGCTGGGCAATGGACAATTTGATCTCGTTGCGGAAGTGCTGCGGCACCGGCTTTTCGGCATTCAGGCCCGGCTCGCGCACCAGGCCATACAGGCCGTAGGGGTCGGCCAGCACGACCACGCCGGCCACCAGCACGAGGCCCGCCAGCATGGCCAGGCCAAGCTTGCTCAGGTAACGATGGTGCGAGGCATTGGACATGGTCAGAACTGGAAATAAAGGAACTCGCTCGGCCGCGAAAGGGCCAGCAAGCAAAACACCGCCAGCATGCCGGTCACCAGCGCCGGACGCGGCGCCGGCAGCCAGGCCAGGCGCGCTGGCGCCGTGGTGCCGTCGTGGTCCAGGGCCGGCTCGAAGCGATGCATGATTTGCTGCGTATTCGGCGCCAGGAAGGCCACCAGCGCGGCAACCGTCACCCAGCACCAGGTTTCGATGAACTGGGTAGCACCGCCCAGCGTCCACTTGATTCCCAGGGCGGCCAGCGCCTCGTGCAGGTTCCCCAGGCGGGCGCCGATTGCATCGGGCAACGCCACGCCGTACTGGCCGGACATGCCAGCCACGATGCGCATGGCGGAAGGCAGGTCTGCCGCGCGGAAGAACACCCAGGCATAGGCCACGGCGATGAAGGTCAGGGCCCAGGCCGCGACAGCGCCTGCCCTGCCGCCGCCCTGCCAGCCAAGGCGTGCCTTGAGCGAATGCCAGGCGTGTGCCAATACCAGGTAGGCCCCATGCAGCCCGCCCCACAGCACGAAATTCCAGCTTGCCCCATGCCACAGGCCGCCCAGCACCATGGTCAACATCAGGTTTGCCTTGGCACGCACGGCGCCGTGGCGATTGCCGCCGAGCGGGATGTACAGGTAGTCGCGCAGGAAGCGCGACAAGGTGATATGCCAGCGCCGCCAGAAATCCACGATGTTGAGCGCCTTGTAGGGCGAGTTGAAATTCAGCGGCAAATGCACGCCGAACATGCGCGACAGGCCGATCGCCATGTCCGAATAGCCGGAGAAATCGAAATAGAGCTGGAAGGTATATGCCAGCACGCCGCCCCATGCCAACAGCAGCGTGGGCTCGCCGGGCGCCGCAAACAGGGCGTTGGCATAGGGCGCCAGCGTATCGGCCAACAGCGTTTTCTTGGCCAGGCCAAGGATGAAAATGGTGGCGCCGACCGAGAAGTTCTCTGCCCGCGGCAAGGCATTCCGCGGATCGGCAAACTGCGGCATCATTTCCTTATGGTGCAGCACCGGCCCGGCCACCAGGTGCGGGAAGTAGGTAACGAACAGCAGATAGTGGATGAAGCGCCCTTCCTGCACAAAACCGCGCGCCGTGTCGACCAGGAAGGCGATCTGGGTGAAGGTGAAGAACGATATGCCGATCGGCAGCACCACTTGCAGCAGGTCTGCATGCTGGCCGGTCAGGCTGGTGTAGAAAAAGTTGGCGTACTTGTAGTAGCCGAGCAGCAGCAGGTTGGCCGCGACGGCGCCGCCAAGCCACCAGCGGCGTGCCCGGCCCTGCGCCCGGCGAATCAGCTGCGCGCAGCCGTAGTTGGCGACGATGGAGCCAAGCAGCAGCGGTACATAGCGCACGTCCCACCAGCCGTAGAAAAACAGCGAGGCCAGCGCCAGCCACGCCACGCCCCACTCCGGATGGCGGCGCGCGAGCAGGAAGTAGCCGGCCAGGGCGAGCGGCAGGAAACCCAGCAGGAAGCTGAAAGAGTTGAACAACATGATCGGCAGGCCACCATGCGAATGGTTGGGTACTACCGGATTATGTTGAGATATTAATAACGCCGTCGCACGATACCGCTGAGCTGCGCCGGCGTTCCGCGCACCGGGTTAATACTCGATTGCAACTTCCTGTGCCCCCAGGCCCTGCTCCAGCGCAATTTTCAGCGCATCCGACGGCGCCACGCGCCAGTCGTCGCCAAGCTGCAACACGCAGTCGATGCCTTGCGGCCGGACGCGCATCGACACCGGCAAACCGTATTCGTCGCGGTGCGGGCCGAGGATCTCGGCCAGCTTGGCGGTCGGCACGGCCTTCGGCAACGCCAGGCCGATCTGGCGGCCAAACTGGATGCGGGCGGCGGTGATGTTGTACACCTTTTCCGCCGAAATGCGCAAGCCGCCGGAGAAGCGGTCTTCCGACACCTTGCCCGTGACGCACAGGAATTCGTCTTCCTTGAACATATGCTTGTTCGGCTCGAAGACTTCGTTATAGACGGTGACTTCGACCACGGCGGTCTTGTCGTCCAGCGTGACGATCAGCAGCTTGCCGCGCTGGGTCATCTGGGTGCGGATGCCGGAAATCACGCCGCACATCATGCGCGGTTCGCGCGACGGCTCGAGTTCGGACAGCTTGGTGCGCGCAAAGCGGCGCGCTTCCTGCTGGTAGGAGTCGAACATGTGGCCGGACAGGTAGTAGCCCAGCGCGATCTTTTCTTCCGCCAGCTTTTCGCGGTCGGTCCACGGCGTGGCCGCCACGTAATCGGGCGGCGCCACCAGGTCGGAATCGTCGCCGCCGAACAGGCTGACCTGGTTAGCCGACTTGGCTTCCTGGTCGGCATATTCCATGGCGAAGCCCACGGAGGCAAACAGCACCGCGCGGTCGACGCCGAAGCAATCGAAGGCGCCGGAGCGGATCAGCGCTTCCACCGTGCGGCGGTTGATCTGCTTCTTGTCCACGCGCTTGCAGAAGTCGAACAGGCTGGTGAACGGGCCGCCTGCTTCGCGCGCGGCGATGATCGCTTCGATCGCGTTCTGGCCGGCGCCCTTCACGCCGCCCATGCCGTAGCGGATCTTGGTTGCCTTCTTGCCCGGCTCGCCGTCCGGACGGAAGCGGTAGGAGGACTGGTTCACGTCCGGCGGCAGGATGGTCAGGCCGCACACGTCGATCGAGTCCTCGACCAGGATCTTGACCTTCTCCGTGTCGTCCATGGCCAGCGACATGTTGGCTGCCATGAACGCTGCGGTGTGGTGATGCTTGAGGTAGGCCGTGTGGTAGGACAGCAGCGCATAGGCAGCCGCGTGCGACTTGTTGAAGCCGTAGCCCGCGAACTTTTCCATCAAGTCGAAGATCTCGTCGGCTTTTTCGACGGTCAGCCCGCCCTCTTGCGCGCCCTTGCGGAAGATCTCGCGGTGCTCCGCCATCTCCTCGGCCTTTTTCTTACCCATGGCACGGCGCAGCATGTCCGCGCCGCCCAGCGAGTAGCCGCCGATGATCTGCGCCATCTGCATCACCTGTTCCTGGTAAACCATGATGCCGTAGGTTTCGGACAGGATGCCCTCGGTGCGAGGGTCGGGGTAATCGAATTTTTCGCCGTGCTTGCGCTTGCAGAAGTCCGGGATCAGGTCCATCGGCCCCGGACGGTACAGCGCCACCAGCGCGATAATGTCTTCGAAGCGGTCGGGACGCGCGTCTTTCAGCATGCCCTGCATGCCGCGCGATTCAAGCTGGAACACGGCGACGGTTTTCGCCTTGGTCAGGAGCTCATAAGTCGGGCGGTCGTTCAGAGGCAGCTTGGCCAGGTCGAAGTCCTTGGTGCCTTCCGGATCGAGGTCCTTGATGTAGTTGACCGCGCGGTCGAGGATGGTCAGCGTGGTCAGGCCCAAAAAGTCGAACTTCACCAGGCCGACGGCTTCCACGTCGTCCTTGTCGTACTGCGACACCACGCCGGCATCGCCGCCCTGGGTGTACAGCGGACAGAAGTCCGTCAACTTGCCCGGCGCGATCAGCACGCCACCGGCGTGCATGCCGATGTTACGGGTAATGCCTTCCACCTGCTGCGCCAGGTCGAGCAGCTGGCGCACTTCCTCTTCGTTCTCCTGTCGCTCTTTCAGCAGCGGTTCTTCCTCGATCGCCTCGGCAATCGACACCGGCTTGCCTGGCTTGAACGGAATCAGCTTCGACACGCCGTCGCAGAACATATAGCCGAAGTCCATCACGCGGCCCACGTCGCGGATTGCGCCTTTCGCCGCCATGGTACCGAAGGTAGCGATCTGCGACACCGCCTCGCGGCCGTACAGGTCCTTCACGTGCTGGATCACCAGTTCGCGCTTTTCCTGGCAGAAGTCAATATCGAAGTCGGGCATCGATACCCGTTCCGGATTCAGGAAGCGCTCGAACAGCAGGTTGTACTTCAGCGGATCCAGGTCGGTAATCTTCAATGCATACGCCACCAGCGAGCCTGCGCCGGAGCCGCGGCCCGGGCCGATCGGCACGCCGTTGTTCTTGCCCCACTGGATAAACTCCGCAACGATCAGGAAGTAGCCCGGGAACTTCATCTTGATGATGGTGTCGTTCTCGAACTTCAGGCGCGCCTCGTAGCGCGGGCGCTCCTTCTCGCGCTTTTCGGGATCGGGGAACAGCTGGATCAGGCGCTCCTCCAGGCCCTTCTGCGTTTCCGCCACCAGGAATTCGTCGATCGACATGCCCGGCGTCGGGAAGTTCGGCAGCTGCGGCTTGCCCAGGGTCAGCGTCACATTGCAGCGCTTGGCGATTTCCACCGAGTTTTGCAGCGCGGCCGGCAGGTCGTGGAACAGTTCCGCCATTTCGGCCTGCGTGAGGAAGCGCATCTGCTCGTTGAAACGCTTGACGCGCTTGGCATTGGCCAGCATCTCGCCTTCCGCGATACAGACGCGCGCTTCGTGGGCGATGAATTCATCCTTCGACAGGAACTGCACCGGGTGCGTCGCCACGACAGGCAGGCCAAGCTTGGCCGCCAACGCGACGGACTGGCGCACCTGCACCTCCTGGTTGGCCTGGCCGGCCCGCTGGATCTCGACGTAGAAATGGCCGTTCGGGAAGATTTCCGCCCATTTGCGGGCATTGGCCTCGGCCAGGTCAAGGTTGCCGTTTTCGATGGCCTGGCCGATGTCGCCAAAGTGCGCGCCGGACAGGGCGATCAGCGCATTGGCGCCGCTCTCGCCGGGCAGCAGCGGGTATTCCTTGTTGGCGCGGTCGCGCAGCCACTCGGTACGGATCTCGGCGCGGCCCTTGTACTGGTTGTTCAACCACGCTTCCGACAACAGTTCGCACAGCTGCAGGTAGCCCATGCGGTTCTTCGCGAACAGCATGATGCGATGCGGCTTGTCGCGGTTCTCGTCGTTGGTGATCCAGGCGTCGACGCCTACAATGGGCTTGATGCCCTTGCCGCGCGCCGACTTGTAGAAGCGCACCATGGCGAACATGTTCGCCAGGTCGGTGATGGCCAGCGCGCCCTGCTTGTCCTTGACCGCCGCCTTGATCATGTCATCGATGCGCACCAGGCCATCGACAATCGAGTACTCGGTATGCACGCGCAGGTGGACGAATTGCGGTCCCACCGGGGCTGCGGCTGGCGTGGCGTCTACTGGCTGGTCGATTGTTTCAATGCTCATGGGGCGGGCGGATTTCAAGTCGAATATCCCCCTATTTTAACGCCTGAGCTGCCTCTACCGCTATTCGTAGACGGTGCCGCCGGCCGCACGCATGGCCGCAGCCAACTGGCGGTCAAAAGTTGCCAACGCAGCGCCTGAGCGCATGGCTAGTGCCAGATAAGCGGCATCGTAAACGGAAAGGCCTGAGATTCTTGCACGCGCCAGTGCCTGGTGTTTAGTTGATGACAAAGACACATCTTCAGTCTTGATTGGCAAGGCATCGAGCAAATTCAAATATTCGTCGACATGGGCCATCGTGAGACAGCCGCGCCTTTCTGCCACAAGCAAACCGTTCGCAATTTCGAGATGCCAAATCGCTGGAACCAGGATGTCTGCCGTCCCCAACGCCATTCGAAGCTTTCGCGCGCAATCGCGCTCAGCAGGGTCAAAGCGTTCAAAGCGCCACGCCATTGCCATTGACGCATCCAGGACCAGCTTCATTCTCGACCTTGCCGGATCCAGTTTCGAATTTCATCATCGCTGACGCCTTTGACCAACTCCAGTCTCCCAAGAGCGTCGACTGTCTCCTTGACATCGCGTTGCTCGCCCATACGCGACGGAACGAGGTCGGCAACCGGTTTTCCACGCACAGAAATGGTAAAACTTTCCCCCTCACCCACACTTCTTAGCAGCTCGGAAAACCTTGCCTTGGCATCAAATGCCCCTATCCTCTTGAACATAAGACCCCCAACGAACTAGCCTGTTGACTAGTTCAGTATAGGACGCGCGATAATTGCTTACAAATGAGGCCGCTGCTTCCGCGTGGCACGGCTAGAATCACCCTTACCAATCCCCCTTGGAGAGAAAGATGAAAATTGTTGCTGCTGCCCTGCTGATGACTGCCTCGCTGGCGGCCTATGCGGAAGAACCTGAGCAGTTGGCCAAATCGAAGAGCTGCTTCGCCTGCCACGCCATGGCCAAGAAGCTGGTGGGACCGTCGTTCAAGGATGTCGCGGCCAAGTACAAGAACGACAAGGGTGCTGAAGACAAGCTGATCCTGAAGGTGCTGCAGGGCGGTTCCGGCACCTGGGGCGCGGTGCCGATGCCGCCCAACCAGGTGACCGATGCCGAAGCTCACCAGCTGGTGCGCTGGGTCCTGGCGCAGAAGTAAGCGCTAACCGGAGCGCCCGCCTCACGCAGGCTTGCGAAGGCGGAAGGTGTTCTTGCTGATCAGGTGATCGCCGTTCGCGCGGCGACGCCTTGCTCGGATGCCATGTCGTAGAACGCCATAATGTCGCGCGCCGGCTGCCTATTATTTGGGCATTCCGCCGAGTGCGGCTATAATGTCGGCTGTTCCGGATTCAATCGATTACCAATCCCATGCAAGCAACCATTGAAAACGCGCCTGCAACGCCCGGCGCGGCACCAGCCGTTTACGTCAACATCGCGGCCTACAAATTCATCACGCTCGACAAGCTGGACGAGCTGCGCCCGCAATACCAGGACATCTGCGCCCGCCTGGGCCTGAAGGGCACCATCCTGCTGACCCCGGAAGGCATCAATATGTTCCTGTCCGGCACCCGCGCCAATATCGACGAGTACCTGGCCTGGGTGCGCAGCGACGCCCGCCTGGCGGACCTGGAAGTGAAAGAGAGCCTGTCGGCCGAGCAGTCGCACCGCCGCATGCTGGTGCGCATCAAGAAAGAAATCATCACCATGCGCCATCCGCTGATCCGTCCGGAAGACGGCCGCGCACCGCATGTGAAAGCCAAAGACCTGAAGCGCTGGCTCGACCAGGGCCACGACGACAACGGCAAACCGGTCGTGATGGTCGAAACCCGCAACGACTACGAAGTGGACGTCGGCACCTTCAACAACACGGTCGACTACCGCCTGACCAAGTTCACCGAATTCCCGGAGATCATCGAGAAGCACAAGGCCGACTTCGAAGGCAAGACCGTGGTGACCTTCTGCACCGGCGGCATCCGCTGCGAGAAAGCCGCGATCCACATGCAGAACATCGGCTACGACAATGTCTACCAGCTCGAAGGCGGCATCCTGAAGTATTTCGAGGAAGTGGGCGGCGCCCACTACACCGGCGATTGCTTCGTGTTCGACTACCGCACTGCGCTGAACCCGCAGCTCGAGCCAACCGAAACCAAGCAGTGCTTCGCCTGCCGCGCGGTGGTTACCCCGCGCCAGCAACTGGCGCCGGAATACGTGCCGGGGGTGTCGTGCCCTGCCTGCTTCGGCAAGCATTAAACGAGTGTCAGACCCTGCGGGTCTGACACTGCCTTGCCGGTTTTAGCGCGCGATTGGACAGGATTTGGAAAACCGGTAAACCGGTGTCTGACCCTCAGGGTCAGACACCATCGTCAACGATCAAAAAAAGGGCCCGTTCATCGACGGGCCCTTTTTACATCTCATCAGCCTTTCGGCAGGCCGCCCAGCAAGGCGGCGATCTTCTGCTTCGGCTTGGCCGGTGCGGCCGGCGCGGCGGCGGCAGGCGCGCCGTTGCTGCGGGTCGGCTCATACGGTTTCAGGAACCATGGGTCGACCTTCTCGCGGCGAGGTGGTGGTGCGCCTTCACGGCGTTCCCCACTGCGCGGCGCGCGGTCGCTCTGGGTGCGGTCGCGGCGGCGGTCGCCATGGCGCTCATCGCTGCGGAAGCCGCCCGGTACGAAGCCTTCCAGCGTGCCGCGCGGGACGGTCTGCTTGATCAGCTTTTCGATGTCGGCCAGCAGGCGTTCATCCTTGTCCGAGTAGATCGAGATCGCGTCGCCCGAGGCGCCGGCGCGGCCGGTACGGCCGATGCGGTGCACATAATCTTCCGCGTTATACGGCAGGTCGAAGTTGATGACGCAAGGCAGGTCGGAAATGTCCAGGCCGCGTGCCGCCACGTCGGTAGCCACCAGCACGTCGATCTCGCCTTTCTTGAAGGCTTCCAGCGCCTGCATGCGTTCCTGCTGCGTCTTGTCGCCGTGGATGGCGGCCGCCTTCATGCCCTCGGTCACCAGGCCGCGCGCCAGGCGCGAGGCGCCGATCTTGGTATTGGAGAACACGATGACCTGCTTCAGCTCGCGCTGGCGCAGGATGTGGGCGACCGCGTCGCGCTTGTGGTCTTCGTTGACCTTATAGACTACCTGGGTCACCTTGTCGGCGGTAGCGTTGGAGCGCGCCACCTCGATGGTGATCGGATCGGTCAGGAAGCTCGATGCCAGCTTCTTGATCTCCGGCGAGAAGGTGGCCGAGAACATCAGGTTCTGGCGCTTCTTCGGCAGCAGGTTGATGATGCGCTGCAGGTCGGGCAGGAATCCCATGTCCAGCATGCGGTCGGCTTCGTCCATGACCAGCATCTGCACCTGGCCCAGCGAAATATTCTTTTGCTCCACGTGGTCCAGCAGGCGGCCCGGCGTGGCGATCACGATTTCCACGCCGCTGCGCAGCTTTTCAGTCTGCGGCTTCATGTCCATGCCGCCGAAGACCACGGTGGAACGCAGCGGGGTGTGCTTGCAATATGCAGCCACGTTTTCCGCCACCTGCACCGCCAGCTCGCGGGTCGGCGCCAGCACCAGGGCGCGCACCGGATGGCGCGCCGGGCTCATCGACGTATTCGCATGGGCCAGCAGCAGCTGGATGATCGGCAGGGAAAAACTGGCCGTCTTGCCGGTACCGGTCTGGGCGGCACCCATCACGTCGCGGCCCTGCAGCAGGATCGGGATCGCTTTCGCCTGGATCGGCGTCGGGTGCACATAACCCTGGTCGGTCAGCGCGCGCAGGATTTCCGGCGCCAGGCCGAAATCGGCGAACTTTACTTGCTCAGGGGTGTTCTCAATGTCAGACATACAATTCTTAAGGTTAACAGCGGCCAACCCCGCATGATACCCGAGAACTGTGGTAAAGCGCATGGATTGGGGCAGCGGAGCGGAAATTATTGCTGGGATGGAAGCTATAATGTCACTAAATGAATGCTACTGACGCCCGCGGCTGGCACCTGAGCCGCTTTATTTTGCTGCTTATCCTGGCAAGCTGCCTGCTCACTGCCATCGCCCAGGCTGCCGCGCCTACCCTGCGCTTTCGCAAGCTCGGGCCGTTAGGCAATGACGAACCTTCAATGTTATCGCTGCTGCAAGACCAGCGCGGCTTCATGTGGATCGGCACCCAATCGAACGGCCTGTACCGCTACGATGGCTACCGTGTCACCAAGTACCGCAGCAAGGCCGGCAACCCGCGCGCCCTGCCGCATGACCGCGTTGCGGCGCTGTTTGAAGATGGCCAGGGCCGTTTGTGGGCCGGCACCCAAGACGGCCTGGCGCGCTTCAACCCGGCCAGCAACGATTTCACGACTTTCTTGCCGGTCAACGCGCCCAATAACGGCCGCATCATCCGCGCCATCGTGTCCGATGGAAAAGGCGGCATGTGGCTGGCCACCTGGGGCGGCCTGCAGCACTTTGACCCCGGCAGCGGCACCTTCACCGTTCATGTGCACGATCCGGCGCGCCCGGGCAGCCTGGGCGGCAACGACCTGAATGCACTGGCGGTCGATGGCAAGGGCGGCGTCTGGGCCGCCACCTGGCCAGGCGGCCTGGACTACCTGCCTGCCGGGGCCAGCGAGTTTGAACACCGCCGCGTCGACAAGGGCCAGGATCCGAACGCGCGCGCCAACATCGTGCGCGCCCTGCAGTTCGACCGCAACGGCGTGCTGTGGATCGGCACTGAAGGCGGCGTCTGGCGCTGGGACAGCAGCAAGCCGTGGGAAACACGCGACAGCGTGCCAGTGCCCGACAGCCGCGTCACCAGCTTCTATTTCGACCGCGACAATACCTTGTGGGCCACGACCCTGTCGGCCGGCCTGCTGCGCTGGGATGCAACGGCGCAGCGCTTCGACCAGTACAGCCACAACAGCGACGACCCGTATTCTCTGCCGGGCGACAATCTGCGTGCCATGCTGCAGGACCGCGGCGGCATGCTGTGGATCGCCTCGTTTACCGACGGCATTGCCCTGGTTAACCTGAGCAGCAGCGGCTTCACGCGCTACCTGCCGTACCGCCTGGACGGCCGCCATGGCCGCGCCAACAACGCCTTGCTGAGCCTGGAGAATGGCCCGCACGGCACGGTCTGGATCGGCGGCAACCTCGGCATTGGCTTGTTCGACCCCGCCAAGGGCGAAGTGCTGCGGCGCTACCATGCCGACGACCGGCCCGGCTCGATGAACAGCAATATCGTCTACAGCCTGTACCAGCAGCCCGGCGGCCCGCTGTGGGTGGGCACGGCCAACGGCTTGAACCGGCTGGATGCGCTGGACGGCAAGTTCCAGCTGGTCCGCTTCGGCAATACCGCCAGCGACTTCATCAATTCCATCGCACCCGGCAAGGATGGCGTGCTGTGGCTGGGCACGGGCAACAGCCTGGTACGCTACGACACGCTGCGCGACCGCTCCCTGCTGTTCTACCACGACCCGCAAAACCCGGACAGCCGCAGCGTCGGCGGCACCAGCGTGGTGCTGGAAGACAGCAAGGGCCGCGTGTGGATGGGTTCGGAATTCAACGGCGGCGGGCTCGACCTGCTGGACCCGGCCACCGGCAAGTTTCGCCACCTGCGCGCCGGCGGACCGGAAGGCATGATCGACGATAACGTCACCGCGCTGCACCAGGACGCCGCCGGCCGGCTCTGGATCGGCACCTCGCGCGGCCTGCTGCAGCTGGAAGAGAGCGCTCGCGGCGACTTGCGGCTGCGCTCGCATGCCGCCGCCGTGCAGCACCTGAAGACACTGGCCATCCAGTCCGACGCCAAGGGCAGGATCTGGATCAGCACGCTGGCTGGCCTGTTCCGCCTCAACCCCGGCAATGGCTCGGCCCAGCTCTACACCGTGGCCGACGGCATGACCGACGGTTTCACCACCAATGCCTCGGCGCCGGGCGCGGACGGCAAGCTGTACTTCGGCGGCGTGCACGGCATGACCGGCGTCGAGCCGGAGCAAGTGCGCAGCAACTCGGTGCCGCCGCAGGTGGCCATTACCGATATCAAGCTGTTCAGCCACTCGCTCAGCGAAGGCCGCTTCCGCGACCAGGCCTGGCTGGAAGGCCCGCTGACGGCACCCACCGGCCTGGTGCTGTCGTCGCAGGCGACCGCCTTCACCATCGAATTCGCGGCCCTGCACTTCACCGAGCCTTCGCAAAACCGCTACGCCTACCAGCTGGAAGGCTTTGACCCCGACTGGCAGGAAACCGATGCCGAACGCCGCGTGGCCACCTATACCAACCTCGACCCGGGCCGCTACGTCTTCCGCGTGCGCGCCGCCAACCACCACGGCAGCTGGAGCAAACAGGCCGCCACCCTGGAGGTGACGATCACGCCGCCGTTCTGGCAGACCACCTGGTTCCGCCTGGCCGCAGCCGCCGTGATCCTGGGCGGGCTTTGGAGCCTGTACCACTGGCGCATCCGGCGCCTGACACGCCTGCAGGCCGTGCTCGAGCAGCAGGTGGCCGCCCGTACCGCCGAGCTGGAAGACTCCAACCGCAAGCTCGAAGCGCTGAGCCAGACCGACGGCCTGACCGGCGTCAGCAACCGGCGCGGCTTCGACCTGGCGCTGGAAGCGGAATGGCGGCGCGCCCAGCGCACCGGCCAGCCGCTGGCGCTATCGATGCTGGATGTGGACTACTTCAAGAAATACAATGACCGCTATGGGCACCTGGCCGGCGATGCCACGCTGCGCGCAGTGGCGCGCGTGATCACCGAGCATGGGCGGCGCAGCTCGGACCTGGTGGCGCGCTACGGCGGTGAAGAATTCGCGCTGCTGTCGGTAGCCACCCCGGGCGCCGATGCGATCGGCGTGGCGCAGACCATCTGCGCCGAACTGGCGCGGCTGCAGCTTCCGCACGACGCCTCGCCGTTCGGCCTGGTGACCATCAGTATCGGCGTGGCGGTGCTTGTGCCGACCGAAAACAGCCGCCCCGAGCAACTGGTACGCCTGGCCGACGAAGCGCTCTACCGCGCCAAGCAGCGCGGCCGCAACCAGGCCTTGCTGGCAATGGAAGAATGATGGACGACACTGAAGCACCTGCCGACGACCCCAAGCCGCAACCGCCGGCCGAACCCGGCCCCGACGACTGCTGCCACAGCGGCTGCACCTGGTGCGTGCTCGACCTCTACTACGACGACCTGGAGCGCTACCGCATCGCCCTTGCCGCCTGGGAAGCTCGCCAAAAGCAAGTCGGGGTCAGGTCTGGCAATCCGCCATAAAGCGCACATTCGTGCGCTTTATGGCGGATTGCCAGACCTGACCCCGACTTTCATGTTCGTGACTTAACGGAAGGCTGCTCCTGCTCCCGCTAGCATCGGGGGCATGGAACAGCAGAGCCAATCATGGCTGGACAAGCTCGGCCCGGGCCTGGTATCGGGGGCTGCCGACGATGATCCCAGCGGCATCGCCACCTATTCCCAGGCCGGAGCGCAATTCGGCCTGGGCATGCTGTGGCTTGGGCTGTTCACCTATCCGCTGATGGTCGGCATCCAGGAAACCAGCGCGCGCATCGGCCGCACCAGCGGGCGCGGGCTGGCTGCCAATATGCGCCGCTGCTTCCCGGCCTGGCTGCTGTACTGCATGGTCAGCCTGCTGCTGCTTGCCAACACCATCAATATTGCTGCCGACCTGGCCGCCATGGGTGACGCGCTGCACCTGGTGGCGGGCGGCAAAGCGCAGTGGCATGCCCTGGCTTTCGGCTTGCTGTCGGTAGCGCTGCAGGTCTTCATCCCCTACCAGCGCTACGCGCGCCTGCTAAAATGGCTGACGCTGGCCCTGCTGGCCTATGCCGCCACGGTGCTGGTGATCGACGTGCCCTGGCGCGAGGTGGCCAAGCGCACCTTCTCGCCGCACATCCAGTGGAACAAGGAATACCTGACCACCATGGTGGCGGTGTTCGGCACCACCATCAGCCCCTACCTGTTCTTCTGGCAGGCCGCGCAGGAAGTGGAAGAACTGCAGGCAGACCCGGAGGCCGAACCGCTCAAGCGCGCGCCGCGCCAGGTGCGCCCGCAACTGCGCCGCATCAAGCTCGATACCGCTATCGGCATGGGCTTTTCCAACCTCGTGGCATGGTCGATCATGCTGACCACCGCGGTCACGCTGCATGCGCACGGCATCTTCCACGTCGGCTCGTCAGCCCAGGCCGCGGCGGCGCTGCGGCCGATTGCGGGCGAGCTGGCGTTTGCGCTGTTCGGGCTGGGCATCATCGGCACCGGCCTGCTGGCGATTCCTGTGCTGGCCGGGTCGGCGGCCTACGCCATGGCCGGTGCGTTCAACTGGCGCAGCAGCCTGGAACTGGAACCGCTGGCCGCGCGCAAGTTCTACGCCATCATTACCGCCGCCACGCTGGCCGGCGTCTGCATTGGCTTCTTGCCGATGGACCCGATGCGCGCGCTGTTCTGGAGCGCGGTGGTCAACGGCGTGGTGGCGGTGCCGGTCATGGTGGTGACCATGCTGCTGTCGACCCGGCGCGGGGTGATGGGCGAGGTGGTCCTGTCGCGCCGCCTGCGCGTCCTGGGGTGGTCCTGTACAACAGTGATGGCCCTGGCCGTTTTGGCCATGTTCGCCAGCATGGTAAGCTAGCGGACATGGACAAACGACACTTCCTGCTGGCCCTTGCGGCCGCAATGACCCTCCCTGCCCTGCCAGCGCTGGCCGCCGAGCCTCGCCCATTCCCGCCCAACGCCAAGCGCGGCAAGATTACCTTCGGCTATGCGCCGGACATCGTTGTCGACGGCAAGCCGCGCCAGCTTTCGCCAGCTGCACGCATCTTCAGCGATGAAAACCTGACCGTGGTGCCGAGCGCGCTGGCCGATGCGACCTTCATCGTCAACTACACGGAAGACATGAACGGCAATCTCAACCTGGTCTGGATCCTGACTTCGGAAGAAGCGCGCCTGCCGGCAGCCAGCGCGCGCTGAGACCGGGTCGCGACGCCCGGAGGCGCGCCATGGCACGACCGCACCTGTTGCTAGTGTTTTGCAGCGCCCTCGCTGCGGCGCCGGCTGGCGCCGATACCATCGTCAAGGCCTACAACAGTTATCGCGGGCCGCCCTACATCGACGGCAAAAGCGGCCTGGCGCCCGACCTGGTGCGCTATGTGAACCGCAAGCTCGAAGGCCGCTATACGCTGCAACTGGTGTCGTTGCAACGCCGCCAGCTCAACCAGCTGATGGAGGCATCCGGCGGCTTCGACGGGGTGGCGCTGTTCCTCTCGCCGGCCTTCATCGGCGACGTGCCGCGCAAGCGCTTTCACTGGAGTCCGCCCTTCCTGGACGACAGCAATGTCATCGTGTCGCGCATCGACAATCCGGTGCTCTACCACGGCCCGGCTTCGCTGGTCGGCCTGCGCTTTGCCGGCATTTACGGCAACCGTTATCCCGGCATCGACGAATACGCCGGCAAGAGCCTGACGCGCAGCAATGCGCCCGATGCCATGAGCAACCTGCGCAAGCTGGCGGCGGGACAGGCCGATTTCACGGTGATGCCGCTGAGTGCTTTCCGTTACCTGCGGCGCCAGATGGACAGGGAAAAGCTGCCCCTGGGGCAGTTGCATGTGGGCGACAAGCCCTTCAGCCAGTTCGGCCGCCATTTCGTGCTGGCGCGCGATGCCGGGGCGCTGGCGGCGGAGCTGGACAAGATCGCTGCCGCCATGCCCTGCGATCGCGCGTGGCGCCGCATCGCGCTGCGCTACCACTTTACCGTCGCCGACGCCGACGCTTGCCGCTGAAGCGGGCAGCGGCGCGGAAGGCAAGCAGCAACACCAGGCTCATGCCGCACAGGGCTTGCAGCGTCGGCTTGTGCGCGGAATCATCGACCGTTTCGTACTTGCTGCCCGACAGGACGTTATTGACCAGGGCCGGATCGACGTCCAGCATCATGCTGCCAAGGTTGGCCCGGGCCCGGCCCGCGCTGCCCGCCGGACTGAAGGGGAATTCCTGCTGGTCCACCAGCCGTTCCTCGAATGCGGGAGCGCCATCATCGCCGGTGCTGATGTCGAACAGTTCGGGGCCGGCGGCAGGGCCGGCGCTGCCGGCACCTAGTGCCTGGGAGCTGGACAGCAGCGCAGCGCACGCCCCATGGCTCACGGATAGCAGCAAGGCGCAAACGCCCAGCCCCAGCTTCCTCATTTATTTCCTCTAGTTAATTTTACTTAACCAGACATTAAGCAATAATCTCACCAAGCAATATAAGTTGCTGATTTTAAATGCAGCGTTTTTTCATCTGTAAAGAATTCCGACAGGCTCAGGACTTGAGCAGGCTGTCGATGAAGGCTTGCACCGCACTCGTATAGCCGCTGTCGGCGCCAAGCTGCAGGTTGATGTCGCGATGGCTCTTCGCCTGCTCCAGCACTTCGGCGCGGCTGCCGCTGGCGTGCAGCCGTTGCGCAAAATCGTGGGCCTGGCGGCAGGAGCTGTCGCGCTGGCTGGAGCACACCAGCAGCATCGGCTGCGCGCCCGTTTGCAGCGCGTGGGCCGGCGATACCTTGCGCCAGAGGGCCGGATCGCTGCCGAATGCTTCGTCGTACAAGCGCGGGTGGCGCTGTTCCATGATCTGCGGCACATCCAGCGCACCGCTGTCGAGGGCAATGGTGCCGAGCCAGCTGCTGCCGGCCGCCAGCGAAGGCTGGGCCGACAACAGCGCCACCAGGTGCGCCCCGGCTGAATGGCCCATCAGGATGAAGCGGCGCGCATCGCCGCCCCAGGTGGCGGCCTTGTCCTGGGCCGTGGCCAGCGCCAGCGCCACGTCCTGCGCCTGCAGCAGCGGATCGGCATCGGGCAGCATGCGGTAGTTGATCGAAATGACCAGGTAGCCGCGCCCCGTGAAATACGGCACCTTGTTCTCCACCACGGCCGTTTCGGCCTTACCGCCGATGCGCCAGCCGCCGCCGTGCACCATGAAAATGACGGGGGCCCTGGACGCTGCCTGCGCAGGGAGGTAGACGTCGAAACGCTGGCGGGGATCGCTGCCGTAGGGGATGTCGCGCAAGGCTTTGCCGGGGGCGGCGTCATGCGCAGTGCGGGACGCCTGGCGTTCCAGCAGCCGGTCGCGCAAGGGGCCGGCGCCGGCTGCAAGGGTGGTGGCGCCCAGCACGATGGCCAGGACGCCGGCGGGGACTCGGTGCCGCATGCTGCCTCCTTTTGACGAGGCAGCGCGGGCCGCCTCACATGTAATAGATTGCTGCTGCGAGGCCGATGATAAGGCCAAACTTGGTGAACTTGTAGACGGTCTTGTTCCAGGCCTTGAAGGCGCGGCGGTATTTGCCGGCGTAGAAGGAGACGCGGAACAGCTTCGACACCAGGCCGACCTGGTCGCCCTGCTCGTTGGGCGAGGCGGCGGCAGTCATCATGGTGCGGCCGAGGAAGCGGTTGATCGCCTGCGCCCAGCGATAGCGCATCGGACGCTCCACGTCGCAGAACAGGATGATGCGGTCGCTCTCGGAACCGTTGATGGCCCAGTGAATATAGGTTTCATCGAAGATCACGCCCTGGCCGTCGCGCCAGCTATGGCGCTCGCCGTCGACGTCGATGAAGCAGCGGTCGTCGTTCGGCGTGGCCAGGCCCAGGTGGTAGCGCAGCGAGCCGGCGAACGGGTCGCGGTGCGGATTGAGCTTGCCGCCCGGCGGCAGTTCGGCAAACATGGCCGCCTTCACCGACGGGATCGCGGCCAGCAGCGCATAGGTTTGCGGGCACAGTTCCTGGGCCGAAGGGTGGCTGGCGTTGTACCACTTCAGGTAAAAGCGCTTCCAGCCATTCTTGAAAAAGGAATTGAAGCCGGCGTCGTCGTTCTTTTCCGACGCCTTGATCTTCTGCAGGCGCAGCAGGTTTTCCGCTTCGGCGCGGATCACTTGCCAGTTGTCTTCCAGCGGCTTGAGTTCCTTGAAGGTGTCAACCGGCAGGTAGGGCGTGGATGGCACGCGCGAGAACCAGTGCATGAAGATATTGATGGGGGCCATGAACGACGAGTGGTCGAACAGTTGGCGGCCGATCGGGAGACGTACCTTGCCACGGAAGTGGATATGCAGGACGGACAGGATGTAAAAGCCGACAACAGCCCATTTCATTGCGAAACCTCGGAAAGATCCAAACCTGCGATTCTACCGCAGTCTGCAAAGTGAGTATTTGTGAATATCGCAACAATGTAAGCATGCTATCGTGGCGCGCATGACTTGTATTATTTGCTACGCCCCATTGAAGACCGGCCTGTCAGGCTGGCACCGGACCTGCCCCGGCTGCGCCTACGAAGGCGCAGCCCATTCCGCCACACCCGCGACAAGCGACGAAGACCTGCGCGAAGCGTCCCTGAATGCGCTGCGCCAGGAGAACTGCCGCACCATCGTCGCCCTCACCCGCCAGTTCGCGGCGCCGCGCGCCAACACCTTGCTTGACGTGGGCAGCGCCCATGGGTGGCTCCTGGAGTCGGCAGCCTGCGCGTTCGACGTGCTGGGGGTCGAGCCGGACGAAGTGCTGGCCCGGCAGGCGAGCGAGCGCGGGCTGCCGGTGCGCCTCGGCTACTTCCCCCAGGCGCTGGCGGACGGGGAGCAGTTCGACATCATCGTGCTGAATGAAGTGATCGAACATATCCCCGATATCCGCGCCGCCCTGCGCGACTGCCACCAGCACCTGGCCCCGGACGGCACGCTGGTGCTCAACCTGCCCAGCAGCCGCGGCCTGTGCTACCGCCTGTCCAAGCTGTTCGCGCGCGTCGGGCTGCATGGCCCGTTCGACCGGCTGTGGCAGAAAGGCATGCCTTCGCCGCATGTCCATTACTTCAACCCGGCCAACCTTACCAGGCTGGTGGAGCGAGAAGGCTTCACGCTGCGCCACAGCAGCGAACTGGCCGTAGTGAAAAAGCAGGGCATGTGGCGCTGGATGACCGTGTTTGGCCAACTCCATCCATTCAAGGCGCCGCTGCGCTACCTGGGCATGCGCTGGCTGCTGCTGCCGCTGATGCGGCTATTCCCCAGCGATATCATGGTGTGCATCTACCGCAAGCGCTAGGCATCAGGCGCTGCGCCACAGCGCCAGCGCTTCCCGCGCCACCAGGCCTGGCTGCTCCTCGGGCCAGAACAGCTTGCCGCCTTCGATGCGGCGCACGCCCTTGCTGTTGCCGAATGCCTGCTCGAGATAGTCGGCGCCGCGCGGCGGGAAGATTTCATCGGCCATGCCCCACAGCACGCGCACCGGCGCCGTGCTGGCCTTCAGGGCGGGCTTGATGCCGTGCAGGGCATTGCGTTCCAGCGCAGCGATGTAGCCGTGCAGGCGCTGCGGGTTGTCGACCAGGGGGCGCAGGTAGGTTTCGAACACCTCGTCCGCCAGCGCGGCCGGCCGGGCGTAGCAGATGCCGCCCAGGCCTTCGGGCGAGCGCGCCTTGTCCTTGTCGGCCAGCCAGGGCGCCAGCCACTCCTGCGCGAACTTGCCCTGCTTTGCCAGTTCGATCACCGGCTGCATGGCCGGCGGCGGGCAATCGAGTTCGGTGTCGCAGTTGGCAAGCAGCAGGCTGCGCACGCGCTCGGGATGCAGCACCAGGAACAGTTGCGCCACGGCGCCGCCGCTGTCGCTCGCAACCACGTCAACCTTCTCGACGCCCAGCTTGTCGAGCAGTTCGGCCAGCATGGCGACCTGGCCTTCCGGATCGAGTTTGGCTTGCGGCGCCGGTTCGCTATGGCCAAGGCCAAGAAAGTCCGGCGCGATGCAGCGGCGATGCGGCGCCAGGCGCGCTATTGCGCCGCGCCACTGGAAGCTGTTTAGCGGCAGGCCGTGCAGGAACAGCGCTGCCTGCGGGCCGCGTCCGCGCTCGACCACCGCAACGCGTCCAGCGCTGGTGGCCACAAAGCGCCGCGAGGCGCGCCACGCACGCGCATCGCGCGCCGCCTCGGCCCGCAGCGCCGCATCGGCGGGCGCCAATTCCTTCGCCGCGCCCGCGGCGCTGGCAGGGCGCGCCACGCCGGCCGCAGCGGCGAATGCAATGGCGGCTTTCAAAAGGCTTCTGCGATTCATGCTCATCTCCTGCAAGACGGGTTTCGATGGGATGCATGATCGGGCCGGGTCTGATGCGAAGCAATGACCTCCCAGGTCATGGAAGCGCAGCGCAAAACCTTGTTACCATGGCCACATGAATGCAAACCCGCTTCCGATCGCCCACGTCGGCGCCCTGCTGCGCGAGTGGCGCTCCGCCCGCCGCCTGAGCCAGATGGACCTGGCGCTGGACGCCGGCCTCTCCACACGCCACTTGAGCTGCATTGAAACCGGCAAGGCCCAGCCCAGCCGCGAGATCCTGGCGCGCCTCGCCGACACGCTGGAAATGACGCTGCGCGACCGCAACTCGCTGCTGGTCGCCGCCGGCTATGCGCCGCGCTACACGGAATCGGCGCTGGCCAATCCCGAGCTGGCGCCGATGCGGCGCGCGATCGAAGCAATGCTGAAGCAGCAGGAACCCTACCCCGCCTTCCTGATGAATCGCCACTGGGATATCGTGATGGCGAATGGCGCCGCCGTCCGCATGAACCGCTGGCTGCTGGGCGGCCGCGACAGCCCGCACCGCAATATGCTGCGCCATGCCTTCGACCCGCAGGACTTGCGTGCCGTACTCGTAAATTGGGAGGAAATCGCGGGCACCCTGCTGGCCCACCTGCACAAGCTGGTCGCCACGGCGCCCAGCGACGCGAAGGCGCGCGAGCTGCTGGAAGAAGTCCTGGCCTATCCGGGTGTGCCTGAAAAATGGCGCCAGCGCGACCTGCGCGCCGTGCCCGCGCCGCTGCTTGAAACCGTATTCGAGCGCGACGGCCGGCGCGTGGCATTCTTCTCCACCATCACCACCTTCGGCACCCCGCGCGACGTCACGCTGGAAGAACTCCACATCGAATCGTGCTTCCCGGCCGACGAAGCCAGCGCGGCATTCTGCAGCGCCCTCCAAGAGGATCCGGCAAATTAGCCGCGCTTCCGCCTGCGCAGCCCTGCGATGGCAACCAGGCCGATGCCAAACAGTGCAGGCGCCGCCGGTTCAGGCACGGCAGCCATTTCCAGCTTGCCATCCCATCCTTCCGCCTCGATCAGCGACTCGTCGCCAGTCACCGGATCGACGCTGCTGCGATCCCACTCTGTCATGAAAGTCTTCCTGGTAAAAGCCTGGCGCTGCCACAAGGAGCCTGCAAGTGCCGCATCCATGGCCGTATCGAGAGCCAGCCCTGCGCCCTGATAGCGAAATATGTAACCGGTGAAAAAGCCCTTGCGAGTGATACCGGTCGCGTCGTCAGAATCCACGTAACTGATGGTAGTGAAATTGAAGTAGCCTGTATAGCTACCATCGCCATTGACCTGGAGCCGGGAAATCAGGCCTGCACGGGGAGGTTCCGTGCTTCCCGTCCGCCGCTGGTATGCATCGTCGTACGGCGAGCGGAAGTCTGCGGTGTCCAGATCGAACCAGCAATGCGAGTTATGCTCGGTCCCGGAATAGCTGCCGAAGCAGCTCGACGGCGTCAGACTGGAGCGCATTGTCCCGCCAAATGGGGTGAAGACTTCCGAGTCTTCCAGAGTGCCCGCTCCCGTGGACGTCCAATGAACTGCGGAAGTGACGTTAAAGCTGCTTGTAATGCCAGCCTGCGCCGGCACGGCAAGCGCCAGCAGCATGGCCGGCAAAACGAAAAGTTTCATACTTTATTTGCAATTGGTAAAAAATAAAGTATGAACGGAAATTAACAAAAAGAAAACTCACTTTTGCAGAATTGCAACAGATTAATGCGCGTTCCATCGAACTTCGGCGAGACCCTGCACGCCGGGACGCAGCAGCAAGACCGAGCCGGGCCAGTCGTCGCCGGCATTGCCCGGGTCGATCGAGGTCACCAGCAGCGTGGACAGGTCGGGACCGCCGAAACTGCACATCGATGGCTTGGCAAACGGCAGTGCGATTGCCCGATCGAGCGCGCCGCCCGGCGTGTAGCGCTGCAGCAGGCCGCCGTCATTGGCGCAGGTCCAGTAGCAGCCGTCGGCATCGACGGCGGCACCGTCGGGACGGCCTTTCTGCGTGCCCAGGTCGAGGAAGATGCGCTTGTTGTGCGGCGTGCCGCTGCCGATGTCGTAATCAAAGGCCCACACCATGCGCCGCTTCGGGTGCGAGTCGGACAGGTACATCACGTCGCCGCGTGGCGAGAACGCCGTGCCGTTCTGGGTCAGCATGCCGGACACGAAAGGCGCAGACAGCCCTTCCGCGGCGGTATAACGATAGAGCTGACCGACCGCGCGTTCCGCCGCCATGTCCATGAACATGGTGCCGGCCCAGAAGCGTCCTTGCCGGTCGCAGCGGCCGTCGTTGAAGCGCATGCCCTGGCCCAGCTCGGAAGATGGCGGCGCAGCCAGGCGCTCCGCCGATACGCTGCCGTCATCCTGCAGCACGAGGTGGAAGATGCCCGTCTCCATGCCTGCGATGAAGCCGCCGCGCGCGGCGGGCGACAGGCAGGCCACCATCTCCGGGGCATCCCAGAAGCGGGTCGCGCCGCTGGCGTAATCGAGGCGCCAGATGCGGCGCGCCGGAATGTCGACCCAATACCAGGCGCCCTCGCCCGCGTGCCAGGTGGGGCTTTCACCCACCATGCAATGTACACCGCTTACTTTTTCCATCAGAGGTCAGTGATTTCCTTATGCGCCGGCACCAGCGCCTTCATGATGCACCAGGCGAGCAGGTAAGCCAGTGCGCAGAAGGTGAACATGATCATGTAGCCGGTCTGGATCTGGCCCAGCGCGTTGTAATAGTCGAACAGCTTGCCGGCCACCTTGGTGATCAGCACGCCGCCCAGGCCGCCTGCCATGCCGCCGATGCCCACCACGGAGCCGACGCTGTGCTTCGGGAACATGTCCGACACGGTGGTGAACAGGTTGGCGGACCATGCCTGGTGCGCCGAGGCGCCGATGCCGATCAGGATCACCGGCACCCAGATGCCGAGGTAGCCAAGCGGCTGCGCCAGCAGCACCGCCAGCGGGAAGAAGGCGATGGCCAGCATGGCGCGCATGCGGCCGTGATAAACGCTGGCGCCGCGATTGATGAAGAAGGTCGGGAACCAGCCGCCGCCGATGGAGCCGAACATGGTCATCGAATACAGCACCGCAAGCGGCACCACCATTTCGGTGGCCGACACGCCGTATTGGGCCGACATGAACTTCGGCAGCCAGAAAAGGAAGAACCACCAGACGCCGTCGGTCAGGAATTTGCCGACCGTGAAAGCCCAGGTCTGGCGGTAGGCCAGCAGCTTGAACCAGGAAGCCTTGCGCGCAGCGGCGCCGGCCGGCGCTGCCGCCGGAGCATCGGCCGCATCGCTGTTGATGTAATCGAGTTCCGCGCGCGACAGGCGCTTCTGCCTTGACGGCGCATCGTAGAAAACCAGCCAGAAGCCCATCCAGAGGAAGCCGATTGCGCCGATGATGATGAAGGCGGACTGCCAGCCCCAGGCCTCGGCGATCAGAGGCACCGTGATCGGCGCCAGGATCGCGCCGATATTCGCGCCGGAGTTGAAGATGCCGGTGGCGAAGGAGCGCTCCTTCTTCGGGAAGTATTCTGCGGTGGCCTTGATGGCGGCAGGGAAGTTGCCTGCCTCGCCCAGCGCGAGCACGGCGCGGCCCACCATGAAGCCGGCCACCGATACGGGTACGGCGGCAATGCCCACCGCAGCGAGGACGTTGGAGAACGTGGCGCCGATCGGCACCGAGTAGGCGTGCAGGATCGCGCCAAGCGACCATACGACAATGGCCAGCACGAAGGCGCGGCGCGTGCCCATCCTGTCGATCACGCGGCCGGCGAACAGCATCGAGATCGCGTACACGAACTGGAACACGGCGGCGATGTTGGCGTAGTCGGTATTCGACCAGCCGAATTCCTTCGACAGCGCGGGCGCCAGCAGCGACAGCACCTGGCGGTCGAGGTAGTTGATGGTGGTGGCGAAGAACAGCAGGCCACAGATGGTCCAGCGGTATTTGCCGATGGCGGCGGCCGGTTCGGCCGCCAGGCCGACGGCTTGCGGGTTGGGCTGATTCATAGTTTCTTGTATTCGAAAGCGGCCGGCGTCTCCTCCGGCCGTACTACTCAATCAAACTGCCGTGCGCAGCTCCCCATCCACGATGCGTGCCAGGCGCAGTGGATTATCGTCCTGCAGGGCGGCCGGCAGCAAGGCCGCCGGCACATTCTGGTAGCTTACCGGACGCAGGAAGCGCTCGATGGCCGTGGCGCCGACGGACGTGGTGCGGGTGTCCGAAGTGGCCGGGAACGGGCCGCCGTGCACCATCGCGTGGCAGACCTCGACGCCGGTCGGAAAGCCGTTGAACAGCACGCGGCCCGCCTTGCGTTCCAGCGTCGGCAGCAGCCGGCCCGCCAGCGGATGGTCGTCGGCCGTGCAGTGCACGGTGGCGGTCAGCTGCCCTTCCAGGCTGGCGGCAAGGCGCAGCATTTCGGCTTCGTCGCGGCAGGCGATCAGTACCGAGGCCGGGCCGAAGACTTCTTCCTGCAGCGCGTGGCTGGCAACGAAAGTCTCCGCGTCGACGCGGAACAGCGCAGCCTGGGCGGCGCAGCCGGCGCCCTCTTGCTGCCCCAGGGCCAGCAGCTTGACGCCTGCGGCATCGGACAAGCGGCCGACGCCGGATTCATACGCCTTGTGGATGCCGGCGGTCAGCATGGTGCCGGCGCCTTTCGGCTGCAGCGCAGCGGCTGCGGCTGCGGCAAAGCGGTCGAAATCCGGACCGGCCACGCCGATCACCAGGCCTGGATTGGTGCAGAACTGGCCGACGCCCATGGTCAGCGACTCGACGAAAGCGGCGCCCAGTGCTTCGGCGTTTGCAGCCAGGACCGCGGGCAGCATGAAGACCGGATTGATGCTGCTCATTTCCGCATAAACCGGGATCGGCTCATGGCGCGCGGCGGCGGTGCGCATCAGGGCCGTACCGCCCTGGCGCGAGCCGGTAAAGCCGACAGCCTTGATCGACGGGTTGGCAACCAGCGCCTGGCCAACCACGCGGCCATCGCCGTGAATCATGGAGAACACGCCTTCCGGCATGCCGCAATCGGCGACCGCCTTCTGCACGGCGCGCGCCACCAGCTCGGACGTGCCAGGATGGGCGGCATGCGCCTTCACCACGACCGGGCAGCCGGCGGCCAGCGCAGATGCGGTGTCGCCGCCCGCGACAGAAAACGCCAGCGGGAAGTTGGACGCGCCGAACACCGCGACCGGGCCGACGGCGATCTTGCGCAGGCGCAGGTCTGGGCGCGGCGGCGTGCGCTGCGGCAGCGCGGAGTCCAGCGTGGCGTGCTGCCAGTGGCCATCGCGCACGACTTTTGCGAACAGGCGCAGCTGGTTGACGGTGCGGCCACGCTCGCCTTCCAGGCGCGCTTGCGGCAGGCCGGTTTCGGCCATGGCGCGCTCGGTCAGGGTGGCGCCCAGCGCATCGATGTTGCTGGCGACCGCCTCCAGGAAGGCGGCGCGCGCTTCCGGCGTGGTGGCGCGGTAGGCGTCGAAGGCCTGTTCGGCCAGCGCGCAGGCTCGATCCACATCCGTCAGGTCGGCCTGGCCGAACGGCGGCTGCAGGTTTTCCCTGGTCGCCGGGTTGAAGGCCAACAGCGTGCCGGCAGCGCCGCGCACCAGTTGCCGGCCGATGATCATTTCACCGGTGATCTGCATTATTGGGCACCTTGCTTCTTGATCAGGGCCAGCAGCATGGCGTCTTCTTCCGCGGTCAGGTCCGTCAGCGGAGCGCGTACCGGGCCGCCGGAATGGCCAACCAGGCGGGCGCCAGCCTTGACGATCGACACGGCATAGCCGGCCTTGCGGTTGCGAATGTCCAGGTATGGCAGGAAGAATTCATCCAGCATGCGGTCGGTTTCGGCGGTATTGCCGGCTGCGGTGGCGTGGTAGAAGTCCATCGCCAGCTTCGGCACGAAGTTGAACACGGCCGAGGAGTAGACCGGAGTGCCCAGCGCCTTGTAGGCGCCGGCATACACTTCCGCAGTCGGCAGGCCGCCCAGGTAGGAGAAACGGTCGCCCAGCTTGCGGTAGATCTGCACCATCAGTTCGATTTCGCCCACGCCGTCCTTGAAGCCGATCAGGTTCGGGCAGCGCTCGGCCAGGATCGCCAGCGAATTGGCGTTCAGGCGGCAGTTGGCGCGGTTGTACACGATCACGCCGATCTTCACGGAGGCGCACACCTGGGCCACGTGTTCGATCAGGCCGTCCTGGCTTGCCTCGGTCAGGTAGTGCGGCAGCAGCAGCAGGCCGTCGGCGCCCAGGCGCTCTGCTTCCTGCGCCAGCGCGATGGCCTGGCGGGTCGGGCCGCCGGTGCCAGCCAGCAGCGGCACCTTGCCGCGGCAGCTTTCCACGGCAACCTTGATCACCTGCGAATATTCAGGAGCGGTCAGCGAGAAGAACTCACCGGTGCCGCCGGCGGCGAACAGTGCGCTCGCGCCGTAAGGAGCCAGCCAGTCCAGGCGTTCGGCATAGGTTTTGGCGTTGAAATTGCCTTCAGCGTCAAAGTCGGTGATCGGGAAGGACAGCAGGCCGGACGACATGACTTTCTTGAGTTCTTGCGGGGACATGGACATCGTTGACTCCTAAGTGTGGTTTTTGCACGAATCGAGCGCGAGCTCAGTTGTAAGTCATCGTACAACCTAGTTTAAGCGAACGCAAGCGAAAAAAGGGGACGTACCCCTTTTTTATGCGGCGTTTTCGAAACGTTGCTGGGCCTGCAACAGGCGTTCGCGCGAGTTGGAAAGGTGGGTGCGCATGGCGGCGCGGGCAGCTTCCGGATCCTGGCGCTGGATGGCGCGGAAGATGTCTTCGTGTTCGCGGTGCACGCGTTCGAGGTAGTCGGCCGGGCGGTCCTGCGCCAGGTTGGCGGTGTTGACGCGCGCGCGCGGAATGATCGCCTGTCCGAGCTGGCCGAGGATGTCGACGAAGTAGCGATTGCCGGTAGCCTTGGCGATCACCAGGTGGAAGCGCCGATCGGCTTCCACCGAGGCGCGGCCCTGCTCCATCGCTTGCCGCATATCTGCCAGCGCCTGCGCCAGTTCAGCCACCTGCTCGTCGCTGCGGCGGGTAGCAGCCAGGCCAGCGGTCTCGGTTTCCATGCTGATGCGCAGTTCGAGAATGGCCAGTACATCGCGCACGGTGACGATGCTCTCGGCATCGATGCCCAGGCCGCCGCTGTTGCGCGGCTTCTCCAGCACGAAGGTGCCGATGCCGTGGCGGGTCTGCACCAGCCCGGCCGCCTGCAGGTGCGAGATGGCTTCGCGCACCACGGTGCGGCTGACGCCGTGCTGCTCCATGATGGCCGATTCGGTCGGCAGCTTGTCGCCGGGTTTCAGCACGCCGCTGTTGATGCTGCCGCTGATCTGTTCGACCACGCCCTGGGCCAGGGTGTGTCGCTTGCGAGGGAGAATAGTCATGGCCTCCATTATACATGCAAAAAAGATGTCAGACATCCTATCAGAGACATCTCCGGCGTTTGGCAGCTGTTGCTTTCTTGCGAAATTGGCCGGACCAAATTAAAATCGGTCGACTTCTCAAGGGACCTCGCATGAACAAAAAAACCGTTGCTACGGAGCCGAATCCAGCAGCCGAACAACGGCTGTACCGCGTGGTCGCAGCCAAGATCCAGGACCTGATCCGCGAAGAGAACATCAAGCCCGGCACCCGCCTGCCGGCAGAGCGCGACCTGGCAGCGAAACTGAGCGTCAGCCGCGCTTCGCTGCGCGAGGCGCTGATTGCCCTGGAGCTGTCCGGCATCGTCGAAGTGCGTGGCGGTTCGGGCGTGTACGTCAGCGAAAAGGCTTCCGCTCCTTCCGACGTGGCCGAAGGCGGACCGGGTCCGTTCGAAGTGCTGGCGGCGCGCCGCCTGATCGAATCCGAAGTCGCAGCCATTGCAGCCAAGATGGCGACCGATTCCGCGATCGATGCGATCCTGCGTGCGGCGGCCGAGATGGAGCAGCACCACTCTGACCGCGCCACCAATGAACAGGCCGACCGCAACTTCCACCTGGCGATCGCACGCGCTACCGGCAACACCGCGCTGGTGGGGGTGGTCGAAACACTGTGGAACCAGCGCGGCACCATGTGGCACAAGCTGAAAGAGCACTTCCAGACGGAAGAGCTGCGCCAGAACACGCTGGACGACCATCGCAATATCGTGGCGGCCATTGCTGCGCACGATGCGGCCGGCGCCCGCCAGGCCATGCGCGCCCACCTGGAACGCGTTACCAAGACCTTCTCACGCGGCTAAAATAATTTGGCCTGACCACTTGCATGCATGGTCAGGCCAAAATAGAATGAGGTGAACTTCAGGGGGAGCCTCATGCTACGTCACATCCTTTTGTCCCTGGCCTGCGTGGCCAGCCTGCCGGCTTTTGCCGCCGACCGCATCATCCTGGTCGGCGATTCGACCGTCGCCAGCGGCGGCGGATATGGCGATTACCTGTGCCGGCGGCAGCGCCCCGACACCACCTGCCTGAATCTCGCCAAGAACGGCCGCAGCTCAAGTTCCTTCCGTGCCGAAGGCCGTTGGGACGAGGCGCAGGCCTTGCTGCGCAACGGCGCAGGCTTCCGCAACACTTACGTGCTGATGCAGTTCGGCCACAACGACCAGCCGGGCAAACCGGGCCGCTCGACGGACCTGGTCACGGAGTATCCCGCCAACCTGGCACGCTATGTGGCGGACGTGAAGGCTGGCGGCGGCGTGCCGGTGCTGGTGACTTCCCTCACCCGCCGCAGCTTCCGGAATGGCTATGTCTGGAACGACCTGGCGCCGTGGGCGACAGCGGCGCGCGAAGTGGCCCAGCGCGAAGGCGTGGCCGTACTGGACCTGAATGCCCTGTCGCTGGCAGCCGTCCAGGCAATGGGACCGGCGGAAGCGGACACGCTGGCCCAGCCCAAGGGTGCGGGCTTCGACTACACCCACCTTGGCCCGAAAGGCGGCCGCTTCTTCGGCGACATGGCTGCGCGCGAACTGCTGCGGCTATTCCCTGCCCTCCGCCCGCTCGCTGATCCGGACGACACATCGCGGCAGGCAGCGCGCGAACATGCGCCGGCCGACGGCTGGGCCGGCGAGCAAGGCGGCACGCGCGGCGGCGCTGCGGCTTCCGCTGGCCACGTGCATACCGTCTCCACGCCCGCCGAGCTGAAGACTGCGGTGGCCGGCACTGCCGACGCGCGCATCATTCAGGTGCGCGGCACCCTCGACATGGCCGATGGCGCCAAGGTCGGCGTGGTGCGGCTGCCGTCCAACACCACGTTAATCGGCCTTGGGGAAGATGCCGGTTTCGTCAACGCCAGCCTGATAGTCGGCAATGTGAGCCAGGTCATCATCCGCAACCTTTCGATCAGCAATCCCTGCGATCCCGATCCGAAATGGGACCCGCAGGACGGCGCCAAAGGCAATTGGAATTCGCTGTACGACGGTATCACGGTCACCGGATCGCACCACGTCTGGATCGACCATAACAGCTTCACCGATGCGCCGCGCACCGACGGCCAGTCTCCTAAAGAGAACGGCATGCTGAAACAATGCCACGACGGCGGGCTAGATATCACTTCGGCTTCGGACTTCGTCACGGTGTCGTACAACCACTTCGCTTTGCACGAAAAGAACACGCTGGTAGGCGCCAGCGACCGCGCCACGAGCGATGAAGGCCACTTGCGCGTCACCTTCTCGAACAACTTCTTCGAGCAAGTGACGGCGCGCACGCCACGCGTGCGATTCGGTCAAGTCCACCTGTTCAACAACTATCACAAGGGCTCGCGCAAGCACGCCGAATATCCGCATGAATACAGCGTCGGCATCGCCAGGCAGGCGCGCGTGATCATTGATGCCAACGCCTACGATATCGAAGGCGCGCGCGGCTGCGGCGACGTGCTGCACAATCCCGGCAAATCCGAAGCAGGCGCCGTGCTGGACCACGGCTCGCTCTTGAACGGCAAGGCGCTGGCAGATTGCGGCTTTGCGACCGACGTCGGCTGGAGCGTGCCGTACGCCTTCCGCGCCCTGCCCGCCGCCGACGTGCAGCCCAACGTCATGACCAATGCCGGTGCCGGCCACCTCGGCAAACTGCAGCCAGCATCCCGCTAAGGCGTAATGCGCAGATAATCGATATCGGCGTAGGCGCCCTTCGCGCCAGTGGCGAACAGCCCGACCTGGGCGCCAACCCAGCGTCCCATGGCGGCCGTGAACGGCGTGCCGGCGGGTGTGAAGTTCACCCCGTCCTGGCTGTAGGAGAAGGCGGTTTGTCCGCCTGCGCCAACGTCCATGCGAAGGTGGGTGAAAGTCTTCAGCGGCAAGGCGTTCGACGCTTCCTGCCGCTCCTTGCATTTGTCATTGGCCGCCTCGCAGCGCACGTAGACAATGCGCAGTTCACCATGCTGGCGGCGCAAGCCGAGCCAGGCGTAGCTTCGCCCGTACATGGCCAGGCCGACCGTGTCGCCGTCCGCAACGGCTTGCAGCTCAAGCTTTGCCACTGCAGAAAAGACTGGTGCGGGCGGTTTCTGCGTCAGCACGGCTGGCAGGGAACGCAGCGGTGCGATCGGCGCTTCGCCATTGGCCGGCACCGGAGCAGGCTGCGCGTACAGCCGCAGGAAGCCGGCACGCTCTGTCAGCGAGTACCAGCCGGGGGCCGGATTGGCCACCCATTGCCATTGCGGCGCGAGGCGCTTCGCCCGGAATTCGTCGCCGATGTCCGGCCAGGCCGGCGCCGGGACCGACGCCGCGGCAGCCATGGTCGCCGGCTTGGCGAATTCAGCAACCGGTTGACCAACGCCAGGCTTGGCCGAAGCTTCGCCAATGATCGGCCAGCCATCGTCCTGCCAGCGCATTGGCTGTAAATGCACCACGCGGCCGAAAGCGCGCTTGTCCTGGAAGTGAAAGAACCAGTCGGTCCCGTCCTCCGCACGCACCCAGGCCCCCTGGTGCGGCCCGTTGACGGCCGAACTGCCTTGCTCCATCACGATGCGCGCCTCGTACGGTCCGTCGACATGCCGCGAGCGGAACACCGACTGCCACCCGGTCTCCACACCGCCAGCCGGCGCGAACACGTAATACCAGCCGTTGTGCTTATAGAGCTTGGGGCCTTCCAGCGTCTTGTAGCCCGGCAGCGTGTTGCCTTCGATGACCACGCGGCTCACGTCATCCAGCATGCGGCTGCCATCCGGCGCCATCGGGCGCAGGCTCAGGACGTTGTTGAAGCCAGCGCGCGACTTTGCCCATCCGTGCAGCAGCCATGCCTTGCCATCGTCGTCCCACAGCGGCGCAGGGTCGATCAGGCCCTTGCCGGCCATGAGCAGCCGGGGCTTGCTCCAGGGTCCTCCGAATCGCGTGGCGGTGACGACGTAAATGCCGAAATCCGGGTCTGGGTAGAAGATCCAGAATTTGCCATCGTGGTAACGCAGGCATGGCGCCCACACGCCTTTGCCGTGCTGCGGTGCACGGAACGCTTCCTCCGGCACCAGCCGCGGCAAGGCGTGGCCGACCAGCCGCCAGTTCACCATATCGTCGGACTCCAGCAATGGCAGGCCGGGGACGTTGGTAAAGCTCGAGGAAGTCATGTAGTAGCGCTTGCCGACGCGGATCACGTCCGGGTCCGAATAGTCGGCGTGCAGGACCGGGTTGCGGTAGCGGCCATCGCCCAGGTCCGGCGACCACGGCGCACGCGCCATTTGCGGCGCGCCAAGCGTGCGCTCCAGGAAGGCTTGCATGGCGTCGACGGCCGGCGCCAGCCAGGGATCGAACAGCCAGAACGAATGCGGCGTGCCGGGCAGATTCACGTGCTCGGTCGGGATTTTGTATTGGGCAAGGCGTTGCGCCAAGGCTTCCCGCCCGACGCTGAAGCGCGGTAGTCCGCTGGTGATGAACAGTATCGGGGCACTGCCGGGGCCTGCATGCGTCAGGGGCGAGGCATCTCGCCAGCGCGCCTCCTGTTCCGCATAACGCCCACCCAACCATGCTCCGGCTGCGGTCGGATTCCTGGACGGGTCGTCTTCATGCTTGCGCGCTTCTTCGGAAGTGAAGTCGGACAGGCCATCGATATTGACGGCCGCCTGCACGGCACTGGCCGCATCACTGCCGTTCGTCGTGCCAACCAGCGCGGCGATCTGGCCGCCCGCCGATCCGCCAGCGACAGCAATGCGCTTGTCATCCAGGCCGTATTGCAATGCCGCGGCGCGCAGCCAGCGAATCGCTTCCCTGACGTCGTCGATCGCAGCGGGAAACTGCGCTTCGCCCGACAAACGGTAGTCGACCGTGGCCGCAGCGAAACCCCTGGCCGCAAGGCGCGCCGCCAGCGGCGCCATATTCTGCCGCGTGCCGCTGCGCCATCCGCCACCGTGGACCAGCACCACCAGCGGCCAGGCACGACCGCGGCCGTCGCCATTTGGCCCGGGCAGGTAAAGGTCTAGCTGCAACGCACGCTCACCGCGCTGGACGTAGCCAAGGTCGCGCAGCACGCGCACTGGCGCCGGCGCTTCCGCACTGGCAATCGCTATGTGCGGGTACTGGCCAGCCAGCTTGGCGTATGTCGTTTCGGCGTTATATGGCGCATCGGAAGCCGCCAGGGCGCTCGGCCCGGCGCCGAGCCAGGCGGCAGCAAGCACGGCTTGCAGCGTCCTCACGCAATCTCCTCAACGGTGAAACGCACGGTACGCCGCAGGTCCTGCCCCGGCGCCAGCACGGTCAGCCCATGCGCAGTCGCACCGCCTGGCAGGTTGTGCGCATTGACCGGATGGTCCACGGGCTCGAAGCAGAAGAAGTCTTTGCCCGGCGGTACATACAGGATGTAATAGCCCATGTCCGTGCTGATGTGCAGGCGCAAGCGGCGCGATGGCCAGTCGATCTGCGCTTTGCCGTCCCAGCCGGTGAAGGCATTGTCGACGCCGTCGCTCGGCAAGGGGCGCGGCGCTTCGCCGCAGAAGTTCCACCCTGGCGGCAGCGCGCTTCGCCCGGCTGGCAACTTGTCGGCGCCGGACAGCCACACGCCGTCGGCCACGGCGCGCAGTCGCGCGTCGTCGGGGCAAGGCATCCATGGATGCAGTCCAAGGCCAAACGGCAGCGGATGCCGGCCGTTGTTCGTGACCTTGAGCGTCACACGCAAGACGTTGTCCGACAGCGTGTAAGCCATGTGGGCGGTGAATGCGAATGGCGAACCATCGCGGCGGTAGAGCGAAAGCACGACGCTGCATTCGTCCCGCGCCTCCACATGCCATGGCATGCGCCAGCCTTCGCCGTGGATCGGACAGGGCTCGCCTTCCCGCGTCGGCGCCGGCGTAATGCGGCGGTCCTGGAACTCAAAGCCGCCAGGGGCGATCCGGTTGGACCAGGGGACCAGGGGAAAACAGGCCAGCTGGCCAGGCTGCGGCTGCGCGACGCCATCGGCAAGGGGACGCAGCACGGGTACCGGCTCGGCAGCGAGGGCGCCGGCGCAACCAGGATTGCCGGCCCAGTCAAGCCGTGCCAGCCCGCCGCCGACAGCAGGCAGCACCACGGCCCGCAAGCCGCCGCTGCGCAGCTCAATCATTTGAACATCGGGCCGTCGAGCAGGAATTTGCCGCCCTGGTAGATCGTGGTGACGTCGTCCTTTTCCGGGAACTCGGACGTATCCGGGAACAGATGCGCGAACTTGGCCGATGAATCCTTCGGGCGATAACCAAGGTGCGCGGCGTAGCGGTTATCCCACCATACCGAATCGTTGTCCGACATGCCGAACACGATGGTGTGGCCCACGCGCGGCGCGAACAGCGAGCAGCGCAGCAGCTCCGTCAGGTCGTCGTAGGACAGGTAGGTCGACATCATGCGCTTGTTGGCCGGCTGCGGGAAGCTGGAACCGATACGGATGCAAACGGTTTCGATGCCGAAGCGGTCGTAGTAATAGCGCGACATCTGCTCGCCGAATACCTTGGAGATACCGTACATGCTGTCCGGACGGGTCGGCATGTTCGCATCCAGCATATCGGTCGTCTTGTAGTAGCCGATCGCATGGTTCGAGCTGGCGAACATCAGGCGCTTCACGCCGTGCTTGTAGGCCGCCTCGTACAGGTTCGCCACGCCCAGGATATTGGCCTGCATGATCGCCTCGAACGGCGCCTCGGTCGAGATGCCGCCGAAGTGCAGCACCGCATCCACGCCCTCCATCAGCTTCATCACGGCCGCCTTGTCGGACAGGTCGCACGGCACCAGTTCCTCGCCGGGACGCGCCTCGCCCATGTCCGCGATATCGCTCAGGCGCACCACTTCAGCCCAAGGCTTGATGCGGTCGCGCAGCACCTTGCCCAGGCCGCCGGCGGCACCGGTCATCAGGATGCGCTTGAATGGTTTTCCAGTTTGGCTCATGTCTCTTACTCCGTCATCAGGTTACCGGCGCCGGATTGAATAGCGCCAGTGAATTATGGATCTTCCAGTGTTCGGCCCAGGTTTCCTTGCCGCTCGCCACATCCAGCATCAGGCGGAACAGCTCCCAGCCCACATCCTCGATAGTGGCCTCGCCGCTGGCAATGCGGCCCGCGTTCACGTCCATCAGGTCGTGCCAGCGCTGCGCCAGGTCATTGCGGGTGGCGACCTTGATCACGGGTACCGCCGCCAGGCCGTAAGGCGTGCCGCGGCCGGTGGTGAAGACGTGGATGTTCATGCCAGCCGCCATCTGCAGCGTACCGCAAATGAAATCGCTGGCCGGCGTCGCCGCGTAGATCAGGCCTTTCTGCGTCAGCTTGTCGCCCGGCGACAGCACGCCGTGGATGGCGCCCGAGCCGGACTTCACGATCGAACCCATGGCTTTCTCCACGATGTTCGACAGGCCGCCCTTCTTGTTGCCCGGCGTGGTGTTGGCGCTGCGGTCAACGCCGCCGCGCTTCAGGTAGTCGTCGTACCATTGCATTTCGCGGATCATTGCCGCCGCCACCTCAGGCGTCTCCGCGCGGGACGTGAGCTGGTCGATACCGTCGCGTACTTCGGTCACTTCCGAGAACATCACGGCAGCGCCGGCACGCACCAGCAGGTCGGTGGCAAAGCCCACTGCCGGATTGGCAGTCACGCCCGAGAAGGCATCGCTGCCGCCGCACTGCACGCCCACCACCAGTTCCGAAGCAGGCACCGTTTCGCGCTGGCGCGCATTCAGCACTTTCAGGTGATGCTCCGCCGTGCGCATGATCGAATCGATCATCGAGTTGAAGCCGACGTGCGCGCCATCCTGCAGGCACACCACGTCCGGCTCACCGGCCGCCGAGTTGAGATTGGCCGACGCGATCGGGATGCTCCCGGCAGGGAACAGTCGGGTCGGCGGCAGCTTTTCGCAGCCAAGGCTGACCACCATCACCTGGTTGCCGAAATTCGGGTTCTTGCTGATATTGCGCAGCGTGCGGATCGGCACGTCGGCGCCAGGCGCATCGATCGCCACGCCGCAACCGTAGATGTGCTCCAGCCCCACCACGTCGTCCACGTTCGGATAGCGCGGCAGCAGTTCTTCCTTGATGCGCTTGACCGCGTGGTCGACCACGCCCGACACGCACTGCACGGTGGTGGTCACGGCCAGGATATTGCGCGTGCCGACCGAGCCATCGGCATTGCGGTAGCCCTGGAAGGTGTAGCCCTCCAGCGGCGGCAGCGGCGCCGGCTTGCGGGTGCCGATCGGCAGGCCATCGAGCGAACGGGCGCCCGGCATGCGCAGCACCTTTTCCGAGACCCAGGAGCCGCGTGGAATCGCCTGGTCCGCGTAGCCGATGGTCACGTTGTAGCGCGTCACGGGATCGCCTTCGGCCAGGTCGACCAGGGCGACTTTATGCCCTTGTGGCACGCCTTCCACCAGCGTCAGGCCGTCGGGGAATACCGAGCCGGCCGGCAAGCCGCCGTCATTGACCACGATGGCAACATTGTCTGCCTCGTGCATCTTGATGTAGCGTGCGAGTTTCATTAGATGTCCTTTTGATGATCCTGAACTTCATTTTCAGTATGCCACACAAAAACGACGATTGGCTAGTCCACCTTGCATATTTGGTCTGACCAAATTAGAATGGCCTGACCAGATGACGCAGTTACACCACACCTAAAACGTCGCACGGAGACCCATGAAGCCGACATCGTCCCTGCTGGCAGCCGCCCTGGCCTGCCTCTTCGCCCTCAGCCCTGCCCACGCGGAAGGTCCTTACCGCAATACCGACAACAAAAATCCGAACGACGCCGGTGAAGGCAGCTACCCGGTCCCGTACAAGATGCCGACCGTCGCCGAGATCACCGGCACGCTGCAGAAAGTACGCGGCTACATGGACAGCGTGACGCCGACCCGCATCGTCAGCAAAAAGACCGGCGAAACAATCACCGACCTGAAAACCCCTGTGGCCGACGCGATCTTCGAGCCGAGCAAGGGCGACTTCGGCATCCAGGTGTACGAAATGGGCGTGGTGCATTCCGGCCTGCTGCGCGCGGCCGAAGCGACCGGCGACCGCAGCTTTCTCGCCATGACCGAGCGCCACCTCAACTTCTTCAAACAGACCAGGCCCTACTTCGCCGCCCAGGAAAAGCAGTTCAAGCTGGAGCGCGGCAACAGCTTCTCGCGCTTCCTCGACCCGCGCTCGCTCGATGATTCCGGCTCGATGTGCGCAGCCTTGATGCGCGCCCGCGCCGCCAAGGTCGGCCCCGACCTGGCCGACATGATCGCCACGTGCAGCGACTGGGTCGCCAACAAGCAGTACCGCCTGAAGGACGGCACCCTGGCCCGCAAGCGCCCGCAAGCCGAATCGCTGTGGGGCGACGACCTGTACATGGGCGTGCCGGCGCTGGCCGAAATGGGCCGCATGACCGGCAAGCGCGCCTACTATGACGACGCGGTGAACAATGTGCTCAACATGGCGGGCTACCTGTTCAACCCGCAAACCAAGCTGTACACGCACGGCTGGCACGCCGGCATGAACGACGCGCCGAACTTCTACTGGTCGCGCGCCAACGGCTGGGCGGTGCTGGCCATGTCCGACCTGCTCGACGTGCTGCCGAAAGACCACCCGGGCTATCCGAAAGTGCTGGCGCAACTGCGCCTGTCACTGCAAGGCATTGCGGAACGCCAGTCCGGCAGCGGCCTGTGGCACCAGATGATAGACCGTAACGACTCCTACCTCGAGACCTCGGCGTCGGCCATCTTCACCTACGTGATCGCCCACGCCGTCAACCAGGGCTGGATCTCGCCTGCACCATACGGCTCCATCGCACAAGCCGGCTGGGCCGGGCTGCAGACGAAAATCACCAGCCAGGGCGAAGTAGAAGGCACCTGCGTCGGCACCACCCTGGCCGGCGACATGGTGTACTACTACAACCGGCCAACCAGCAAGCACGCCCTGCACGGCTACGGCCCCGTGCTGCTGGCCGGAGCCGAAATGATCAAGCTGGTCACCAATCCCAAGCTCGACATCCAGTACCGCGTCCGCACCTATCACTACCTGCCGAAAGGCGGCCAGACCGACTACCGCGAACACCACTGAGGAGCAGTCATGAAGACCACCCGCATCCTTGCCGCACTGGCCGCCGCCCTGCCCGCGATTGCCGCCAGCGCAGCGGAACGCCTGACCATCACGCTGCAGCACGACCTCGATATCGCACGCCCCTCGGAAACGGTGACCGTCCCCTGGTCGGAAGTGAACAAGGCCCTGCCGCACGCCCTGGTCCAGAAAATCGCCGTGCGCGATGCCTCCGGCCGCGTGGTGCCGCACCAGGTCACCAATGTCGCGCCGCAGGCGAAAGACCCGCAGAACGTCGGCACCGCTTACGGCGAGCTGATTTTCCAGCACAGCTTCAAGGCCGGCGAAAAGTCCGCCACTTACACGGTTGAAAAAATCGACAGCGTAGCGCCCGTATTCGCGGCGCAAACCTTTGCCCGCTACGTCCCCGAACGCCTCGACGATTTCGGCTGGGAGAACGACAAGATCGGCCACCGCACCTACGGTCCCGCGCTGGCTGCTCCCGCTCCGGCGGGCGTCGTGAAGGAGGTGCTGGTGACCTCCGGCCTGGACCTGTGGTTCAAGCGCGTGCCTTATCCGATTGTCGATCGCTGGTACAACAAGGGCCACGACCACTACCACCATGACGAAGGCGAAGGCATGGACATGTACAACGTCGGCCGCTCGCGCGGCGCCGGCGGTACCGGTGTGTGGGACGGCGGCAAACTGTACGTATCCACCAACTACGCAAGCTGGAAAGTTCTGGCCAACGGCCCGGTACGTTCCATCTTCGAGCTGTCCTACGCCGCATGGGACGCCGCCGGTCTGCCGGTGACGGAAACCAAGCGCTTCACCGTCGACGCCGGCCAGCAGCTGGACATGATCGAGTCCACCTTCAGCTATGCAGGCGACAAGCCGCTGACCGTTGCCGTAGGCCTGAACAAGACCCCAAGCGACAAGGGCCAGACCCCTCAAATCGCCACTAGGCGCGAAGGCAAGGTGCTGCTGCAATGGGTCGAGCAAGCCAGCAACGGCGCCTTCGGCACCGCCGTCGTCGTGCCGGCGGCACAAGGCTTCGCTGAAGACGCCCTGAATGAACTGATCCTCGCCCCGGCAAGCGCCGGCAAGCCACTGCGCTACTACGCCGGCGGCGCCTGGAGCCGCGCCGGCGAAATCACCACCCGCGAGCAATGGGAAGCCTACGTCGCCAACGCCGCCGCCCGCGCCGCCAACCCCGTGCGCACCGCCCTGGCGGCAAGCAAATGAGCGGCCCGCACCGCACCACCCAGCCGAGCCCGTGTCACACCCTGGGGTCAGGCCCCAAGAGTGACACGAGCCCAGCTGTATCCGCTCGCCGCGCCTTGCTCCGTGCAGCGGTCGCCGGCGGGGCATTGATCGCTTCGCAGCCAGCGCTGGCACGTTTCGCGGCGGCCGTGGCGAATGCCGCCGCCAGTGACCCGGCGGGCGGCGACCCATGGCTGCGCGCAAGGGAAATCGCCGCGCGGTTTGCCACGCCAATCGCCTTTCGCAAGCAGGATTTCCTGGTGACGGAATTCGGCGCCAAGCCATGCAAGCTGGTCTCCGTGCAAGGCCAGGTCGCATCGCTCGAACCGGGCACGCTGCAAACGCCGGCAAAAGGCAGCCATGACTGCTACCCTGCCATCACCGCTGCAATCGCCGCCGCGCACCAGGCCGGCGGCGGGCGCGTTGTCATTCCAGAAGGCGCGTGGTACATCAAAGGCCCGCTGGTGCTGCGCTCCAACGTCCACGTGCACTTGGCAAAAGGCGCGCGCCTGGTGTTCAGCGCCAATCCGGACGATTACGCGAAATACGGCGACATCGACTGCGGCAAGAACGGCAAGCTGGTTCGCAGCCGCTGGCAAGGCAACGATTGCCTGAACTTCTCCCCGCTGGTGTATGCCCACGGCCAGAAGAACATCGCTCTCACCGGCGAAGACTGGACCTCCGTAATGGACGGCCAGGGCGGCACCCCTTTCGAGAACAATCCGAGCGAATGCTGGTGGGACTGGAAAGGCCGCGGCAAGCCTGCACGCGAACGCACCGAAACAGCCATCAATCCGAACAACGCCGCGCAGGTGCAACGCGCGCCCGGAGAGCGCATCCTGATTCAAGGTTCAGGCAATCGCTGGCAGAGCGACTCGCGCTACCTGCCCGTGCTCTCCGAGTCCAGTGTCCCCGCCGATCAGCGCGTGTTCGGCCAGGGCCACTTCCTGCGCCCCTGCATGGTCGAACTGATCGAATGCGAGAACGTCCTGCTCCAGGGCTACCAGATCGTCGGCGCCCCGTTCTGGGTGCACCACCCGGTCGCCAGCCGCAACGTCCACTTCAAGGACGTGAACATGGAAAGCCTGGGCCCGAACAGCGATGGCTTCGATCCGGAAGCCTGCGACGGCGTGCTGGTGGAAGGCTGCACCTTCAACAACGGCGACGACTGCATTGCCATCAAGGCCGGCAAGAACAGGGACACCCACTACGGCCCCACCCGCAACATCCTGATCCGCCACTGCGTGATGAACAGCGGCCATGGCGGCGTCACGCTGGGCAGCGAAATGGCCGGCGGCATTGAGCACGTCTACGCCGAGCAGATCGAATTCAGGAACCTGCACTGGGCCAGCGACGCGCTCAACACCGCCATCCGCCTGAAGACCAATATGAACCGTGGCGGCTTCCTGCGCCACCTCTACGTCCGCGACTGCACGCTGCCGAACGGCGTGCAGACCAGCCCGGGCTTCTACAAGCCGCTGTCCGGCACCACCAGGCCGTCCGGTCCGGTCGCATCAAGCGCCGGCGCCGTGATCACCTTCGACTGCGATTACGCCCCTGCCGACGACGTGGTGCGCACGCGCCCTCCCGAAGTGTCGGACATCGAGATCTCCGGCCTCAAGGTGGGCAACGTGGACACGCCCAATGGCAAGGTCTCCTGCTACCAGGCCATCGTGATGCTGGGTCCTGTCGCCAGCAGCTACAACGGCCCCGCCGGCGCGGCATTTCCGCCGATCGCGCGCGTGAGAATCCGCGACTGCGACTTCGGCACCCCACGCAATGCCGGGCAACCGTGGCTTCTGCACAACGTCCGCGCACTGGTTCTCGACAACGTCACCATAGGCGGAAAGCGCTATAGCGGGGAGTTTTCCGCCGACGCCTGATCTGGACAGGCCAATTTTGCAAATAAATAAATTTGGACTGACCACATTGCAAAATTCTTAGCATAAAATAGCGCAACCGGCCTGACCACTTACAAGAGCCGGCAGCAATAATAACCAGGAGATGGCATGAAGTTCACGGATCAAACCGAGGCTTTGCGCAAGTTCGCGCTGCGCCTCGTCGGCACTTACTCAGTCACCGCGCTGGCCATGGGCCTCGCCCACGCACAGGCCACCGCACCGGCCGCGCCGGCCGCGGAACCGGAAATGAAAGTCGTGGTCACCGGCCTGCGCGCCGCGCTGGAATCGGCGCTGAACAAGAAGCGCGAGGACAACGGCATCGTCGACGTCATCAAGGCCGAAGACATGGGCAAATTCCCCGATACCAACCTGGCCGAATCGCTGCAGCGCGTGCCAGGCGTGGTGATCGACCGCGACGCGGGCGAGGGCCGCAGCATCACCGTGCGCGGCCTGGGCCAGGACTTCACCCGCGTGCGCATCAACGGCCTGGAAGCGCTGGCCACTACCGGCGGCACCGACAGCTCCGGCGGCACCAACCGCTCGCGCGGCTTCGACTTCAACGTATTCGCCTCCGAACTGTTCTCGTCGCTGACCGTGCGCAAGAGCTCTTCCGCCGACGTGGATGAAGGCTCGCTGGGCGCCACCGTCGACCTGCAAACCATGCGCCCCTTCGACCTGAAAGGCTTCAACGCCACCATCACGGCCAAGGGCAAGTACAACGACCTGTCGAAGAAGACCGACCCGCGTGTGGCCTTCCTGCTGTCCGACACCTTCGCTGACCGCAAGGTAGGCGTTCTGCTGTCCGGCGCCTTCTCCAAGCGGCAGTTGCTGGAGGAAGGCTTCTCCACTGTGCGCTGGGATAACGGACCATCGAGCGGCGGCTGGTGCGCGCCGCGAGGCGTGGCGGCCAATCCAGCCAACTCCACCGCAGCCACCTGCGGCCCTGCTGCCCAAGGAGTACCGCGCCTGCCCGCTTCGCAAGCGGCGACCGACGCCTACAACCTGGCCAGCAGCGCCGACAACTTCCATCCGCGCCTGCCGCGCTACGGCCGCCTGACCCACGACCAGGACCGCGTCGGCCTCACTGGTTCCGTGCAGTGGCGCCCGATGCAAGGCTCGCTGGTCACCTTCGACATGCTGTATGCAAAGCTCGATGCAACGCGCCAGGAAGACTTCCTGGAAGCGATTTCGTTCAGCCGCTCCGCCAGCCAGGGCGGCAAGCCGCAAACCTCGGTCGTGGAAGCGCAGTACGCACCAAACGGCAACCTGTTGTACGGTAAGTTCAACGGCGTGGACATGCGTGCCGAGTCGCGCTACGACGAGCTGTCCACCACCTTTACCCAACCGACGCTGACCCTCGACCAGCGCCTGACCGATACACTGCAACTGCAGGCGCGCGTCGGCCGCGCCACCTCGAAGTTCCGCAATCCGGTGCAAACCACCACCACGCTTGATGCGCTGAACGTGAACGGCTACACGATCGACTTCCGCCAGGACGACCGCCATCCGATCATCTCGCTGCCGTTCGACCCGGCAGCCGGCGGCAGCATGGGAATCGTCGGCGTGCCGCAAGTGGCCAGCGGCACCCAGCCGACCACCATTCCAAATACCACGAGCAGCGAAATCCGCATCCGCCCGCAAGGCGCCAACAACCGTAACGACACGGCGACCGTGGACCTGGCCTGGGAGGCGTCGGACGCGCTGACCATCAAGGGAGGCCTGAATCGCAAGAAATACGACTTCGATTCCTACGAGTCGCGCCGCGTGAACCAGAACGACACGATCTTCGCGCCGCCGGCAGGCTCCGGCAACCTGACGACCACCGTGAGCGGCTTCGGCAAGGGGCAGAACCTTCCGGCCGGGACCTATACCACCTGGCTGATTCCCGACCTGAACGCCATCGCCAAGGCCTACGACATCTACTGCAATTGCATCAAGAGCGGCCCTGCCGGCGGTCCCGGCGACTTCACCCTGTCCTCCATCACCAACGGCAATGCGCGCGGCAACAACCGCTCTGTCAACGAGGAAGACAAAGGCTTCTACCTCATGGGCGAGTTCAAGACGGAGCTGGGCAGCGTTCCGCTGCGCGGCAATTTTGGCGCGCGCTACGTAAAGACCGAGCTTTCTGCAACCGGCTACCAGGCTGCAGGTGGCGGCACTGCGGTTACCGTCAACAATGAATACTCTGACACCCTGCCGTCCCTGAACATCGCTGCCACGCTGACGCCGGATTTGATCGCCCGCTTTGCCGCGGCCAAGGTCATGACCCGTCCGCAGCTGAACAACCTGTCGCCGGGCGGCACCATCGCCACCACCGGCACGCCAAGCATCACCACTGGCAATCCGCTGCTCAAGCCCTTCCGTGCCAAGACCTTCGACACCAGCCTCGAATACTACTTCGGCAAGAACGCCTTTGTCGGCCTGGGTCTGTTCCAGAAGAACATCAGCACCTACATCCAGTCCCTGCGCACCAATATGGCGTACAATGACACCGGACTGCCCATGTCGCTGCTGCCAGCCAACTTCACCGGCGAAGAAGTTTTCCAGGTAACGGCTCCGATCAACACCGATGGCGGCAAGCTGAAAGGCTTCGAGCTGAATTACCAGCAGCCGTTCACCTTCCTGCCGGCATGGGGCAAGGACTTCGGCGCGCTGCTGAACTACACCCACGTGAAGTCGAAGATCGAGTATGTGGTTTCGCCAACCAGCGACACCCGCATCACCGACGACCTGCTCAACCTGTCGCCGCGTTCCTGGAACGCCACCCTGTACTACGACAACGGCAAGCTCAGTGCCCGCATTTCGGCTTCCTCCCGTTCCTCGTTCGTGACCCGCGTGCCGGGCCAGAACAACAACGACGTGGAAGGCAAGAACAAGTCGCTGAACGTGGACATGTCCGTGTCGTACAAAGTCAACGACAAGCTGGAACTCACGCTGGAAGGCGTGAACCTGACCAACGAAGAAAACGACCAGTTCGTGAGCCGCGCGCGCAACAGCGTGGTGGTGAACAACGTGACCGGCCGCGAATTCCTGGCCGGCCTGCGCTACAAGTTCTAAGGTGTTTCAAAGGCGTCTCTCCGCCTCTGCTTCCGGCCCCGCCTAGTGCGGGGCTTTTTTTTTCTGCGAGAATGTCCACAGTTGTTCCTTACCCCAAGGTGGACAATATGGCTAGCGATATGCAATTGACGGATATTCCCGGCGAGAGCCCGCATTTTGTACGCTCGGTCACCGAGATGGGGGATACGCGCGACGTCATTGCCAGCGAAGACATCTACGCCAGCAACGGCACCAAGATTTTGGCCAAGGGCGCCCGCATCGACAGCAAGCAGTTCGAAAAACTCACCCGCTACAAGCTCTTCGCCCCGCTCGACCAGGTGCTCTCTTCCGACAAGGCCGTCGACGCCGCCACGCTGGCGATCGAGTTCGACCGCATCCTCGAACACGACACGATTTACCGCCAACTCCTGGCGCGAGCCGGCGACCCGCGCCAGCTTAAGCACTGCACCGCCAACCTGCGCCTGCACTCGACCATCGAATTGCGCCTGACCGTCATGGCGGACAAGCACAAGGACGTGTTCGAGCACACGCTGCGTACCGCCATCATCGCCTTCGCCTGCGCCCAGCGCATGGGTGTTCCAGTGGGCGACTTGCCTGCCGTGCTGCTAGCAGCCCTGTGCCACGACTTCGGCGAGATGCACACCGACCCGCGCATTCTCGACCAGGCGCACCATGTCACGGCGGAGGAACGCCGCTTCGTGCACGTGCATCCCGTGACCGGCTACGTTCTGCTCAAGGATTTGCCCGGCTTCCCCGCCGCCGCGAGCAAGGCCGTGCTGCAGCACCATGAACGGCTGGACGGTAGCGGCTACCCCAACGCCCTGCGTGGCGCCCAGGTCGACCGGCTGGCGCGCATCGTTGCCGCCGCCGATGTCACCGAAACCGTACTGCGCCGCCTTGACATGCAGCGCCTGGAAATGCTGTACCGGATTAACAAGCCGCGCTTCGATGGCGATGTGCTGGCAATCCTGCGCGACCTGCTTCAACCGCAGTCCAATCACCCGGCTGAAACCGCCCCCTCCGGCGATCCATCGGAGCGACTGAATCATCTGTCGGAATTACTTCATGCCTGGTTCGACTTGCGGGCAATGCTGCAGGAGCGCCCCGCCGCAGACGCTCCCGGCTCGCCAATGGAATTCCTGTTCGAGCGCATGGCATCGGTCCGTTCGCTGGTACTGCAGGCCGGCTTCAACCCGGACGACATGACCAGCATGCTGGCCATGATGCAGGGCGACCCCGAAGTACTGGCGGAATTGCGCGCCATGCTGGACGAAATGGATTGGCTGCTGACCGACCTGGCCAATGAAATCGACCGCCGCTCTCCGGAGCTGGACAGCTTGTCGCAGGGTGCGCTGAAAGACCTGATGCAGCACCTGCGCCCCGATGTTCATTAACAAAACGGTTGCAAATGCTTACACCGATTACATGGCGTGATGTTTTTTGCGGGCCGCACCCACCCTATACTGCAGCCACGCGCTTCGCGATAACCAACCAAAGAAAGGGAACGCCATGAAAACCACCAAGTTGTTCGCCGCCGTCCTGGTATCGGCATTTGTCCTGCCTGCCTTCGCCCAGTCCACCCCGAACCTGGACAAGCGCGAAGAGCACCAGCAAGCCCGCATCGCCCAAGGCATCGAGTCCGGCCAGTTGACCGCCAAGGAAGCACAGCACCTGGAGGCGCGCGAAGCCAAGCTGGCAAACGACGAAGCGATGGCCAAGGCCGACGGCAAAGTCACCCGCAAAGAGCGCCACAAACTGCAGCGCGAGGCTGACCGCAATAGCGCCGCAATCCATCACCAGAAGCACGACAAGCAAACCCGCTGATCGTCCAAGTCCCTTCCCTTCGTGCCGCACCTGTTCGCGTGCGGCACGGCTCCCCTCCTCCGTCCTGCCCATCCCTCCGCTAATCCATAACGTTGTCGATATAATTTGACAACACCATTGTCTCCACGACATTGGCCTGCACGTTCGATATGGAACAGGAGATCCATCATGGCAAAGGGACCAACCCTTCAACGCTATGACGCCATCGTTGTCGGCAGTGGCCCGGGCGGCGCCAGCGTCGCGCATACGCTTGCGCGGCATGGCCAGCGCGTATTGGTATTGGAACAGGGCAGCGGTGCGCCGCTAAAGGGCACGCTGGCGCAAATGGCGGGGATCGGCGCCATTCCAGGCAAGGGAGCGTTCTTCCACCGCGATGCATCGCTACTGGTGCGCGGACTGGCTACCGGCGGCAGCTCCACGCTGAATTTCGCCACGGCGGCGGCCCCGCCGCTGGAACGCTTTGCAGCGCTGGGCATTGACCTGGCTCCTTCGCTGGCGGAATGCCGCGCCGAACTGCCGATAGGCCAGTTGCCCGATGAATTGCTGGGCCCCATGGCGCAACGCATCATGCAGGCCGCGCTGGCCTCCGGTCTCCCTTGGCAGAAACTCGACAAAATGATCCGCCCCGCCATCTGCCGCAGCGGCTGCTGGCGATGCGTCTACGGCTGCCCCTATGGCGCCAAGTGGACTGCGCGTGACCTGCTGGACGAGGCGCGCCTGCGCGGCGCGCATATCCTGGACCATGCGCCGGTCCGGCGCGTGCTGCTCGATCGAGGCCGCGCCGTCGGCATCGAATACACGCGCGACGGGGCAGTCCTCACGGCCCATGCCAGCGTAGTCATCCTGGCTGGCGGCGGCATCGGCAGTCCGCGCCTGTTGCATGCCTCAGGACTGGCGCCGCGCAGCCTGCCCTTTATCAGCGATCCCGTCGTGGCGGTGATGGGCTTCGTCGACGACATCGACGGCGGCGCCGAAGTGCCGATGACCGCCGGCATGGCGTTGCCGGAAGAAGGCTTGTCACTTGCCGACCTGACCCTGCCCAAGCCGATGTACCAGGCCTTCGCGCTGCAGGTCGGCCGCATAGACCGATTGTTCGCGCACCGCCGCACGCTCAGCATCATGGTCAAGATCCGCGACCTTGCCGGTGGCGGCATCGGCCCGCACTGGGTCGACAAAACGCTGCAGGCCGCCGACCGCGAACGCTTCAAGCGCGGTACCGCGCTGGCACGGCGCATCCTGGCCCAGGCCGGTGCGCGCCATGTATTCCAGAGCTGGCATTTCGCCGCCCATCCCGGCAGTGCGCTGGCAGTTGGGAGCGGCAGCCCGGCCGCTGTCGACAACGATTTGCGTACCTCCACTGCGGGCCTTTACGTCTGCGACGCCTCCGTCCTGCCCGCCCCCTGGGGCTTGCCGCCCACCCTCACTCTGCTTGCACTCGGCAAGCGGCTGGGGCGCCGACTACAGGATTCTTTGTAGTCAAAATACTTCAATTTAATCGCGGATTTTGCTGCGTTTACGCCACATAGCAAGCGTGTGCGTAGTCAAACTACTCCATACTTTGTCAACCAAAACAAAGAAAGGAAGGACTATGGAGACTCAACGCAACAAAGTGTTCGCGGCAATCCTGGCCGCTTTCGCCCTCAACGGGCAGGCCGCCCCGGATACCGCAGTCGGCAACAAGCAAGGCTTCAACACGGACGTGATCTATCAGATCGTGACCGACCGCCTGGCGGACGGCAACAGCGCGAACAACCCCACCGGCACCGCCTTCAGCTCCGGCTGCACGCAGAAAAAGCTGTTCTGCGGCGGCGACTGGAAAGGCATCCAGAACAAGATCGAGGACGGCTACCTGACCGGCATGGGCATCACCGCCATCTGGATTTCGCAGCCGGTGGAAAACATCACGGCAGTGCTGAACTACTCCGGCACCAACAGCACCGCCTACCACGGCTACTGGGCGCGCGACTTCAAGCGCGCCAACCCGGCCTTCGGCACCATGACCGATTTCAGCAACATGATCAACGCGGCCCATGCCCGCAACATCAAGGTGATCATCGATTTCGCGCCCAACCATACATCGCCTGCCTCGGCCACCGATACAAGCTTCGGCGAGAACGGCAAGCTGTATGACAACGGCGCCCTGCTGGCCGGTTACGGTTCCGACCCGAACGGCTACTTCCACCACAATGGCGGCACCGATTTCTCCACGCTGGAGAGCGGCATCTACCGCAACCTCTTCGACCTGGCCGACCTGAACCATAACAGCGCCACCGTGGACGCCTACATGAAGGCTGCCATCAAGGTGTGGCTGGACCTGGGCATCGACGGCATTCGCATGGACGCGGTCAAGCACATGCCCTTCGGCTGGCAAAAGAGCCTGATGTCCTATATCCAAGGCTACAAGCCGGTGTTCACCTTCGGCGAGTGGTACCTGAGCGAAAACGAGGTCGATCCGGCCAACCACTACTTCGCCAACCGCAGCGGCATGAGCCTGCTGGACTTCCAGTTCGCTCAGAAGGTGCGCCAGGTCTTCAAGGACGGTTCGGCGAACATGACGTCGCTGAACCAGATGGTGAGCGATACCGCCGGCCAGTACTCGCACGTGGGCGACCAGGTCACCTTCATCGACAACCACGACATGCCGCGCTTCCAGGTGGCGGGCGCCAGCGGCCGCAAGCTGGAACAGGCGCTGGCCTTTACCTTGACCTCGCGCGGCGTGCCTGCCATCTACTACGGCACAGAGCAGTACATGCAAGGTACCGGCGATCCGGACAACCGTGCAATGATGACGTCTTTCGCCACCACCACGCCTGCGTACGGCCTGGTGGCCCGCCTGGCCCCTCTGCGCAAATCCAATCCCGCCATCGCCTACGGCACGACGCAGCAGCGCTGGGTCAACAACGACGTGCTGATCTATGAGCGCAATTTCGGCAATAACGTCGCCGTGGTTGCGATCAACCGCAACCTCTCCACAGCGACGTCGATCAGCGGCTTCATCGCCGGACTGCCGGCGGGCAGCTATACCGACGTGCTGAATGGCCTTGGCTTCAATGGCAACAACATCACCGTCGGGGCCAACGGTGCGGTCAGCAATTTCACGCTGGCAGCCGGCGCCATCGCTGTCTGGCAGTACACTGCCACGGTGGCTTCGCCAAAACTGGGCCACGTCGGTCCGAACATGTCGATGCCCGGCAAGACCATCACCGTCGACGGCCGCGGCTTCGGCGCCACCAAAGGCACGGTGAAGTTCGGCAGCACGGTGGTCAGCGGCGCCAACATCCTGTCGTGGGAAGACACGCAGATCAAGGTGCTGGTGCCGAGCGTGGCCGCGGGCATGAGCGGCGTGAGCGTGGTCACGGCTGGCGCGGTCACCAGCGATAGCTGGGATAACTTCGAAATCCTCAGCGGCCCGCAAGTGACGGTGCGCTTCGTGGTGGGCAACGCTACCACTTCGCCGGGGGAAAACGTCTACCTGACCGGGGATAAGTTCGAACTCGCCAACTGGAGCGCCACCGCGCCGCTTGGCCCGCTGTTCAACCAGGTGGTCTACAGCTATCCGAACTGGTACACCGATGTCAGCGTGCCGGCCGGCACAACGGTGAGCTACAAGTTCCTGAAGAAGAGCGCCAACCCCACCGTGTGGGAGGGCGGCAGCAACCATACCTTCACCACGCCGGCCAGCGGCACGGCGACGGTGAACGTCAACTGGCAGCCATGAATCAGGGCTTCAGCTTCATGATCGTGTGCTGAGTCGCCACGTATAGCGCGCCCTTCCTGTCTATGGCAAGGGCGCGCAGTTTGCCTGCGTCTTCCGGCAAGCCTTTCCCTTCGGTGCCAACTTCGCCGTCCGCCGATATCTTGCGCAGCATCCCATCATCGATCAGGTAGATGTTGTTGGCAGCATCAGCCGCCGCGTGCGTAATGTTGCGGAAGCGCGCCAGCAATCCTGTTCCATTTCCGCTGCCTTTCCGTTCGCGGCTGCCCGCCGCCAGCCATTGGTAGCCGTCGGCGCCGACGCGGGTGATGTAATGGCCGTGCAGCATGAAGACGTCGTCGCTGGGGGCCACCAGCACATCGCCGCAACCATCTCCTGCCCGCAGCTCGATCTTGCGCGCGACGCCGCGGGGGCGAATGCGCCACAGCACGTTATCGGCGCAATACCAGGCCTGGCCGCTGGCATCCGCCGCGATGCGGTGCTGGCCCAGGCCGGGCAACATGAAGGGTTCCGCATCCTGGGCGACATAAGCCCAGATGCGTTTCAGCGCAGGCATGAAACCGGTCTGCTCGGGCGTCATGCCAGGCGGCCCGCTAACCAGGGAGATCAGGCCTTCCGCACTCACTCCGGCCAGCCCGCCATTGGCGGTCACAAACACGCCGGTGCTGGGCCGTGCAACCATAGAGCCGTGCAAGTCCACCTGGGCTGCCGCATGGGATTCGCGCAACTTGCGGAAACTGCCCGCCTCCAGCAAGGTACGCACAATGCCCTCCTTGTCGATGCGGCGCAACTGGTCGCCGTCCAGCACATAAAGCCCGCCGTCGCGCCCTACTGCAAGCTGGGTAATATCGCCGAAACGCGCCTGCATTGCCGGGCCATCGCGGTTCAGCGAGGCAGCGTATTGCAGCGCAAATGGCTGCTGCTGGCCGCTGGCGTCCCAGCGCATGGCCGCCAGCCGCTCGGCCAGCAGCACGTTCAGGGCGCCCTCGCGATCGCGCACAACGCCTGACAATTCGCCGGTTACGTCGCCGGTGCCCAGCAAGGGCACAATCAGGCCGTTATGTTCGATGCGGTAGATGGTGCCGGTGGCAGGCGACGTCGCCAGCAGCCGGCCCTGGGAATCCGCAGCCAACTGCCCGGCCGGCACCGCGCGCGCCTTGTCGGCAGTCGGCATGCTCGGGGCTGAATAGCGACGCAGGCATTTGCCGCGCTGGCATTCGTCCAGCGCCCCCGCCACGACACCTGCATCGTGCTCGGCATCGGCCGGCCGCGCCTCTTTTGCTTCGCGTACCGCTTTCTCGGCAGCACCGCGCACCGCCGCGATCACGCTGGCGGAGACGCGCTCAGTGGCGTTCCCCTGCTGCGTCTGCGCCTGTCCCTGGTCGGTCGACGCCCCCGATTGCGTGCCGAGCGGCTGCCATTTTCCTTGCCCATCGATGCGCAAGGCGCCGGCTGCGTCGGACAACACGATCCCCCCGCTTGCGTCAAGCGCAATGCCTTGCGGCTGAAACGGCAACCCCTGGGCCATCGTGCTGACCACGCCGTCGGCGCCGATGCGCCGCAACGCGCTATTGCCGGCATCGGCCACCAGAAGGCCGCCCGCTGCATCGAGCGCCAGCCCGGCCGGATGGTCGAAGCGTGCTGCGATACCCTTGCCGTCATTGCGTCCGGCAGTACCGGCCTGGCCCGCGACCGTGCGCACCTCGCCGGCCGGCGAGATCGCCTTTACCGCATGGTTGCCGGCATCGGCCACATACAGCGTGCCATCGCTCGCCGCCGCCAGTCCTGCCGGGGCAATGAAGCGCCCCGGCAGGGTCGCCAGCCTGCCATCCGGCTTCAATGCCCGAACCGATGCGCCATCGGTGAAATAGATGGTGTCGTCGCTCCCCACCGCGATGCCACGCGGCGTCTCCAGCTTCTCGCTGCGCAAGGCACTGGGCGCTCCCGCAATCACTTCCCAGCGTGCGGCGAAGGCGGCATGGGACAGCAGCAACGCGGCTGCAGCGGCAATCAAACTTTTCTTATTCATCCAGCGGGCGGGAGGTGGGAAGGCGCAACAGGTAAATCGTCACGCCGCAGGCAACCAGGAACAGCATGACTTTCAACGAAAGGAAAGGCACCCTGTACATCGAGTAAAACATCGACGGCCACATCATCGCCATGGCCAGGACCTTGCCGCGCAACGGTATGCCGCGCCCGTCCTCGTAATCCCGCAGGTAGCGGCCAAAGCGGCCGTGGTTGCGCAGCCAGTTGTGCAATTTGTCCGAACTGCGCGCGAAACAGGCCGACGCCAGCAACAGGAAGGGCGTGGTGGGCAGCAGCGGCAGGAACACGCCCAGGACCGCGAGGACCATGAACAGGCAGCCGAAAGTGACCAGGACGATTTTCATCGCCCCATTATAGCGGCGGGCAGGCCCTCGTATGCGCGTTGTGCACTTCGCGGCAGATCGCCGGGTCGCCGGCATCGAAGCTGGCCTTTGGGTAGGCGCAGAACAGCGGGAACGATTCGCGCTGGCACAATTGCGTCCACATATGTTCCAGCCGCATAGTGGCCCGATACAGCCTTTCTTCCCACAGCAAGGCCACCATTTCGCCGAAGGCGCGCACCGTCGGGTGCTTTTCACGTGCCTTGGCGAGCAATTCCTCGACCATTTCAATGAAACGCGATTCGGCAGGCCAGCCGTCAAACATGAATCGCGCCAGGCAGGCGCGGGCATCGCGAACGATGTACTGGCCGCTCGAGGCAGCAGCGCTGACGCTGATGCCGTTGCGTTCCAGGCGCTGGGCCAGCGCTGCCCGGTGCTCCGGGGTGGCAATAATGACGATGGCGTCGTTGCTGCGGAATCCCTCCACGACAAAAGCCTCCAGCGTATCGAGGAACGATTCTTCGGTTTCGTACATTTGCACCACGTGGTCGCAATGCGAAATATGCTGCCAGAACTCCTCTATCGCTTCCTGCTGCTGCGTCGGTTGCATTCTCTTGGCTCCGAAAGTAAAGTGACCAAGAGTAGCAAATAAAAACGGTAAAAGATGCGCGCTTTGTCACGCGCCGCGGTCGTGCAGGTGCACCGCCAGCCATAAGGCGCCATCGGACACCTTCTTCACCGTGTGTGCGGTGCGCGCCGGCAGGAACAGGTAGTCGCCAGCCTTCAACGGCACCTTGCGCCCCGCCACTTCAAGCATGGCCTCTCCGGTCAGCAAGATCACCCATTCGTCCTGCTCCTGTACGCATTCCTGGGATTCGATTTTCGACGTGCTGACGATGCGCTCGATCACCAGCCCCTTGTGCGACAGCAGCGTATCAAAGCGCTCACCCGTTGCGGGCGGCAGTGCATCCTCGTACAGATTTCCCATTTCCGTTTCCCTGGTCAGTGCGTGCCATCATGGCAGGCGTAGCATACACCTCGCCCTGCGCGTCGATCAGCATGGCTTCCTTGAGATCGAGCCGTTGCGCCATGCCGCACCAGCCCTGCGGGCCGACAACGAACAGCGGCTTGGAGTTACCATCCGAACGCAAGCCGGCATCGGCCCCACCGGAGGTGATGATGGTCACCGATGCCACCAGGTCCACCGTCTGTCCGGTGCGTGCGTCGATGATGTGGGCATGGCGCTTGCCATCCTTCATGAAGTAGCGCTCATAGTCGCCGCTGGTACCGATCGCCTCATTGTCATGCAGGGCCACGCGCGCCACCATCTCCGGCCCGCGCGGATTGCGGATGCCGACCATCCATGGCCGCGAGCCAGGCTGGCCGAGTGCAATCGCGTTGCCGCCAACATTGACCAGCGCCGCTTTGACGTTGGCCCGGCGCAGGATTTGCGCCGCACGGTCCAACGCAAAGCCCTTGGCGTAGCCGCCCAGGTCCAGCATGACGGCGCGGTTGCTGCTGGTAATGCGGTTGCCGTCGAAATGCAGGTCCGCCATGCGCGGATTGGCCTTCACCAGCCTGTCGACTTCTTCTGCCGGCGGGCCGCCAGCCGTAATATCGTTCTTCTGGAAACCCCACAACCGGATCAGCCGCCCGATTGCGGGGTTGAACGTATCGCCGGAGCGCGCCGACAGTTCGGCCGCGGAGCGCAACAGCCCCACCATTTCCTCGTCTGCGTCGAAAGGCTCGCCGCGGGCGATAGCATCGTTCAGCGCCGTGAGCTGGCTCGGTTGCCAGGCGTGGTACTTGTGGTGCAGGCGGTCGAACTCGCGCAACACGGCCGCGCCCTGCTCGCGCGCCTCCGCTTCGGAAGGCCCGTAAATGCTGACCTCCACCTGCGTGCCGAACACATGCCCCTGCACATGGTGCACCTCATCCCTGGCCGTGCAGGCCGCCAGCAAGGGCAGCAGCACGGCGCAAGCCAACAGCCGCCGGCGCTGGATCATCAGCTCTTGGCCATGAAGTCGATGGCGGCCTTCACCTCGTCGTCTTTCAGGCCAGGATTGCCGCCTTTTGGAGGCATCATCTTGAAGCCGTTCAGGCCGTGGGTGTACAGCACTTCCTTGCCCTGCTTGACACGCGGGCCCCAGGCGGCCTTGTCGCCGACCTTAGGCGCGCCCAGCACACCGGCGGCGTGGCAGGAGGCGCAGTTGGCCGAATAAATCTTCTCGCCGTTGACGCCGGCGCCCTTGGCAGGTGCGGCGGCCATGACCGCAGGCGCCAGTACGGCGGCAGCGATAGCGACGGTCAGCTTGGTAAATGTTTTCATGCTTGTCTTCCTCTTGGTTGGTGGGTAAAAAACTTCAGCGCATTGAGTCATCACGCGCGTCGTGGGCCGGCTTGGTGCCCAGCTTGAGCACGTCCGGCTTGACCTGGCTGTAATCGAGCACGCGGCCGCCTTCGCGTGCTGCGAACGCTTGCGCATCCTCCTTGCTGGCAAAGGTGCCGATAGTCGGTCCCATGGCGCCCCGCGCGCGGCTGTCGATTACAAAGAATGCGTTGCGGGCTTCGATCCAGTGGCCGCGCGGCTTGTTCCAGTCGGCCTTGCCCATGTCCTGCACGTAGCTGGCGCCTAAGCCGCGCTGGCCATCTTCGCCGAACAGCACCTCAAACAGCTCGGACAGGCTGCAGAAATAGTCGATATGGCCGTCCTTGAACACGATTTGCGCCTTGGGGCCCGGATAGTCCTTGAGGCTCATGCCGTCCAGCGCGCAAGCTGCGTCGTCCGCCGGCTCGCCGGCCGCCAGCGAGCGGGCGGCATCGCCGCAGGCGGCCAGCATCAGGACCACCACCATGGCGGCGGCATTTCGCTTGAACTTCATTTGAACCTCCACGTTGCAATGGCGAAGGGAACTGCGATCCAGGCCAGCATCACGCCAGCCAGCAGGCCCGGACTGGTCATATGCTCCGGCATCACGGTGGCCAGGCCATACAGGCCCTGCACCTGCTCGGAGCTGAAGATGTTCAGCAGGCGGAACACGTCTGCGGGATTGAGCATCAGCAAGGCGCCGAACACGCTGCTGTCCAGGGCTCCCTGCGACAGCACCAGCACCCCCATCAGCACCATGTCGAACACCAGCACGAACAGGAACCACAGGCCGATGGCCACGCCGCTGGCGCGGATGCGGTTGTGCGCCAGCACCGACAGGCACAGCGACATGCTGAGGAATGCCAGTCCCAAAAGAATGGCGCTGCCGGCGAAGCCGAGGAAATGCATGGCGTCGCGCGCATCGAGCTGGTTGGAGAGCGCCAGCAACGCCACGCCGAAGCCCAGGGCTGTCGATGCAGCCAGCGCTGCCGCCAGGCCGGCAAATTTTCCGAGCAGGAGTTCAAAGCGCGTAATCGGCAGCGACAGCAGCAACTCCAGCGAACCGCGTTCACGCTCGCCGACGATCGCGTCGTAGCCAAGGAGCAGCGCAATCAGCGGCACCAGATAGGTGACAAGGCTGGACAGGCTGACAATGGTGACGTCGATGCCGCGGTATCCCACGCTGCCCTGCTGCGCCATGCCAAACCAGACAATGGCCAGCGCAAACACCGCAAACACCAGCGCCACCGCCAGCACCCAGCGGTTACGCAGGCGGTCACGGAACTCACGGGAGGCGATGGTGGCCGCCGCCGACCAGTCAAGCCGCGCGTGCATGACGGCCTCCCATCCCGAAGAACAGGTCTTCCAGCGACGGTTCGTGGATCGCCACGTCATCGATGGAGTCGCTGAGCGTAGAAATCAGCTGCAGCATCTGGATTTTCTGCCGTGGCGCGCAGGGAACGCGAATGCAATCGCGCTCCACGCGCACCTGGTGTCCACGCAGCGCGGCAATCACGCGGCTGGTGCCGCCGGCGCGCGCCACCAGCCGTATTTCTGCCGGCATGGCCGCTCCGGCGCGCAACTGCGCCAGCGTGCCTTGCGCCGCGATGCGGCCCCCGCTCAGGATCACCAGCTCGTCGACCCGCTCCTGGATTTCAGCCAGGATGTGCGAGGTAATGATGATGGTCGCGCCCTCCTCGCGCAGCTGGTGCAGGATACGGTAGAAATCGTGGATGCCGTCCGGATCGAGGCCATTGGTCGGTTCGTCGAGGAATACCAGTTCCGGCGCCCCGAGCAGCAGCTGGGCGAAGCCAAGACGCTGGCGCATGCCCTTGGAATATCCGCCGACGCGGCGGTCCGCCGCAGCAGACAGTCCGACCCTCTCCAGGACGTTGCCGCAGGCACTGCGCGCGACTTTTTTCAGGTCGGCGAACAGGTGCAGCAGTTCCATGCCGGTCAGGTTGTCGTAGGCAACGAAGCTCTCCGGCAGGTAGCCGATACGCCGCCGCACGTCGCGAAACGCGCCGTCACTTGTCCGCACGCCGCAGATGCGCACTTCGCCGCAACTCGGTTCCAGCAAGCCAAGCATCATCTTGAACAGGGTGCTTTTTCCGGCGCCGTTATGCCCGATCAGGCCCAGCATGCGGCCGCGTCCCACGGACAGGTCGACGCCGTCGACCGCCTGCAGCGCTCCATAGCGCTTGCCCACGGCGCGCAAGTCAATCAGCTTGTCGTCCATGCCATTTTCTCCAATCGGTGTTCCAGGGCTGCATGCGGGCGTGCTTGTCGATCACGCTCGGTGCGCGCAGCAAGGGGAATTGCCGCGACACGAAGCGCAGCGTTTGTACGGCGGGGCTGCTCAGCAGGAGCTTGAGCAGCGGGTATTGCCAGTGCAGGCGGTCGACCACGTCGTTGGCCTGGTACAGCACATCGCCGTTGCCGTCGTTATCCTGGTCCCAGCCGCTGTAATTGCTCCAGTAATTGCCCTTGTTGCGGCCCCATTCGACATCCTTGGAAGCGACGAACTTGACCTGCTCCGCATTGTTGATAAAGTCGTTTCCATCCACAGTGTTATTGCTCGAACCGGCCGTCAGGTGCACCCCGGTGCGGTTGCCGATCACCAGGTTGCCGCGCAGGATATTGAATTCGGCATCGTAGATAAAGAAGCCGCGCCCATTGCCGGCGACAACGTTGTTCTCGATGACGGAATCCTGGATCGTGCGCAGCATGATGCCGTGGTCTTCGTTGCCCCGGGCGACGTTGTTGCGCACTGTGAGGTTGCGCACTTCCATCAACGCCAGCCCGGCGCGGCTCTGGTACACGGTGTTGCCTTCCCAGGAGCTGTTGTGGGTGTTCATATAGTGCGTTCCGTAGCGCACGTGGTGCACGGTATTGCCACGAAATGTGGCGCGGCGCGAGTAGTCGACGTAAATGCCGTCGCGCACATAGCTGATCGTGTTGTTGATGACCTGCGTGTCGTCGGTGTTGTAGACCTGGATGCCGTTGCCGCGCATCTGCGACATCAGGTCGCGGCGGCCGGTCACCAGGTTGCCTTGCAGGACGGCGCCGCGAGACTGTTCGAGCCAGATGCCGAAAAGGTTGGTGACCAGGTCGCAGTTGGCGATCACGATGCGGTCCGAGCCTGGCATCACGTAAATGCCGGCATTCTGCGAACCTAGGTCGGTGCCGCTGTCGCGCACGATCAGGCCACGGATTGACACGTCAGCCGATTTGACGCGAATCACGTCGCCCTCGTAGCCAGCGGCGATAGTCGGCTTGCCCACGCCCTCCAGGCGCAACGGCTTGTCGATCAGGATGCGTTCCCTGTAAGTACCGGCCATGACCTGGATCGTGTCGCCGGGGTGTGCCTGGCCGACGGCAGCGGCGACCGATTCGCCGGCGCGGACCTGGAGCACGGCCGCGTGCGCGCCTGCCGAGGCGCAGGCCAGCATCGCGGTGATGGTCGCGGCCAGAGCGGCCGCGCAAACCCTGAGGACACTCATGGTTTTACCCTGCCTTCCTTTTCAGCTCACTGCGAACCGAATCCAGCGAAATAAAGTAGCCGCGTTCATCGATAGGCGTCAGCGGCTGGCCATTCTTCTCGCGTGTCTTGCGCTCCTTGGCCAACGGCGGGCAGGCATGGTCGTCGTAGTACATCACCATGCAGTCCAGGCAAAGCAGGCATTCCTTCTGGTCGATGCGGCCCTGCGCATCGATAGCGTGCGAACCGCAGCCCTTGGCGCAGGCGGTACAGGTCACGCACTCCTGCTTGCGCTTCAAGCCGAACAGGCGGAAGAAGCTTGGCACGGCCAGGCCGGCGCCCAGCGGGCAGATGTACTTGCAGTAAGGCCGTTCGCTCAGGATCGAAATGCCGAGGATGACCGCCACGAAGGCAGCAAACGGCCAGCCGCGATTCAGCACGCCCACCAGGAAGGTGGTTTTGAACGGCTCGATCTCGGCCAGGTGTTCGGCCAGCTCCATCGAGTAGAAGGACACGCCAACCAGCACCGCGAACACGCCGTACTTCACCCATTTCAGCTTGTCGTGCACGCGCTTCGGCAGCAGTCCCTGGAAACGGCCCAGCCCGATCAGCGTGCCAAGCTTGTACGCCAGATGCTGAAGCGAACCGAAAGGGCACAGCCAGCCGCAGAACAGCCCGCGCCCCCACAGCACCACGGTGGCCACCATGAACCACCAGAAGATAAAGATGAACGGGTCGGACAGGAACAGTTCCCACTTCCACTGATAGACCAGGGAATGGAACCAGGTCATCACCTGCGTGATCGACGGCTGCGCCTTCAGGTACAGGCCAAAGAATCCGACCGCGATTACCCACAGGATGGTGCGCGGAATGCTGATCAGCGGCTTGCTCTTGCGGCTGGAGGCGCGCACCAGCCGGTCGCGTTGCGAGTACAGGCCTGCAGTGGCAAGCAGCGCCAGCACGAACAGCGTAAGTTCGCCCTTGCGCGCCAGCCAGGCGGCCTTCCAGGCCGGCACCGGACGCTCGACTTTCGGGCGGCCACCTTCCAGGTAGCGTGCCGGCGTCCAGTATTCTTCGTCAAAGTGCACGAACACCTTGGTGTGCGTCTGCATGTCCAGCTTGTTTGCCAGCAGGCTCAGTTGCCATGGCCACGCTGGGTTGAAGTTTGCCGAGCGGACGATGAAGATGGCCGACTCCTTGTACTCTGGCGCATCGGCCGGCTCCAGATGGTACAGGTTCAGGTAATCGGTATCGCGGAAGGTGAAGCGGTCCGCATCCTGGCGCACCTGGATGCGGTCATAGATGCCGCCGCGCACAAAGCCGGAACCCTTGAACGATTCCAGGCCCGTGCCGATGACGAAAATCGCATGCTCGTCTTCCTTCAGGTCCTGCATCAGGCGCGCATAATTGCGCTCGCCGAGCAGGCTGATGCCGACGGTCGGCACGTTCAGGTAGCCGAAATGCAGGTCCATGTAGGGCTTGCCGCCGGAGGGCAAGCCGACATCCGCGCTTTCCACCCGCAGGTGCTGGACCGCGCCCTCCTTGACGAGCGCGGCCCAGTCCAGACGTTCGCGCAGCGGCGTGAAATGGGCGCGCGGTTTGACCATCCCCTTGAAGATGCCCACCTGCTTGCCAATTTCGTACGCGCTTTGCGCAATGGTCTGGTTCTCGGCTATGGCAGTAACGGTGGCCCCGCTGATCGCATCAAGATCACCACCATCACGTCCAAGGCCGAGTTCCAGCTTGGCGTCGCCGGGCTTGCCGAAGTACTGCTTGACGAACTTGGTCAGCACAGTTTCGGGAATGCCCGCCAACAAAATCGGTTCGGAGTGCTTCAGGATACGCACCCCGGTAATCAAACCTTTGGTATCCATGCCGATCAGGGTGACGACCGGCTTGCCAGAGTAAGCCGGAATGTCCACCACATCGGTGGACAGGAACACATAGCCCACCATCTTCTGCTTGCCCTGCTCCAGCGCGTAGCCTTCGACGTAGGCCGGGGCGCCTTTGCGCTTGGAAAACACCGTTGCGGCAGGCAGCACGTCGCTGCATGGCGCTTCGGCACACAAATCGGGACCACCCATCAACCCCGCGGACAGCACGGTGTCGTACATCGAAGTGGCCAAGGCGGGCGCTGCGCACAACGTCGCAAGCAGCGCTGCCCAAAGCAGGGAAATCAGTCGATACAGCATGGATAAACCGCCCTCGCGGGCTTAAGCCTCCACCAGGAAGCGGCTGCGCATTTCAAGATGCAGCGCGTGGCAGAAGTGCGTGCAATACATCCAGAACGCACCGGCATGGTCAGCCTTGAAGGTGACCGACTTGGTCTCCTGCGGGTTGACGATGAAGTTGATGTTGTAGGTCGGCAGCGCGCAACCGTGGGTCAGGTCTTCCACCTTGTCATGGTTGGTCAGCGTGATCGTCACCTCGTCGCCCTTCTTCACCTTGATGACCGGCATGCTGAAGGCTGGCGCCTGGGACATCAGGCGCACATGCACCTTGTTGCCATTGCGCGTAATGCCCGCGTTATCCGCCGTCACCTTGTTCGGGAAGTCGTCCATGTTGTAGATCTGGCGCGTCTTCACGATATCGCGGCGCACGATGATCGCGTCATGCGGTTCCGGATAAGCGGTATGGTCGGAAATGATCACCATCTTGTCGCCGGTGATGTCGATCAACTGCTCCGTTTCGCTGTGCAGCGGGCCGACCGGCAGGAAGCGGTCTTTCGAGAACTTGTTACCGGAGTTGAAGTACTTGCCGTCCGCTTCCTTGGTTTCACCCATCGAAGCGTAGCCGTGGCCCGGCTGGTAGTGCACGTCCACGCGGTCCACCACCGGCTTGACGCTCTTGTCGCCCTTGAACTGCGCGATAGCGGCAGCCACGTTCCACTTGACGATCTGGCTGTCCAGGAACAGGGTGGTGAAGGCGTTGCCCTTGCCGTCGAAGGCGGTATGCAACGGGCCCAGGCCGATTTCCGGCTCCGCCACGACTGCATCGCGTTCGGTTTTCAGTTCACCATCGAACCACTTGGCGACCAGCGCCACCTCGATCACGGTCGCAGTCGGCGACAGCTTGCCGGAGCAGACCATGTACTTGCCGTCCGGCGAAGCGTTGACGCCGTGCGGGTTTTTGCCGACCGGGACATAGCAGGTCACCGCAGTCTTCGGATCGGCATTGGCAGCCTTGCGGCCGTCAACCACAGGCACTTTCGACGAGCCGATGGTGGTGAACTTGCCGGCCTTGACCAGCGCCTCCACACGCGCCACGTCGAAGAACACGCAGGCGTCGCGTTCGGCGGCCATCATGCCCGCCTGGTCAGGTGCGTTCTCGGTGTTGTACTGGTTGGAGCAGGCGAAGCGGCCGTCGTAGGACGTCGCGGTCAGGTCCATATTGCCGTCCACGCGCACCTGCCAGCGCACCTCCATGGATTCCGCATCCACGCAGGTGAACAGCGAACCCCACTTCGATGGATCATCCAGGTCGCGGCCATCGTTCGGGAACGGAATCGCGAATTCCGCGCCGCAGAACACGCGGGTGGTGTGGTTGATCGACTTGTCGACCGGGTCGCACTTGTCCGGGAAGATACCGTGGAAGCCTTGTACGTTAGGCAGTTCGGTGATCTTGTCGCATTCCATGGTGTCCATGCGGATGCGGGCCAGGCGCGAGTGGATCTTGTCGTTCACCCACAGGAAACGGCCATCGTAGGTGCCGTCCTTGTAGCTGCCGTGCACGTGGTGGGTATCACCGGTGGTGTATTTCAGGCTGCCGTCAGGCTTGGTGCCGATAATGGCCTTGGACTCGTTGGTGATACCCCAGCCAACCATAGGATCGATATTGAAAACAGGGATGCGGCGCAGCGTGCGCCCGGACGGAACGCCCATGATGCGCGCCTCGCCGGAATGCCCGCCGCTGGAGAACAGGTAATAGTCATCCAGCTGGCCAGGTTCCACATGCGCCTTGCTGGCGCCATGCGACTTGCCCGCTGCTGCTGCAGATGCTGTAGCAGAACCGGGCGCCCCCGCACCGTTCTCCTTGCAACCTGCCAGCACGCCAGCGCCGGCCAGGCCTAACGCAGCACTCTTACCCAGGAATCGACGACGGCTGTTCGTTTGCACGTCGTTTACCTCATTGTCGCTACCCATGTTTCAATACTCCTACTCTGTGTTATTCCAGTGCAGGACTGTACGGAGTTTGCGAATTAATTAAATTGATTCAGGTCAAGCGCTTTCAATTTGAGAGGATCTGCCCATGAAATCATTCCTGTCTTTTCTCGCAGCTTCGCTGCTTGCAGGCGCCGCAGCCGCGGCACCGCTACCCTCACTGCAAGTCAGCGACACGTCCGCGCAGGCGCAAGCCGGCGTGCCTGTCACCGTCGGCCACGTCTTCGCAAAGGGAGATGTGAAAGTGGGCGACTATTTCGCTGCAGCGTACAAGGGGGTCTCAATACCCGTGCAGGCCGACGTCAAGGCCAGGCACGCAGATGGCTCGGTACGCCACGCATTGATCAGCACCGTGCTGCCGCAACTCGCTGGCGGAGAAACCGCCAGCGTGCAGCTCTCGACGGTGCCATGGACGGGCCCTGGCGGTGGTGCGCGCCCCGATGCCCTGCTGGCCAGCGGATTCAGCGCCTTGGTCCGGTTGAATATCGGCGGCGTGACCTACAGTGCGGATGCTGCACAGCTATTGGCCAGCAAGCCCTATACAAGCTGGTTGTCCGGCCCCCTGGTCAATGAATGGCAGGTAGCCGGACCGGTGACGGCAAACGGCGTCGCCCACCCGCATCTGGCGGTGCGCTTTGCGATCCGACACTATCCCCTGGCGGGCGCCGGCCAGTTCGGCGCAACGCGCGTCGACGTTACCGTCGAAAACAACTGGGCCTACGAACCCGATCCGAAGAATGTCACGTACGATGCAGAAATCCTGGTCAACAACCAGGCGGTGTACCAGAAGGCCGCGCTGACGCATTACCACCACGCCCGCTGGCGCAAGCTGTTCTGGGCCGGCGCCGAGCCGAAAGTGCATGTGAAGCACGACATCGCCTACCTGCTAGGCACGCGCGCCCTGCCCAATTACGACCGCACGGTGATGCCGTCGCAAACGGCGCTGGCGAAAATGAAGACCGACTGGGAGGCGGCCGACAGCGGCCCGATGGCAATGCCCTTGGTGAACAAATACATGCCATCGACCGGCGGCCGCCCTGATATCGGCTTGCAGCACGCCTGGGCCGCACTGTATATCCTCAGCATGGATGCGCGGGCCAGGCAGGTGACAAACGGGCTGGGCGACCTGGCCGGCAGTTGGCCGGTGCATTACCGCGACAGGAACACGGACCAGGTGGTGTCCATCGTCGACTATCCCTACGTACGCGACCAGCGGATCGGCTCCGACAGCTACAACCCGGTTACAAAGAAACATGAGGACATGCCGCGCTGCACCTCGACCGAGGCCGGCGCCTGCGCCACGCCCTACACGCCGGACACGGCGCACCAGCCCTCGTTTGCCTACTTGCCCTACCTGCTGACCGGCGACACTTACTATCTCGACGAGCTGCATTTCTGGGCAAACTGGAACCTGGTCACCATGAATCCGTATTACCGCTCACTGTCCAAGGGCCTGGTGAAGGGCAACCAGGTGCGCGGCCAGGCCTGGTCGCTGCGCACCCTCGGCCATGCGGCCTACATCACGCCCGACGCGCACCCGATGAAGCCCTACTTCAACCAGGTACTGCAACACAACCTGGACTTCTACAATACGACCTTCGCCGGCGGTGCGACCAACCAGCTTGGCTTCATCGACAATACCGCCACCAGTTATGCCGTGGCCTACGGCGGTCCCACAGGCCCGAACACCGGCGTGGCACCGTGGATGGACGACTTCTTCACATCGGCGGTCGGGCACCTGCACGAAATGGGATTTGCCGGTGCCGAGCCGATCCTGACGTGGAAGGCGCGCTTCCCGATCGGCCGCATGATGGCCGGCGGCTATTGCTGGGTCGACGGCGCCGTCTATGCGCTCATGGTTCGGCCAAGCGCCACCTCGGCATATTTCAGCAGTTTCGCCGAAGCCTACCAGGCCACCATGCGCAACAACGACGGTTCACCAATGGTCAACAGCACGGGTGCACGCTACCTGGACCAGCCCTGCGGCAGCCAGGCGCAGGCCGACTGGCGCATCCAGGCAGACAAGGACGCCAAGGTGTGGCGTACGCCATGGCTGGCCGGCGAGATGACCGGCTACTCGGCTTCGTCCGAAGGCTACCCGTCGAATTTGCAGCCGGCGCTGGCGATGGCCGCCGCCACCGGCATTCCCAATGCACGGGAGGCGTGGAACCGCTTCGCCAGCCGCAGCGTCAAACCGAATTACAGCGAGCGGCCGCAGTTCGCCATCGTGCCGCGTTGAGCGGAAGCTCAAGCCGCTTCCTGGGCCCGGGTGTACAGCGCCACCTGGGCCGCCATCGCCTTCTCGTAGGCGGGGCGCGCCATGCAACGCGCCTGGTAGGCGGCAACCGCCGGGAATTCGTCCAGCAGGCCACTCGAATCCAGCAGACGCAATACGGTCGACATCATGATGTCGGCAACGCTGAACGTACCGGCCAGGTATTCGCAACCGGACAGCCATGCCTCCAGGTCGCCGAGGCGGCGCTTCGCCATCGCTTCCAACCCGGGCCGGCGCGCCTCGACCCACGATTCTCCCGCATGGAAGACGTCCAGTTCTGCGTACGCGCCAAAATACGGCTCGACCGAATTGAGCGCGGCATACAGCCACATTTCGGCCAGTTGCCGCTCGCGGGCGCCGGAAGGCATCAATCCCAGCTTGTCGCCCAGGTGGCGCAGGATCGCCCCGGACTCGAAGATAGACTGTTCACCATCCAGCAGCACCGGCACCTGGCCGAAAGGTTGCTGCTGGCGGTAGGTTGAAGACTTTTGCTCGTCGGGCCCGATGGTCTGCACGGAATACGGCTGGCCTGCCTCTTCCATAACCCAGCGCACGCGCAAGTCGCGCACGTTACCCACAGCGAAATCGGGAACGGAACGCAAAGTAACCAGGGTGTACATGTTGATCTCCTTTGGGGTGGGGTTTGAACATGTGGCCAGATTACGGAGATACATAATATGTTCAAGAACATAATTTGATTCGGACGCATAATGCGAACCGAGGAGGAGAAACACATGCCTTACACCGCTGAGCACAAGGAACGCACCCGCAGCAAGATTGTCGAATCGGCCCGCAAGCTGTTCAACCGGCACGGCTTCGAGCAGGTATCGATCGAGACCATCATGTCCGGAGCGGGCCTGACACGCGGAGGTTTCTACAACCACTTTGACAGCAAGGATGAACTGTACGCGGCAGCTGTGGCCAGCTTCGCCACCTGCAATCCCTTCCGCAAGGACGTCGCCAGGTCGCCCGCTGCCGGCCAGCTCGACATGGCGCGGCGCCTGATCAACCTCTACCTGAGCGACGAGGTACTGGAAGATATTGAAAACCACTGTCCCCTGTACGCCCTGCCGGGCGACGTGGCGCGCGCCGGGCTGTTGCCGCAGCGTGCCTACACAGACCTGATCCGCAACCTGACACGCATTTACGAACACGCGCTGAAGGATGCCAGCGACGGAGCACAGCGCGCGCAGGCGATTGTTGCGCTTTGCGTCGGCGGCATGGTGCTGGCCCGTACCACCGACGATGCCTCGCTGCGCGCAACCCTGCGCGCGTCGGCACGCCAGCAAGCCCTGGCACTGCTGTATCCAGCTCGCGTAGATTAAGGCTTGATTTCCGTCCCAAGCAATTTCAGGAACTGCGCCATCCACTGCGGATGCGCAGGCCACGCCGGCGCCGTGACGAAATTGCCGTCGGTGACCGCCTGGTCCATCTCGACCGAAACATATTCACCGCCGGCCGAACGCACTTCCGGCGCACACGCTGGATAAGCCGAGATGCGCTTGCCCTTGATGACGTCTGCCGCAGTCAGGATCTGCGCACCGTGGCAGATCGCGGCAATTGGCTTGCCCGCCCTGGCGAATTCCTGCACTGTTTCCAGCACCCGTGGATTGAGGCGCAAGTATTCCGGCGCGCGCCCGCCTGCAATCACCAGCGCATCGTATGCCGACACACGGGCCTCATCAAAGCTCGCATTCAGCGCGAACTGGTGGCCAGGTTTTTCTGTATAAGTCTGGTCGCCTTCGAAATCGTGGATCGCGGTCTTGATCTTCTCTCCCGACTTCTTGCCGGGGCAGACCGCATGCACGGTATGCCCAACCATCTGCAGCGCCTGGAACGGCACCATGGTTTCATAGTCTTCCGCAAAATCGCCCGTCAAAAACAGGATCTTCTTGATTGCCATTCCGATCTCCCAGTTAAAAACTTGCATGACGAAATACGCTCACGAAGTGCAGCGCGACTGACGAGGATAACATTGCTGGCCAACATCCGCCGCTCGTGGCGCGTATGATGGGAATACCTCCTTTCATGCCACAGGCGCTATTGTGTTGAAAATCGGCTTCCTGCTGCCGCCTGGTTTCCAGATCATGGGCCTGGCGGCGTCCTCCGCCTTCGAACTTGCCAACACCACAGCGCGCGAGCGCCTGTACGACATTGGTTTCTTCTCGGCGCTCGGCGGCCCTGTCGTCAACTCCTTTGGCGTGACCGTGGAAACGCTGCCGCTTGCCAGGCGCCGGCTGGACACCCTGATCGTTTGCGGCCTCGTCGCCCCCGCCCCAACCGACACGCAAACGCTTGAGCGCCTGCGCTCCGCCTCCCGGATAGCCCGCCGTACCGCATCCGTCTGCACCGGCACCTTCCTGCTTGGCGAAGCGGGACTGATCGACGGCCGGCACGTGACAACGCATTGGCTGTTCGCCCGTGCACTGCAGCAGCAATTTCCCGCCGCGAAAGTCGACGCGGACCGCATCTTCATCAACGATGGCCCGATCTGGACTTCCGCCGGCATGAGCACCGGCATCGACCTTGCGCTCGGCCTGATCGAAGCTGATTACGGCGCCGAACTCTCGGCATCCGTGGCGAAAAAACTCGTGGTCCACCATCGCCGCGCCGGTGGTCAATCCCAGCATTCGGTACTGTTGGACCTGGGCGCCAAGTCCGACCGCATCCAGCACGTGCTCGAATATGCGCGCAACAACCTCGAATCCGGGCTATCGGTACCTGAGTTGGCCGGCGTCGCCCACCTTAGCCCACGCCAATTCAGCCGCGCCTTCACGACTGAAACCGGCCAGTCCCCAGCCAAGGCGGTCGAGCAGCTACGGCTGGAAGCTGCGCGCCTGATGATCGAGCAAAGCCGCCACACCATCGAGGAAATCGCCGCAAAAACCGGCTTCATTGATACGGAACGCATGCGGCGGGCCTTCCTGCGCGTCTTCGGCCAGCCGCCGCAAACATTGCGCCGCATCGCACGCATGTCCTAAAAGGAGGGAAATACGACATTTACGTCATAAGCAGCGGAACCTATATTGGAGACATCTCGAACTCTCCACCAAGGATCACCAATATGTCCGCGCTCAAGAAATCAATCGCCGCAGCCGCAGCCGCGAGTACCCTGGCATTGACCGGTGCCGCCGCACAGGAAATCGGCTACGTAAAGATCAGCTCCGATATCACCTTGCGCCGCATGGTCGTCAAGAATCCCGCCGCCAAGGGCACTGTCCTGTTCCTGCACGGCTTCCCGGAAACGATGTTGACCTGGCGCGAGCTCGCGCAGGATCTCGGCCGCGACTATGAGGTCCACGCCTTCGACTGGCCGGGCTACGGTCATTCTTCCCGCCCCTCCGCCGACAAGTTCGGCTATGCGCCGCGCGACTATGCCCAGGTCGTAAAGTCCTATATCGACAAGGCAGGTATCGACAAATCGAAGCTCGTCATCTACGCCACCGACGTCGGCGCCCTGCCTCCGTTGCTGCTCGCGCTGGAGCAACCGGAAATCGCGAAGAAAATCATCGTCGGCGACTTTGCACCGTTCGACCGGCCGGAATACATGTCCGACCGCTTGCGCAGCCTGAAAGCGCCGCAAACCGCCGAAGCAACCCGCAACGCGATCAACCAGAACCGCGACGACATCGTCGAAAACGCCTTCCGTCGCGGCCTGGAAGCCAATGAGCAATTCAACCTGGCCGAGGACTTCAAGCAAGACATGCTGGCCGGCTGGACGCAAGGCAGCATGAGCACCGGCGACGCCTTCTACCATTACTACTTGCGCTTCACCCGCGACCAGCAATATTTCGAAGCCAACCTGGGACGCCTGAAGACGCCGCTCCAGGTGGTATGGGGCGAGAAAGACATCTACATCGACAAGAAGATGGGCGAGGAATTCGCCGCCAAATCAGGCAAGCCCTTCACCGTCCTGCCCAGACTTGGGCACTACCCCCACCTGCAAGCGCCACAACAAGCCGGGCGCGAAATCCGCGCAGCGTTTGATTGAGCGTCAAACTTGAGCGTCAAACTTGAGCGTGAATCGGCTGCGTCAACACTTGGCGATTACCGGCGAGCTCCCGCTGCGTTAAAGATCAACGACAGCTTGCCGCCGTTCTTTCCGCAACTACGCTTGGCCTGCTCGGGCGTCAATGTGCCGTCGACGGAAATATTTCGCGGCGAACCATCGAGCGGCAGCGTAAGGGAGACGCCATCGCTTTCGTACATGACGATCTGCGGCAGCTCCTTGCCATTCTCGTCTTCTGGATTGAAAACATCCACCTGGACCGCGTGCCCGTTCATGTTGAAGCGGCACTCGCCTGCACGCTGCTCATAAACGTAATCGAAAGCGCGCGCCCCTTTCTTGTCGATGTTGATCCGGCCCAGGCTCAAGGAATGCTCTACGCCCGCCACGGTCTGGGTGAAGCGCGTATCACCACCTATCGATCCCGAATACCAGGCCAGCTTACCGGCGGCATCCTTGGAGATAACGAACCATTGGCCCGAATTGGTATCCGCGAAGACCGGCTCACCTGGCGCCAGCTGCAATGGACTTTCTTTGCCGTTGGCAGGCGAAATGAGCGTCAATTCCGCCGCCTTGCGCTTTTCATCGCAAGGTTTGCGCAACGCCAGCACGTCCGCGCCATAGTCGCTAAGCGAACTCGTTTCGCAGAATTTGCTTGGATAGCTGCTCAGGAAAAGCTGCTTGCCCTCTGCGCTGGTCACGGCCAGCGTGGACTCGGTTTCACTGTACGCCAGCGAATAAATCGCGCCTTGCTGCGAAATGCCGGCCTCCACATGGCGTGGAGCCTTTTTGAACGGACGCATGCTCCAGGCATAACCGCCATTCGCCATCACACGCGAATTTGCATAGTCGCTGGCCAAACCGTCCTTCGCCAGTTTCGCAGGAAAGAACGAACCGGCAACCTGCAGGTTGTCGCCTACGAAGCGCGCTTTGGCACCACTCACGAAGGCCCCGGATTTCCGGACATTCAGCTTCACCTCGTTCAGGCGCCGGTCCAGCGCGAGCGTAAAGAAGGAGTAAAACTCGGAAGTATCATCCTCGTCCATGATATAGCCAGCGACCTGCACGCCATTTGCGGACACGCCCAAGGCATGGCCATAACTGTTTCGCCCCTCGATAACGAGCCGCTTCTTGCCAAGCTGCTTGCCTTGCATGTTGAACTGATACAGGTAGACGATGCCCTGGTTCAGCGAGCGCGGGAGCTGCGTATTCACGTTCGCCAGCAGGTAGACAGTGTCGCCAACGATCGCGCATTGCACTGGATACAGCGAGGCGTAATCGTCCGGCACAGGAATATGCGCCTGCGCGACCAAGATATCGCGCTTCAGGTCAAGCAGCAGCAAATCGCCAGTGCTTTGCATCGACTCCGGATCAAAACGGCCGCCTGCCAGGCAAGCGCGCGTATTGTCGGCAGCAAAGCCTACGTGATAGGGCGTGAACTTCTTGGCGCTGAATGGAAGGGATGCGGCCATGGCATTGGTGAATACAAGACCAGCCAGGGCGGCTCCAAAGAATCTGATGATATGCATGATAAGTCTTATTGGTTTGCTGGATAGCGCGCGATAGTGCGGATCAGGGTTCCCTGTTCAAACGCTTCGACGCGCACGGTTACGGTTGGCGTTACAAATCGGTTGGCTTCGACGCTCTCGTGTGAATTCTCTCCGGCGTCAGCAATTTCCAGTCGGCGGGCCTTGAGCCGCTTGCGAAGTTCGCCCGCGACCTGTTCTGGCGGCGCATCGAGAATCAAATGGTAGGCGGAACCATTACCGGTGATTCCGTACCAGAGCCTGTTCACGTTTGCACCAAATGCCCGTACCGGCTGCAAAGGCAGATAGACGTATGCCTTGGCGCATTGGCAGATTTCATGCTCCTCAATACGCCAGGACCTGCGCCATCCGCCAAGGCAGGCAACGCTAGCGCTGCCGAAGCAGTTCAGGTAACCCTTGCTGGCGTCGAGAAACAACTCTTCGAGAGCATCCGTGGCGCTGAGAACATGTTCCGAGGTAGCGATCCTTGTCAGGTCCCATTTGCCGGCAGTTGTCTTATGCCATTTGAACCGGGCATCGAACCACGGAAGGATCTGTACGATTCGGCTGCTCGTCCGTAGGCCTTGGGGAAAAGCAGGGATGGCCGGCACAGGAATCGGTTCGCCAAAATTGCCCTCAGCGTCAACCACCAGCACCACCGAAGGCTCCGCTAACGAGTCCACATAGGCAAAAGCCTTGCGATCTGGAGCAATACCAGCCGGCTCCTTGATCGAAGGCCAGTCAGGCCCTTTGGGCAGAAGCGTCTTCTCAATCGGAAAGGCCTTGAGAAGGGCTCCCCCGTACTGCGAGTCTTCGTTCTCGAAAAAGCGCAAGCCAGGACCGATGGGTTCGCCGATTTCCTTGATGTAAGTACCCATATCGATATGTTCGACGACAGCCTTCTTATTGCGTTCGTAAACGAGGAAAAGTGGGCTTTGGTCATCCGAAATATTGGCATATTGATGCACTATGACTGCCGGCTGCCCAAGGCCTTGCCACAAGCGGGCCGGATCGCCCTTTTCGATGACAACTTTGCGCTTGTACAGCACGCGATCGTAACGCTCCTGATTCGAGAATATTCGCAGCCAATCCGTAGGCTCCCGATTGATATGCAAGATCGTCAAAGGCAGTTCCTGGCTGACGGACTCCACTGTTTCATCGTTTTCAAGCCACTCGGCATAGGGTCCTTCGGGCGTGCGGCCGCAGGCAGAAAGCAGGAGGCAAAACGTTAGCAGGATGAGTTTGGACGGCAGGGATAAGTGCATGAAAGAAAGATTACCATAATAGCAATCATCTTCTGTGCACGATAGGCGACACAACAGTGCGCGATTGCCAAATCAACCAGCTTGGCCGCTGGCCGCCCATGTCTGGCAATGACAACTTCACGCATCTCGCCTTGTTCGTCTGGCTAAGGCGATAATTCCAATAGGAAAAAGCCCCGGCGATTTCTCGTCAGGGCTTGTTTTCCAAGCATAAAGCGAATTGGTAGGCCCTCGCGGAGTCGAACCGCGCACCAAAGGATTATGAGTCCTCTGCTCTAACCAAGCATGAGCTAAGGGCCCTGGGAACCCGGCAGGATAGGGCCGGTGGCCCTATCCGTCAAGTCTTAGTTACCTTCCAGGAAGCTCTTCAGCTTATCGGAGCGCGATGGGTGGCGCAGCTTGCGCAGTGCCTTGGCTTCGATCTGGCGGATACGCTCACGGGTCACGTCGAACTGTTTGCCGACCTCTTCCAGCGTGTGGTCGGTGGACATTTCGATACCGAAACGCATGCGCAGCACCTTGGCTTCGCGCGGGGTCAGCGAATCCAGCACGTCCTTCACGACACCGCGCATCGAGGCATGCAGCGCTGCGTCCGAAGGCGCCAGCGTGTTGTTGTCCTCGATGAAGTCGCCCAGATGGGAATCGTCGTCGTCACCGATCGGCGTTTCCATCGAGATCGGCTCTTTCGCGATCTTCATGATCTTGCGGATCTTATCCTCCGGCATTTCCATCTTGATGGCCAGGGTCGCCGGATCCGGCTCGGCGCCGGTTTCCTGCAGGATCTGGCGCGAGATCCGGTTCATCTTGTTGATCGTTTCGATCATGTGCACCGGAATACGGATGGTACGCGCCTGGTCGGCGATGGAACGCGTGATCGCCTGGCGGATCCACCACGTAGCGTACGTGGAGAACTTGTAGCCGCGGCGGTATTCGAACTTGTCGACCGCCTTCATCAGGCCGATATTGCCCTCCTGGATCAGGTCCAGGAATTGCAGTCCGCGGTTGGTGTACTTCTTCGCGATCGAGATCACCAGGCGCAGGTTGGCCTCGGTCATTTCACGCTTGGCCTTGCGCGCCTTCATTTCACCGGCCGCCATCTGGCGGTTGATGTTGCGCAGGTCCGGCAGCGGCAGCACGACGCGCGCTTGCAGGTCGATCAGGCGCTGCTGCAGTTCCTTGATGGTCGGGATGTTGCGGCCCAGGATCGCGCTGTAAGCGTGGCCTGCAGCGACTTCGCCATCCACCCATTCCAGGTTGGTTTCATTGCCCGGGAAGACCTTGATGAAGTGGGCGCGCGGCATGCCGCACTTGTTCACTGCCACGTCGAGGATCTGCTTCTCGATATGGCGCACTTCATCGACCTGGCCGCGCAGGGTGTCGCACAGCTTCTCCACCACTTTGGCGGTGAAGCGGATGCCCAGCAGCTCGGCGGAAATCGACTCCTGCGCCTTCAGGTAGGCTTTCGAGTTGTAGCCATCCTTCTCGAAGGCCTTGCGCATGCGCTCGAACTGGTTGGCGATATTGTCGAATTTCTCGAGGGAGGCCTGCTTCATGGCTTCCAGCTGCTCGGCGGTGTAGCCGGCTGCCGCGCCGCCTGGGCTGGCTGCTTCTTCCTCTTCTTCTTCGTCCTCTTCTTCCTCGTCCTCTTCCTCGTCTTCCTCGTCGGAAGCGGCTGGTGCCGCGGCGGCGGCTTCGCCTTCCTCATCCACCAGGCCATCGACGATTTCGTCGATCTTGATCTCATCGATGCGGATGCGTTCGGACGTGGCGAGGATTTCGGCGATCGTCACCGGGCAGGCGGAAATCGCCTGGATCATGTCGCGCAGGCCGTCTTCGATACGCTTGGCGATTTCGATCTCGCCTTCGCGGGTCAGCAGCTCGACCGAACCCATTTCGCGCATGTACATGCGGACCGGGTCGGTGGTGCGGCCGAAGTCGGAGTCGACGGTGGACAGCGCGGCTTCCGCTGCAGCCTCGGCTTCGTCGTCGCTGGTCACAGTGGCGACATTATCGGACAGCAGCAGGGTCTCGGCATCAGGCGCGTGTTCGTACACGGCGATGCCCATGTCGTTGAAGGTGCCGATAATACCTTCGATCGCTTCCGGATCGACGATATTTTCCGGCAAGTGGTCGTTGATTTCAGCGTACGTGAGGAAGCCGCGCTCCTTGCCGAACTTGATCAGCGTCTTGAGCTTCTGGCGGCGGCGTTCGAGTTCCTCTTCCGTTGCCTCGGTGTCGGACGAGAACGCGTCCTTCAGCAATGCCTTTTCCTTGGCCTTGCGGTCCTTGGCTTTCGCCTTGTCCGCAGCCTTCATCTCGGCACGCTCAACAGCGTTCAGTGCTGCAACCTCGTCGTTTTCCGGCGTGAATTCCTTCGGCTTGCGGCCACGGCGTCCCGGCACCTTGACGGTTGGCAGCACATATCCGGAAGTATCGATGGCAGCCAGGGCGGCTGCGTCCGTTGTCTGACTAACCACCGGCGGTGCCTTGGTGACGCGAGTAGCCGGCTTATCAGCCGACTTCGTCGCAGGCTTGGCGGTCACTTTGCGAGGCTTTTCAGCCGCTTTGGTTTCAGGTTTCTTTGCTGGCACAGGCGCTTTCGGGAATAGTTAAGTCCACTACAAACCGCAACAACTACTACTGTAACTTACTGAAAACAAACGAAAAAACAGACCCGCTAAATATTGCAATATTTAGCATTTTATTATAGCACGCCACTTTACAATTACCAGACGGGAAGGTTTGCGTGCGTGCAGGCAATTACCTCGGACTTAAATCAGCTTCAGCTTCCTTCCGCAATTGATCTTGCTTGGCGGTAATTTCGCGGTAGCGTACACCAATCTCCTCAGAAGACAAACCTGCCGAAAATAGCTGGTCCAGCTCCTGTTTTAATGCATCCATCTTCAGGTGGCGCACCGTGGCCAGCAGCCACAAGCGCTCGCCTTCGATATCCGGCTCCGGCGCAGCGGCAATCTCGCCGATGAGCGCATCATAATCGCTGCCCGTTTCTTTCACCAACTGGCAGAACGCAGCGAAACTGCCCTGCTCTCCCAGCGATTGGGCCTGCACCATCAGCCAGACCAGTCGCTCGGCGGCTTCCTGGCCGAAGTGGCTGAAAGCCAGCAGCGCCTCGTCGTCCAGTTCCAGCGCTAGCGTCGGGTGCGTCAGCACCACGCGGATCAGCTTCAGTTCCAGCCCAACAGGCTGCTCGCGGCGGCTACGCGGCGGTGCAACCTTGCTGGCAGCCACCGGCTTGGCCAGCTCAAACAGCTGCTCAATCTCGCCCGGCGTGCTCTGCGTCATGGTCGCCAGGCCGCGCACGATCTGCAGGCGCAGCGAGGTCGGCGGCATGGCCTGCAACAGCGGCTTGGCGTCGAACTGGACGCGCGCCCGGCCTTCAGGCGATGTTAAATCATGCTCGCCCGCCGCCTCGCGCAGCAGGAACTGGGACAGCGGCATGGCTTCGTGTACCTGCTGTTCGAACGCGTGGGCGCCATATTCGCGGATATAGCTGTCCGGGTCGTGCTCAGCCGGAAGGAACAGGAACTTGATCGTCTTGTCATCCGACACGTGCGGCAGACAGGCTTCCAGCGCACGCCGTGCAGCGCGGCGGCCGGCCTTGTCGCCATCGAAACTGAAGATCACGTTGTCGGTTTGACGCAACAACTTCTGGACGTGGGTCGTGGTGCAGGCGGTTCCCAGCGTCGCAACCGCCTGGGGAAAGCCCATCTGGGCCAGCGCCACCACATCCATATAGCCTTCCGTCACCAGTACATAACCCGCATCGCGGATCGCCTGGCGCGCTTCGAACAAGCCATACAGCTCCGAGCCCTTTGAAAATAAAGGCGTTTCGGGAGAATTCAAGTACTTGGGTTCGCCCTGGTCCATGATGCGGCCGCCGAAAGCGATCACCTGGCCCTTGGTATTGCGAATAGGGAACATTACCCGCTCGCGGAAACGGTCATAGCGCTTGGTGCGCTTGCCGTCCTCATCCACGTTCTGGATGATCAGGCCGGCTTCCACCAGGACCGGGTTTTCGTAATCCGGGAAAACGGCTTTCAGACTGTCCCAGCCGCTAGGCGAATAGCCGAGCGCAAAGCGGGCCGCGATTTCCCCGGTCAGGCCACGGCCTTTCAGGTAGCCAATCGCCTGCGGCGCAAGGCGCAGCTGGGCCCGGTAGAACTCGTTAGCCTTGGACATGGCATCGGACAGCGCCATGGATTGCTGCTGCTGGGCAGCACGCTGGGCGGGCGGGATCTTGTCATCCTGCTCAGGCACTACCATGCCGACGTTCTGGGCCAGATCCTTGACGGCATCGACGAAACCCATGCCCGAGTACTCGATCAGGAAGCCGATGGCTGTGCCATGGGCGCCGCAGCCAAAGCAATGGTAGAACTGCTTGGTCGGGCTGACGGTAAAGCTCGGAGATTTTTCGCTATGGAACGGGCACAAGCCCTGGTAATTGGCGCCGCCCTTTTTCAACTGGACGTAGCGCCCCACCACATCGACGATATCGACGCGGTTCAGCAGGTCGGCAATAAATGACTGTGGAATCACGAGGCTGAACGGTATTTGTTATAAATCAGACTATACCGCCGCGCGCGATGGGCATTTGATCCAAATCAACACACGCGGCCCACGATATGGCTCAGCCCGTGTCACACCATGGGGTCACACCCCGAGAGTGACACGGCCTCAACCGAGTCATGGCCGAGGCCGTGTCACACTTGGGGTGTGACCCCATGGTGTGACACGAACTCGGCTGTAGATTATGCGGGGGTCAGGGCCTTTTTGACCAGTGCGGACACTACGGTCATGTCGGCGCGGCCGGCCAGCTTTGGCTTGACGATGGCCATGACTTTGCCCATGTCCTGGGGACCGGCGGCGCCGGACTCGGCTACGGCTGCTTTCACTTCAGCGGCAATTTCTTCATCGGACAGGCCGGCAGGCATGTAGGCCACCAGCACGGCCAGCTCGGCCTTTTCGATGTCAGCCAGGTCGGTACGGCCGCCGGCTTCGAACTGGGTGATGGAATCCTTGCGCTGCTTGATCATCTTTTCAACGATGGCCACGGTCTGGGCGTCGTTGACTTCGATCTGTTCGTCCACTTCCTTGCGCTTGATCTCGGCCAGGATCAGGCGGATGGTGGCCAGCTTGCCGGCTTCCTTGGCGCGCATGGCGGATTTCATGTCATCAGTAATCTGGGCTTTCAGGCTCATAGCTACCTCAAAAGTGTGCGTGGAAAAAGGAAAACCCGCTGCGGCTTAGACCGGAGCGGGTTGAAACTCTGGCGTGGGCATCCGTGGCGATCAGTGCGCCTGCAAGAATGCCGACGAGAGCTGAATTAGTACAGCTTCTTAGGCAGTTGCTGGCTGCGGATGCGCTTGTAGTGACGCTTCACGGCAGCTGCCAGCTTGCGCTTGCGCTCTGCGGTTGGCTTTTCGTAGAACTCGCGTGCGCGCAGTTCGGTCAGCAGACCGGTCTTTTCGATGGTGCGCTTGAAGCGACGCATTGCGACTTCGAACGGCTCGTTTTCTTTAAGGCGGATAGTAGTCATGTAAAAATTCAAACCGTTAGGGTTCAGGAAAGACAGCGATATTAGCAGGTTTTGCTCAAAAATGGAAGAGACAATAGACGCCAAACCGGCCACTCAGGCGGTTCCGAAGGGGATATCGACGTCTTTCGCGGGCAATATTTCAGCCCAGCTAACATCATGAATCCGGCGGAAAATGCGTTGCCGGAAGTGGAATAATATCAGATCGCGAGGCCAGCAGCCACTCCGGATGCCCAGGCCCATTGGAAGTTGTAGCCGCCCAACCAACCGGTCACGTCGACTGTTTCACCAATGAAGTACAGGCCGGGCACGTTCTTGCATTCCATCGATTGCTGGGACAGTTCGCGGGTGTCCACGCCGCCGCGCGTGACCTCGGCCTTGCGGTAGCCTTCCGAGCCATTGGGGGTGATGGTCCACTGGTTGACCGCGCGGCCCAGCTTGCGCAGCGTGTCGTCTTTCATGTCGGCAATGCGCGCTTCGGGGTCCAGGCCGTGCACTTGCAGCAAGCCCTCCGCCAAGCGCGCCGGCAGCCATTGCGATAGCAGGTTGCCAAGCTGCTTCTTCAGCGTACCCTTTCCTTCGATCAGGGTCTGGGCCAGGTCCATTTCCGGTAACAGGTTGATCGTGATCGGGGTGCCAGGCTGCCAGAACGAGGAAATCTGCAGGATGGCCGGACCGCTCAGGCCGCGGTGGGTGAACAGCAGGTCTTCGCGGAAGCGGGCGCCGGTCGGGTTGCGGCCTTTCAGCGAGCCGGTTTCCACGTCCACTTCCAGCGAGACGCCGGCCAGCGGCACAAACGGCGCCCATTCCTCGGCGTCGAAAGTCAGCGGCACCAGGGCGGGACGCGGGTCTACCAGCTTGAGCCCAAAATGCTTGGCCACGCGATAGCCGAAGTCGGTCGCACCAATCTTCGGGATCGACAGGCCGCCGGTCGCCACCACGACAGCGCCAGCATGGATCTCGCCTTCGTCTGTCTGCAGCACGAAGCCGGCGCCATTCTGCGCCACGGCCTGCACCTTGCTCGGCATGCGCCAATGCACGCCACCATCGGCGCACTCGTTGCGCAGCATGTCGATGATCTGCTCGGCGGAGTCGTCGCAGAACAGTTGCCCTTTATGCTTTTCGTGGAAGCCGATGCGGTGCTTCTTCACCATCGTCAGGAAATCATGCGGCGTGAAGCGCGACAGCGCGCTCTTGGCGAAGTGCGGATTCTCGGAGAGGAAGTTGGCAGGGCCGGCGTTAATATTGGTGAAGTTGCAACGACCGCCGCCAGAGATGCGGATCTTCTCCGCCAGTTTCTCGGCGTGATCGAGCAGCACAACGCGTTTGCCGCGCTTGCCGGCCGTCGCCGCGCACATCATGCCCGCCGCGCCTGCGCCGATTACCGCTACATCGTACTGATTTGCCATTTCCTGCCGCCCTGCCCTGAGACCAAACCCACCATTTTACAGGAGGGCGGCGCCGGCAGCGAGCGAGCGGGCGACATCTTTGCAGTGGCCCACCTGCTGGATAATCGAATCCGGCACGGGGATTTCACCGCGCAGCACGGCCTGGATCCAGGCAGCGGTCGACTCTGCGCTTTTATCCTCCGGCAGCTCGGGCAGCTTTTCGACCAGCGTCTGCTTTTCAACCAGCACGGTGCGTTCGCCGCCGTGGAACCAGTCGATCTTCTGCGCCTTGTTGGCGTTGGCGACGGTCTCGCCTTCCGTGCCGCGCATCAGGAAGGCGTGGCCTTTGTTCAGGGTGAAGAATTCGCCCAGCGACTCCAGGTATTCCGGGTGGGTGTAGGACACCAGCCGCAGTGCAGGCCCGGCAAACGGCTGCATGATCTTCACCAGCGTATGGGTCGAGTTGCGCACGCCGAGGATGCGGCGCAGCGACAGCATCCACGCCAAGCGCGGCGCCAATGCGTCGATGGTGATGAAGGCCACGCGCCCATCCTCCAGCGCCGCCTCCGCCGCTGCATGATCGGGCGAAGCATGCACGCCCAGTGCTTCGAATACTTCCGCCGTGGCGACGCGCCCAACGTCGTGCGCCACGCCATGCACCAGCACCGGGACGCCCTCGCGCGCCAGCAGCAGCGCCAGCAACGCGGTCAGGTTCGCCATCTTGCGGGCGCCGTTATAACTCGGGATCACCACAGGCGCGAATTCGCCGGCCGGCGCGCGCAGTTTTTCAAACGAGGCTTCGGACGCTTCCAGGAAGCCTTCCAGCTCCTCCACCGATTCACCCTTGATCCGCATTGACAGCAGGATGCCGCCCAGCTCAAGGTCCGATACGCGGCCATCGAGAATCGCGCCCCACAATTCGCGTGCCTGCTCGCGGTCCATGCTGCGGGCGCCCTTCGCGCCCCGGCCGATCTCCTTGATGTAGGGAGCGGCCTGGAAAGGTTGTTTAGTCGTCATTCTGCCAGTTTACGGCATTTCGGCTACACTGTTAGATCCCCCAAGAAAAAACACGTTGAAAAGCAGACTGATCATGATTGCCCAAAACCTTGAAAACATTAACGTTACCTCGTTCGCATCCATGCCTACCCCAGAGGAGCTGCATGCGAAACTGCCGCTGACCGACAAGGCTTCCGAGACCGTCACCAAGGGCCGCGCCGACCTGCGCGCCATCCTGGAGCGCAAGGACAAGCGCCTGTTCGTCGTGGTGGGCCCTTGCTCCATCCATGACCCGGTCGCGGGCCTGGACTATGCGCGCCGCCTGAAAGCGCTGCAGGAAGAAGTCAAGGACACCATGCTGCTGGTGATGCGCGTGTATTTCGAAAAGCCGCGCACCACCACGGGATGGAAGGGCTATATCAACGATCCGTATATGGACGATTCGTTCCGCGTCGACGTCGGCATGGAAAAGGCGCGCCAGTTCCTGCTGGACGTATGCGAACTGGGCCTGCCGACCGCCACCGAGGCGCTGGACCCGATCTCGCCGCAGTACCTGGGCGACCTGATCGCCTGGACCGCCATCGGCGCCCGCACCACCGAATCGCAGACCCACCGCGAAATGTCGTCGGGCCTGTCGACGCCTGTGGGCTTCAAGAACGGCACGGACGGCGACATCGGCATCGCGATCAACGCGATCCTGTCGGCGGCGAATCCGCACGCCTTCCTGGGCATCAACAGCCAGGGGAATGTGTCTGTCGTGCGCACGCGGGGCAATCCGCATGGCCACGTGGTGCTGCGCGGGGGCGACGGCCGGCCTAACTATGATTCCGTGTCGGTGGCGATTGCGGAACAATCGCTGCAGAAGGCCAAGCTGCCGGCCAATATCGTGATCGACTGCTCGCACGCCAACTCGTACAAGAAGCCGGAACTGCAGCCGCTGGTGATGACCGACGTGGTCAACCAGATCGTGCACGGCAACCAGTCGATTACCGGCGTGATGATCGAGTCGAACATTGTGGCGGGCAACCAGAAGATCCCGGCCGACCTGTCCGAGCTGAAATACGGCTGCTCGGTGACCGATGCCTGCATCGATTGGGATACCACGGTCCATATGCTGAAGGAAGCGGACCGCGAACTGCGCGCCCGCCCTTGAACCGGTAAACCGGTGTCTGACCCACAGGGTCAGACACCCCACCTGCGGCCGACACTGAATTACCGGTTTTAAAAGCGCCAGCTTCCCTCAACGCGAATCGCGGACTTCACCGAGCGCGCCAGGAAGCACTCTCCATGCGCTTCATGGTGCAGCCGCTCCAGCTCCGCATCCGTCGGCGCCTTCTCGCCCGAGAAGGCGACCATCGGCTTCAGCGTCACCACGCTGATCCAGCCGTCCTCCATCTTCCCTTCCGCCGCATCGACATAGCTGTCGACCACATAGCCGTCACGCGCCGCCAGGCTAAGGAACCACAGCATATGGCAGCTCGATAGCGAAGCTACATACGCCTCCTCCGGATCCACCGCCGAAGGATCGGACAACGGCACCCGGACCACGTGCGGCGACGACGATCCCGGCACCACCGTACCGCCGTCGAAGGTCCACTTATGCAGCCGGCTGTAACGGTTATCGGTGAACTTGGCATCGTGGCGATGCCAGGCAACTTCCGCGGTATGAATGCTCATATCAGGCTCCCAAGGGTAGAAACTGCAAGCTTTTCGGTTTCGCGCAGGTGCTGCGCCAGCATGGCGCAAGCGCCATCCGGGTCACCCGCCCGCACCAGCGCGATCAGTCGCTGGTGCTCATCGTTCCAGCCGGACCGGCGCGCCTCAGGCCCCAGCTGCGCCAGGTAGAAACGCTCGACCGATGCGCGCAGGCTGGCCACCATTTGCTGGCTGCGCAGTCGCCTGCCCGGCGCATAAAGCTCGTCGTGGAACGCGCGGTCAAGCCGCAGCCATTCCAGCGGCGCCGTTTCGCCATCCAGTTCATGCTGGATGGCTTCCAGGCGGCGCAGGCTGCGCTCCGTATGCAAGGGCACTGCACGCCGCAGCACATCCGTCTCCAGCAGCACGCGCAGGTCGAACAGTTCATGCAGCTCGTCCGCGCCAAGCGTGGTGACATAAGCGCCGCGGTTCGGCTCGATCTGCACCAGGCCTTCCGCCTGCAGGGAATTGAGCGCTTCGCGCACGGGAATGCGGCTGGTGCCGAATTGTTCGGCCAGTTCGGCCTGGCGCAGCACGGCGCCGGGCGCCAGCTTGCCGCTGCCGATGTCGTCGCGCAGGGCCGCCAGGATGGCCGGGCCGCCTTGAGCACGGGGCGGAGGTGTCTTCATGCGATAAATTGTATACACGTATACCAATCAATGCAAGCGGGCTTTCCATTACAATGGCGGATTGCCCTTTACCCTTTTGTGCATTCCAATGATCGTTCTCGGCGTTGAATCCTCCTGTGACGAAACTGGCCTGGCCCTGTATGACACGCAGCGCGGCCTGCTCTCGCACGCCCTGCACTCGCAGGTGGCGATGCATGAGGAATACGGCGGCGTGGTGCCGGAACTGGCCTCGCGCGACCATATCCGCCGCGCGATTCCGCTGCTGGAACAGGCGCTGGGCAAAGCCGGCCTGCAAGCCGGCGAGATCGATGCCATCGCCTACACCCAGGGTCCCGGCCTGGCAGGCGCCCTGCTGGTCGGTTCGGCGATTGCCTGCTCGCTGGGCATGGCGCTGGATAAGCCGGTGCTGGGCGTGCACCATCTGGAAGGCCACCTGCTGTCGCCGCTGCTGGCCAGCGAGCCGCCGGAGTTCCCTTTCGTGGCGCTGCTGGTATCGGGCGGCCATACGCAGCTGATGCGCGTGGACGGCGTCGGCCAGTACGAACTGCTGGGCGAAACACTGGATGACGCGGCGGGCGAGGCCTTCGATAAATCGGCCAAGCTGCTTGGCCTGGGCTACCCTGGCGGCCCCGCCATTTCGCGCATGGCCGAATTCGGCGACCCGGAAGCCTACAAGCTGCCGCGCCCCATACTGCACTCGAAGGATTTGATGTTCTCCTTCTCCGGCCTGAAAACAGCCGTGCTGACGGTGGTGAACAACAACGGCGGCGCTGCCAACGTCTGCGAGCAGGACAAGGCGAATATCGCGCGCGGTTTCGTGGATGCGATCGTGGACGTGCTGACAGTCAAATGCCTGTCCGCGCTGAAGCAGACGGGCCTGAAACGCCTGGTGATCGCCGGTGGCGTGGGCGCGAATGCGCAACTGCGCGCGTCGCTGAACGCGGCGGCAAGGAAGAAGCACTTCAAGGTCTACTACCCGGAACTGGAGTTCTGCACCGATAACGGCGCAATGATTGCCTTCGCCGGCGCCATGCGCCTGCAGATCAATCCGCAGGCGGCGCAGCGGGACTATTCCTTCAATGTCCGTCCGCGCTGGCCGCTGGACGAACTGCGGGTCATTTGATCAGGCGAGCAGCCATGCGCTCAGGCCCACCAGGGCCAGCAGGCCGGCTGCGATACCGGTACGAAGACCGGTGTGGTTCATCTGCTGGCGCACCAGTTCGTGGCGGTTCGGCTTGTCTTCCCGCTTTGCTTCTTTGTTAACTTCGTGCTGCTGTACTTCGGTACTCATCAAGTGTCTCCGTTTGTATAGACCACCAATGTAGCAGCAGAGTCGCCCCGCTGCCACACTTTTGCACATTGCTATGCAGCAAAACGTTGTGCCGGGTGTCCTTGTCGTTGGTAGAGGAACTCCAGCACGCTTGTCCGATAGTCAAGATACAGCGGATCTTGCGCCAGGGATAGTCTGTCGCGCGGGCGTTCCAGCCGTACTTTGACGACGCCGCCGATGGTGGCGGCCGGGCCATTTGTCATCATGACAATGCGATCGGACAGCAGCACGGCTTCATCCACATCGTGCGTCACCATCACCACGGTGGCCCCCGTCGCGGCGACGATGCGCATCAATTCGTCTTGCAGGTGGGCGCGTGTCAGCGCATCGAGGGCGCCGAACGGTTCGTCCATCAGCAGCACCTTCGGTTCCATCGACAGTGCGCGGGCGATGCCGACGCGCTGCTTCATTCCACCTGAAATTTCATTGGGCCGCTTGCCGCCAGCGGCCGCCAGTCCCACCAGTTCCAGCGCCTGCCAGCTGCGTTCATCCAGTTGCGCGCGCGTCTCCTTGCCGCCGAACACCCGCTCCACTGCGAGGTAAATGTTCTCGAAACAAGTCAGCCAGGGCAGCAGCGAATGGTTCTGGAACACGACCGCGCGTTCCGGCCCCGGCCCGGCGATCTCGCGCCCGCTGCAAACCAGCACGCCACTGGTGGGACGGTTCAGGCCCGCGACCAGGTTGAGCAGCGTCGACTTGCCGCAGCCCGAGTGGCCGATCAGGGTAATGAACTCACCCTGCTCGACCACCAGGTTGACGTCGCTCAGCGCGTGGAACTGGCCAAAGCGCATGTCGACCTTGCTGATATCGATGAATTTCGAAGCCATCTCATTTCTCCTCATAGCTGAAAGCTTTGGCCAGCGCGACCAGCGCCAGTTCCAACGACAGGCCAACCACGCCGATCACGCCGATGGCGATCAGGATGTGCGGCACGTTCAGGTTATTCCACTCATCCCACACCCAGAAGCCGATGCCCACGCCGCCCGTCAGCATTTCGGCTGCGACGATGACCAGCCATGCCGTGCCGATGGCGAGCCGCACGCCGGTCAGCATGTAAGGCAGCACGGAAGGCAGCAGTATCCTGGTCGCCACCTTCCATTCGGACAGGTTCAGCACACGCGCCACGTTCAGGTAATCCTGCGGCACGCGCTGCACGCCGACGGCGGTGTTAACGATCATGGGCCAGATCGAACAAATGAAGATGGCCCAGATCGCGGCTGGATCGGCCGCCTTGAACACCAGCAGGCCAATCGGCAGCCAGGCCAAGGGCGATACGGGCTTCAGCAAACTGATTAAAGGGCTGAACATGCCGTACAAAAAGCTGAAGCGTCCGATCAGGAAGCCAAGCGGAATACCCACCAGCGCCGCCAGGCCGAAGCCCAGCGCGACGCGGCGCAGCGAGGCCAGGATGTTCCAGCCAATGCCCTGGTCATTCGGACCCTTGCGGTAGAACGGGTCCGAGAACAGCTTCACCGCCTCATGCCAGGTCTCCAGCGGAGTGGGAAAGCCTGCGTTGCGTACCGCCAGGATTTGCCAAGCCAGCACCAGCAGCGACAAGCCAAGCAGCGGCGGCAGTACTTTCATGACAAAGGGCCGCAGCCGCCCACCTTCCGGCGCCAGGTGCACGCCTTTCGCCGCCAGCCGCATGCGGCGCGTTGGCCTTCCCGGCACCGCGGGCGCCGGTTGCACTGATGCTCCCGCCTTCCCAGCCTGTCCTGCCGGCGCAACGTCCACCTTCATATCGATTGCCCGCCCCACGCCAGCCGCGGCCAATGCAGCTGCAGCTGCTTCCCGCGCAGCGTCCTGCGCGGTCAGTGCGCCGTGTGTGCCAGGCGTGCCCGCGCCGGCCCCGTCTATCGTTCCGTACATAGCACTCATAAGGCCTCCCTTCACGCTCTGATCTTGAACGAATCAGCATAGGCCTTGGGATTCTTGCCGTCCCAGGTCGTGCCGTCGATCATCTTTACGCTGCGCAGGGGCGACTTTGGTACGCTCACCTTCGCCATAGCCGCGCCGTCCTTGTACACATCGATCTGGTTGATTTGCGTGGCAACTGCCAGGTAATCCGGCTCCGCCTTCAGCAAGCCCCAGCGCTTCTGTTGCGTGAGGAACCACATGCCGTCGCTGAGGTATGGGAAATTCACCGCGCCGTCATTGAAGAACTTCATGTAGTTCGGATCGTCCCAGGTTTTGCCCAGGCCATTCTGGTAGCGGCCCATGATGCGCTGGCCAATCACATCGACCGTCGTGTTGACGTAGGATTTGTCGGCAATGGCTTCCGCCATCTTCACCTTGTTCGACAGGGACGCATCAATCCAGCGTCCAGCATCCAGCACCGCAGCGATGAGTGCGCGTGCAGTATTGGGATACTTCTTCACCCACTCCGCGCTAGTACCCAGCACCTTCTCCGGATGGTCACGCCAGATGTCCTGCGTTGTCGTGGCCGTGATGCCGACGCCATCCACAATCGCGCGGTGGTTCCATGGCTCGCCCACGCAAAAGCCATCCATGTTCCCGATCCGCATATTGGCGACCATCTGCGGCGGCGGCACCGTAATGACCTTGGCGTCCGTCATCGGGTTGATGCCATACGACGCCAGCCAGTAATACAGCCACATCGCATGGGTGCCGGTCGGGAACGTCTGTGCGAAGGTGTACTCGCGCTGGTCGGTGCGCATCAGCTTCGCCAACGAAGCGCCATCGACTGCGCCTTTGTCGGACAGTTTCTTCGACAGCGTGATCGCCTGGCCGTTGTGATTGAGGTTCATCAGTACGGCCATGTCCTTCTTCGGACCGCCAGCGCCCAGGTGGACGCCATACACCAGCCCATACAGCACATGGGCCGCGTCGAGTTCACCGTTCACCAGCTTGTCCCGCACGGCGGGCCAGGACGCCTCCTTGCTCAAGACGATCCTGATGCCGTACTTCTTGTCGAAGCCCAGCACAGAAGCCATCACGACGGAGGCGCAATCGGTCAATGGAATGAAGCCGACTTTGACTTCTTCTTTCTCAGGCTTGTCGGAGCCTGCAGCCCAGGCGTAATTCGATAAGGCTGTCGCAGCGCCCGCAGCAAGCAGGCGACGACGGGTAAGGCTGAACGTGCGATCCATCTCTATCCCCGGTTTGTAAATAATGGGGATACTGCAAGCGCCGTGCCACCCCGCTTTCAGGGGGAAAGGCGGTGGAAATCCAGCACTTTGTTTGTGCACCGCACCAATTTAGCGCCGTCAACGCACCGGGCGAAGCCTCGGATCGGTGCGCAGGCGTTCGGCCATCAGGTCCACGAAGCTGCGGATGCGGGTCGAGCCCTGACGGCTGTCACGGTGGATGATATGGATAGGCACCGCCGGCGTCGCGTAGTCCTGCAGCACCTCAACCAGCTCGCCTGCATCGAGCAAGGCTGCCGCCTGGTAGGACAGCAGGCGCGCGATGCCGAAGCCGCTGCGCACTGCTTCGATGGCAGAGTCGTTATTGTTCACGCCCAGGCGCGGCTTGACGCGCAGCGATTGCGTGCCGGCGCCATTCTGGAAGCGCCAGTCCGGAGGCACGCTGGAGCCGGACGAGGCGACAATGGTGTGCTGCTCCAGCTCCTGCGGCGTGCTCGGCGCGCCATGCTTCTCTATATAGGAAGGCGAAGCGATGATCATGCGCCGCACCTGCCCGACCGGAATGGCGCGCATGCTCGAATCGGGCAGCTCGCCGATGCGGATGCCGACATCGATGCCTTCTTCCAGCAAGTTGGTCACGCGGTCGACGAAGACAGTGGAAATATCCATCGCCGGATAGCGCTGCAGGTAATCGACAATGCCCGGCACCACGTAGATGCGTCCAAACAGCACCGGCGCCGTCACTGTAAGGTGGCCGCGCGGCGCGGCGTTGATGCCGGCAACTGCATCGTCGGCCTCGTCGACTTCCGCGATGATCCGGCGCGCATCATCCAGGTAGCGCTGGCCGGCTTCCGTCACGCGCACATGGCGCGTGGTGCGGTCCAGCAGCCTGGCGCCCAGCCTTTCTTCCAGCGCCGCCACCGCGCGCGTAACGGCAGGCGGCGACATGCCGAGGCGGCGCGCACCTGCCGCGAAGCCCTGCTCCTCGGCCACAGCCACGTAGACGGTCATCAGGTAAAGGCGGTCCATTTGCGTTTCACCATGAAGTCGATAAAGTGCCGCACGCGCATCGGCATGCGGCTGCGCTGCGGATAGTACATGTAAACGGCCGCATTTGCCGTCACATGGGTCGGCAGCAGGTGCACCAGCCGCCCTTCCGCCAGGTCGCGCTCCACCATGTACAGCGCCAGCTGGCCGATGCCGACCCCGGCGCGCACCGCCTCGACCTCGCCCTCCGCCGTATTGAACGTCGCCACGCAGGGCACGTCCTGGTACACCGTGCCGCCCTGCCCTTTGAGTTCCCACGGAATCACGCGGCCCGTGTTCGGCTGGCGGAAACCGGTGCACCGATGGTGCAGCAATTCTTCCACCGTGCGCGGGGCGCCGTGGCGCTCGATATAGCCGGGCGAAGCGCAGATATGCAAAGGAATCCTGCCCAGCTGGCGCGCAACCAGGTTGCGCTCCGGCGGATTCCCCGCCCTGAAGCCGACGTCGATCTTCGCCTCGGTCAAGTCGGTGAAGTGGTCGTCGAACAGCATGTCGAAATGCGCGCTCGGATACAGCTCCTGGAATTCGCGCAGCAGCGGCGCCAGCACCACCGTGCCCAGCGAGGTAGGTGCGGCGACGCGGATCATGCCGTCAACCGCCTCGCGGCTGTTCTGAACGTGGTCCAGCGCCTCGTCCAGCAAGCGCAGGCCCGGGTTGGCCAGCTCGAACAGGCGCTGGCCTTCGTCCGTAAGACTCAGGCTGCGTGTCGTGCGATGGAACAGGCGCACGCCGAGGTATTCCTCCAGCTGGCGAATCGCCTTGCTGACCGCCTGGGCCGACAGGCCGGCATCGACCGCCGCCTGGCTGAAGCTGCCGCCATGCACGACGCCGATGAACAATGTGATGACGCGGGCCTTATCCATTCATTTACAACCAATAGTTGAAGATCAATCACCTTTACTATGGCTAGTGTAGCAGCTCTCCGAAGCCTAATATGCCCTTCACCAACTACCCACTCTTGAAGGAGCAAGATCATGGCAAACAAAGTCTGGTTCATCACTGGCGCCTCCCGCGGCTTCGGCCTGCTGATTGCCCGCGACGCACTGGCGCGCGGCGACTCCGTGGTAGCAGCCGCCCGCAACCCGCAAGCGATTGTCGACGCCCTTGGCGCGCATCCCCAGCTGCTGCCAGTGCAGCTCGATGTGACAAAGGAAGCAGCCGCCGTAGTTGCCACCCAGGCCGCCATCGAGCGTTTTGGCCGCATCGACGTGCTGGTGAATAACGCCGGCTACGGCATCCTCGGCGCCGTCGAGGAGACCTCGGCGGAAGAGGTGCGCCGCAATTACGAAACGAATGTCTTCGGCCTGCTGAACGTGAGCCGCGCGGTGCTGCCGGCCATGCGCCGGCAGCGCAGCGGCCATGTGATCAATATTTCCTCTCTGGGCGGCTACCAGGCGTACTACGGCTGGGGCGTCTACGGTTCCACCAAGTTCGCGGTGGAAGGCCTGAGCGAAGCGATGGCGCAGGAACTGGCTCCGCTGGGCGTGCACGTCACCGTGGTGGAACCCGGCTTCTTCCGCACTGATTTCCTCGACGCCACCTCGCTGGTGGAGACCGCAAGCCGCATCGAGGACTACAAGGATACGGTGGGCGCCATGCGCACCTTCGCGGCGGGCGCAAACCACGCTCAGCCAGGCGATCCTTCCAAGCTGTCGCAAGCCCTGTTGAAGCTTGCCGATGCAACGCAGCCGCCATTACGCCTTCAGTTGGGCAGCGATGCCATCGTTCGCATCAACGCCAAGCACCAGCAGGTAGAGAAGGAACTGGCGCAATGGAAGGACCTGGCCCTGTCGACCGACTTCGAACAGCCGGCCAAGCAGGCCGCCTAACTTCCCGGGAGTTTGGTTCCGCAGCTCTTGCAGAAACGCGCCGACTGCTCATGGTCTCCGGCCAGGCAGCCGTCGCAAGTGCGACTTGAGCGGCGCTGCTGGCTGATTTCGGCGCTGATGATGCCCGTCGGGACGGCAAGAATGCCCCACCCCAGCAGCATCATCACCGACGCAATGGCGCGGCCCAGGTCCGTCTTCGGCACCAGGTCGCCGAAGCCCACGGTGGTCACGGCCGAAATCGCCCAGTAGACGGCAGTCGGAATGCTGGTAAAGCCGTGTGCCGGTCCTTCGACCACGTACATCACGGTCCCCAGCAAGAAGACGACCATGAACACCACCGACAGGAAGATCAGGATCTTGCGGCGGCTGGCCAGCAAGGCACGGCCCAGCATCCCATATTCCTCGATGTACAGCGTGAGCTTGAGAATACGGAACATGCGCAGCAGCCGCAGGATCCGCACGTTGAGCAGCACATGTGCGCCCGGCACGAACAGCGCCATATAACTTGGCAATACTGCCAGCAGGTCGATCATGCCGAAGAAACTGCGCGCGTAGCGCAACGGGTGCCGCACGCACAGCAGGCGGCTGGCGTATTCGATGGTGAACAGCACGGTAAAGAACCACTCTGCCGCAAACAGCCAGTCGCCGTAGTCGCGCGCCACTTCGGCGACACTGGCCAGCACCACGGTCGTCACGCTCAGCAGGATAGCGCCGATCAGCGCGAGGTCGAACGCCATGCCGGCAGGCGTATCGGACTCGAAAATTATTGCATAGAGCTTTTCGCGCCAACCGCCTTCCGGCCGGCCGAAGCGCTGGTGCGGATCGTAGGTCTTCATTGCGGGCTCCCCAGCAAATCAGCGCGCGGCATGCCCCATCCCGGCACGCTGAAAGGGCATTCCGGTTTCGCCGCCAGCATCAAAGTAGTGAAATTCCCACGCGGCGAGGCGGAGAAGCGCAGGTCGCTGGCCTGGGCCGCATCCACCGCCGGCATGCGGGCGAAACGCAGCCAGGCAGCCAATTGGCAATCGGCTGCGGCGCGCGCGCGCAAGCCAGCCACATCGCCCTGCCATGATCCGGACACCAGCACGCCGGGTACCGTGACGGCCATCTCCTGCACCGCATCGGCCGTCAGTGCCGCCGGGCATTCACGCGGTGGCAGCAAGGAAGGCGCAAGGCTCAAATGCCCGCGCCGGAGCTGGTAAATCTTCCCGTCCGACTCGATCGAGGTAAAGCTCCAGCACAGGGGCTGGGACGGGAAAGCGGTCAGTGCAACGTCCAGCACGCGGGACTGAGGATCCTGCAACACCAGTGCCGCCGTCACCGCCTGGCGCGCCTTGAACGAGGCCGACGCCTGGACGCCGATAAATGCCAGCACCATGCCAAGGGCCAGTAGCAGCGCACGCCTGCTTTGCATATGCATGAATCGCAGCACAGCCACCACGCCACCCAGCATGACCAGCGCAGCGAACGACGCCCAGCCCAAGTAGCCATGCAGCGTCACATACAGCAGGACCACCGGCAGCACGGAAAGCAGCACAATACGCATGCGCCGCGAAGGTGCGGCCATCGCCAGCGGCACCCCGAACGCCCCCCAGAACACCGGCTCGATGATGTAAACCATATCGCCGAAGTACCAGGTTCCGCTGAAAGGATAGAACGGATGAACCCCATAGTTGTTCATGAAGTCCATCCCCAGGTGCAGCAGGAAACCCGCGGCCAGCGTTATCAGCAGCCCACGCCGCGCATCGCGGCTCTCACGCAGCAACGCCCGCGCATTCGGCCACAAGACCCATAACAGGGCAAACAGCAGCAAAGCCTGAGGCAGCAGGTACAGCAAGGTATGCGTATGTCCGCGGTGATGCAGCAGGTAGCCCAATGGCGCCGGCGCCAGCCGGGTATAAACCAGGTCGAGGTCAGGAAAATTGCTGGCAAGGGCGCAAGCCGTCAGCAGCAAGCGATGCCGCGTCCTGTGACGCCCCGGATCGGCCTCCGGCGGCAGCGAGCGCTGAATCAGCTCGCCAACGCCCAGGCCAACTACGCTATGAGTAATGTTATCCATGCTTAATGAAAGTCGGGGTCAGGTCTGGCAATCGGACACAGGCTCAGCCGCTTGCGGCTGAGCCTGTGTCCGATTGCCAGACCTGACCCCGACTTTCAACAATTAATGCTGGACTTCGACGCCGTGCCAGAAGGCGATCCGGTCCTTGATGTTGTTGGCCGCTTCTTTCGGGCTCGGGTAATACCAGGCGGCGTTGGCGTTCACCTTGCCATCCACCACCACGTTGTAATAACTGGCCACGCCCTTCCATGGACACAGCGTGGTGTGCTGGCTCGGCTGGAGATAGTCCTTCCTGACCCGCGACGGCGGGAAATAGATGTTGTGCTCGACGATCTCGACTTCGCTGCTATCGGCTTCCGCAATCACGGCGCCATTCCAAATTGCCTTCGGCATGCAAACTCCTGTCCTGTTCAACCTTCCACACGGTTGCGGCCCCTGGCTTTGGCGCGGAACAGCGCGGCGTCAGCCTGCTTCAGCAGCATCTCGGCATCATCAATATCCATGTGATTGAAGGAGCCGACGCCAAGGCTGGCCGTCACCGCGACCGTGCGCGCCCCGGCGCCATGCACCTGGGCCTCGATCCGCGACCGCAACGTCTCTGCGAACTTGCGCGCGCCTTCGGGCGGCGTGTTCGGCAACAGGATACACAATTCTTCGCCGCCGTAGCGTCCGGCCACATCGATCACCCGCACGTTTTCGCGCACCAGGCGGCCGATCGCGGCCAGCACTTCGTCGCCCAGCTGGTGGCCGAACTCATCGTTGACGTTCTTGAAGTGGTCGACGTCCACCATCACGGCCGACAGCGGCGTGCGGAAGCGGCGCGTGCGGGCCACTTCAAAACGCAGGTGGCTCATCAGGGAGCGGCGGTTATGCAAGCCGGTCAGCTCATCGGTGGTAGCCAGGGTCTCCAGCTCATCCTTCGAGGCTTTCAGCGCCCGTTCGCTGGCGTGCAGTTCGAACAGGGCCATGACCTGGCGCGCCAGCTTGCGCAGCATGTCGCGTTGGGAGGTCGACAGGCAGCCTGGTTTGGTGTCCATCACACACAGGGTGCCGATCGCGAAACCATCCCTGGTGGTCAGCGGCACGCTGCTGTACATGCGCATGAACGGCGCAGCGACGGTCAGCGGCATGCCGGCCGTGCGGGCATCCCGGCCCAGGTCGCCGATCTCGGTGGCCGCTTCGCCCAGCACCGCCAGCGAGCAATAACACTGGCTGCGCGGCATGGAACCCAGCGCCAGCCCGGTGCAGGACTTGACGACGGCGCGTTCGCCATCGACCAGCGTGATGAAGGCATACGGAACGTCGCAGGCCTTGGCGGCCAGCTCTGTCAGGAAGGTGAAATCTTCGCTCGCTGGCGCATCGAGGGCGCCGTAGCGGTGCAGCGCAGCCAGGCGCTTGTGGTCGTCCGACTGCCCGGGGTACAGCGTTGTTATGATTTTTTCGGCGGCAGACATGCTCTCTCCCTTGTTACGGTACCAAGTGTAACAAGGTTGCTAGCAAGATAATAGTTTTATTTGGCAGCCACTATTTGCCGCAGGGCACGCTCAAAGGCTTCCGGCGGCTGTCCGCCGGAGATGAGATGTTTTTCATTGATGATGACGGCCGGCACCGACTGGATGCCGTTGCGGTGGTAGAAATGCTCCATATCGCGAACTTCCTGCGCGTAGCGGCCAGATGACAGCACTTGCACTGCCTCCGCCTCGTCCAGGCCGACCTTGCCCGCCAGTTGCACCAGCAGGGTGCGCGAGCTTGGATCCTGGCCGCGCGTGAAATACGCATCGAACAGGGCCTTTTTCAGCTCTTTCTGCTTGCCATGCTCGCCGGCCCAATGCAGCAGCCGGTGCGCATCAAACGTGTTGTAAATCCGGCTACGCATGCCCATGGCGAAGTCGAAACCGACATCGGCGCCGCGCTGGCGGATCATTTCACGGGTCTGTTCCTGCTGGGCGGGGCTGGCGCCGTATTTCTGGCGCAGGTGCTCGGTGATGTCCTGCCCTTCCGGCACCATGTGCGGATTCAGCTCGAAGGGCTGGAAGTGGATTTGCGCCTGGACGCTTTCGCCAAGACGGCCCAGCGCCACTTCCAGGCTGTTCAGCCCGATCGCACACCAGGGACAGGAGACGTCGGAAACGAAGTCGATGCGGATCGGGGTGGTAGTCATGGTTTTCTAGGCCTTTTTCTTGGCTTTGCTGCCGATGCGGCTTTCTTTGCCAGCAATAAGGTTAGCAATATTTTTGGAATGGCGCCAAACCAGCAAACCGCTCATGGCCAGGACGGCAGCCAGTTGCGGCTCGGCGCCGAACAGCAAGCCGTAGTAGAACGGTGCGAACACGGAAGCGACCAGCGCAGCCAGCGAGGAATAGCGGAAGGCGTAAGCCACCACCAGCCAGGTCGCCAGCGTTGCCAGGCCCAGCCATACATTCAATGCCAGCAGCCCGCCCAGCGCCGTGGCCACGCCCTTGCCACCGACGAACTTGAAGAATACCGGCCACAAGTGGCCAACAAACACGGCCACGGCCACCAGTGCGATGGCCTGGTCCGCCTGGTAGCCCAGGCCCAGTTGCTGCTGGAAATGGTCGACCAGGAACACGGCCAGCCAACCTTTGAAGGCATCGCCGATCAAGGTCCAGATCGCCGCACCCTTGTTACCGCTGCGCAGCACATTGGTGGCGCCGGGGTTGCCGGAACCATAGGTGCGCGGATCGTCCAGGCCGTAGAACTTGCTCACCACCACGGCGAAGGAAATCGAGCCGATCAGGTAAGCGCCAATAATCAAAAGCAGAGTAATCATAAATCCCCAGGATTCCTTGTTTTTATATGCGGCAGCGACTATACACCATACCGTCCGGCTCGGGCGGCGCGGCCGCAGGCAATCTTATCAATCCGCCAATGCGCATTGCACCGGCCTGGCCGCCAGCACCTCGGTCAGGACCGCTGGCTTGATACCAATCAGGAAGCCACGGCGCCCGCCATTGATATAAATCGTTTCCAGGCCAAGGATGCTTTCCTCGACATAGACCGGCATTGCCTTCTTGGTGCCGAACGGCGATGTGCCGCCCACCATGTAGCCGGAATGGCGCTGCGCCACCTCGGGCTTGCACGGCTCAACGGACTTGCAGCCGATATTTCGGGCCAGGTTCTTGGTCGATACCTTGCAGTCGCCGTGCATCAGCACGATCAGCGGCTTGGCCGCCTCGTCCTGCATCACCAGGGTCTTCACCACATGGTGTTCATCGACGCCCAGCTCGCGCGAAGAGACGGAGGTACCGCCATGCTCTTCGTACTCATAAGGATGTTCGGAAAATGCGACTTTGTGCTTGCGCAGCAAGGCTGTCGCCGGGGTTTCGGAAATGTGCTCTTTTTTTGCCATGCCGTGATACGCTAGTGCCAAGAGAGGAGTTTCTCATTATGCAGCAAGAAATTCGCTTTGCCACCTTCAATGTCTGCAACCTTGCCCCGCCAGGGGCGAAACTGTACGACAACCTGCAGCCTTTGACGGAGCAGGAGTACGAGGCCAAGGCGGAATGGACCGCGCAGCAGCTGGACCAGCTCGATGCCGACGTGATCGGCTTCCAGGAGATCTTCTCCCAGGCAGCGCTGCGCGACGTGCTCGCGCGGTCCCGTAAGTATCGCGATGCCGTGCATGCCGGCTTCGATCCCGATCCCCACGCCTCTCGTTTGACGCCTAATGTGGCGCTGGTGTCGCGCCTGCCTTTGGCTGCCGCGCCGGAAGTCTATGCCAATTTCCCTGAAGGCGTGCCGGCCGACTCGGGCCTGCCGGAAGCGGACCGCTTCGCCCGCGCGCCCCTGCACGCCCAGATCATGCTGCCCAACGAAGTGGTGGTGGACGTCATCGTGGTCCACCTGAAATCGCGGCGGCCGGATTACCGCAGCGGCGACACCTCGGAAGATCCGCTGCACCTGGCCATGGCCAGCCTGCGCTCGCTGGTGTGGCGCGGTACGGAAGCGGTGGCCCTGCGTGTCCTGTTAAGCAAAATGATGCGTGAAACGCGCCGGCCTTGCATCGTTCTGGGTGATTTCAACGACACAGCCGACGCGGTGACCACCACCATCGTGCTGGGCAACGGCGGCGGCATGATGCCCGGCGACGAGCGGCGCGGCCGCATGTATGACGCCAACCAGATCCAGCTGCGGCAAGACCATCTGCGCCATGTGGCCTATACCAGCATCCACGAAGGACACTACTCCACCATCGACCACGTGCTGGTGTCGGAAGAATTCAACCCTGCCTCGCCGCGCGCCATCGGCGAAGTGCTGGACGTCAGCTACTTCAACGACCACTTGCGCCAGGAGCGGCCCGAGGTTTCCGACCACGGCCAGGTGCTGGTGCGGCTGCGGCTGCGCTAGCCGGCCGTTCGTCAGTGACCACGAAGCCGATCGGCCGCTTGGCTGGCGCCTCGGCAGGCCGGGCCAGTTGCCTGAGTACGTCCACCATGGCCTTCAACTCAACTCGCGTTGACTCCTGGCCACGCGCCACCAGAGCGGCAAGCTCATCTAACCGCGCAGCAAGGCCATCGTGCGCGGCAACGAGTTCCCGAAGGTGAAGGAAGGCTCGCACGACATAAAGACCCATTTCGATTGCCTGTCCGGTGTTGAGCACATTGGATGCCTGGATTGACCCATGTTCAGTAAAGGCAAAAGGAAGGGTTCTCGCAAACTTCAGTCGCGCGAGGTGGTCACAGTTTGTGACCACCTCGCGTTTCTCAAGCGTAGTGAGCTGGAACATAAAATCTGGCGGGAAGCGACGGCTGTTGCGTCGTACGGCCTGATTAAGTGCTTTGGTCGGCACACCATACAGCTCGGCAAGATCCGCGTCCAGCATGACCCGCTGCCTACGTAAAACCAAAATGCGGCTGGCAATCGATTCACGCGTCATGGCGTCGTCCTTACTGCATTTTCCGCCAGTTGCCCCTGGTACTGGTCGCAGCCAAGCTCTCTCAGCAACTGAAGCTGGTCCTCAGTTTCGACGCCTTCGGCGATGACTGTCATGTCCAGGCTGCGCGCCATCGCAATGATGGTGCGAATGGCGGTGGCATCCGTGCCATTGTCCATGAAGGATTGGGCAATCTTCAGTTTGTAGATAGGGAATTCCTTCAACTGCATCAATTGCGAATAGCCAGTCCCGAAATCATCGATCGACACTCGCACACCAAGCTCCCGCAACGCACCAAGCTTCTCCGGCACGTCCGAGCCGCCACGCATGATGGTGTCTTCGGTCAGTTCCAGTTCCAGCCACTGCGGCGCCAGGCCACTGCCGCGCAACGCCTCAGCCACGCTGTCGACAAAATTCTTGTGCATGAACTGGCCAATCGCAATATTCACCGAAACCACCAGCGCCCCCCCATCTTCCAGCCATTTGCGCGCGCGGCTGCAGGCGCTGCGCAACACCCAGCCACCAATTGCCACCATGAGTCCCGACTCCTGCGCCACGTTCAGAAAATCCTGTGGCAACAGCAAGCCCTGCTCCGGATGGCGCCAGCGCAGCAGCGCCTCCATGCCAACCACTTCGCCACTGGCGATGTCGACTTCCGGCTGGTAAGCCAGTTCGAACTGGCCCTCGTCCAGTGCACGCCGCAGGCCCTTTTCCAGGCTGGCATGCACAACCACGCGTGCGTTCATTTCCTGTCCAAAGAACTGGTAGCGGTCGCGCCCGGCCTGCTTGGCGTGGTACATCGCGATATCCGCATGTTTTACCAGGCTGTCGATGTCCGCCCCGTCCGACGGGAACATGGCAATGCCGATTGAGGTCGAGACATGCAGCAGGTGCTCGCCCAGCACATATTCCTGCGTGACCGCCTGCAACACCGTCTCGGCCACATGCGCCGCGCGCTCCGGCCCACCAACCTCCGCCAGCACGACCACGAATTCGTCGCCGCCATGCCGGCTCACCGTGTCGACGCTGCGCACGCATTTCAGCAAGCGGGCGGCGACCTCTTTCAGCAAGCGGTCACCCACCGCGTGGCCGAGCGTGTCGTTGATCATCTTGAAGCGGTCCAGGTCGAGGAACAGTACTGCCAGCGAACTCTTGCTGCGGCGCGCTGCCGCCAGCGCCAGATTGAGGCGGTCGAGCAGCAGCACGCGGTTTGGCAGATCGGTCAAGAAATCATGCTCTGCCAGGTGGCGCGTATATTCCTCGGTCCTTTTGCGCTCCGTGATATCGGACAGGCTGCCCATATAATTCGACACCAGACCGGCCTGGTCCCGGATCGCTGTCACACTGACCCAACACGGGAAAATCTCTCCGTTCTTGCGACGGGCCCAGGTTTCGCCCTGCCAGTGATCGCTGGCTTCGACCTGGCTCCATACCTCACGATAGAACGACTCGTCCTGCACGCCGGAGCGATACAGGCTGATCGGCTGGCCCAGCAGTTCTTCCGCCGCAAAGCCGGTGGTCTGCGAATAAGCGCGGTTGCTGGCAATGATGTGGCGGCGCCGGTCCGTCAGCACGATGGCATCGCGGCTATTTTCAAACACCTGGGCCGCCAGCCGTACCGTGCGCTCGGCTTGCTTGCGGTCAGAGATGTCGCGCACAACCACATACAGCAGGTCCGACTGTCCGGGCTGCAGGGCAGTCATCAATACCTCGGCCCAGAATGCTGTGCCATCGCAATCGGTGTAGCACCATTCGAAACGGCTATTGCCATCGCTAAAGGCGACTGCTTCCCGGCTCGCCACCGCCGTTTCCGACAATTCGCCTCCCGGCTGGCGCAGCGGCGAAAAGGTATGCAAGCGGTGGCCTGCCAGGCGTGCCGCTGAGTCGCATTTGAACAGGCGCATGGCAGCGGGGTTAACCTCCACGATCATGCCGTCACGCATGATCAACACCGCATCGCTGGAACGGGCGAACATCTGGGAAAAATTTTCCCCGACTGCGCGCAGCGCCGATTCATCATCCTTGCGCTGGGTGACATCGACATCCATGCAGACAACCTGCGCCAACTCGCCGTCCTGCCAGACCGGAACCTTGGTCGAATACAACCAGAGGTCGCGTCCGGAAAATGCGCGCACATGCCAGTCGCCAAGCGGGCCCGGCTTGCCGCTGCGCCACACTTCTTCCACCATGGCGTCATGCTCATCTTGCCGTTCGGCGCGCGACATCAGTTCAGCCAGAGGCCGGCCGATCGCCTCCTGCATCGTCAGGCCGGCCAGACTCGCAAACTGCGAATTGCAGAATGTCACCTTGCCTTCGCGGTCCAGGCTGCTGATCGCGACCAGCGGCGTCTGTTCAAGCGCCCCCACCATGCGCGCTATCAAGTCGAGCGCTGCATGGACGGGAGTCAAGTCGGCAGGCGAGGGAGTGCTCATGCCACATTTTTCGCCCGCTTCGCGTTTTTTCGTTTGCGCTATGTCAAAGGTGCCTGACAAGCGCCGCTCCATCCGCACTTTTTGCATTTCAAGTCGCCGTTTATGCGCTTTATCGCATTTACATGGCCGCTGGACTTGTTAAAACCTACAGTGTCACCATCGCAATCCGCGCCAGCGGACAACTTTGATGAAGAGACAATAATGAGCCCACAACCCGTGCACCTGAAATCCCCAAAACGCTGGCGCCTTCCCGTGATCGGCCTGGTAGTACTGGGCCTGGCGGGCGGTAGCTGGACCGTTATGAAATCGCAGGCCAAGCCGGCAGAAACGCCAAAGGCAGCGGCCACCAAGGCCGAGCCTGTGCTCGAGCTGGCCAGTGCCGACGTGGCCGCCATCGATGCGCGGCCGCTCTCGGTTGGACTCCCCTTGTCGGGTTCACTGATCCCGGTCAACCAGGCCACCATCAAATCAAAAGTATCGGGCCAGGTGCAGGAGGCAACGCTGCGCGAGGGCGTCTCAGTGCAGGAAGGGCAAGTGCTGGCCCGCCTCGACCAGGCCGACCTGAAAGCGCGCCTGGCCCAGCAGCAGGCCATGCTGGAAGAGGCGCATGCCAGGCTGAGCATGGCCCAGAAAAACGAATACAACGCGAAAGCGCTGTTGTCGCAAAAATTCATCTCGCAGACCAGCTTCGATACCACGGCCAATGCCGTCGAGCTGGCGCATGCCAACGTCAAATCGGCTTCCGCCATGGTCGACCTGGCCCGCATCGCGCTGAACGACAGCGTCATCCGCGCACCGATCAGCGGGATCATCTCCAAACGTCATGTGCAGGCGGGCGATAAGGTCGCGCCTGACATGCCCGTCTACACCATCGTCGGCCTGCAAGAGCTGACGCTGGAAGCGCAAGTGCCCACCACCGATATCCCGCGCGTGAAAATCGGCCAGGAAGTCAGCTTCCGCGTCGACGGCTTCGCCAAGCGCGAATTCAGCGGCAAGGTAGCGCGCATCAACCCGACCACGGAAGCCGGTTCGCGCGCCATGCTGGTGTATATCTCGGTGCCGAACGCCGACGGCGTACTGCGCGGCGGCATGTTCGCCAAGGGGAATATCACCACCGAGCGCACCAAGGAAGCGCCGATGGTGCCGCTGGCTGCCCTGCGCGAAGAAGCGGGCAAGCAGGTGGTCTACAAGGTCGCCGACGGCATCGTCGTGGCGCAGCCGGTCAGCCTTGGCCTGCGCAGCGAGGACGTGGGCCTGGCCGAAGTGACCGCGGGCCTGGACAAGGGCGCCAACGTGATCATCTCGAAGCTGGAAGGGGTGAAGCCGGGCGCCAAGGTCAAGCTGGCTGCCCCGGCAGGCGTTCCCGCCGCCAGGCCGGCCATGCTGGCGGCGGCCAAAGGTTAAGGGGCGCCGTCATGTGGATCACTAAAATCTCGATCCGCCAGCCGGTCTTTGCCACCATGGTGATGGTGGCGCTGATGGTGCTTGGCATCTTCTCTTACAAGGGGCTCGGCGTGGAATCCATGCCGAACGTTTCCTTCCCCTTCGCCGCAATCGAGGTGGTGTACCCGGGCGCCTCGCCGGAAGCGGTGGAAAACGACATCACGCGCCCGCTCGAGGACATCGTCAACACCGTGTCCGGCGTCAAGACCATCCGCGCCAATTCGTGGGAAGGCAAGGCCGGCGTCTACGTCGAATTCGAACTGTCCACCAATATGGACAAGGCGATGCAGGACATGCGCGACAAGATTGCGCTGGTGCGTCCGAAATTCCCGCGCGAAGCGAAGGAGCCCTTCATCGCCCGGGCCGAAGGCGAGAACGACCAGCCCATCGTCAGCCTGTCGTTCAGCTCGGACAAGCGCAGCCTGCGCGACCTGTCCACCATGACCGACCAGATCCTGGCCAAGCGCTTCCAGGGCGTGCCGGGCGTGGGCCAGGTGCGCGTATTCGGCACCACCAAACGCCAGATGCTGGTCAGCCTGCGCCCGGCCGACATGCGGGCACAAGGCGTGGGCGTGGACGAAGTGATGCGCGCCATCCAGAACACCAACGCCAACCTTCCGGCCGGACGCCTGTCGGCCGACGTCACCGAAACCCTGGTGCGGGTGGAAGGCAAGCTGAAAGAAGCGGTGGAATTCAACAAGATCATCGTGGCGCGCCGCGCCAACGGCCCGGTCTACCTGGACCAGGTGGCCGACGTGATCGACGGCGAGGCGGAGGAACAGTCGATCTCGCGCGTCAACGGCAAGCCCGCCGTCTCGCTCGACATCACCAAGGTACAGGACGCCAACGTGGTCGAAGTCGGCAACGGCATCCTGAAGGTGGTGGAAAACCTGCGCAAGACCCTGCCGGAAGACATCAAGATCAAGGTTCTCGATTCGCAATCGGAGCGCGTGCAGGCACAGCTCGACAACGTCAAGCGCACCATCATCGAAGGCGCGATCCTGACCATGGTGATCGTGTTCTTTTTCCTGCACTCCTGGCGCTCGACCATCATCACCGGCCTGACGCTGCCGATCTCGGTGCTGGCCTCCTTCATCGCCATGAAGGCCTTCGGCTTCACGCTGAACTTCCTGACGCTGATGGCGCTGTCGCTGTGCATTGGCTTGCTGATCGACGACGCCATCGTGGTACGCGAGAACATCGTGCGCCACCTCGGCTTCGGCAAGCACCACCGCAAGGCGGCGGAGGACGGCACCAATGAAATCGGCATCGCCGTGATGGCGACCACCTTTGCCATTGTCGCCGTGTTCGTGCCGGTCGCCTTCATGGACGGCATCATCGGCCGCTTCTTCCTGCAGTTCGGCGTGACCGTGACGGTGGCGGTGCTGGTATCGCTCTTTGTCTCCTTCACCCTCGACCCGATGCTGTCGTCGGTATGGCATGACCCGGTCAAGGACCGCTTCAAATACCTGCCGTGGCTGGGCCGCATCATGGAGAAAGTCGAACATGGCGTGGAGAAGGTGCACAAGCTGTATGGCAAGGTGCTGGCCCTGGCGCTGAGATGGCGCAAGCTGACGCTCGCCACCGCCTTCGGCCTGTTCGCCGGCAGCCTGATGCTGGTGCCGATGATCGGCGGCGAGATGTTCCCGGAAACCGACCAGGGCCAGATTGTGCTGCAGCTCAAGGTGCCGGTCGGCTCCAGCCTGGATTACAACGACGCCAAGGTGCAGCAGGTAGAGGCGGCGCTGAAGGAGTTTCCCGAGGTCGACGCCGTCACGGCCAATGTCGGCGATCCTGCCGGCCGCCACATCTCCTTCCTGCGCATCAAGCTGACCGACGTCAAGAAAACCCACCGCCAGTCCCAGCAAAAGCTGGAAGGCGCGATCCGCAAGCGCATCGAGCGCATTCCGGGCATTACCCTGTCGGTGGGCCAGAAGCCGATCTTCATCGCCATCCTCGGCACCGACGAAGCCAAGCTGGAGCAGACCGCGCAGGCGCTGATGGCCAAGATGCGCAAGATCAAGGGCGTGGCCGACCTGGAATACAGCCAGGAAGGCGCCAACCCGTCGACGCTGATCAAGATCAATAACGAACTGGCCAGCGACCTGGGACTGAGCGTGCAGCAGATCGGCAGCGCCATGCGTCCTTTCGTCGCGGGCGACACGGCCAGCTACTGGCTGGCGGCGGACGGCCAGAACTATGAAGTCAATGTGCAGTTGCCCAAGTCCGGCCGCCAGCGCATCGCTGACCTGGCCGACCTGTCGCTCACCTCGAGCAAGACCGGCCCGGACGGCAACCCGCTGATGGTGCCGCTGCGCCAGGTGGTGGACTTTGTGCCAGGCTTCAGCCCGCAGGTGCTGAAACGCCAGGCCCTGCAGCGCCGGGTGGCCATCTACGCCGCGACCGAAGGCCGCCCCGCCGGCGACGTGGATGCCGACGTGAAAAAAGCCATGGACTCGATGACGCTGCCGGACGGCGTGCGCTTCGACGTGGCCGGCAATGCGCAGCAGATGGCCGAAACGATGAACGGCGCCATCACGGCGCTGAGCATCGCCGTGGTGTTCATTTACATCGTGCTGGCGTCGCAGTTCGGCAGCTTCCTGCAGCCGATTGCGATCATGGTATCGCTGCCGATGTCGCTGATCGGCGTGCTGGTGGCGCTGCTGGCGACCGGCTCCACGCTGAACGTGTTCTCCGTGATCGGCGTGATCATGCTGATGGGCCTCGTGACCAAGAACGCGATCCTGCTGGTGGACTTCACCAACCACGGCCAGCGCGACGGCATGAGCCAGTTCGACGCCCTCATGGCGGCCGGCCAGGTGCGCCTGCGTCCCATCCTGATGACGACCCTGGCAATGATCTTCGGCATGCTGCCGATGGCGATCGGCCTCGGCGAAGGCGGGGAAACCCAGGCGCCGATGGGCCGGGCAGTGATTGGCGGCGTGATCACCTCCACCCTGCTGACGCTGGTCGTGGTGCCCGTGGCCTACACCTACCTCGACAGTTTCGGCAAGCGCGCCAAGCGCTGGCTGCGCCGCGGCCACCACGACGACGCAGCCGCCGCCGAACAATCCAGCGTAGCCGAAGCCGCGTAAGCAGTTTCGCCCGACGGCCCGCCAAATAGCCGAGCCCGTGTCACACCATGGGGTCACGCCCCAAGTGTGACACGGGCTCGGCTATTCTGGACTGGTGGTGTCGGTCTCTTCGGTTTCGTAGCCGGCCTCGTCGGCATCCTGCTCGTCGGCTGGCCGGTTCTTGGATGCAAGTTTTTTCTGCGCTTTTTCCTCAGCCTTGCGCTTCTTTTCCAGCTCTCGCTGGCGTTTCTCGAATGCGAAATTCGTCTTTGCCATGGAAATACCTCCTGAAAGCCTACATTAGGCCGATTGGCGGCGCTGCGCAAACGAAATTATCCGCGCGGATGATGTAGCGCATGAATCTGCTTCAGACGCTCGCGGGCAACATGGGTATAGATCTGTGTGGTGGAAATGTCGGAGTGGCCTAAAAGCAACTGCACCACGCGCAGGTCGGCGCCATGGTTCAGCAGGTGCGTGGCGAAGGCGTGGCGCAGCGTGTGCGGCGACAGCGGTGCGGTAATGCCAGCCTTCAAGGCCTGCTTTTTCACCACGACCCAGAACATTTGCCGCGTCATCGGCCCGCCGCGGCCGGTGATGAAGAGCGCATCGTCCTGCTTGCCGTCGAGGATGACACCGCGCGCTTCGCGCAAGTAGCGCTCGATCCACAAGCGCGCCTGTTCGCCGAACGGCACCAGGCGCGTCTTGGCGCCCTTGCCGGTGATGCGCAGCACGCCGTCGTTCATGCTCAGCTCGAGCGTCTTCAACGCCACCAGCTCCGACACGCGCAGGCCGCTGGCGTACATCAGTTCCAGCATGGTGCGGTCGCGGATGCCCAGCGGCGTGCGCAAGTCCGGCGCAGCCAGCAGCGCTTCCACCTGCGCTTCGCTCAGGGTATGGACGAAGCGCAGCGGCTGCTTGGCCGATGCCATGCGCAGGCAGGGATCTTGCGCGATGTGGCGCTGGCGCAGCGCCAACTGGTAGAAGCGCTTCAGGGCCGACAGGCGGCGGTTGGCCGAGCTGGCCTTGGTGTCTGCGTGGCGGGCTGCGAAATAGGCTTGCAGGTCGGCCGTGCCGGCTGCATGCAGGCTGCCGACCGAGGGCCGCGCCGTTTCCAGCCATTTGGCAAAGGCCGTCAAATCGCGCCGGTAGGCATCCAGGGAGTTTTTGGACAGCCCGTCCTCCAGCCACAGGCTGTCGCAGAACTCGTCAATCAGAGCAAGGTTGCCTGCTGCCATTGATACTCTTTATGTCCTTCGTGAGCCAGCAGCCAGCGCTTCACGCCGAGGGTGAAACCGTTCTGGTCGTCGCTGCCGGCAAAGCCGCCCAGGCTGCTGGCGCCCATCACGCGGTGGCATGGCACCAGCGGCGGGAAGGGATTGCTGCGGCAAGCCTGCCCCACCGCGCGCGCCACCGAATCAAGGTGCCTGGCCAGCTCGCCGTAGGTGCGCACCTGGCCGCGCGGGATTTCGCGCAGCGCTTGCCACACGCGGCGCTGGAACTCGCTGCCGCGCATTGCCAACGGCAGGTCGAAGGCGTAGTCGGCATCGTCGCAATAGGCCAGCAGCTGCTGCACGGCTTGTTCGGCCAGCGCATTGGTGGGCGATTTTTCCGGCGTGTCGCCGGGCAGGTAGAACATTTCCGTCACGACCGCGCCGGCCGTGCCGACGCCCATGGCGCCGAACGGGAGATGGATGATGGCGCTGAAGTCCCTGCCAACATGTTGCTTTTCGGTCACGCTTACTCCAATAAAACTGTGGCAATCATGCTACACCAGCGCGCCAGGATAGGGCAAAAAAAAAACGCACCCGCAGGTGCGTCTTGAATCTTTTTTGTCACCACCCCGGCCATTTAACCCCGCTTGTGGCGGCGGCCAACAGCATACTGTCAGGCAGCGTGTCTCCTCTATGATCCGCGGCCGCGCCGCTTGTTCTTCTTCTTCACTCCCCACTAAATCCTGTGCCCTTAACCATCATGGTGCAAGTCGCACCGTTCGGGGGCGTGGCCATAGTAACCGATCTTTTTCCGAATATCGTTATTTATTTTGAGCAACTTGACAGCGGACTTATTTTGCTGTCTCGCGATTGATGGCCTGGATCAGGTCCTTGCCGATGCGCTCTTCCATCTGCTTTTGCACCGGCAGCAGGGCATTGCGCCACAGGGCCTGTTCCTGCGCGCTCAGGTTGTAGATCTGGGTCTTGCCGGACTTGCGGATCGCTTCCAGCGCCATATCGTTGTCGCGCTGGGCGATGGCCTTTTCGTAGGTGGTGGCTTCCTTCATGGCGCCTTCGAGCTTGCCGCGGATGTCCGACGGCAGGCCGTCCCAGAACTTCTTGTTGACGATGACGGCGTAGCCCAGGTAGCCGTGGTTTGAGATGGTCAGGTGCTTTTGCACCTCATGCATCTTTTGCGTGTACATGTTCGAGGGCGGGTTCTCGGTGCCATCCACGACGCCGGTCTGCAGCGCCATATACGCTTCGGAAAAGGCCAGCGACTGCGGCACCGCACCGAGCGCGCGCATCTGGATGTCCAGCACCTTGGAGGACTGGATCCGCATCTTCAGGCCCTTGAAATCGGCCGGCACGCGCAGCTGGCGGTTGGCCGACATGACCTTGAAGCCATTGTCCCAGTAAGCCAGGCCGGTAATGCCCTTGGTCTCGAGCTTCTTCAGCAGCGACTTGCCGATCGGGCCCTCGGTCACGTTGTACAGCGCGGTCTTGTTGGGGAAGATGTACGGCAGGTCGAACACCTCGAATTCCTTCACGCCGAGCGGACCGAACTTGGCCAGCGACGGGGCCAGCATCTGCACCGCGCCCAGCTGCAGCGCTTCCAGTTCTTCCTTGTCCTTGTACAACTGGCTGTTCGGGTAGACCTGGACCCTGACGCGGCCGCCGGTGGCCTTCTCCGCGAGCTGCTTGAAGCGCTCCGCCGCCTGCCCCTTGGGCGTGTCCGGCGCGACGACGTGGCTGAATTTGATGACGATGGGCGCCTGAGCGAATGCTTGGGACGTGACAAGTGCGGCCGCGCCGAAGGCGGCCAGGAGGGACTTCAAATGCATAAGGTCTCCCGGCGATTTTGGTGCATTATTATTCTCACTTTATATTGTCTTCAGCGGAATGGTGGCACACAACTGTGGAAACCCACAATACAAGCAGCAACTGGATTCGCTACCCTCGGCGCATGTTGAAACGCATATCCCTGCCCTTTTCCATACGCTGGCTGCTGCCGGTAGTCCTGGTGCTGCTATTCGTCGCCATCGTGTTCTGGCTCCCTTGGCAGGCGCGCCAGCTCGAGAGCAACGAGCGGCAGGAGCAATTGATCGCCGATACCCTGTGGGTCGAACAATCGATCCGCTTCCAGCTTGGCCGCCACGAAGAAAGCCTGCGCGGCCTGGCCAATGAAATCGCCGCCGGCCACCTGGCGCCGGCCGACGTGCAGCAGCGCATGGGGCGCATGCTGAAAAACGGCGCCGAGCTGAAAAGCGTGGTCCAGGTCGATTCCAAAGGGCGCATCGTCGTGGCCAGCGAAGGCACCCCGGCCAGTCCGGCCGGCGACGCCATGCTCGGTTCAGCCGCGCTGGCGGCGCAGGACCATGCGCGCCGCACGCACACTCCCGTCTACGCCGAACCGGAGCCGATTGGCGGCGACGCCGCGCCGGACGCGCTGAAAATGGACCTGCTGTTCCCGATCTACCGCGGCGACCAGTGGATCGGCAGCCTGGTAGCGACTTTCCAGCTCAGTAGCCTGCTCGACGAAATGGTGCCGTGGTGGTTCGCCCAGGATAACCAGATCTCGCTGCTCGACCGCGACGACAAGGTGCTGGCGCGCCGCAGTTCGGCCGGCCCGGGCCACGGCGTCTACACCCACAAGCGCGCCCTCGACCTGCCCGGCGCCACCATTACCCTGATGACGGACAGCGTGAAAAGCGAGCCGAAGCTGCTGCCCAACCTGCTGGTCGGCTCCGTCATCGCGCTCTCTCTTGCCCTGTTATGGAGCCTGTTCGCACTATGGGGCCACATTTCGCGACGGCTGGCGGCAGAAGGCGAACTGCGGCAGCAAATGACTTTCCGCACCGCGATGGAAAATTCGCTGGTGACCGGCCTGCGCGCGCGCGACCTGGAAGGCCGCATCACCTATGTCAATCCCGCCTTCTGCCAGATGGTGGGCTACCCGGCGGAAGAACTGATCGGGCGTTCGCCGCCCATGCCGTATTGGGCGCCGGACGTCATGGAGGAATACCAGCACCGCCTGGCCAATGTGCTGGCCGGCTCGGTCACCCCCGAATTCGAAACCCTGTTCCAGCGCCCCGACGGCACCCGCATTCCGGTACTGGTGTTCGAAGCGCCGCTGGTGGACAAGGAAGGCCGCCACACCGGCTACATGGGTTCCATCCTCGACATCTCGGACCGCAAGCGCATGGAGGAATTGAACCGCCAGCACCAGGAAAAGCTGCAGGCCAGCGCGCGCCTGGCCACCATGGGCGAAATCGCTTCCATGCTGGCGCACGAGCTGAACCAGCCGCTGGCTGCCATTTCGAGCTACACCACGGGCGCCCTGAACATCCTTGCGCGCGGCGGCGATGCGGGCATGCTCAAGCCCGCGCTGGAGCAAGCCGGCGCGCAGGCACAGCGCGCAGGCCAGATCATCCGCAGCGTGCACGAATTCGTGAAGAACCGCGAATCGGAGCGGCAGGACGTGGCGCTGCAATCGATGCTCGACTCCATCCTGGTGCTGATCGAACTGCAGGCGCGCCAGCACCACGTTTCGCTGCAGATCGAGATCCCGGAATTGCTGCCGCTGGTGCGCGCCGACCGCCTCCTGATCGAACAGGTGCTGCTGAACCTGACCCGCAACGGCATCGAAGCCATGGCCGACGTGCAGCCGCTGAAACGCGTGCTGCGCGTGCTGGCGGAAAACGATCCGCTGGCCGGCATGGTGGTGGTGCAGGTCATTGACAATGGCCACGGCATTCCGCAGGACGTGGCCGAGCGCCTGTTCTCGCCTTTCTTCTCGACCAAGGCGGAAGGCATGGGCATGGGCCTCAACATCTGCCGCACCGCGATCGAGTTCCACGGCGGCACATTGACCCACCGCGACAACCCGCAAGGCGGTACCATATTCACTTTCACGCTGCCGGTCGCAGGCGGCGCCCAATAGAGCAAATTCGGGAGACCCAGAATGCTACATATCGTTGACGATGAAGCCGTAGTGCGCGATGCGCTGTCGTGGCTCGCGTCCTCGCGCGGCATCGCAGCAACCACATACGAAAGCGCCGCCGCCTTCCTGGCCTTCGCGCAGGGCGGCGCCTTCGACCCGGAAGGCGACTGCGTGCTGCTCGACGTGCGCATGCCCGAGATCAGCGGCGTGGCAGCGTTCGACCAACTGGCGGCGCGCGGGCTGACGGCGCGCCTGCCCGTCATTTTCCTGACCGGCCACGGCGACGTGCCGATGGCGGTCGATACGCTCAAGCGCGGCGCCTTCGACTTCTTCGAAAAGCCTTTCAACGACAACCAGTTGATGGACCGCGTGCAGGAAGGCCTGGCCGCCTCGCGCCTGGCCAGCGGCAAGGCAGCCGTGCAGGCGCGCCTGGCCACGCTCTCCAGCCGCGAACGCGAGGTGCTGGACCTGATCCTGGCCGGCAAGATGAACAAGGTGGTGGCCGACGAGCTGGGCATCTCGATGCGCACCGTCGAAGTGCACCGCGCCCACATCTTCGACAAGATGCAGGTCAAGACCGCGGTCGAACTGGCGGGACTGCTGAAGTGAAACAGGACGGGGCGCTGATCCTAGTGCTGGCGCAGCGCCCACTCCACGTGCTCGCGCACCAGTTCCGACGGGTGGCCGCGGCGCGCCTGCAACGCGGCCAGGATGGCCGGGTCGCTCTTGGCGCCCATGCGCGCCGCGTTGCCTAGCCCGACCGCGAGGTTGCGCAGCCAGCGTTCATGGCCGATGCGGCGGATCGGGCTGCCCTCCATGCGGCGGTTGAATTCTTCCTCGGACCACGCAAACAGCTCGATCATGCCGGCGCTGCCCAGGGCGTGGCGCTCGTCGAAATCCGGCAAGGTAGCCCGCTGGGCGAACTTGTTCCAGGGGCAGACGGTCTGGCAATCGTCGCAGCCGTAGACGCGGTTCCCCAGCAAGGGCCGCAGATCCTCCGGGATCGCGCCTTTGAGTTCGATGGTCAGGTAGGAAATGCAGCGCCGCGCATCCAGCTTGCCAGGACCGAGGATGGCCTGGGTCGGGCAAACATCGATGCAGGCCGTGCACTGGCCGCAGTGCGCGCCGGTCGGCTCATCGACGGGCAAGGGCAGGTCGACCAGGATCTCGCCCATGAAGAACATGGAGCCCGCGCTGCGATTGATCAGCAAGGTGTGCTTGCCGCGCCAGCCCAGGCCCGACTTTTCCGCCAGCGGCAGCTCCATCACCGGCGCCGAGTCGGTGAACACCCGGTAGCCGAATTCGCCGACGGCCGCACTGACCTTGTCGGCCAGCTGCTGCAGCCGCGCGCGCAACACCTTGTGGTAGTCGCGGCCGCGGGCATATACCGAGATGACGGCCTGCGTGGGATCGGACAGGCGCGCCGTTTCCCGTTCGCGCCAGCCCTCGTCGGCCGCGCCGGGCAGGTAATTCATGCGCGCGGTGATCACGCGCACCGTGCCGGGCACCAGCTCCGCCGGACGGGCGCGTTTCATGCCGTGACTTGCCATATAGTCCATATCGCCGTGCATGCCTGCATCCAGCCAGGCTTGCAGCCCCGCCTCGGCGGCGGACAGGTCGATATCGGCGATCCGCACTTCCGCGAAGCCGAGTTCCTGCCCCCATGCCTTGATGCGGCTGGCTAATTCGTCTAAATTGGCTTGGGAGAGTGGCACGGCCTTACAATGCGGGGAAATCCAAACCATCATTTTATTCGATGCAGCACTTTAAATCCCATCTCCACGACGAAGCCGGTACCGCGGCGCTAGGCGCCGCGCTGTCGCGCGCCCTGCTGCCCGGCATGGCGATCTACCTGCACGGCGACCTGGGCGCCGGCAAGACCGCCCTGACGCGCGCACTGCTGCATGCTGCCGGCCACGTGGGACCTGTGAAAAGCCCGACATATACCCTGTCCGAGCCTTACCGCGTGAAGGTCGACGGCAAGCTGGCCAACGTGGTGCATTTCGACCTGTACCGCATGGGCAGCCCGGAAGAATTCCTCGATGCCGGCTTCCGCGAGGAATTCAATCGCGAGAACGTTTGCATCGTCGAATGGCCGGAGAAGGCCGACGGCGTGTTGCCGCCCCCCGACCTTCACGTTTTCCTCTCTGTAGCCGGGTCCGGACGTGATGTAGAATTGCAGCCGTCTTCCGCTCTTGGTACGTCATGCCTGCAACGCCTCCAATTCGCTCCAAACCTGTAAGTCGCCGCACGGTGCTCAAGGCCGGCGGGACGCTGCTCCTGTCCGTGCTCGCCCCCATGTCTGCGCAAGCTGCGCAGATCCTGGCTGTGCGCGTGTGGCCGGCGGAGGATTACACCCGCGTCACGCTGGAAAACGACACCGACCTCAAGGTCAAGCACTTCCTGGTTCCCGATCCGGACCGGCTGGTGGTGGACATTGAAGGCCTGGTACTGAACTCCACGCTGAAAAGCCTGGTCGCCAAGATCGAGTCGAACGACCCGTACATCAAGGAAGTGCGCGTCGGCCAGAACCGCCCGAATGTGGTGCGGCTGGTGTTCGACCTGAAAGAGAAAGTCACGCCGCAGGTGTTCACGCTGGAGCCGGTCGGCACCTACAAGCATCGCCTGATCTTCGACCTCTACCCGGTCAAGGCAGTCGATCCGATCGCGGCGATGATCGAGAAGGGCGAGTGGTCGCAGGATGAGAAGGCCGCCAGCGCCAATCCTCAGCCCCCTGCCGCCGGATCGTCCCAGCGCCCGGCCCCAGGCAGCCAGGCCGGCACAGCGGGCCAGCCCGCACTCGCCGGCCAGCCGGCTGCGTCGGGCCAGGGCAGCGCCAGCAGCAACGCCGAGGGCGCTGGCAGCCCGTCCATCGCATCTGCCCCGCCATCCGGCCAGCCCGGCACCGCCACGCCAGCACCAGGCACCGGCGCCAGCGCGCCCGGCCAATCGCCCGCCCTCGCCGGCCAGTCCGGCAAGCTCGTTCCCGGCGAACCCGAGCCGGCGCCCGCACATCACAAGCCCGGCCAGAAATCCGGCCAGGAGAAAATGGTGCGCATGCTTACCATCGCCCTCGATCCCGGCCACGGCGGCGAGGACCCCGGTGCCATGGGCGCGCGCGGCAGCCGTGAAAAGGACATCGTGCTGGCCATCGCCAAGCGCCTGAAAGACAAGATCGAAGACCACCCCAACATGCGCGTGATGCTCACGCGCGACGGCGACTATTTCGTCCCGCTCGGCAAGCGCGTGGAAAAGGCGCGCAAGGTCGACGCCGACCTGTTTGTCTCGATCCACGCCGATGCTTTCGTGAAAACCAGCGCCCGCGGCTCCTCCGTCTTCGTGCTGTCCGAAAAAGGCGCGACCTCGAGCGCCGCGCGCTGGCTGGCCGACAAGGAAAACCAGGCCGACCTGATTGGCGGCGCCAATGCCAAGGGCCACGACCCGCAACTGGCCAGCGTGCTGTTCGACCTTTCCACCACGGCCCAGATCAACGACAGCATGAAGGTCGGCAAGGCTGTGCTGGGTGAAATCGGCGGCATCAACAAGCTGCATAAAGGCTCGGTCGAGCAAGCCGGCTTCGCCGTGCTGAAGGCGCCGGACATTCCATCGATCCTGATCGAAACCGCCTTCATCTCCAACCCGGAAGAAGAAGCGCGCCTGCTGGACGATGATTACCAGGACAAGATCGCGGACGCCATTGTCAAAGGCATCCGCCGCTATTTCGCCAAGAACCCGCCGCTGTCGAAGAACCGCCTCACATAGGGAAAGCACATGAACGAAGTCCGCATCTCCACACCCGAAGGCGCCGAAGCCACCATTTCCCTGTTCGGTGCGCATTTGATGTCGTGGAAGACTGCGGACGGCAAGGAGCGCCTGTTCCTGAGCCAGCGTTCAGCGCTCGACGGCAGCGCCGCCATCCGCGGCGGGGTGCCGGTCATCTTCCCGCAATTCGCCACGCGGGGCGACGGCCTGCGCCACGGCTTCGCCCGCACTTCCACCTGGCGCATCGTCGAGCAGGCCAACGACTGGGCCGAACTGGCGCTGGCGCAAAGCGACCTGCCGCGCAACCACTTCCAATCCTGGCCGCGTGCCTTCGAACTGAGCCTGCGCTTCGACCTGAAAGCCAACGCGCTGCAGATCCGCTACACCGTGCGCAACACCAGCCAGCAGGAATTCAGCTGGGCCGGCGCCCTGCACACTTATTTCGCAGTAGGGGAATTCGACAAGGCCACGCTGGACGGCATGCCTTTCACCGGCGCCCTGGACGACATTCGGCCCGCAACGCCGCAGCTGCGCCTCGACACCGGCGCTGGCACGCTGCAACTGGAGCAGCAAGGCTTTTCGGAATGGGTGGTGTGGAACCCGGGCGCGCAAGGCGCGGCAGCTGCCGCCGACATGGACGACAGCGACTACCGCCGCTTCGTCTGCATCGAGCCGGCCCGGGTCGACAAGCAAGTGCTGCAGGCCGGCGCCGAATGGACCGGCCTTCACACCATCAGTTTGATTCCTTGATCATGCGGCCGGAGCTGGCCTGGATCGGACGCGCATTGAACGGATACAGGCGGCTGAACAAGGCCAACTGCGCCGGCGATGCCTGCACCGGCTCCTTCATCACCAGCCACAGCACGCCTTCGGTGCATGGCGGCGTGGTCAGCGATCCCATGAAAGTATAGTAGTCGCGGCGCTGCGGCAGCATGTCGTTCGGGTCCAGCACGATGCTCGGCGTAGCCGTGTCGCCCTTTTCCAGCGGCAGGTTGTTCCATACGGTCTGGATGGTCGGCTGCGGCTTGCCGCGTTCCAGCAGCAGCGCCAGCACTGCCAGCCTGCCTTCCGGATCCTTGTGTACCAGGTGCACCACCATCTCGAAACCCTTGCCGTTGACGCGTTCCTCGGCCGGGCGATGGAAGTGGAACTGCTGCAGCTCGTAGGTGCGGCCCGCCACGCTCAGGTAGTTGCCCGGGCTGACCATCACCTGCACGGTATGGCCGTTATCGGTCACGTTGAAACCGGATGGGCGGTAATCGAAGGCGATCTGCTCCAGGTCCACCTTCATGCCGTCGCGGATATCGATCGGCGACTGGCGGCTGCCCGTCGAGCATTTCGCCCAGTCGGAGTTGATCTTGGACCAGTTGGCAGGACCTGATTCGCCTTCATACGTCCAATGGGTGCCATACACGCGCGGCGGCGGCGCCTTGGCCGCCACTTCGGCAGCGGCGGCCTTGACGGCCTTCTGCTTGCGCGCCTTTTCGGCGGCAGCCATGCGCGCGGCCTGGTTGGCACGCATTTCAGCCAAGCGCTGGGCAATCTTCTCCGACAATTCCGCTTCGGCGCGCGCTTCTTCCTCGCGCTGCGCAGCGGCGGATGCAGACGCAGTGCGATTCTTCCTTACCGGCGGAACGTACTTTGGCCCGCTGGCCGAACTGGCATCCTTTTCGACATTCGCCTTGTCAGCCGCAGCAGCTGCGGCCAGGTTCGGGCGAATATTCGGCACGCCTTTGGAAGGCGCGGTGACGGGATCGGCGGCGCCTGCTGTCCCGATGACAAGACAACAGGCCGACAGGGCGATCAAGTTACGCATGTTAAATCCGGAGGAGAGACTGTTACTCCGGTTAACGGTTGCGCTATGGGAAAACTTGAGAGGCTTAACGCTTGAGCATGCGGCGGCCCAGTTTCCAGGCGCCGCCCAGTGCCATCGGCACCACCGCCACGCCAACGCCGAACAGCACGATGGTGCTCAGGTGGTCGCGCACGAAGGTAGTGTTGCCGAAGATGTAACCCGCCACGCACAGGGACACCACCCAGGCCACGGCGCCGACGATGTTGAACAGCTGGAAGCGGGCATGGGTCATGTCCGACACGCCGGCCACGAACGGCGCGAAAGTGCGCACTACCGGCACAAAGCGGGCCAGGATGATGGTCTTGCCGCCATGCTTTTCAAAGAACTCGTGGGTGCGCCGCAAGGCATCCTTGTTGATCCAGCGGTAATCGTGGGTAAATACCCGCTGGCCGATGGCTTCGCCGATCCAGTAATTGGTGGTATTGCCCAGAATTGCGGCAGTCGCCAGCAGGAACATCAGCAATCCGAGGTTCATCTGGCCGCTGGCACAGAAGGCGCCTCCGATGAACAGCAGCGTATCGCCGGGGAAGAAAAACAGCACAACCAGGCCAGTCTCGCAGAAGACGATGGCGAACAGCAGCGCATAAATATACATGCCGTATTGCGCAATCAGTTTATCCATCGCACTGTCTACGTGCACCAGCATGTCCAGCAATTGAACGAAATCCATTTATTAAATCCCAAAAGGTTGCGGCGGGAATGATACCAAACTGTCTATCTTACAGGCTAAAATTGCCCGGCATCTTAGCACCAGCTTAGAACCCCCACAAAGGAGACCTTAGTGAAGTCCATCACGCCCGCCGTCCTTGCCCTGGCCTTACCCCTGGCCGCCGTGGCCGCGCCCTCGAAAGAATTACCGCCCAGGCCGACCGTCAGCGACATCGTCAAGGCATCGCCGCAAGCCGATTGGCGCCAACTGGATCCGGCCAACACCCTGTACATGGACCTGCCAGCCGGCCGCGTCATCATCGAACTGGCGCCGGCCTTCGCGCCCAACCACGCTGCCAATATCCGAACCATGGCCAGGGAAGGCTACTGGGACGGACTGTGGATCTATCGCACGCAGGACAATTTCGTGGTGCAGTGGGGCGATCCGCGCGAAGACAAGCCAAAGGCGATCGGCACCGCCAAGGCCAGGCTGGAGCAGGAATTCACGGTACCGATGAAGAACGACACCCAGTTCACCCGCCTGCCGGACAAGGACGGCTATGCGCCGCAGGTAGGCCACTCCAACGGTTTCCCTTCCGCACGCGACCCGAAAACCGGCCAGGCCTGGCTGGCGCATTGCTACGGCATGGTTGGCGTGGCGCGCGGCAATGAATCCGACAGCGGCAACGGCGGCACCTTGTACACGGTCATTGGCAACTCGCCGCGCCACCTGGACCGCAACATCACCGTGGTGGGACGCATCGTCAGCGGCATGCCGCTGCTGTCCGTACTGCCGCGCGGCCCGGCGCCGATGGGCATGTTCGAGAAGGAGGAGCAGTGGGTGCCGATCAAGTCGGTCAAGCTGGCAGCCGACGTGCCGGAAGCCGAGCGCTCGAAGTTCGAAGTGATGCGCACCGAGTCGGCCAGCTTCAAGTCCGTGATCGAAGCCCAGCGCAACCGCGGTGGGCCATGGACCAAGTATGCGGCCGGCCATGTGGACCTGTGCAACGTGCCGATCCCGGTGCGCGAGGCAAAATAACTTCCTGGGGTAAGCACCCGGCATGCGACACGCGAAGCGTGTTGCGTGCCGGAGCCTGACACCACCGGCTACCGTTATAATCTTGCCCATGAATGCCCCAACTCCGCCCCGCCCGATCCGGGCCCTCCCCGACCAACTGATTTCCCAGATCGCCGCCGGCGAGGTGGTCGAGCGCCCATCGGCAGTTGTCAAGGAACTCCTGGAAAACGCCCTGGACGCCGGTTCGACCCAGATCACCGTGCGGCTGGAAGAAGGCGGCGTCAAGCGTATTTGCATTACTGATAACGGCCGCGGCATCCCGCCCGACCAGATGCCGCTGGCCCTGGCGCGCCATGCGACCTCGAAAATCGCCTCGCTGGACGACCTGGAAAACGTCGGCACCCTGGGCTTCCGCGGCGAGGCCCTGGCTTCGATCGCCTCGGTAGCCGCAGTTACCCTGACTTCCCGCACCGCCGACGGCGCCCACGCCTGGGAGCTGGAAGGCTCGCACGAAGGCACCGTGGTGCCCTCCTCCGGCGCCCCCGGCACGACGATTGACGTGCGCGACCTGTATTTCAACACCCCGGCGCGCCGCAAGTTCCTGAAATCCGAACAAACCGAATTTGGCCACTGCGCGGAAGTTGTTCGCCGCATCGCCCTGGCACGTCCCGACGTATCGTTCACGCTTAGCCACAATGGCAAGACGGTCGACCATTGGATGGTCAGCGACATGGCCAGGCGCAGCGCGCAAATCCTGGGCAGCAATTTCGAGGAAGCACGCCTGGCCCTGGACGAAGGCTCGGGCGTACTGCGCATCCACGGCTTTGCCGGCCTGCCGACTGCTTCCAAGGGCCGCGCCGACAGCCAGTACTTCTACGTCAACGGCCGCTTCGTGCGCGACAAGCTGCTGGTACACGCCGTGCGCGCCGCTTACGAGGATGTGCTGCACGGCGACCGCTATCCGTCCTATGTGCTGGCGCTCGACCTCGACCCTGCGCTGGTCGACGTGAACGTACACCCATCCAAGATCGAAGTGCGCTTCCGCGATGGCCGCGCCGTGCACCAATTCGTGTTCCACGCCGTGCAGCGCGCGCTGGCCGCAACTTCGGCCACCTCGCACGGCAGCGTGCCTTCGCCGTTGCCGGCCTCCGACAACCTGCAGGCATCGGGTCCGGTCTGGCGCCCGCAGCAGCAGACCAGCTTCGGCTCGATCCTGAATCCCGAATACCGCCCGACGTTCTCGCCATCGCCGTTCGGCGGCCCAGGCACGGGCACGGGCGGCGTGGCCCAGAGCACGGAACGCTACGGCGCCCTGTGGTCGAACGACCCGCGCGACAATTTCGTCCCTGGCGCGACTCCAGCGGACGGCGGCAACGGCTTCCGCGCCACTTCCGAGTACACGCTGCCGCAAGCGGCGCCGATCAGCGCCTCGCCGGCGCAGATGGCAGGCGAAGAATTCCCGCTCGGCTTTGCGCTGGCGCAGCTGCACGGCATCTACATCCTGGCCCAGAACAGCAAAGGCCTGGTGCTGGTCGACATGCACGCTGCGCACGAGCGCATCCTGTACGAACAGTTGAAGAACGCACTGGACGCCCAGATCGATGGCACCGAAATGTCGGTGCAGAACCTGCTGATCCCGGTCACCTTCTACGCCGACGCAGTGGAGGTGGGGACGGTCCAGGAACACGGCGACACGCTGAAGACGCTCGGCTTCGACATCGCCGTGATGTCGCCCACTACGCTGGCAGTGCGCGCCGTACCTGCCTTGCTGAAGAACGCGGACGCGCAGACCTTGGCGCGCGACGTGATCCGCGACGTGCGCGAGTATGGCGGCTCGCGCGTGCTGATCGAGCGCCGCAACGAGCTGCTCGGCACCCTCGCCTGCCACACCGCCGTGCGCGCCAACCGCATCCTGGCCGTGCCGGAAATGAACGCCCTGCTGCGCCACATGGAAGCCACCGAGCGCGCCGACCAGTGCAACCACGGCCGCCCGACCTGGGTGCAGATCGACATCAACGCGCTGGATAAACTCTTCCTGCGCGGACAGTAAGCAATGAACGAGCAGTTGAACAAGCGCCCGCTGGCGGTCGCCATCATGGGGCCGACCGCGTCCGGCAAGACCGCCGCCGCGCTGGCCATCGCGCAGCAGGTGCCGTGCGAAATCATCTCCGTCGATTCCGCGCTGGTGTATCGAGGCATGGACATCGGCACCGCCAAGCCTTCGAAGGAAGAACTGGCCGCGGTGCCGCACCACCTGATCGACATCATCGATCCGCTGGACTCCTATTCGGTGGCCCAGTTCCGTACCGACACCCTGCGCCTGGTAGCGGAGATCAGCGCACGCGGCAAGGTCCCGCTGCTGGTCGGCGGCACCATGCTGTATTACAAAGGCCTGGCCGACGGCCTGGACGACCTGCCAGGCGCCGACGCCGCCTTTCGCGCGCAGCTGGACGAGGAAGCCGCCCGCATCGGCTGGCCCGCGATGCACGCGCGCCTGGCGCAGGTCGATCCCGAAACCGCCGCCCGCCTCAAGCCTGCCGACGCCCAGCGCATCCAGCGCGCCCTGGAAATCCATGCCCTGTCAGGCAAGCCGATGTCCGAACTGCTGGCGCAGCGCGAGAAAGAGGAGCTGCCCTTCGACCTGGTGTCGTTCGCACTCGAACCGTCCGACCGCGCCTGGCTGCACGAACGCATTGCACGCCGCTTCGACATCATGCTTGGTTCCGGCTTCCTCGATGAAGTGAAAACCCTGCGCGCGCGCGGCGACCTGCATCTGGGCCTGCCGTCGATCCGCTGCGTCGGCTACCGCCAGGCCTGGGAATACCTGGACGGCACGATCGATTACGCGGCGATGCGCGAAACCGGCATCATCGCCACCCGCCAGCTATGCAAGCGCCAGCTGACCTGGCTGCGCGCCATGCCGGACAGGATCGTGGTCGACTGCTGCGCCCCTGACGCCAGCCAGCAATTGCAGCAGCAGGTGCTTGCCAAAATAGCCAAAGCGAAAATCAGTCCTTGACACGCCGGCATCCAGCACCGATAATGCTGGCCTTGCGGTGATATAGCTCAGTTGGTTAGAGCATAGCATTCATAATGCTAGGGTCGGTGGTTCAAGTCCACCTATCACCACCAAATTAAGCTACAATGTACGACCGCGCGGTGATATAGCTCAGTTGGTTAGAGCATAGCATTCATAATGCTAGGGTCGGTGGTTCAAGTCCACCTATCACCACCAGAGATTTATCAAAAAAGCCTGATCCGGAAACGGTTCAGGCTTTTTTGTTGTCCATGCATAAATTCACCTCTTTAGGTGCAGTGTGCAGATGGAGTATCGCTGAATCCTGCAATAGCGCTCGCGAGCTTAGCTGCCGGAGATCTGGCCAAAGCCTTCGCGCAACTCGTCTGCGTCTTCGGGACGCACGACGCGGGCGACTTCCTTGCCATCTTTCAGGAAGATGACCGTCGGCCACAATTTGACGCGGAAGGCACGGCCCAGCACTCGGCCGGGACCGTCTTCCACTTTGAAGTGCGGGATGTTGGCATACTCGCGGTATGCCTCGGCGATGGCCGGCTGGGCGCCGCGGCAATAGCCGCACCAGTTGGTACCGAATTCCAGCACCGCTGGTCCGGTGAGCGCATCAATGTCAGCCCGGCTGGGCTGTTCTGTCTTGTACACAGTTTCCATCATGCGACCCACCTTACCATGATCGCGCGGGCTTATGCGCCCGGCTGGATCTTGCCGTCGACCACGCGCGGCACGTTTTGCGGATTGTCGTTGGCCAGGGTCGATGGCAGCGCCCATTCCGGCGCATCCTGGTAGCACACAGGACGCAGGAAGCGGTCGATGGCGGTGACGCCGACCGACGTGCTGCGCGGGTCGGAAGTCGACGGGAACGGGCCGCCGTGCACCATGGCGTGCGCCACTTCGACGCCGGTCGGGAAGCCATTGAACAGGATGCGGCCGGCCTTGCGCTCCAGGGTTGGCAGCAGGCCGGCGGCGATCTCGCGGTCGTCGGCGGTAGCGTGCACGGTGGAGGTCAACTGGCCTTCCACGTGCTCGGCGATGCGGCGCATATCGGCGGCATCGCGGCATCGTACCAATACCGAGCTCGGGCCAAAATTCTCATCTTCCAACGCCGGCGTGGACAGGAAGGTGTCGACGTCGGTGCTGTACAGGTGCGGTCGCGCCGCGCAGGCAGTGCTGCCCGCGCCGCCTTGCGCCAGCAGTTCCACCTTGTCCAGCGCGGACAGTTTGCCCACACCGGCTTCGTACGACTGATGAATGCCAGGGGTCAGCATGGTGGTCGATGGCTTGGCTTGCACCGCAGCCGCAGCCGCAGCAGCAAATTCGTTCAGCTCAGGGCCTTCCAGCGCGATCAGCAGGCCAGGATTGGTGCAGAACTGGCCGGAGCCCATGGTCAGCGAATCGGCAAAACCTTGCGCGATGCGCGCGGCGCCGGCTTTCAATGCGCCCGGCAGCAGGAATACCGGGTTGATCGATGCCATTTCTGCGTACACGGGAATCGGCTCCTTGCGGGCCTGGGCGATGCGCACCAGCGCCAGGCCGCCGCCGCGCGAACCGGTGAAGCCGACGGCCTTGATGGCTGGATGCGCCACCAGGTCGCCGCCGATCTGCACGTCGCCAATCACCAGCGAGAAGACGCCTTCATGCAGGCCGCAGTCGGCCACGGCTTTCTGGATCGCCTTGCCCACCAGCTCGGACGTACCCAGGTGCGCAGGGTGCGCCTTCACGACCACCGGGCAACCTGCAGCCAGTGCCGACGCGGTATCGCCGCCAGCGACCGAGAACGCCAGCGGGAAGTTGGAGGCGCCGAACACCGCGACCGGGCCGACGCCGATCTTGCGCATGCGCAGGTCGGAGCGTGGCGGCACGCGTTCAGGCAGCGCGGAGTCCAGCGTCGCGCCCAGGAACAGGCCATCGCGCACCACTTTGGCGAACAGGCGCAGCTGGTTGACGGTTCGGCCGCGCTCACCTTCCAGGCGGGCTTGCGGCAGGCCGGATTCCTGCATTGCGCGCTCGATCAGTTGCGGGCCGATGTCGAGGATGTTCTGCGCCACCTGCTCCAGGAACTGCGCGCGCTTTTCCAGCGTGGTTTCGCGGTAGGAGTCGAAAGCTTGTGCCGCCAGGTCGCAGGCGCGCTGCAGGTCGGCCGGTGTGGCCATGCCAAATGCCGGCTCGATCTCGATATTGCGGGCCGGGTCGGTGGCCTTCATTTGGCCCGCGCTGCCTTTGACGGCGGCTTGTCCGATCAACATTTCACCTGCGATCTGCATTCTTTGCTCCTTGATGTATTGGGGTCGGCAGGGCCGAAAGTTTACTTGAATTTGGCGCAAGGGTCTGTGCGCTTTTGCGCTGCAACCTTGCGGATTTCGTCATAGCTGCCCTGCAGGCCATCGGGTTCGATGAAGCCTATGGTGCGGACGGTCAGCCTGGGTTCAATAGCATTCAGCCAACGCGGCACGCCAATGTCCTTGCGCACATGGCCGTTGCCTGCAATGAGGACGACGTCGCGCGGCTGCTGCTGGCGAATCAGCTTGGCCATCCAGATATCGCGCGCCACTTGCGCATTGACCATGCCGGGCAACATCATGTCCGACGCCATGTTGCAGTGCCCCTCCTGGATCGCCTTCTCCTGGCCGCGGCGCAGGTCCGATGGCAGCGGCTCTTTCAGCTTGTAGGCTGCGACGGTGGCGGCATCAAAGCTGGAGGCAACGCCGTCGCGCACGACTTTCGATGCATCGGTGCGCGACAGGTTGACGGCGATCAGCGGCAGGTGGTTGCTCAGTGCGAGCTGGATGATGGGGTGGTAAAGCTGCCAGTCCCACCCTTTCTTGTTCATGACGTTAATCACGCACGAAGCGTCCAGGCAGCCCTTTTGCGCTTCGTCCAGCAAGCCTTGCGATTCGCGGTCGAACTGCTCCATTGCGATCGCGGGCCGCCAGCCGGCTTCCACACGCTGGCGCAAGTCTTCGAAGCGAAGCTTGTGGCCTTCCTTGTTGTCGTGCACCTCGCCCAGCAAGAGCACTTGCGGGTTGGAGGCAGTCGTGGGTGCCGTGTAGGCGACGGTTTGCTTGCTGCTGCAGCCGGCCAGCGCCAGGCCTGCCAGCAGCAGTGCGATCGTGTATGGCTTCATCGATGCGTGTTCGGGCTATCTTCGAAAGCGTCTAGTCTAACAGGGCATGGATGGCTTTGCCGATCACCTCGACGTGGGTCTCAAGCGCGAAATGCCCGGTATCCAGCAATTGCACGATCGCGTTCGGGTTATCGCGGCGATAAGCCTCGGCGCCCGGCGGCGTGAAGAACGGATCGTTTTTGCCCCAGATCGCCAGTGTCGGCACCTGCGCTTTGCGGAAGAACGCCTGGAATACGGGGTACAGCTCGAGGTTTTTGCGATAGTCGTAGAACAGTTCGAGCTGGATATCGATATTCCCCGGGCGCGCCATCAGGGCCGAGTCCAGGGTATAGGACTCGGGCGCCACGCTGGCGGGATCGGCGACACCGTGCGTGTACTGCCATTTGGTGGCTTCGGGCGTCAGGAAGCCGCGCATGACGTTCGTATTCTCTTCGTTCGGGTCCGCCCAGTGCTTGCGCATCGGAGTCCAGCCATCGCTCAAGCCTTCCAGGTAGGCGTTGCCGTTCTGCGAAACCAGGGCCGTAATGCGTTCCGGTTTGGCTGCAGCCAGGCGCAGGCCGACCGGGGCGCCGTAGTCGAATACATACAGCGCGAATTTTTCGAGCTTGATGGCTTGCAGGAAGGCCTCCATGGTGTTGGCCAGGTTGTCGAACGTGTATGTGTACTTGCGTTCAGGCGGCACCTCGGTGAAACCGAAGCCCGGCAGGTCGGGGGCGATGACGCGATATCTGGTCGCCAGCAGCGGAATCAGGTTGCGGAACATGTGGGAACTGGTGGGAAAACCGTGCATCAGGAGGATCGCCGGCGCATCCGGCGCACCTGCTTCGCGGTAAAAGATGTCAATGCCGTCGGCCTGGATAGTGCGGTTCATAATTAACCTCTTAAAATTAGTTTTGATGGTTACGAGAATACTCCAGCCACGTAACTTGTCAAGCGTTATTTTGATGGTTACAATGAAATCGGGAGGACAGGAAAATGATTGAGTTCTACGGCGATCATCCGGCGCTGGACATGATGAATACCGTTGTGCAAGGAGAAGAAACCTGGCATGACGATGCTGGCGTCATGGCCTGGCTGGCAGCTGCCGGGCAGCTCACGGCGGAAGAGCAGGCGTCCGGCAAGCCAGGCGAGCTGCTGGCTGCAGCGCGCGCGTTGCGCGAATCCGTTCGCGCGGCTGTGGCGGCGCGCAAGGCCGGGCAACGGTTCGATGCCGCGGCGCTGAATGCGGCGCTTGCGCACGCCGAACGGCACCTGGTGCTGGTGGAAGAAAGTGGGGACGGATTGTCGCTGCAAGCCCGCTACGCGGCCCGCACGCCGCAGCAGCTACTGGCGCCCCTGGCGGAAGCCGCGGCGCAGTTGCTGGCGACAGCCGACTTCAAGCTGGTGCGCAAATGCGAGGACCACGCCTGTACGCTGTGGTTCCTGGACCGCACCAAGTCGCACCGCCGCCGCTGGTGCAGCATGGCGCTCTGCGGCAACCGCAACAAGGTGGCGGCTTTCCGCCAGCGCCAGCAGGAAGGCTAGCGCACGAGGAAGTCGACAAAGCTGCGCACGCGCAGCGACAGGTGGCGCGCGTGCGGATAGATCAGGTAGAACGGCCTTGAGCAGCCGCCATGCTGCGGCAGCAATTCGACCAGCGTCCCGCTGGCCAGTTCGCGCTCCACGGCAAAGCGATAGGCCTGCGTAATGCCGCCGCCATGGACGGCCAGGGTGCCCATGCCAAGAAAGTCTTCCGCGCACACCACGGCATCGCCGCCGATCAATTCGATTTCCGAACCGTCGCGCATGAACTGCCAGGGTACCAGCCGTCCGGTACTGGGCAGCACGAACTGGATGCAATCATGCCCGGTCAGTTCTTCAAGCGACTTCGGCTTGCCGCGCCGTTTCAGGTAGGACGGCGCAGCCACCAGTACCAGCTCCGCATCTTCCATCTTGCGGGCGACCAGGGTCGAATCCTGCGGCGCACGGCCGCGCACGGCAAGATCATAGCCCTCGTCTGCGAAATCGATGTTGCGGTTGCTGATGTGGACTTCGACCTGCACGTCCGGAAACTGCAAGCGGAAGGCCGCCACGCGCTCGAGCAATCGGTAATGCGCATAGGGCGTCGTGACACTGATACGCAGCTTGCCGGATGGCGTAGCCTGCTGCCCCGCCACTTCACGCTCGGCCTCCACCAGTTGCGACAGCGCCTGCCGGCACTGTTCGAAGTACACCCTGCCGCCATCGGTCAGGCGAATCTGGCGCGTGGTGCGCACGAACAGGCGCACGCCAAGGCGCTCCTCCAGGCGCGAAATGGAACGGCTCACCGCCGCCGGCGTCACGCCCGCCACCGCCGCCGCCGCGGTGAAGCTGCCCTGCTCTCCCGCCAGCACGAACAGCTCAATGCTGCCCAGCTGCATATCGTCAAAGTGGCGCTGCATTCATTACCCCATGTATCAAGTCAATTACCGGGAACCATATTTATCTACCAAAACGTCATAAGTATAGTGGACTCACCTCAACCAGACTCATGGAGTTTCAAATGACCAAGACAGCAATCGTGACCGGCGCTTCCAGCGGCCTGGGCTTTGCCATCGCCAAGGCTTACCTGGCGCGCGGCTACAACGTGGTCGGCAATGCCCGCACCATAGACCGCCTGCAAACGGCAGCGGCCCACCTCGGAAATCCCGCCAACTTCCTGGCGGTCGCAGGCGATATCGCCTCGCCGGCGACCGCCAGGGAACTGTTCGAGAAAGCGGCTGCGCGTTTCGGCAAGGTCGACATCCTGGTGAATAACGCCGGCATCTTCATCGCCAAGCCGGCCGTCGATTACACCGAGGCCGACACCGACGCCATTGTGGCGACCAACCTGAAGGGCTTCCTGTTCCCGGCACAGGAAGCGGTGCGCCACATGGAAGCCAACGGCGGCGGCCACATCGTCAACATCACCGCCAGCCTGGGCGTGACGCCGGCCAAGGCGACTGCGCTGCTGCCCGTGCTGATCAAGGGCGGCCTGAACATGGCGACGCGCGCCCTGGCGCTCGAGGTGGCCAACAAGAACATCAAGGTGAACGCGGTAGCGCCCGGCATCATCAGCACCCCGCTGCACAGCACGGATGCCGGTACCCAGGAATTCCTGAAAGGCCTGGTGCCGACCCACAGGATGGGTACGGCCGACGACATCGCCGACGCGGTGCTTTACCTGACCGATTCGAGCTTCATCTCCGGCCATGTGCTGACCGTCGATGACGGCGCGGCAGCCGGCAACTGGTAAGCAAGGAGACTGGCATGCCCTACGTGAACATCAAGGTCACCCGCGAACAAGGCGGCCCGACCGTGGAACAGAAGAAGGAACTGATCGCCCGCACCACCAGGATGCTGCAGGAGGTGCTGGACAAAGACCCGGCCACCACCTTCGTCATCATCGACGAAGTGGAAACCGATAGCTGGGGAGTGGGATTTGAATCGGTGACCGAGCGGCGCGCCCGCCAGTCATAAGCCGCAAACGCTGTGGATATTGCTCAAGGCGACACCACCGACGATGGCGCGGCCAATGCAGCTGACTTTTTGCCAGCCATTGTCGGCCACAGCAAAGCCACCGATGACCAGGGCCACTACGACGGCGCCCAGTATCATGGCACCTCTTATCGAATCGCTAATCTTCATTGTGCATCTGACAAAATCATGGATAAGCGATTTTAGACGCTGGACGCGACAGTCGACAACTAATTATTTGCCATCGCGTGCAGTTTGCTGATGGTGCTCCAATTGCGCGAAGTGACCGCATCGCCCAGCGCCTTGCCCATCGCTGCGGCAGCGCGACTGGTCAGCACGCCATCGGGGCACCAGATGTAGGCGGCGTGGCGGCCGAGTGCGAACGCTTCCGGCTGCCAGCTCTGCCGTGCCAGAGGTTCCAGCTTGCCGCGGTCTTCATCGGGCCTGTTGAGGACAGCCACCAGCAGCCGCGAATGGTCGCTGGCCACCTCCTGCAGGCTGTTTTCATTGACGATCTCGGCCAACTGGGCGGCCTCGATCACGGTGACTTTGGCCGGTACGCCGAGCTTGAGCACCAGTGCTTCTTCGATGCGCGCAGCGCTGTCGGCAGCATCGGCGGCATTGCAATCAAACACGACGTTGCCGCTGTTGAGCAGCGTGCGCACGTCGCCGTAGCCCATATCGCTCAGCACCTTGCGCAGGTCGGCCATCGCAACGCGTTTTGCGCGTCCGACGTTAATTCCGCGCAACAAGGCGATCAGGCGCTGCTTATCCATGACATTCCTCCCTGCATGGCTTCAGTATGCGGCAGATGCTCCTGCGGCGGCGCTCAGCTCGCAGTCGGCGCGTGCAAGGGGGCGTCCGGGTGCCTGTCCTCATTTTCATCGCCCGGCGTCACGCGCGGGATGCGGAAGACGAAACTGGCGCCCTTGCCCAGCGTGCTCGACACCGAAATGGTGCCGCCGAACTGCTTGACGACCAGGTTGAAGACGATGTTCAGGCCGAGGCCGGTGCCGCCCTGCCCGCGCCGGGTGGTGACGAAGGGGTCGAAGACCTTGTCCAGCATGTCCGGTGCAATGCCCTTGCCGTTGTCGACGACCTGCATTTCGATATGGTCGCCTTCCGGGATGACGTTGATGTCGATATTGCCGGCGCCATCGGGCTCGAAGGCGTGTTCGACGCAGTTCAGCGTGAGGTTGGTGATGACCTGCGCCAAGGCGCCGGGATAGCTGTCCAGAATGACGTCGTCGGGGCAGTTGATGGCGACCACGATGCGGGTTTTCTTCAGCTTCGGCTGCAGGCTGGACACCACTTCGCCAATGTATTCCTTCAGTTCGAAGCGGCGCCGCGCTTCGCTGACCTGGTCGACCGCAATCTGCTTGAAGCTGTGGATCAGGTGCGCTGCGCGGTAAGCATTGTTCATGATCAGGCGCGCGCTTTCACCGGCCGTATCGATGTATTTCTGGATTTCCGACTTCTTCACCTGGCCCGCCTTCATCGACTCGTCGACGGCCGTGGTGGCATCCATCAGCACCGAGGCGCTGGTCAGCGCGATGCCGACCGGCGTGTTGATTTCATGGGCCACGCCGGCCACCAGCGAACCGAGGGACGCCAGGCGCTCGGCCTGCAGCAGGGATTCCTGGGTGCGCTGCAAGTCGTCGAGCGCCTGCGCCGTTTCCTGCGCCGAACGGCGCGCCAGGTCTTCCGCTTCGCGGGTGCGCTTGATGATCGATTTAACCTTGCGCTGGATGGCGTTGAAGCCGCGGATCACGTCACCCAGTTCATCGCTGCGTTTTTCCGGCAGCTCCTCCACTTCATCGGAACCGCGCGTGGCCAGTTCGAACAAGCCGTCGCGCAGCTTCTTCAAGGGATCGAACACGATGCGCAGGGACAGCGCCAGCGCCACCACCAGGATCAGGTCCAGCGTCAGCACTTCCACCACTTTGCGGCGCACTTCGGCGGCCAGCGTGGCATCGATCTGGGCACGGGTGAAATTGACCACGACGCGGCCCACGATCACCGGTTTCAGGGCACTGCCAGCGGCGCCGGCGTCGCGGTAGGCCAGGTCGGCCACGACCGGCGCGCCCTGCACGGCAGTTTCGGATTCGATGGGGACGATGCTGCCGTCTTCCTTGCGGCGCTTGCCGGAAAACAGGCCGACCGAGGTGTCGTAGACGCGGATCGCAACCAGTTCCGGCGGCAGCATCTCGGCTGCCACGATATTGTCGACCTTGGCCTTGTCGAGGTCCCACAGGGCGGATGGCAGGCTGGTCTGCAAGCGGGTCAGCACGCCCTCGCGCAGGCGCTGGTTAGCTACTTCCAGTTCGTGACCCAGGCTGTATTGGGCGTAGGTGCCGGAAATGCCCAGCACGACGGTGACGATCACAACGAACAGTGCAGTCAGCCGGCCTTGGATACCAAACATTCACTCCCTCCCCATATTCCCCCCAATGTAAGGGAAGCGGTGTGACTTGGCAAGATTTTAAGGGTGATGCCTTCCCGGCACTGATGTAAGATCTGGCATTGATCTGTGGGAGATAAAACAATGACGGCGACATACCGCCACCTGCCCCTTGCCAAGGTCGAGCCTGGCATGGTGCTTTCTGACGAACTGCTGGACACGCACGGCCAGGTCCTCCTGCCGGCAGGCGCCGTGCTGACCGAACGCATGCTGGAGCGCCTGCAAGGCCACGGCATCGAGTCGCTGGCCGTGGTTGACGACACACCGCCCGACCCGGCGCAATCGGCTGCCGAACGCACTGCCCACCTGGCGCGCATCGAAGTGCTGTTCCGCCGCCACGATCCGGCCGATGCCGAAGACTCTGCGGCCAAGGCGCTGCGCACCCTGGTCACGGATTTCCGCGTTGGCAAGGAGGCTGCATGAGCGCACCGCTCAGTTATGACGACGTGGTGAAAAATCTGGACGACCTGCCTTCGCTGCCGGCCGTGGTGATGGAACTGCTGAACAGTGTGGACCAGGAAGAAATCGATATTGCCGTGCTGGCAAAGAAGGTCTCGCATGACCAGGCCTTGACCGCCAAGACGCTGCGTCTGGCGAATTCTTCGCTGTTCGGGCTGCAGGTCAAGGTGACCACGATCCAGCAAGCGATTACCTTCCTCGGTTTCCAGAGCACGCGCAACCTGATTACGGCGGCCGCAGTGACCGGCTGCTTCGCCGGCAAGCAGTGCCCCGGCTTTGACCACGGCATGTTCTGGCGCCATTCGATAGCGACGGCAGCTTGCGCCAAGGTGCTGGCGCGCCACGTGCGCTTCAACCAGGATTATGCTTTCACGGCGGGGCTGCTGCACGATATCGGACGCCTGGTGCTGGTGTCGACCTTCCCTGAGCGGTATGCCGAGGTGATCGCCTACCAGAAGGAACACGACTGCTATACGCTGGAGGCGGAACGCGCCGTGCTCGGCATCGACCATGTCGAAGCCGGCCTGGCGTTGGCGGAGCACTGGAATTTTTCAGACACCATGCGGCTGGCGATTGCCGGCCACCACGAACCCGGAAAGCCAGGAGCCGGCTTCCTGGCTGCCATCGTGCACGTGGCCGACGCGGTGGTGCATGCGCTCGACCTCGTGCAGAAACCGGACGACCTGGTGCCGCCCGTTTCCCCGATTGCCTGGAAAGCGCTCAACCTGGGCGAAGACACTTTCCTGCACCTGTTCCGCGAAACGGAACTGCAATATGAAGAAATTGCGCTGGTGTTGATGGCCTGATGCGCAGCGCGCTCAGTGCGCGCTGGCCTGCGGCATGCCGCCCTGGGTCGAGGCGCCGACTGGCTTGTCCTCTGGCTTCGGGCGGCCTTGCGCATCCGACAGGCGATACTTGGTGCGGCGATCGCCCATCAAGTCACGCAGTTCGCGAATGCTCATGCCGGTCACTTCATGCATGCGAATCAGCAGGGATGCGCCGACTGGCAAGCGATGGTGGCGGATTTTACTGATGACGGGCGGTGCGACTTCCAGCATGCGCGACAGCGCAGCATCGTTCTTCAATTGCATTTTGCCGAGCAGGATGTCCAGCAGGTGGTTCGGGTTGTAGCTTTCCTGCGAAGCGAGAGCGTGGTGTGCCATGATTGATCCTCTCTTGACAGTGGAGTGTTGAGGAAAGGGCCTTGCAGTCTTGCTAATCTTCTTACTGCGCTGCGAAGCGAACCTTGTTCAACATCAAGACTTGGCGATGATTTGCCGAAAATCTTGACAACAATGCCATTTCAACACAGTCATTATTCCTGTGTCGCACGAAAGAACCATACGGAAATTGTGTTGCGCGGATATTTCAGGCTGTAACGGAAATGATGCTGCCCGGCGCCGGGGTGCCTGGCGTGCGCTGGCTTGACTGGGCATTCTGGGCCAGCAGGTCCTGCCGGGTCAGGAAATCCTGCAGCTCGGCCGATTGTGCTTGCTCCAGGGCACGAGTCTCTTCACGGCGGGTACTGATTTGCTCGGTGCTTGCGGCCTGCTGCTCGCGGATGCGTTGCTCTTCCTGCCGCAACTGGCGCTGTTCGGCCAGGCGGCGTTCGGCTGCAGCACTGTCCACCTGCTGGACATTCGGGGTGGTCGGTCCTATTCCATTGATAGCCATGACATAGCTCCCGCAGAAAATTGCTCTTTTAACTCTAGAGCTCGCGGGGCCGGTTTTCAAGGGACGATTGGCGATTTACGGTAAACTTGCGGGTATGCAGAAAAAAGTATTCATCAAAACCTTCGGCTGCCAGATGAACGAGTACGACTCGGACAAGATGGCAGACCTGCTCGGCGCGTCCGAGGGACTGGTACGCACCGAATCCCCGGAAGAAGCCGACGTTATCCTCCTCAACACCTGCTCCGTGCGCGAAAAGGCGCAGGAAAAGGTGTTTTCGGACCTGGGCACCTTCAAGAAGCTCAAGCAAGCCAAGCCTGAACTGGTGATTGGCGTGGGCGGCTGCGTCGCCTCGCAGGAGGGCGAAGCCATCGTCAAGCGCGCGCCGCTGGTGGACGTGGTGTTTGGCCCGCAAACCCTGCACCGCCTGCCGAAGATGATCGAACTGCGCCGCCACACCGGCAAGCCGCAGATCGACATCAGCTTCCCCGAAATCGAAAAGTTCGACCACCTGCCGCCGGCGCGCGTGGAAGGCGCTTTCGCCTACGTCTCGATCATGGAAGGCTGCTCCAAATACTGTTCCTACTGCGTGGTGCCCTACACCCGCGGCGAGGAAGTATCGCGCCGCTTCGAAGACGTGCTGACCGAAGTCGCCGGCCTGGCTGCCCAGGGCGTGAAGGAAGTCATGCTGCTCGGCCAGAACGTGAATGCCTTCCGCGGCGAGACCGCGGACGGCAGCGTCGCCGATTTCGCCATGCTGATCGAATACGTGGCCGAGATTCCCGGTATTGAACGCATCCGCTTCGTCACCAGTCATCCGAAGGAGTTCACGCAGCGCCTGATCGACTGCTACGCGAAAATCCCGAAACTGGCGGACCAGCTTTACCTGCCGGCCCAGCATGGCTCGGACAAGATCCTGGGCGCCATGAAGCGCGGCTACACTGCGCTGGAATACAAATCCATCATCCGCAAGGTGCGCGCGGTGCGCCCGAACGTGGTGATCTCTTCGGACTTCATCGTCGGCTTCCCCGGCGAGACCGACGAGGATTTCGAAGCGATGGTCAAGCTGGTGCAGGACGTCGACTTCGACAACAGCTTCAGCTTCATCTTCAGCAAGCGCCCCGGCACGCCGGCCGCCAACCTGGCCGACGACACCCCGGCCGAAGTCAAATCGGCCCGCCTGCAGCGCCTGCAAGCCCTGTTCGACGAGAACACCAAGCGCCACAGCGCCGCCATGGTCGGCATGACCATGCAGGTGCTGGTGGAAGGCCAGTCCAAGCGCGGCGGCAATGAAATGCAGGGCCGCGCCAGCAATACCCGCACCGTGCACTTCGACGGCGGCGCCAATGCGCAGGCACTGATTGGCCAGATGGTCAGCGTGCGCATCACCGAAAGCCTGGATTACTCCCTGCGCGGAGAAGCGATACTTTGAAAACAAAAACCCCGGTGCAACCGCACTACTTCGTCCCAGAACCCCTGGACAACACACGCCTGGCCCATTTGTGCGGCCCGCTCGATGAAAACCTGCGCCAGATTTCAGCGGCGCTGGACGTGACCATTTTCCGCCGCGGCGAAAAATTCATTGTCAGCGGCACCAATGCCGAACGCGCAGTGGCCATCCTCGAGCGCTTCTATGAAGTCGCCGACAAGGTAGTGCCGGTGGAGGAAGTCCAGCTCGCCCTGGTCGAGCAGCGCGCCAGCGAGGCGCCGGACGACTTTGGCCCGGGCGAGGAAGAGCCTCCTTTCCACGAACCGGACATCACCAGCCCGGTGCTGAAAACGCGCCGCAACGACCTGCGCGGCCGCACGCCGCACCAGATCCGCTACCTGCGCAATATCCTCGACCACGACATCAGCTTCGGCATCGGCCCGGCCGGTACCGGCAAGACCTATCTGGCAGTGGCCTGCGCGGTCGACGCCCTGGAGCGCGACGCGGTCAAGCGCATCATCCTGACCCGCCCTGCGGTGGAAGCGGGCGAGCGCCTGGGCTTCCTTCCAGGCGACCTGGCGCAGAAAGTCGACCCGTATTTGCGCCCGCTGTACGACGCGCTGTACGACCTGCTCGGCTTCGACCGCACGCAGAAGATGTTCGAGAAACAGGTGATCGAGATCGCCCCGCTTGCCTATATGCGCGGCCGCACGCTGAACCACGCCTTCGTCATCCTGGACGAGGCGCAGAACACCACTGTCGAACAGATGAAGATGTTCCTGACCCGTATCGGCTTTGGCAGCAAGGCCGTGGTGACGGGCGACGTGACCCAGATCGACCTGCAGAAGCACCAGAAATCCGGCCTGGTCGATGCCATGCACGTGCTGCGCAATGTGCGCGGCATCGCCTTCAGCCAGTTCTCCAGCGCCGACGTGGTACGCCATCCGTTGGTGGCGCGCATTGTCGATGCCTATGAGAATGCCCAGGAAGCCAGCGCCGAGCTGGCGCCCCTGCTGCAAACCGTGAAACCCGCTGTGAAAGCTGTGCGCAATGTCCGAAAAAAATAAGCTGGCCCTGTCCGTCCAATACGCCGACCCGCGCCTGCAGGAAGAAATCACCCGCCCGATGATCCGCAAATGGGTCAAGGCGGCCCTGTTCGCACCGGCTGAACTGACCATCCGTTTCGTCGATGCGGAAGAAGGCCAGGAGCTGAACCGCGACTACCGCGGCAAGGACTACGCCACCAATGTGCTGACCTTCGCTTACAACGAAGGCGAGGAAGTGGCCGAGGACGAGCCGACGCGCGCCGACATCATCCTGTGCACCGACGTGCTGCAGCGCGAAGCGGCCGAGCAGAAGAAAACCGTGGAAGAGCACACCGCCCACCTGATCGTGCACGGCGTATTGCATGCCCAAGGCTACGACCACGAGGACGACGAAGAAGCGGCCGAGATGGAAGGCATCGAAACCGAGATCGTCACCGGCCTCGGTTACGCCGACCCGTACTAGACTTCCAGCGTCAGCATCGTCACGCCGAAGGCGCAGAACACGAAAGCGCTCAGGCGCGACAGGGTGCGCGCAGCGCTCGGCCGGCTGAGCCACGCGCGCGCCTTCGCCGCAAGCCCCGCATAGATCCCGTGGATCACAACCAGCACCATGCAATAGGTGGCAATGGCCAGGGCCAGCGGTACCTGCTGTTGCGCGGCTCCCGTGGCGCCGGCCACTTGCGGCAGGACAGACAGGAAGAACAGCAGCGACTTCGGGTTGCTCGTCTGGAGCAAAACACCGCGCAGCAGGCGCTTGCGGCAGCCGTCGGCCTCTTGCGCCTGGCCCGCTGCGGCGCCTTGTCCAATGGGTGCTGGCACGCGGCCCCAGGCCTTGCAGGCGAGGTAGAAGAGGTAGCTGACGCCGCAATACTTCAGCAGCAGGAACGAGGCTGGCGAGGAACGAATCAGCAGCCCAATTCCGGCCGAAGACAAGCCGGCCATGACGGCAGCGCCGATGGCCAGGCCCAGCACTCCATGCATGGCCGCGCGCCAGCCAGTCGCGATGGCATTGTCCAGCGTCATCAACACCCCTGGCCCCGGGCTCGACACGGTGAAGACCACCATGACCGCAAACATCCAATAAGTATTGTTCATGTGCGCAGTGTGCCGCTGGCCCGACAGGCATTCAAACGAGATCTTGGTATGATGTGTTGAGTATTCCTCAACACTATCTTGCCGAGCAATCGATGACCGTCCGTCCGCCCCTCCATGCACTCCATGTTTTCTGCATCGTCGTGCGGGAAGGCGGGTTCCGCCAGGCGGCACAAGCCCTGCACCTGACGCCGAGCGCCGTCAGCCGCCAGGTACAGGCGCTCGAAGGACACCTCAGGCAAATACTGTTCGAGCGTACGGCCGGCAATGCGGCCGCACTAACCGCCGCCGGCCGGCAGTTGCATGAACAGGCCGCCGGCAAGATGGCGGAAATCGTCGGCATGCTCGAACCCGGCGGCAACCCGGGAAACCAGGCCTCGATCCTGGTCGACACCAGCGTGACGCTGGCCATGCACTGGCTGATTCCGCAACTGACGGGCTTCCGCCAGCAATATCCGTACATCCGCATTGATGTGCGCACTGCGGACGGCGACATCAATCCTTCCGCGCCGGTCGATGTATTCCTGCGGCGGGATGTGGCGGAATTGCGCGGGATACCTTCACAGGTGTTCATGCGCGAGCACTGCGTATTGGTGTCGAGTCCATCCTTCGCAGCAGGCCTGAGCTCGCGCGAGCCGGACAACATGTACTGGCTGGCCACGGCGCCGCGCATCGGCATGCGCTCGCGGCCCGACCTGTGGCCATTATGGAGCCAGGCGCATGGCTTGGATGCCAGGACGCTGGCACCGGCCATTGAATTTGACAACACCGTGCTGGCTATCCAGGCTGCCGTGCAAGGGCTCGGCGTGCTGGTGGTGCCGGAGGCCTTTGTCGCGGCAATGCTCGAAAACGGTACGCTTCAGCGCCTCCTGGCGACCGCTATCGAAAGCGGCACTTATTCGTTTGCCGTGGGCCGCCAGCGCGCGTCGCCTCGCGTGGACCTGTTCACGCAGTGGCTGAAGGAGCGCGGGAACGCCGCCTAATCGTTACGCTGGCGGAACAGCCAGGCCCCCGCCACCACGGTAAACAGCACCACGATGCCGGCGATGATCCAGAAGCCGGCCTTGTCGTCGGCCAGCGGCACGCCGCCGACATTCATCCCCAGCAGGCCGGCAATGATATTGATCGGCAGCGCCAGCACCGTCACGATGGTCAACACATAAAGGCTGCGGTTATTGGCCTCGTTGACCAGGGCCGCAATCTCTTCCTGCAGCAGCTTGATGCGCTCCTGCAGCGCGGCCATGTCGTTCAGCACTACCGCAAATTCCTCGGTCGATTCGCGCAGTTCCTGCCGATCCGCCTCGCTGGCCCACGACGGCGGCCGTTGCAGCAGGCGGAACAAGGCCGCCGGCTCTGGCGCCAGCAGCCGTTGCAGCCGCACCAGCACCCGCCGCAGGGCGCCCAGGTCGGCGCGCTTGAATTTCAGCTTGCCCGACAGGAGGTTGTCTTCGATCCGATCCACCTTGCCGGTAGCGTCGCGCACGATGCGGGTCAGCACGTCCGCCTGGTCGCGCAACAGGTGGGTCAGCAGCACCACGCTGGAGACCAGGTTCTCGCCGCCGCGCACGGCCTGCCGCAGCCTTTCGACTGCCTGCAATGGCTTGCGCCGGGCGCTGACCACCAGCCGCCGGTCGACGCTCAGGCAGACGCTGGAAATATCCGACGGCTCGAAACTGAAGTCGCGCAGCACGTCGTTGACCACGGCCACCAGGGTATCGTCGGCCTGCTCGATGCGGGTCGAGCGCGCGCCCTCTTCATGCAGGCTGTCGTAATATTCATTGGCCAGCACGGCATGTTCGCGCATCCATTTTTCGCTGGCGGTGTTGGCAAGGTTGAAATGCAGCCAGATGAACTCCCCTGCCGGGGTGCCCGTATCACGCAGCCATTGTTCGGCCTCGGATGCCTCGATCGGCACCGGCTGCGGGCCGCGCCCGAACAGGTAACCGCATACGAGGCCGCACTGGTCGGATCCATAGGTGACTGCACTGATCTGCATGAGTTTCCAATCTGATAATTTCGGCCGGGACTCGGCCGTTTAGTGTATGCTATAGCACTTCGGAACAACGGCTTTAATGCCAATTATGCAAGAGCACTCTAGTAGCGTCAGGAATGACGCTAAACCACACCGGTCGCTGTTCGAGCGACTCACCGCCCTGATTTCCCCTGAGCCCGAGAGCCGCTCGGAGCTGCTTGAAGTCCTGCACGACGCCCATGAACGCAACCTGATCGACGCCGACGCGCTGTCGATGATCGAAGGCGTGTTCCAGGTGTCGGACCTGTCGGCGCGCGACATCATGATCCCGCGCTCGCAGATGGACGTCATCGACATCACCAAACCGATCGAGGAATGGCTCCCGCTGGTGCTGGAAACGGCCCACTCGCGCTTCCCTGCCATCGAAGGTGAACGCGACAAGGTGGTCGGCATCCTGCTGGCGAAGGATCTGCTGCGCTATTACGCGGAAGAATCGTTCGACGTGCGCGACATGCTGCGCCCTGCGATCTTCATCCCGGAATCGAAACGCCTGAACGTGCTGCTGCGCGACTTCCGCGCCAACCATAACCATATGGCCATCGTGGTCGATGAGTACTCCGGCGTGGCCGGCCTGATCACCATCGAGGACGTGCTGGAGCAGATCGTCGGCGATATCGAAGACGAATACGATTTCGATGAAGAAGAAGACAATATCCTCTCCATCAAGGAAGGCAAGATCGGCCCTCGCTGGCGCATCAAGGCGCTGACCGAGCTGGAACAGTTCAATGAAGAGCTGGATGCCGACTTGGCCGACGAGGATGTCGACACTATCGGAGGCCTGGTGGCCAAGCACCTGGGCCGCATGCCGCACAAGGGCGATACCTTCGACATCGCCAACCTGCGCTTTGAAGTGCTGCGCGCCGATGCGCGCCAGGTCCATGTGCTGACGGTTGAAAAACTGCCGGCATCCGTGGACGAGCAGGACTGATGCGCTGGCGTAAGACCAAGGCAGGCGAACCGCCTGCCGCGCCCCGCTCTACCCGTAGCCGCATGCTGATCGCCGCCATCTCCGGCGCGGCGGGCGTGTTCGCGTTCGCGCCGTTCGGCTGGTGGCCGCTACAGATCCTTTCGCTGGCAATGCTGGCCTACCAGGCCTTGCGCGCGGATGGCGTGCGTGCCTGCGCCCTGGTCGGCTGGGCCTTCGGCTTTGGCTGGTGCCTGGCGGGATTCCATTGGTTGTACATCGCGATCCACAATTTCGGCGGCATGCCGGCACCGCTGGCCGCCATTTCGATCGCCCTGCTGGCGGCGGCAATGGCCTTGTATGCCTCGGGCGCCCTGGCCGCTACCGCCTGGCTGCGCAAGCGCTGGCCGCTGCCGCTGCCTGCCGCCACGCTTCTTGTGTTGCCGGCTTGCTGGGCTCTGTTCGAATTCCTGCGCGGCTGGCTTTTCACCGGTTTTCCCTGGGTGACGGCGGGCTATGCACACAATACTTCGCCGCTGGCAGGCTATGCCCCGGTGCTGGGCGTGTACGGCATCAGCTGGCTGGCCGCCATCACCGCTGGCGCCCTGCCGCTGCTGATGCATCCGTTCCGCTACAAGGCGATTACGCTGGTAGCGGCGATCTGGATCGGCGGCTTTGCGCTGGGCCGGGTCGAATGGACGACCCCTTCCGGCAATCCCCTGTCGGTGCGCCTGGTTCAGGGCAATGTCCCGCTGGTGAATAAATTCGACATCAAGCATCTCGGCGACATCCTGCGCATGTACCAGCAAGTGGTAACTGCGGCTCCCGCCGACCTGATCGCAATTCCGGAAACGGGCGTGCCGCTGTTCGCCTCTCAACTGCCGCCTGGCTACCTGGATTCCTACGGCCAGTTCGCGCGCCGCACCGGCAGCCATATCGTGCTGGGCATGCCGATGACCAATGGCGTGGAATATTCGAACAGCGTGCTCGGCCTGCCGCCTTCGCTCTCCAGCAGCACTTATCGCTACGACAAGCACCACTTGGTGCCGTTCGGTGAATTCATCCCGACTGGCTTCCGCTGGTTCACCAACCTGATGCAGATCCCGCTCGGTGACCAGACACGCGGCGCTGTGATCCAGGCCCCGTTCCCGGTGAAGGACCAGAAAGTGCTGCCAAATATCTGCTACGAAAACGTGTTCGGAGAAGAGATCGCGGAACAGATTTCGCTGACCGGCGCCACGGTGATGCTGAACGTATCCGAGCTGGCATGGTACGGGGAATCGATTGCGATTCCGCAGCACTTGCAGATGTCGCAGATGCGTGCGCTGGAAACCGGCCGGCCGATGCTGAGCGCCACCAATAGCGGCGCCACGGTCGTGATCTCTCCACGCGGCGAAGTGATGCACGCGTTGCCTTATCGCCAGCCGGGCGTATTGAGCGCAACGGTACAAGGCATGTCGGGCGACACGCCTTACATCAAGCTGCAGAACAAGCTGTTCTTTGTCCTTGCCGCCCTGGCTTTGGCCGGTGCCTGGCTCTGGGCGCGATCCGTTAAACGCTAGCGGAGTGGAGCGCAAAACCGATCAGTGTTTTGCGCTCTCAATGACATCTTCGATACTTTTTGCTTCCAGCACCGCCATGATTTGACGCTCCAGGTCCTCGACGGTGCCTGCGGCGATCACTTGCTGCACATGCTCGTCCAATGGACCAAAACGCAGCCCAAGTTGGGACAGGACGATCTGGCGCAACATGCGCAGCTTCCCCTCCCGTAGTCCTTCCTCGCGTCCTTCTTCGCGTCCTTCCAGCCGTCCTTCCAGCCGTCCTTCCATCCGTCCTTCCATCCGTCCTTCCATCCGTCCTTCCATCCGACCTTCCAACCGGCCTTCCAACCGGCCTTCCTGGCGGCCTTTGATCTTGGCACGCTTTTCAACGCGATGTTCATACGCACTCACGTAAGGCATGGCACTCCTCCCAAACAAGTCCTCCAACCTGGCATCCAGCTGTTGCTGCAATCCCCAAGGCAAGCGCATCATGCGATCGATTAACTCATGAACATCGAGAACTTTTTCCTTAGGCCAACCACAAGCATGAATTCCTGTTAGCAGACAGCCTTTGACACGCATGCGGTCCTCTAGTTCCCTGCGAGTGCGAAGGGTCGCCACATGCGCCGAAACCAGCCACGCGAAAACGTTGTCGCTCAACAGTAGTTCCGCGATCCGGTCCTCAAAGTCGATTAACTTGATCGTTTCGAATCCGAAACTCAAATGCGTGCGCCCGGAAATCATCTCCAGGCCCTCCGGACGCCAAGTTGGGCTGAGATCGCCAAGGATAGCGATACTACGCACCGGCAGGCGGAAGCGTTCATACAGGCGGTAGTAGCAGATAAACATGCGCTCCGCAAAATCAGCCTGGCTGGCGGTCTGGACTTCGATATGCCACAAGCAACTGGAACTGTCCGGCTCAGTAACGCGCATCAGCTTGTCCAGTCGACGCAGCCCAAGTGCCCCATCGCGCATGCATTGGCCAATGCTCCTGCTCCAGGCTCTCGGGCGCAACCTGCCTTTCCCGCGTTTCAAGCAGGAAAAGTTCCGCAAAATCAGCCAGATAGCGCTCAGGGGCATGCTTCCACGGGGAATCGAAGTCGGCATTTGGACTGTCCATGCTGCTTGGAGGCCGCTGCGGGCTAGAGGTTCACGCGGCACCGCCAAGGTTTGATATGGATCAAAGGACCGCTGGGCCGGGCAAAACTCTACAGGTTCGCCGCAAAAACCGCTAAAATGAGCCGTTTTAGCGAACCGATAACGCTCGCGCCCAGGGCGCCACCAACGACCACGATGCTGACATTTCAACAAATTATCCTGACCCTGCAAACCTACTGGGACAAGCAGGGCTGCGCATTGCTCCAGCCGTACGACATGGAAGTCGGCGCGGGCACCTTCCACACCGGCACTTTCCTGCGCGCCATCGGCCCTGAGCCTTGGCGTGCCGCCTACGTCCAGCCATCGCGCCGCCCGAAAGACGGCCGCTACGGCGAAAACCCGAACCGCCTGCAGCACTACTACCAGTACCAGGTGGTCCTGAAGCCGGCGCCGGAAAACATCCTGGACCTGTACCTGGGCTCCCTGGAAGCGCTGGGCCTGGACCTGAAACAGAACGACGTACGCTTCGTGGAAGACGACTGGGAAAGCCCCACCCTGGGCGCCTGGGGCCTGGGCTGGGAAGTCTGGCTGAACGGCATGGAAGTGACCCAGTTCACCTACTTCCAGCAAGTGGGCGGCCTCGATTGCAAGCCGGTGCTGGGCGAGATCACCTACGGCGTTGAGCGCCTGGCCATGTACCTGCAGGGCGTGGAAAACGTCTACGACCTGGTGTGGACCGAGTGGGAAGAAGGCGGTGTGAAGAAGCAGCTGAAGTACGGCGACGTGTTCCACCAGAACGAAGTGGAGCAGTCCACCTACAATTTCGAGCACGCCAACACCGAGCTGCTGTTCGCGCAATTCGCCAACCACGAATCGGAAGCGAAGCGCCTGATCGAGCTGCAACTGACCCTGCCGGCCTACGAGCAGATCATGAAAGCCTCGCACAGCTTCAACATGCTGGACGCCCGCGGCGCCATCTCCGTGACCGAGCGCGCCGCCTACATCGGCCGCGTGCGCAACCTGTCGCGCATGGTGGCCCAGGCCTACTACGAGTCCCGCGAACGCCTCGGCTTCCCGATGGTCGCCAAATAAAAGAATACCGAACATGAATCAGACCCTGCTCATCGAACTGCTGACCGAAGAACTGCCGCCGAAGGCCCTGTCCAAGCTGGGCGCCGCTTTCGCCTCCGGCATCGTCAACGGCCTGAAATCGCGCGACTTCCTGGAAGAAGACAGCGTCGCCACCACTTACGCCACGCCGCGCCGCCTGGCGGTGTCGATCACCAAAGTACGCGCCACCTCGCCGGACAAGCAGGTACGCGAAAAGATCCTGCCAGTCGCCATCGCATTGGACGCCGACGGCAACCCGACCGCGCCGCTGACCAAGAAGCTGGCAGCCATGGGCCTGGCCCACATCGCCGTCGCCGACATGGAACGTGCCCAGGACGGCAAGGCCGAAAGCTTCTTCTACACTAAGCTGGCAGCCGGCTCCGCCCTGCAAGCGGGCGCGCAAGCAGCGCTGGAAGAAACCATCGCCAAGCTGCCGATTCCTAAGGTGATGAGCTACCAGCGTCCAGACGGCGAGACCGTGCAGTTCGTGCGCCCGGCCCACGCGCTGGTCGCCCTGCATGGCGCCACCGTGCTGCCACTGACCCTGCTGGGCCTGACCGCAGCCAACAAGACCGAAGGCCACCGTTTCCTGACCGCACCGGGCAAGCGTGAAGTGACCATCGCGGACGCCGAGTCCTACGCAGCCACCCTGGCTGAGGCGGGCAAAGTCGTTGCAGGCTTCGATGCGCGCAAAGAAGCGATCCGTACCGCCCTGCTGCAAAAGGCAGGCGCCGACCAGGTGCTGATGCCGGAAGCGCTACTGGAAGAAGTGTCGTCCCTGGTCGAATGGCCGGTCGTGTATGAATGCCACTTCGAGGAAGAATTCCTGGCCGTGCCGCAGGAATGCCTGATCCTCACCATGCAGACGAATCAGAAATACTTCGCCCTGACCGATGCCAACGGCAAGCTGCGCTCGCGCTTCCTGATCGTGTCGAACATTGCGACCGACACGCCGGCCGCCATCATCGGCGGCAACGAGCGTGTCGTGCGCCCGCGCCTGTCCGACGCCAAGTTCTTCTTCGAGCAGGACAAGAAGAAGTCGCTGGAATCGCGCCTGCCGCTGCTGAAGAACGTGGTGTACCACAACAAGCTGGGCACCCAGGCCGAGCGCTCCGAGCGCGTCACCTCGCTGGCCGCAGCCATCGCCGGCCGCCTGGGCGGCGACAAGGCGCTCGCAGAACGCGCCGCACGCCTGTCCAAGGCCGACCTGCTGACCGACATGGTGGGCGAATTCCCTGAGCTGCAAGGCATCATGGGTACCTACTACGCGCGCCACGACGGCGAACACGAAGAAGTCGCCCTGGCCGCTTCCGAGCACTACCAGCCGCGCTTTGCCGGCGACAACCTGCCGTCTACCGCCACCGGCACCGCCGTGGCACTGGCCGACAAGGTGGAAACCCTGGTCGGCATCTGGGCCATCGGCCTGCAGCCGACCGGCGACAAGGACCCATTTGCGCTGCGCCGCCACGCCCTGGGCGTGCTGCGCATGCTGGTGGAAAAGCGCCTGCCGCTGTCCGTCTCGGCGCTGCTGGGCGACGCGGCCGCGCAGTTCGTGGCCGTGCCGAACTTTAAGGACCCGACCGCCGAAGTCACCGCCTTCATGATGGACCGCCTGCGCGGCATGCTGCGCGAGCGCGGCTTCAGCGTAAAAGAGATCGAAGCAGTCGTGGCGCAGAACCCGGACCGCCTGGACGACATCGTGCAGCGCCTGGAGGCCGTGCAAGCCTTCGCCGCCCTGCCGGAGTCGGTCTCGCTGGCCGGCGCCAACAAGCGCATCACCAACATCCTGAAGAAGAACGAGGAAGCGCTGGCGCAAGCCGGCACGGTGCGCGCGGACCTGCTGCAAGATGCCGCCGAAAAGGCTCTGCACGCAGCCATGGGCCGCGTGGCGCCGGAAGTCGACACGGCATGGGCTAAGGGCGACTTCAGCGCCACGCTCAAGACATTGGCGCAACTGAAGGAAGAAGTCGACGCCTTCTTCAACGACGTGATGGTGATGGCAGAGGATATCGCGCTGCGCAACAACCGACTGGCGCTGCTGTCTTCCCTGCACGGCATGATGAACCGCGTGGCCGACATTTCCAAGCTGGCAGCCTGATATGCCTCAGACCCAGCCGACCAAGCTGATCATCCTGGACCGGGATGGCGTGATCAACCACGATTCGCCCGACTTCATCAAGTCGCCGGACGAGTGGATCCCCATCCCCGGCTCGCTGGAAGCCATCGCCCGCCTGAACCAGGCGGGCTACCGCGTGGTGATCGCGTCGAACCAGTCGGGCATCGCCCGCCAGTACTTCGACATCAACACCCTGAACGCGATCCACCAGAAGATGCACCGCCTGGCGCAGCAGGTGGGCGCCGATATCGACGCCATCTTCTTCTGCCCGCACGCGGCAGCCGACAACTGCGACTGCCGCAAGCCAAAGCCTGGCATGTTCACGGAAATCTCGAAGCGCTTCGAGATCAGCCTGAAAGGCGTGCCGACCGTCGGCGATTCGCTGCGTGACCTGCAGGCAGGCTTCATCAGCGGCTGCGTGCCGTTCCTGGTATTGACGGGCAAGGGCGAGAAGACTCATGCTACTGGTGGACTGCCGCCCGGCACGCAAGTCTTCCCCGACCTCGCTGCCACTGTAGACCACATCCTTAAGTCCGATTAATTGGAGACTGTCGTTGCGTAATTTCGTTCTGTTCCTGCGTTCCGCCCTGTTCATGGTTCTGATGGCAATTGCCACCGTCATCTGGTCCGGAGTCTGCATGCTGGCGGCGCCGCTGCCATACAACAAACGCTATTTCGTGACGTCGCGCTGGAACGTCTTCATCGTCTGGTGCGCCAAATGGATCTGCGGCATCAACTACCAGTTCAAGGGCTACGAGAACTTCCCGGATGCCCCGGCGATCATCCTGTCCAAGCACCAGTCGGCATGGGAGACCATCTTCCTGCTGGCGAACCTGCCGCGCCCGCTGGTGTTTGTATTTAAAAAAGAAATCCTGTACATCCCCTTCTTCGGCTGGGGCATTGCGCTGCTGCGCATGATCCCGATCGACCGCAAGCAAGGCAAGAATGCATTCAAATCCGTTGTTGCGCACGGCAAGCGTCGACTCAAGGACGGCCAATGGATTATCATGTTCCCGGAAGGGACTCGCATTCCGGTCGGCCAGCAAGGCAAGTACAAGAGCGGCGGCACGCGCCTGGCAGTGGAAACCGGTGCGGTGGTGGTGCCGATCGCGCTGAACTCCGGCGAGTGCTGGCCAAAGAATTCCTTTATCAAGAATCCGGGCACCGTTACGGTGTCGGTGGGCAAACCGATTTCGTCGGAAGGTAAAACTCCCGACGAATTGATGGAGCAGGTGGAACAGTGGATCGAATCAGAAATGCGCGTCATTTCGCCCCACGCCTACAGCGCTGGCTAGCCGAAAAGGCCGAAGCGCAACAGGAGGCGCCGCCGCCAGCGGCCGCGCCTTCTTCCCCGTTTCCCGTTCCCGCTCCCGCGGCAGTGAACCTGCTGCGTCCCCCGGTGCAACTGCGCCGCCCTGAACCGACCAACCCGCCACTGTCCGGCGACCAGGACAAGCGACAACTTCTTGTCGGCGAATACATTCTCGAATACGTGCTGAAGCGCTCCACGCGCCGCTCGATCGGCTTTACGGTCGACGATACCGGCCTGTACGTGACGGCGCCCAAGCGCTGCTCGCTGGCCGACATCGACAACGCCATCCGCGCCAAGCAGCACTGGATACTGTCCAAGCTTGACGAGCGCCGCCAGCGCCGCGCAGCACGCCTGGAAAAGCCGCCCATCGTGTGGGATGACGGCGCGAAGCTGCCCTACCTGGGCGAAGAGATCACGCTGCGCCTGTACCAGGCGCCGCGCAATCGGACTGAATTCGATCCGGTGGCGATGGAGCTGTCGATGGGACTGGTGCAGGGCGCCACCGAGCAGCTGCTCAAGGAACGCGTCAAGAACTGGTACAAGGCGCAGGCGGAAGGCCTGTTCCAGCAACGGCTGGACCTGTACGCGGCGCGGCTGGGCGTGCAGTATGCCGGCTTTTCGCTGTCCTCGGCCGACACGCGTTGGGGCTCCTGCACCGCGCAGCGCACGATCCGCCTGAACTGGAAGCTGATGCACTTCTCGCTGCCGCTGGTGGATTATGTGGTGGCGCACGAGCTGGCGCATATCCTCGAGATGAACCACAGCCCGCGCTTCTGGGCCAATGTCGGGCGCATCTATCCCCAGTACGAGGAAGCCAAGCAACTGCTGCGCAAGCGCGCCGCGGAATTGCCTCCCCTGTTCACCTAGTGCGCGTTCCCCCTGCCCTCCTGCTGCTTGCATCACTGGCCGCATGCGGCACGATTCGCGCCGGCGAGCCGCATTTTACGGTCATCACGGTCGATCCGCTGCGCGAACGCCTGCAACTGTTCCTGAACGATGAGCAGGGCCGTCCCTACAAGCGGCTGGAGAGAGTCGCTGCAGCGTTGGACGGGCGCGGCCAGCATCTCTCGTTCGGCATGAATGCGGGCATGTACCATGCGGACTACTCGCCGGTTGGCTTGTTCGTTGCGGACGGTGTCGAACTGTCGCCGCTGAACCTGTCGCCAGGCAAAGGCAACTTTTTCTTGCGCCCAAACGGCGTGTTCCTGGTCAGCGACGCCGGCGCCCAAGTGGTCGAATCTTCGGCCTACCCGGCGCTTGCTGGCAAAGCGCGCCTGGCAACGCAGTCAGGCCCGATGCTGCTGACCAATGGCGTGGTCAATCCACTGTTCGATCCGGATTCGCGTTCGCGCCACGTGCGCAACGGCGTGTGCGCCCTGGACGGCAAAGCCGTCTTTGTCATCAGCGAAGAGCGGGTCAATTTCTACCAGTTCGCCAGGTATTTCCGCGATGTGTTGAAGTGCCGGGACGCCCTCTACCTGGACGGCTCGGTCTCATCGCTTTACTGGCCGGCCCTGGGCCGCAACGACCGCCGTGCCGACCTGGGACCAATGATCGGCGTGATTGCGGACTAGAGCCAGCCCGCTTCGCGCGCCAGGCGGAAGGCTTCCACGCGGTTGCCTGCGTTGAGCTTGCTGATCGCTTCCGACAAGTAGTTGCGCACCGTTCCTTCCGACAGGCTTAGCTGCTTTGCGATCTCCGCGCCACTGCGGCCTTCACCGGCGAGCCGCAGCACCTGCCGTTCGCGTTCGCTCAACGGGTCTTCGCTTCCACTCCAGCTCTCCAGCGCCAGCTCCGGCGCGATGGCGCGCCCGCCGGCATGCACGCTGCGGATGGCGGAGGCCAGGGAATCGGATGGAGCATCTTTCAGCAGGTAGCCGCGCACGCCGGCCGTCATGGCGCGCCGCAGGTAGCCTGAGCGGGCAAAGGTGGTGACGATCACCACGCGCGTTGCGACGCCGCGCTCGGCCAGCACGGCAGCGAGCTCAAGGCCTGTCATCAGCGGCATTTCGATATCGGTCAGCACGATGTCGGGGCGCAGTTCTTCACAGAGCAGCAATGCCTCCTGCCCGTTGCGCGCCTGGCCGACCACATCGAGGCCGGATTCCAGTTTCAGTAGCGCAGCCAGCGCCCCCAGCACCATCGACTGGTCTTCGGCAATCAGTACGCGGATCATGCGACAGGTCCCATCGGTAAATGTAATTCCAGCGCCAGGCCGCCGGCGGCGGCGCTGGCGTGCAGTGACAGGCGCCCGCCCGCTGCCATGACACGCTCGCGCATGCCGCGCAGGCCATTGCCGAGTGCCAGCGCCCCGCGGTCAAGCGGCGCGCTGCCGTCATCGCTGATGTGGCAAACAACCTGCCCGCCGTCCTGCCGTACGCTCACCAGGCAGCGCGTCGCCCTGGCGTGGCGCAGGATGTTGGTGACGGCCTCGCGCAGCGACAGCGCAAGCACGTTCTCCACCGTTGCAGGCATGGGGAAAGGCTGCACATTTGCGTCAAGTTCCACGCCGGCCGCGGCGAGCGCGGCGCGCGCCTGCGCCAGCTCTTGCGCGAAGCCGCTCTGGCGATAGCCGGTCACTGCGCTACGCACTTCGGCCAGGGCATGGCGCGCGGTGGTTTCGATATCCTTGATTTCCTTCGCCGTCGCCGCCGTGTCGCGCTCCAGCAAGCGTCCCGCCAGTTCTGCCTTGATGGCGATCAGCGACAGCGTATGTCCCAGCAAGTCATGCAAGTCGCGCGAGATGCGTTCTCGTTCTGCGATGCGGGCAAGATGCTCGACTTCTTCCTGCTTGCGCAGCAGTTGCTGGCTCGAGCGGCGCACCCGCGCATCCATCACGCTGGCGATGCCGACTGGCGCGCCGACCGCCAATGCCGGCAGCAGGAAAGGCAGCGGCAACTCCAGCGTCAGCGCAAGCAGCGTCGCGGCAATCAGGGTGATCCCGATTCCCAGGTAAGCGTGGCGCGGCTGCTCCAACGCAGCGCACATCGAGCAGGCAAAGATGAAATAGGTGCAGGCGCCAAAATTGAACGGCGCCCAGGCAACGCCCAGCGCAATGGTCGCCAGGAGCAGAGGCGCCACGCGCAGGTTGCGCAGCCAGTAGCTGGCAAGGTACATCGGCACGAACGCCAGGATCGACAGCACCAGCAAACCAAGTTCGAGCAGCGAGGGTTTGATGTAGAAGTACTTCCAGAGGAAGAAATTCAGCGACAGCAGCCACAGGTAAGGCGCCTTGCCCAGGTGCGGAGGCAACCAGGGACCTTGCAGCCAACGCCTTGCCTGGATCATGCCTGCTCCCTTTACTGGTTAGTCAAACGCACGTCGGCGATCTGGAACTGATAGTCGCCGATCTTGGGGCCGGCATTGAACATGATGAGCGTGATCGCACCGGTATCGACCCCGGCGAAACTGGCCATCGGCATGGCAACTTCCCGCCATTCTGCACCGGCTGCAAACGGCTGATAGACCGGGATGCGCGCGCTGCCATGCATGATCCCCACCTGGTAGCCCTGGCCGTCGCCTTTGACGCGGAAGCGCAGGGTCTTGGCGGCGCTCAGGTTCGCCGCCTGGAACGGCTGGCTGCCCGGCACGAAAGCGATGCCGGCCCACGGGAAGGCAAAGCCCTGCTGCACGCTTGCCTTCACTTGGACCGCGTTCTCGCCCGCGTACTCCAGGCTCACCGTCGATTTGCCGCCCAGGAAAGCGTCGTTGGAAGGCACCCATCCGGTGCCGAACGGGCTGGCCAGCTTTTCCTTGCTGAACAGGCTGATCATGCCGTCTGCCGGCAGCACCAGCGGCGCGCCCTTGGGCGTATTCAGTTCCCTGGCCACCAGGTCCTGCTGCGCCTTGCGGCGTGCCGATACGGTCGCGCCATCCTTCCAGACTTCGACAATATTGCGAGTGGCCTTGATGTCCCGGCTTGGATCGCCTTCGACCAGCACCAGGTCGGCCTTGGCGCCTTTGGCAACGACACCCCGGTCGGCCAGGCGGAATGACTTGGCCGGTACCGACGTGGCGGCGCGCAAGGCTTCCAGCGGCGTCAGTCCGGCACCGGTCAGCGAGAGCAGTTCGTGGTGCAGGCTGGCGCCGGCCTGGGTTCCGCCGTTGCCGGCGTCTGTGCCCGCCAGGACCGGCACGCCGGCGGTGCGCAGCGCAGCTACCACCGACCTGGTCGCGTTCATGCGCTGTGCCATTTCCTTTTTCCCGTACGGGGAATTCAGCGGCGCAATCTGGTCGCTCGTCAGCAGGGCCATCATCTGCTTGTCTTCCAGCACGTCCTCCTCCTTCAGGCCTGCTACGCTTTCCAGCACGCTGAAGGTCGGGATGATGAAGGCCTTGCGATCATGCGCCAGCTTGACGAAGGACTTGAGGTCCTGCTCCGTCATCGCCTCGCCGTTGAACAGGTGCACCAGGCCATCGGCGCCCTCTTCCAGCGCGGTACGCGCATCCTCCGGATTGGAAATATGCACCAAGGCCAGCTTGCCGCGCCGATGGGCGGCCACGATCAGCGCCTTCACGGTGGCGCGGTCCAGGCTCGGCACCGGATGTGCGGGCCAGCCAGGTTCCATCACGATCTTGATGAAGTGCGAGCCTTCCGCAATGCGGGCATCGACCCAGGGCTGCGCCTCTTCCGCCTTGGTCAGGGTAGGAATCGGCATGCCGTATTCGGTGCCATGGCCGCCCGGCACGGTTGCCAGCACGCCGGCCGAGATGATATCCGGACGATCCTTGTTCTCGCCGCGCGCCATGCGCCCGTTCATTTCCTGCAGCAGCGGCACGGCGGTGAACATATCCAGTTCGCTGGTCACGCCAAATACCAGCGGCAATTCAAGGTGCTGGAAGCTGTGGGTATGGGAATCGATCAAGCCCGGCATCAGCGTGCGGCCGGCGCCAGCGACCACTTTCGCGCCAGCGGGCGCCTTGCCCTTGAAGTCGGTGCTGGCGATCTTGCCGCCTTCCAGCAGGACGCTGCGCCTGGCATGCATTTCCTGCCCGTCGAAAACGCGGACGTCCTTGATCAGGGTAGTTTCGGCCGCCATGGCAGGCAGGGCGCCGGCCAGGCTGGCGGCTACTAACAGTTTCAGCATTGCGGTTCTCCTTGTGGTCAGGTGAACCCAGTATCCGGTTTGCGCCCGCTGCGCACCAGAACGGAATGCCACGACTTGGTCATGACATTTGTCACTTCAAATCGGGAAGCAATGCAATCGTGCGTGCCGTGGCGCCGCGGTGGGTATTGGCAAAGGTCTGCGCATGCGCGCCCATGGCGCCGCGCGCTGCGCTGTCGGCCAGCAGGCGCGCAGCCTGGTGCATCAGGCCGTCGCTGTTCGGCACGCGCACCGCGCCGCCCTGCTGCAGGCAGTCTTCGGTGGCTTGCGCAAAATTGAAAGTGTGCTCGCCGACGATGATCGGCTTGCCCAGTGCGGCCGGTTCAATCAGGTTCTGGCCGCCCAGCGGTTGCAGGCTGCCGCCGATGAAAGCCAGGTCGCAGGCCGAGTAGTAGGCAAACATCTCGCCCATCGAATCGCCCAGCACCACCTCGGTGGCCGGGTCGACCCTGGCGCCCGGCGCCGCCAGCGCTGAACGGCGCTGCAGCGACAGGCCGCGTTCTGTCACCATTGCCGCGACTTCGTCGAAGCGCTGCGGATGGCGCGGCACGATCAGCAGCAGCACATCCTGCGGCAGCGATGCGCGCGCAGCCTGGAAGGCTTCCAGGATGAGGCCTTCTTCGCCTTCGCGCGTGCTGGCGCACAGGAATACCGGGCGCACACCGAACTGCTGGCGCAACTGCGCGCCGGTTGCCAGCGAGGCTTGCGGGATCACGACGTCGAACTTGATGCTGCCGGTCACGCTCACATTGCTGGCGCCCAGCGCGCGGATGCGCAGGGCATCGGCCTCGGTCTGGGCTGCCACCAGCGTGATGCCTTGTGCCGCATCTCGGATCACCTTGCCGAAGCGTTGCGCCTTGCCCAGCGACCGCTCGCTCAAGCGCGCGTTGGCCAGGACCACCGGCACCTTGTCGCGCTGGCATTGCAGGATCAGGTTCGGCCATACCTCGGTCTCCATCAGGATGCAGACACGCGGTTCGAAATGACGAATGAAGCGCGCCACCAGCAGCGGCATGTCGTAGGGCAGGTAGGATTGCACCACGCGTGCACCATGCTTGCCGAACAGGCTCTTGCCGGTCGCGCGGCCGGTAGGGGTCATGCAGGTCAGCACGATGCGGGCCTGCGGGTATTTCTTCAACAGCGCATCGACCAGCGGTTCGGCAGCGCGCGTCTCGCCCACCGAAACTGCATGCACCCAGATGGTGGCCGGTTCATCGTTGGCGGCGCGCGCGCCATACATGCCAAGCCGCTCGCCCCAATGCTGGCGGTAGCCCGGCTCCTTGCGGCCGCGCCACCACAGGCGGCCCAGCACCAGCGGCAAAGCCAGCCACCACATGAATGTATAAAAGATCCGCATGCTCAGAGCAGGCTCCTGGACGCGGCCAGCACTTCCGCCACGCCGGGCGGCGAACCCTTGTCGCCGAGGTTGATGATGCGCGGCGACCAGTTGCCTTCGGTCTTCCAGCGCGGCGAGTCGGCATAGATTTCCACCACGGGACGCGAGAAAGCCGCCGCGATATGGGTCAGGCCCGTATCCACGCCGACCGCCAGCGCGGCGCGGCGCGCCAGCATGACGGCATCGGCCATCGACAGCTTCGGCAGCACCCGGGCATGCGGGATGCCGGCAGCCAGCGTTTCCGCTTCCGCCTTTTCCTTGTCCGAGCCCCACGGCAACAGCACGGGCATCGGCGCCAGCGCCTTGCCCAGCTCGATCCAGTTGGCAGGCGCCCATTTCTTGGCGTCGCGCGCCGTGCCGTGGAAGAACACGGCATAGGGCGCCTCCCCCATCCACTGCGGGCGCGCTTCGCTGGCCGGTACTTCAGGCAAGCCGAAATCGGCCGGATAATCCACCTTGAAGCCCAGCGCAGCGCCCACTACCAGGCGGCCGCGCGCCACCGCATGCGTGCGCGGGTCGAGCGGAATGCTCTTGCTGTGGAAGATGCGGGATATGCCTTCATAGCCCGAGCCTTCGCTGCCATTGGCCAGGCCGACCTTGTTCTTGCCGCGCGCGGCGCCCATGATGATGCCGGTCTTCAGCAAGCCCTGGGTGTCGAACACATAGTCATACTGCACTTCGCGCAGCTTGCGGAAGAAGGCCCCGATCTCGGCGCGCGTTTCCTTCTTGCCCAGGCTCTTGCGCCAGCGGCGCAGGCCCCACGGCAGGATATTGCGCACCATCGGGTTCAGGCGTACCAGGCTGACATAGCCCTCCTCCACCACCCAGTCGAGGTTCGCATCCGGGAAGTGGCGCTTGATGTCGGCCACGATCGGCATATTGTGCAGCACGTCCCCCAGCGACGAGACGCGCACGAGCAGGATATTCATTTAGAACGGCAGTTTCGCATCCGGCTTGGCGGCCAGGATCACATCGCGGAACTGGCCCTGGATGCGCGCCAGCGCCGCTGGCGATTCCGCCTCGAAGCGCATCACGATCACCGGGGTGGTATTCGAGGAACGCGCCAGGCCAAAACCATCGGCATATTCCACGCGCAGGCCGTCGATATCGATGACACGCTCATTGCCGGGGAATTTCGCCTCGGCCGCCAGCTTGGCCATCAGCGCATAATTTTCGCCTTCGTCCAGCTGCAGCTGCAGTTCCGGCGTGCTGTCCGACTTGGGCAAGGCGTTCAGCAGCGCCGAAGGATCGGCGTGGCGGGTCAGGATCTCCAGCATGCGCGCGCCGGCGTACAGACCATCGTCGAAACCGTACCAGCGGTCCTTGAAGAACACGTGGCCGCTCATTTCGCCGCCCAGCGGGGCGCCGGTTTCCTTCAGCCTGGCCTTCACCAACGAATGGCCGGTCTTGCACATCAGCGGCTTGCCGCCTGCCTGTTCTATGTACGCGGCCAGGTGGCGCGTGCATTTCACGTCGTACAGGATCTGCTCGCCCGGGTGTCGGGACAGAACGTCTTGCGCGAACAGCATCAGCTGGCGGTCAGGATAGATGACCTGGCCATCCTTGGTCACGATGCCGAGGCGGTCGCCGTCGCCGTCGAAGGCCAGGCCGATTTCAGCGTCGGTTTCCCGCAGCGCCCTGACCAGGTCCTGCAGGTTTTCCGGGTGCGCCGGGTCCGGGTGGTGGTTCGGGAAAGTGCCGTCCACTTCGCAGAACAATTCGACCACTTCGCAGCCCATGCCGCGATACAGGTCGCCCGCGAAGGCACCGGCCACGCCGTTGCCGCAATCGACGGCAATTTTGATCGGGCGCGCAATCTTCACGTCGCCGATGATGCGCTGCAAATATTGCGCGCGAATGTCGCAGGTGCCGTATTTGCCGGCGGCAGCCGCTGGCTGCAGGCCGGCTTCAATGGCGTGGTACAGGGCGGTGATGGCATCGCCATGGATCGCCTCGCCCTTCAGCACCATCTTGAAGCCGTTATAGTCCGGCGGGTTATGGCTGCCGGTCACCATGATGCCGGAACGGGTGTCGAGCACCTGGGTGCCGAAGTACACCATCGGCGTTGCCACCACGCCCAGGTCGATCACGTCGACACCGGCTGCCTGCAGGCCCTGCGCCAGTGCAGCGATCAGCCCCGGGCCGGACAGGCGGCCGTCGCGGCCGATCACCACGCTGCGCTCTCCCTTCGCGGCGGCAGCCAGGCCGAAGGCATGCCCAACAGAGCGCGCCACGCCTTCGTCCAGCGTCTTGCCAATGATGCCGCGGATATCGTAAGCCTTGAAAATCGATTTAGAGAGAGCAACCATAGAAAAGGAGAAAACAAATAGTAGAAATTGAATCGGCTCAGATGCGCAGCTGGTCGATCGACTTGCCGCCATCGACCCATTCCTTGACCCATTTCGGCTGGCGGCCGCGGCCGGTCCACTGCTCGGCAGCATTGGCAGGATTGCGATAGCGCGCTTCCACCTTGCCGCCCCTGTTGCGGGTGCCCGGGAAGCCAGCCAGCAATTCCTTCAGCGGCACGCCGGCTTGCTGCGCGATGGCGAATATCTGCTCGCGCGCCTTTTGCTTATCCATGCCTTCGCGCTGCTTTAATTCGCGCTTAATCTGCTCTTGCAGGTTGCGCAATTCAGGGGACGACAAATTCGACAGGTCCATCTTCCTATCCTTTATCAGATTTCGATGTCTGGGAATATACACGAAATCGGCTTAACGGATTTTCTTATGTCGGATCATCCAGCGCGGCGCTTTAAATCTGACGATACGTGCATATAGCCAGACATAACTCGCGATAAATAACAGGCAGAACAGCATCAGCACCCAGGTATAGGCCCAGAATACCGTGGCGGGAATCACCGCCATCAGCGAAAACATCCACAAATATGGCGAGGTCATCGAATTGCGGCGCACCAGCGCGCGCGCATCCTTGCGGCCCACCGCCCATTGCACCACGCGCCGGAAAATCAGGCTATGCAGGTGAATACCGTCCGGCATGGCCGGCGAAGTCCCGCGGATAAAGAAGCGGCGATAAACGCTGAACAGTGTTTCAAAGGTCGGATAAATTAACAGCAATACAGCATACCAAGTAGAAACTTGTGGATTGCGCATTACCAGCAACAGGGCCAATTCGCCCAGCATGAAGCCGATAAAATAGGCGCCGCCGTCGCCCAGGAATATCAGCCCGACCGGGTAATTCCAGATCAGGAAACCGGCAGTGGCGCCAGCCACCATCAGGGCCGCCACCAGCACGAACATATCGTTGACTTGAAGAGCAACATAGCCAAGCGACAGCAGCATGCAAATCGTCACCACGCTGGCCAGGCCATTGAAACCATCGATGATGTTGACGGCGTTGGCAATGCCGGCAACGGCCAGCACCGTGAGCGGCAGCGTAAACCACAGGTACGGCAGCGGCGTGGTGGAGAACATCCAGTCGATGCGGTCGATCCGGGCATCCATCAGGAAATAAGCCAGCAAGGCAGCAAACATGGTCAGCAGCAGGCGCCGGCGCGCGCTGACCTTGCCGGTATAGTCTTCGACAATGCCGCCGAGGAAGGCAAACAGGGCACACATGATCAGTGACAGCATCCAGCTGGTCATGACCGGCACGCGCCACACGGAAACGCAGGCGCTCAGTGCCACCGCCAGGAAAATCGACAGGCCGCCGATGCGGGCCACATGATGGGCATGCACTTTTTGCACGCCGCCGAAATCAGTGTCCAACGCAGGTCCATGCAAGCGCACTTCCTTGATGACCCACAGGGTCAAGAGTGCGGACGTGAAAAAGCTCACGAGGAAGGAAAACATTTGTTCTTATCAGTATAGTGAGCCAGCCGCCATTTACGCAGCGCGGCAAGAAAGATTGCTTGCGCGCTAAGCGGCGATTGTACCGTATGCACAGGGCGGGACGGGAAATTCTAGCCGATACCGTTGCGCCCAAGGTATTTCCTTACCAATTGATACCATTTGCCAAGCCGCCCGGCGCAGCGCTCCGCCGGATGCGCTGATCATGCGTTATCCTATTGCCATGAAAACTTATGTAGTGGGCGACCTGCAGGGTTGCCACGGCGAGACAGTCACCCTGGTCGAAAAGATCCTGGACACCGAGCATGCCGCCGGAAATGAACCGCCAGCCATCCTCTTTTGCGGCGACTTGATCAACCGCGGCCCCGACTCGCTGTCCACCCTGCGCTATGTGCAGGCCCTGAGCCAGGGCAGCGACGGCCGCATCGACGCCGTGCTGGGCAACCATGACCTGCACCTGCTGGCCGTGGCCAACGGCATTCGCCCCGAGTCGAGTTCCGACACCATCGAGCATATCCTGGCGGCGGCCGACCGCGACCCGCTGCTGCACTGGCTGCGCCTGCGCCCGATGGCCATCATGCGCCGCGGCCACCTGCTGGTGCATGGCGGCGTGCTGCCGCAATGGACGGCGCAGCAGGCCATGGCGCTGGCCGGCGAGGTGGAAGCAGCCCTGCGCGGCGACGAATGGGTCGGCTTCCTGCGCGAAATGTACGGCAACCAGCCCGATCGCTGGGACGATGCGCTGACCGGAGCCGCGCGCTTGCGCTGCATCGTCAATGCCCTGACCCGCATGCGCTTTTGCAGCGCCGAAGGCGTGATGGATTTCAAGATGAAGGAATCGGCGCATGCCGATCCATCGACCGGTCTGATGCCGTGGTTCGAGGTGCCGGGCCGCCGCACCAGCGATACCACCGTGGTGTTCGGGCATTGGTCGGCGCTGGGCCTGCGCATCATGCCGCGCCTGATTGCACTTGACAGCGGATGCGTGTGGGGCGGCAAGCTGTCGGCCGTCTGCCTGGACGACCGCAGCCTGCTGCAGGTGGATTGCCCGGAGTACCGGACGGTTTAGTGCTTCGACGTCCCGTCAGGCGGCGCCGAAGCCTGCGCCTGGGACTGGCCGTCGGCCTTGGCCGGTTCGCCGCCGCCTTCCGTGGCGGCGGGCGCCTCGCCTTCAGCCGGCGCTGCGGCGGCAGGCGCGAAAGTGGCCGCCATCAATTCCTTGTAGGCTTCCGATTTGCGCAGCGGTTCCAGGTTGGCGCTGCCCTTGATCGCCTCTTCATCGGTAAAACCGTTGACGATCGCCGTCTCCAGCGACGCCATGGCCGCATTCTTGCGGCCCAGCTGCGCCTGGGCCTGGGACAGAAGGAACCAGGACTCGGCTTCCTTGGGCGCCTTGAGCGTGGCCGCGTAAGCCTTGTCGGCCGCAATGCCATAGTTCTTCTGCGCCAGGCTTTCCGTGGCCTGCGTGCGCAGGGTCTTGGCGTTGGTGAAGGTGTCGCCGCAGGCCGCCAACAGCAGGCAGGCTGCCAGCACGCTGATCCTGGTCATGCTGATTGCTCCTGTAAAGTTTCGGCCTCGGGCACGATGCCCAGGGCTGCACCGATGGCAGCGTGGCTCGCGGCCGCCAGCTCGCGGCGATGGGCGCCCTCGCCCGGCATCGCTTCCAGCACCGCGAGGCGCGCGCGCACCGGCTTGCCATCGAGGATATTCACCACGCTTTGCACGAAAGTCATGTCGCCGATGAAGTCCACCGACGGATGCGCCTGGCCCGCTGCATCGACGTAGGACAAGGCGAACGGCTGCACCAGCACCTTGCCGTCCACCGCCGCCTCAAACAGGTTGGCATGAAAAGGCAGCAGCGTGCCTTGCGCGGCGGTCGTCCCTTCCGGGAAAAAGGCCACGCGCTGGCCATCCTGCAGCGCATGCACCAGGCCCTTGAAGATGTTGCGCAGTTCGCGCTTGTTGCCGCGTGCGATAAACACCGTGCCCGCCTGCGCCACCAGCCAGCCGGCCAAGGGCCAGTCGCGGATTTCCGCCTTGGCCACGAAGCGGCATGGATACAGCGCATTGATGACGAAGATGTCCAGCCACGAAATGTGGTTGCAGACGATCATGCCCTGCTCCAGCGGCGCCGCGCTGCCTGGCGCCATCTGCACGCTGACGTTGCAGATGGCCAGCAGCTGGCGCGACCAGCGCCGGACATGGCCGTTGCGCTTTGCCGTCCCGATGAAGGGGAAGATGAAAGCGCAAGTGGCCATGCCCGCCAGCAGGTGCACCGCCATGCGCCCGATGCGCAGCACCAGGCGCCAATCGAGATTGCGTTTAGCTGGCTGCGCGCTCATACGCCACTTGGCCCGCAACGATGGTCGCCTGCACCTGTCCCGCCAGCTCATAGCCGAGGAACGGGGTGTGCTTGCCCTGGCTGGCCAGCGCGCTGCCGGTGACGGTCCAGCGCGCGGCCGGGTCGAACACCACCACGTCGGCCACGCTGCCCACGCCAAGCTGGCCGGCCTGCGCCAGGCCGGCTACGCGTGCCGCATCACAGGTGACGCGCGCCACGGCGCGCGACAGCGCATCGTCCTTGCCTTGCAGCCCCGCATAATCGTCGGCCCACTTGATGGCCAGGGACAGCAGCAGTTCCAGGCCGGTAGCTCCCGGCGAAGCTTCGCCGAACGGCAGCAGCTTTTCGTCGTCGTCGCACGGCGTGTGGTCCGAGCACATCGCATCGATGGTGCCGTCCAGCAGGCCGGCGCGGATCGCCTCGCGGTCGCGCTGGGTGCGGAATGGCGGATCCATGCGCGCATTGGAATCGAAGAAGTTGATGTCGGTGTCGGTCAGGTGCACATGGTGTGCGCCGACGTCGCAGGTGATCGGCAAGCCTTCGGCCTTGGCGGCGCGCACCAGCTCCAGGCCGGCTGCCGACGACATGCGGCACAGGTGGACCTTGGCGCCGGTCGAGCGCATCAGCTCGAAGATGGTGTGCAAGGCGATGGTCTCGGCCATCACCGGTACGCCGGACAGGCCCAGGCGCGAAGCCAGCGGGCCGCTGTTTGCCACGCCGCCGCGGCCGATCCAGGCGTCCTGCGGGCGCAGCCAGATGGTGAAGCCGAAGGTGGCTGCATACTGCATGCAGCGCTGCAGCACGGTGGTGTCCTTGATCGGGGTTTCGGCCTGCGAAAAGCCGATGCAGCCGGCGCCGGTCAGCTCCACCAGCTCGGTCAGGGCCTCGCCTTTCAGGCCATGGGTCAGCGCGCCCAGCGGATGCACGTGGGCCTGGTTCAGGCCGCGCGCGCGGTGCTTCAGCATTTCCACCAGGCCCGGCTCGTCGAGTACCGGGTCGGTGTCGGGCGGGCACACCAGGGAAGTCACGCCGCCCTGCACTGCCGCCTGCATTTCAGATTTCAGCGTAGCCTTGTATTCGAAGCCCGGCTCGCGCAGGCGCGCAGACAGGTCGACCAGGCCCGGCGCCACGACCTTGCCGGCGGCGTCGATGGTGCGGCCGGCCTGGAAGCCGGCCGGCGCGCTGCCGATGGCGGCAACCTTGCCGTCCACGATGTACAGGTCTTGCTTGGAATCGATCTTGTTGGCCGGATCGATCAGTCGGCCGTTTTGGATAAGTACGTTCATTTTTATGCTTGCGTGCCTGCCAGGATGCTCATTACCGCCATGCGGACTGCGATACCGAAGGTGACCTGCGACAGGATCACCGCTTGCGGGCCGTCGGCCACGGCGGAGTCGATCTCCACGCCGCGGTTCATCGGGCCCGGGTGCATCACGATGGCGTCGGGCTTGGCCAGCGCCAGGCGCTCCGGCGTCAGGCCGTAGGCGCGGAAGTACTCGCCGGCGGACGGCAGCAGCGCCCCGCTCATGCGCTCGTTCTGCAGGCGCAGCATGATGATCACGTCGACGTCCTTCAAGCCTTCATCCATGTTGGTGAAGGTACGCACGCCCAGCTGCTCCAGGCCGCCCGGCAGCAGCGTGTGCGGGCCGATGGCGCGGATTTCCGGCACGCCCAGCGTGGTCAGGGCGTGGATGTCGGAACGGGCCACGCGGCTGTGCAGGATGTCGCCCACGATCGCCACGCGCAGGTTGGTGAAGTCCTTCTTGTAGTGGCGGATGGTGTACATGTCCAGCAGGCCCTGCGTGGGGTGCGCGTGGCGGCCGTCGCCCGCGTTCACCACGTGCACGTGGTTCTGCTTCGTATCCTGCAGGTGCTTGGCGATCAGGTAGGGCGCGCCGGACTGCGAGTGGCGCACCACGAACATGTCGGCGTGCATGGCCGACAGGTTGTCGATGGTGTCCAGCAGAGACTCGCCCTTGCTGGCGGAGGACGCCGCGATGTTCAGGTTGATCACGTCGGCCGACAGGCGCTTGGCCGCGATCTCGAAGGTGGTGCGGGTACGGGTGGAATTCTCGAAGAACAGGTTGAAAACGCTTTTGCCGCGCATCAGCGGGACCTTCTTCACTTCGCGGTCCGACACGGACACGAAAGAGGAGGCGGTATCGAGGATCTGGTTGATGATGGCCTTCGGCAGGCCCTCGGTCGTCAGCAGGTGCTGAAGCTCGCCGTGTTTGTTGAGTTGCGGATTAAGCATGGTTCTGTTCAAGAGTCAGGGAAAACTTTCCGTCGCCGGTTTGCTGCAGGCGCAGCGCCTGGCCCGGCGCGCAGCGCGTGTGCGCCGCCACGAAATCGGCAGCCACCGGCAATTGGCGTTCGCCGCGGTCCACCAGCGAGGCGAGCATGATGCGCGCCGGGCGGCCGTAGTCGAACAATTCGTTGATGGCGGCACGGGTGGTGCGGCCGGTGTAGAGCACGTCGTCCACCAGCACGATGGTGGCGCCGTTGACGTCAAAACCGATGTGGGTCGGTTTCACTTCGGCCGGCAGGCCCTTCTTCGCGTAATCGTCGCGGTAGAAGGACACATCCAGCACGCCCAGGCGCGCCGCCAGGCCCAGGTCCTTGGCCAGGCGCTCGGCGATCCAGGCGCCGCCGGAGTGGATGCCGACGATGGCGGGATCATTGGCGCCGGCGATACCGGCCTTCACCTGCTCGAGCAGGCTGGCGTACAGCGCTTCGGCGTCAAGCTGTTGGGGATCAGTGTGGGACATATTCGTCAAAGTATTGTTGGAGGATGATGGCAGCGGCACGGTCGTCGATGATCTCGCCGCGCTTGGCGGCAATCATCGCGGACGAGTAGCGCTCGTCGACCAGCACCACGGGAAGGTTGAAGCGGCCGTTCAGCTGATTGGCGAACCTGCGGCAGCGCGCCGTCATGTCGTGCTCTGCCCCGTCCGGGTGGAAAGGCAGGCCGACAACCAGCCTGGTCGGCCCCCATTTGTCGATCAGGGCCTTGATCTCGGCGAAGCGAGCATCGTTGACGGTGGATTGAATGACGGCCAGGGGGGTGGCCTGGCCGATCATTGTGTTTCCCATTGCGACACCAACGCGTTTGATGCCGAAGTCGAAGCCTAAAACAGTTTCCGGACTATGCATGACCCGCTTCAGAGTTGAGCATCAGGGGGTCGAAGCCCAGCAGCTTGATGGCGGCCTGGTAGCGGTCCTCGATCGGCACATCGAACACGATGCGCGGGTCGGCGGCCACCGTCAGCCAGCCATTGCGGGCCAGCTCGTCTTCCAGCTGGCCGGGGCTCCAGCCCGCGTAGCCGATCGACACCATCATGCGTTCGGGTCCCTGGCCGCGGGCCACGGCTTCCAGCACGTCGATGGAGGTGGTGAAGGCGACGTCGTTGGTTACCGTCAGCGAAGACGAATAGTGCGCGCCCGGGGTATGCAGCACGAAACCGCGGTCATCCTGCACCGGGCCGCCGAACATGATCGGCTCCGACTCCAGGTGGCGCTCGGCGGCGGACGACACTTCCAGGTCGATCCGGTCGAACAGCACTTCCATGGTCATGTCGGTAGGTTTGTTGATCACGACGCCCAGCACGCCGTTCTCATTGTGTTCGCATACATACACGACCGTGCCGCCAAAGATCGGGTCTTGCATGGATGGCATGGCAATCAGGAAATGATTCGCCAGGTTGAGCGCAGGGGCAGTCATAGGCGCCTTTAGCTCCTTCAGTTCACTAGTTTCCGGTAACAATCCCGGCACAGGCATGCTTCTGGTCAATTTGACTTTTTTCATGATTGCTCTCTATGCAGGACTGTTAAGAGTTCTTTACTGTAATATCCGCGCTGCAACTGCCGGATATACCCACAGTTTACTATGAATTGCTGATCCAGCCATGAAAAACGCCCTTGTCTGGTTGCGCCGGGACCTTCGCCTGTTCGATCATGCCGCCATGCATCACGCTCTGGCCTCTGCAGGGACAGTGTACTTGGCCTTTATTTTCGACCGCGCCATCCTGGATCGGCTCCCCGCTGCCGACCGGCGGGTCGAGTTTATCCACGATACGCTGGCGGCCCTTGCTGCTGAGCTGGAAGCGGCTGGCGGGCACCTGATCGTGCGGCATGGCCTTGCCGAAACAGCAATTCCCGCGCTGGCGGCCGAGCTCGATGCGGATGCCGTTTTCGCCAACCATGACTATGAGCCGGCCGCCATTGCCCGCGACGACGCCGTGGCCCGCAGCCTGCGCGCTGCCGGCCGTGAACTGCGCACCTTCAAGGACCAGGTGGTGTTCGAGCGCGACGAAGTGCTGACCCAGGCCGGCCAGCCGTTTTCCGTGTTTACGCCCTACAAGAACGCCTGGCTGCGCAAGCTGGAAGCGGATCCCTCGGCACTGGTGCCGTACACCGTGGAGCCGGGCCGCTTCGCACCGGGCGGCAGCACGCTGCCGGCGCTGGCCGATCTTGGTTTCGAGCGCACCAACCTGCATGAACTGGGCATCGGCGACGGCCCGCAGCTGTTCGACGAGTTCCTGGGCCGGATCGCCGGCTACGGCGTGGCGCGCGACTACCCGGCCATCAAGGGGCCGTCCTACCTGTCAATGCACCTGCGCTTTGGCACCGTGTCGATCCGCCACCTGGTGCGCACCGTGATGACCCTGTCGGCGCGCGGCGCGGCAGGCGAAGGCGGCGCGGTGTGGCTGTCGGAACTGATCTGGCGCGAGTTCTACATGCAGATCCTGTACCACCATCCGCACGTGGTGGATGGCGCCTTCAAGCCGGCCTACGACAGGATCGAATGGGAAACCGGGCCGCAGGCCGACCAACTGTTCGCGGCCTGGTGCGAAGGCCGCACCGGCTATCCACTGGTGGATGCGGCCATGCTGCAGCTAAACCGGACCGGCTATATGCACAACCGCCTGCGCATGGTGACGGCCTCTTTCCTGTGCAAGGATCTGGGGATCGACTGGCGCCGCGGCGAAGCCTACTTCGCGCTGCATCTGAATGATTTCGACCTGGCGGCCAACAACGGCGGCTGGCAATGGGCGTCGTCGTCGGGCTGCGATGCGCAGCCCTACTTCAGGATTTTCAATCCGGTCACGCAGTCGCAGAAGTTCGATCCGGAGGGGAAATTCATCAAGCGCTACCTGCCGCAGCTAGCCGGTTTGCCGGCCAAGGAGATCCACCTGCCGCGCAATCCGGTCGTCGACCACGACCAGGCGCGCCAGCGCACGCTCGAGCGCTACGAAGTCGTCAAGAAATAAAAAGGGCAGGCGCTGTGGCCTGCCCTTTGGTCCGCTGCTGCGCGCCTCAAGCCCGTTGAGGCAGCAGGCCGGCGATGGCGCCGAGCAGGATATCTTCCTGGAACGGCTTGCCGAAGTAGGCATTCACGCCCAGTTGCAGCGCGTAGTTGCGGTGCTTGTCCGCCGAACGCGAGGTGATCATGATGATCGGGATCTCCTTGGTGCGTTCGTCGCCGCGCACGTTGCGGGTCAGGTCGAAGCCGTCCATGCGCGGCATTTCGATGTCGACCAGCATCAGTTCCGGCAAGCGGTCCTGCAACTGTTCCAGCGCATCCACGCCGTCTTTTGCCAGCATGACGTGGTAGCCTTCGCGCTCCAGCAGGCGCTGGGTCACCTTGCGCACGGTGAGCGAATCGTCCACCACCATGACGGTGCCATGCGCGCGGGTCGGTTCCACCGGTTCGGCGCTGCCGCCGGCCGGCGCCGGCGCCGGAGTCGCGGCAGTGCGCGGCGCCAGTTCCGGATGCTGCGCCACGTGCAGCTGCAGCGCCACCGGATTCAGGATCAGCACGATCTCGCCCGAACCGAGCACGGTTGCGCCGGCGATGCCGGGCATGCGCGACAGCTGTGGGCCGATGTTTTTGATCACCACCTCGCGGTTGCCGAGGATCTCATCGACGTGCAGCGCGACACGGTCGGTACCGTTACGCAGCATCATCACCGGCGAAGAGCGTTGCAGCAGCGGACGCGCTTCCCCATCGCCCAGCAAGGTTGCCAGGTAGCGCAGCGGCACGTGCTGGCCATGGTGCACCACGGCGCCCTTGGCGGTAGCTTCGGCCAGTGCCCCTTCCTTCAGTTGCAGCACCTGCTCCACCATCAGCGCCGGCACCGCGTGGGTGCGGCCGCCGGCGGAGATCAGCACCACCTGGGTCACGGCCAGCGTCAGCGGCAGGCGGATCGTGAAGCGGGTGCCCTTGCCTGGCTCGGTGAAGGTTTCCACGCGGCCGCCCAGGGCTTGCGCCTCGGACAGCACGATGTCCATGCCCACGCCGCGGCCGGCCAGTTCGGTCAGCGTATCGGCAGTGGAGAAGCCCGGCTGGAAGATCAGGTTGGACGCTTCGGCATCGCTGACCACCTGGTCGTCGGCCAGCAGGCCGACGCTGCGCGCCTTGGCGCGGATGCGTTCCAGGTCCAGGCCGGCGCCGTCGTCGCTGAACTCCAGCACCACTTCGTTACCCTGCTGGCTGACCTGCACCAGCAGCTCGCCGGTCTCGCCCTTGCCGTGTTCAACGCGGCGTTCGCGCGGCTCGATGCCGTGCACGATGGCGTTACGCAGCAAGTGTTCGAACGGCGCGGCCATGCGTTCCAGAACGCTGCGGTCCATTTCCACGCCGCCGCCGCGGATGTCCAGGTTGACGCGCTTGTCGGTTTCTTTCGCGCCCTGGCGGGCCACGCGGAACAGACGCTCGGACACGCTGTTGAACGGCACCATGCGCACGCGCATCAGGTCTCGCTGCAGGTCACGCGTCATGCGCGCTTGCTGCGTCAAGTCGCCGGTGGCGCCGTCGATGGAACGGATCAGGCCTTCGTGGAAGGAGGCCACGTCGTTCACCGATTCGGCCATCATGCGGGTCAGTTCCTGCAGGCGGGTGAAGCGGTCGAACTCCAGCGGATCGAATTCGCGCTCGCCGGCAATCGACATGCGCGAAGCGATCTGCGACTCGGCTTGCATTTCGACTTCGCGCAGCTGGCGGCGCAGGCGATTCAAGTTTTCCTGGAAGTCCGATACCGAGGTACGCAGCGAGGTCACTTCGTTTTCCAGGCGCGAACGGGTGATCGACACTTCACCGGCCTGGTTCACCAGGCGGTCGAGGATGTCTGCACGCACACGCACCAGCGGCGAGGCCTTGGCGCCTTCCGCTTCGTCGCCGCCGCGTGCCGCCGTGCCAGGCGCTGCCGCCAGGCGCGCAGCCAGGGCGCTGAGCGAAGGCTGGGCTGCGCCTTGCGCTGCCGGCGCGCGGGCATCGGCGGCCGGTGCTGCGGCTGCCGCTTGCGCGGCGGCCATGGCAGCTGCATAGGCTTCCGGATTTTGCAGTTGTTCGAACAGCAGCAGCGCGTGGTCGTAGTGCGCCATCAGCTCGTCGAACGAGTGCTGGGAGGCGCTACCTGCGTGCACCATGTTTTCAATGTGCGTTTCGATTTCGTGCGCGTGCTGGCCCAGGCGCATCGCGCCGGCCATGCGGGCGCTGCCCTTCACGGTGTGCAGCACGCGCTGCAGGCTGTGGGCGTGGCTGAAATCGGTCGGCTTGGCGTGCCAGGCGCGCAGCGATTCGCCGATCTGCGGCAGCAGGTCGGTGCCTTCTTCCAGGAACACAGGCAGCAGGTCCGGGTCCAGTTCGTCGTGGATGTCGGACGGGCTGGCGCCCAGCAGGTGCGGGGTTTCCGGCAGTTCGACCACCTGCACTTCGCTTGCAGCGGCGTGGTCCAGGTCGACCGCATCTTCTTCGATGGCTTCGCCGGCAGCCAATGCCGTGGCATCGATGGCGTCGACTTCCATCGCGGCTTCGGCAGTGGCAGCATCGGCTTCGGCCAGCAGCGCGGCTTCCTCGATGTCCCCGGTGGCAGGTTCGGGTTCGGCTTCGGCAACGGCCGGCTCGGCAATCTGCTCGATGGCCGGGGCAGCGGCTTCTTCGACGACCGGCGCAGCGGCCTGCTCGACGACTGGTTCGGCAGTTTCCTCGGCGACCGGCACCGGGGTTTCTTCGACCAGCAGCGCATCGATCTGCTCGAGGTCCGGTGCGGCAGCTTCTTCGACCACCGGCGCGGCGATTTCCTCGACCGCCGGTTCAGCGGCTTCGGCGACGATCTCTTTGGCTTCGCCCGGCTCCACCAGGCGCAGCGTTTCTGCGGCAGGCCCGGCCTGCTTCAGTTCAGGCGCATCGAAAGCGTCATCGAAAGCGGCATCGAACAGGTTATCGATGTTGCCGTCCTGCGCGACAACTTCCTGCTTCGGCTGCTCTGCGTGTGCCGTTTCTGCCGGCGGTTCGGCGACCAGGCTGTGGTAAGTATCGCTGAACAGGTTGTCGAGGCGCTGTTCCAGCTGCGCGCTGGCTGGCTCGCCGACAATGCTGTCCAGGCGTTCGTCGAGTTCCTGGCCGACTTCCGGCGGATGCGCCAGTTCGTCGCGCAGCTTGTGCAGCGCTTCGATCAATTCCGGCTGTTCCGGCGGCAGCTCGCCGGTGGCAAAGCTTTGCAGCATCTGGCGCACGCGCTCGATCGTGAAATCGAACAGGTCGTGTTGCGCATCGTCCAGGTGCGGCGCTGGCGGTTGCAGTTCCTGCAGCGTGATTTCCAGCGCATAGGACAGCTCACGCAGCGGCTTGAAGCCCACCGTGCCGGAGGTGCCGGTCAGGGTATGCACCGCCTGCAACGCCTCCGGATTCACCGGACGCTGCTCGTGGCGCCATTCGCCGAAATCTTGCGACAGCAGGCGTACCAGTTCGTCGGTTTCCGCCATGTAGATGTTGTACAGCGGCAGCGGGATCGCCAGGCGCCCCACGAACTTCATATTGTCTTCCGCCGGCGGCTCTGGTGGCGTTGGCGCGGTAGCAGTCGGGAATTCGATGACGTTGGTTGGGCGGGCCGTTGCCGCTTCCGTTTCCAGCGCCTCGACGACCAGCGGCTCGTCCAGCGTCAGGGCAGGTTCGGGCTCGGTGACTTCGATCGCGTCCAGGTCAAAGGACAGGTCGGCAGGCAGTGCTTCGATCACTTCCTCGGCCGCTTCCGGCGCGGCTCCCTCAGCCGCCGCCTCGGCGCCGGCAGGCTCCACGACGATTGGCTCGGCCAGTGCCGGGGCCTCGATCGCGTCCACTGCAGCCTCGATCTCGACGCCGGCTGCTTGCGGCGCACTTGGCGCCGCGGCAGGCAGGGTGCCCGCAGCAGGACGCTCGAACACGCCAGTGTCCTGCACGCGCGTGGCAGCGTCGACGATCGGTTTTTCCTGGCGCGCAGAATTGCCCGTGCTGGCCAGTTCATCCACCCATGCCGACATCTCTTCGCTCGCAAATTCGAGCAGGCCGAACAGGTCTTCGGTGGCACGGCGCTCTTCTGCCAGCCACAGGTTCATCACCTTCTCGATCGAATGCGCGCCGTCGCCGAAGCGATTCAGGCCCACCATGCGGCTGCTGCCCTTCAGCGTGTGGAAGGAACGGCGCAGCATGGTCATCGTGTCCAGGCTGGAAATCTCGCTGTGCGGACGCGCCAGCGTCTCGCGCACGAAGGCCAGCACTTCCTGCGCCTCGCCGATGAAGATTTCCAGCAGTTCCGCTTCCACCGCCTCGTCGCCGGCGGCGCCGGCTTCGGGAACGGGCGCGGTCAGCACCGGCTCAGGGGCCGCTTCCGGCTCCGGCAGCGCCTCCTCCAGCACCGGGATCGACTCCGGGCCGGAGATTTTCTTGAACGGCACGGCACGGAACGTACCGTGTTCCGGATCGAAGGCGAACCGCTCGCGCGCGCCGGATGGATTCTGCGCCAGCATATCGACGAAGAAGCCCAGCGCGCCCACGTTCTGGGCGATCTCGTCGAGCGCCCTGGCTTCGTGCGCCTCATCGAACTGGCCCGATGCCAGGCGGCCGATCTCGATGCGCACGTGCGCCGCGGCGTTCATTGCATCGTCCTGGTCCAGGATGGCGCAGGCGCCGTGCAGCTGGTGCAGCACCTTGTCCAGGTCCGACAGTTCGGCGCGGCGCGCCGGGTCGGTGTAATACTCGTCCAGCATCTTCTCGACCTGGCGCAAGCCGGTCTTCATTTCCAGCGCCAGGGCGACGACGGTATCTTCTTCGTGCAGCTGGCGGGCCAGGCCGCCCTGCCACTGCGCCGGCTCCGGCGCCGCGCCGCCGGCCTGCAAGGCTTGCAGGCGCGCCGCGATGGTGTCGGCGTGGACGTTGAAATCGTCCGGCAGGTGGCGGATCTGGGCGATGCCGTGCTCGGCGAACAGCAGTGCCGTCGCCATTTCCAGCCCCAGCGCCTCGCTGCGGCGCGTGCCCACGGTATTGCGTGCCGACTCCGCCAGCTGGCGCAGCAACGCTGCCAGCGCGCCCAGGCCCAGCATTTCGCTGGCCACGGCCGCCTTGGCCAGGGACTGGCCGAAATCGTTATCGAGTTCCGGATTGTTTTCGTTCTGTTCGATGCGCTGCCAGACCGAACGCGCGTGGGCGATGCCCTCGCGCGCAGCGGCCAGCGAAGCGTCGTCAATACGGCCGTAGCGGCGCGTCTCGAAATCGTGCGGCACCATGCCGTCCAGCGCATAGCCGGCGCGCAGCTGGCGCGCCAGCGGCGGCAGGGTTTCCGGATCGGCCGAGGCGATGAAGAACAGCGCCTCTTTCAGCACATTGTCCGGCAGTTCGGGCGAACCGGCCGACAGGCGGCGCAGTTGCAGGTTGATCAGGCCGAACAGCTGCTTGACGTAGCGGTTGCTTTCCTGCTGGCCGCTCACCACCAGTTCGGCGAAGGCCTGCATGGCGCGCCAGAACACGCGCGCCTTATGCTCGCCTTGCTGGTCTGCCACGTCGGTAATGGCTGCCTGCAGCGCCGCGGCATGGATCGCCTGGCTGCCGGCGTCGGCCGCCTTCAGGTAGGGCAGCAGCGCGCGCTCGAAGCGCTGGCGCAGGGCCTTGTAATCGGGGGCGCCGCCCGGCGCGCCGGCCGATGGCAGCGCCGCCGGCAGTTCCGGCACATGCGATACGTCGGGGAAGAACAGGTCGGCCGGGTGGACCCGGTCGATGCCCAGCAAATCCTGGATATCGCGGAAGAAGGGGAACAGGCGCACCGGCTGGAACGGGGCGCCGGACAGGAGCTCCTCCAGGAACTCTACCAGCGCCTGGTACATATTGGCCAGCAGCTGCGCATGGTCCGGCGTGCATTTCAGCGTGCCGTCGCGCATGCGGTCCAGCACCACTTCCGCCAATTGCGTCAGCAGCGCGACGCCGTCCACGTCCACCATCTGCAGGGCGCCGTGCGCCTGGTGCAGGTGGGACTTGGCATGCATCAGCGCCGTGGTCTGGTCTTCCGCATCTCGCCCGCCGGCTTCGAACAGCGCCGTGCGGGAACGGGCCAGCGCTTCGCGGATTTCACCCATGACCCAGGACAGCGGGCCGGTGTCGTATTGCGGCAAAGCGGTGAACGAAAGATCAGGTTTGCTCATAGATTCTAAAAATTAAGCGGCAACTTGGGCACTAATCAGGCACTCATCAGGCGCCGACGCGGAATCGCGACACGGAGTTCTTCAGCTCCTGCGCCAGCGAGGTCAGTTTGCGAACCGAGCTCGCGGTTTGCTGGGTACCATCCTGGGTTTGCTGCGTTACCTGCAGGATGTGCTGCATATTGTGCGCCACGCCGTTTGCGGACGTCGCCTGCATGCCGGTTGCGTAGGAAATACCCTGAATCAGTTCCGCCAGGCGGTTCGAAACCTGCGAGATGTCCTGCAGTGCGGTACCTGCCGCGTCGGACAGCTTGGCACCTTCGACCACACCCTGCGTGGATTTTTCCATTGCCGCCACCGCGTCGTGGGTGTCGGTCTGAATGGTCTTCACCAGCGCACCGATCTGCTTGGCCGCTTCGGCGGAGCGTTCCGCCAGTCGCTGAACCTCTTCCGCAACCACCGAGAAGCCTCGGCCTGCCTCACCTGCCGATGCCGCCTGGATCGCCGCGTTCAGCGCCAGCACGTTGGTCTGTTCGGTAATGTCGGAAATCAGCTCGGTGATCTCGCCAATCTCCTGCGAGGATTCGCCCAGTCGCTTGATGCGCTTCGAGGTTTCCTGGATCTGCTCGCGGATCTCGTCCATACCCTTGATCGCGTTCTGCACCGCTTCCGCACCCTGGCGCGCCGCATCAACCGACTGGCGCGCAACGTCCGCCGATTCGGCCGCGCTGCGCGACACGTCGGTAATTTCGTTGGCCATCTTCACAACGGTGTTGGATGCGTCCTGGATCTCCTTCGACTGCGCTGCCGATGCTGCCAGCAGGTCGTTGGAAATACCCTGTGCGTGGGTCGATGCCGAGGTAACCTGTTCCGCGGTGATCGTCACACGGCCTACCAGGCCGCGCAGCTCTTCCACGGTGTAGTTAACCGAGTCGGCAATCGCGCCGGTAATGTCTTCCGACACGGTTGCCTGCACGGTCAAGTCACCGTCCGCCACTTCCTGCAGTTCGTTCATCAGGCGCAAAATTGCGGCCTGGTTCTGCTCGTTAATGGCCTTGGTTTCTTCTTCCTGCTGCTGCGCTTTCAGGCGCATCGCTTCCGCTTCCTGGCGGCGGCGCTCGGAAGCGCGGCCACGGTTCTGCGAATCGAGCAGCAGCACGCGGCCGATCGCCGCAGCGGAGACCAGGGTCACCGTCAGGCCAACCACCATCAGCCAGAACGAGATACCCAGCGAGTCCTGCTGCTCGCGCAGCTTGGTCTGCAGGTTGGCGAAGTTGGCACGAACGTCTTCGTTCTCGTTGAACAGCAGTCGTTCCGCGCTCTTCGCAGCGGAGAATTTTTCCAGACGGTCCAGAATGAACTTGACCAGCTTGTCGTAGTCTTCGAAGCCTTTCTTCAGCGCCTGCAGGTTTTCGCGGGTCTCGCCATCCTTCACGGCCGGCAGGCCGAGCTGGTCGCTGCCGCCCAGGAAACCGTCCACGGTCTGGCGGAACACGGTCGCGTCGCGGCCCAGCTGGAACGCGGTCTCGGACGAGGAAACGCCGCCCTCGGTCAGGAAGTTCGAAGCGCTACGGCTCATGCGCTGGGTCAGCATGCCCAGCTTGCCCAGGGCCGCCAGTTCCTTGGCGCTGCCGCCCTGCTTCAGGCGCGCCGATGCGACTTCCTCGGTCAGCGACAGCAGGTCAGGCGACATGGCGTTGAGCTTTTGCAGGGTCTCGTCCAGACCGGCCAAGTCCCATTTGTATTTGGCGATGGTGGCGGCAGCCTTGTCGGAAGCGGTCCACTTCTTGCGGGCATCGTTCAGGGTCGGCAATACCGCGCCCGGGGCCGACAACACCGAGTGGCCGGCATAGCGGCCGCCGTCGGCCAGCGCCAGCAGCGCGCGATTCAGTTCGCTGCGGCTGTCCTCCAGCTGCTTGATCGCCTGCTGGTTGCCCTTAATCGCGTTTGGCGCCGCCTTGCCGATACGCTGCGAGTGCATCAGCACGTCGGAAGCGATCTGGGTACGGGTCGACGTCACGCCGCTGTTGTACGCGTTCCACGCCACGAAGACCACCGACAGCAGCAGCGATACGCCCAGCGTGGTGGACAGCAGGCTCAGCTGGCGCGCGCTGGGCAGGTGGCCGATCAGCGGCAGCTTGACGTTGGCCGCAGCCTCGCCCACCGAGCTGGTACGCAGGCGCTGCAGCAAGCCGCGCGCGCCTTCCGCCGCTTCCGGGGTAACGCTTTCGGTCGCTGCCGGTTGTTCAGCAGTGTCAACGGCCGCCTCTGGCGACGCGCCTTCGTACTGAGAATTGTTAAAGTTGGCAAACTCCGAATTGGAACCCAGCTCGGCGCTGGCCTCCGGTGCGGAGCGCGACAAAAATTTAAATGCCATTACTACGTCCCCCGATAGCTTTCAATATGTTGCGCCTGCCCGATGGCAGCGCGAGATTACAGGCCGATTTGCAGGAACCGCGCATCGTGCACCAGTTCGCCCAGGTCCAGCCTGGTCCACTGCTGCCCTTCACGGTCTTGGAATTGCTGGCCACCCCAGGCAGCTTGCCCACTGTCCGCCGGTGCTTGTTCCACCATTTCGTCCAGGTTGCGCAAGCCAAGCACGCGCCCGGCCAGGATTGCTACATTAAAGTTGAGGTGGGTGGCAAACGTCACCAGGCGGCTGTCCGGGCCTGCCTGCGTGCCAGCCTCGCCCATATAGCGCGCCAGGTCGACCACACCGACCAGGTTGCCGCGGATATTGGACAGGCCGCGATACCAGTCCTGCGACAGCGGTACCGCCGTCACAGCCTGGAACGGCACGATTTCGCCGACCTGGGTCAGGTCCAGCAGGCAGCGGCGGCCGCCCAGCAGCACGCCCAGTTCGCGGCCGGCATTGCCCGTGCCGGCCTTGGCGGCCTGCATGCGCTCCAGCAGCGTCACTTGGTACTGCCGCAGGCGGCTGCGGCGTTCAGCGCCGGTCGGCGCCTGCTGTTCGGTCGTCATCGCTTAACCGAGTGCGGCAATCTTGGCCAGCAGCTCGGCCGCGTCGACCGGCTTGACCAGGTAGTCCTTGGCGCCCTGGCGGATGCCCCAGATACGGTCGGTTTCCTGGTTCTTGGACGAGCAGATGATGATCGGCACGTCCTGCAGCTCAGGATCCTTGGCGATGGCGCGCGTGACCTGGAAGCCGTTCTGGCCAGGCATCACCACGTCCATCAGGATCAGTTGCGGCTTGTCGGCCTTGATCTTGGCCATGGCTTCTTCGCCGTTTTCAGCGGTGGACACGGTGAAACCGCTGCGCACCAGGATGTCGGTCAGGTAATAACGCTCGGTAGGCGAGTCGTCTACGATCAGGATTCGTTGAATGGCCATGCTTTACTCTCTGTATTACGGTGTTTTACGCACTGGCGGCGGCGGTGTGCTCTCGCACCGCAGCCAGCAGGCTATCTTTGGTGAAGGGTTTGGTCAGGTAGGCAGCCGAACCGACCATGGCGCCGCGTGCGCGGTCGAACAGGCCATCCTTGGATGAGAGCATCAGCACTGGGGTCGTATGAAACTTGGCGCTCTTTTTGATCAGGGCGCAGGTTTGATAACCATCCAGCCGCGGCATCAGGATGTCGCAGAAAATCAGCGCAGGCTGCTGGTCATTGATCTTGGCCAGCGCATCAAAGCCATCCTCGGCCAGGATTACCTGGTATCCCGCCTGGGTCAGGAAAATTTCTGCGGACCGGCGAATAGTCGAGCTATCGTCGATCACCATGATTTTCAGTCCGGTTCCTTGCGGTTTTGTCGTCATTTCTAAAGTATTTCCCTATAGTCTCGCTACGATAGCACAGGGGACAGCCCTATGGCAGGATCTGCTGCTTAAAAGAAACACTTATTTATTTGAAAACTTGGAAACATTCCTTATTTAATAAGAAACTAAGTTTTCAACTACATAACGGTTTAGATGGCGACCATCTCGAAATCATCCTTGCGCGCGCCGCATTCCGGGCAAGTCCAGTTCATCGGCACATCGGCCCAGCGGGTGCCCGGCGCAATACCTTCTTCCGGCAAGCCTGCGGCTTCGTCATAAATCCAGCCACAGATCAGGCACATCCAGCTCTGGAATTCCTGGCTTGTATCATTGCTGCTCACGTTGAGTCACCTTCTAATAAAGTAAAATGCTGAATTAGGTATCTTAATCTAACCGCCGTGCAAAACCAAACATCTCCCTTGATCCTGACATTTGGCGTGGCCGATCCGGTCGGAGCGGTGGGCGTGCATGCCGACCTGGCTGTTTTCCATGCCCTCGGCTGCCGCGGCCTGTCCGCCACCACCGCCCTGCTGGTGGGCGACAGCGCGCGCGTCGAAGACCAGCAGCATGTCGATCCCGACTGGGTGGCCGACCAGGCCCGCATGGTGCTGGAAGACGTGCCGGTGCAAGCCTTCAAGGTGGGCGCGCTGGACCACCTGGAACATGTCTCCACCCTGGCCGAAATCGTTTCCGACTATCCCGACGCGCCGCTGGTGCTCGACCCCTTCGGCAGCCAGTTGCCGCCGCCGGGCGACGAAGACGATCCCGAAGAGCTGCTGACCGTGTTGCGCCAGCTGCTGGTGCCGCAGGGCACGCTGCTGATGCTGTCGGAAGTCGAACTGGCGCGCATGGCCGAAACCTGGCGCGACCTGGGCAACGGCGAAACCATGGCCGACGACGCCGAACACCTGATCGACCTCGGCTGCGAATACGTGCTGGTCACCGGCACCAACGCCGGCGGCGGGCAGCGCGCCAATACCCTGTACAGCGCCGAAGGCGTGCTGCGCCACGACAAATGGCAGCACCTGCCGGGCCCCTTCGTGGGCGCCGGCGGCACCCTGTCGGCCGCCATCGCCGCCTGGCTGGCGCACGGCCTGGCCGTGCCGGAAGCCGTGGAGCGCGCCGAACAATACACCTACCAGACCTTGCTCCATGCCCAGCGCTATGGCATGGGGCGCTTTGTCCCCAATCGATTCTTCAAGCCATGACTACTTCGAAAAACGACATCCTGTTCGAACGCGCCCAGAAATCCACCCCGGGCGGCGTCAATTCGCCGGTGCGCGCCTTCCGTTCCGTGGGCGGCACGCCGCGCTTCATCACCCGCGCCGAAGGCCCCTACTTCTGGGATGCGGACGGCAAGCGCTACATCGACTACATCGGCTCCTGGGGCCCGGCCATCGTCGGCCACGCCCATCCGGAAGTGGTGAAGGCGGTGCAGGATGCCGCCACGCGCGGGCTGTCCTTCGGCGCCCCCACCGAAGCTGAAATCGAGATGGCGGAAGAAATCTGCCGCCTGCTGCCGTCGATCGAACAGGTGCGCCTGGTCTCCTCCGGCACCGAAGCGACCATGAGCGCCCTGCGCCTGGCGCGCGGCGCCACCGGCCGCGACAAGATCGTCAAGTTCGAAGGCTGCTACCACGGCCACGCCGACTCCCTGCTGGTGAAAGCCGGCAGCGGCCTGCTCACCTTCGGCAACCCGACCTCGGCCGGCGTGCCGGAAGACTTCGTCAAGCACACCCTGGTGCTCGACTACAACAACGTGGACGCCATCCGCGCCGCGTTCGACGAGTACGGCAATGAGATCGCCTGCGTCATCGTGGAACCGGTGGCCGGCAACATGAACCTGATCAAGGGCACCCCGGAATTCCTGGGCGCGCTGCGCGAACTGTGCACCGAGCACGGCGCCATCCTGATCTTCGACGAAGTGATGTGCGGCTTCCGCGTCGGCCTCGGCGGCGCGCAGGAACTGTATGGCATCAAGCCCGACCTGACCGCGCTGGGCAAGGTGATTGGCGGCGGCCTTCCGGTGGCAGCCTTTGGCGGCTCGAAAGAACTGATGTCGAAGATGTCGCCGGTGGGCGCGGTGTACCAGGCCGGCACCCTGTCGGGCAACCCGGTTGCCGTGGCGGCCGGCATGACCACTTTGAAACTGATCCAGCAGCCCGGCTTCTACCAGGGCTTGGCCCGCAGCGCGCGCCGCCTGGCCGACGGCCTGAGCGCCGCCGCGAAAGAAGCCGGCGTCACCTTCTGCGCCGATGCCGAAGGCGGCATGTTCGGCCTCTACTTCAGCGCCACGCCGCCCAACAACTACGCCGAAATGATGGCCGGCGACCGCGAGAAGTTCAACGTGTTCTTCCACAAGATGCTGGACGAAGGCGTCTACTTCGCCCCGGCCGCCTTCGAAGCCGGCTTCGTCAGTGCCCAGCACGACGACGCCGTGATCGACGCCACCATCGCCGCCGCGAAAAAAGTCTTCGCTACGCTTTAAAAAGTCGGGGTCAAAAAGTCGGGGTCAGGTCTGGCAATCCGCCACATTTTTCGCTTTGCGAAAAATGTGGCGGATTGCCAGACCTGACCCCGACTTTTAATTCACTACTGGGGCGCAGTTGAAAGGCCGCGCGTCCATCGGGATGTCGATCCGGAAGGTGGTGCCCAGCGCCGCCGAACTGGTGACGATGATGCTGCCGCCGTGGCTCTCGGCCACGCGGCGCGCATAGGGCAGCCCTACTCCCCAGCCATCCTTGGAGCATTTGCCCCCGCGCGCGCGGCGATAGACCTGGAAGATCGATTCCAGCTCTTCGGCAGGAATCGGCTCGCCGTCGTTGTGCACGGACAGTTGCACGCGCTCGCCATGGAAGGCGACCCGGACCAGGACCGGCGTACCCGGCGTGCGATACTTGATGGCATTGCCCAGCAGGTTCTCCAGCGCGCGCTGCAGCGAGGCGCGGCACCATTGCCCCACTGCCGACTCGAATTCCACCTGCACCTGCACTGCGCTGCGCTCCATGGTTTGCTGCGCAACCTCGTAGGCCAGCAAGGCAAGGTCGAACTCCTCCAGGTGCAGCGGCAAGCGTTGCCCGCCTTCGAACACCATGCAGTCCAGCAGGTCGCGCGTCATTGCTTCGATGCGCTGCGCGTTCACCGCGATGCGCTCGGCCAACCTGCGGATGTCGTCACTCGGCGCCTTGCTTTCGATAACTTGCGCCGCCACGCTGACGGTCGACAGTGGTGTGCGCAGGTCATGCGTCAGCGCGGCAATGAACTGCTCGCGCAGCGCTGACTGGATCAGGGCGAAGGCCGTCACGCTTTCGCGGATGGCGCTGTCGATCGAGGTGGCAATCGCTTCGCGCTGATCATGGGTCAGCACCACGCTGTGCAGGTGCAGCATCTTGAACAGCACTTGCCGGAACAGCTGGTATTCGCGGATCAGGGTGGTGGTGTCGTAGCCGCTCAGGCGCGCGCGCTCGCCGCCATGCTCCTGCGCGATCACCGCCACGTCGACGCCGCTGGCCTGGTAATACTCGTGCGTCAGCAGGCGTGCCAGGTGCTCGTAAAAAGTCGGCAGGGTATTCAGCAAGATCGGGTCGGGCAGCTCGCCGGCCTTGCACAAGGTCTCCCGCGCTACCTCGCGCCAGGCGTCGATCACCTGGTCGCGCAGCGCCAGCATCGCTTGCGATGCTGGCGACAAATCGACCTCAGCCATTCAGCCTCCGGGGTAAATGTGGATTGTGAAACGAAAGAATGTGACGAAGATACTTTCGTGTCAATATGTGGCCCGAATGCTGTATATGATTGACAAGTACAAGTACTGGAGCATGCAATGGTTCGCAGCTGGAGCAGGAACAACTGGTTTTCACTGTTATTCGCAGGCGCCCTGGGCGGTCATTTCGTCCTTTACCGGACACAGGGCAACCCCTTGGGTCATCCGGAGTGGCCGCTGCTACTGGACCTTTTGGTTACATTCCCTGTTGCATATTTGCTGATTTGCCGGCCCGCCTGGAAGGATTGGCTCAGGAAATGTGCCGCCATGTTGTTGCTGGGGCTGGCGTTCGGCAGTTTCGCCATCCCCGATGCATCCAAGCTGGCATGGCGCGAGATTGACCGCTTGCGCATGGCACTGCCTGGGCTGCTCGCCATGGCGGAAATAGCCCTCGCAGCCTGGCTGCTGCTGGGAATTCGTCGCGCCCTGCAGGCCGACGCCAATCCAGACCGCGTCCTGGCGCGTGCTATCCGGCGCCGCTTTGGCAAAGGCACCACGGGCCGCCTGATGGAGTTCGAAGCACGCATCTGGTATTACGCCCTGTTCATGCGCACGGCGCCCGTATTTGAAGGCGAACAGCATTTTTCGACGGCCCGTGCAGGCGGCAACGCGAGCAACCAGCTTGCGTGGATCTGGCTGATGGCATTCGACATCCCCGTCGCGCATTTGCTGCTGCACTTCCTATGGTCTCCGGCTGCCGCCTGGGTCGCTACGGCGTTGACTGCCTGGGGCCTGCTCTATTTGCTGGCCGACTATCGCGCCACCCTGGCGCGGCCAGTGTCGCTTGGCGCTGCCGATTTGCACCTGCGCTGCGGCGCGCTGGCCGCCGATGCCGTCGTCCCGTATGCCGCGATCGTCTCAGTCGCGCGCGTGCCGCATCCGGAGCGGCGCCTGCCTGGCAAGCGCTATTTCCGCCACCAGGGTGCGATGAATGTGGAAATCACGCTGCGGCCCGGTACCGCGCTGCCAACACTCTTGGGCGGCGACCGGGCTGCCACCCACATCGTGCTTGGCGTGGACGACCCTGCAAAATTCGTCGAGGCGCTGGGCGCGCGGCTGCACTGAGCCGGGTCCGCTGCGCTACAGCGCTGGCGGCCCGGCCGGCCCAGCGCACTCGGGCGCTGACGCGCGCACGCGCTTGAGCGGAATCGACATCAGCCAGCCACGCAAGTTCCTGACCAGCGCACGGCCGCAATGCTCGCTGACCGGTACAGCGCGTTCGACTGCCTCATTCTTCCCTTCCAGGTAGCGGAAGGTGCGCTCGGCGCCGGCGTTCGGTGCGACAGGCACGAACGCATGCGCCCGCGCAATCTCGACTGATGCACGGAACAGTCCAGCGCTGACCTCCCGCAGCCGCTGGCCGCCGTCGCGTTGCCAGAATACAGCCTCGTTCTCCACTTCAACGGCTCGCGACACGACCCGCACCGTGTTGGTGTAGACCGGCTGCTCGCTTCCCGCCTGAAACACCGACACGGTATTGTCGACGATCAGCGCGCTCTGGTCCTGCGTCATGTAAAACACCGGTGAGCTGGCAATGAGCAGTCCTGACTGCGGCCGCTCATTGCTGCCGAGCCAGGATGCGCCCGTCGCCGCAGGAAAAGCACGCTCAGCCAGCTCGGCATGGCTGAAGGTATTCAGGGTCTTCCTGAAAGGCACCAGGATCCGGTCCGCCTCAGCTTCGATCTCGCTGCGCTGCTCTTTCATCTGGCCCTTGACCACCGCCGCGTGCGTCGCCAGGGCCATGATAAAACCGGCCAGGCCGGGCGTCGGATACAGCATGGTGCCCGGCGCCTGGCCGGCCTTGTCAAAATTGACCTGGCCGTGGAAGGCGACTTTTTCCTCGGCCGGCAAACTGAGCGACCAGTGGGCATCGGCCTGCGCGGATTCGGCCGCCTTCGCCGCCGGCAGGCAAGCCAGCAGTACGGCCAGGGCAATGTAACGATGGCGGGTCATTGTCTTAGTTGGCCAGCGGCTGGAGGATGGCCTGGCGGGCCGCTTCGATCGCCTGGAAATAGGCATTGCTCAAGCCAGGGAAGGCCGGCGCTTCGTCCCAGTTGCCCTGCGCGCTCTTTTGCTGCAGCAGCGGCACATACCACTCGTAGGAACCGTCCCTGAAGTCGACCATGTAGAACATGCCGCGGACGACTCCTTTGGGTTCGCCAGCGGGAATGTACGAGGAGTATGCGCGCGTGATGCCTACTTCCGCCAACTCCACCACCAGCAGCTTGTCCAGCTGGTACTGCGATTGGAGCGAGGAGTAATCCCTGGGCGCCGCGTTGCGCACTGTGCTGCCGGCCTTGGGCAATTGGCCCACCACAATCGGCTCGTCGATCACGACAGGCACCTGGCCCTTCAGTTTCAACACTGCGGCGATGTCATCCTTCAGGCCGGCCAGGTCATCCGTCGGCAAGGTCCGCGCGTGGGCCGTCAGCTTGGCGTTTGCCAGCGCGGCGGCAGCATGGCACAGCGGCCATTCGGCACCTGGGAAACTGGTGTCAGCCTTGGGCAATTTGCTCATCGCGACGCCGATGCGCAGTCCCGGCTCGGCAAATGGCCTGTAAGCCATCGAGACCGGAGCTTGAGGCGGGGTGGCGCAACCTGCCAGCCAGCCTGCGGCAACGGCAAGCAGCAGCCCAAATCCGAATCTCATCTCAGCCCTTTCGTATCGTTGGAATTTCGCGCAACCGGGAGTCGCGGCGAAATTCTACCTTTCAAACAGGGCTTAGCAAATAAATATGTTGCTTTACATCAACGCAGCCAGCCGCGGCGGCGGAAATACATCAATGGCGCGGCAGCACTGACAATCATCAGGCCCCAGGCCCAAGGGTAGCCCAGGTGCCATTTCAGTTCGGGCATGAAGTCGAAATTCATGCCGTACACCGAGGCGATCAGGGTCGGCGGCAGGAAGGCCACCGAAGCCACCGAGAAGATCTTGATGATCTTATTCTGGTTAATGTTGATGAAGCCGACGGTGGCATCCATCAGGAAGTTGATCTTGTCGAACAGGAAGGAAGTGTGGCCATCCAGCGATTCGATGTCGCGCAGGATCTGGCGTGCTTCCTCGAACTGGTCGGAATTGAGCAGGCGGCCGCGCATCAGGAACGAGACCGCGCGGCGCGTGTCCATCATGTTGCGGCGGATGCGGCCATTCAAGTCTTCCTCGTGCGCGATGGCGCTCAGGGCGTCGGCCGCGTCCTTGTCGGTGAATTCTTCCTGCAGCACGCGGCCCGAGACTTCTTCCAGGTTCTGGTAGATGCCTTCCAGCGCATCTGCCGAATACTCGGCGTCGGTGGCGTACAGGTCCAGCAGCACGTCCATGTAGTCGGCGATCGAACCGGGACGCGAACGGGCGCGCATGCGCACCAGGCGGAATACCGGCAGGTCGTCGGTGTGTACCGAGAACAGCATTTTCTTGGCCAGGATGAACGCCACCGTGACCACGCGCGACGGGCCCTCGTCTTCTTCCAGCAGGAAGTCGGTCCGCAGGTGGAGGTCGCCGTTTTCCGCTTCGTAGTAGCGGGCGGAGGCTTCGATGTCCTTGACTTCGTCTTCGCCTGGCAGGATGACGCCGTAGATGGACTTGACCCAGGCGCGTTCGTCTTCTGTCGGATCAGTCAGGTCGACCCAGACCGGCGCCACTTGTTCAAGGTCTTCGCGCGTCTCAATTGGCACCTGGTTGAGCCGGCCATTTTGTAAAACGAAAACATTGATCATAGGCAATCTCAGCCGGACAGGGGATGTAGAGCGCGGGTTCTAAAAAACTTCGCAAGTGTACCCGCAAAGGGGGGCGGGTTGCCACCCCGCCGAGGCATATTTTTAGCGCGTTGCCCGCTCAATGGCGCGGTCTGTGGCATTCGGCATCGCTTCCGGCGGCGGCTTGGGCGGCTCCTTCGGCGGCTCGATGCCGCGCGAGTCGTGGATCTCGATGACTTTGCCTTTTTCACCACATTCGGTATTGGAAATCACGGTCTTGCCGTTGATGACGCACTTGCGCATCGGTGCCGGCGGCGGCGTCACCGATGCCACCGCTGGCGCCGCCACTTCGGCCGCCTTGGCGCCGACCTTGTTCAGTCCTTCTGCAAACAGGTTGCGCTCCTGCCGCATCGAGATCAGTGCAAATGCCGCCACTGCGCCCAGCACGCCCATAATGACCGCCACCGCGACCAGGCTGATGCCCGCTTGATGTTTTTTCATGGAAGATCCGCCGAATTCATTCGTTGCATGATGATGCCGGTACGCCGCGCCAGATAGGCCGATTCGCGGTGCGCATCATAGTATTTAGGACGCGGCAGCATGACTGCCAGCCGCGCCGCCTGTTCCGGCCCCAGCTTCGACGCCGGAATCCGGTAATAGTGGCGCGCCGCCGCTTCCGCACCGTAGATGCCGCGCCCGAACTCCGCCACGTTCAGATAGATCTCGAAGATGCGGCGCTTATCCATCAGCATCTCGAGCATATAAGTGATGATCAGCTCCTGCCCTTTGCGCAGATAGCTGCGCGAGCCGGACAGGAACAGGTTCTTGGCCAGTTGCTGCGTGATCGTCGAGCCGCCGTGGATCTTGGCGCCCTTCTTCTTTTCCTGGTTGTGCTCGTAGGCTTTCTGCATCGCCTCCCAATCCACGCCTTCATGCTCGGCGAAGTTGGCATCCTCCGAAGCGATCACCGCGCGTTTCAGGTTCGCGGAAATGGCCTGGTAGCCTACCCATTGCTGCTGCACGCGCGCTTTCGGGTCCTTCTCCTGCATGGCGGCCTGCTGCTCACGCATGAAGGCCGTCATGGTCGGGTTATGGTCGACCCACCACCAGATCTGCACCAGGAAATACAGCTGCACCGCGAGGAAAATCGCGATCGGGACGATGATGAACCACTTCAGCTTCCTGATCATAGCCTGGCGCGCAACTGCTGTAGCACTTCGGCAGTCCGAGGGCGCACGCCACGCCAGACCTGGAAGGCTTCGGCGGCCTGTTCGACCAGCATGCCCAGGCCGTCGCGCGCGACGGCGCCGTGGCTGGCGGCGAATTGCATGAAGACGGTCGGCCTGGCGCCGTACATCATGTCCAGCGCCAGCGCACCCGGCGCAAAGACCGTGGCCGGCACGGGCGGAAGATCGGCGCTCAGGCTGGCGGAGGTGGCGTTGATGATGATGTCGAATGCGCCCAGGACGTCGGCAAAGCCGCAGGCCGACAACACGCCCGGCCCGGCCAGCGCGCCGAATTGTTCGACCAGGGCCTCGGCCGTGGCAACGGTGCGGTTGGCGATCACCAGCGCAGCGGGACGATGTTCCAGGATGGGCAGCACGACGCCGCGCGCAGCGCCTCCTGCGCCAAGCAGGAGCACGCGCTTGCCGGCAATCGCGACGCCGGCGTTCTGCACGATGTCGGCCACCAGGCCGGCGCCGTCGGTGTTGTCGCCCGTGATGCTGCCATCAGCGCCGAACACCAGGGTATTTACCGCGCCCGCAGCCTGGGCGCGCACGGTCAGCGAAGTGGCCAGCCTGTGCGCTTCCAGCTTGAAGGGCACGGTGACGTTGGCGCCCTTGCCGCCAGCGGCGATAAAGGCCCGGACTGCGGCGCCGAAGCCATCCAGCGGCGCCAGCCATTTCTCGTAACTCAGTTGCTGGCCAGTCTGCGCCGCATAGGCCGCGTGGATTTCAGGCGACTTGCTGTGGGCAATCGGGTTGCCAAAGACGCAGTACTTGTCCATCACTGGTTGCTTCCGTAGGAAACCTCGACCTTCTCTTCACGCGTAAAGACGAACTTCTGCACGATCACCCACAGGTCGTCGCGGTCCTTGGAGCGCATATTCGGCGGGAATTTGCCGAATGGCGCGGAGCGGCGCACGATGCTGATCGCAGCCTTGTCCAGATCCGGATTGCCGGAGCTGCGCTCGATCACGGTGCCGCCTTCCTTTTCATAGACGCTGCCGTCCTGGAAGATAGGAATGCTCAGCACCACCACGCCGTACAGCTTGCGCCCATCCTTCTGCGGGAAATTGAGCGTGCCGATATCCTCCACGCGGCGGCGGAAGGCGTTGTAATACATGGCGTAGCCGACGCCCTGCGTGCTCGGCGACAGGAAAGTCTTTTTCGGCCGCTTGTTCTGGTCGTCGATGGTTTGCGTGATTTCCGCTTCCATGCGGGCGATGGCCTTGCTGCTTTCAATCAGCTCGGCGCCAGTGCGGCTAGGGTCGGTCTGGTTCTTTTCGGCCACCGGCGGGGCGGACAAAGGACTCTTCCTGACTTGGCTCAGCAGGTTTTTCTGGCGCTCCTCCAGCTCCTGCATATAGCGCTGGGAGGCCTTGATGCTGTCGCCGGTTTCCATGCGGCGCATGTCGGGCAGCGGGGATTTGGCACGGCCGGCATCGGCATTGCCGCCGCCATCCAGGTCGGCCTGCGCCAGTGCATCGGCCTTCAGCGGCTTGGATGCATGCTTGGCATTGACCAGGATGACTTCAAGGCCGGGGTCGGTTGGCTCGACCTTGAAATCTTTGGGGGCGACGAAATGCACCATCAGCGCCACGGCGTGGAAACCCACCGATACTGCGGAGGCGATGACAAGGAACTGGTTTTCTTTGAAATACTTCACGCGCTGGAATCAAAAATGATGCTTTAGAGAATCTTGAATTCTACTTCACTGTGGGCCAGGTTCGGTAACAACCGTCTCGCTGGCGAGCGAAGCTTCCTCTGCGTCGGCCTCGGTCGGCTGCGCCGGGTCGGCTGGCGCCTCTTCCTCGTCCAGTTCCGCCTCGGGCTCGGAAGGCAGGATAATCGAGCCTTCCTGCAGGCGCGTCTCGATGGCCAGGTCGACTTCGTCCCAGCGCAGCACGTCCAGCTTCACGTGTGACCCGCGTGCAACAGACGGCATGCCGGGCATGCGCACGATCAGCGGGATGTCGGCCAGGCGCAGTACTTCATCCTTCAGCACCACGGCTTCCACTTCCTTCGCATTTTCCTGGCCCAGCCATCTCAGGCACCAGTAACGCTCCATATTCGACTGGAAGTCGGCATAGGCCGCGTAGGCCGCATCGAAGGCCGACACGATGGCGAACAGGTTGGCGTCCTTGTGCTTGAACGGCGCCACCATCGGCGCGGTCACGCCGTGCGAAGCGCAGGCCAGGATCTGCCATTGGTTGACCAGGTCGGTATACCGGCGCAGCGGCGAAGTCGACCACGCGTACTGGTCCACGCCCAGGCCCTGGTGCGGGGCCGCCTGCGTCATCATGCGCACCTGCATCTTGGCGGCCCAGCCGCCCACGCCCTGTCCCTGGGTACGGTAAATGCCCGGCACGCCATGGTCGTGCATCAGCTTGCCCCAGGTGGAGTTGGCAAAGATCATCAGCTCGGCCACGATCTTGTCCAGCGGCGCGCCGCGCTTGCGGCGGGAAATGGTGACGACATCGTCTTCCACATAGAAGTTGAAGTCGACGCGGTTGTTCTGTTCCGGCTTCAGGCCGAACGCTTCGCGCTTGACCATGCGGCCTGCTTCCAGGTGCTGTGCCCAGCCCCACAGCAAGGCCAGCTCGGCCTTGCGCGGGTAGTCGCCCGCGCCGCTGGCCAGGGTTTCCTCGTTGACCAGTTCGTCCAGCGTGTTGTGGCGCAGGTTGTTGGCGATCGGAACCAGTTCAGCTATCGTCTCGGTCGAGATCACGGACCAGTCGGCCGGGTCGAGCACGGCATACAGGGACAGGGCCGGGCAAGTCTTGCCCTCGGCCAGGGTGAAAGCGTCGACGATGCTGTCCGGCAGCATGGTGATCTTATCGCCCGGCATATAGACCGTGGACATGCGGCTGCGCGCGATCTTGTCGATGGCGTCGTCCGGCTTGATGCCCAGGCCCGGGGCGGCGATGTGGATGCCCACGCGCACCTTGCCGTCCGGCTGGTGCACCACGGAGAAAGCGTCGTCGATCTCGGTGGTGGTCACGTCGTCGATGGAGAACGCTTCCACCGCCGCCAGCGGCAGCTTGGCCGGAGCGGAAGGCACCGGCAGTTCGGGGAAGCCATGGCCTTTCGGGAAATTCTCGAACAGGAACTTGGCCATATGCAGCTCTTTCGGCGACTTGATGCCGCCGGCCGACAGCATCAGGCGCGCCGGCGTGGTGTGGGCCTCGTTGGCGGCCTGCTCCAGCGCCTTGTATTCGATGGTGTTCTTGTCCGGCTTGAACAGCAGCTGGTTGACGATGTTCTGCATCGATGCCGGCAGGGTGCCAGCCTTCAGCTCCTCGGCGTACTGGCCCTGGATGATGGCTTGCTGTTTCTTTTTCTCGATGCCGGCCAGGGCGGCCTTCAGGGTCTGCTCGGGCGCTTTCTTATAGCGGCCGCGGCCCTTCTTGTGGAAATAGATCGGTGCCGAGTGCAGGCTCAGGATCAGGCCGGCCGCTTCGGCCGCTTGCGGAGCGTGGCCGAAGTATTCGGCGCCCAGTTCGGCAAAACCGAACTCCTCTTCGCCCGCCACCTCCCACAGGAAGTCCAGGTCGACGTCGGCGGCAATGGCCTTGGCCTGCTCCATCAGCTCGGCCGGCGACGGCTTGTCAAACTGCAGCATGACATCCTTGGTCTTGACCTTGTTGCGCTTGCCGCTGGCCATTTCAACCTGGTAGGCTTCGCCCGCCTGCGACAGCACGCTGCCTACTTTGAAATCGCCGGATTCTTCAAAAAATACATTCATTTCACATTATTCCGTTCAAGCTTGAGCACCGGCGGCAGGAATACCTCGGTCACAAGCAAAGTTCCTTCATGGCGCTGGTACAGGCAGCGCCGTGCATACAGTAAAGCTTCATCCGGCACCTCGGCGCCGTGCGCCGACAAGGCACTGCGGGCACGCCGGGCCAGCGGATGCGTCGCGCGCAGCCGCGCAAATTCCAGTTCGCCACGCCGCACCTGCGGGTCGCCAAACAGTGTACTGCCGAGCGAACGTTCGCCCAGGGCGCTGAACAGCGGCCAGTCCGAGGCATCGGCCGACATCGGCACCACGGTATGGGCGAAGACGACAGGCGTATTATCACACCGCAGCAAGACCTCCCGCTCCCAGACGCGGCCTGGGCGGTGGTAGCCGATGATGTTGGCTTCATCTGCCAGGCAGATTGCCGTGTCCTGGTGCAGCAACTGCACGCGGAAGGCGCTGCTGTGCGCTTTCAGCTTATTGGTCAGCGAGCCGCCGCCGGTCAGCCAGTGGCGGTAGGGGTGCGGGGCGTTTGTCGCGAGCACGTGACCGTGCCAGTTGGCCTGGCGCAGCGATTGACCTTTCATCGAGCCTCGCCCGTGATGCCGCAAAACTCGAGGACCTCGTCGAGGTAGCCGGCGTACTCGCTGATGGCGTGGTCGCTGCCCTGCACTACCTTCTGCTTCGCGCCGGCATAGTGCGCCACCATGTCGCGGTAGTCCAATACTTCGTCACCGGTGCAGGCAACCAGGAAGTAGCGTTCCGGCTGCGTAATCTTCGGCACGGCCAGCGCGCGCAGCTCCTCTATATATTCACGCTTGAATTCGAACGGCTCGTCCGAATGATAGGCGGTCGTGACGCCAACGTGCTTTTCGAGGTCAAGCGCCGCAACCACTGCGGGATTCAGCAGGACGGCGCGGCAGCCAAGCTTTTCCGCCATCCAGGTGGCGTAGTAGCCGCCCAGCGAGGAACCGACAATCGTGAGTTCTTCGGCCGGCACGCCTGCCACCAGGCCAAAGGCCAGTTCCATTGCCAGCCTGGGGCTGGCCGGCAGTTGCGGGCAGATGAATTCCGCGCTGCGGCCAAGCTGCGCCATCCGCTCCCCGGTCAGCCGCGCCTTCATCGACTGCGGCGAAGAACGGAAGCCATGCAGGTACAAAATCATTACTTCAGCGCCTCCAGCAATTTCTGGTGGACGCCGCCGAAGCCGCCGTTGCTCATCACAATAATATGGTCGCCCGGCCTGGCCTGCGCGACAATAGCTTTCACCATACCGTCCAGGTCCTCGTAGGCCGAGGCGATTTCGCCCATTGGCGAGAGGGCTTCGGCCAGTTTCCAGCCCAGGGCTTGCTCGCTGCCAAAGCCGAATACCAGGTCGGCCTCTTTCAGGCTGCCGGGCAGCGCGTCCTTCATGGTGCCCAGCTTCATGGTGTTGGAGCGCGGCTCCAGCACGGCCAGGATGCGGCCATTGCTGCCGATCTTCTGGCGCAGGCCGCCGACGGTGGTTTCGATGGCGGTTGGATGGTGGGCGAAGTCGTCGTACACGGTCACGCCGTTGACGGTGCCGCGCACTTCCATGCGGCGTTTCACGCTCTGGAAGCTTTCCAGCGCCTGGGCCGCGACCTCGATCGGCACGCCCACGTGGCGGGCTGCGGCAATCGCGGCCAGCGCGTTGGAGCGGTTATGTTTACCGGTCAGCTGCCAGTTCACAGTGGCGGCCTTGGCACCTTTGAAGATCACGTCAAAGCTGCCGTCGGCATGTTCAGCCATGGACCAGTCGGCGCCCTCTGCGCTGCCGAAGGTTTCCTTCTCGCTCCAGCAACCGCGTTTCAGCACGCGCTGCAGGCTCGCTTCGTCGGCATTGGCGATCACGCGGCCGATGCCCGGTACCGTGCGCACCAGGTGGTGGAACTGGGTTTCGATAGCACCGATGTCCGGGAAGATGTCGGCGTGGTCGTATTCCAGGTTGTTCAGGATGGCCGTCTTCGAGTGGTAGTGCACGAACTTGCTGCGCTTGTCGAAGAAGGCGGTGTCGTATTCGTCTGCTTCGATGACGAAGAATTCGGAGTCGGCGCCGGGGCCGGTCAAGCGGGCCGAGATGCCGAAGTTCTGCGGGATGCCGCCGATCAGGAAGCCGGGCGCGTAGCCGGCATGTTCCAGGATCCAGGCCACCATCGCCGAGGTGGTGGTCTTGCCGTGGGTGCCTGCGACCGACAGGACCCATTTGTCCTTCAGGATGTGGTCACCGATCCATTGCGGGCCGGAGATCATCGGCAGGTTGCGGTTCATGATCTCTTCGATCAGCGGATTGCCGCGCGAGACGACATTGCCGATGACATAAAGGTCGGGATTCAGTTCTACCTGCTCGGGGCCGAAACCCTGGATCAGTTCTATGCCCTGCGCTTCCAGCTGCGTGCTCATCGGGGGATAGACATTGGCGTCGCAACCCGTTACGCGGTGGCCGGCTTCCTTTGCCAGGACGGCAAGCCCGCCCATGAAGGTGCCGCAGATGCCTAGGATGTGGATGTGCATGGTGCAGATAGAAAAGAATCAAGAGCCGGATTTTACCTGATTAAAACCGGTAAACCGGTGTCTGACCCGCAGGGTCAGACACCCAACGGTCTCCTGGTCGGCGGTTTTGGTTGTGCGATGTTGATCTTCTCAAAAGTCAAGGGCACAGAACCAACCCACGGCTTCGAGACCGTTCGGGGTCTGGCTCTGCGTCAGATGGCCGCCCCGTCAGACCCCGAATTACCGGTTTTAGGTATGATGCATCCATGAACCCCGAGATCAAAACCGAAATCGCCGCCGCCGCCGCCCGCATGATCGCGCAGGATGGCGCCGACTACGGCAGCGCCAAACGCAAGGCCGCCCGCCAGATATTGGGCGAGTCGCAAGCCCGCGACCTGTCCGACATCCTGCCCGACAACGAACAGATCGAAGAAGAAGTCCGCCTATACCACGCTCTATATAACGCCGACACCCACCCGGCGCATTTATTCAGATTGCGCGGCCTGGCTTTGCAGGTCATGGAAATGCTGGAACAATACCAACCTTTCCTGACCGGCTCCGTCCTGTACGGTACGGCGGGCATGCACGACGACATCCACCTGCAAGTATTCGTCGACAGCGCCAAGGAAGTAGAAATCTATTTATTAAACAAGAACCTGCAAATCGAGATCTCCGAGTCGCCCCATTTTCGAGGGCCCCGTTTCGAAGATGTTGAAACGGCCAGCTTCATGTGGAAGAACGTCGGCGTGCACGTCGAAATCTATGAGCAGGACGATCTGCGCGGCGCGAAAAAGAAAAGCGGCGACAAGCTGCTGCGCGCCGACCTCACCGAATTGCGCACCATCCTTACCAATAGCTCCCACCCAGCCCAATAATGAAAAAATTTGCAATCTACGCCGTGGCCGCCGTCCTGTTTGCCGGTGCCGGCGCCTGGTACTTCCTCCACACCCAGCAAGCTCCCGCTCCAGCCCCGATCACCACCACCGCGCCAGCCGGCGTGACCAGCCCGATGGCCGCCATGATGGCCGAGTCCTTGCCAAATGATAAAGGCGTCAAGGAAGCGCTGTCGAAATGGAAAGGCAAGAACCTGCTGGTGAATTTCTGGGCGCCGTGGTGCGCGCCGTGCGTGGAAGAGATGCCGGAATTGTCCGAACTGCAAAATTCCGAGCTCGGCAAGAAGGTCCAGGTGATCGGTATCGGCATTGACTCGCCATCCAATATTGCAGAATTCACACAGAAAGTGAAAGTCGCCTACCCTGTTTACGTGGCAGGAATGAGCGGGACCGAACTGTCGCGCCAGTTCGGCAACACGCAAGGCGGGCTGCCCTTCACCGTCCTGATCGGCGCTGACGGCACAGTCAAAAAGACCTACCTCGCACGCCTGAAATTCGACGACCTGAAGGCCGACCTGGCGGCACTAAACTAGCAGAAGAACGCCGCCGAACGACCGTTCTATTAAGTTCCGACAAGTTATTTTCTCTTGCCAATGCTCGTAGATGGCGGCAAAATGCGGAACTTTCGCGGAAAATGGTCAGGGAATCATGGCATCGAACCTGCTGCTACTTAATGGCCCCAACCTGAATTTGTTGGGGACGCGCGAGCCTGAAACCTACGGCGCCAGCACGCTGGCAGACGTTGAACAGGCTGCGCAGGCACAGGCCAACACAGCCGGTGCACAGCTCGCCTGTTTCCAGAGCAACCACGAAGGAGCGTTGATTGACCGCATCCACGCAGCCCGAACCGAGGGCGTGGATTTCATCGTCATCAACCCGGGTGGCTATACCCACACCAGCGTCGCATTGCGCGATGCACTGGCCGGCGTAGCGATCCCTTTTATTGAAGTGCACATTTCGAATATTTATCGGCGGGAGGAGTTCCGCCACCATTCCTATCTCAGCGCAATCGCACAGGGGACGATCTGCGGGCTTGGTATCGACGGATATCGTCTCGCCATCGACTTTGCTTTAAAAAGCAGTTAATCTACCGCGATCTGCGCACATCTAACGCGATGCCGCCCATAAGGCGACATCAATGTAACCGTCAACATAATAGATAGAACAAGGGAGCCAACAACATGGATCTACGCAAGCTGAAGACGCTGATCGACCTGGTAGCAGAGTCGGACATCGCTGAACTGGAAGTGACCGAAGGCGAAAGCAAGGTTCGCATCGTCAAGTCCGGCGGTCTGGCACAAAACCAGGTCGTGATGATGCCGCCGCAAGCGCCAACCCATTACGCACCCGCTGCCGCTCCTGTCGCAGCACCGGTTGCCGCGCCTGCCGCAGCCGCTCCAGCTGCCGCCGAGCCGACCGGCCACGTTGTGAAGTCCCCAATGGTGGGCACTTTCTACCGCGCTTCCGCGCCTGGCAACCCAGCCTTTGTTGAAGTGGGCGCCACCGTGAAGGAAGGCGACACCCTCTGCATCATCGAAGCGATGAAGCTGCTGAACGAGATCGATGCCGACAAGTCCGGCACCATTACCCAGATCCTGGTCGAGAACGGCCAACCGGTCGAATTCGGCCAGCCACTGTTTGTGATCGGCTAAAGCCGGGCCATGGCTGCTGTGGATACTGCGGCAGCCAGCACAATCTCTCCTCCTTTCACAAACATAGAAGCTGCCATGTTTGAAAAAATCCTTATTGCCAATCGCGGTGAAATCGCCCTGCGCATCCAGCGCGCGTGCCGCGAACTGGGCATCAAGACTGTGGTCGTGCACTCCGAAGCCGACCGTGACGCCAAGTACGTGAAGCTGGCCGACGAGTCCGTCTGCATCGGCCCTGCTCCTTCGGCCCAGTCCTACCTGAATATGCCGGCCATCATTTCCGCGGCCGAAGTCACCGACGCGGAAGCGATCCACCCGGGCTACGGCTTCCTGTCCGAGAACGCGGACTTCGCCGAGCGCGTGGAAAAATCCGGTTTCGTCTTCATCGGCCCGCGCGCCGAATCGATCCGCATGATGGGCGACAAAGTGTCGGCCAAGCAGGCGATGATCAAGGCCGGCGTGCCTTGCGTGCCAGGTTCCGACGGCGCCCTGCCGGATGATCCGAAAGCCATCGTGCAGATCGCACGCAAGGTTGGCTATCCGGTGATCATCAAGGCCGCTGGCGGCGGCGGTGGCCGCGGCATGCGCGTGGTGCACACCGAAGCTGCCCTGCTGAACGCGGTCACCATGACCAAGTCGGAAGCCGGCGCCGCCTTCGGCAATCCGGAAGTGTATATGGAGAAGTACCTGGAAAACCCACGCCACGTGGAAATCCAGATCCTCGCCGACGAACACAAAAACGCCGTCTGGCTGGGCGAGCGTGACTGCTCCATGCAGCGCCGCCACCAGAAAGTGATCGAAGAAGCGCCGGCGCCGGGCATCCCGCGCAAGCTGATCGAAAAGATCGGCGACCGCTGCGCCGAAGCTTGCCGCAAGATCGGCTACCGCGGTGCGGGTACCTTCGAATTCCTGTACGAGAACGGCGAGTTCTATTTCATCGAAATGAACACCCGCGTGCAGGTCGAGCACCCGGTGACCGAAATGATCACCGGTATCGACATCGTGCAGGAACAGATCCGCATCGCTTCCGGCGAGAAGCTGCGCTTCCGCCAGCGCGACGTGATGCTGTCCGGCCACGCCATCGAGTGCCGTATCAATGCCGAAGACCCGTTCAAGTTCACCCCGTCGCCAGGCCGCATCACCGCGTGGCACGTACCGGGCGGCCCAGGCGTGCGTGTTGACTCGCACTCCTATGCGGGTTACTTTGTACCACCGAACTACGATTCGATGATCGGCAAGGTCATTACCTACGGCGCGACCCGCGAGCAGGCTATCCGCCGCATGCAGATCGCGCTGTCGGAAATGGTCGTTGAAGGCATTTCGACCAACATCCCGCTGCACCGCGAGCTGATGGTTGACGCACGCTTCATCGAAGGTGGCACCAACATCCATTATTTGGAACAACGGTTGGCAGAGATGCCAAAAGCAGGTAAGTAAAATAGGTAAGAAATAAGATGAGCTGGACTGAAATCGTCATCGAAGTAGCCCGTGAACACGCTGAGGCCCTGTCCGAAGCGTTGATGGATGCGGGCGCGCTGTCGGTGTCGGTGGAGGATGCCGATGAAGGCACCGACGCCGAAAAACCCCTGTTCGGCGAGCCGGGCATGGAGCCGACCGAAGCGGCATGGGATCATAGCCGCGTGGTCGCGCTGACCGATGACGAGGAAGACCAGGCCCTGATCGTGGCGGCTGCCGCCGGCGCGATCGGGCTGGCTCACCTGCCAAAGTTCACCACCCGCAAGGTGGAGGATGCCGACTGGGTGCGCCTGACCCAGTCGCAATTCGAGCCGATCCATATCGGCAAGAACATCTGGGTCGTGCCGAGCTGGCACGAAGCCCCCGATCCGTCGGCCCTGGTGCTGGAACTTGATCCCGGCCTGGCTTTCGGCACCGGCTCCCACCCGACCACCAAGCTGTGCATGGAATGGCTGGAAGCCCACCCGGCTCCGGGCAAGACCGTGCTGGATTACGGCTGCGGTTCCGGCATCCTGGCCATGGTGGCGCGCAAACTGGGCGCTGCCACGGTAGCCGGTGTGGATATCGATCCACAGGCGATCGTCTCGGCCAACGACAATGCGGTGCGCAACCGCGTGGAAGATATCCAGTACTTCGTGCCGGATGATTTCGCGGAATCGGCGTTTGCCTCGCAGCGTTTCGATATCGTGGTCGCCAACATCTTGTCTTCGCCGCTGAAACTGATGGCGCCGATGCTGTCCGGCCGCGTTGCACCGGGCGGTTCGCTGGTGCTGTCTGGCGTGCTGGCGCGCCAGGCAGAAGAAGTCGCTGCGGCCTACGCGCCGTTCATCAAGCTGAGCGTCTGGGCTGAGCACGAAGGCTGGGTGTGCCTGTCCGGCACGCTGGCATAAGGTAGCTTCCTGACTGATGGCGCTCGCCACTAAATGCCCCCATTGCAATACGATCTTCAGGGTCGCGGCTGACCAACTGAAACTGCGCGGGGGCATTGTCCGTTGCGGCTCTTGCGCGCTGGTCTTCGACGGCAATGCTGCCCTGGTCGAACCGGCTGCCAAGCCGACTCCTGTCATTCCCGATGTAGTCGCCGAGGCGCCGCCGCCCAAGCCGGCGGTCTCCGATTACGTGCATGGCTCGCCGGTCGATTTCGAGATCGATTTCGGCGAGGAGCCGGCACCTGCTACGCCACAGCCGCCTGTGGCCGAGCCAGTCTCGCCTGCCGTCTGGCGTACCGCAGGTACTCCGGCCCCTGTTGCCGAGCCAGTGCCCGCTGCCGCCCAGCCCAAAGCGCCCTCGCCTGACGACATCGCCATCGCCGCCGTCACTCGTGCGTTCGCCCACGTGACCACGAATCCTGCGGTGGCATCGCCCGCGCCAACTTCGCCATCGCAAGCCGAACCGCCGCAGCCCGCCGCGCCTGCGCAAGCGGCAGCCTCGACGCCTGTCGCCGAGCCATCACGCCCGGCTGCCGCTCCGCTTGCCGCCAAGCCATCGCAACCGGTCGAAGCTTTGCACGCTACGGCGCCGTCACCGGCAGCTCGCGCCCCCTCGTCGCAGGCTGCGCGTTCGCTGATCGATGTAGTGTCGCCCGACGCCGCTTTCACGGCAGCTGCCGAACCATCACCTCCGCTGGTAGCCGACACTGCTGCCGCGGCATCATCAGCCAAGGCGCGGACGCCGGCTGGTTCGTCTTCGCTGGCCGACCTGGTGGCGCCCGATGCCATCTTCACGGCCACCGCAGAACCGTCGCAGCCCCTGGCACCTCCACCGGCCGCCAAAGCGTCGGCCCCGGTTGGCTCAGCCATGCTTTCGGATGTGCTGTCGCCTGATGCCACTTTCTCGGCCGCTACGCAAGCAACACCAGCTGCCACGGCACCGGCGACGCCAGCACCGCGCACCGCGTTCACGCCAGCGCCAACGCCAATCCCTGCGGCGGCCGCTCGGCCTCCTGTCGACGTAACCACGTCCACGGCGATGCCCCAGCCGGCAGAAAGCCTCCCATTCGGGGCCCCTCCGCCAGTCGACCGGGCGCAACCTGCTGCCCTTGAAGCCGCTCCGCAGCGGGACGAGCCACCTGCCGAGCCGGCGCAACCTGCCGATGCGAGCGCGCTCGCGCCGGAAGAAGCGCTCGAAGTCGAAGCCCCAGCGCCCGTCGAGCAGGCTGGCGCGCCTGCCGACGATACAACGCCTCAGCAGCGGGACGAAACACCTGCCGAGCCGGCGCAAGCTGCCGACGCGAGCGCGCTCCCGCCGCAAGAAGCGCTCGAAGTCGAAGCCCCAGCGCCAGTCGAGCAGGCTGATTCGCCTGCCGACGATGAAGCGCCCCCGCAGCGGGACGAAGCACCTGTCGAGCCGGCCCAAATTGCCGACCAAATCGTGCTCGCGCCCGATGAAGCGTCCGCATTCGAGGCCCCATCACCCATCGAGCACACCGATTCACTGGCCGACAATGAGGCCCGCCTCGAGCCAGCGCAGGCGGTCGAAGATGGCGATGGCGTTCAGCCATGGGACGATACGCCCGCCGGCGAAGAGCACGCGACGACGGAATCTGGCGAGCAGGCCGGCGCTTCCCTCGTGGAGGCTATCGACCAATGGTCGACCGATAATTTACATCCCGACGGCCGCGTCGAGCCCTCGCTCGACACGCCCCAAGAGCACGTGGTGGTCGCCGCCCTTGATGACGCGCACCATTTTGAAGACCTGCCGTCCGAAGAGCCGTCCGAGCCGGTAGCACCAGCAGCCGAGGCAGAGGCGAACCGCCTGAGCGAACCATCCCTGGATGCCGAACCGTGGCACACAGGCGAAGCAGAGGCGTCCGACGACGCCGCGCCAGCCAGCGAAGCATGGAGCCTGTCCGATCCCGACGAAACTGCCCAGCATGCAGTCGCAGCAGTCAACACGGATGCACCGGACGACGGCGCCTCCATCCCCGACGAAGCGCCAGCCGAACAACCGGCCAAATCCCGCCGCGAACGCGCCCTGAAGCGCGCCAAATCGCGCCGCGATGCCAGCGGTCCGTCCGCCGAACACGAAGTCTTTGCGCTTGAAGAAAACGGCCCCGCACAGGAATCGAGCGCCGAAGAAGTTGCTGCCCGCATGCGCGCGCTGGCCGGCGTCGACGAAGAAAAAGCCGAGGCCGAAGCCGAAGACCTCGACCACTCCGACCTGAGCTTCGTAAAGCGCGTCGACCGCAGCCAGAAGTACGGCAAGGCGGTCACGATCACGATGGCCGTCGGCGTCCCGATCCTGCTGGCGGGACTGGTGCTGCAAGCCGCCACCACCTTCCGCGACAGCCTGGCCGCGAATTACCCGCAACTGAAGCCAGCCCTGGCCGCCGTCTGCCAGCCGCTCGGATGCAAGATCGCCCTGCCCACCCAGCTCGATGCCCTCAGCGTCGAACCGGGAGAGCTGGCCAGCATGACTGAAAACACCTTCAGCTTCAGCACCGTCCTGCGCAACCAGTCCAAGACTCCACAAGCCTGGCCGCACATCGAACTGACCCTGAACGACAACGCCGACAAGCCGGTGCTGCGGCGCGTATTTGCCCCGCGCGAATACCTGCCCTCGCCAATCGAGCCCGAAAAAGGCTTCGGTCCGCGCAGCGAGCAAAGCATTAAACTGTACTTCGAGCTGAATGAGCTCAAAGCTTCCGGCTATCACATCGCCATTTTCTACCCTTAAAAATACTATGACTAAAACCGCGCTTGTCTGTGGCTCGCTGGCCATCGACATCATCATGCAATACGAGGGCCGTTTCGGCGACACCCTGCTGGCAGACCAGCTGCACAAGGTCAACGTGTCCTTCCTGGTGCCGACCATGCGCACCGAGTTTGGCGGCTGCTCCGGCAATATCGCCTACTCGCTGAAGATGCTGGGCGGCGAACCGCGCATTGTTGGCGTGCTGGGCCAGGACTGCGCGGCCTACCTGGAGCGCTTCCAGAAGCTCGGCATCTCGACCGACAACATCCTGATCAAGAAGGATGCCTACAACGCGCAGTGCTTCGTCACCGCCGATGCGGACCACAACCAGATCAATGCCTTCCACCCAGGCGCCATGTCGTTTGCGCACGAGAATCCGATCGAGAAAGCCGGCCCGGCCCGCATCGCGATCATCTCGCCGGACGGCCACCTGGGCATGCTGAAGCACGCGGAAGACCTGGCGCGCCTGGGCATCCCGTTCATCTTCGACCCGGGCCAGCAGATGCCGATGTTCACCGCCGAACAACTGATCGGCTTCATCGAGCAGGCCACTTATGTAACCTGCAATGATTATGAAATCGAGCTGCTGATGTCGCGCACCGGGCTGACCATCCCGGATATCGCTGCCAAGCTGGAAGCGTTGATCGTGACCCGTGGCGAGAAGGGTTCGGAGATTTATACCCAGGGCAAGCGGATCGATATTCCTGCCGTGGTGGTCGATTCGTCGCTCGACCTGGACCCGACCGGTTGCGGCGATGCGTATCGCGCCGGCTTGCTGTTTGGCCTGGTCAACGACCTGGGGTGGGAGTCGACCGGCCGCCTGGCCAGTTTACTGGGTGCGATCAAGATTGTTACCAAAGGGGCGCAGAACCATGTGTTCACGCCTGCTGAAATCGCGGACAAGTTTGAGGCGGCGTTCGGTTACCGTTTCTGAAACCGGTAAACCAGGGTCAGACCCAAGGGTCTGACCCTGTACGGTCTCCCAGGCGCGGGTTGGTTTTGGGCTTTTGTCGTATTGAGAAGATCAAAAACGCACAACCGAAACCCGCGGCCATAAGACCGTACGGGGTCTGACCCTTGGGTCAGACCCAGATTTACCGGTTTACAAGACGCGCCACATCCTCCAGCGTCACGCCGGACACTTCCAGCAGCTTCTTCTTATTGGTCTGCCCATGCGTCAGCGTCACCGCGCTGCGCGACACGCCCAAGGCTCCGGCCAGCCACTTCACCAAGGCCTCGTTCGCCTTGCCCTCGATGGGTTGCGCAGCCAGCTTGATCTTCAGGGCATCATCCAGCACCCCGATCACCTCGGTCTTCTTCGCATTCGCCTGGATCTGAACCGCCAGCCGCACGCCGCCCGGCAAGGGCGAACACCAGCTGCGGCTCATGCCACCCCGAACAGCTTGCCCAGCAGAAGTTGGAAGATCTGCAGCAGGATCACCGCCACCAGCACTGACAAGTCCAGGTTGCCAACCAGGGGCACCACCTTGCGGATAGGCCTGAGCAGCGGATCATTCAGCGCGCGCACGAAAGGCGCCAGCGGGGCATGCGGGTTGACCCAGCTGAAGATCACTTCGATGATCAGCAGTGCCATGAAACCGAACAGTATCCACTGCAGGAAGCGATACAAGGCCGCCAGCAACACGTACTCCACCGACCGTCCAATCAGGAAATCGATCGACGTCGCCAGGATTACGATCAGGAACGCCCCGATCAGGCTGGCCCAGTCATAGCCGCCCATGCCGGGAACGATGCGGCGCAGCGGGCGCACCAGCCAATCCGATAATTGAAAAGTAAACTGTGCCACCGACGAAGGCGGCCGGACGCGGATAGCCTGCATCCAGAAGCGCAGCAGCAGCACGCCGCCGAGGAGGCTCGCTATTACATCGACGATCAACTTCAGAATATCAAACACGAGTTCACTCCAAATAAAAAAACCGCTGTGCGATTGTCTCACACAGCGGTGTCTTCGCCATCCGGCACCAAGCGTTTAACGGCTTAGGAAGGACGGGTGCTGGTCGGGAACGGCCATGCGGCTGCCGGGGCGATCACGGTTTTTGCTGCCGGAGCGGCGGCTGGAGCTGGGGCTGCAGCAGCGGGTGCTGGTGCGGCGGCTGGCTTCACAGCTTCCTTCTTAGGAGCAGCTGGTTTCTTAGGAGCGGCCTTTTTAGGGGCAGCTGGTTTAGCAGCCGGAGCTGCAGCCGGTGCTACGGCTACTGGCGCAACAGCTGGCTTGGCTGCTGGCTTAGCCGAGGCTTTTTTTGGGGCGGCCTTTTTAGCTGCAGGCTTGGCAGCTGGTTTTGCGGCGGCTTTAGGAGCGGCTTTTTTAGCAGCTGGCTTGGCAGCAGCTTTCTTGGCAGCTGGCTTCTTGGCGGCTGGCTTGGCAGCAGCTTTAGGAGCGGCCTTCTTGGCAGCAGGCTTGGCAGCGGCTTTCTTGGCAGCTGGTTTCGCAGCAGCTTTCTTGGCGGCTGGCTTGGCAGCAGCTTTCTTGGCAGCTGGCTTGGCAGCAGCTTTCTTGGCGGCTGGCTTGGCAGCGGCTTTAGCTACGGTCTTCTTGGCTGCTGGTTTCGCTGCAGCTTTCTTGGCAGCTGGCTTAGCTGCTACTTTCTTGGCAACGGCTTTTTTAGCTGCTGGTTTAGCGGCGGCTTTCTTGGCTGCTGGTTTTGCTGCTGCTTTAGCTACAGTCTTCTTGGCTGCTGGCTTGGCTGCTGCTTTCTTCGCTGCTGGTTTTGCTGCTGGCTTAGCAGCGGCTTTCTTCGCTACTGGCTTAGCTGCTGCTTTCTTGGCTGCTGGTTTTGCAGCTGGCTTGGCGGCGGCTTTCTTGGCTGCTGGTTTAGCGGCTGGCTTGGCAGCGGCTTTCTTGGCAGCTGGTTTAGCAGCTGGCTTAGCTGCGGCTTTAGCGGCCGGCTTGGCGGCAGCTTTCTTTGCTGGAGCAGCTGCTTTAGCGGCTGCTGGTTTCTTCTTAGCGGCGGTTGCCATTTTTAGTTCTCCTTCATCTGGGATGGGAAAAATTCACGCACAAATTTAAAACCCGTCCGGCCCTGCGCTGGACCAGGCGAATTATTCATCGGCACAAACAGGGTTGCGGTTTGCGCTAATGAATTCGGCACCCAGCTGAACTGCTGCACCTCCTCACAAGTGCAGCGCTTCAGCCATCGATTCCTGCGCCGGTGCTTGGCAGCGCAGGACTCAAATTCTTTGTCGCGACGATTGCGCGGGTGGGGCGTCAACTCAGCTCCTCGACCCTTCGCCGGGCCACTTGGTACGACCAGCGTTCAAAGAAAAAACCGCCCGGCCTGATCGAGTGATCAGGAGAGCGGCTTCGCTGTCGTCGTGTGGTCTTTAAGCATACTTATGCGTTTTTGGTTCCCATTATTTTTCGATTTTTGCGGTAACAACACACCCGAAAAAACAGTGCTTGCAAATTCACGCGATTTCAAGTTCGCAAAGTACACGAAAGCTTGTCGATGCGCAACCAGCACGAATGATTTTCTTCTTCTTTTTTTGCGCCGATCTGCGAGTTCGCGCACATTGAAACGCGCATCGCGCGCCGCTCACGCGCTTCGATCGACCATCGCATGGTCGACCACCTTCGCATAACGCCTTTAGGTAAAGGCTGTATAAAAAGTGAAGCGCCCCGGCCTGCGTTTGGGCGCGAGACCGGGACGACTGATGACGGCGTTTGAAAATTTTTTTTCGTCGCGATTACGCGACATGCAAAATTCGCTGCATCACGCGTTCGAGATCAAGCAAACAGGTGCTGTGCGTGCTGCCATCTGTTTGCGGCAACTCCACCACCTCATGCGATTCGGCTGACAGTCCTTGCAGCGCCGCCGAGGCCTTCATCAGCGACGGTGCAGCGAAGCGCTTGCCGTCATCGACCGTGACGATGTCGGCCACCTAGTCGACTACCAGGCCGTAACGCCCTTCTTCGCGCTCGATCACCAGCACCTTGCCTGCATCTTCGCCGGCGTCCATCCCGTACAGGCGGCGCAAGTCGACCAGGCTGATGAGCTGTTGGCGCAGGTTCAGCACCCCGCACAGGCAGTCGGGCATGCCGGGCGGGTGGCTGATGTCGCCGCCGTGGTCGATGATCTCGCGTACTTGCTTCAGCTCCAGCGCGAACAGCTCGCCCACCCGGAAGCTCAAGTAGACCTTGCGTCCGGCGCGCTGGCTGGCTGCCGCCGCCCCGCCCTGGTCGGCTGGATACAGCCGGCGATGGCCCAGGTCCATCTCGCCGATCTCGCTGCGCGAGAAGGTGCCCGCGTGGTCCAGCAGGATCACGTCCTCTTCACCGGGCCGCGCCACGCAACCGGCAAACATCGCACAGCGCTCCTTGCTCAGCAAAGGGATCGGCAGCACTTCATCGCTGGTGAAATGCAGGATGCTTTCCACTTCGTCGACCAGGAATCCGATCGTCGCCTCGCCGATGCGGGCGACCAGGATGCGCTGTTCGGCATCGGCTTGCGCGGGCAGGCCGCCGGCCAGCGCGGCAAAGTCCACCACCGGCACCTGCAGCCCGCGGAACAGCATGCGGCCGCGGCACAGGGGACTGGCCAGGATGGACGCGGCCAGTTCGGGCACGCGAACGATTTCCTGGATCGCCTTCATCTCCATCGCGAACCGGGCGCCGGCGGCACGGAAGCTGATCGCGTGGCGGCGCTCGCCGACCACCCGCATCTGGCGCCGCGATTCGGCGCCGGCGGCGCGCATCGATTGCACCTGCGGCACGTTCTCGATATGCACCAGGCGGTCGATGTCGAGCACCTGGACCAGGCGCAGGCCGTCTTCCAGCAAGATGGTGCCGGCTACTACCCCTTGTGTCGATCCCTCCGCATAACGCAACCGGCTGCGTTGTTCGGGCCGCACGCGCAGGATTTCGCCGGTGGCGTGCACCAGCAGGCCGACCTGCGCTTCTTGGTAGTCGATGATGGCGATCTTGTCCGAAGCTGCGGCCGCAGGCGCCGACGGATCGGACAGGCGGCCCAGGTTGACCACCGGGATCACGCTGCCGCGCAGCGTGAACATGCCTTCCAGATAAGATGGCGCGAGCGGCACGCTGGTCATGCGATCGGGAAAGTTGACCACTTCCCGGATGCACAGTGCGGGCAAGGCGAACTCGCTGCCGCCCAGCATGAAAGACCCAAACAGTTCGACCGCCGCCGCGGCGTCCGCCTGCGGCGCCGCCGACACCACACGCGAGGCTTCCACGGCTTACACCACGAAACCGGCGACCAGCTTGTTCAATTCCCCGGCGCGCGAATTCAGGCTGGCGGTCGACGAGGCAATGCTGTCGCAGCTGCCGGCGGACTGCTCGGCCGCTTCGGCGATATGGTTGATGGCCACGCTGACCTCGCGCGCCGACAACAGTTGCTCACGGGCTTCGTGCGAGATTTCGGCAATGGCTTCGCTGGTCTTGCCGACGCCCTTGACGATGCGGTCGAAGGCTTCGCTGGCCTGGTGCGAGATGGCGGTGCCGGTATTGACCCGCTTGACCGACTCGCTGATCAGCTTGGAAATCTCCTTGGTCGCCTGCGAGGAACGCTCGGCCAGCTTGCGCACCTCGTCCGCCACCACCGAGAAGCCCAGGCCATGTTCACCGGCGCGCGCCGCTTCGATGGCCGCGTTGAAGGCCAGCATATTGGTCTGATTGGCAATATCGCTGATCACCTTGACGATCTCGCCGATGTCTTCCGACGAACGATTGATCAGGTCCATCGCCTCGATCGAGCGCGCCACCGCCTTGGCGCCCGCCTCGGCTTCGTCCTGGGTCGACTTGGCCAGTTCGTTGGCCTGGCCGGTGCTGGTGGCAATCGCATCGATCGAACGGGTCAGGCCGTCGACCGTGGCGTTCATCTCCTCGACTGTCGCACCCAGCTCCTGCGAACCGCCAGCCACTACGCCGGCACGGTTGGCGATCTCCTCGGCATCGTCGGCGAAGGCGGTGGCCGACATCACTACCTGGCCGATCACGCCGCGCAAGTCGCCCATCATCTTGCCGATCCCTGCGCCCAGCTGGTCGAGCGGCTCGTCGCCGGCCAGCGGCACCTCGGCCGTCAGGTCGCCCTTGGCCGCGCGCGCCACCGCATCGAGCAGGCGCTCGATCCTGGCGGCGTCGCTGGCTGCCTTGTCCTTGATGCCCTGCTCCATCAGCACCTGCTCCGTGATGTCGTTGGCGAACTTGACGATTTTGAAAGGCGTGCCGTTCATGTCCAGGATCGGATTGTAGGTAGCCTGGATCCAGATCGTCTTGCCGCCATTGCCGACGCGCTTGTAGCGGCCGCCGTCGAATTCGCCGCGGTTCAATTTTTGCCAGAAGCGCTTGTAGTCGACGCTGGCCGCGTAGTCGCTCTCGCAGAACATGCGGTGGTGTTCGCCCTTGATGTCGTCCAGCGTATAGCCCATCGCATCGAGGAAGTTGCTGTTGGCGGTGAGCACATGGCCGCCCATGTCGAATTCGATCATGGCCTGCGCCTTGTCCATCGCGCTGACCTTGCCCTCATACTCTGCGTTGCGCAGCTTGGTGGCCGTGATGTCGGTGGCGAACTTGATTACTTTATAAGGCTTGCCGTCGGCGTCGAACACCGGGTTGTAGGAAGCGTTGATCCAGATTTCACGCCCGCCCTTGCCAAGGCGCTTGTACTCGCCGTGCTCGAAATGGCCGCCGCGCAGGCGTTCCCAGAATTGCTTGTATGCTTCGCTGGCCACGAACGCGCTGTCGCAAAACATCGCGTGGTGGCGGCCCTGCACCTCGTCCAGCGTATAACCTGACCGGGCTGTTCATTTGGGTGAGCTCCTGTATGGATTGTTGCCACTGAGAATTTTCAGTATAGACAGCGCCCTGCGGGGATACTCACGCTTGTCACCGTTGTCGACCCACAACGAAACAACGCCCGGCGTGCCGGGCGTTGTCAGTTTATTACTCCTCGTGGAAGGCTTCTTCCCGCTTCTTGCGCAAGGAAGGCGACAGCACCACCGCCAGCGCCAGCACTGCCAGCGCCAGCAAGGTGGCACTGATCGGACGGTTGAGGAATACCATCGGGTCGCCATGCGACAGCGTCATGGCGCGCCGCAGGTACTCTTCCAGCATCGGCCCGATGATGAAGCCGAGCAGCATCGGCGCCGGCTCGGCATCGAGCTTGGCGCAGATATAGCCGAACACGCCGAACAGCGCCATCAGCCAGACGTCGAACTGGGCGTTATTCAGGCTGAACACGCCAATCGCACAGAACATCAGGATGGCCGGGAACAGGCGGTGGTAAGGCACGGTGATCATCTTCACCCACAGGCCGATCATCGGCAGGTTCAGCACCACCAGGAACAGGTTGCCGAACCACATCGACACGATCAGGCCCCAGAACAGATCGGGCTTCTCCGTCATCACCGCCGGTCCCGGGGTAATGCCCTGGATGATCATGGCGCCGATCATCAGTGCCATCACCGGGTTGGACGGGATGCCCAGCGTCAGCATCGGGATGAAGGAAGTCTGTGCGCCCGCGTTGTTGGCCGATTCCGGCGCCGCCACGCCTTCGATGGCGCCCTTGCCGAACTCTTTTGCGTTCGGCGACACCTTTTTCTCGAGCGAGTAGGAAGCGAAGGAAGCCAGCATCGCGCCGCCGCCCGGCAGGATGCCCAGCGCCGAACCGAGGAAGGTGCCGCGCAAGACCGGCGCCAGGATGCGCTTGAAGTCTTCCTTGTCCAGCATCAGCCCCGACACTTTCTTCATCAGGATGTGACGCTCTTCATCATGCTCCAGGTTGCGCACGATCTCGCCGATGCCGAACATGCCCATGGCCACGATTACGAAAGAAATGCCTTCAGCCAGTTCCGGCATGTCGTAGGTGTAACGTTGCTGGCCCGAGTTGACGTCTGTGCCGATCATGCCCAGGAGCAGGCCCAGGATCACCATGCCGATCGCGTTCAGCAAGGAACCGCTGGCCAGCACCACAGCCGCCACCAGGCCCAGCACCATCAGCGAGAAGTAGTCGGCCGGGCCGAACTTCAGCGCCAGGTCGGCCAGCGGCGGCGCAAAGCACGCCACCACCACGGTGGCCACCGTGCCCGCGAAGAAGGAGCCCAGGGCCGCCGTTGCCAGCGCCTTGCCGGCATGTCCCTTGCGCGCCATCTGGTAACCGTCGATGGCGGTCACCACGGAGGATGACTCGCCCGGCAGGTTGACCAGGATGGCCGTGGTGGAGCCGCCATACTGGGCGCCATAATAAATACCGGCCAGCATGATCAGCGCCGCCACCGGCGGCAGGCCGAAGGTGGCCGGCAGCAGCATGGCGATGGTGGCGATCGGGCCCAGGCCCGGCAGCACACCGACGGCAGTGCCGATGAAGACGCCCATCAGGCAGTACATCAGGTTGGTCAGGGTGAAGGCGGTTTCAAAGCCCAGACCCAGGTTGCTTAAAATTTCCATGCCCGCTCCCTAGAAACCGAGCCAGGGGCCGAGCGCAGGTATCGGCAATCCCAACAATTTAATGAACAGCACATAGGCGAAGGCCGCCAGGCCGATGGCCAGCAGTGCCACTTCTTTCCAGCGGAACTTGGGGCTGGCATACGCGCTGACCAGCACCAGCACGGCTGCCGCCGGCACCAGGCCGGCGCCGCGCATCAGGACGCCGAACAGCACCACGGCCAGCGTAACCAGGGCCAGCGGCTTGAGGTGCAGCTTTTCCATCGGTTCGCCGTGGCGGAAGAAGGAACGCAGCACCCCCGCCGCGCCGATCACGGCCAGCAGGATGCCCAGCACGACCGGGAAGAAGGCCGGCCCCATGCGGAAGGAAGTGCCCATGTTCAGGTCGCCGCGCGTGAACACGGCGCCCAGCCCAATGGCGATGAAGATCACCCCGATCCAGAAATCCTTCGGGTGACGAATTGCGGAAGACATCAGAGACTCCTTGGCCGGCGCTTAGTCGGCGTAAACACCAGCTTTGCTGATGATCGGGCCCCAACGGTCGATATCAGCCTTCAGGTGCGCACGCAAGGCTTCCGGCGTGGCGCGCTTGGTTTCCACCGGCTCGGTGCCGAGGTCGGCGAAGCGCTGCTTGACGGCCGGATCCTTCAGCGCCACCTGCAGGGCGCCAACCAGGGTGTCGATCACTGGCTTCGGCGTGCCTTTCGGTGCGTACATGCCGTGCCACACCGCCACTTCAAAGCCAGGAACGCCGGCTTCGTTCAGGGTCGGCACGTCCGGCATCGACGGCACGCGGGTCTTGGTGGTGACGCCGTAGACCTTCACCTTGCCGCTCTTGATCTGGCTGGTGGTGTTGGTGGTCTGGTCGCACATGAAGTCCACCTGGCCGCCCAGCAGGTCGTTCATGGCCGGGCCGGTGCCCTTGTATGGCACGGTGGTCAGGTCGGTCTGGATGGCGGACATGAACAGCATGCCGCACAGGTGGGACGCCGAACCGAGGCCGGCGTTTGCGTAAGTCACCTTGGCCTTGTTAGCTTTTACATAAGCCAGGAATTCCTTGAAATCCTTGGCCGGGAAGTCCTTGCGCGCCACCAGGGTCATTGGCACGTCGGTCACCAGGCCGATCGGCTCGAAGCTGTCGATGGCGTTGTAGCTCAGCTTGCGGTACAGGGCCGGCGCGGTGGAATGGCCGATGTGGTGCAGGAAGATGGTGTAGCCGTCCGGAGCCGCCTTGGCGGCGCGCGCCGCGCCAATGGTGCCGCCGGCGCCGCCGACGTTTTCCACAACGATCTGCTGTTTCAGCTTGGTGCCCATGGACTGCGCCAGCAGGCGCGCCACGGTGTCGGTCGGTCCGCCGGCTGCGAACGGCACGATCAGGGTGATCGGCTTGGTTGGGTAGCTCTGTGCCTGCGCGAGGCCGGCGCCGAACAGGGGCAGGCATGCCATTGCGGTGATGAGGGCGCGTCGTTTCATGTGGTTCTCCAGTTGCTGATTAATTGTTGGATTTGCGCTACTAGTAATGTTGTACCAGCAATTATTGGAGGACACAAGTCGGGCCTGTCAGTTTGATTGACTTCGCGCCTCAAGACGCACATGATTGGCTGATCATGGCTCCCAAGCTGCACCTTGCCGCATCGTTCCTGGCGCTGCCTTTGGCGGCGTCGGCCGGCTCGCTCCAGCTGTTTACCGAGTACACGCCGCCCGACATCATGCGCGATGGCGAACGGATCGTCGGCATCTCGCCGGACAAGGTGAAGGAAATCATGGCGCGCGCCGGCATCAGCTACACCATCGAGATCATGGCGTGGCGCCGCGCCTACGAACTGGCGCTGCGCACGCCGGCTTCCTGCGTATTCTCCACCTCCCGCACGCCGGAGCGGGAAGCCCTGTTCAAATGGGTTGGGCCGCTGCGCGAAGTGGACTGGACGCTGTACGGCCTGGCCAACCCGCCGTTCCGGCTCGCCACGCTGGATGACGCCAGGCACCTGCGCATTGGCGGCTACAACGGCGACGTGCGCGCCCAGTTCCTGCTGGACCGCGGCTTCAAGGTGGATATTGCGCCCGACAATTTTTCCAACCCGCGCAAGCTGCTGGGAGGCCGTATTGACCTGTGGGCGACCAGCCACCAGCTGGCCAACGGCGTGCTGGCGCAGGAAGGCCTGCTCGGCAAGATCGTGCCCCTGCTGACCTTCCACACCTCGCGCGCCTACCTGGCCTGCAACAAGGCGGTGCCGGACGCGCAGGTTGCCGCCATGTCGGCGGCCATGGCGGAAATGGTGAAAGACGGTACCTCGACTGCGATCGACCGCAAGTATGCCAACTGGCGGCCAGCGCCCTCACCCACCCGCTGACCTGGGCAAGCGCAAGCGCCGGAAGCGGTGGCGCCGGTGCTCCTCGTTGTCGAGCGAAAGCGAGGACTTGACCAGGTCGCTGCGGCTGATCACGCCCACCAACTGGCGGCTGCCGGCATCGGCCACCACCGGCAAGCGCTCCAGTCCGTGCACCGCCAGGCGCACCGCCACCGTGCGGCAAGTTTCGCCGCGCAGCGCCACAATCGGGGCGTTCACGCCATACAGCTCGCGCACGTGCACGGCGTGGCTGGCCTGCACCAGGGTCGCGCGATCAAGCATGCCCAGCACCGCGCCATTGCTGGTGACCGGATAGGCGCGGTGGCGCTGCGCCGCGCCGAAGTGGGACGCCAGCACGTCGGCAACGCGCGCATCCGCGTCGATCGACACCGGGGCGGCCGTCATCACCTCCTCCACGCTATGCCGCTCCAGCGGATCGATGCCGTATTCGCGGTAGATATGGTGGCCGCGGCGAGCGATCTTCTCGGTCAGGATCGAACGGTGCATGGTGATGACGGTGAAGCCATAGGCCACCACCGAGGCTGCCAGCACCGGCAGCAGCGCATTCGCATCGTGCGTCAGCTCATAGGCAAAGACGGTGGCCATGATCGGTGCGCGCATCATGCCGCCAAGGGTGGCTGCCATGAACACCAGCGGCCAGACCGCTGGCGAGCCACCCGGCAGGTAGGGCGCCAGCAGCGTTCCCACGCCGGCGCCCAGCATCAGCAAGGGCGCCAGCACGCCGCCCGACGTGCCCGAGCCGAGCGCGATCAGCCACATCACGGCCTTGGCGGCCAGCAGCGTCGCCACCACGCCGGCGGCCAGGTGGTTTTGCAGCAGGTCGCCGATCACGTCATAGCCGACGCCCAGCGCGCGCGGCTGGAAATAGCCGCCGATGCCGATCGCCACGGCGCCCAGCGCCGGCCACCACATCCAGTGCAGCGGCAGCTTGTGGAAGCCGTCTTCAATGCGGTACAGCGCGGTCGACAGCAGCCACGCCATGGCGCCGCACAGCACTCCGGCCACGGCGCAGGACAGCAAGGCTACCGGCGGCAGCTGCGGGCTTTGCTGCGGGAACAGCGGCCCCGCTTCCATCAGCAGCGGCCGCAGGAAACCGGCCACGGCGCAGGCAATGGCGACCGGCAGCAGGCTGCGCGGGCGCAGTTCGAACAGCAAGAGTTCAACCGCCAGCAGCAGCGCCGCGATCGGCGTGCCGAAGACGGCCGTCATGCCGGCCACCGCGCCCGCCACCAGCAGGGTCTTGCGCTCGGCATCGCTCAAATGGAAATGCTGCGCGAACAGCGAACCGACCGCGCCGCCGGTCATGATGATCGGCCCCTCGGCGCCGAACGGCCCCCCACTGCCGATGGCAATGGCCGAGGCCAGCGGCTTGAGCACCGCCACCTTGGGCGACATCGCACTGCGCTTGAACAGGATGGCCTCGATCGCCTCGGGAATGCCGTGGCCGCGGATCTGCTCCGAACCATAGCGGGCGATCAGGCCAATCACCAGTGCGCCAATCACCGGCACCACGATCACCCAGGCGCCCAGCGCATGGGCGGACGGCGCTTGCGGCGCGGTCGACAGGGACTGGAAAAAGAACAGGTTGGTGAACAGCGAAATGGCCTTCAGCAGCAGCCAGGCGGTACCGGTGCTCAGCATGCCGATCAAGGCAGCCATGGCGCCAATCTGCAGCAGGCGCGCGTCGCCGCTGAAATCGCGGCGTGGATCGTACGGTTTCATGGTGTGGCGGGCAGGTTGGGAACGGTGAATACGCCGTGCAGCGATTGCAGTTCGGCGCGGTGGATGGCAGCCAGGCGCAGCAACACTTCTTCGCCGGCGGGCAGCAGGTGGACTTCGACCCGGCGCCGGTCTTGCACATGGGGGCGGCGCTGCACCAGCCCGGCCGCCTCGCAGCGGCCCAGCAATGCGACGACGCCATGCTGCTGCGCCTGCAGCCGTTCGGCCAGCTCGCCGACGGTGGCCCAATCGCGGCCGGGAAAGCCCTTGATATGCAACAGCAGCAAATACTGCAGTGGCGTGATGCCTTCGGCCTGGGCCGCGTTCTCGGAGAAGCGCTCGAAGCGCCGCATCTGGTAGCGGAATTCGGACAGGGCCATGAAGTCGGCCTTGGCCAGGGTATCTGGTGGAGACGGCATTTTTATATCACGATATGATGTAATTAGCCGGTCATGATACCACCGTTTTTCTATCTGCAATCAGGCCGGCCAGCGCTGCCTGTCGCGGGATCACGCCGCCGGCTTTGACCTCGCAGGCGCCACGATGTGCGGTTGCTGCGGTTCTTGCGTGAAGTGCGGCGACATGATCTGGACGCCTTCGCGATTGAAGACGTCGACCACCTGCTGGTGTAGTAGGCTGAGCAGCTCGGCACGGCTATTGGGCGAGCTCAGTACCGAGCATGCCACGAGCTTGTATTCGATATAGAAATCGGACAGGGCGCTCTGGATCACATACGGCCGCGGTTCCGCAGCAATGCCCTCGGTGGTCGCAGCCGCTTCCTCCAGCATGGCGTAGACCTGGCGCCAGGGCGTGTCATACCCGATGGTCACGCTCGTATCGACCACATAAGCGCCCGGCACGGCGCGCGAGTAATTCTTGATCGTATTCGACAGTACCCAGGCATTCGGCATTGCCACATCCACGCCCATGCCGGTGCGCACGCGGGTATCGAAGATCCCGGGTTCGACCACCGTGCCCTGCACGTCGCCGATGCTGACGTAGTCGCCCTTGCGCAGCGCCCGCGTATACATCAGGATCAGGCCTGCCGCACCCTGGCCGACAATGCTGGAGGCGCCGATCGACAGCATCAGCCCCGCCAGCACCGTCACCCCCTGGAAGGCCGCCGTGTGCGAACCGGGCAGGTAGGGGTAAGCCATGGCCAGCGCAAACAGCCAGATCACCACCTTGCCCAGGCGGCGCGTCGGCACTGCCGTATCGCGATCGAGCCAGCCGAAATGCAGCTCGCCGCTTTCGATGCGCTTGAAAACAGAGGCCAGCGTGGCGCTGGCAAGGCGCGCCACGACAACAATCACGGCAACGAGCAGCAGGCCGGGAATCGCATCGGCCACGTTGCCGGCGATTTCAGCGGCGGTATCGAGCAAGAATTGCTGCAAGCGTTCGCCCCAGTTGCGCGCGAACGGAATCCGCGCCAGCACAAAGGCCAGCCAGACGTAGGCGGCAAGCAGCCCCAGGAACCAGGCCGCAACATCCATGGTGAGCCGCATGAAATGGACCAGGTGTTCCGCATCGAGCACGCGGACGTTGCGCACCCGGACCTGCGCCAGGCGCCGCCCCAGGATCGCCTCCAGCCGGCGCCGGCCCTGGCGGCGCAGTGCCGCCAGCACCCACAGGAACAAGGCCAGCGCGCAGCTGGCCAGGGCGCACAAGGCCAGCGCTTGCGCGATATAGGCCGGGCTGCGCTGCTCGCGGCGTTCCAGCAGAGCTTTGTTCAATTGCGCGGCGCTTTCATGCGCCAGCAGCTCGGTGGTATCACCCGCCAGGGCGTTGACGTCGCCGGGAGACACCAGGAACAGCAGCGAGCCGTCCAGCAGGACTTGCGTACCCTCGGCGATCGAACGGGTGCCGGCCTGCTGCGGACCGCCTTGCGCAAGCGCGCGTTCGAGGCGTTTCTCTGCAGCTTCGGCGCGGTCATATGGGGGATAGCCGCTCAGCATCGCGCGGAACACGAAGACTGTCCGGTTGCCGACGGTGAGCCGCGCGAGCGGCGCCTCTGGCTGGGCCGCCGGCGTGGCACTTGGCAGTGCGTGGCTCAACTGGCTGAACGTCAGCAGAAAAAGACAGAAAAGCGTGCGTAGCAGCATGGGTTCCTTCGTGTCAATTTGCGTGCCATCATTGCATACAATGCTGTACAACTCAATCCATGCGCTCGCCACCGCCAAGCATGAAAATGTTACGACTGCTCGTCCTCAGTTGCCTGCTGCTGTCCGCACCGTGCGCAGGGTGCGGCGAACTGGTCGTGCTGGTCGACCGGGCGGCCGACATGCCCATGGCCCGCATCGACAATGGCCGGCTGGCGGACGGCGTGCACAAGATGCTGGGAGAGGCGCTGGCCCGCGGCACGGGGCGCGAGCTGCGCTTCCTGCTGCTGCCGCGCAAGCGCATTGCCAGGGCCTTGCAGCAGGGCGAGGCCGACATCCTGTGCGGCTATACGCCGGAATGGATCGAAGGAGACTATCTATGGACGGAGCCGGTGTTCACGGCGGAGGAAGTCCTGGTCACCGATGCCCGCCATCCGCAACCGCATTCCATCGCCGACCTGCGCGGACAGGCCATCGGCACCATCCTCGCTACCAGCATCCTGAAATCGAAAAGATTCTCGGTGCCGGCTTTGTACGGGACGATTCGCCCAATATGGAAACCAATCTCGAGAAACTGGCGCGCGGCCGGGTGCACCATGTGCTGATCGCGCGCGCTGTCCTCGAATACCGGCAGCGCCTGCGGGCCTTTCCACTGAACCTGCACCCGCCCCTGACCGCAGCGAGCTTCACGACCCGCTGCGCGGTCTCGCGCAAGGGCCATCTCAGCCTGGAAGAAGCCAACCGTGCGATCGCTGCCGCCGCCCGGGACGGCACGCTCGCGCGCATCCTGGCCCAGTTCCGTTAAGGGCCTGTGCGGCCTCACATGCCGACGTTCTTCAACTCTTCCGGCAGCAGGTAGGTATAGCTCTTCGGATCGAACATCACCTTCCAGGTTTTCGCCGGGACCTGGGCACCGCCCTGCATGCCCGCCTTGCGTGTGATATACAGCGGTGTGAACGTCGAGTCGCTTACCGGGTCGGTGCGATAGGACCACTACAGTTGGTTGCAGCGGCGCGGAACGATGGCGTACTCCTCGTCCGCCTCCTCGCTCGACGCTTCCGGCGAACCCTCACCCTCGGCAGGCGCAGTCTTCTTTTCGTCCTTGTTTTTTCCCAGTCGGCATACGCGCTCTCGGTTTCCTTGCAGTTGCCGGCCCCAGGACCTGGAACGCTGCCGTGAACTCGGTCAGCACGACGATCTGTTCATTGCGCTGCGCCAGGACCACGTTGCTGGTGGTGGTGAAGTGTTCGCCCACGGCGGCTTCATTGGCGGTAGTCTTCAGCCCCCCCCGGCATCGACGCTCAAGGCTTCGAACGAATCCTGGCCATCCTTCGATTCGATGGCGAGGCCGCTGGTGACCAGGTAGAGCTCATCGCCTCCTGGCCGTCGACTTTCTTTTGCTGTACGACCGTGATGGGGTAAGTTGCGTGGTTCATTTCGTCAACGTAGAGCCAGCCTTTCCGCGACTCCGAGTACTTGCCATAGTTGCGCCTCATGAGCCCGTCGATCGGAACGGCGATACCCTGCTTGCGGTCCGCGCTCAGCGCTTCGTGTCCACCTTCAATGAACCTGCAACGGGTAACAAACTGCTAATGTGACGGCCAGCAAAGCCGTGTACACCAGCGAAGCCATAAGCAATGAGCTGCGCAGTAGGTACCCCGCCCCCAATGAAGTTGCGCCACTTGAAACCAGTCTGTAGGCGAAACCATTATCTGCCGGATTTCAGAAATAGCAATGCACGCTCAAGCACTTCATCCTGTTGCGCCCGCAGTCCCGCAACAGTAGGGTGGACCGTGATATGAGGTTGAATACCTATTTGTTGCAAACGAGTGCCATTGGCGCGGGTGATTCCGATCCCAGAATAGCTTACAGTGACTTTGCCCGGAAGTGTCATGAGGCGAAGGTCGCCGTTCGTGCCAACGCTCGGGCTGCCAATAAAGGTGACAGGCGCCACCGACTCAAACAAGAGCGCGGCATGTTCCGCCTGGCTCATGGTTCGAGCATCGATCAGGACCACGACCGTACCGGAATAGATCGGGCCGTCGGCACGGCGAATTGGCTGCGGATGATACAGGCGGAAAGCTGTCGACGGTAACAGGCCACTGCCGAAAAACTGGTGTATCCCGGGGCCGCTGGCGGCGCCCTTGACGTTCAAGCGGGCGGCAATGGCCAACGCCGTACTGCGCGGATAACCCCGCAAGTCAAAGATTACGCCCGACGTATCCGCAATGAACGAGAACATGGCGGGGACCGCATCCGGTTCCAGGCGGTCGAGGTCCACATAGGCGATACGGCCTTCAAATCTTTGCAAGACGGGTGAGGATGCCCGTTGAATCGTCTCGGCGGTTACAGCTTTCCGGCCCAGCGTGGCTTCATACTCACCGCGCGCACCGAGTAGCTTCAGCCTGGCGACCGAAGCCGGCTGGCCTCGCAGCAAGGTGCCCAAAACGCCAAATTCAATGCCAGCCGCCGTGGCAGCTGAAGTCCGGGACGCAAGCATTGCCATTCGCGTTGAAATTGGCTGGTCATCGATTGCAATGAGCTCATCGCCGGCACGAATGAATTCTGCTTGATCGCCGCCAACGCTGTCTGCGGTGGCGATAACCTTTCCGTCGATCAATGCAAAGCGCAGGTCCAGGTCTCCCTTTCCATAAAAGGCATTCAGTGCCCGGCTCGATACCCAGACATGGTTGTCCCCCATCTGAATTGCCATCGTCTCCAAGGCTTGGGCGTACTCAAGGCTGTTGCTGACCATCGTCATTTGTTGCAGACACGTGGCCAAAGCGTCATTCCAGGCCTCGCCAAGTAACTCCCGATAAGGATATTGGCGATCTATCGTGGCCCACATTTTAATGGCGGCGAGAAGCCGTTGCTCCAGCGCGGGGAATTCGGCCTGATCAGCCTGGTGGTGCTGGCGTGCCATTATGGGCGCTGGATGCTGGGCGGGAGCAGGACGCCAATGGCCGTGATTTTTCAGCATTTGTATTGCCGCTTGCACGAGTGCCTTCTCGGCATTGCCGTCGCCTGCAGCGGAGATGACCTCATTGGGGCGAAAGCCGATGATTCCCTGAGTTGTCACCAATCTGGCGCGGCTAAACTGAACCGTTATATGTTCGCCGATATTCAGGTGCTGCAATGGCACCGCATATGCAGGCAAAATTCGTCCCACTGCAATAATTTGTGCCGCGCCCCTTGTTTGCAGGGCCACGGCAACCTTGGGAACCGGGAACAGATTGTCGACTATAAATACGATGGGTTTGCCGCGCTGCGAGGGCTGCGGCGTAACCGAGCGCATATTCATCGTCAGCAAGCCGCCGACAGCAGCGCCGTCGTCCGCCGTGCCGGATGGCAGCGCGTCAGCATAAAACCGGTATTGCTCAGTTGGCAAGGCCAGCGGCGCCGTGATGACGCGGGCTGCAAGCTGCTCCAGATAGGGAGCTTGGTTGGGAACTTGCCAGGATGTGCTACGCAGATCGATGACCAGACCGCGCACGTTTGGCAAATGCGCCAGAAATTTCGCCCAGTCCGCCGGCGACACCGGGCGGCCGCCATGCAGTCGCAGCAGGCAATAGCTAGCCGGCAACTCTTGCCACAGAGCTTGGCCCGACGGGAGGGCGAGCGGCCGGCTCTCGCTCTTATCCCAGATGCGCAACGCAGAATCATGCAATGGTTGCATCAGCCGCTCGATGGCAAGCATGCGCGCGCCGTCATCCTGCGCAGCGAGCATTGCCGGCAACGCATCGACCAGCGCCTGATCCCAGTCGACTGTCCCGTCACCCAAGGCTGGATGAAGGTATTGCACATCGCGCCAGATGCGCGCCATGTCCGGCAGGTCGGCCTGTGCAGCGACAGCCGCTGTAGGCAGGCAAATTAACAGGCTGGCCAAGCAAAGCAAGCTGGCCCACCTGCGCCGAATACCTTGCCGCAAGCTCATCCATGACATCATGGTTGGGCTTGCGCTACGGCATGCGTCAACGGCGCGCGCGCGTGTTTGCCAATGATGTCGCGCAGCAGCAAGTCGTTAAGTGTCCACAGCAAGGCTTCGTGTTTAATGGCAGGATGTGCAGCCTGCAGCGCCTGGAAGCTGATCGGCTGTGTGGCATTTGCAATGGATTCCGTGACCGCCTGGCCATGCGGCGTGCGTAAGGAAGCGCGGCCATTGATCGTGCGCGCCTTGAAAATGGCGCGACCATCGAAGCGCGAGTGCAGGATGAAGCGACTCTGTTCCAGCTCGTCGTAAGCGTCTGCCCGGAAGGGACGTGCAATGTCGAAAGCACTTGCCGTGCGCTCGTTGCGGACCAGCTGCGTTTGGTAAGCCGAGAAGGTCTCGTCACTAAATAGGACTTCCAACAGCGTCTCCTTTGCCGCAGCGATGATGTGCCGCGATTGCTCATTCGCGTGAATTGAGTGTCGGCACGAAAAATGGTCGGGCAATACGTTCTTGGCCACCCATTCCACGTAGTTCGCGACGACTGGTGGGTGAACGCCGATGGCAACGTGGAATGTCTCTTCCCGCAATGGTATTGCAGTGTGCCACCATCCGCGCGGAATATAAAGGATATCGCCTGCTTCCAGTATCTCATCGAAGAAGGGAGTAGCGGGGCAATCGGCTTTATGGTGCAGGCTGGTTTGACCAGGCAGTGGCAGGGAGAACGTGGGTTCATAAACAAGCCACCGCTTGCGTCCGATCAACTGTACTGCAAACACGTCGTGCGTGTCCCAATGGTTGCCAAACGTCTCCTTGTCACCAAAAGAAATATAGCCGTTTGCCGCTGCGGGCGCGCCGGTGAATCGGGCGACCTGATTGCACAGATCGCGAATGGGTACGGATACCCCTTCCATCCGGTTGTAAATGATCGAGGCACCGTCTTCCAGCAACTTGGCCAGTTCGGCTTTGATGATGCGTTTGCGAACCACGCCGAGGTCGGAACAAAGTTCCGTATATTTCGCTTCATCGATGACCCCCCCCTTGTGCACGCGCAGATTGGCATCGGTGTTCTCACCGACAAACAGGGTGCGATCCACTTCGTCCCAGCCGACAGCAAGCGCGGCGTAACCGCCACGCTGAATAAAGGGACGCTTTTCGTGCAGTTCGTCAAAGAAGGTCTGTTTCGATATTCCAAAGTCCAGCATGAGTACTTCTCCAATTGTCGTATAGGAATGCAGTCAAGCACTGCGTAGATGGCTGGCAGGCTGATCGTTCGCGACCCGGCCGTGCTCAATGGTCAGAATCCGGTCTGCGGAGGCGATGGTCTCAAGCCGGTGCGCGATAATAATGCGCGTTATCCGCAGCGCACTGATGGCAGCGTTCACCTGCTTTTCGCGTGGTACATCAAGGTGGCTGGTAGCTTCGTCCAGGAACAATATTTGAGGACGCTTGTACAAGGCACGCGCCAAAAGGATGCGCTGCTTCTGCCCGCCAGATAACACCGTACCCATATCGCCAACCAAGGTATTGAATCCCATCGGCATAGCCCGGATATCGTCCAGTACGGAGGCGGTCGCGGCACACTGCTCAACCCATAGCGGATCGGCATCGGCGTCAAAGAAACTGATATTGTCCTGAATCGAGCCAGCAAACAGGACGTCATCCTGCAGTACGGTACCGACCATCGAGCGAAATGCATTGACGCCGAGCTGCCGTATATCGGTGCCGCCAATGGTAATGCTTCCTTCGTGGGGCGGACGAATTCCCAACAGGACAGATAGCAGAGTACTCTTGCCGCAGCCCGATGCGCCGACGATGGCCAGCGACTCTCCTGCTGCCAATTCGAAGCTAACGCCGTTCAACACCCATGGTTCCTGTTCGCCATACCGGAATCGTAAGCCGGCCACCCGTAACGATGGCGCCGTGCGGTCGGTGGCGCCAGCCATATGTTCGGGCCCATTTTCTTCGGGTGCCGTCAATACAATATCGCCCAGCCGTTCGCTCTGCAATTGAAGCATTTTGAATTCCATCGTCTTATCGATAAGGGAGGCGGTACGATTGATAAACTGCGTCTTGTACGCCATGAAGGCGAGCAGAATGCCTACGCTGAAACGGCCCTCCATGACGAACAGCGCGCCGAGGCCAGTCAGCAGCAGGTTTTCGAGACCAAAGCCAAGACCATTCACCACACGGAAATACAGATTCAGTTTTTGCAGCCGAAGATTGGCGTTGATCTGGTCGGAGGACAGCGCCAGCCAGGCTGCGCGCCGCTGTTCTTGCTTGGAAAACAGTTTGATCGCCTTGACTCCCCGCACCGTTTCCAGGAAATGTGTGTGTTGCTTGGCACCGCAGTTAATTTCCCTCTCGCTGGCGGCACGGGTAGGGTAATACCATGCCCACCGCAGCAGTGCGTATAAGGCAACCACGGCGATGCTGACCGCAGTCATGGCAGGACTGTAGTAGCACATCAGCATTAGTGTCACCAATGCCATCGTGCCATCAAGCAGCGCTTCCAGGAATGAGGTAGTGATCGTGCGCTGAATCTGGTTGACAGCGTCGAACCTTGAAATGACATCGCCCAGGGTGCGCTTCTCAAAGTACGGCATGGGCAGCCGGACCAGGTGGGAGAAGATATTCGATCGCCACTGCAGGCTGATCGACGTGGACATATAGATCAGCATCCAGCTACGCGCCGTACTGATACCGGTCTCCAGCAACAACAGCAATGCAAAAGCTGGTACGAGGACGTAGAGCAGCGGCTTGTCGTTGGATGGAATAACCGAGTCGACAATCCAACCCGTAAAGAATGGGCTGATCAACGATAAGACTTCCAGGGCCGCGGCCAGGAGCAGGATTTGGCCAGCGGCACGGCCGAATCCACGCGTCGTGCCTATCAGTTCACGGAACCGGACCCGAGGCGTTTCGACTCGTGGCTGGAACTCCGGCTTGGGCCAAAGCTCCAGGGCGACCCCGGTAAATGATCGCGACACCTCGGCAAAGGTCAGCTTTCGCTCGCCAAACGACGGATCCTGGACTGTAATGCCGCGCTGATCGACCTTGGTCAGTACCACGAAGTGATTGAAATTCCAGTGCAGGATGCACGGCAACTGCAACTGGTCCATGTCTTCCAGCTCCAGGCGCAATGGGCGTGACCCCAACCCCATTTTTTCCGCAATATGAATCAGTTGGCCAAGGGATGCTCCTTTTAAGGAGATGGCGAAACGTGCTCGCATTTCCGCCAAATCGACGCGGTGCTGGTAATAGGAGAGCACCATGGTCAAACAGGCCAGTCCACATTCCGCAGCCTCAATTTGAAGAACCAGTGGGACGTTTCGCCCACGGGCGAATAGCATTTTTTCAAAGGACTGCATTATTTGCGATTTTTCGGAAGCGAAGAGGAGGATGAAGCTGCTTAAGGCTTAGTGGCGCCGACCAGTGCATTGAGCTCGCGGAATGGCATGAACATCCATTGGTAGAGACTACGCGTTTCTGACAACACGTCGGCCTGCAAGTTCATCCCGGCCGGAAGCTTGCGCATCTGGCCTGCGACCTGAATATCCTGCTGGTCCAGTTCAACGATGATTTCATACTGAGGCGTGCCAATGCCGCCGTTTGCCGCGCTCACCGCAGTGCCGACGACGGCCGGGGCCTGAGTGACTGAAACAACGTTGCCGCCAGCTTGACCAAAGTGCTGATAGGGATAGGCGTCATAGCGCAGGAGCACGCGCGCATTGGGACGGACGAAACCGATGGCATTGCTAGGGGCGTACAAGCGCGCCTGCATCCGGGAAGCTTGCGGCAGCAAGCTTGCAAGTGTACTGCCTGCCCCCACGGCCTGGCCTGTATCCGCCAGGATCGCCGTGGCGACGCCGTCGCGTGGTGCGACTATGAGTTCGGTGAGCTGCAATTCATTTTCACTGAGTTCCTGCTTGTTCGACGATAGCTGGCGGCGCAACGCTTCCGCGTCACTGGCATGGCGCAGCCGTGCTGTGGCCAAGTCATCTTGTCGTTCGTTGATATTTCGCTCGACTTCCAAACGCTCGCGTTGCAGTGCAGCCAGGCGATTCCTGTGCTCAAGCAGTTCAGACTGCTTTTGCTTGAAAGATTCGTCGGAGACATAGCCGCGCTCATGCAGGTCCTGGAATCGTTGGTGGCTCCCCTGCTCCAGCGTCAACAGCTTGCTTTGGCTGGCAAGTTGCTCATCCAGCTTTGCCAGTTCCTCTCGCAGGGTACGCAAGTGCAGTACCGTGCGACGCTCCTGATCCTGCAAATACTCGGCCTTGAGACTCAGTTCGTGCTGGAGCGAATCTGACCGCGACTGCAGTTCGTGTGCAGCGGTCTGGCGTGTAGGGGCCAGTGCACCATTTTGACGTTCGCTGGAGATGACATACATGATCTGCCCGGCCCGCAGGGTATCTCCTTCGGCAAAGCGGCGCTCAAGCACAACGCCGGCCTGGTTGGCCGCCACCTGGATAAGACCGCCAACCGGGACAAGTTTGCCGGACACCGTTGTCCGGCGCGTATACGTGCCCAGCGAGAGCAGCAAGACCAGCCCCACCAGCACGCAGGCAACCAAGGCGGACACGAGACGTGCCGAGGGCGGTTGAATTACGATAATTTCGCCAAGCCATTTTGGGCGGCGGGCGGCATAGGCTTCCCGCCTGAAAAGCTCACTCATGCGGCGACTTTCCTTGTGTTGGCGCGTTGCCGGCCCAATGCCGTGCGATAAATGCGTTCCAGTGCATCGTAGGCGATGACTTCATACGAGCGCGGATGCTGGCTGAACAAACGTATACAGCACATATGCAGATGGCTCTGCACGATCTCATCTGCCAACGGCTGCACCGTGCTCAACAACGCGCGACGTCGTTCCAGTCCGCTGGCGGCAGCCAAACGATAATTCGCGTCCCATCCCTTGGCGTCGGCGGTATCGTCGAGGATGCAGTTCAATTGGCTGGCATGCGTGCGGAAATTTTTTCCCAGCAAATCGCGCTGATAGGAGCTCACGCTGAACTCGGCGCGGTATTTGTTTGCCATTGTGGCTACGATGCGGTGACGAGCCTCGATAGAGTAGCCCAGGTCGGCCAACAGGGTGTTGCAGGACCAGACGGCAGCATGACAGCGCTCTTCTTCTCCTTGTCCGGCGATGCCCAGCAAAGCGATGGCAATATCGCTGTCGGCGCAGAACAGTTGCTCGCTCAGTCCCATCAGTTGTGCACCGCCATAACGGATCAACTCGCGCTCATACTGGGCGAAATGGTAATGGCGAATGCGCTGCTTTTCATGCAGCGAATCGAGAACTTTGGTAACTTCGCGCACAAGCGGTCCTAACTCGGGGCTCAGGAATCGAAGCCGCAAGTGATGGTTCGGATCGGCGTAGCGGATAAAGAACCAGTCGCTGGCCAGTCCGGCGCCGCGCAGACGGCGCACCAAGGGTTCGATCACGTCCAGCAGCAGCGCGTCGACCTCGGTGGGAGCAAGATATATTTTGGCATACAGAACTTCGTGCATGGCCACGAGGGGCAGATCGCATTGATCCAGCTTTCGTACCTTACCATGTGACACTGCCGCTGGGACGGCATCCGGTCCAAAGGGCAGCAGCACCTCGTGCCTTGTCAGCAGCGGCGCACCGTTCGCGGGCGCTGCCTGCGAAACGACTTCGCGCAGCACGAGCCGGCGGCTCTTCCGGTATATGCGATAGAGCTGTTCCATATCCAACTCATCGGTGCGGTCCAGCAGCAACGTGTTGTCGAACTCTTTTAGTTCGGTCAGTGCCGGGAGACCGCGTTGTGCAAGGTAAGTTGCAAACGCCCGCCTGTTCTCCTGCTCGGACAGTGCCTTGTCAGGTACGAAATCCCCGGTTTGGATCAACCAACGGGCCGGCGCAAGGATAATATTGGCATATTCCAGACGTGGAAGATAAGGATAGCTCCTGAAGAAATTGCTCCATCCAAAATGCGCGAAATACGCTGGATGCAACTCAAGGCTACGCAGGAGAGAGTAGGCCTTGACATTGCCAAAATGCTCGCTGTTATGAGCGGACGACATATGCGGAATCACCCGTTTGCCGTGCCGACGCGAGTACAGCTGCACCTCGCCGCCGACCACGGTCACAAGCAGGTCGTTCAACGGAATTTCGTTGTCGCTACCGCGCAGATCCCCTTCAACCAGATTGATGCGGTAGGGCCAGATGTCGGCCCGAGACATCACATTGTTGAGTTTGCCATATGGCATGTAACAAATTTCCGCATGCAGGACTTCGGGATCGTTTTGCTCCGTTGTCCTTGCCATATCGCGCAGAGCATTGCCGATTGCCGGATCGCCATAAGCGAAGCGGCCGGTCCAAGCCCCCAGGCTGGAATTGGAAATACCCTGCAGCCAGGTACGCGTACCCTCGGCTGTTGGGGGCAGCACGGTCATGATCGCAAACAGGCTATCCGGGAACTTCCTGCCGCGGCGTTTGAATGTCCGCACTTCTTCCGGCGTAATGCGCAATACAGTATTGCTGCCAACGGGAGCGGCCAGCAACTTCCCGACCAAGAACTTGTCAAATTCACGCAGAGTGTCTTGCGCATTGCCGTTATGGCCACTCCCCTTCGTGAGGCCAAATTTTCGTAGCAAGTCGCAATTGTAGGGATCGCTCCCGGCCCCAAACAATTCTTCATCGTCCAGCAGTTCAGTCAGTGGCACGACGCTCTCGCCGTAGCGGTGCGAAAATGCCTGGGCCAAGTTGTTGAAGGACGCTTCCTCTTCGCAGAAGCGAGAAATCAGCAGACCTAAATCCGCCAGCAGCTCGTCGCAATACTGCCTGGACAGACTGAACGCTGCATCCGGACGGAAACAATCGACTCTTACTTGCGGTGCTTTCGGCGCTGGTTCGCAAAGTGCGGCCAATTCTGCTCCTATGCGCTGGTATTGAGCCATGGGGAAGGCCTGGACGTCGGTCAGAACGTCCAATTCGTCCGCCGCCCGCAACAAGGCTCGGCCAGCGGCGCTTGCAGGAGAAGCCAACAGTGCAGCTGCCAGTGCACGGGCAGGATCCGGGGCCAGCAGGTCGATTGTTAATGCTGGCAGTAATAGCCGGGCTTCGATGAGGTCGCCAATCAGGACCTCAAGGACTGCGTTCGGCACCTGCGGGAATTTGCCGGCGACGCGTTCGCACACCTGTTGCGGCAGCAATGGGGCTGCGTCGCAAAGTGCCAAAATTGCTTCCACTACCGGGTGCCGATCAACCTGGGCCAGTTGGTAATTCCGTCCGCCGGTGGAGGTGCTGGACCAATCCGTATATTTCAGGAACTCGCCGCTGACATATGCCGAGCGATTTGCGAGGTAGGGAAGTTGTTCGCGGTGCCGGATCACCATCTGGTCGCAAAGAATTTGTAGAAAGCCGGCATCGACGCGGGCGCGCCGTACGCCGCTGCCATCGCCTTCCAACTGAGCGGGGCCATGATAGCCATCACTAGTGATGCGACCGATGGCTACGGTGGAAAACATCCCAAAAGGGGTCGACCGCAGGCACATGCGGTTCAGGTAGCGCTCGAACGTCAGGAGAAGCTTGCGGCTGTCCGCTCGCGCGCTATCCCAATCGGATGACTGAAGCCGATGGTGCAGCTCGCCGCTTGCCAAGTAGATCGCTTCACTTACCGGGGCGCGAGCGAACAGTTCACGCGCCGCGCCCATGCGCTTGGTCCAAAGAAGCTCGGCTGGATCGGCAGCGCCAACTGCAGTATTGTGCCGATATTCCAGCCAGACTTTGGCAGGCAGAAATGGCGCGCGCAAAATAAAGAAATCGCGATGGGTGAAGCGGAGATCAGTGGTCATGAGTGTCAAAGTTTGCGGTACAGGGCATATGGCCAGCGTTAATCAGAAACCGAATGTCAGGCAAACATCCCAATGGTGGCGCCCGCGCGAATGTCGATCTTCCATTGCCAGCAATACGCCGCAGCTGCCTTCAAGCAGGCCTGGCTGCAGGGCATAGTGATCCCGGCCATCACCTAGCAAGTCCAGACGCGTGCGAAGGAACTCGGCGTAGCGCGGAGCCGGCGCGGCGGCATTCAGTTTGTGTACCATATGTAGGGCTCCCCCATGTCCGTGGCAGAGTGTGTTGTCACTGAAGCCGAACGATGCCTCAGGTTGCGCAAGGCGCGACAGGACAATTTCGTGGGCTTGCGAGGCCAGGGCCGGTTGCACGAGGGCCGTCGCGGCGCCGTGCAATGCAAATCCTGCACTCAGGTCGCCATAGCACCAGCCCAAACGGCTGGCTTGCGACAACTTCTGGCTCGTGTAATAACTGTAGCGACTGCCTTTCACTGGGTCCGACTGATACTCCAGCAGCGCAGCAACTGCCTCCTGCAGCAAGCCAGGAGTCGCGCTGGTGCCCAGGCCGTGATAGTGAGCACCTGCCAGCAGCAGCACTACGCCGGGCAAGCCGTGAGCGATGCCCAGGTCGGTATGGCCATTCTCGCGCGCGGACGCGGGGGCCAGCGGGCCTAGGTGTATGGGTTGAGTGTGCCAGGTACGGCCTGCGGTAGTCCTTGTAGACATCGCCACCAGGCTCGCCTCGACGATTGCATAAAGGTTACGGGCAGCTTCAAGGTTAGTGCGCATCAGTGCATATGCACCAATACCTGCGACGCCAGAAATGAGATCGAAATGTAAGGTGGTGGCCCGGCTCCTGATGTAATCGCCGAGCTGGGCATCCATTTCGTCAACAAAATCTGCTACTGCGGCTGGTAGTATTTCCGGTGCGCTGGCGCGGACGAATTCGAACGCATACAGGATGCCTACCAGGCCGGACCACAGGTTGACCTCCAATGGGTGTTTTTGAATTGCATTGATTAGCGCTTGCAGTAGCTGCTCCAGCCTCGCGCGCCGCTCGGCTGTCGGGTGGACCGCGTAGCGCTCGGTTTGCATGAGCAGCCCGCCGGCCAGCCCACCGGACAAGTATGGATAATTAGGGTTGCCCATCAATTGCGTCAGGTTCTGGCGTTCAGTTTGATCGTGCGCGGCAAACATGTTGGTCACTTCAACAGGAAAAGAATAGGGTGCGGAGCTGGCTCATCCAGATGGAAAATTGCCGGCCCAAGCGTTCTGGAGCCGGCAATCTTTCAGCGTTTTTTAGTCACCAGTGTTTGGACAGCAACGAACGTTCCTCGAGGTGCCCGGAGGGCATCTGTCGGACGGCACCGGGCACAGTTCAGTCGGGCACGGGCAATTCGTTGGCAAGGTGTCTGGCTTTGGCTTTTGTTTGGAACCATCTGGATCCTCGTCACCGTCTTCGCTTGCGCCTCCAACAAGCTCCAGCTCACTCAGGGTTAACGTACGCAAGGTACGCTTATTCAACTCAATTTTTTCCATTATTTTAAAAATGATAAATTAATACTCCGCGATATAAGAGTGCCATAACGCACGGTCTACACCGTCAATTATCAGGCACTCCGATATAATCGCAACCTACCCCAAATAAATCTGGGATAGGAATAATAATTATCATTTTAAAAAAAGTAAATACAGGGAGAATGATTTTATCGCAGCAAAAGACTAAATAATTCCAGGCGAAAATATATGCGGATGGCGCCACACCCATTGCACGATGCGCAATAGGCGTACATAAGGCGCCGCCATGTCGCTTTCAATATTTTGGGGGCAAACCTATTTTGTCACCCGTGGCTGGCAATTACTCATGAGCGTACTGGCGAAACCATTTTGTCATTATCCATTTTTCACCGCTTTGCACCGGGTCGCCCGCATGCAGGGTGCCGCATTGCACGGTTGGCGTTGGATAAGAAAAGAAGAGCGCGCTGCCCTTTCTTGGCATCACGCGCACGCCCAAGTTAGCCATAAATGTGGCGCCACCGCGCTCCGGCTGTTTTAAGTAAACGATCAGGGTCGCCAGGCGCTGCCCGCCATTCTGGACCGAATTTTCAAAATATTCGTTACCTTCCAAGAAATAATCATAGTGAGGCTTGAAGCTGCCGTGCGCGCCATAGCGTTGGATCTCCAGCGGCTCGCCCCAAGCCTGCGGCCACCCTGTCAGCGCTTCGATACGCCTCTCTATTGCCATTGGCAGTGGCTGTCGCGCCGCATCCAGCCTGCATGTGTCCGACTTGCGGTAATCATCAAATTGGATGCCGTGCTCGTGATTAGCATGCAGCACCATTGCCGCCTCAAGCGAGTCATGGGCGAGCTCGCACAGGGCGTCGCACTCCTCTTCAGACAGGAAATCATCGAGCAATACCAGACGCGGCGCAAATTGTTCCATTGCGATACGTACCCGGCGATCTGGCAGTTCGACAAACAGATCACCCTTGCCGGTGTCTATGGCGGGCAGGGCCTGCCCATGTAATCTTTCATCGCTGACTGCCTGAAAGTCGTTGGCGCCATGATCGAGCACGGTTTCCACAATGCGCTGCGCGAAATGCGCCGCATATCCCCCGGTTACCACCAAATTCATGACGATTTGGGTAAAGGGAGTGCCTTGGGCATGCAGTTTTTCAATGTGAATTTGCAAGTTTGCAGGGAATTGCACAGGTAACCTTTTTGAATCAATGGAAATGCGCCTGGGTTGCCCTGCTTTGCCTTGGCTAAACCGTATCTTTTTTCGGCATACAACATACGAAAGCGATGCGGCTTATTGAGGCTGAGCATGATAGCGCGTTTTTTTAATTTGTCAACACCATCAATATTAACTTGCAAATAGCAATCTAGTGTTGCAGCAAGACATCCGACAGTGTTCAATTTTATAATTTCCTGATAACATTTTGAGTTTGCCGCGACACTCCCGGCTGAAACAGGGAAAATGCTCACACAAGGAATTAAATGAATTACGCAAGAAAAAATCTATCCCCACACACCGCCTTTCGCCTTATTAATGAAGAACAGGGGGACGTGAGTTCAAAGCTGGGCGTTGTCGTACAGGCGATGGCAAACCTTATTAACGAAAAGGGTGGATTATCCGAGGCAATTTTGGCCGCTGCAGAGTTGCCGAACTTCGAGCGTTTTTTTGAATATGACGCCGCTGCCCCCGCAGCATCGTTTGCCCCGCGTGACAGCCTGCTGTTCCCTCCGCGCTATCCATTGGACACCTTTATCGTTTCGGTAGATGAAAGGCGGGAAGACTCGTTTGCCGAACAGTATTTGATGAAAATGCGAACCCCTGAAGGCGTGAAGATGGTGGCTGACACGCTATTATGGATAGCTGGTGACCAGACTGACGACCCGCCATCGGATGAGTTGATAAAGCGGCTCGACGAGATAGGTTGCTTCAGTGAGGCGGCAGACGAAGCCGACACGATTGCCGCGGCATTCAGTCAGGACGGCATATACAGGCTGCAGCACGCATCACTGCTCTATGTCCATCAAGGGCAATCGGTGCTCATTGATCCAGTGCTGCATACCGTCGGCTATGGCGTTGGCACCGGCGATTTGCGCCTGTTGATCGCCTCGCGCACGTGCTCTGCAATTCTGATCTCGCATTCGCACGGCGATCATTTTGAGCCCTCGTCCCTGGCCTTCTTCCCACGGGATATTCCGATTGTCGTCCCGACAGTCCGACGCACCAACATTCTGACTTCATCGTTTGTTGAACCGCTCAAAGCGATGGGGTTCATTAACATCATTGAGGCCGATTGGTGGAGTAATCCGCTGAACGTCGGGGATATCAAAATCACGGCTTTGCCCTTTTATGGTGAGCAGCCACGCTCGACAGGATATGTGCGCAATCCTGAACTGCGCAACATTGGCAATACGTACTTGATCACAACCCCAACCGACAAGACCTGGGTGGTCGTTGATACGGGCAATGAAGTGGAACACAAGATGGTTCATGTGGCGGAGGCGATAGCGGCCAAGTTCGGAAAAATCCGGCACATTGCCTGCAATCTGGGAAGGTTCACTGCCCATACTCCGCACTATTGTTCGGGCTCAGGCAGTTACTGGGCATGCTTGAGCAACGAGGATATGGCCAATTTTTCGCAACTTCGCTCAGAATGCGTGACCTTGGGGCCCAAAGGTGTCGCGGAAATCATTGCAGCCAGTGGTTGCGAAAGATTCATTCCCTATGCTGACTGGTGGGGCGAAATGGATCAGCCATCCATGCAGCAGGAGAAACTGACAAAGGCATTGCAGGAACAACTCAAGGGCTTGGGGTCCGCTTGCTCAATTGCAGACGTCAACATTGGTGGGGTCGTGAGGTTGCCTTAAGCGCCGGCAACCCATACGCCGATTTGGTCCACCAAATTCGCTAACAAAAGCCCGTGCCAGGCCCAATGCCTGGTGCCGGCGATTCGATGCACGGGTCGATCAGCTCATTGAGCGTCTCGGCCAGGTGCTGGCACCACACAAGCCCCTGGCCAACGCATGTCTTCCGTTTCCGCGTGAAGTCGAAGAATCAGCTGCTGATGCGGCAAGCTTGGCTTCGATTTGAATAAGCTGACCGCCGGCAGCAGCAAAGAGCTGGAGTTACAGCGACCTGCATCGAGAAGGGAACACGTTTCGTTTTGCAATCAGTACGCTCCGTGTGTTCTGCTCGCGTCCGCTTCCCGAAGGGAAAAATCAAGGATGGCAGCTATTTTGCGTAAGATAGCTGGGGCAATTAGTTCCTCAATATTGTGATCGAGTTTGCAGCCCCCCAGGTCTTCCGCTCGACCACGGTGTTGGTATTGACCTCGGCTTGAAGGATGTCGCCATGCCCCGGTACGTGAAAGTGGACGAACGCTTTACCACCCAGACCTGCTCGAATTGCGGAACCCCGATCCACGATCGAGCGCCAAGGTGGGACCGAAAGGTATCGCAGGCCTTGGAATAAGAGAATGGGAATGCAGCGAACGCGGTGTGATACATGAACGAGATCGTGATGCTGCGTTAAACATTCTCCGCCGCGGACGTGCGACGCTGGAAGCAGGAAACCCCAGCCTTTAGTGCGGGGAGGAAGTAAGCATTGCACACAATGCAGTACAACTCAATCAGTGTCCTTGCGACCGCTGCGTATGAAAACGTTTTACCTGCTCGCCCTCGTCTGCTTGCTGTGCGCGCCACATGCATGGGGCGGCGAACTGGTCGTGCTGGTCGACCGTGCGGCCGACATGCCCATGTCGCGCATTGAGAATGGGCGCCTGGCGGACGGCGTCCACAAGATGCTGGGAGAGGCGCTGGCGCGCGGCACAGGGCGCGAGCTGCGCTTCCTGCTGCTGCCGCGCAAGCGCATTGCCAGGGCCTTGCAGCAGGGCGAGGCCGACATCCTGTGCGGCTATACGCCGGAATGGATCGAAGGGGACTATCTATGGACGGAGCCGGTGTTCACGGCAGAGGAAGTGCTGGTTACTGACGCCCGCCAACCGCAACCGCATTCCATCGCCGACCTGCGCGGACAGGCCATCGGCACCATCCTAGGCTACCAGCATCCTGAAATCGAAAAGGTCCTGGGCGCCGGCTTTGTACGGGACGATTCGCCCAATATGGAGACCAATCTCGAGAAGCTGGCGCGCGGCCGGGTGCACCATGTGCTGATCGCGCGCGCTGTCCTCGAATACCGGCAGCGCCTGCGGGCCTTTCCACTGAACCTGCACCCGCCCCTGACCGCAGCGAGCTTCACGACCCGCTGCGCGGTCTCGCGCAAGGGCCATCTCAGCCTGGGAGAAGCCAACCGTGCGATCGCTGCCGCAGCCAGGGACGGCACGCTCGCGCGCATCCTGGCCCAGTTCCGCTAGGGCCTGTGCAGCATCACATGCCGACGTTCTTCAACTCTTCCGGCAGCAGGTAGGTATAGCTCTTCGGATCGAACATCACCTTCCAGGTTTTCGCCGGGACCTGGGCACCGCCCTGCATGCCCGCCTTGCGTGTGATGTACAGCGGGGTAAAGGTCGAATCGCTGACCGGGTCGGTGCGATAAGACCATTGCAGCTGGGTGCAACGCGGCGGAACGATCTCGAACTCCTCCTCCGCCTCCTCGCTCGAGGCTTCCTGCGCGGTTTCACCTTCGGCCGGAGCAGCCTTTTTTTCGGCCTTGGCTTTTTCCCAGTCAGCGTACTGGCTTTCGGTTTCCTTGCAATCGCCTCCGCCCAGGACCTGGAATGCCGCAGTGAACTCGGTCAGCACCGCGATCTGTTCGTTGCGCGGCGCCAGGACCACGTTCCTGGTAGTGGTGAAATGTTCGCCCACGCCAGATTCATAGGAGCTGGTCTTCACCACCCATCCCCATACATCAGCACTCAAGGCCTCGAAATGCACGCGCTCCGGAGTCACCGGATCGACATCGCTCGGGCGGCGCGGATCGCTGTATTCATACAGCTGGCCGTCGCGGTAGCGCAGTTGGAACACGCCGTAGAATGAATCGTCCTCGTCCTTGTTTGCGATGGCACGGCCGCTGGTGACCAGGTAGAGCTCATCACCCTCCTTGCCGTCCACCTTCTTTTGCTGCACCACGGTCACGAGGTAAGTGACGTGACTCGTTTCATCGACATACAGCCAGCCTTGCTGGGATTCCGAGTACTTGCCATAGTTGCGCGTCATGACGCCGTCGATGGCCTCGTTCGCGTCGAAGGTGCGCGGCGCCTGCGGCTTGGATTGCAGCGCCATCACGGCGATCAACACCGAGAACAGTAGCCCGACTGCGGCAAAGATGTAGATGGCGATGCGGCCCAGTTTCCTGGTGCGCTTTGGTTGTTCCGGGGTAGTGGCTTCTTCCATGTTGTAACATTGCAATATTAGTAGAAGCGCAATTATACAAAAGCCAAAGAAACATGATTTCAGCCGTGCGCGGCTGACTGTTCCCTACGCATCCTGCCCACCTCAGTCGGAATAGCCTTGCGGCTCCGGTCCTGCATCGTGGCGCAATCCCCACCAAGGCAGGAATGCGTTGCCCCCGCCGCGGGCTCGGAACCACGGCGCGTTCGGATCGATCGGGCGTACCTTGGCGGGTGGGCTCACCACGACTGCCGTTGGCTGTTCGGCGTCGGTGGTGCCTGCCACCAGCACGTGCTTGCCCAGGTGATTGGCGTAGGCGATGCCAAGTGCAACGTTGGTCAGCGCCGTGCCAGCCCCCATCTCGCCCAATAGGGCCGAAGTATTGAAGGCCTGCTTCTTGAAATCGAAGTCCACCAACTCAGTGGTGAGTGTTTGAGCCAAGGCGCTGATGCGTTCAGAAGAAGCAGAGTGAGTCTTGTTGGCATCATGAATGACGTAGCCAATGTCGCCATTTAGCTTGCCAACGTTACGTGCCGCGGCTTCCATAGTCGCCCTCCAAGCCTGGACTTCGCGAGACGGCTGTCCTTCCTGGCCTTCGAAGTCCACCACGTTCGTGGCGGCCGGATGGCCAATCCAAGCCAGCGGTGCACGCTCCGTCTTGTAGTTCGGACCAGCGAGCACCAGCAGCACCATATTCTCGTTAATCTGCGCGTCTTTTGGCGGGAAGCTCGGGGCGTCCCAGTTCATCACCCAGACCGTTTCGTTTGGGTGCGCTTGCAAATAGTCGAGACCAGCGGCCAACGATGTGAATCCAGCATTGGCACCGCCCATCGTTACACGTACGTCTGGCGGGGTACTCCGGCTCCATGCGGCGGGGAAGTTAGGATTGCCAATATCAAACGTATCAACGATGCGCTCTCGTGTGTAGGTTGCCGCCTCGATTGGATCCAGGCGCCCCTCGGGCAATGCATACTCGACGTGAATGCCAGCCAATTCTCGCCACGTTTTCTTGTCCTTTAAGGAGTGGACATTATAAAAATATGTCGAACTTGAAAAGTAATTCTTGTGAAATCTTAGCGTCAGTGAATCAACGTACTTGTGATGAAATCCATTGAAGGTTTCCACCCCATCATTACCGCTCGCGATAATGCCTATCGCCCGGAGCTCCGAGAATGACTTGGGATCTGACTTAACCATGTCATCGTCGTTGTTAGGCTGAACAAGCCCCAAGGTCCAAAGCAATTGCCACTCGGTCGGATAATCCCGCCGTTGCAGCAGGTTAAGCCATTGCAGCCCAACGACTTGTGCCTGAAATGGTTTGGCTTCCTGCAGCGCCCCCATCGCGGCGGCAGGCTCAGACCGGGTCGTACTGCACGCGCCAAGGTTAAGCAATGCCATGACACTCGTGCTAAAGAGGGCAGGCAAAAGTAAGAATCGATTCATAGTCAGCATCTGTTGGGAAAAGGGCGACGACTGGATAGTCACCTTGGCTGCACTGCCACCGATACTCCCCTGCCGCAACTACTTCGCGCACAAAATCTGCCGCGACAATGCACTGCCCACGTTATCCGCGGGTGCTCTTCGGGGCAGTGGTGATAAGGGTCGCGCCACAGCTGGTTTTATGACCGTCAAATGCCACTGGCACACCGTCGATCAGCACTTTGGGGTCACCTTCAACAATCACGCAAACGCCATGACCAGGCACTGGGCAGGTACAGCTGTCACCCTTGCGGGCGACAGCGATTCCATGGACCTTGGAATTAGGTGATGCACTGATGACGATGCCACCATGGCTGGTGGGGTCGTTCAGGCGGATCACGCCGCGCATGTGACGGCCTTACTCATCGCGAATAGCCTTGCGAGCCAGGCTTGGCGTCGTGACGCAGTCCCCACCAAGGCAGGAATGCGCTGCCGCCACCCCGAGCCCGGAACCAAGGAGCGTTTAGATCGATTGGCCGCACTTTGGCAGGCGGGCTTACAACGACTGCTGTCGGCTGTTCCGCGTTGGTTGTACCAGCGACCAGCACGTTCTTGCCAATATGATTGGCGTAAGCAATACCAAGTGCGACATTGGTTAGCGCCGTGCCGGCGCCCATTTCGCCCAGCAGCGCAGGAGTATTGAAGGTCTGCTTCGTGAAATCGAAATCCACCAGTTCAGTCGTCAGGGTTTGAGCCAGTGCGCCGATACGCTCGGATGAGGCGGAATGGGTATTGTTGGCGTCATGAATAACGTAGCCGATATCGCTATCCTGCTTGCCGACGTTCCGAGCGGCGGTTTCGACTACTGCCTTCCAAGCTTGGATCTGGCGCGGCGGCTGGCCTTTTTGCGCTTCAAAGTCCGCCACTTTTTGCGTGGCAGGGTAACCGATCCAGGCCAGTGGCGCGCGCTCAGTGCTGTAGTCTGGGCCAGCAAGAACCAAAAGCACCATGTTTTCGTTTATCTGCTCGTCTTTCGGCGGAAAGCTCGGGGCATCCCAGTTCATCACCCAGACTGTTTCGTTTGGATGTGCTTGTAGGTAGTCGAGACCTGCAGCCAGCGAAGTGAAACCGGCGTTGGGGCCGCCCATCGTTACGCGTACGTCAGGTGGCGTGTCGCGGTTCCATGCTTTGGGAAAGTTCGGGTTTCCAATGTCAAACGTATCAATAATGCGTTCCCGCGTGTATGTTGCGGCCTCGATCGGATTCAAGCGACCTTCTGGCAGCGCATACTCGACGTGGATACCAGCCAACTCACGCCATGTCTTCTTGTCTGTGAGCGAATGGGCGTTGTAAAAATACGTTGGACTGGAAAAATAGATGTCGTGAAAGAGCTCGGTAAGGGCATCAACGTACTTGTGATGATATCCCTTGAATGACTCCCTTCCATTATTGCCCGAGGCGATAATTCCTATCGCTTGAACCTTCGAGAATTTCTCAGGCTTTAATTTAACCATGTCATCGTCCTTGTTAGGCTGCACAAGCCCTAAGGTCCAAAGTAATTGCCACTCGGTCGGATAATCCCGCCTCTGCAGCGGGTTAAGCCATTGAAGGCCAACGACTTGAGCCATAAAGGGCTTTACTAAATTTGGTACCGCCGACTCAGCCGCTGCGGGCACCGGCTGGGCGGCTGCATGTGTGCCGAGGCTTAACAAAGCCAGTACGCCAGCTCCAAACAAGGCGGGAAAAACCAAGAAACGTTTCATAAGGTCACCATCAGATAGCAAATTTGGCGAGGATTCAGCGGCTCCTCTCGTAATTACGAAGGCCGCAATGACTGCAAGAACAAAGGCGAATAAGGCACAGGCGACTCGGCGCGTACGCGTCTCAGACAGAAATTTCATTGTGCCCCCTTGGGTACTTTGGCAAAGAAGCCTCGTTGATTAACGATCTTAATAGGCATGCTGCCTTCAGGATCGTTTTCCGCCCAAGTGTGAACAGCTAATTTCTTGAACTTCCCTAATTCAAAATATTCCTTGAATCGCTTGTTAGAATTATCGTCATCAAGACCACGAAGGAATCGCCAGTCTGCAGCCTTTCGTAACTCGGTAAAATCTACTGCTTTGATATAGCAAGCGCCAACTGCCACGTCGTAGGCAAGCGCCTTTTGTGCATGCATGCCGTTAGTCATAATCGTCGAATGGTCTGTCGCATGTGTGTCGATGTTATCAGCCAGGCTCTCTTTGATTTTCTTGGTGCGCCAAGCATTGTATTCTGCACTGGCAGTACTTGGATCGTCTTCTTCCATCACTTGATCTCCATTTTTATAGAGGCCCTCCCGTTTCGCCTGCATGCGTAGCATGGCATGGTGCTCATAACGCAAGCCGGCCTCGGAAGACTGATCACCTTCTGCCGTATCGGTACCCTTGCGTGTCGAACCCTCTGAGCCACCACGCGGAATGGTCCGGTCGCCAGCATAAGCGTCACCTTCGTTGCGTTCACGATTCTTGTCGCGCGAGTCGCCCGGAGCATCGTAGCTCTGATCGAAGTCGGCGCACGGCTGGCCAAAACGCAGCGCAACTGGCAAGAACGAATCTGGCAGGTTTGGTGCGGTAAGTGGCGTCTTCCAGTTTTCTGGCGGGCTGCCATTGATGCGTGTACGAGCCAGCGATGTTGCTACCACTACCAACGGAGCGCTTACAAGCGTCATCACTTTGCCAAAAATATTCGTGTTGGCCGCAAGGCCTTTTGAAATGGAATATTTTGCTATCGGCGAAGGCGGGTGCCAGAACTCCTTAATGCCGCGGTCTTTCATCGCCTGTGCAAAGTCGTATTGCCCCTGCTCACCAACTTTGAATCCTTGCGCGAACACCCTTTGACTGAACACACCGTGGCCGCTGGTGGCATTGATCTCTTGCTGGCTCAGGCCACGCCAGCCTATGCCTTGAATGGTGGAGGATGAAATTACTTGGTCGTGCGGATTGAAATACAGGGTTACGCGTCCAAACGTTGTCAATTTGTCGCCATAGCCATACTTGTTACGGTCGCTTCGCGCATCGAAACCATGCGCTTCGTTTTTCATGAGTTCATCAACGACAGATGCTGGTTGCTCGTATGCCGCCTGCTTCCGTATGATGTCAAAGAAGGCGGCCAGCGTCTTGTAGCGGGCCTCGCCACTTGTACGCCCCCTACGCCCCTCTTCGTCTTTCATCCCGCGCTCGGCCCAGGTCTGGGTAGCGTTCTCTTGCAATAAGCTGTAAGGCGGATTGCACAGCACGTAGGTATCTGCTACGCAGTTGCCAGTTTTACCGGTCGCGTCACTGACGGGATCGAGCCGATCACCGAGAAATGCAGCCGCAATGCCGATCATATTGCCTTGGCTATGGCAGACGATAGTAATCGGGGTATCGGCCTGCTTCTTACGGATCGATTCGACCAGCTTCGCCAGGCGCAACGCGGCCAGCACGTAGTAAGGCCGGGGTGGGCAGGAATACACCAGTCGATCATTGGTCGGGTTCATGTGTTGGATGTGCAGCCACAGAAACAGAGTGTCGTCGATGCCGCTTCCCCATAGGTCGGGCAGCGATGTGCACCCGTTGGCAAATGGCCCACCTCCCCAATAGTTCTTTTCATTGAGGTAAATGGAATCGCCAAACTTCTGCAGTTCTTCGCTGCTAGCCTTATACCCCCAGCGGAAGTGAATCACCGGAGAGAAACTACCCGCACAATCAACAAAAGAATTTTCGTTCAGCTCGGGATTAATGAACCCATCCGGCGTCAACTCCTCCATATATTTGGCTGGCCGTAGCTGGCCGCCTTCCGGCGTAGCATGAACAATCTGTCCCTCATTGCGTTTGAGGCGGTCGTTCAGGCCTTTGCAGATGCCATCTTCCGTCTGCGTGTACCACTCGCCATCGGAATTCACTCCGTGCACGAAAATGGTAATGCCCGGCAGCGGCATCTGGGCGATCACGTCGAGGTGTTTGGGGTCGACCAGGCAGACGCCACTCTTGGCGCCGACGATCAGGTTACACGGGTCCTCAACCGGACCGTCAAAAGTTAATGGCTTCGTCATTGATGCGATTTCCTGGCTGATACGGGAGTGCACTTCATTTGCGCGGACGATAGAAAATGGCCTTGATCTGCTGCAGGCGGTCGGCGACGATCTTTTCGCCGGTACCGGCACCATCGCTGACGCCCTTCATCGCGCTGTCGCCGACGCGCTCGACGTGCAGCTGCATGCCTTCCACCGGCTTGCCGTCGGTGGCGCGCAGCAGGCGTGGCACGCGGCCAAAATCGCCCGATTCAAACTTGGGCAGCTCGGTCGCGGCGCTTGCGGGACCGTTCCAGTGGTGGCCATCCGTTTTCACGGTGAGTGGTCCCGGACCGCCGATTTCGGCATTGCCGCCTTTCAGCGTCAAATAGGCGCCACCACTCACCATCAAGGTCACTTCTTCTTCGGCCATGATGATCAGGCGCTTGGCAGCGGTGACCTTGATGTCCTTGGCCGAATTGATCTGCATGTCATCCAGTTGGCTTTGGAGCAGGAACTTGCCCTTGTGCGCCACCTGGGTGATGCCGTCCATGTGCGAGAACAGCGAAATGCCCTTCCCCGCATTGAGATTGAAGCGTTGGCCGCTCGTGAACTGCATATGCTGCTGGGCCACCGTGTCGACGTTCACGCCGGCGTAGCTGACCAGCGTTTTCGGTGTACTGAGCGCGATTCCGGCCGGCGCCGTCATGCTCAGCGTCGGCTTGCCGCCGTCGCGCTGGCGATCGGTATTGCTGCCGCCGGCGGCGGCGTCCACATGGTCTTTGAGTTCCGCTTGCGGCTCGGCATCCAGCGCAAGGCCCTGGTGTTCGGCGGCGTACTGGCCAAGGGACTTGAACAGGTCGAGGCAGTCCTGCATCAGGGCCAGGTGTTCGTCGCTGCTTAGCTGGTTGCCGCAGGCGTCCAGCCGCTTCCAGGCGGAGATCAGGAGCGACTTGGCGGTACGAATGGCGCCGCTGTCGTTGGTGGCCAGCTCGAAGCCCTCGCCGCGCGGGTCGGCTTCGCCGTCGCAGCGCGGATGGGTCAGATAACCGAGGTTCAACTGGCTGTGTCCATGTTCACTGGCCAATTGGGCGCTGATCTGGCCGGGCGTATCGTCCATGCGCAACTGGTTATAGCGCTGCGCCTTGACCTCTTTGCTCTTGATGCCGGACAGGTATTTGTCGCCGGGCAGTCGGCTGCGGTGGCTGAATGATGGCGGGTTGGTCTTGCCGCCATGTACGCGGCCGATGATCAGTGGCTTGTCCGGGTCGCCGCCGAGGAAGACGCAGATCACTTCGTCGCCGGCGCGCGGGAGGGAGATCGCGCCATACTGGGCGCTGGCCCAGCCGCTGGCCACGCGCACCCAGGCCGAATCGCGCTCGCTGTCGGACGCGCCGGCGCCGTTGGCGTGCTCATGGTCTTCGTTGCGGCAGCCGGCAAAGCGGATCTTGACGCGGCCCAGCGCATCGCAGTGGATTTCTTCGTTGACGGGGCCGACCACCGTCACGCTCTGCGCCTCGGTGCGCGGCAGATCGATGCGTGGGTCGTAGCGCGGCACGATGGGAATGCCGCGCCTCATGCAAGTAAAGCGATTGGTGTAGCGCACGCCGCGTTCGGCACTGGCCTGCTCCATGCCATTGCTGTCGGTACGCCAGTGATTGAGCGCGAACAGCCGGCGCACGCGGTCGTCGAATGCTTTGGGCAGGTTGTTTTCGGCCTCCACACGCAGTTCGGTGATGACAAACTCACGCTGCTCTTCCGAATGCGACTCCAGCTCCGGATGGCCGCTCACACGATTCCACTGGCCTACGCACATATTGCGGTCGCTGCCCTCGCCCTGGAAGAACTTGGACTCGTATTCATGCCGTTGCATGCGCAGGGTGCCCAGGCTACGGTAATCGGCGTCGTTGTCACCCGCATGCGGCACATCGACCAGGTAATCATCAAGGCCACTGGCGAACTGGTTGCCAAGCTTGCCCTGGTCAGCCTCGCTGAGGTTCTGGCTACCCATGGACCAGGCCTGGGCGTAATCCCAACTGCGGCGGCTCACGCTGCCGGCGCTCAGTTGCCGCACTGCGTGCCATGTCGTGATGGTGTCGCGCTGTTCGGTACCGTTGTCACGGTGGTAGCGAATGGGGCACGATTGAATTTTTTACATTGACAAGGTGCGGTCTGTCACTTTCTTTCAGACCGGACGCAACTGATCGGCAAGGCTCCGCGTTTTTGTCGTAACTTCGGTACCGGTATGAAGCGTCGATTTTCGTTCGATCAGCATGATATGGCACTCCTCAACAGCGACGGGATTGTGCCTGACGCCTTTCGGAACGACGAAAGCCTCCCCTTCACGGAGCACCACCGTTCTGTCTTCCATCTCGATAGTTAAAGAGCCTTTGAGAATATAAAAAAGCTCGTCCTCGTTATCGTGGCTGTGCCAGGTGAGCGAGCCAAGTACCTTGGCAACTTTGACGAACGAGTCGTCCAGTTCTGCCACTACGCGGGGCGACCAGTGTTCAGTAAGGCCTGCCGCGATCTGGTTCGGAGAGACAACGTTGGTCATTGCATACCTCATTTAGGAGAACATCTTATTTCCTGGCTTCAGATACAAAAAAGCCCGGCAGTGCCGGGCTTTCCAGGTAGCAGGGTTTAATCCCAGCTCAACGCGCCGCCGGTCTGGTACTCGGTGACGCGGGTTTCGAAGAAGTTGCGCTCTTTCTTCAGGTCGATCATTTCCGACATCCATGGGAATGGATTCTCGTCCTGGTCGAACAGGGTTTCCAGGCCGATCTGGGTGGCGCGGCGATTGGCGATGAAGCGCAGGTAGCCTTTGAACATGGCTGCGTTCAGGCCCAGCACGCCGCGTGGCATGGTGTCTTCCGCGTAGCGGTATTCCAGGTCCACGGCTTGCAGGAACAGGCCCTTGATCCCTTCCTTGAAGGCCGGGGTCCACAGGTGCGGGTTTTCCAGCTTGATGGTGTTGATCAGGTCAATGCCGAAGTTGCAGTGCATCGATTCGTCGCGCAGGATGTACTGGTATTGCTCGGCGGCGCCGGTCATCTTGTTCTGGCGGCCCAGCGCCAGGATCTGGGTGAAGCCGACGTAGAAGAACAGGCCTTCCATCAGGCAGGCGAACACGATCAGGGACTTCAGCAGCTGCTGGTCGGTCTCGATGGTACCGGTCTTGAAGGCCGGGTCGGTCAGCACGTTGATGAACGGGATCAGGAACTGGTCCTTGTCGCGGATCGACGCTACTTCGTTGTAGGCGTTGAAGATTTCCTGTTCGTCCAGGCCGAGGGATTCGACGATGTACTGGTAGGCGTGGGTGTGGATTGCCTCTTCGAACGCCTGGCGCAGCAGGTACTGGCGGCACTCAGGGGCGGTGATGTGGCGGTAGGTGCCCAGCACGATGTTGTTGGCTGCCAGCGAGTCGGCGGTGACGAAGAAGCCCAGGTTGCGCTTGACCAGGCGGCGCTCGTCTTCGGAGAGGCCGTTCGGGTTCTTCCACAGCTCGATGTCGCGCTGCATGTTCACTTCCTGCGGCATCCAGTGGTTGGCGCAGCCGGCCAGGTATTTGTCCCAGGCCCATTTGTACTTGAACGGGACCAGCTGGTTGACGTCGGTCTGGCCGTTGATGACGCGCTTGTCGTCGGCGTTGACGCGCAGGGCGACTTGCTCGGCGGTGGCTTCGGCGGTGGCGCCCAGTGGTGGGGTTTGGCGCGGTGCTGCCGCGGCTTCATCATCCCAGGATAGCATTTGTTTTTTTCCTCTTAGATTTACTCTTCTTTAACCGGTAAACCGGTGTCTGACCCATAGGGTCAGACACCTTCTGCTCGACCGCCGACGGTATTGTTACAGCCGAGGACTTTGTGCAGACGGGGTCTGACCCAGCGGGTCAGACCCCGGTTTACCGGTTCTAACTATGACTATTGTATTACTGGCAGGCTTCGCATTCCTCGAAACCTGGGTCACCAGGACGCAGGTAGCAGGCGGCGCCTTCGGTTACCTCGGCAGTCACTGCCGCCGGGGCATCCGGCACGTTCGCGGACACGGCGTTCAGGGCGCCGGTGCGGGTGGTGGATTTCTCCATGTGCGACGCTGCAATGGTGCGCAGGTAGTAGGTGGTCTTCAGGCCGCGCAGCCAGGCCAGCTTGTAGGTTTCGTCCAGTTTCTTGCCGGAAGCGCCTGCCATGTAGATGTTCAGCGACTGTGCCTGGTCGATCCACTTCTGGCGGCGCGATGCTGCTTCCACCAGCCAGGTTGGCGACACTTCGAACGCGGTGGCGTAGATGTCGCGCAGGTCTTGCGGAGCGCGGTCGATCTTGCTCAGCGAGCCGTCGAAGTACTTCAGGTCGGCGATCATCACTTCGTCCCACAGGTCGCGTGCCTTCAGGTCGCGCACCAGGTAGGCGTTGATCTCGGTGAATTCGCCGGACAGGTTGGACTTCACGTACAGGTTCTGGAAGGTCGGTTCGATGCAAGCCGACACGCCGATGATGTTCGAAATGGTTGCGGTCGGGGCGATCGCCACGCAGTTCGAGTTGCGCATGCCGAACTTGGCGATGCGTTCACGCACCGGGGTCCAGTCCATCGCGGACGACAGGTCCTGTTCCAGGTAGCCGCCGCGCTGTTCCGCCAGCAGGCGCACCGAGTCTTGCGGCAGGATGCCACGCGACCACAGGGAGCCTTCGTACGACTCGTAACGGCCGCGCTCTTCCGCCAGCTCGGTCGAAGCCAGGTAGGCGTAGTAGCACACGGCTTCCATCGAGGTATCGGCGAAGCTCACCGCTTCCATCGAGGCGTATGGCACGCGCATCATGTGCAGGCAGTCCTGGAAGCCCATCACGCCCAGGCCGACCGGACGGTGGCGCATATTGGCGTTGCGTGCTTTCTCAACTGCGTAGTAGTTGATGTCGATCACGTTGTCCAGCATGCGCATCGCGGTGCGGATGGTCTTCTGCAGCTTGACGTGGTCGATCTTGCCCTCTTTCATGTGGGCCGGCAGGTTGACGGAACCCAGGTTGCAGACGGCAATTTCGTCGTCATTGGTGTTCAGGGTGATCTCTGTGCACAGGTTCGACGAGTGCACCACGCCCACGTGCTGCTGCGGCGAACGGATGTTGCACGGATCCTTGAAAGTGATCCATGGGTGGCCGGTTTCGAACAGCATGGACAGCATCTTGCGCCACAGGTCCAGCGCTTCGATCTTCTTGAACAGGCGCAGTTCGCCGTTGGCTGCCTTGGCTTCGTAGCCCAGGTAGGCTTCTTCGAATTCCTTGCCGAACTTGTCGTGCAGGTCAGGCACGTCGGATGGCGAGAACAGGGTCCAGGTGCCCTTTTCCATCACGCGCTTCATGAACATGTCCGGAATCCAGTTCGCGGTGTTCATGTCGTGGGTGCGGCGGCGGTCGTCGCCGGTGTTCTTGCGCAGGTCGAGGAATTCCTCGATGTCCATGTGCCAGGTTTCCAGGTAGGCGCAGACGGCGCCTTTGCGCTTGCCGCCCTGGTTCACTGCCACGGCGGTGTCGTTCACCACTTTCAGGAACGGCACCACGCCTTGCGACTTGCCGTTGGTGCCCTTGATGTGGGCGCCCAGTGCACGCACCGGGGTCCAGTCGTTGCCCAGGCCGCCGGCGAACTTGGCCAGCAGTGCGTTTTCCTTGATGGCGTCGTAGATGCCTTCCAGGTCGTCGGACACGGTGGTCAGGTAGCAGGAGGACAGCTGCGAACGCTGGGTGCCGGAGTTGAACAGGGTCGGGGTCGACGACATGAAGTCGAAGGTCGACAGCAGGTTGTAGAACTCGATGGCGCGCGCTTCGCGGTCGGTTTCGTTCAGGGCCAGGCCCATGGCGACGCGCATGTAGAAGGCCTGCGGCATTTCGATGCGCACATCGCGCACGTGCAGGAAGTAGCGGTCGTACAGGGTTTGCAGGCCGATGTAGCCGAACTGCAGGTCGCGGTCGGCCACCAGGGCCTTGGCCAGCTTGGCCAGGTCGAACTTGCCCAGTTCTTCGTTCAGCAGTTCAGCGGCGATGCCCTTGGCGATGTACTGCGGGAAGTATTCGATGTAGGCGGCAGCGGCGCCGGCTTGCGGAACTTCCTTGCCGAACACTTCCTTGCGGATGGTGTGCAGCAGGATGCGGGCGGTCACCTGGGAGTAGGCCGGGTCCTTTTCCATCAGCGCGCGGGCAGCCAGGATGGCGGACTTGTGCAGTTCTTCGACCGGCACGCCGTCGTACAGGTTCTTCACGGTTTCGGCCAGGATGGCGTCGGCATCGACGTGCTTTTCCAGGCCCTTGCAGGCGGCGCCGATCAGGTCGCGCACTTCCTGCATCACCAGCGGACGGGATACGCCGTTCTCGGTGACGTTGATCTGCGGCTCAGCGGTCGCGGTGGCGCCGGCTGCCTCTTTCTTCAGGCGGCGTTCTTCCATGTGCTTGGCGCGGTACAGCACGTAGGAGCGTGCCACGTCGTGTTCGCCGGAGCGCATCAGGGCCAGTTCAACCTGGTCTTGCACGTCTTCGATATGGAAGGTGCCGCCGGCTGGCTGGCGGCGCATCAGGGCGCTCACCACGTTCTTGGTCAATTCTTCCACCAGTTCGCGGATGCGGGCGGAAGCCGCACCCTGGCCGCCGTTTACTGCCAGGAAGGCCTTGGTCATTGCCACGGCGATCTTGGATGGCTCGAAAGCGACCACGGCGCCGTTGCGGCGGATGATGCGGTAGTCGGCCATTTGGCTAGCGGAAACAGCGACGCCGCCAGCGGTTTCGCCAGCGGAAACAGGCACTTGAGGCGCCTGAGTGGTGGAAATATCTTGAGTAGATTGCATTTATGCTCCGCGTATTCAGTATTTGTTAATGGCCACTATATCTAGTGGACCATCGAATTCTGTCCACTAATTGTAGTGACGTGATTCGGATCGTACAAGGTGAAATTTTTTCGTTTAGACCACGTTTTCTTATTGACTTTTGATATCCCCCATCGCTACAGGCGATCGGCGGTGAGCGAGCACTAACACAGCTTTTTGCGTGCTGATTTAATAAGCAATGTTGCGGCGCAGCACACGGTTGTGCGTTGGCGAAAACGCTACATCAATCAAGGGGATTTTCGCGGCGGACCGGGATTATAGACCAATCGGGCGGCGGGCGCCCCGCCGCCGCGAACTGCTAGCCTGGGTCCTGGATGTTCAGCTTCTGCATCTGGTAGCGAAGCTGGCGGTAGCTGATGCCCAGCAGCTGGGCGGCCTGGGTGCGGTTGTAGTTGGCCTGGGCCAGGACACGCGTGATGATGTCGCGCTCGACCGCTTCCAGGTAGGCCGGCAGGCTGCTTGCCTGGACATTGAACGCCGGCAGCTGCGGCATGGCCGGCGCGCCGCCTGCTGCGGCCGCCCCTGCAGGGGCTTCGGCCGGCAAGCTTGCCACCGGCGCTGGCGTGGCGGCCGGGCTGGCCGGCTGGGCGGCAGCCTGGCTGGGCTCCGGGCTGGCAGGAGCGGCTGGCGCGGCCACGGGCGCAGGGCTTGGCACTGGCGCCGGCAGCGAACCGCCTTTCAGCGCCAGGTCTTCCGCCGAGATCACGCCATCATTGGAAAATGCCAGCGCGCGTTCCAGGATATTCTCCAGCTCCCGCACATTGCCCGGGAAGGAGTAGCCTTTCAAGACGTCCAGCACGCCGGGCGCCAGCACCACCTTTTGCTCAAAGCTCCCCAGCCGCGCCAGGATGGCTTCGACCAGTTCGTCCAGGTCGTCAAGCCGCTCGCGCAAGGGCGCCAGGCGCAGTTCGATCACGTTCAGGCGATAGAACAGGTCCTGCCGGAACAGGCCGTTCTCCACCAGTTTTTCCAGATTCTTGTGGGTGGCTGAAATGATCCGCACGTCGACCGGCTCCTCGGCCGTGGCGCCGATCTTGCGCACGCGCCGTTCCTGGATCGCGCGCAGCAGCTTGACCTGCATGGCCAGCGGCAGGTCGGCCACCTCGTCCAGCATCAGGGTACCGCCGTTGGCAGCCTGGAAGAAGCCGTCGCGCTCGTCGGAAGCGCCGGTGAACGCGCCCTTGCGGTAGCCGAAGAACTCGGCCTCCATCAGGGCTTCCGGGATGGCGCCGCAGTTGACGGCGATGAACGGCTTGTCCGCGCGCGAGCTCTGGGCGTGGATTTCGCGCGCCGCCAGCTCCTTGCCGCTGCCCGACTCGCCACTGATGGCAATCGGCGCCATCGAGCGCGCCAGCCGGGCAATCTGGGCGCGCAGGGCCTGGATCGCAGCCGAACTGCCGCGCAGCCTGCCTTGCGCCTGTCCGCGCGCCGGGGCGGCAGCCGGGGCGCTGTCGCTCAGCTTCAACGCCGACTGCACCAGCACGCGCAACTGCTCCAGCTGCACCGGCTTGCTCACATAGTCAAAGGCGCCCGCCTTCAGCGCCACCACGGCATTTTCGGCACTGCCGAAGGCCGTCACGACTGCAATCGGGATATTCTTGCCGCTGGCAGCCACCTCGCGCACCAGGTCCAGCCCAAGGCCGTCGGGCAAGCGCATGTCGGTCAGCACCAGTTGGAAGTCTTTTTCGGCAAACAGCTGGCGTGCTTGCTGAAGTGTTTCGGTGCTGTCCACGTCCAGCCCCATCTTCAGCAGGGTAATTTCCAGCAGTTCGCGCAGGTCGGCTTCATCGTCGACGACCAGGACACGTGGAGAAGTCATGTGTTTTTCGCAAATGTAATCACAAAACGGCCGCTCGATTTGCGCGCACCGCCCTCTGTCACGCTGGCTTCGAAGCGGTGTTCGTAGTCCAGCATGGCTTCGTTATTCGAGCACAATTCACGCGCCAGATACAGCCCCAGGCCCGTGCCTTTGCTCGACGTAGTATAAAACGGCTCGAACAGGTGGGCCCGCACCTGCGGCGAAATGCCGGGGCCATCGTCCTGCACGTGCAGTTCCAGCGGCCGGCCGGCCACCTGCACGATGAAGACGCGGATGCTGGCCGGCGTGCCGCTGGCGTAGCGCACCGCGTTGTTGAGCAGGTTGATCAGCACTTCGCGCAGGTGCAGCGGATCGAAGCGCACCACCACCTGGCGCATGCCGCCCAGGCAGACGATCTTGCTGTCCAGCTTATGGGTTTCGTCGAATTCCGCCTTCAAGTCATTGAGGAAGCTTTCCAGCTCCATCGGCTCATGGTGGTTTTGCGCCTTGCGCGACAGTTGCAGGATGTCTTCCACCATGCGGTTCACGCGTGCCACATTGTCGGCGATGATCTTCAGCAGGCGCTTGTGCACGGGCGCGTGCAAATCCTCTTCCAGCAGCGAATTGGCGTGGCCGATGGCCGACAGCGGATTGCGCACCTCGTGCGCGATGCTGGCGGTCAGGCGGCCCATCGAGGCCAGCTTGAGCTGCTGCGCCTTTTCCTCGATGCTGGTCACGTCTTCCAGGAAGATCACGTTGCGTTCCACGTCCAGGCCGTTGGTATCGGCGGCGGCGAAACGCAGTTTCAGGTGCAGCGCTACGTCGCGCCGCGAATTCCAGGCAGCCGTCATGTCTTCCTTCCGGGGGTCCTCGAACGGCTTGACGGTGATGAAGGCGCTGGCCTGATGCGGGTCGTTGCGCCAGGTTTCGTAAGCGAGCACAATCGGCTGCAGGGCTGCGCCATCCAGCATCTGCGCGGCGCCGCCCAGCATCTGCTGCGCTGCCGGATTGCTCATATGGATGGTGCCGTCCGCTCCCACCACCAGGATGCCGTCGGCCGAATGCGCGATCACCAGGCGGTTGACGGCCTGCTGCACGCCGATTTCAATGCCGCGCTGCGCCGCCAGTTCTTCCTGGCCGATCAGGCGCGCCGCCATGCGGTTCACCACCAGCGTCACGGCAAACCAGGCGACGCCGTACAAGCCGGCCTGCAGCACCGACGAATCTTCCCCGGCAATGGCGAAGTAGGCGCTATGGGCCAGCATGAACAGCGTGGCCAGCGAAGCACTGAACAGCGACAGCACCAGCGGCGCCAGGATGGCGCAGCCGGCCAGCGGGAACAGGTACAGGATGGCCAGGCCGGAGCGCAGGCCGCCCGATGCAAGGTACAGCAAGGAGATGCAGGTCAGGTCGCAGGCCACCTGCGACATCAGCTGCAGCATGAAATGGCGGCGCCAGCGGATAGCCAGCACCTGCATCCCCACCGCCAGCAGCAGGTAGGCGATGCACACCTGCACCGACAGTTCCGGGAGCGTCAGCTTGCCGGCGCTGAAGTACAGCAGCAAGACCAGGGCAATGACGATGCGGGTCGCGCCCAGCGCCTTCAGCGAGCGCCAGAAGGTGTCGCGCGAGGCGGCCGACAGGGTATGGAGACGGGCGAACACGCTGCGGCTTAATGCGGGGCGTGCGCCGCGCAGCAGTAGTCACGGCCGTTGGCAGGCACGTTTTCGGAGGCAGGGAAATGCACGCCGCAATGGGCGCATTGCAGCATCTTCTCGGCCTGTTGCGGCTCGGCCGCGCGCGGCTGTTGCGGCGCAGGCGAGCTACCGCCCTGCGGCGGGCCGCTCATCTTGCGCAGCTTGCTGCGGACGGCGGCGATGACCAGGAAGATCAGCGCCAGCCAGAACAGGAGTCGTGTCATGCCAAACCTCGATGTAAAACCACTTCCAGGACAAAACGGCTGCCGACATAGGCCAGCAGCAGGGTCGCAAAACCCGCCAGCGTGAAGCTGAGGGCCGTCTTGCCGCGCCAGCCGCGGAAATGACGCCCGGCCAGCAAGGCTGCGAACAGGACCCAGGACAGCAGGGTGAACACCGATTTATGGTCCCACTTCAGCGCCCGCCCAAACAATTCTTCGCTGAAGACGATACCCGACAGGACGGTCAGGCTCAGCAGCACGAAGCCGAAGGCGATCAGGCGGAACAGCAGCTTTTCCATCGTCAGCAGGGCCGGCAACTGGTCCAGCGCGGCGGCGAAAAAGCCGGGACTGTCGCTGCGCGTATGCAGGCGCGACTCCTGCAGCGCCATCAGCACGGCATGGAAGGCGGCGATGGTCAGCGTGCTGTAGGCCAGCGTGGCGATGGCAATGTGCCAACCCAGCATGGTGGAACGGCCCGCCATCGGCACCAGCGAGCCGGGAAAGCCGGCCTGCAGGGCCACCGCCAGGGCAGCCACCGGCATGACGATGCGGCGCAGGCCATCCAGCGGGTAATTCTGGTTCTCCAGCCAGTAGGCGCCGACCGAAATCCATAGCGCGGACGACAGCATGGTGGCAAAGCCGATGCGCAGCGAGCCTGGCACCATCACGTCGACCCACAGCGCCGCCCCGTGCAGCAGCCAGGCGCCGGCCGTCAGCGCGGCGATAGGCACGGATTTACGCGACGGGAGAAAACCACAAATCAGGTAAAGCAGCGTTGCTGCGAGCAGGAAGTAAGTTTGCATCCGGTAAGTTTAACACCTGAACACCATGGGGTCAGGCACTGACATGCAACACGCTGCGCGTGTCACATGTCAGTGCCAGACCCCTGCTAATCAACCGCCGCCGCGCGCAACTCGTCGTTGTGATGGCGTTGTTGTTCTTCCATCACCAATTGCCCCAGCTCGCGCTTCAGGGCATTGAATTCCGGCGACGACGGATCGCGCAGGCGCGGCATGTCGACCAGGATGTCGCGCTTGACCGTGCCGGGGCGGTAGGTCATGACCACGATGCGGTCGGCCAGGTAGATCGCCTCCTCGATGCTGTGGGTGACGAAGATGATGGTCTTTTTCTGCTGGTCCCAGATGCGCAGCAGCTCGTCCTGCAGGTCGCGCCGGGTCAGCGCATCGAGCGCACCGAACGGCTCGTCCATCAGCATGATCGGCGAATCGAGCGCCAGCACGCGCGCGATCGCCACCCTTTGCCGCATGCCGCCCGACAGGTCTTTCGGGAAGCGGTGGCGGAAGTCCTGCAGCGACAGGGTCTTGAGCAGCCTGTCCACGGTGGACGCGATCTGCTCCTTTGGCATGCCCTTGATCTCCAGCCCGAAGGCCACGTTGTCGGCCACCGTCATCCACGGGAACAGCGCGTACTCCTGGAACACCATGCCGCGCTCCGGGCCCGGGCCGGCCACCGGCTTGCCGTCGGCGACGATGCTGCCGCGGGTGGGCGGGGAAAAGCCGGCGATGGCATTCAGCAGCGTCGACTTGCCGCAGCCGGAAGGCCCCAGCAGGCAGACGAACTGGCCGCGCGGGATCTCCAGGTCGATGCCCTGCAGCGCCACCACCGAGGTGCCGAAGACCTTGGTGACGCCCTTGACTTCAATATGTGCAGCGCTCATTCAGCTCTCCAGGCCGCGGTGCCAGCGCAGCAGGTGGTTGTTCAGGCGGTCCATGGCGACGTCGATGGCCAGGCCGAGCAAACCGATGGTGATCATGCCGGCGATGATCTTGTCCGACCAGAAGTACTCGCGCGCCTCGCTGATGCGGAAGCCAAGGCCGTTGTTCACTGCCACCATTTCCGCCACGATCACCACGATGAATGCCGTGCCGATGCCGATGCGCACGCCGGCCAGGATGGAAGGCACGGCGGCCGGCAGGATCACGCGCAGGAACATGGTGGGTCCGGAGGCGCCGAGGTTGCGCGCGGCGCGCAGGTAGATGCCGTCCACCTGGCGCACGCCGGCGATGGTGTTGATCAGCACCGGGAAGAAGGCGCCCAGCGAAATCAGGAAGATGGCCGGCGGGTTGCCCAGCCCGAACCACAGCATCGACAGCGGGATGTAGGCGATCGGCGGCACCGGACGGATGATCTGCACCAGCACATTGAACAGGCGGTAGGCGTGGGCGCTGGCGCCCATGGCCAGGCCCAGCGGCAGCGCCAGCCCGCCGCCGATGGCAAAACCAAGCAGCACGCGGTACATGCTGCCGATCGCATCGTGGATCAATTCGCCGGAGAAGGCCCAGGCCAGCCAGTTGCCGCAGCCGTCATAAGGCTGCAGCGGCAGCAGGTACTCCACCCATTTGCGCGCCACCGCCTCCGGCGACGGCAGCGCCTGCGGATTGACCCAGCCGCGGTAGGTCACGAGATGCCAGGCCAGCACCAGCATTGCCGGCACCACCAGGCCGACAGCGACGTCCCGCCATGCGACCTTCATTTGACGCCCAGCGATTTCTTGGCCTGGTCCAGCAGATCAGTCTTGACCCAGTCCTTGGCCACCGGCGGCTTGGCCATCTTGCCCACGCCGGTCTTGACCATGATGTCGGTGGTGACCTGGATGTGCTCAGGCGTCACGTCGTACGAATACGGCGAGTTGCCGATCGCGTCCTGGAAATCGTCGCTGGTGATCTGGCCCTTGAACACGGTGTCGCGCACATATTTTTCCGCGGTGGCCGGCTGGTCGATGAAAGTCTTGGTCGCCTCCACGAAGCAGCGCATGAACTTCTCCGCCACCGGGCGGCGCTCCTTGTAGAACTTCTCGGTCATCACCATGGTGCGGATCGGCTCGCCGATCGGGGTGTTGTAAGGCTTGAGGATCTCGGTGCCGTAGCCTTTGTTGATGGCCTGCGACGACTGCGGCTCCGACTGCATCATGGCGTCGATATGCTTGCCGAGCAGGGCCTGGTTCAGGTCCGCATAGGCCAGCAGCACGGTTTGCACGTCCTTGCCCGGCTGCTCGGAAACCGTCAGGCCGGCCTGCTGCAGTTCTGCCAGCAGCAGCACTTCCTGGATGCCGCCGCGCGTCACGCCGACCTTCTTGCCCTTCAGGTCCTTGACCGACTTGAGATTCAAGTCGCTGCGGCCCACCAGGCGCGCCCCGCCCTTGGCGAAACCGGCCACCACGTAGATCGGGGCGCCGCCGGCGCGGCCGGAAATGGCCGCCTCGGAAGCGGTAGCGCCCACGTCAAGCTCGCCGGCCAGCACGGCGGACATCACGTCCAGGCCCTTGGCGAACACGCGCTCTTCGACCTTGATGCCGCATTTCGGCGCGATCTCCTTGATGTACGACACGGCGCCGTAGTGGGCGAACTTCAGGTTCCCCAGCCGCACCACTTCCTGCGCCTGCGCGCTTCCAGCAGCCACCAAACTTGCCAGCGCCACGAGGGCCGCGGCCTTGCCGATACGTTCCAGTTTCATCCAGGTCTCCTTAGTGAATTTTGGCCTGCGCGGCCGCGCGCCCATCATACATTGAAGGCAGTGGCGCTTAAAGGGCGCTGCGTTCGCGCTGTTGCGCCAGGCGTTCCGCGCACGGGGGATGGATCGCGAGGTAGGCGCGCTCGGCGCCGGGCGTGCCGGTGGTGCCGGCCGCGCCGCTGAGCGCTTCCTGCACTTCGGTCAGGAGGCGCAAGGACAGGCCGTTATGCTCCAGCAGGTCGGCGGCGTAGTTATCGGCTTCGATTTCAGCTTGTTGCGGCCACTCCAGGTGCGGCGCCCGCGCCGCCATGCTGGAAACCAGCCAGTTGGTGTCGCCCAGCACCACCGCGCTTGCCGCCGGCAGCATGGCTTCCTGCACCAGGCGGCGCAGCATGTGGCGCTGCTGCTGGTGGCCCAGCTCGTGCGCCAGTACCGCCAGCACCGCGCCATCGTCGGGCAGCGCCAGCACCAGGCTGTCGGTCAGGATGATGTCGCCCGATGGCAGGGTGAAGGCTGCGGCGCCCAGTTGGCTGCTGCGAAACAGCAGGCGGTGGCGCGGCGCGCCCTCATGCGGCGCCTGCAGGCTGGCGAAGGCCCCGCTGATGCGGGCCCGGTGCGTTTCCGACAGCTCGCTGGGCTGCAACGCCTGCCTATCGAGTTCGCGCAGCATGTCCTGCCCCAGCCGGGTTTCAAGCGTTGGCGGGAAAGCCTCGGCCAATTGGTCGACGATGGCGGGACGCGCCAGCTGCCAGCCGATGTACAGGGCGACGCAGGCCGCTGCCGCCAGCGCAGCGAGGCGCCAATGGCGCAGTGCGCGCCGCCGGCCGGGCGCGAATAGATTGATCAGGTCTGGAACGGCCAGCGTCTGCACAAGGTTTATCCATAAAATTAATTTATGAACAAGATGCACGTGGGTCGCATGTCTTGTCAAGAAGAAACTTTGTTTATTTCGCAAATTTGTGCAAGATAGTGACATTTCGTGAGAGACCCGGGGTCACCGCCGGACGCTGCCGCCGAAGCCGGCTCCTAAGGTAAAATGGCGGGATTTTCCGCTTATCGCGCCACTCTCTATTAATTAGTAGGCCACCAATGCTAGACAACCTGACTACGCGCCTTGCCAAAGTCGTCAAGACGATGCGCGGCGAGGCCCGCCTGACCGAATCCAACACCGCCGACATGCTGCGCGAAGTGCGCATGGCGCTGCTGGAGGCCGACGTCGCCCTGCCGGCCGTGCGCGAATTCATCGCCAAGGTCAAGGAAAAAGCCCTCGGCGAAGAAGTGATTTCCTCGCTGACCCCGGGCCAGGCCCTGGTCGGCGTGGTGCAGCGCGAACTGGGCGCCCTGATGGGCGCCGACCTGGGCGTGGAAGCCTCCCAGCTCTCGTTCGCCCAGCAGCCGCCGGCCATCATCCTGATGGCGGGCTTGCAGGGCGTGGGCAAGACCACCACTGTCGGCAAGCTGGCCAAGTACCTGAAAGAGCAGAAGAAAAAGAAGGTGCTGACCGTTTCGGCCGACGTCTACCGTCCCGCCGCGATCGCCCAGCTGCAATCGGTGACCGGCCAGGTCGGCGCCGACTTCTTCCCTTCCACCGCGCAGGACAAGCCGGTCGACATCGCCCTGGCTGCCCTCGACTGGGCCAGGAAGCACCACCATGACGTGCTGATCATCGACACCGCCGGCCGCCTCGGTATCGACGAAGAGATGATGAAAGAGATCGCCGCCGTGCACGGCGCGGTCAAGCCGATCGAAACCCTGTTCGTGGTCGACGCCATGCTGGGCCAGGATGCGATCAACACCGCCAAGGCCTTCAACGATGCGCTGCCGCTGACCGGCGTGGTGCTGACCAAGCTCGATGGCGATTCGCGCGGCGGTGCGGCGCTGTCGGTGCGCCACATCACCGGCAAGCCGATCAAGTTCGCCGGCGTGTCGGAAAAGCTGGACGGCCTGGAAGCGTTCGACCCGCAGCGCATGGCCAACCGCATCCTGGGCATGGGCGACATCCTGGCCCTGGTCGAGGAAGCGCAGAAGAACGTCGACGCCAAGGCGGCGGCCGAGCTGGCAGCCAAGGTCAAGTCGGGCGGCAAGTTCGACATGAACGACTTCAAGGCGCAACTGGCGCAGATGAAGAAAATGGGCGGCATGTCCGGCCTGCTCGACAAGCTGCCGGCCCAATTCCAGCAAGCGGCGGCCGGCGCCAACATGGACCAAGCCGAAAAGCAGGTGCGCCGCATGGTCGGCATCATCGACTCGATGACGCCGCAGGAACGCGCCAAGCCGGAGTTGATCAAGGCGGCGCGCAAGCGCCGTATCGCGGCCGGTGCCGGCGTCCAGGTGCAGGAAGTGAACCGCATGCTGACCCAGTTCGAACAGATGCAGACCATGATGAAAAAACTGTCCGGCGGCGGCATGATGAAGATGATGCGCTCGATGAAAGGCATGATGCCGGGCATGCGCTAAGCCCCGCCAAGCCGCAAAAAGCCGCCTTCGGGCGGCTTTTTTTGTGTTTAAGTCTTGTTTCCCCTAAAAAACCCACAAAAACACTTGCACAAGCTGCAAACCCCCGCCAATATTAGCCGTGCGATAGTATTGCGCAATTATCCATTTGTTTGTTAAGGAGGCTCGAATATGGCAACAGCCAAGAAAGCAGCACCAGCAGCAAAGAAAGCCGCCGCCAAGCCAGCAGCAAAAAAAGCTGCTCCGGCCAAGGCAGCCGCCAAGCCAGCAGCAAAGAAAGCAGCCGCACCAGCCGCACGTAAACCTAACGCAGCCTTCATGAAGGCGATGACACCATCGAGCGCACTGTCCGCCGTAGTCGGTTCCGCACCGCTGCCGCGTACCGAAGTGACCAAGAAAGTCTGGGACTACATCAAGAAACTGAACCTGCAGGACGCCGCAAACCGCCGCATGATCAATGCGGACGACAAGCTGAAAGCTGTCTTCGGCGGCAAAGCCCAGGTTTCCATGTTTGAAATGACCAAGCTGATTTCCGACCACCTGAAATAAGCTGCTTCTGGCTGTTGCAGCCATTCGAGGAGCCCCGACGCCACGCGCTCGGGGCTTTTATTTTTTATGCACCCACGCCTTCACACTGCCCTGTCGCTCGCCAGCCTGGCCGCCCTCGGCCCGCTGGCCTTCGACGCCGTGCTGCCCGCCTTGCCGGCGCTCGGCAAGGAGCTCGGCCTGTCCCTTCCCGCCACCCGGTCCTTGCTGGCTGTGTACATGGCAGCCCTGGCATCGTCCCACCTGCTGTCGGCCTGGGCCGCCAATGCGCTGGGCAAGCGCACAGCACTGCTTGCCGGCGCCTTGCTGTTCGGCGCCGGCGGCGCCATGTGCGCGCTGGCCCAGGCACCGTGGGAATTGCAGGCCGGGCGCATCCTGCAGGGCCTTGGCGTGGGTGCGGCGGCGGCCCTGCTGCCCCTGCTGATGCGGGCCCATTCAAGCCGCGGGCTGCGGCTGCTGGCCGATGGCGCCATTCCGATCCTGGCGCCGGCGGTTGGGGCGCTGTTCGTGCTGTGCGCCAGCTGGCGCCAAGCGTTCTGGCTGGCGGCAGCGGCGGGCCTGCTGCTGCTCGTCCTGCTGGCGTCCACCCCGGCCGGCAGCATCAGTGCCGGCGACAGGTTCCAGTTCGGGGAGTTGATGGGAAACCTTGCCTACCTGCGCTATGCCGCCTGCCATGCCATGTGCTTCGGCGCCCTGGCGGCCGGCGCAGCTGCCCTGCCAGTCATGGCCTCCATGGACCTGGGGCTTGGCGCCGGCCACATTGCACTGCTGCAGGCCGCCGGCGCTTCAATCATGTTGCTGCTGTCTTACAGCAGCCCGGAGGGGCCGACGAGGCAACGGGTCACAGGCGGCATCGCAATGATGATCATGATGGCCGTTTTCATCGTGGCCTGGAACGAACTGGAGAAAGGGGTCGATCCCTTCTACTACCTGCTCGGCTGCTGGGCGATGCTCTGCGGCGGCTTCTCGACCTGCGCAATGCCGCTGGCTGCGGGAGCGCTGAAAGCGGCGGGCCAGCAGGCGCGCGCCGGACTGTCGCTGCTGCAGTTTGCCAGCCATGCCGTCGCCGCCGCCGCCATCCAGTGCACGGCCAGGGGCAATGTGGAAGACACGGCACTCATCACGTTCGGCACTGCCGCCCTGATGGTGATTGCGGGAGCAGCCGTGCTGCCCTTCTTCATCTGGCGCTCCGCCCATGTTGAGCATTAGCCGGCCGCCATGCAAGCACTCCACCGCCTCGCCCTTCCCCTCGCCAGCCTGACCGCACTGGGCCTGCTGGCCTCGGACCTGTACCTGCCCGCCATTCCGGTGATGGCCGCGGAGCTTGGCGCCTCGATCCCTTCCGCACAGGCGACCATGGCGCTGTTCATGGCAGCGCTGGCCCTGTCGCAGCTCGCCTGGGGCTGGGCCGCCGATCATTTCGGCGACCGCCGCACCATCATGGCGGGCACCGTCCTGCTTGGCGGCGGCAGCCTGGTGTGCGCCATGGCGCCGGGGATCGACTGGATGCTGGCGGGCCGCCTGCTGCAAGGACTGGGCGCAGGCGCGGCCACCGTTGCCGTCCCCGCACTGATACGGCGCCGCTTCAACGAAGCAAACGCCGTCAAGGCGCTGGCCATGGTCGCCATGGCCGAATCGACCATTCCCGCCGTGGGGCCGGTAGCCGGCGCCGCGATCGTGCTGTACGCCGACTGGCGCACCACGTTCTGGCTGATCGCCGCCATGTCGCTCCTGCTGCTGCCGCTGGTCGCGCGCATTGTCGGCCGCCCGCCGGCCCCGGCATCGGCGCATCCCGCCGCGACGCCCGCCCAGCGCGGCTATGCCCCGCTGCTGCGCAACCGCCGCTACCTGCGCTACGCCTTGAGCTACGCCCTCATGTTCGGCGCCCTGCTGATGTATGTCGCCAGCGCGCCGGTGCTGGTCACGCATGCCCTCGGGCTGGGAATCGAAGCCTTCGCCATCTTGCAGATCTGCGGCGTGCTGGCCTTCATGCTTGGCGCCTCGGCCGCGGTAAGGCTGGTGAAGCGGCTTGGCCAGCAATGGCTGGTGCGCAGCGGGACGCTGCTGCAATTCCTGGCAGGCGCGGGCTTGATGGGAATGGCCCTGGCGGGCCTGGCCGGCACGCGCGGCCTGGTGGCGCTGGCCGTGCTCGCGGCCCTGTTCTGCGGCGGCCTTGGCCTGCGCGGCCCCGCCACCATGGGCGGCGCGCTGCATGCGGCCGGGGACGATGCCGGCAAGGGCGCGGGCCTGCTGATGTTCCTGGCCTTTGCCTGCGTTGCGGGCGCCACGCAACTGGTGGCGCCCTTCCTGCATTACGGCTTGCTGCCGCTGGGCGCCCTGCTATTCGCGATGGTCAGCGCCAGCGCGCTCTTGCTGCCGCGTTAATTGCCGCCGATGGCGGCACTCTTGATGAAGACCAGCCTGTCGGCATCGTCTGGCCCGGCGATGCGGCCATTATTGCGTTCGGTGGCGATGCGGGCGCTCACCGGCTTGCCGCGCAAGCTCGGTTTCAAGCTCACCACGTCGTCCTTGTCCGGCTCGGTAAACCAGTCGCCGCAGTGGGTCGTGCAATAGGCCTGGATCTCCTTGCCGTTCTCCGTGCGGATCTTCAAGGAATAGTTATCGAGGCCGCCGCCGCCGACCAGTTTGCCCTTGACAAGTTCGGTCGGGACAGGCGGGCAGTACGCGGGCGCATCATCGCCCAGGATCTTGCAGCCTCGCTTGATTTCGTCGGTGATCATCTCGCAGCTGTTTGCGGCATTGCATGGCGGACGCGTGGCGGGAGAGACATTCTTGCATTGCTTGACCAGTTCGGCGGCCTTTGCCTTGCCAAGCTGCTCGTCACAGGACAATGCCGCGGCATTGCCGGCAAAGGCCAGCCAGGTCAGGGAAATCAGGATCTTATTCAATTGCATGGTTGCACACCTGCGTGTGTTGGAGAGGCGCAAAGTGTAATCGCCGCCGCCCGCACACATATGCACGGAATGTCACGCACGCGGAACTTTGACGTGGCGCAGCAGCTTCATGCGGCTTCCGGTCCATTCGAAAAATGAAATGCCGCGCCGTTTCTCGTCCTCCTCGGGCTCGCCGATCAGGATGAACAGGCGGCTGTCGACGCGATAGCGCAGCATGCCGCCGCTATCGAACAAGGGGCCGTCGATATTGATGACGATATTGGTTTCGACACCGGCCGGATGAAACACCTTGCCGGTGCGGGCATCGATGATCTTGTTCATCACGCAGCTGCTGCCGCAGCCCCATTGCGCCACGATGAAATGACCGGCGAAATCCGGGCGCTGCTCCTGCGCCGCCTTCTTCAACATGGTGCGGTACAGGCGCGCCTGCGGGTCCGCCCGCCAACGCACGGCCGCAACCGGGCCCGTATAGGGCCTGGCGGGATAATCCTCGAAGCGCGGCGCATCGGCCGGATAATCTTCCTGGCAGATGGTGAGGCTGTCCTCCTCGCCGGGCGGATCGCTCTTGCACGCCAGCGCCAGCGACGGCGCCGTGCAGGCTGCCGCCGCCAGCAGCATGCCAAGCCGGCGCAAGACGGTTACAGCTTCCATTTGTTCCACGCCGCCAGCACCGCGTTCGGATATTCAGGCCGGCCGCGGCTGCCGTTGTAGCGGCCCAGGGCCAGGTAGAGGTTGCCCTGCTCCATGTCGATATACATGCGCAGGATCGAGCAGCCATAGCGCAGGTTGGTCTGCATATTGAACAGCTTGGAGCGGTCGCGGTCGCCGATCACATTGGTCCAGAACGGCATCACCTGCATATAGCCGCGCGCGCCGACGATCGACACCGCATATTTGCGGTAGGCCGACTCAACCTGGATCAGTCCCAGCACCAGGCCCGGGTCCAGGCCGGCGCGGCGCGCCTCGTACCACGCGGTTTCGAGGAATTCGCGGCGCGTGAATTCGTCCGGCAGCTTGCGCTTCAGGCGATCCGACATGGCCGCATACCAGCTGTCGTACTGTGCGCGGTCGGTGGGGTTGAGGAACACCGGCTTGGGCGGCCGGGCATCCATGATGGCGTTGGACAGCGCCAGCCGCACGCTGTCGGCCAGCGCCTCCTCTTTCTGGTTGCCGGCAAAGCCGAACGGCGCGCACAGCACGCCGGTGGCGAAGGCCAGCGTATGCCACCAGCGCAGGGGACGCGCCCACCAGCGGCGGCGGTCACGTCCCTGCTTTGGCAAATCCCTTGCCATGGCGATCACTTCTGGATTTTGCCCTTGATGAAGGCCAGGGCATCGGCGACCGGCACGGCAGTCGCTTCGGTATCGCGGCGGCCCTGGTATTCCAGGTTGCCTTCCTTCAGGCCACGCTCGCCGATCACCACGCGGTGCGGCACGCCGATCAGTTCCCAGTCGGCGAACATGGCGCCCGGGCGTTGGCCCCGGTCATCCAGGATGACGTCGATGCCCGCTTCCACGGCCGCGTTATACAGCTTCTCGGTTTCTACCTTGACCAGCTCCGAGCGGTCCATGCCCATCGGGCACAGCACCAGTTCGAACGGCGCCAGGGAAGTCGGCCAGATGATGCCCTTGTCGTCGAAGTTCTGCTCGATGGCGGCGCCCAGGATACGGGTGATGCCGATGCCGTAGCAGCCCATCTGCAGCGGGGCAGGCTTCTGGTTCTCGTCCAGGAAGGTCGCCTGCATCGATTCGGAGTAAGCGGTACCGAGCTGGAACACGTGGCCCACTTCGATGCCGCGCTCGATCGCCAGCACGCCCTTGCCGTCCGGCGAAGCGTCGCCTTCGACCACATTGCGCAGGTCGGCCACGATGGCAGGTTCGGCCACGTCGCGGCCCCAGTTGGCGCCGGTGTAGTGGTAATCCTCTTCATTGGCGCCGGTCACGAAGTCGGACATCAGCGCCACGGTGCGGTCGGCCACCACGGTCACAGGGCCCTTGGTGCCGATCGGCCCCAGGTAGCCAGGCTTGCAGCCGTAGATTTCCAGGATTTCGGCTTCGGTGGAGAAGCGGTTCTGGGCCAGGCCGGGCACCTTGCTGGCCTTGATCTCGTTCAGCTCATGGTCGCCGCGCAGCAGCAGCATGAAGTGCTGCTTGGAGCCGTCTTCCTTGTCGGCGGTCAGGGCGATGGTCTTGACGGTCTGCTTCAGGTCGATGCCCAGCAGCTTGGCCACGTCTTCGCACTTGGCAGCTTTCGGGGTCGAGGTCTTGGCCAGGGCGGCGCCGGCTGCGGCGCGGGTGCCGGTGGCCACCGCTTCCGCCGCTTCCATATTGGCCGCGTAGTCGGAAGTCGGGCAGTACACCAGGGCGTCTTCGCCGGTGGAGGCGATCACGTGGAATTCATGCGAACCGGTGCCGCCGATGGCGCCGTTGTCGGCCGCCACCGCGCGGAACTTCAGGCCGAAGCGGGTGAAGATGCGGGTGTAGGCGTCGAACATGATCTTGTACGACTTTTGCATGCCTTCCAGGTCGCGGTCGAAGGAATAAGCATCCTTCATGGTGAATTCGCGGCCGCGCATCAGGCCAAAGCGCGGGCGGCGTTCGTCGCGGAACTTGGTCTGGATGTGGTAAAAATTCAACGGAATCTGGCGGTAGGATTTAATCTCGCTACGCACCACGTCGGTGATCACTTCCTCGGAAGTCGGCTGGATCGCGAAGTCGCGGCCGTGGCGGTCCTTGACGCGCAGCAGCTCCGGACCCATCTTGTCCCAGCGGCCGGTTTCCTGCCACAGTTCCGCCGGCTGTACCAGAGGCATCAGCAGCTCAATTGCGCCGGCATTATTCATTTCCTCGCGAACGATGGCTTCGACTTTACGGATCACTTTCAGGCCCATCGGCATGTAGGTATAAATGCCGGAACCGAGGCGTTTGATCATGCCCGCGCGCATCATCAACTGGTGGCTGACGATCTCCGCGTCAGATGGAGCTTCCTTGAGGGTTGAAATAAAAAAACGAGATGCACGCATATCGGTGAATTCTTTTTAAAAAGAGAGAGTTATAATCGACCTAATTTTAAAGGATTAGCTGGCCCGATGCGTCCAAACTTTATACAAAGAGCGCTATTGCAGTTGGATTTGTAGTCAAAAATATAAGAGGACGCCTCGGCCACAGAAAGTTTGAGGTGCAATATGCTCGATCGTGAAGGGTTTCGCCCCAACGTCGGCATCATCCTGCTCAACTCGCATAACGAGGTGTGGTGGGGCAAGCGGGTGCGCGAGCACTCGTGGCAGTTCCCGCAAGGCGGGATCAAGTACGGTGAAACGCCGGAGCAAGCAATGTATCGCGAGCTCGAAGAGGAAATCGGCCTGCGTCCGGAGCACGTCAAGATTATCGGCCGCACGCGCGATTGGTTGCGTTACGAGGTGCCTGATCACTTCATCAAGCGGGAAATCCGCGGCCATTACCGTGGCCAGAAGCAGATCTGGTTCCTGTTGCGCATGTGCGCGCGCGACAACGACGTGAACCTGCGCCTGACCGACCATCCCGAGTTCGACGCCTGGCGTTGGCATGATTACTGGGTTCCGCTGGACGTGGTGATCGAATTCAAGCGCGAAGTCTACCAGCGCGCCTTGCAGGAGCTATCGCGCTTCCTGACCTGGCCGGCGCATGGCGACCGCCGCCATTCCTCGCGCTACCTGCGCCAGCCGCATGGCCAGCGTGGACAGCGCAGCAGCGACAAGCCGCAGCAGCCCGCGGTGACGCCGCCGCCAACGGAACTGGTAACGAAAGAATGAAGAAGCTGCCCGAGAGGGCAGCTTTTTTTATGGCTGGCGCAAGGCCCAGCGCTGCGACACATAGTCGATCACCAGCAGCTTGCCCAGCAAGTGGTGCAAGCCCACCACGCCGGCGAGAGGTTCGCCAGGCTCGAAGCCCAGGCCCTCGCAATAGCCGGCCAGGAAGGCGGGCAGCTTGATGCTGTCGCCGATCTCCAGGGTGCGCGGCGCCGTTCCCATCACGCAAGGCAGCTGCCTGCCCCACGCGTTGGCAGAAAAGCGCCGCTCGTCGCGCAGCGCAGTGCCACCGGTCAGCGCGGCCATCGCCTGCGCCGAATGGCCGTTCAGGCCAAACGCCGCGGAGCCGGTATCGAGAAGGGCAGCCTGCGGCTCGCCGCCGGCCACGCGCACCGTCACCAGGGGCTGGCCGCCCGCCCCGCCCCAACGCGCGTAGCGCATGGCTTGCGCGTCCGCTGCCTGCTGCAGCGCCGCGCCCTGCTGCCAGCGGTAGCGCGATCCGGCCAGGTCGAGCTCCAGCGTGCCCTGTTCGAAGAATTCGTTGCCGATGGTGGCAATCACGCCTTCGGTGCAGCGCCCCTGCTCCAGCAAGGCAAGGCTGGCGGAGCTCGCGGCGACCGCACGACGCAAGCCGGCAAGTTCGAGCGTCACCTCCTTGCGTCCCTCGCCGCCCTCGCTGTGCCAGACGACGGCGCCCGCGACACCGGTGTCGAGCTGCGCATAGCAATCGACGCCCTCGACCTTCACCGGCAGCACGATGGCGGCCGGCACCTTGGGCGCGCCTTCATAGAGCGCATGGTCGACAAAGAAAAACGGCAGGAATCCCGGCATTATCAAAAAAGCAGCAAAGAAAGGGGCGCAGGATACACCCTGGCGCAGCAAGGTACAATGGCGGCATGTTTACCCCGTCTTCCCACGACGTTCGCCGCTTCTTCTGCGACGTCTACCGCAAAGCCAACGCCAATGAAATCATGGACCCGATCGAACTGATCGCCCGTGACTGGATCATGGCGCACCCCGAGTACCACGACCAGTTGAAGGATGTGGAAGCGGCCATCGCCCGCGACTACTCGGTCGAAGGCAGCGAAGCCAACCCTTTCCTGCACCTGTCGATGCACCTGTCGATCACCGAACAGCTGTCGATCGACCAGCCGCGCGGCATTCGCGAAGCCTTTGTTGGACTGGCACGCAAGCTGGGCACCGAACACGCCGCGCACCACGAAATCATGGAGTGCCTGGGAGAGATGATCTGGAATTCCCAGCGCCGCGGCGTGCCGCCGGACGGCGCGGCCTACGTGGAAGCGGTCATGCGCCGGATTTGAGGAGCAGGCGCGCGGCGCCCGCCAAGCCATAGCCCGCAGCCAGCAACAAGGCGTAGCGCACGTCGGACATGGTTCGCGTCAGCTGCCACACCACCGCGGCCAGCAGCAGCATGATCGCTGCCGTTCCGAACAGGCCCTGCACAGCGCGTTTCCGGCTTACCGCCCGCGACTGCCAGATCCCCAGGGCCGCCAGGCAGAAGGCGGTAAAGTAAGCGATCACGCCTCGTCCACGCGGACGATAGGCATATGCCAGATCAGGGCGAACACCAGCGGGCTGGCGACTGCCGCGAAAATCACCGAGCGCACCAGGTGGTCGGAACCGGCTGCCAGCGCCGGGCCGACATTGATCAGCCACGGCAGCGTCGCAGCCAGCAGGGCTTGCGACTTGCGTCCCAGGCGGGCGATCAGGCACAGCATCAGCACTGCCACCCCGGCCAGCAATGCAGTAAGCAAGTACACCATCTCTCGGCACCTCCGCGATTTCTTGATACGGCCATGATAGACCACAGGTTCCTCGCGGAAACTATCCAATAATCGCAGTGCAGCAAATATTTATGCCGGCTTCCTGAACACGCAATAGCCGCCTGCCAGGCGGGCATCCGGCGCCGCGGCCAGGTGGCCATCGGACAGCAGGTAGATGCAGGAGCCTGCGCAGGCTTCCAGGTGCGCCAGCATCTCAGGCAGCGTGGCCTCGGCCGCAAAATCATCCCACGCCGTGCCGGCGCCCGCCCCGGCGCGCGGCGTCACGATGGCGTGGCTGGAGCCGAAGGCAGATGCCAGGCGCAAGGCAAGGCCCGCCAGCGCGGCGCGGCTGCCCATGCGCTGCAATACGCAAGGCCAGCAGAAAACGTCGTCGCGCAACTCAAGCGCCACCATATGCTGGCTGGCCTGGCGCGCGCTGGCCGGCAGTCCGCCAACCCGGCCCAGCGCCTTGTCGACGCGCCGCAACAGGCCGCGCGCTGGCAGCGCATGGCTGACGTAGATTGTCGAAGTTTCCATGTTGATTTCCTCCAAGCATCATGCTTTCCTTCAGCATAGACCATGAATGCCACATGGAAACTATCCAATCATTGCAGCCGCAGCCCGGCCTTGATCAAAGGCAAATCGGTGTAGCGCCGGCCGGTGGCGGCAAACAGGGCATTTGCCAGGGCCGGCGCCAGCGGGCCGACCGCTTCCTCGCCGACACCGCCGGGCGCCTCGTTGCTGTCGATGACCACGACGTCGATCTGCGGCGTTTCAGCCAGGGACAGCAGCTTGTAATCGCTGAAGTTCGACTGTTCCACCGCGCCATCCCTGACCGTGATTTCGCCGTAAAAGGCCGCGCTCAGGGCGAAGATGATGCCGCCCTCCACTTGGCCGCGGATGTTGCGCGGGTTGACCGCAATGCCGCAGTCGAGCACCGTGGTGACGCGGTGCAGCCTGACCCGTGATTCCGCGTCGACCGACAGTTCGACCACCTGGCCGATATAGGTGCCGTTGGCCCAGGTGAAAGCCATGCCGCAGTGGCGCCCGGGCAGCCTGTCGCCGCGCCAGCCGGAACGCGCTTCCAGCTGGTCGAGCACCGCGCTTTCGCGGCTGCCTGCCTTCATCAGGCTGCGCCGGTAATCAAGCGGGTCCTCCTTGGCGCGCAGGGCAAGGTCGTCCACGAAGGACTCGGTGGCGAAGACGTTCTGCGACGCGGCGACCGAACGCCAGTAGCCAAGCGGCACGCCGGCGTCGATGGTGTTGGTGCGGTGAGCGAAGCCGGGCAAGCCGTAGTGGCGGGTCATCAGCACGCCGACTGCGCTGCGGTCGAAAGGCCTGGCGTACTGCCTGTCCGCGCCGAATCGCGAGTAGTTGAACAGGGTGTCGCTCGCGCTGTCCATGCGCACGGCGGCCAGCGCACCGGCGGCGTCGAAGCCGGCGCGCAGGCGCAGCACGGCGGCCGGCCGGTGGTAGCCGTGGCGCATGTCTTCTTCGCGGCTCCACAGCAGCTTGACCGGCACGCCGGCTTCCTTCGCGATCAGGGCTGCCTGCACGGCGAAATCGGCCTCGATGCGGCGGCCGAAACCTCCGCCGCTTAGCGTCGTGCGGATCGTGACCGCTTCCGGCGCGATGCCAAGCGCCTGCGAGACATAGGTGCGGGCCGTGTCCTGCGCTTGCGTCGGCAGCCACAGTTCCGCCTTGCCGTCCCTGACGCTGGCGGTGCCGTTCATCGGCTCCATGGTGGCATGCGCCAGCAGCGGCACGCTGTAGGTCCGTTCCAGCCAGGCGATGGACCTGGCCACGCCTGCGTCGTGCGCGGCGCCGATGTCTTCGGCCTTGCCATTGCGCGGCACGACCAGGTCGCCCTCTTTCTGCACTGCCTCGCGCAGCAAATCGCGGTACGGGGCGCTGGAGTGCTTGCTGGCAGCGGCGAGGTTCCATTCCGGCTTGAGCGCATTGAGCGCTTGCTGCGCGCGCCAATAGCTGTCGGCCACGACAGCCACGGCATCGGGCAGGCGCACCACTTTTTTCACGCCGCGCTTTGCCAGCGCCGGCTGCGGGTCGAGCGCCGCCAGCTTGCCGCCGAAGTGCGGGCACTGCATGATCGCGGCATGCAGCATGCCGGGCACTTTCACGTCGATGCCGTACACCGCGCTGCCATCGGTCTTGGCGGGCAGGTCGAGCCGGGCCACGTCCTTGCCCATGCAGCGCCAGCGTTCCTTCGGCATCAAGGGCGGATCGGCCGGCACCGGCTGGGCTGCCGCCTGCTGCACCAGCCTGGCATAGGGCAGCTTGCGGCCGCTAGGCTTGTGCAGTACGGCGCCAAGCTGGGTGTCGCATTCTGCGGACGGGACTCTCCACTCCGCGGCAGCCGCACTCACCAGCATCGCGCGCGCCTGGGCGCCGGCCTTGCGCAGTTGCGTGAACTGGCGCGCCACGCCGCCGCTGCCATAGGTCGCATATTCGCCCCAGCCGGCGTTGATGAACTGCTTTTCGAGCGGCGCCATTTCGATGCGCACGGTTTTCCAGTCCAGGTCCATTTCGTCGGCCAGCAGCTGGGCGATGGCGGTGCCGGTGCCCTGTCCTATTTCACTGGTGTTGGAGAGGATGGTGACGCTGCCGTCCGGCGCAATGCGCACCCAGCCCGGCGGCGGAAGCGGCGCCTCGGCCGCCTCAGCGACGGCCGGGCCGACGGCGAGCAGCAGGCCGCCGGCCGCCAAGGTCTTCAGGAAGTCGCGGCGATTGCTCATGCCACCTCCCCCACCTTCATCCCCGCCGCACGCCTGATTGCGCGCCGCACGCGTGGATACGTGCCGCAGCGGCACAGGTTCGTCATCGCTTCCGCAATCTGCGCATCGGTCGGCCTGGGATGGGATTTGAGCAGCGCCGCCGCCGCCATCAGCATGCCCGACTGGCAGTAGCCGCACTGCGGCACCTGCTCCGCGATCCAGGCCTGCTGCAAGGCATGCGAACGATCCGGCGACAAGGCTTCGATCGTCCTCACCTTACCCTTGCCGACCGCGCTGACCGGCATCACGCAGCTTCGCACCACCTGACCGTCGATGTGCACGGTGCAGGCGCCGCAAACGCCCGCTCCGCAGCCGTACTTGGTACCGGTCAGCCCCAGCGTATCGCGCAGCACCCACAGCAGCGGCGTATCGCCCTCGACATCGGCCGTGCGGGCCGCGCCATTGATATCCAGCTTGTAAGCCATCGTCTCCTCCAAATGTTGGAGGAAGCTTAACAGCGGCCAGTGCACGCAGCTCGGCGCTGTGACGAACGCCGGCAACCGTGGTTTAAAAATGCAAAAAGCCCGCACAGGGCGGGCTTCTCTTCAAGCAGCGCTGAATCAGCGCTTCAGGACCAGCGAACCTGGCAGCGAGTGCAGGTAGGCGGCGATGTCCTGGATGTCCTTGTTGGTCAGGGGCTTGACCTGGCCGGTCATGATCGCGTTGGAGCGGCCGTTCGGCGCGTCGCCGCGCTTGTAAGCGGTCAGCGCATGCTGCAGGTAATCCTTGTGCTGGCCGGCCAGCTTTGGATAGCTCGGGTCGATCGGGGAGTTGTAATCCTTGCCGTGGCAGGCAGCGCAGCTGTATTTTTCAGTCAGGGCCTTGCCATTTTCGATGTTGCCGCCAGCCAGGGCGCTGAACGAGACTGCGGAGCAGAACAGAGCGGTAATCAGTTTTTTCATGGTTCAGGGCCTTATTTCTGCTGGGAGTAGAACGCGGCGATGTCGGCGATGTCCTGGTCGGACAGGCTGACAGCGATACCCTTCATGGTCGGGTGCTTGCGCTCACCCTTCTGGTAGCCCTTGAGCGCGTTTTCAATGTACTTGGCAGATTGGCCGCCGATCATCGGCACCTGGAAAACTTCGGGGAAAGTCGCTTTGTAGCCTGGAATTGCATGGCAACCGATGCACATCTCGATCTTGCCTTTTGCGTTCTTGGCGTCGCCGACGATGTCCGCGGCGACGGCTGCCTGCGCAACTGCGGTCAGCGCGAGGAGTGCGAAGATTTTTTTCATAGGTGTGGGCTTTAGTCAGTTGAAATCGGACACTGCATTGCGCAACAAAACCGCTCCTTTGCGCCCTCAACCTGCGATTTTACCTTAGAAGTTGGCCAATCGTCCATAAGATGGAACAAGCAACAGCCTGAAACTGTGGTTTGCCAGAGCTTGCCATTGCAGCAAGCCCTGGCTGGGCCTTAATAGCCGGCCGGATAGCTGGCGGTTGCACTCATGGCGACCGGCTGCCCCACGCCGCTGCCCGAGCTGACCAAGTCATTCATCGGGAAGAACAGCTGCGCTGCTGCCGGCAGGTTGTATGCCGCCACCTGGGCTTCCGCTGCTGCGCTGACCGTGATGCCCCACAGCTTGAACATCGGACGCATGTCGCGGCCAATCAGGAAGGAGCTCGAGACCAGCATGAAGTCGTTGCCGTCCATATTGGAAGGGTAGCTGGCGTAGGTGCCGAAGCCATAGCCCGATGCCACGCTGGCCCAGTTGCCCGAACTGGCGCTCATATTACGGTCCAGCAGGTATTGCAGGGTCGGCAGCTCCCAGCCGTCGACAAAGCTGCTGTTGTAATAGCGTGCGTATTCCACCAGCTGGCGATAGAACATGATGCGTACCGAGTTGTTGGCGGCGTAGCTGCTGTCGGACCAGGTGCTGTTGAACATGGCGTTGGCCGGATCGGCGGCAGCCAGCGCCGTCTTCAGGGCGCTGAACGCGGCGAAGCCGGTATCCGGGCGCGCCTTGAGCGGGGCGGCAATGCCTGCAGGCGATTGATTGAACTTGATCATCTTATGCACCGGGAAGATGTTGTTCGACACTTCCGTCGACTGGCCGCCGTAAATCTTCATGCGCCAAACCTGCAGGTTATGCCCGATCTCGTGCGACTCGCCCCAGCCAAGCGGCTCGAACGGCCAGTCCTGGTCATAAGGATTGCCGGAGCAGCCGTTGCCGCAAGCGGCATGCGAATCGGCGATCACGTTTTGCATGGTGTCGCGGCGGTGCTGGGTGCCGGTGCAGTCCCAGCCCAGGCTGTCGCACTTGGCCTTGACGCTTGGCGCCAGGCCCAGGAAGCCGCTGGAGGCGTTGAAGCCGGCCAGCTCGTAAGTATCCTTGATGGTGTACTTGAAGGTGGTGTCCGCCAGCCGCACCATATTGCCCTGGTAGTTGGAAATGGTGCGCTTGAACTTGTCCTTCTGCGACTGCACGGTCAGCGTATCGGTGGCAAAGACCACCCAGCCGGTCGGCGTCGTGTTGACGGCATCCTGGAAGGCCGCCACCTGCACCGGGTCGTAGGCATTGCGCAGGATAGGATGCGTAATCACGCCATCGACCTTCACGCTGACCGACTGTTCGCCGGCCACCGGCGCATCGATGAACAGGATCAGCGGACCGCCGTAAGGGCTGCTGATCACGACCGGCTTGTTCGGCTCCAGCGCGAAACGCGGCGAGCTGATTTGCGACGGACGGTCATAGGTGTTGAAGACCCAGGTGGTATCGCGCAGCATGTTCAGGCCGAAGCGTACGGTGTTGCCGCCGTTGTCGGTGCGGGTCAGGGTCACCTTCGTTCCCGGCATGACGTACAGGCCGGTCATGTATTGCTTGGTGCCGCTGCTCGGCAGGCCCGTGGTAACGGTGCTGGACACGGTCGGCGTGGTCGCCGGGAACAGGTCCGAGAAATTGCCCAGGTTCTTCGCGACGGTCGTGACGCTGCGGTTGTACATCACCGTCATGTCGGAGAACAGGCCGCGGAAAAAGTCCTGGCGGTTGGCGGTCCTGGTCATCGGGTAGGACAGGGCCGCACGGTATTTGTCGCCCAGCAGGACCAGCAGCTTCTCCAGCTGGTAGCCGGTCTGGGCGAACAATGGCGCCTGCGGGTTGTCCAGGTCCCGGATCACGTCCTGCACATCCTTGACCGGATTGCCGAATTCCGCCATGTACGCAACGTCATCCGAGCAGTCGATGCGGCCGCCGCTCGTGCAACCGCTCCAGCTGGTGGTGAAGTTGTTCTGGTTCAGGCGGTTGAGCAGGTTCTGGAACTTGCTCAGTTGCGGCGAATTCGCCGGCAAGGCCGCCGGGTCGAAGGACAACAGGCCTTGCTTGCTCCAGTAATTGGTTTGCTGGCTGAGACCGAAGTAATTCAGCAAGCGGTCGGACAGGTCGTCGCTGTCGCGGTAGTGGTGCAGGTACAGCACCGGAATGCCGCGCTTCTGGGCGTCGGCCACTGCCTGCATCACAGCCGCGCCATCATAGGCGCCCGGCCCCTGCTCGCGGCCAATCACCAGCAGGTCCGCGCTCTGCAGGCAGCCTGCCAGCGCAGCGCCGTCGCACACATTGTCTTTTTGCGTAGCGCCAGCCGCCAGGCCGTTGACGGTTGCCGTCGGCGACTTGGCAAAGAACCAGTCGCGCACCTTCTTCTCGTAAGGGAACCAATAGGTCTCGGTACCAGGCAGGTGCGCGGTAACGACCTTCAGGTTGGCCAGGCTGCTGCGCGCGGTCAACCAGGTCGCCAGGTTGACCATGAACTGGTCCATATTGGCGTTGCCCGGCACGCCCAGCGGATTGCCGCCAAAGGCGGCGTAGCGCGCATTGCTGCCCAGTGCAACGCCGGCGACCGCCAGGGCGGAACCGTTACCGGCGGCGCTGTCGCTATAGCTCCAGTTGGAAGGCAGGATAACGTGGTTGCGCGAGTTGTCGCCTACGCCGAAAACCGACGAATCATGGGTCGGGTTCCAGTCGATGAGCCCGACGCTGGAACTGGTCCGCTTGCCATCCGCGCCGAGCTGGAACAAGGCCTGCTTGAGTTCACCGTACTTGGCGGCCTGCCCTGATATCAGCGCCTGCGCCGCCTGCATGATTTCATCGGTCGTGGCGTACTGGGCATCACCGGCCGTCAACGCTGCGCTGACCCCGGTTTGACCGCTGGTCTGGCCGCCGGAAGGAGGCGTGGATGGCTGGCTGCCACCCGTTGCAGGATTGCCGCTACCGGTCGAGCCACTGCCAGGCGCACCGCTGGCGCCACTGTCGGAGCCGCCGCCGCAGCCAGCAAGGCCCGCCAACAAGGCGACCAGGGGAATTAATTGGAATAGGTTCTTATTCACACCAGCCCTTTATCTGAAGAATATTAGCAGTCGAAAAAATGTTGCCATATGGAAATGGCGGGAAGTATATCTCAAAAGGCAAGAGATATATCCGGCTAATTTTCGAGGGCACCCTCATTAGTGAGTAATTAGCAACAGAAGGCGGACATTTTGGCCAGAATCGGCAGAAATCATCGGGCAAATGCACGCTTGGCGGTGCGCCCGGCAGCAACCGCGAGTTTGCAAAACAATAAATACGCATTAACGCAATAGCATCAAATAAGAATATAAAAGTGCAACGGGATAATATAAAAAAGTTAATTGAAATCCGAGGACCGCGGCACCGCGCCAGGCCGCTCTGGCATATACTTCCATTGATCAACTCACTGGAAATTTTCTATGCACGCACCGCAACGCTTTGAAGGCTCGGACAACTACGTCGCCACCAATGACCTGAAGCTGGCCGTCAACGCCGCCCTCACCCTGCAGCGTCCCTTGCTGATCAAGGGCGAGCCGGGCACCGGCAAGACCATGCTGGCCGAAGAAGTCGCCGCCGCCCTCGACATGCCGCTGATGCAGTGGCATATCAAATCCACCACCAAGGCCCAGCAAGGGCTGTACGAATATGACGCCGTGTCCCGCCTGCGCGATTCCCAACTGGGCGATGAACGCGTGCGCGACATCCACAACTACATCGTCAAGGGCGTGCTGTGGCAAGCCTTCACCGCGCCGGAACCGGTGGTGCTGCTGATCGACGAGATCGACAAGGCCGACATCGAATTCCCGAACGACCTGCTGCGCGAACTGGACCGCATGGAGTTCTACGTCTACGAGACGCGCGAGATGGTCACCGCCAGGCACCGCCCGCTGGTGATCATCACCTCGAATAACGAGAAGGAACTGCCGGACGCCTTCCTGCGCCGCTGCTTCTTCCACTACATCAAATTCCCGGACAAGGACACGATGGAAGCCATCGTCAAGGTCCACTACCCTCACCTGAAGCAGGAATTGCTGGCCACCGCCCTGCAAACTTTCTACGAAGTGCGCGACGTGCCGGGCCTGAAGAAGAAGCCATCGACCAGCGAATTCCTCGACTGGCTGAAGCTCCTGATGGCCGAAGACATCCCGCCGGAAGTCCTGCGCGGCAAGGACCAGAAGGCGGCTGTCCCGCCGCTGCACGGCGCCCTGCTGAAAAACGAACAGGACGTGCACCTGTTCGAACGCCTGGTATTCATGTCGAGGACCAACCGCTGATGGACGCACCAACCCCGGTCACGCTGGAAGCCAACGGCCTGCGCCTGGAGCCGCTCGGACCGCAGCATGCCGACGCCCTGCGTGAAGCCGCGCAGGACGGCGAGCTGTGGAAGCTGCGCATCACCTCCGTGCCGGAACCGCACAAGGTGGAAGCCTACATCGCCACTGCACTGGAAATGCGCCCTTCCCGGCTGGCCTTCGCCGTGGTGGATGCGGCCAGCGGCCAGGTGCTGGGTACCACCAGCTACCACGACATCGTGCCCGCCATCGACCGCGCCGAAATCGGCTACACCTGGTACCGCCGCAGCGTGCAGCGCACGCATGTGAACACCACCTGCAAGCTGCTCCTGCTGACGCACGCCTTCGAAACGCTGGGCTGCGCCGTGGTCGGCTTCCGCACCGATAACTTCAACCATGCCTCGCAGGCCGCCATCGAACGACTCGGCGCAAAGAAGGACGGCGTGATCCGCCACCACGCCGTGCGCCGCGACGGCACCGTGCGCGACACGGTCATGTACAGCATCGTGCGCGGCGAATGGCCGGAAGTGAAGGCGCAGCTGCGCTACCTGTTGGCTCGGAGGGAAACGGCATGCTGATCGACTTCTTCTTCACGCTGAAAGACGCCAGGATCCCGGTCACGATCAAGGAATTCCTCACCCTGCTGGAAGCCATGCAAAAGCAGGTGCTGGAGCCGTCGCTGGACGACTTCTACTACATGAGCCGCCTGTGCCTGGTGAAGGACGAGGCCAACTACGACAAGTTCGACCGCGCTTTTGGCCAGTACTTCAAAGGCATCAACGCCGTCTTCGACACCACCAAGGAGATCCCGCTCGACTGGCTGCTGCAGCGCATGAAGCGCGAGCTGACGCCCGAGCAGATCGCCGCGCTGGAGAAATTCGGCTACGACAAGCTGATGGACCGCCTCAACGAACTGCTGAAAGAGCAGAAGGAACGCCACGAAGGCGGCAACAAATGGATCGGCAGCGGCGGCACCTCCCCGTTCGGCAATGGCGGCACCAATCCCGAAGGCATCCGAATCGGCGGCAAGGGTGGCAACCGCACCGCGGTCAAAGTGTGGGAGCAGCGCACCTACAAGGACTACGACGGCGAGCGCGAACTGGGCACGCGCAACATCAAGGTCGCCCTGCGCCGCCTGCGCAAGTTCGCGCGCGAAGGCGCGGCCGAGGAACTGGCGCTGGACCAGACCATCCGCGCCACCGCCAACAATGCCGGCTACCTCGACATCAAGATGCAGCCCGAGCGCAAGAACAACGTCAAGGTGCTGATGCTGATGGACGTAGGCGGCACGATGGATGACCACATCGAACGCGCGGAAGAACTGTTCTCGGCCGCCAAGACCGAGTTCAAGAACATGGAGTTCTACTACTTCCACAACTGCGTTTACGACTACCTGTGGCGCAGCAACCGCCGCCGCAACGCCGAACGCTTCGCCACCTGGGACGTGCTGCGCAAATACCCGCCCGACACCAAGTTGATCTTCGTCGGCGACGCCACCATGAGTCCCTACGAAGTGCTGCAGCCCGGCGGCTCGGTCGAATACAACAACGAAGAAGCCGGCGCCGAATGGCTCGGACGCTTCACCTCGCACTTCCCGAAGTTCATCTGGCTCAACCCCGAGCCGGAAGGCCTGTGGCAATACCGCCAGTCGATCAGCATCATCAAGCAGATCATGCAGAACCGCATGTTCCCCATCACCATCGAAGGCCTCGAGCGCGCCATGCGCATGCTCTCGAAATAAAAGTCGGGGTCAGGTCTGGCAATCCGCCACATTTGTGGCGGATTGCCAGACCTGACCCCGACTTTCAAGTTAATTGGAGGCGGTAGCCGACGGCGGTTTCGGTCAGCAGGTATTGCGGCTGGGCGGGGTCGTCTTCCAGCTTATGGCGCAGGTGGCCCATGTAGATGCGCAGGTAGTGGCTGTTGTCCGATTGCGCGGGGCCCCAGACGGCGCGCAGCAACTGGGGCGCGGTCATCACGCGGCCGGCGTTGGCGACCAGCACGGACAGCAAGCGGTATTCGGTTGGCGTCAGGTGGACGTGCTCGCCGCGCTTGGTGACGCGGCGGTTCGGCAAGTCGACCACTACTTCGCCAAATTGCACTTGGCCGGCGCTGTCGGCCTGCGGTTGCCGCTGGCGGCGCAGGGTGGCGCGCACCCGGGCCAGCAGCTCGCCGGTACCGAATGGCTTGCTGAGGTAATCGTCGGCGCCGGCGTCGAGCGCCTTGATCTTGTCGGCTTCGTTGACGCGCGCCGACAGCACGATGACCGGCACGTTCGACCATTTGCGCAGGTCGGCGATGAAATCGTTGCCGTCGCCATCCGGCAGGCCGAGGTCGAGGATCACCAGGTCGGGCCGGCGCGTTCCGGCGTCGATCAGGCCACGCTGCATGCTGGCCGATTCGTGCACGTGCCAGCCCTCTTCCTCCAGTGCGGCGCGCACGAAGCGGCGGATCTGGGGTTCGTCTTCCACTAGCAAGGCGGTGGGGACAATCTCGGATTGTTGGGTGTTCATTCTTCCTCGATTTCAGGCAGCCCCGGCGGCGTGCCGACCGGCAGCGTGAAGACGAAGGCGGCGCCTCCCAGGGGCGATTTGTCCGCTGCAATGGTGCCGCCGTGTGCTTCGACGATGGCGCGGCAAATCGCCAGCCCGAGGCCGACGCCCGGCTTGGCCGATTCTTTTTCGCCGCGGGTGAATTTTTCAAAGATCGCTTCTTCGCGCCCACGCGGCAGGCCCGGGCCGTTATCGTACACCATGACCCGCACGAATTCGCCACGCTGCACGGCGTAGATCACGATGGATGCGCTGGGCGGCGTGTACTTGGCGGCGTTTTCCAGCAGGTTGCACAGCACGCGTTCGATCAGCACCGCGTCGAAGCGCAACAGGGGCAAGCCGAGCGAGAGCTGGGTGCTGACCTTGTGCCCTGTCAGCTGCAGGCGGCTCGAACGCAAGGCGCTGCCCACTACTTCTTCCAGCGGTTGCCATTGCAGGTTGAATTTCAGTTCGCCGCTTTCGATGCGCGCCATGTCGAGCAGGTTGGCGACCAGGGCGCTCATGCGCAGCGCTTCGGCATGCAGGGAGCTGGCGAGGGACAGCTGCTGCGCCGACAGCGCCGGGCGCGAACCGGCCAGCGATTCGGACAGGCCGACCAGTGAAGTCAGCGGCGTGCGCAGGTCGTGCGACAAGGCTGCCAGCAGCGAATTGCGCAGCCGTTCCGATTCCATATTGACCAGCGCCTCCTGCGCCACTTCGACGTAATGCACCCGCTCCAGTGCAATCGCGGCCAGCGCCGCGAAGGTGTCGAGGTGCTGCCGCTGTTCGGGAATCAGTAGCCAGCGGCGCTGCGCCGGCTCAATGGCCAGCACGCCACGGGTGCGCATGGGCGCTACCAACGGCATGTAGAACAAGGGGCTGGCCGGAAGCGTGTCCGTGCACAGGCCAGCGCTTTCGGCATGGTCGAACGCCCATTGCGCCACGCCCTCGTCAAGCGCAGGCACCGGAGCGGTGCCTGGCGGCAGGTGCAGCCTTCCGTCGGCATCAGGCACCAGCAGCGTTGCCTTGGCATTGAAAGTCGATTGTACGAAGCGCGCCGTGGTCTCGAACACTTGCCCGGTCTGCAGCGCCCCGGACAGCTCGCGCGCGAATTCGTACAGGGCGCGGGCGCGTGCTTCACGATAGGAGGCCACACGGGCCTGGAAGCGCAAGCCCGCGGTCAGGTGGCCGGTGATCAGGCCTACCGCCAGCATCACGGCAAAGGTGATGGCGTATTGCAGGTCCGAGATCGCGAAACTGAAGCGTGGCGGCACGAAGAAAAAGTCGAAACACGCCACGCTGACGCAGGTCGCCAGCACGGATGGCCCGCGCCCGTAGCGCACTGCCACCAGCAGCACCACCAAAAGGAACAGCATGGCAATATTGGCCAGGTCGAAGTATGGCAGCAGCGGCGTCGCCAGCATGGCCATGCCGACGCTGGCGAGGCCAGCCACCGCAAAGCCCTTCGCCCGCCGCCTGAAGCGCAGCGCATCTTCGTCGGCGTCGTCCGGCGCGGCGGTGCCGGCTGCGGCTTGCACCGGATGCGCTTCGACCTCGCTGCCGGACACTTCGATCAGGTCGATGTCGGGCGCATGCGCCGGCAGGCTGCGGATATGCGAACGGCGCCATGGCCAGTTGCGGTGCGCCCGCCCCATCGCAATCTTGGACAGGTTGTGGCTGCGCGCGTACGCGGCAGCCGTGGCGGCGATATCGCTGCCGGACAGCACGGCAGTGGTGGCGCCCAGGTCCTGCGCCAGCTTGAGCATTTTCAGGACGCGCTCACGCTCCCCGGCCGGCAGGCGTTGCAAGGCCGGCGTCTCGACGTAGATGGCGTGCCATTGCGTGCCCAGTTGTCCCGCCAGGCGTGCGGCGCTGCGCACCACTTGCTCGCAGCCTGGGCGCGGGCCGATCAGCGCCAGCACCGATGCGCCGGTTTTCCAGATGGTGTCGATCGACTGCTCGACACGATAGGCGCGCACATCGTCTTCGATACGGTCGGCAGTGCGGCGCAGGGCCAGTTCGCGCAGCGCGATCAGGTTCCCTTTGCGGAAGAAGTTTTTCGCGGCCCGTTCGGCCTGCTGAGCCTGGTAGACCTTGCCGCCTTTCAGGCGCGACAGCAGTTCGTCGGCCGGGATGTCGACCAGCACCACTTCGTCGGCGGCGTCGAACACGGTATCGGGCACGGTTTCATTGACCTGGATGCCGGTGATGCCGCCCACCACGTCGTTCAGGCTTTCCAGGTGCTGCACGTTGACGGTGCTGAAGACATCAATGCCGGCTTCCAGCAGTTCTTCCACGTCCTGCCAGCGTTTGGGATGGCGCGAGCCCGGCGCGTTGGAGTGCGCCAGTTCGTCGATCAGGACCAGCGGCGGGCGGCGCGCCAGGGCGGCATCGATATCGAACTCGTTCAGGATCTTGCCGCGATAGGCAATTGCCCGAAGCGGCAGTACGTCCAGCCCTTCCAGCAGCGCCGCCGTTTCGCTGCGGCCGTGGGTCTCGATGACGCCGACCAGCACCAGCTGCCCGGCCGCCTGCAACTTGCGGGCGGCCGACAGCATGGCGTAGGTCTTGCCGACGCCGGCCGACGCGCCGAAGTAGATGCGCAGCTTGCCCCGCGCCGCCTTGCGCTCCTGCTGCTGCATTTGCGCCAGCAGCGCGTCGGGATCTGGCCGGTCGTCGTCGAGTGGAATCATATCAGCGAGTATGCGGCGTTTTCTCGTCCAGCGCCAGATTCAACGCCAGGACGTTCACGCGCGGCTCGCCGAAGACGCCCATGACCTTGCCCGACGCATGCTCGGCGATCAGCGCCCGCACCTTGTCCGGTGCGATGCGTCGCTCGTCCGCCACGCGCCGAAGCTGGTATTCAGCAGCGGCCACGCTGATCTCCGGATCGAGCCCGCTTCCCGAGGCCGTGACCAGGTCGACAGGGATTGGCGCCGTGTTGCCCGGATCGGCAGCCTTGAGCGCTTCGATGCGGGAGCGCACAGCATCGGTGAAGGCGGGGTTGAGCGGGCCCTGGTTGGAGCCGCCGGAGCCGTTGGCGTTGTAGGGCATCGGGCCGGTGGCCGACGGGCGGCCCCAGAAATACTTCGCCGAGGTGAATTGCTGGCCGATCAGCTTTGAGCCGACCGGCTTGCCGTCCACTTCCAGGATGGAACCGCCAGCCTGGGCCGGGAAAGCCGCCGAGGCAACGCCTGTGACGGCAAGGGGATAGATCACGCCGCAGGCCAGGGTCAGTGCGCCGAACAACACCAGCGCGGGACGAATAGTCGAAATCATCTTGTTCTCCAGCTTAAACGAAGTTGAACGCTGCCAGCAGCATGTCGATCAATTTGATGCCGATGAACGGCAGGACCAGGCCGCCGGCGCCATACACCAGCAGGTTGCGGCGCAGCAGAGCGGTGGCGCCGATGGCGCGATAGCGCACGCCTTTCAGGGCCAGCGGAATCAGGAACACGATGATCAGCGCGTTGAAGATCACGGCGGACATGATGGCGGAGTTGGGGCTGGCCAGGTGCATGACGTCCAGCGCCTTCAGTTGCGGATAGGTGCCGACGAAGGCTGCGGGGATGATCGCGAAGTATTTGGCAATATCGTTCGAAATCGAGAACGTGGTCAGCGAGCCGCGCGTCATCAGCATCTGCTTGCCGATCTCCACGATCTCCAGCAGTTTGGTCGGATTCGAATCCAGGTCCACCATATTGCCTGCCTCCTTGGCAGCCTGGGTGCCGGAGCTCATGGCCACGGCGACGTCGGCCTGGGCCAGCGCGGGCGCATCGTTGGTGCCGTCGCCGGTCATGGCGACCAGGCGGCCGTCGGACTGGTAGCTGCGGATAAGTTTCAACTTATCCTCAGGCGTCGCCTCGGCCAGGAAGTCGTCGACGCCGGCTTCTGCCGCAATCGCAGCGGCGGTCAGCTTGTTGTCGCCGGTGATCATCACGGTCTTGATGCCCATGCGGCGCAGCTCCGCGAAGCGTTCCTTGATGCCGCCCTTGACGATATCCTTGAGTTCCACCACGCCCACCACGCGGCCATTGTCGGCCACCACCAGCGGCGTGCTGCCGCGGCGCGATACATCCTCCACAGTGCGGCCCACTTCGGCAGGCCATTGCTGGCCGGCCGCTTCCACATGCTTGCGCACTGCGTCGGCGGAGCCCTTGCGCACTTCACGTCCCTCCATGTCGACACCGCTCATGCGGGTGTTGGCCGAGAACGGAATGAAGGAGGCATGCAACGGCGACAGTTCGCGTTCGCGGATATTGAACTTCTGCTTGGCCAGCACCACGATGCTGCGGCCTTCCGGCGTTTCATCCGCCAGCGAGGCCAGTTGCGCCACATCGGCCAGTTCGCGCTCGGTGACGCCCGGTGCCGCGAAGAAGGCCGACGCCTGGCGGTTGCCCAGGGTGATGGTGCCGGTCTTGTCCAGCAACAGCACGTCGACATCGCCAGCTGCTTCCACCGCGCGGCCGGAGGTGGCGATCACGTTGGCCTGCATCATTCGGCTCATGCCTGCCACGCCGATGGCCGACAGCAAGCCCCCGATGGTGGTCGGGATCAGGCACACCAGCAGCGCAATCAGCACCGTAATGGTGATCGGCGAACCCGCCTGCGCGGCCGCCACCGAGAACAGCGAGAACGGCAGCAAGGTCGCGGTCACGATCAGGAACACGATGGTCAGCGCCACGAGCAGGATCGTCAGCGCGATCTCGTTCGGCGTCTTCTTGCGCTTGGCGCCTTCCACCATGGCGATCATGCGGTCGAGGAAAGTTTCGCCCGGGTTGGCGGTGACCTGTACCACCAGCCAGTCGGACAGCACGCGGGTGCCGCCGGTAACGGAAGAAAAGTCGCCGCCCGATTCGCGAATGACCGGCGCGGACTCGCCGGTAATGGCGCTTTCGTCCACCGAGGCCACGCCTTCGATCACGGTGCCGTCGATCGGTATGATGTCGCCGGCCTCCACCAGCACGTAGTTACCCTTGCGCAGGTCGGTGGCCGGGCATGGCAACCAGGCGGTGCCATGTTGTGGCGCCGCGAGGCGCTTCGACATCACGCTCTGCTTCAGGCTGCGCAGCGAAGCCGCCTGCGCCTTGCTGCGGCCTTCGGCCAGCGCTTCAGCAAAATTTGCGAACAACACGGTGAACCACAGCCACACGGCTATGGCAAGGATAAAGCCGGAGCTGGCCTCGCCCACGCCGTTCAGCGCCTGGATGTAAAGCAGCGTGGTAATGATGCTGCCGATATAGACGACAAACATCACGGGGCTGCGCAATTGGACCGCGGGACTCAGCTTGCGGAACGCATCGGTGATGGCAAGAACCACCAGTTGCGAATCGAGCAGCTTGAGGCGCTGGCCTGGTTGGGCGAGTGGAATCGCCTGGGATTGCGACATGGTGTGCACTCCTTATTTATACAATTGCAGGTGTTCGATCACCGGGCCAAGCGCCAGCGAAGGAACGTAATTCAACACGCCCACCAGCAGCACCACGGCTACCAGCAGCATTACGAACATCGGGCCATGGGTCGGCATGGTGCCGGCGTTGGCCTGAAGCCGCTGTTTGGAGGCCAGCGAGCCGGCTATCGCCAGCACCGGCACGATCATCGCGAAGCGGCCAAACCACATGGCGACGGCCAGCATGATGTTGTAGAACGGCGTATTGGCGGAAAGCCCGGCGAAGGCGCTGCCGTTATTGTTGGCGGCCGAGCTGAAGGCATACAGGATCTCGGAGAAACCATGCGCGCCCGGATTGGCAACGCCGGCCTTGCCCGCTTCCAGCATGACGGCGATGGCGGTCCCCACCAGCACCAGGGTCGGCGTCACCAGGATGGCGATCGACGTCATTTTCATTTCATACGACTGGATCTTCTTGCCCAGGTATTCCGGGGTGCGGCCGATCATCAGGCCGGCGATGAACACCGCCATGATGGCGAAGACCAGCATGCCGTACAGGCCAGAGCCCACGCCACCGAACACCACTTCCCCCAGCTGCATCAGCAGCATCGGCCCTGCACCGCCCAAGGGCGTGAAGGAATCGTGCATGCCGTTCACGGCGCCGCAGGATGCAGCCGTGGTCACGGTGGCGAACAGGCTTGTGGCGGCGATGCCGAAACGCGTTTCCTTGCCTTCCATATTGCCGCCAGCCTGCAATGACGTGGCTGACTGGTCGACGCCCATTGCTTGCAGTGCCGGTTGCGCGGCCTGCTCCGCAGCGGTGATGCCGGTAGCTGCGACCACGAACATGATGGTCATAGCGCCCAGCACGGCCCAACCCCGGCGGCGATCGCCCACCAGGCGGCCAAAGGTAAAGCACAGCGCGGCGGGGATCAGGAAGATGGCGAGCATCTGTGCGAAGTTGGACAGCGGCGTCGGGTTCTCATACGGGTGCGCCGAGTTGGCGTTGAAGAAGCCGCCGCCATTGGTGCCCAGCATCTTGATCGCTTCCTGCGAAGCGACCGGGCCCATCGCGATGGTTTGCGTGGCCACGCTCTGGGTTTGGGCAGGGGCCTCGGGCGTGGCGCCCGGGACGGTATAAGTCACCGGTTCCACCAGGTTCACTTCCTTATAGGCGGAAAAGTTCTGGATCGATCCCTGGCCGACCAGGAATACTGAAAAGACAAAGGACAAAGGCAGCAATACGTACAGCACGGTGCGGGTCAGGTCGACCCAGAAGTTGCCGATCGACTTTGCCGAGCGCGCGGCGAAACCGCGGATCAGGGCAAAGGCCACGGCAATGCCGGTGGCCGCCGAGAAGAAGTTCTGGCCGGCGAGCGCCAGCATCTGGCTCAAATAGCTCATGGTCTGTTCGCCCGCATAGCCTTGCCAGTTGGTGTTGGCCACAAAGCTGACGGCGGTATTGAAGGAGGAGTCCGGACTGACGCCAGGCAGGCCCTGGGGGTTAAGCGGCAGCCAGGCCTGCAAGCGCTGAACAGCGTAGACAAACAGGGTGCCAACGAGATTGAAGACCAGAAGTGCCTTGGCGTAGGCCTTCCAGCCCATGCCTCGCTGCGCTTCGTCGCCCGGCACGCCAGCGGCACGGTACAGCAGCCTTTCGACTGCAGCCAGCCAGCCAAGGCCAGGGATTTTGCTGCCATCGGCCACGCGAGCCAGCAAGGCGCCGAGCGGCCACGCTGCGGCGACCAGGACCAGCAGGAAGACGGCCAGCAGCAGGAAGGATTGGGGGGTCATATTACAGGTCCTCCGCTTTCAGAAGGGCAGCCAGCAGGTAGACCAGCAAGCCGGCCGTGGCGACGGAGCCGATGAGATAAAAGATATTCATTGCTTCCCTCCCAGCTTGTCGCAACCGGCCGCCATGGCGACAACCAGCACGAAAAAGGTGACGATTGCGCCAATAAAAACGATGTCCATCAGGTTCCCCGAAAGGTCTTGTTTGCATGCGAACCAGCTTATCGAGACACGCCTAAATTCGGTGTAAAGACTCGGCAAAGCGGTGTAAACAAGGTGTAAAAATCAGAAGGTCCGGCTGACCGTGAGCTGCAAGGCGCTCTTGCCCAGGAACTTGCCGTTGGCTGGCGAGGCGTAGGCTGCCTTGCCGGCATTGGTGCCGACGGCAGCCAGCTGCACGCTGGCGATGCCCAGGTCTTTGCTCACGCCCAGCTTCCAGTCGCTGTAGTCGGCGACGCCATTGTTTTTCACGCGCTGGTGGCCGGCGTGCAGGTTGATGGTGTAGCCGGCGCCCGCATCGACATTTACGCCCAGGTCCAGGTAGCCGGAGTTTTTGCTGTCGGCGAAGCCGAACAGGCTGGTCACGGAATGCGAGTATTTCAAGGTCGCCGGGCCGTATCCAAGCTGGCCGTGGATCTCCGTCGTGTCAGGGTTATCGAGGCCTGGGATACGCCCCTTGTAAACATAGGTCAGCACGCCCGCGTCGTAGCTGACATCTGCCGTCAGTTGGCCGCGCTTGCCGCCGTAGATATCCAGCTCCACGCGGCCAGCCCCGCCGGCATCGCGCGTCCAGTTGATGGTCGACGCCCAGGCGCCCGCGTACCAGCCTGTCCCGCTGTCGGCAAAATCGGCGCCGGCCTGCAACGCGGGCTGCAGGCGCGATTGCGAGATCCCGCGATAGCGGTAGTCGCTGGCCAGCGCAGCGTTGAAGCTCAGGTCATTGGCAAAGGCAGGAGCGGACAGCATCGCCGCCGCCAGGAAAAACGCGTTCTTCATACATTCGCTTTCGTCAAAAAAGAAGGTGACGAAAGCGTATCGATCGGCGCGTAAAAACGGTCTAAATAGAAGGCAGCGACAAGTCAACGCCGCATAAAAATACCTACAGCCGCATGAACTTGCGCAGCACCGCCTGCACCTGGTGTTCAGCCAGCGGCTTGTCCAGCATGCCGGCGGCGCCGGCGGCGCGGCCGCGCGTCAGGTCGTAGTCGTGGGCCGACTGCACCAGGAAGATCACTTCGGGTTGCGCCTCCAGGCTGCGCAGTTGGGCGCACAGCAGGTAATGGTCGATGATCGGGGCGGCGAAGTCGATTAGTACCACAGCCACCGGCTGCTGGCGGCAATGCGCCAGCGCTGCCACACCGTCCACCGCCCACAGCACCGCAGTGCCGAACTGTTTCAGGGACTGGCCCAGCTGCTCGCTGAAATTGGCGTTGGCATCGACGCACAGCACGGCGCCCTCGCGGCGCGGCTTGCGCATCTTTTCATAGACAGCGGGATCGGTCAGATCGAGGTCGAGCCGCTCGCGGCGCCGGCGCTCGGGTACCAGCGAATCGACGGAAGCCGACAGGCCGGCCAGCACGTCGGCACGGCGCTGGAGCAGGCGGCCCAGTTCCGCATACATGGCGCTCCACTGCACTGGTAGCGGCAGGTTCGGGTATGGCAGGAGCACGCCGGTCGCTCCCAGCACCAGCGCCGGCCGGATGTCGCCTGCAGCCAACGATGCGATGGCTGCCAGCGCTTTCAGTTCCGTGCCGTTGGCCAGGTAAATATCGGGGTCCTGCAGGCTGTCTTCGGTCAGGCAGAGATAGGCCGGTCCGTCGGCGGGCGCCTTGGCCAGTCCCAGCGCGAGCGCCCGCTCGGCTTCCAGGGGGAAGCCGACCAGCCTGACTGCGAACGGGCGCCGATCTGTAGTCATAAAACCCATTTTAACGCTGCGATTCCCTTGCGCCACCGGCCGTAGCGGATAGAATGCGCAAGCATGCGATCCGTCAAACCGGAAAATACTGTATATAATCACAGCACTTTGCATTACCAATAACACGTATGGCCACTAAAAAACCAGTTTCCGACTACAGCGAATCATCTATCCGCGTCCTCAAAGGACTGGAACCCGTCAAGCAGCGCCCGGGCATGTACACCCGCACCGAGAACCCGCTGCACATCATCCAGGAGGTGATCGACAATGCCTCGGACGAAGCATTGGGCGGCCATTGCAAAAACATCATCGTGACGCAGAATGCCGACGGTTCCATCACCGTCGAAGACGACGGCCGTGGTATTCCGGTCGGCTTGCATCCTGAAGAAAACGTGCCGACGGTGGAAATCGTCTTTACCCGCCTGCACGCGGGCGGCAAGTTCGACAAGGGATCGGGCGGCGCTTACGCCTTCTCGGGTGGCTTGCACGGTGTCGGCGTATCCGTCACCAACGCGCTATCCAAGCGCCTGGAAATTGCAGTGTGGCGTAAAGACGACGCCGGCAACGGTTTCCACCAGATCGCCTTCGAACACGGCGACCTGGTCGAGCCATTGAGCTCCCAGCCGGCGCCGAAGGATGGCAAGAAGTCCGGTACCCGCGTGACCGCCTGGCCGGATGCGAAGTATTTCGATTCGCCGCTGATCTCGCAGGTCGAGCTGCAACGCCTGCTGCGCTCCAAGGCCGTGCTGCTGCCCGGCGTATCGGTCACGCTGAAGAATGCCAAGACCGGCGACGAACAGACCTGGATGTACAAGGACGGCCTGCGCGGCTACCTGAACGAGCAACTGGCGCAAACCACCTCCGGCGGCGAAACCCTGATCCCCCTGTTCGAGGGCGAGCAGTTCGCCACCCCTGATGCGGAAGGCTTTGCCGAAGGCGAAGGCGCGTCCTGGGTGGTGGCATGGACCGAGGAAGGCGCCGTGGTGCGCGAATCCTACGTCAACCTGATTCCGACCCCGAACGGCGGCACCCACGAATCGGGCCTGCGCGAAGGCCTGTTCGGCGCAATGAAGAACTTCGTCGAGCTGCACTCGCTGCTGCCGAAGGGCGTGAAGCTGCTGCCGGAAGACGTGTTTGCCCGCGCTTCCTTCGTGCTGTCGGCCAAGGTGCTGGACCCGCAATTCCAGGGCCAGATCAAGGAGCGCCTGAACTCGCGCGATGCGGTACGCCTGGTATCGACCTTCTCCAAGCCCGCGCTGGAACTGTGGCTGAACCAGCACATCGACTACGGCAAGAAGCTGGCGGAGCTGGTGATCAAGCAAGCCCAATCGCGCCTGCGCTCCGCGCAGAAGGTCGAGAAAAAGAAGTCGTCCGGCGTGGCTGTATTGCCGGGCAAGCTGACCGATTGCGAATCGGACGAAATGACCCGCACCGAATTGTTCCTGGTCGAGGGCGACTCGGCGGGCGGTTCGGCCAAGATGGGCCGCGACAAGGAATTCCAGGCCATCCTGCCGCTGCGGGGCAAGGTGTTGAACTCCTGGGAGACTGACCGCGACCGCCTGTACGCCAACAACGAAATCCACGACATCGCGGTGGCGATCGGCGTCGATCCGCACAATCATGGCGATTCGCCTGACCTGTCTGGCCTGCGTTACGGCAAAATCTGCATCCTCTCCGATGCGGACGTCGACGGCTCCCACATCCAGGTGCTGCTGCTTACCCTGTTCTTCCGCCACTTCCCTGCCCTGATCGACAAGGGCCACATCTGCGTGGCGCGTCCGCCGCTGTACCGCGTTGACGCACCGGCGCGCGGCAAGAAGCCGATCCAGAAGCTGTATGCGCTGGACGACGGCGAACTGGTGGCCATTGAAGACAAGCTGCGCAAGGACGGCTTGAAGGAAGGCTCCTGGACCATCTCCCGCTTCAAGGGCCTGGGCGAGATGAACGCCGAGCAGCTTTGGGAAACCACCATGAACCCGGACACCCGCCGCCTGCTGCCGGTGTCGCTGGGCGATTTCGACCACAGCTACTCGTCCTCGCGCTTCAATATGCTGATGGGCAAAGGCGAAGCCGCAGCCCGCCGCGCGTGGATTGAAGAACACGGCAACGAAGTGGAAGCGGATATCTAAAACCGGTAAAGCAGTGTCTGACCCGCGGGGTCAGACACTGGTACGCGACCGGTGCGGGCCTGGTGTCTGACTCCGCGGGTCAGACGGGACGGCCACCCGGCCGAATTACCAGTTAGAAAGTAAAAACTATGACTCAAGCAAATCTCTTTGACGAACCAACCCCGGAACTGCCGCCAAATGGCGGCAGCGGCGGTGATGACGGCGGCGAATCGCTGACCCTTTCGACCTTCGCCGAGCGCGCCTACCTGGATTACGCCATTTCCGTGGTCAAGGGCCGCGCTCTGCCGGACGTGTGCGACGGCCAGAAGCCGGTGCAGCGCCGCATCCTGTACTCGATGAATGAACTGGGCCTGGGCCCGACCGCCAAGCCGCGCAAGTCCGCCACCGTGGTCGGCGACGTGCTGGGTAAATTGCACCCGCACGGCGACCAGTCGGTGTACGACGCGCTGGTGCGCATGGCGCAGGATTTCTCGCTGCGCTATCCGCTGATCGACGGCCAGGGTAACTTCGGCTCGCGCGACGGCGACGGCGCAGCGGCAATGCGATACACCGAAGCCCGCTTGACCCCGATCTCGCGACTGCTGCTGGACGAAATCGACCAGGGCACCGTGGACTTCATCCCGAACTACGACGGCTCGTACGAAGAACCGGCCCTGCTGCCGGCGCGCCTGCCGATGGTGCTGCTGAACGGCGCCTCCGGTATCGCTGTGGGCCTGGCGACCGAGATCCCTTCGCACAACCTCACCGAGGTGGCGAAAGCTGCCGTGGCGATGATCCGCAATCCGAAGATCAGCCACGCGGAACTGATGGAACTGATCCCGGGCCCGGACTTCCCGGGCGGCGGCCAGTTGATCACTCCGCGCGCGCAACTGGACGACATGTACGCGTCCGGCCGCGGCTCGATGAAGGTACGCGCTCGCTGGAAGATCGAAGAACTGGCGCGCGGCCAGTGGCAGGCAGTTGTATACGAACTTCCGCCCGGTACTTCATCGCAGAAGGTGCTGGAAGAAATCGAAGAGCTGACCAATCCAAAGGTCAAGCTGGGCAAGAAAGCGCTGTCGCCGGAACAGGTTGCGCTGAAGGGCTTGCTGCTTGGCCAGCTGGACAAGGTGCGCGACGAATCCGGCCGCGAGGCCGCGGTGCGCCTGGTGTTCGAGCCTAAATCGAAGAACCAGAACCAGACAGAGTTCATGCACATGCTGCTGGCGCATACCTCGCTGGAGACTTCGGCGTCGATGAACCTGGTGATGATCGGCGGCGATGGCCGCCCGCGCCAGAAAGGCATCAGCGAAATCCTGGGCGAGTGGATTGAATTCCGCTTCGCCACCGTGACCCGCCGCACCCAGTTCCGCCTGAACAAGGTCGATGAGCGCATCCACATCCTGGAAGGCCGCCAGATCGTCCTGCTGAACATCGATGAGGTCATCGCCATCATCCGCAATTCGGACGAGCCGAAGGCGGCGCTGATCGAACGCTTCAAGCTGTCGGACCGCCAGGCTGAAGACATCCTGGAAATCCGTTTGCGCCAACTGGCACGCCTGGAAGCGATCAAGATCGAACAGGAACTGGCCGAGCTGCGCAAGGAGCGCGAAGGCCTGCAGGACGTGCTGGACAATCCGTCCACTCTGCGCCGCCTGGTCATCAAGGAAATCGACGGCGACGCCAAGACTTACGGCGACGCACGCCGCACCCTGATCGAGGAAGCGCAGAAGGCTGTCGTTGAACAGAAGGTGGCCGACGAACCGGTCACCGTAATCATTTCCGAAAAAGGCTGGGTGCGCGCACGGTCCGGCGTCGGCCACGATCCTGCGCAGTTCACCTTCAAGGCCGGCGATTCGCTGTATGGCGCATTCGAGTGCCGTACGGTCGATACCCTGCTGGGCTTCGGCGACAACGGCAAGGTGTATTCCGTGCCCGTAGCCGCCCTGCCTAATGCGCGCGGCGACGGCGTACCGATTACCACGCTGGTCGACCTGTCGGGCGGCGCCCGCCTGCTGCACTACTTCGCGGGCAATGGCGACAAGCAGTTGCTGCTGGCGTCCGACGCGGGATATGGCTTTATCGCCAAGGCCGGCGATATGGTGTCGCGACTGAAGGGCGGCAAGTCGTTCATTACGCTGGACGAGGGCTCGAAGCCGCTGCCACCGACCGTGGTGGCCGATGGCGCGAGCGCGGTGGCGGTCATTTCCGAGAAATCGAACCTGCTGGTGTTCGGCATGGACGAGATGAAGGTGCTGTCCAACGGCGGCCGCGGCGTGATCCTGATGGATCTGGCCGACAAGGAGAAGCTGGTTGCTGCTTGCGCGATCACCGACAAGGGCGTGACCGTGCAGGGGATTGGCAATGCTGCGAAGGCGAAGGAAGACCGCATGGGGCCGACGGCACTGGCGCCGCACTTCGGCAAGCGCGCGCGCAAGGGCAAGCCGATGCCGGTGCGGATCAAGCCGACTGGGTTGGCGCCGAACACCTGAACCGGCAACCCAGTGTCTGACCCGCAGGGTCAGACACTGTAACGCGGCGGCCGCAGGCCAAGTGTCAGACCCTATGGGTCTGACACTGGTTTACCGGTTTAACGCGGGGCGTACAAGTCAATTGTCTCCTGCACCGCATCGCTGCACACCGCGCAAAACTCCTCGCTGCGGTCAAACATCAGGCACTGTTGCTGCGAACGATAGTAGCCCGTCGCTTCGTAGTTCGCTCCTTCGAACGCTCCCACGGCCTTGCGGTTCGGCGCTTTCGAGAACAGCGCATTGGTCCAGGCCAGATCCTCCTTGAACAACTTGCTCATCTCCGCTTCCGGACGATTATCCTTGCGCAGTTGCGCTCGAATCTTCTGGTACTCGCGTGAATGCGCCTCGTACTCCGCCTTCGGCCAGGCAGTCGGCAACGCAGTCCCCGGCGTCACAAACTTCTTCCACTTCACATTGGCCGGATCCAGCAAGGCCGTCACGTTCGGCTCCCACGGCTCCATGCGCACTCCGCCCGTGGCATAAGCCACCGGCGAGGTGTAATACTCATCCGCCAGTCCCGCGAAGTGGTGGCCGAATTCGTGCACGAACAGATAGTTCGCCCAATCGTTATCCGCGGCGGCCGTGCTGAATTGCCCGTAGATGCCGCCACCGCCGTAAGTATCGTTGTTGACCAGGATCTCGATGAACTCATACGGCGCGTGCTGCGCAATCTCGCGCAGCGCGCGGTTGTCGATGGTCAGCACATAACGTTCGCTGCCGAAGATGTCGTAGCGCGTACCCAGCCTGGACGCATGGTGTGTATTGGTGGAAGGGCGCGACACGCCGCTCTCCTGGGTCGGCACCGCCATCGCCCATACGTTGAAGTCCTTGGCCCGCTCCTTGAACGGCGATACCGTGAACAGGTATTCGGACAGCTTGCGTGCCCGGGCTTCGAACTTGGCCATGTCGGCTTTGGTGTAGCCGTCGCCCAGGATCAGCAAGTCCACCTTCTTCTCGCTCGGCCCGTTGACACGGATCGGGATCGGCTTGGCGGGCGCCACGTCCTGCTTGCGCACCACATCCATCGCATCGGTATCGACGTCCACGCTCCACACCACGGAGAATTCATTACGCTCATCACGCTTCAGGATGCGCACCTTGACCGGGCGGTCAGGCTTAGGGAAGCGCACCGACTCATGGAAGCCGCGCGTCAGCTTGCCCGCCTCCTCGGTCGACTTCCACTCAACAAAGATGGTGGAGAAGGTGCGGGTGTACAGCACCTTGCCGGTCTTGGCGTCCACCACTTCAACCTTGTTCACGCCGCGGTTAGTGGTATCGATTGTCTTGGACATATCGCCGGGCCATGGCAACGGCTCAATCACAACTTGTTCGATCGCATAACTTTCGTTTAGCGCGTTACCGGTGTGCATATAGTCAAGGCGCACGGTCGCAGGTTGCGCCGCCAGCGCAAGGCCGGCCGCGGTGCTCAGCGCCGCTCCCGCCAGCAGTCGGTTCAGGTACGACATGAAGTCTCCAGTGTGGTTTTGGTGGCGGTTATTGTAGCTTTGCTTTGCGGAATACAGTAGACCGCCCCGTAAGCCCGGCATAAGATGGCCCCATGCCCATCGAACCCGAACAGCTAAGAACATGGCTGGCAGCGGCCGGCCGCCAGGATGCCGTGGCGTTTCGCGCGCTGTACGATGCAGCCGCGCCGAAACTGTTTGGCTTTGCCCTGCGTATATTGCAGAAGCGGGAACTGGCCGAGGAAGCGCTGCAGGAAGGCTTCGTGTCGATCTGGCACGCGGCGCCGCACTACCAGGCCGGCCTGGCAGCGCCGCTGACGTGGATGGCTGCCATAGTCCGCAACAAGGCACTGGATATCCTGCGCCGCACGGACGATACGGTGGAATTGGACCATGAAGCATTTCGCGACGAGTACACAAGCTCACCCGCCGAGGCGAGTGAAATGAGCAGCGACGCCCGTGCGCTCATTGCTTGCATGGCGCGGCTGGAAGGCTTGCACCGGCTGGCGATCGGCCTCGCCTTCTTCCATGACCTGTCGCACACCGAAGTGGCGCAGCGCCTGTCGCTGCCGGTCGGCACGATCAAGACATGGATCCGGCGCGGCATGGAAAAGCTCAAGCATTGCCTGTCGCAAGGAGAAGGCCCATGAAGATCCGCGGCAACGATGCCTTGCGCGACAAGCTGGCCGCCGAATACGTGCTTGGCACCTTGCGCGGCGGTGCACGCCGCCGCTTCGAAGGCTGGATGTACACTGATGCCGCCCTGCGCATGCTGGTCAAGGAATGGGAGCGCCGCCTGCTGCCGATGCATGAATTCGTGCACACGGCCGAGCCATCGCCCCAGCTCTGGCGCAATATCGAAATGCGCCTGCACCTGAAGCCGGAACGCAGCAGCTGGCATTTCTGGCGCGGCTTCGGGCTCGGAACGGCATCAGCCACAGTGGCGGCGGGGCTGGTGGTGGCGATCAGCTTGCAGCAGTTGCGCGGGCCTAGCTACGACCTGATCGCGACATTGACCGACCAGCAAGCGCAGCCTGCCCTGCTGGTGAAGGCCGACACCAGCAAGCGCCTGCTGCAGGCCCATATCGTCGGCGGCGCACCGGTGCCGGTCGACCGGTCATTGCAATTGTGGGCGATTCCGAAGAAAGGATCTCCACGTTCGCTGGGCGTACTGGGAAGCGATGGGCGTGCAACGTTCTCGCTCGCGTCGGGCGCTGTCGGCGACGACGTCGTGATGCTGGCGATCTCGCTGGAGCCGCGCGGCGGATCACCCGATCCGAACGGGCCGACCGGGCCTGTGCTGTACAAAGGCCCGTGGGTACGGGCCATGTAATTACACAGTAGCCCGTTCGACGATCCACAACATGGCCAGCACGGCGATGCCGGCCGAGCCGGCCTTCACCATCAACTGTTTGTAGATCCAGCTGCGGCGCATGGCGAATGCGAGCGGCAGGAAGGCCGCCACAATTGCCAGCTGTCCCAGTTCGACGCCCGCGTTGAACGCTGCCAGCGCGAGTACCGCCGAGCCTTTCGGCAGGCCAAGGTCGCCAAGCACTCCCGCAAAACCGAAGCCGTGCAGCAGCCCGAAAGCGAAGGCGGCCAGCCAGCGCCTGCCTTGCACCAGAGGCCAGATGTTGTTCAGCGCCGCGACCGCGACCGAGGCCGCGATGGCGGTTTCGATCAGGCGGCTTGGCAGCGCGACCACTTGCAGCGCCGCGAGCGAAAGCGTGATGGAGTGTGCGAGCGTGAAGGCCGTGACGACGCGCAGCACATCCACGCCAGCCGGCCGCCAGCCTTTTGCCAGCACCGCCGGCAGCAACAGGGAAAGCAGGAACAGGATGTGGTCGTAGCCGGTCCAGATGTGCCAGATGCCGTGGTGCAGGTAGCTGCCGGCCTGTTGCCACGCGTTGCCACCGCCATCTCCCCCGCCTGCGGCGAGCCCCGTGCGCTCACCGCCCAGCACGGCCGATTGCGTGCGGCCGTCGACCGTAATGCTGGCCATGCCGCGATGCTGCGCATCCAGGTCGGCGAACAGCTGGTAGTCGATGGCGAAGGCGGCGCCGCTTTCGCAATCGCCTTGCAGCAACAGGACGGAGTAAGCGCCGTCAGTATGGCGGTCGATTTGCTGGCCTGTCACGCGCAGCCGGCAGCCCGGCGCCAGGCCGAGGCGCGGCATGGCATAGGTGGCAATGTCAGCATGGCGGGACCGGACTTCATCCCACGTCAGCTTGCCGTCACCATCGGCATCCAGCCCAAGGGCGAAATCGAGGTCGCGCAAGGCAATGTCCCAACGGCCGTCGACAAGGCGCAGCTGGCGCGCCGCCGCCGGGACGGCAGCCGCCAGGCGCAGCGCCAGGTAGCTATCGCTTGGCTTGTGGGCGTGCGCCGTGCCGGCGGCCAACAGTAAGGTCAGGAAGATCAGTCCGGCCAGCCTGCATGCGCGGAATTGTCGGGCGATCATGGTGCGCCTCCCTCCAGCTGCCGTGCCAGCGAAGCGACCAGGCTGTCCTCAAGGCCATGCCGGCGACGCCATGCCAGCGCCGGGCGGGCAGCCTCTGGATCGCGCGCCGCGAGTGCCGCTTCCAGCAGTATGCGCAGGTCTGCAGGCTCTTTCTGCACTTGCCAGTTGGCCAGCGCCAGCTGCAGCGCAGCGCGCGCGTCATGGCGCAAATGCAGCTCAAAACGGGCCTGTTCACGCTGGTGGATCGCGTCGCCACGGCGGGCAGCCGCATCGAAGCGCGCCTGCAAATCTGCAACGGCGCTTGTCACGGCCGGCGCGGCCGGCGCGGAACGCGACGCGGCGATGGTGTGCCGCAGCAGCAGGCCATCGATGCGAAGGTGCTTGCGCAGCAGCGCCTGCACTTCCTCGCCGCGTCCCTGGTCCAGCAAAAGGTCGGCATAAGCGCCAAGTAAGTAGCTATCGCCCGGCGCCAGGCCGAGCCCCAGGCGAAAACGCTCTTCTGCGCGCACGGCATCGGCGCGCCGATATGCCAGTTCGCCGAAAAGCGTCAATGCCCAGAGCCGCAAGCCGGCGTCCGATGCGGACGATGCGCCCTGGCCCCTGCCCGAGCGTTCGATGGCCAGCGCCAGCAGGTGTTCGCTGGCTGCAAGCTGGCCGCTGGCGGCGCGGGCGTTGGCAAGGCAGGCCATGCCGGCCAGTTGGCTGGCCAGCGACGAGAGCCGTCCGCAGCTGCGAACGGCCGCGTCGTACTCGCCCCGCACCACCTGCACTGTCGCCAGCGTCAGCCAGGCCTGGGGGTTGGCCGGGTCTGCGCGCGTGACGGCGCCCAGGTCGCGGATCGACTCGGCGAAGCGATGGCTGGATTGCAGCAGCGTCGCGCGCAGCAGCAATACCTGGACCGGCGGCGCAGCAGACTTCCACCAGGGAGCCAGCACCGCTTGCGCGTAGCCGAAATAGCGTGGATCGCCCGACGCGCGGCCACGCTCGATGTACTGCCGCGCGGCTTCTGCGGCAAGGACAGGATCGTGCGGCGCAGCGGCTATCTGCGCACGCTGGCGGCGCAATGCCGCATCCGGGGCATCGCCCCAGCGCGGCAGCGTCTCCAGCACCTGGGCGCCGGATTGCGGCACAAACGGCGCGGCCAGGCCGGGCAGCGGGAGCGCCGTGGCTGCAACTGCGGCGAGGGCCGAAGCGGCAGCGCGGATGATGCAGGTATCGGGCTTCATGCCGGCCTCACTCCAGCGCGACCGGCTCACCGCCGTCAGGCTGGCCCAGCGCCGTGCCATCGACATCGGCAGGCTCGGTGGTTTCAGGCGCGCTGCGGACCAGCGCAACGAGGGCGGAGGTGAAGGTGTCGCCGGGCGGCGGCGGGGCCGGCACCGGATCGGATATCGACATCGTCGAAGCGGCATCGCCACCACCGCCGCCGCAGCCGGCGAGCAGCACGGCCGCCATGGCAAGACAAAGGCGTTTCATGATCGCGCCCCCTATTGCTGCGGCGAGCCGGGAATCGGCGTCTTCAGGTAGGGGAAGCCAGCGCTGAAGAAGCTGTCGTCCAGGAAAGCGCCATCGGTGAAGCGGATAGCCCCCGCCGGCGCGTCGCCGGGCGCGCAGCCGATGTTCAGCGTGCACAGCTTGCCCATGACGACACGCAAGGCGATATCGACCACGTCGTCGCCCGGCCGGCGTCCGTTGGGGAAGCCGGCGTTATCGCCATCGATCACGCCCAGCCGTTTCTGCGCGCCCTTTTCAACCGGGGCGATCGAAGTATTCAGGCGCAGCATCTCCGATGCCTTCACGCGCGCAGGCTGGTTAAGCCCGGGCACGCCGGTAAGGAACACCGTTACCAGGTCATTGCGCGGGAAATTGACAGGCGCCTTGGCGCCCGCGCTGCCGAACAGCACTTCAACCAGTGCCGGCAGGGTTGGATTGGTGACGTAGTCCGCAAACTGCCCATCCTGCACTGGCTTGCTGTGGTTGAAGCGGTCCTTGTCCTTCAAGCCGATCACCACCTCATTCACCAGCGGCATGCCGAGCCGCGACACCTGCGTCCATGCCCCGCCCTCCTTCGAGCCGCCGTTCGGATTGATCAAACGTCCCTGGCGCAGGCTGGCCGTGGTCCAGCCGCCAATCACCGCCTCCGTGCCGGAAGTCAGGCAACGGGCCGCCACTTCCATCTCGATGGATGTCACGTTCTTGTCGTCCAGGTCGTCGCGCGCATTCTTCTCCGCATTGGCCAGGAATTCCACCGCAGGCGCCTTGATGTTGATCAGGTCAAAGGTTTCGCCCAGGTTGACCACGAACGAATCCTTGCGCTGCCCGACAAACAAGCGCGCCGGCACCTCGCAGCCGGGAATACTCACGGTGTAGACATGCTTGCCCGCATACCCCGCATAATCGGGAATCGACTTGTTGCCGATATTATCGATTGGCTTGTCGAACACCGTGGCGCCGTTGCCCGCCATGCGCACCGCCTGGCGCACGCCGCGCCGGTCGCCGCGCACCACGCCCACCGTATAGGTCTCGCGCACGTTCAGCCCGGCCGCATTCACCTCGTTAATCGGCCCGCCATTGATCACCAGCGGAATCGGCACTTTCTTGCCGCCCACCGTGAACGCCGCATTCTTGAAAGTATTGGTGAAGCGGAACTGGAAAGTCAGGTCTTCCCGCGCATCGCCATTGTTATCGATGTGGATCTCGTACAGCGCATCCGGATCCATGGTGAAGAAATTCGGTCCGCCATACGCATCCTGCAAGGGCACGTAATTGGCGATCAGGGTCACGAACTGCTCGCGCCCCGGCTCGTAGCTGCGGAACATGTAGAAGTCTGTTCCGTCGACCTTGGGTTCGCGCGTAATGAATGGCGCTTCGCGGTGGCTCGATGCCTGCGCCGCCGGCGCCAGGGCCGACAGCAGGGCTAACTGAACAGCAGCTTGCTTGATGGGTGCCATGGTTTCCTCCTCTGTGGTTGGTTGCCATGGCATATACGCGGCTGCGCCGCCGCCGGATTCAGGAAATCGTCATTTATATTTGTATAGCGGCCGCGTGATTTCGATAGGCCGGATATCGAGGCGGATATTCAGCACCGAATACGCCTCAGCCACGCTGGAGACATAGCCCACCGTCTCTGGCGTCTTGGTGAAACGGAACTCGAAGCCGACCTCGGTCCCGCTGGCACGCGGGTTACCGCTGGCAATGCCGATCGCCTCTTCCTGGTTGCTGTCGATCAGCCGTTCCATCAGGTCGATCACGGCGCTATTGCCCAGCACGTCATTGCTGAACACGGCCCCGCGGCCCAGGGTGCGCGTCGGGTCGATGCGGCCGCCTGCCTTGTCGTTGGACGGCAAAAACATATGGGTGCCGATATTGAATTTGTCGCCCCGGTCGAGATAGCTGATCACGGCGTTGCGCACGCCGAAGTGCGGCGCTTCCTTGTCCCACTCGGCGCGCGACAGGTCGATCAGCAGCGCCCCCTTGTAGCCGATGATTTCCACCTCGCGCTGGGCATTCACCACCATCGCGCTGTCCTCATCGATGCCAAGGCCGATCTGGTACCCCTTGGCCAGCATGGCCGGGATCATGCGCGCAAAGCGGCCGCGCACCAGCAAGTGCTGGTCCACGAACACGTCGTCGCCGATGAAGCCAAGGCCCGGGCCCAGCTCGCGCCCATCGGCAATGCCGGTCTGCAGCATCGACAGGACGGCTTTCGGATTGGCGAACATGGTGCTGCTCATGATGGCCGCACCGGCCGAGGAACCGGCAATCACGCCGCCACGGCGGTACACGTCCCACACCGCCTCCAGCACCGCGGTCTGGGTGCCGTCCTCCCGCAACAGCGCCTTGGTGATGCGCCCCTGGTCGCCGCCGGCAAAATAGACGCCGTCCGATTCTCGGATCCTCTTCGCCAATGCTGCGTCGTCAGCGTTCTTCCGGTAATCGCTGCCGGCCAGGCGCACCGCAACCGGCACCAGGAAGGCATCCGCCCCCCACTTGCGCAGGTAGCCGATGATGGTCTGGGCCGAACGTTCCGGATTGCCCGCGGCAGAAGGGAAGACGGCGATGCGCGAGCCCTTGCCGCCCGCCAGTTTCACCACGCGCTGCCACACGTCGGCATTGTCGCCGCGCAGGCCGCCTCCGATGATGACCAGCGAGCCCTGGTGCGCCGCCACGGGAGAAGGTGCGATGGCGGCCGATCCGCCGCTGACGGTAGCGCTGGCGCCGGCCACGATGCGCACCGGGGCGACCGTATCGGGCAATGGGGCGGGAGTCGAAGGCGGCGCCGCCGGAGGCCTGGATGGCGCGTCCGGCGGCGGCGTGGTGCTGGTGCGCCCGGTCGTTGCCGGGACGGGATTCTTGGGCGGCGCTTCGCGGGCGTGGATAGGAAGGCCGCAGGCGGCTAGCAAGGCCAGGCCCAATCGGACCAGGCCGGCGGGGGAGTACAGCTTCACGATGGCCTCCTGTTCTGCTTGCTCACTGGCATCGCTGCTAGACATCTGGGTAATACCTTTCCGACAGTGTAGCCGGACGCAACGGTGGAGTAAAACCCTATCGCACGCCGGCGCACACTTTATTTTTATTGCGGCTTCAGGTAGCGTTCCGGCAGCGGGGTCTTTTCGCCTTCCGGCTGCCACAGGAGTTGCGAAATCCACCAACGCTTGCCGTCATTGACGAGCTGAATCGAATTGATGCCGCGCACAAAAGGCTTTTCCGCCGGCGCGTGGCGCGCCTCATAGGTACTGAAGACCTGGGCAATCTGTCCATATTCCTCGCCCTTGCGCGCGAGTTCGGATTCGTAGAAGCCTTCCTTCGCAAACACCGGCGTGACGCGGGTAATGTAGTCTTCCAGCGACAGTACGCGGGTATTCAGCGCCCCATCCTTGCCGGTGCTGTGCACCACCATGCGGCCATCGTTGCGGAACAGGGAACGCAGGCGGTCCCAGTCGCGCGCCTTGCCGGCGGGGCCGGAAATGGTGTCGTACAGGGCGGCCACGATGCCGTCCACGGATGCCACGTCGGACGGACGCGCACCCTGCGCGAAGGCGCTACCGCTGGCCAGCACCAACAGTAGCAAACTTGCTAACTTCTTCATTGACTCTCCTACTAATTTATAATCGTTTGAATTTCTCGTGCAAATCTCACCGCAAAGCCACTATGACAGATCAATTCTCCAAGAAGGCGGAAGCCTGGTCCGCTCGCTTCTCCGAACCTGTTTCCGACCTCGTGAAACGTTACACCGCCTCGGTGTTTTTTGACAAGCGCATGGCCAAGGCCGACATCCAGGGTTCCCTGGCGCACGCCGACATGCTGGCTGCCCAAGGCATCATCCCGGCCGCCGACCTGGCTGCGATCCAGAAAGGCCTGGCCCAGGTCAGCGCCGAGATCGACGGCGGCCAGTTCGAATGGCAGCTCGACCTGGAAGACGTGCACCTGAATATCGAAAAACGCCTGACCGAGCTGGTTGGCGACGCTGGCAAGCGCCTGCACACCGGCCGCTCCCGCAACGACCAGGTGGCCACCGACATCCGCCTGTACGTGCGCTCTGCGATCGACGACATCACCGGCCTGCTGCAGCAGTTGCGCGGCGCCCTGGTCGACCTGGCCGAGAAGAATGCGGACGTGATTCTGCCCGGCTTCACCCATATGCAGGTGGCGCAGCCGATCACCTTCGGCCACCACATGCTGGCCTACGTTGAAATGTTCGGCCGCGACGTCGAGCGCATGCAGGATTGCCGCAAGCGCGTGAACCGCCTGCCGCTGGGCGCCGCCGCACTGGCCGGCACCACCTTCCCGATCGACCGCCTGCGCGTGGCCAAGACCCTTGGCTTCGACGATGTGTGCCACAACTCGCTGGATGCCGTGTCGGACCGCGACTTCGCGATCGAGTTCACCGCCGCCGCCTCGCTGCTCATGATGCACGTGTCGCGCATGTCGGAAGAACTGATTATCTGGATGAGCCCGCGCGTCGGCTTTATCGACATTGCCGACCGCTTCTGCACCGGCTCCTCGATCATGCCGCAGAAGAAAAACCCGGACGTGCCGGAACTGGCGCGCGGCAAGACCGGCCGCGTGTACGGCCACCTGATGGGCCTCCTGACCCTGATGAAAGGCCAGCCGCTGGCTTACAACAAGGACAACCAGGAAGACAAGGAGCCGCTGTTCGACACCGTCGACACCGTGGTCGACACCCTGCGCATCTTCGCCGACATGGCGGGCGGCATCACCGTCAAGCCGGAAGCGATGCGTTCGGCCGCGCTGCAGGGCTACGCCACTGCGACCGACCTGGCCGACTACCTGGTGAAGAAGGGCTTGCCGTTCCGCGATGCGCACGAAGCAGTGGCGCATGCGGTGCGCGCCTGCGACGACCTGAAGATCGACCTGGCACAGATGTCGCTGGAGCAGCTGCGTGCCTTCTCGCCGCTGGTCGGCGAGGATGTGTTTGCGGTGCTGACGCTGGAAGGCTCGGTGGCGGCGCGCGACCACGTTGGCGGCACGGCGCCGAACCAGGTGCGCGCGGCGATTTCCCGCGTGCGTCAGCAGTTGGCAGGTTGAGCCTTGCGGGCGTGGCGGATGCTGTCCGCCATGTCCCGCATGACGAAGCGGTGCATGGAGCGGATCACGAGGTCCACGAGCAGGCGCCGCAACGTGCTCTCCGATCCTTTGGGCTCGTAGCTGGTGGCCATGCTCACCAGCGTCTGGCTGCCGGACAGGCGGGTCAAATGGATGCTGCCGCCCTTCAGCGCGAGATGGCGCTGGAACTGTTCGCTGGCTTCGGTCACGCTGAATTCAAGCGCAGCGTTATGCGCCGACTTCGTGATGCGCTTCATGATGTACTGCCCGTCCCCATACTCGCACCGGCACAGGGTGCCTACCGTCTTGTGGTCGCCGACTGTCCTCACGGGCAGGGGCAAGGTCCAGCGCAGGAACCAGTTCGGCCTGGCTTTCACTTCCTCGTAAAAGCAGACTTTATCCCATACTTCCGCGATGTCGGCGTCGATGATGCGTTCCGTTTGAGCGATGTTCATCTTGTAGCATCCTTATGGTTTTTGGCAGTGAAGAAAGCGTTACATCCAACCAGCCAGACTTCGACCTGGCTGAATCGTTGCGATAATTCGGCGTGCAGGGCGTCCAGCGAGTCGTCCCGGTTGTCCACCACTTTCAGCCAGTTCATGAAGCCCATCAGGGCCCTGGCGTACCAGGACATCGGCGCATCCTTGCCCAGCAGCGTGTAGCCGAACAGCGTCGTCCCGGGTGCGCACAGCGGCGCAATGGCGTCGAAAATGCGGCCCTTGTCCCGCATCGTCCCCGGCGCGCAGTGAATCAGGCCGCCGATACAGATTGAATCGACCGTGCCGCCGATGGCAATGGGTTCGAACGCGTTGCGCACATGACAATCGGGGACGTAGCGCTGCAGGCGCTGTGCCGTGTGGCGCAGGCAGTTCGGATTCAGGTCGATCAGGGCAATCTGCTGCCTTCCCTCGTCAAGCCCGGCATGGTCCAGGAAGTATCCGGTGCCCACGCCGATGTCGGCATGGCGGCGCCCGGCATGCCGGCGGTAGATGTCGATATAACGCTGCCCCTCGCACTTCCAGAAATACCTGGTAAAGATACCGATCACCAGCAGGTCGTAGCAGTGAAGGAAGAAAGGCGTGTAGGCCTTGACTCCGTTGCGGTATGCCCCAACGTCCATGCGTTGCCCTTTAAGTCAAAAAAAGCGTGCAAGAAACCCTGGCCCATGAAAGGCCATCATTGCGGTCTGCGTGTACTGGCGATTTACGCTTCGCCGGCCTTTTTCCTGGCCTTGCTTTCGCGCTTGATTGGCCCGGCGACCGGGCACAGCGCAAAGGCAAACTGCGTCAGCGTATTGACGAGGTTGTCGGACATCAGCTTGTAATAGACATACTGGCCGCGACGCTCGCTGCTGACCAAGCCTGCACCTTCGAGGACGGACAAATGACGGGAAACCGCAGGCGCACTCATTTCAAAGCGGGCAGCCACCTCCCCGGCCGTCATCTCCTGCTCAGAGAGATAGGCGAGGATCAGTCGACGTGGCGTCGATGCCAATGCTTCAAATACTTTGTCCGACATGCTGGTTTTCTGTTGAGGGGCACCGCAATGCGCGGCGAGGCCTCTAGTCTATACCCGACGGGCGCTCCAGCCAATGCCGGAGTACTACTTTTATTTAATTAAGCATTTAACGAATATCTTAAATGCTTAATTGTCACCTGTCCAGTTTTTTCGTGGCGAAACGTCAACCGTCCCCGGGGAGCGATTCAATTCGGGGTGATTCTCGGCTAATATCCTTGCAATAAATAATCCAATCACCAGGAGACGCAATGCAGGAGTTTCTTCGCCTGTCGCATTGGCTTGACCGCCTTGGCTACCGCTGCGGGCAGCTGGCCAATGTGATGATCCTCGCCTCATGCTTCATCAGCGCCAGCAACGCCATGATCCGTTATGGCTTCGACTGGAGTTCCAACGCCCTGCTCGAAATGCAGTGGTACCTGTTTGGCGCCGCCGTCATGCTTGGCGCCAGCTACACCTTCCAGCGCAATGAGCACGTGCGCGTCGACCTGGTCTACGGCCACGTCTCCGAGCGCAAGCAACTCTGGATCGACGTCTTCGGCATCATCTTCTTCCTGTTCCCGGCCTGCATCCTGTTTGCCTGGCTGTCGTGGGAATCATTGTTCCTGCCTTCCTGGGCCATCATGGAACAATCGAGCAACGCCGGCGGCCTGGCGCGCTGGCCGATCAAATTCGTGGTGCCCGTCGGCTTTGCCCTGCTCACCCTGCAAGGCATTTCTGAACTGATCAAGCGCATCGCCCACCTCGCCGGCCAAGCCAACCTGGACAGCAAATACGAAAGGCCAGTGCAATGATTCCGTTGGAGATGATGCCGCCGCTGATGTTCGGTGGCCTGGTCGTATTCATGCTGGTCGGCTTCCCGGTAGCGTTCTCGCTGCTGGCGGTGGGCCTGTTCTTCGGCTTTATCGCGATTGCGCAGGGCTTCTTCGGCGTGCCCTTCCTGCAGGCAGTACCGCAAAGGATTTTCGGCAGCGTGCTGGCCAACGACCTGCTGCTGGCGATCCCCTTCTTTACCTTCATGGGCGCGGTGCTGGAAAAGTGCCGCCTGGCGGAGGACATGCTCGACTCCATGGGCCGCCTGTTCGGCGGCGTGCGCGGAGGCCTGGGCTACTCGGTGATCATCGTCGGCTTCATCCTTGGCGCGATCACCGGCACGGTGGCGGCGCAGGTGATCGCCATGGCCATGATCTCGCTGCCGGTGATGATGCGCTACGGTTACCACATGCGCTACGCCACCGGCGTGCTGGCCGCTTCCGGCACCATCACCCAGCTGGTGCCGCCGTCGCTGGTGCTGGTGGTGCTGGCCGACCAGCTCAAGACCCCGACCGCTGCCGCCGACGTCGGCAGCATGTACCTGGGCGCCTGGGGCCCTTCGCTGGTGCAGATCGGCCTGTTCGCGCTGTACACCTTCATCCTGTCGCGCGTGAAGCCGCAATGGCTGCCGCCGGCGCCGCAGAACGAATTGGGCCCGCGCGGCTGGGCGCTGTGGAAGCAATGCCTGCAAGGCATCGTGCCGGCCGCTGTGCTGATCTTCATGGTGCTGGGCACCATGATGCTGGGCGTTGCGACGCCGACCGAATCGGGCGCCATGGGTGCGCTGGGCGCGGTGATCCTGGCAGCCCTGCGCCATCCGGAATTCAACGGTCGCGACAAGATATTCTTCCGCATCGGCATGGCGGCCCTGGCGGCCGCGGCATTGCTGGGCGCCTTTGTGGAAGGCGCCAAGCCTGTCGTGCAGGGCGCGCTGGCCGTGCTGTACGTGTGCGTGGCCTGGATCGTGATCCGCGCCAGCCAGATCAAGTCCTTGCGCGACCTGATCGTCCTGAGCTACCAGTCCACCATGCGCCTGACGGCAATGGTGGTGTTCATCCTGATCGGCTCCACCTGCTTCTCCGTGGTGTTCCAGGGCGTGGACGGCGGGCTGTGGGTGGAGCACCTGTTCAACGGCATCCCGGGCGGCTGGATCGGCTTCCTGCTGGTGGTGAACCTGTTCGTGTTCTTCCTCGCCTTCTTCCTCGACTTCTTCGAGATCGCCTTCATCGTGGTGCCGATGCTGGCGCCGGTGGCGCAGAAGGTGCTGGCGCCGCAACTGGAGCCGCTGATGGGCAGTCCGGAGGCGGCGGCATCGGCGGCGCTGGTATGGTTCGGCGTGATGCTGTGCGTGAACATGCAAACCTCCTTCATGCACCCGCCTTTCGGCTTCGCGCTGTTCTACCTGCGCGGCGTGGCGCCGAAAGAAGTGAAGTCTTCGGATATCTACTGGGGCGCCCTGCCCTGGGTCGGCCTGCAAATGCTGATGGTGCTGCTGGTGGCTGCGCTGCCGCAAACCGTCACCGCCTTCCTCGACCGGGGCACGGGCGGCAAGGTGGAGTCGGGCGACCTGCATATCGAGCAGCCGGCGGCTCCGGAATCGCTACCTGCGCAAAAGCAGGACGACGAACAGCAGCCCGAGCTGAACTTCTCGCAGCCTGAGGAAGAAAAGAAAAAGTAATCTGGGCAAACCTGATTATTTTATTGCAAGATTGCCATGAAGTAATTATCCTGTGGTGACCGGTCCGTTTCCGGGGTCAATACCACAGGATAATCATGTACAAGAAACTGCTATTCCCATTGGCCGCCAGCGCAATGCTCGGCGGCTGCGCCAACAACGCCCCGCTGATCGCGCCGGACCAGCTGGCAACGCCGGCCAATATCACCTGCATCCAGCTGCCCGAGGCCATGACGGCCGTCGATGAAGCCGGTATCCTGAAGCTGGTGACCGAAACCCGCCTTGAGCGCGGCCCCTACGTTTCGGAAAAAGTGGATGCGGACGGCACCTACTACCGTGCCCCGCAGGGCGGCATCTCAATGTTCCAGCCCGGGAATCCCGGCGCCAAGCGCGGCTACAACGATGGCGGCTTCTACATCCCCAACGATCCGCAGAAGATGCCTTACATTTACATGTACACCTCAATGGATGGCGTGCCGCACGAAGCGCCAGCCGCAGGCGTCGGCTGCGCCGATGTCGGCTATGCCAAGGACCCGGTCACGAAAAAAATCAGCGTCGGCCTGATGGCAGCCGTTGGCGGCGCAGGTGGGGTGGCTGGCCGTGCCGCCGTCAAACATAGCAGCCTCAGCTACGGACAAGCGGCCGCCGGCGGCGCGATCGCTGGGGCACTGGTCGCTTACCTGGTCAATCAGGACATGGGCAAGATCAGCCCTGTCACGCTGGTCAAGGACAAGGCCGTGCTGGGCAAGCTGCGTGAAATGTCGCTGCAGGCCGTTCCGGTCGCGCCGCAGCAGGGAGCCGCTACGTCCCCTGCCGCCGCCGCACCGCAATAAGACAGCGCGGCGCAGCGGCCCCTCAGTCGAGCGGGCCGCAGGAGGCCTTGGTGTATTGGGCCTCCAGCTTGTCGATGTCGTCCTGGGTCTTGGCCATGGCATCGAGCTGGGAATTGCGGCGGTTCTCATTGCGCCGGCCGTACAATTCTTCGCGGCGGGAACGCAGCGAATCGCAGCTGCTCTTTGCCACTGGCGCACTGGCGGCGGACTCCTTCGACGCTTCCTCTTCCTCCTTGGCCTGTCTGGCACGCGCTTCGCGGTTGCGCACGACAAGTTCGTCCACACGCTCGCGGTCTTCCTGCGCGCGCGCCTGGGCCGCCTTTACCTGGGCGGCCGTCGGCGGCGGCGGGTAATCGAGCGGGGCGCCGCCCTTGGCGCATGGCATGGACTGGTAGGTCACCTTGCCGTCTACCGTACACTTGAACAGCCCTTGCGCGCCGGCCTGCGACGCGGCGGCCATGCCAAGTACTGCGAACAACAGCGCTTTCTTCATTGCGCTTACTCCCAATGGGTCTGGGTCAAAAATTTGAGCCGGTTGTTATCTGGATCGAGAACGGACATCACGCGCAGGTCCGCTCCTAGGTCATTGTTCGGCGCTTGCTCGACGTTCACGCCGTACTCCAGGAAGTCGTCGTACAAGGCGTCGACGTCCGGAACATAAAAGTGTACCAGCCCGCCCGGTTGGCAGTCGCCCGAATGTTCTGATAGGAAAATTTCCATGCCATCGAGCATCATCGAGGCAAAGGTCGGCATGCCGGGCTCGAAGTGGTGGGTCCACTCCTCGCGAAAGCCAAGCGACTCATAGAAAGGCTTGCTGGCGGCGTAGCTCGCCACCCGCAATGCCGGCACTACCCGCTGCGTGTCTTTCAAGCCCATGCGAACTCCCTGTAAGTTCTCCTTACAGGGAAGTGTACATCAGTGCTTGTGCGCGATCATGTTGGAGAGGACGCTGAAGGCGGCGCCCGTGTGTTCCTTCTCCAGCAGCAGGGTGAGCTCGGTGTGGGTCGAGATCAGGTTGATCAGGTTGACCTTGTCCCACGCCAGCTTCTTCAGGATGGCGTGATAGATGCCCGGCGTGCGCCAGGAATCGGCGGTCAGCTGCAGCGTGACGGCGTTCAGGTTCTCCAGCCGCGCCAGCAGGCGCTCGCCGGCGAAGATCTGTTCGACCAGGCCGATGAATGGGCGGCTGCAGATCACCACCACTTCCTCGCTGCCGCGGGTGACGGTCAGGTACAGGCCGTGGCCCGTGCCCGAACGCTCCAGCAGTTGGCGGTGGCATTCATCGATGCGGTCCGAGCGGCGGAAAGTGAATTCGACGAGGTCGGTGCGTGCGGTCAGCTGGCCGGACTGCTGGGCCAGCACCAGTTCCTGTGCATCCTTGTCCGGCAGGCGCCCGGCCACGCGGCGCAAGGCCATGACCACGGCCGCCTGGCCGACGGGCTTCCACAGGTCGTTCTGGAGCTGCGGCTGCAGCTGGCGCGCCAGTTCCGACAGGTTGATCAGGCCACGGCGCAGACCTTCGCTCAGGAAGGGCGACTCCGTGACGATCCTTTCGACTTTGGTAGATATAGACAACATGAGTGATGCGCCCTCACTAAGTGGTACGTCAAACAAATGACGGGCTAGTGTAAAACGCAAAATTCAACTAGTGCAACATGAGTGTGACAATTTGATACATATTTGTGTTGCGTCAAACACGAAACTAGAAAAACACCTCTATTTCGTTGTAACTTCCCTACAAATCGCGCCAATCGTGCGCCATTTCGTCGCGAGGCAAGCTAGTTCAACAACCACGCAAATGTAATCAAATGTCTAAAACTGAACAAAAAGTGTAGAAACGACTTATTTCGCAACTTTTTTGACTTGCATAAAGAACAGGCATAACTTCCCGCTCTCCCTAAACCCCAACGCTCACAAGGAGAGCTGATGAAACTTCGCAAAAGCCTGCTGGCTGCAGCTGTAGCCGCCTCTTTCGCCCCCGCATTTGCAGGCGTCCTGCCAGAAACCATGATGGCCGCGCCGGCCCAGCCGATGAGCCTTGCAGCCAAGGCCAACCTGGCTGCGCGCCTGGACGAGCGCCGTTCCGCCGCAGGCCTGGACAGCGAGCACGGCTACAAGATGCGTGAACAGCACCCGGGCGCCAACGGCCAGCGCATCCTGCGCGCCGACCATACCTTCCAGGGCCTGCGCGTGTTCGGTTCCGAGTCCGTCGTCGTCACAGACGAAAACGGCGACATCGTCAGCGAGTCCGCATCCGACCGCCGCAACGGCCTGGACGCGCATCGCTCCGCGCGCGCCACCGGCAAGGGCGCTCCTGACACCACGCCAGCCTTCAGCGCCGACGAAGCGATCCGCGTCGCCGTTTCGCGCACTGCCGGCAAGACCCACCGCGTCAAGCCGGAAGCCGAACTGCTGATCTGGCCGGTGGTCAAGACCCAGCGCACCGCCGCCGCCGCCAACAAGGCGGAAAGCGCGCTGAACGCGATGGACGTGGAAGACGTGGTCGACCATTACGAGCTGGCCTACCTGGTCAAGACCCGCATGAATAAGGACGGCCGTCCTGTGTTCCGCGATACCGTGATCAACGCCGCCACCGGCGCCGTGATCAAGCAGTGGGATGCGCTGCAGACCGTGGTCGGCGTCGGCCACAGCCAGTACAACGGCGACGTGCCGATCAACACCACCCTGTCCGGCTCCACCTACAAGATGCTGGACTCCACCCGCGGCGTAGGCGGCACCTTCGGCGGCATGGCAATCACCAACGCCAACCACTCGCCGGAATCCAACCCCCAGGCCGGCTCGATCTACACCAACAGCACCAACACCTGGGGCGACGGCCAGCAGTACATCAGCGGCGGCAGCACCACCAACGCCAACGGCCAGACCGCCGCAGTGAATGCGCTGTGGGGCCTGATGAACACCTACGACACGCTGAAGAACGTGGTGGGCTGGTCCTCGCTGGACGGCAACAACACCGCCACCTACATCGCCGTCCACGTCGACAACAACTACGACAACGCCTTCTTCGATCCGAACTGCAAGTGCATGTACATCGGCGACGGCTCCAGCTTCTACAGCCTCGGTTCGATCGACGTGATCGGCCACGAAATGGGCCACGGCGTGACCGACGCCACCTCCAACCTGACCTACTCCGGCGAATCCGGCGGCCTGAACGAGTCCAACTCCGACATCACCGGCGAAATGGTGGAAGCGTATGCCCGCAACGGCGGCACCGGCAGCACCATCCCGTCCGGCAACGACTGGATGATGGGCAAGGAAATCGCCAGGAACGGCCAGCCGCTGCGCTGGATGTGGAAGCCTTCCAAGGATGGCTCGTCGAAGGATGCCTGGAGCAGCACCCTGGGCAACCTGAACGTGCACTACTCCTCGGGCCCGAACAACCGCATGTTCTACTTCCTGTCGCAAGGCTCGAACTCCTCGTCCTCGAGCGAGATGTACAGCCCGTACCTGACCAAGCAGCCGCTGGCCATGACCGGTATCGGCAACGACAAGGCGTTCCGCATCTGGTTCAAGGCCAACACCACCAAGTTCACCGCGTCGACCAACTATGCTGACGCGCGCAACAAGGTGATCCAGGCTGCGGAAGAACTGTACGGCGTGGGCAGCAAGGAATCGATCGCTGTCAAGCGCGCATACGCTGCGATCAACGTCGGCACCGACGTCGACGAAGCAGGCGGCACCGGCGTGTCAATCTCCACCCAGCCGAACAACATCACCGTGGCTGCAGGCGGCACCGCCAGCTTCACCGTAGGCGCAACCGGCGGCACTTCGCCTTACAGCTACAAGTGGTACCGCAACGGCACCCAGATCTCGGGCGCCACTTCGGCTACCTACTCGTTCACCGCGCAGGCGGCCGACAACGGCGCCGTGTTCAATGCCGTGGTCACCGACTCGTCGTCGCCGGTGAAGACCGCGACCTCGAACAACGCGACCCTGACCGTGGGCACCACCCAGCAATCCGAGCTGGTCGTGAACGGCGGTTTCGAGTCCGGTACCACGCCATGGGCCGGCAGCACCGGCGTGATCGGCAACTACAGCGGCCAGTCGGCGTACGAAGGCACCCGCTTCGCATGGCTGGGCGGTAACGGCGCCACCGCGACCGAAACCCTGTACCAGACCGTGTCCATCCCATCGACCGCGACGTCGGCGAACTTCTCGTTCGCGCTGCATATCGACACCGCGGAATCGGGCAGCACCGCGTACGACAAGCTGGTCGTGACCGTGAAGAACAGCTCCGGCACCACCCTGGGCACCCTGGCGACCTACAGCAACGCCAACGCCGCCAGCGGCTACCAGGTCCGCAGCTTCAACCTGCTGCCGTACAAGGGCCAGTCCGTGCGCCTGCACTTCAACATGACCGAAGACTCGTCGCTGCAGACGTCCTTCGTGGTTGACAAGGTCAGCCTGCAAGTCAAGTAACAGGCGGTAACCGGCAGTCAGGCGGGGGCGGCTCACCAGGCCGCCCCCGTTTCTTTTGGTGACTATAAAACCGTAATCTATTGTCTAAAAATATACAAAATAAGTAAAAATGACTCATTTCGCAAGTTTGTTGACTTGCACAAAAAACAGGCATAACGTCATCTCTCCCCACCAACCCAAGTTCCCAAGGAGAGTCGATGAAACTTCGCAAAAGCCTGTTGGCCGCAGCCGTTGCCGCCTCGTTCGCCCCTGCATTCGCAGGCGTCCTGCCAGATACCCTGATGGCCTCTCCTGCTCAACCGCTGAGCGTTGAAGCCAAGGCGAACCTGGTGACGCGCCTGGATTCACTTCGCTCTGCAGCCGGCCTCGATAGCGAGCATGGCTACAAGCTGCGCGAACAGCACCCGGGTGTCAACGGCCAGCGCATCGTGCGCGCCGACCACACCTTCCAGGGCCTGCGCGTGTTCGGTTCCGAGTCCGTCGTTGTCACCGATGAAAACGGCAATATCGTCAGCGAGTCCGCATCCGACCGCCGCAATGGCCTGGACGCTTCGCGCGCCGCCAGGGCCTCGGGCAGGGGCGCACCGGAAACCACTGCTGCCTTTGGCGCCGACGAGGCGATCCGCATCGCCGTATCGCGTACACCGGGCACCCAGCACCGCATCAAGCCGGAAGCAGAATTGCTGATCTGGCCAGTAGTCAAGACCCAGCGCACCGCCGCCGCCGCCAACAAGGCCGAAAGCGCGCTGAACGCGATGGACGTGGAAGAAGTAGTCGACCACTACGAGCTGGCCTACCTGGTCAAGACTCGCATGAACAAGGACAACCGTCCGGTGTTCCGCGACACCGTGATCAGCGCCAAGACCGGCGCCGTGATCAAGCAGTGGAACGCCCTGCAGACCGTGGTCGGCGTCGGCCATAGCCAGTACAACGGCGACGTGCCGATCAACACGACCCTGTCCGGCTCCACCTACAAGATGCTGGACTCCTCGCGCGGCACCGGCGGCACCTATGGCGGCATGGCCATCACCAATGCAAACCATTCGTCGGCCAACAACCCAAGCCCAGGCTCCATCTACACCAACAGCACCAACACCTGGGGCGACGGCCAGCAATACAACGGCGGCAGCACCACCAACGCCAACGGCCAGACCGCCGCTGTGAACGCGCTGTGGGGCCTGATGAACACCTACGACACGCTGAAGAACGTGGTGGGCTGGTCTTCGCTGGACGGCAACAACACCGCGACCTACATCGCCGTCCACGTCGACAACAACTACGACAACGCCTTCTTCGACCCAAGCTGCAAGTGCATGTACATCGGCGACGGCTCCAGCTTCTACAGCCTGGGTTCGATCGACGTGATCGGCCACGAAATGGGCCACGGCGTGACCGATGCCACTTCCAACCTGAACTACTCAGGCGAGTCCGGCGGCCTGAATGAATCGAACTCCGACATCACCGGCGATATGGTCGAGGCCTATGCCCGCGCCGGCGGCACCGGCAGTACCATCCCGTCCGGCAACGACTGGATGATGGGCAAGGAGATCAGCAAGTCCGGCCAGCCGCTGCGCTGGATGTGGAAGCCTTCCAAGGACGGCGCATCGCGCGATGCCTGGAGCAGCACCCTGGGCAATATCGACGTGCACTACTCCTCGGGTCCGAACAACCGCATGTTCTATTTCCTGTCGCAAGGCTCGAATTCCTCGTCCTCGAGCGAGATGTATAGCTCCTACCTGAACAAGCAGCCGCTGGCCATGACCGGTATCGGCAACGACAAGGCGTTCCGCATCTGGTTCAAGGCCAACACCACCAAGTTCACCTCGTCGACCAATTATGCCGACGCGCGCAACAAGACGGTGCAGGCTGCGGAAGAACTGTACGGCGTAGGCAGCCCGGAATCGATCGCGGTCAAGCGCGCATACGCTGCGATCAACGTCGGCAGCGACGTGGACGAAGCCAATCCGAATACGGTAACGATCACCACGCAGCCGAACAACGTGACGGTCGCCCCCGGCGGCACCGCCACCTTCACCGTGGGTGCAAGCGGCGGCACAACGCCTTACAGCTACGCGTGGTACCGCAACGGCACCCAGATCTCGGGCGCCACTTCGGCGACCTACTCGTTCACCGCGCAGGCAGCGGACAATGGCGCCGTGTTCAAGGCCATCGTCAGCGACTCCTCGTCGCCGGCAAAAACCGCCACCTCGAACAACGCCACCCTGACCGTGGGCACCACGCCGCCGCAGAGCGAACTGATTGTCAACGGCGGCTTCGAGTCCGGCACTTCGCCATGGGCTGGCAGCACCGGCGTGATCGGCAACTACAGCGGCCAGACGGCCTACGAAGGCAGCCGCTTCGCATGGCTGGGCGGTAACGGCACGACCGCTACCGAAACCCTGTACCAGACCGTGACCATCCCGGCCACCGCAACGTCGGCCACCCTGTCGTTCGCGCTGCATATCGACACCAACGAGTCGGGCAGCACCGTGTACGACAAGATGGTCGTGTCCGTGAAGAACAGCTCCGGCACCACCCTGGGCACCCTGGCAACCTACAACAACACCATGCCGGCCAGCGGTTACCAGATCCGCACTTTCAACCTGCTGCCGTACAAGGGCCAGACCGTGCGCATCCACTTCAACATGACGGAAGACTACTCGCTGCAGACTTCCTTCGTTGTTGACAAGGTAAGCGTGCAAGTCCAGTAAGATTCGTCATCCCGGCCGGTATGCGGCTATCGTCATCCCCCGATACGATAGCTGCATAGCCGGCTTTTTTCCGTCCTTGCGGTGCTATGATGTTTCCCTTGTTTTTAAGGAGGCAGCATGGGCATTGGTATCGGCGGCAAGACTATCGAAGAGGCATTGGCATCCCTGTCGGACATGACGGCGGGCGCCACGCCGATCGGCAAGGATGAACACCTGGCGCGCATCGACAAGGCGCAAGCCTACATGCGCCAGCAAGGCATTGCCGCCATCTATATCAATGCAGGCTCCAACCTGCTCTACTTCACCGGCACCAAGTGGTACCCGAGCGAACGCATGGTCGGCGCCATCCTGCCAGCCAGCGGCGCCGTCGAATACATCGCCCCCGCCTTCGAAGAAGATACGCTGAACGACTTCATGCTGGTGGAAGGCGCCGTCAACTGCTGGCATGAGCATGAAAGCCCATATGCGCTGTTCATCGCGGTCCTGAAGAAAATGGGCATTGTGCCGAATGCCGCACAGCCGCCGCGCGTCGGCATCGACGAAAGCGCCGCCTTCTTCATCTTCGACGGCATCCGCCCCCTGGCCGAAGGCTATGCGCTGGAAAACGCGCGCCCCGTCACTGCCCATTGCCGCACCCGCAAGTCGAAGGCGGAAATCGCCCTGATGCAGCGCGCCAAGGACATGACCCTGGCCGTGCACATTGCCGCTGCCAGCATCCTGCGCGAAGGCATCACCACCACCGAGGTGGCGGAATTCATCGACAAGGCGCACCGTAAGGTGGGCGCGCCTGCCGGCTCCTACTTCGTGATCGTGCTGTTCGGCGTAGCCAGCTCCTTCCCGCACGGCGTCTCTTACGTGCAGGCGCTGAAGCAAGGCGACACAGTGCTGATCGACACCGGCTGCAAGCTGCACAACTACATTTCCGACATCACCCGCACTTATGTGTACGGCGAAGCGAGTGAGCGCCAGCGCGCCGTATGGAATGCGGAGAAAGCGGCGCAACTGGCCGCGTTTGAAGCAGCCCAGCTGGGCGTGCCGTGCGAAGAGGTGGACATGGCCGCGCGCCGTTCACTGCAGGCGGCCGGCTTCGGCCCGGAATACAAGCTGCCAGGCCTGCCGCACCGCACCGGCCACGGCATCGGCCTGGACATCCACGAATGGCCATACCTGGTCGGCGGCGACAAGACGCCGCTGGACGTCGGCATGACCTTCTCGAACGAGCCGATGATCGTGGTGCCAGGCGCATTTGGCGTGCGCCACGAAGACCACTTCTACATGGCGGAGGACGGCCCGCGCTGGTTCACAAAGCCATCTCACTCCATCGACGATCCATTCGGATTGCAGGCTTGATCAGTTGGACTTTGGCGCGCCGGTGAAGTTCAGGGACGGCAGTTCCCTGCGGGCTTCTTCGGCGCTGACCAGTTCCGGCACCACGCGGCCGACCTTCTCCTCAAACTGCGCCTTGGTGCGCACATACCTGGTCTCCCCGGGTTCAAGAACGAAACTGAGCTTTCTGGTAACCCTGGTAGCGGCGGATACTTCGTGCTTGCCCGGCGCCGCATCGAGATAGAAGTAGCCGCCTGGAAGAGAGTCGCCTACCACGATCCCATCCAGCTTGACCGGGGCCGTCATGCCGCCGCCAGTGAGCGCGTCAACGCGATAGAAATACACACGGCCCTGGCCGGGCGACAGCTTGGGCATGCCAGCCTCCTGCTGCGCAAACCTGGTTCCGGATACCGAAGTGCAGCCCGTCAGCAGGGCCATGGCGGCAATTGCCGCCAGCGATATGAATTTCATGCTTACCTTAAGAAGTTAAGAGCGGCGCAGCCCGCAGTGTAGCGAATCCATGTCCGCTTGTGGCATTTCATAATCGCTTCATTCTGAGCGCATACAGGCCATCTAAAGTACCGCTCATGAACATCTCTATTTCGATGCAGCGCGTCATGTACGCCCACCTCCTTGCGGTTAGCTGCGCCGCGCTCACCTTCGTCTTCGGCAACGAGCTGTGGGACTTCGTCGTGAACGGCGATAAAACCTTCCGCTTTCCCCTCGCTACACTGGTACTGGCATGGATCATGGCTTTCGCCGCCTCGGTCCTGCCTTTTGCAGGTGCGATGACGCTGGCCGTGCGCCGCGGCATCCGCAGCCCATGCTTCTTCATCGGCGGTGCAGTCCTCACCGCCATGGCATTCCTGCCGCTGCTGGCATGCGCCTATTCCGCGCGTCATCTGGTGCGGCTGGCCCCGATGCTTTTCCTCGCCGGACTTGCAGCGGGCAGCGCTTGCTGGCTTATGCTAAAGTCGGCGCACAATGAAGATATTGTTCCTGCTATTTAGTGCGCTGCTGGTGGCGGCGCTAGTGACCGACCGGCTGCGGCAATGGCGCGGCGGAAGGCGTAATGAGCGCGGTACCTGCGCGCTCTGCGCTGCTGAAATCAACTGGAATACCTATGAAGAGCTCCCGCTGGCAAGCGGTGGCGGTGCGAAAATGCGGGTTTGCCAGCGCTGCCATGCACGTCATTACAAGTTGAAGTGGTCGGCCGTGGCGCTGATCATTCTGGCGTTTGCAGGCGTGATCTACATAATGACGATGTAGCTGCGTTTCACAGCAGGTTCATACTGGCCGCACATTCGCCCGCTACAGTGCGGGACATGAAAAACACAATCACCTTTCGCCACGCAAATGTGGCATACCTCGCCGCTGTCACTGCTGCAGCAGCATGCGGCACCTTTACCTTCACCATGCAGGTCGGCGTCCAGATCGTGGGTGCCGTCATGCTTTTCGGGACCTCCTGGCTTTGCGCCTTTGTCAGCGCCCTGTTTCCGTACGTACTGACCATCCAGGTGGCCAACCGGCTGGGAACACGCCGCTGGAGCTATTTCGCCTCAGCGGGTGTCGTGACGGCCCTTGCTGTCTTCGGCACCGTGCTGGGGGTCGACGCTTATGCATGCGACGACGGCCCTGTGATGCAGGCCTGGAACTACGCCCTGCACATGGTGGCAAGCGGCGCCGCCGGCGGCACCGCTTGCTGGCATATGCTGGAACGTCAGGCGCGCTTGGATACGAGAGTCAGGATGTCGTAGCTGGCAACCAGTTCGTCGTTCTGGTTGGTCACCTGCACGTCCCACGCCACCACGCCCTGGCCACGGCCTTTGTCGTCGGTGCGGTTGCGGTCGACCTTGCGCTTGCAGGTCAGGCGGGCGCGGATGGTGTCGCCGATCGCTACCGGAGTGATGAAGCGCAGGTTGTCAAGGCCATAATTGGCCAGCACCGGGCCTGGCGCAGGGGACACGAACAGGCCCGCCGCCGCCGACAGAACGAAGTAGCCGTGGGCGATGCGCTTGCCGAACTGGGTGTCCTTGGCGGCGATCTCGTCGAAGTGCATGTAGAAGTAGTCGCCCGAAATGCCGCCGAAGTTGACGATGTCGGCTTCGCTCACGGTGCGGCGATGGGTTAGCAGCGAATCGCCGATTGCCAGATCTTCGAAGGTCTTGCGGAACGGATGGATGTCACCTTCCTTGACCGCGCCACCGCGCACGTACTCGCCGGTGATGGCAGTCAGCATCGTCGGCGAGCCTTGCACCGCGGCGCGCTGCAGGAAATGACGCACCGCGCGGATCCCGCCCAGTTCCTCTCCTCCGCCCGCGCGGCCAGGACCGCCGTGCTTCAGTTGCGGCAGCGGCGAGCCGTGACCGGTGGAATCCACCGAAGCTTCCCGATCCAGCACGTGCACGCGGCCATGCGAGGCAGCCGCGATCGGCACGGCGTAGGCAGCGGTTGCCGGGTCCTTGGTCACCAGGGTCGACACCAGCGAACCCTTGCCGCGCGCAGCCAGCTCCAGCGCCTCGTCGATGGAGTCGTAGGTCATCATGGTGCTGACCGGGCCGAAGGCTTCCACGTCGTGCACGGCATCGTTGGTCAGGGCGTTACGGCACAGCAGCAGGGTCGGCGAGAAGAAGGCGCCGTTCTCGACGCCTTCGCCCACCAGCTTCAGCGATCCGGCGCCACCGAACAGGATTTCATTGCCTTGCGCCAGCTGGGCTACTCGCTCGACCACGTCGCGCTGCTGGTCTTTCGAGGCCAGTGCGCCCATGCGAACGCCTTCCACCGAAGGATCGCCCACCACGACTTTGCCCAGGCGTTCGCGCAGTTTTTCCGCCACCGCGTCCGCATGCAGGCGCGGGACGATGATGCGGCGCACGGCGGTACATTTCTGCCCCGCCTTGGTGGTCATCTCACGCTGAACTTCTTTCACGAACAGGTCGAACTCGGGATCGTCAGGTGTGACGTCGGGCGCCAGGATGGCGCAGTTCAGCGAATCCGCTTCGGCCGTGAACGGGACTGAGTTGGCGATCAGGTTGCGGTTGGAGCGCAGCTTGGCCGCGGTGTCGGCGGAACCGGTGAAGGTCACCACGTCTGCACCGCCCAGGCGGTCCAGCAGGTCGCCGGTGCTGCCGATCACCAGCTGCAGCGAGCCTTCCGGCAGCAGGCCGGAATCGTTGATCATGCGGATCAGGGCTTCCGTCAGGTAGGACGTCGCGCTGGCAGGCTTGCCGATGCACGGCATGGCGGCAAGGAAGGAAGGCGCGAACTTTTCCAGCAAGCCCCAGATCGGGAAGTTGAAGGCGTTGATGTGCACCGCGATGCCGCCGCGCGGCACCAGGATGTGAGTACCGGAGAAGCCGCCGCGCTTGCCCAGCGCCATGGCCGGGCCTTCATGCAGCACGTTGGATGAAGGCAGCTCGCGGCTGCCCATGCTGGCGTAGGCGAACAGGGTGCCGATGCCGCCTTCCACGTCGACCCAGCTATCCGGGCGGGTGGCGCCGGTCAGGTGCGAGATCGCATACAGTTCTTCCTTGCGCTCCATCAAGTACATCGCCAGGGCTTTCAGGCGCTGGGCGCGGGTCTGGAAGTCCAGCTTCATCAGGGCCGGGATGCCGGTCTTGCGGCCGTAGTGCACGGCTTCGGCGAAGTCCAGTTTCTCGGCGTGGGTGTGGTAGATGACGCGGTTGTCCAGGGCGCTGTGCAGTGCGGTCGCGGCTTCCTTGCCTTGCCAGCGGCCGCCGATGAAGCTTTGCAGGGTGTGTACCATTTGTAGTCTCCGATTACTGTTTATTGTCGAATGCCTGCTTGTGCAGGTGCATAGGCAGCGAAGTGTCCCATTGCATGCGCTGGCGGCCCGGCGCTGCCTCGGTGTCGGGCTGGCACTCCACCATCGTCTGCATCGAGCGCACGGCCAGCTCATGATATTGGCCGGTGCCCAGCGTCTTCCAGGCGATCTCGCTGTCGCTGACCTGGCGCAGGATCTTGGCCGGCGCGCCGACCACCATGCTGCGCGGCGGGATTTCCATGCCGGCTTTGACGAAGGCTGCTGCACCGACGATGCTCTCTGCGCCCACCACCGCGTTATCCATCACCACCGCGTTCATGCCCACCAAGGCATTGCGGCCGATGCGGCAGCCGTGCAGCACTGCACCGTGGCCGATGTGGCCATCCTGCTCGACCACCGTGTCGCCGCCGGGGAAGCCGTGCATCACGCAGGTGTCCTGCACGTTGGCGCCCTCTTCCAGGATCAGGCGCCCGAAATCGCCGCGCAGCGATGCCAGCGGCGCCACGTAGCAGCGCGGGCCGACAATCACGTCGCCGATCAGCACCGCGGTCGGGTGCACATAGGCCGTAGGATGGACCACAGGCCGCACGCCATTGATCTCGTAGCAAGGCATGGTCAGACTCGCTCGATCACCAGCGCGATGCCCTGGCCTACGCCGATGCACATGGTGCACAGCGCGTAGCGGCCGCCGGTGCGTTCGAGCTGGTTCAGCGCGGTGGTCACCAGGCGCGCACCCGAGGCGCCCAGCGGGTGGCCGATAGCAATCGCACCGCCGTTCGGGTTGACGCGGGCGTCGTCGTCCTTCAGTCCCAGGTCGCGGGTCACTGCCAGGCCCTGCGCGGCAAAGGCTTCGTTCAATTCGATCACGTCCATCTGTTTGATGGTCATGCCCAGTTGCGCCAGCAGCTTCTTGCTGGCCGGCGATGGACCGAAGCCCATGATGCGCGGCGCCAGGCCGGCGGTCGCCATGCCCAGCACCTTGGCGCGCGGCTTCAGACCGAATTTGTCGACTGCAGCGGCGGATGCCAGCAGCAATGCGCAGGCGCCGTCGTTCACGCCGGAGGCATTGCCGGCGGTGACCGTACCATCGGGCTTGACCACGCCTTTCAGCTTGGCCAGCGCTTCAATCGTGGTGTCCGGACGCGGGTGTTCGTCGGTGTCCACTACCTTCGGTTCGCCTTTCTTCTGCGGGATGGTGACCGGCACGATCTCGCCCTTGAAGAAGCCGGCCGCATGGGCGGCTGCCCAGCGCTGCTGGCTGCGGATGGCAAAGGCGTCCTGGTCGGCGCGAGCCACGGCCCATTGCTCGGCCACGTTTTCCGCGGTCTCCGGCATCGAGTCAATGCCGTACTGCGCCTTCATCAGCGGGTTCACGAAGCGCCAGCCGATGGTGGTGTCTTCGATCTTCGCGCTGCGGGAGAACGCGCTGTCGGCCTTGCCCATGACGAAAGGCGCGCGGGTCATGCTTTCCACGCCGCCCGCAATCACCAGTTGCGCCTCGCCCGACTTGATGGCGCGGGCCGCGATGCCGACTGCGTCCAGCGAAGAACCGCACAGGCGGTTGATGGTGTTGCCCGGCACCTCCACCGGCAGGCAGGCCAGCAAGCCGGCCATGCGGCCCACGTTGCGGTTGTCTTCGCCGGCGCCGTTGGCGCAGCCGTAATAGACATCGTCCACCTGTTTCCAGTCGACGGAAGGATTGCGCGCCATCAGCGCTGCGATCGGGATGGCAGCCAGGTCGTCGGCGCGCACGCCTGCCAGTGCGCCGCCGTAGCGGCCGAACGGTGTGCGAACGGCGTCGCAGATGAATGCTTCGGTCATTATTATTCCTTGGGTCGTTTATCGATTACTCTTTTGGCCTTGCCGGTCGCGGTGCGTTCGATGCCGCCCACGCCGACCAGCGTGACGGTGGTGCTCACGCCGACATTGGTCTTGATGCGCTGTTCCAGTTCGCGCGCGACATCGCCTGCGTCGGCGCGCGCCAGTCCGGCGCGCAGCTCCACCAGCACTTCCAGCTTGTCGAGGTGGCCGTCGCGGGTTACCACCAGCTGGTATTGCGGTTCGAGCTTGGGCAGCTTGCAGATCTGCTCCTCGATCTGGGTCGGGAACACGTTCACCCCGCGGATGATCAGCATGTCGTCCGAGCGGCCGGTGATTTTGCCGATGCGGCGCATGGCGCGCGAAGTCGGCGGCAGCAGTCGCGTGAGGTCGCGCGTGCGGTAGCGGATCACCGGCATGGCTTCCTTGCTCAGGGAAGTGAACACCAGTTCGCCCTCTTCGCCATCGGGCAGCACTTCCCCTGTCTCCGGGTCGATGATCTCGGGGTAGAAATGGTCCTCCCAGATCACCGGGCCGTCTTTCGATTCGATGCACTCGCTGGCGACGCCTGGGCCGATCACTTCCGACAGGCCGTAGATGTCTACCGCGTCGATGCCGGCACGCCGTTCGATCTCTCCGCGCATGGCGTTGGTCCAAGGCTCGGCGCCGAAGATGCCCACCTGCAGCGAGGACTTAGCGCAGTCCAGTCCCTGGCGCTGGAATTCCTCGACGATGTTCAACATGTAGGACGGCGTGACCATGATGATCGATGGCTTGAAGTCCTGGATCAGCTGTACCTGCTTTTCGGTCTGTCCGCCGGACATCGGAATCACGGTGCAGCCCAGGCGTTCAGCGCCATAGTGCGCGCCCAGGCCGCCGGTGAACAGGCCGTAGCCGTAGGAGATGTGCACCATGTCGCCGGCGCGGCCGCCCGCTGCGCGGATGGAACGGGCCACCACGTCGGCCCACATGTCGATATCGCGCTGGGTGTAGCCCACCACGGTTGGCTTGCCTGTAGTGCCGCTGGAGGCATGCACGCGCACGACTTTTTCGCGCGGCACGGCAAACAGTCCGAAGGGATAGTTGTCGCGCAGGGTCTTCTTGTCCGTGAACGGGAACCTGGCCAGGTCAGACAGGGACTTCAGGTCGTTCGGATGCACACCCTTCTCGTCAAAGGCCTTGCGGTAGTGCGGCACGTTCTCGTAAGCGTGCATCAGCGACCATTTCAGGCGTTCCAGCTGGAGCGCCTGCAATTCGTCACGGCTGGCGCGCTCGATCGGCTCCAGGTCGGAAGGGGCGGGAATGCGTTGGACCACGGTGCTACCTCCATCAACTAGCTATGGGTTGGAACCACCTCTCCGGCGACGCGGTGCGATTTGCCGCGGAAAGTGGCGATCATCTTGCCCTCCTGGTTGCTGACGGTGACATCGTAGATGCCGGTCTTGCCGACCAGCGTTCGTTCAACCGCCTCCGCCGTCAGCAAGTCATCCATCCGCCCGGGGGCGAGGTAGTCGATCGTGCAGCCCGCGCCAACCGTCGTGTGGTTATAGCTGTTGCACGCGAATGCGAAAGCACTATCCGCCAACGCAAAGATAAAGCCGCCGTGGCAAGTCTGGTGCCCGTTCAGCATATCGCTCCGCACCGGCATGGTCATGCGCGCATAGCCGGGGCGGATTTCTACCAACTTCATGCCGAGGGCCTGGCTGGCGGCGTCGCGCGCGAACATCGCCGCGCCTGCCGCTTCGGCCAGGGCCTGCGGGTGCATCTTTGGGTCATGCATGGATCCTGGCTCCGCTCTGTTCGCGGCGGCGCAGCAGCGGCGACACGCGGTAGCGGTCTTCCCCGTAGCTGGTTGCCAGGTTCTCCAGCACTGTCACGATGTGCCTGACGCCCACCATGTCCGCCCAGGCCAGCGGGCCGCGCGGATAGTTGACGCCCTTTTGCATCGCCAGGTCGGCCGCCTGCGCGCTGCATACCCCCTGGTTGACGGCGTCGGCCGCTTCGTTGGCCAGCATGGCGACCGTGCGCATCACGGCCAGGCCTGGCACGTCATCCAGTCGCGTCACGGTGAAGCCGGCAGCCTGGAACATGCCGATGGCCGATGCCATGGCGCGCGGGCTGCACTGGTCGCTGCACGCGATGGCAATGCGCGGCGAAGCATTGAAGTCGAATACCAGGTCGTACACCACCATGTCGTCATGCTTGTCGTCGCGTGCGCGCTGGGTGGCGGTGCGGCCGTCGGTCAGGTAGATGGCGGCGCCGTTGGTATGGAAGGCAGGTGCTTCGGACGAACGGTGACCTTCGGCGGAATTGCGCTTGGTGACGGCAACGCCGCGCGCCTTCAGGCGCTCGATGAGCGTGGTCGCGATCGCGGTGTGGTCGCCCGGCTCGAAGCTGTAGCCGATGTACTCCGGCAGCGGCTGCGGCGCTTCGGAGCGCGGCAGCGGTGCTGCCGCGCCTTCGCTGTAATCGTAGAAGCCGCGGCCGGACTTACGCCCCAGGAAACCCGCGTTCACCATTTCCTGCTGCAGCACGGACGGCGTGAAGCGCGGGTCGTTGTGGTAGGCGCGGAATACGGATTCGGTGACGGAGTAGTTCACGTCGTGGCCGATCAGGTCCATCAGCTCGAAGGGGCCCATGCGGAAACCGCCTCCTTCGCGCATCACCGCGTCGATGGTGGCGGCATCTGCGGCCTGTTCGTTCAGCAGGCGCCAGCCTTCGGCGTAGTACGGGCGCGCAACGCGGTTGACGATGAAGCCCGGCGTAGACTTAGCGTGCACCGGGTTCTTGCCCAAGGCGATCGAGGTGTCGTACACGGCTTCGGCCACGGCGGCATCGGTGGCCAGGCCGCTGATCACTTCCACCAGCGCCATCAGCGGCACCGGGTTAAAGAAGTGCATGCCGACCAGGCGCTGCGGTTTGCGAAGCTTGGCGGCAATGGCGGTGACGGAAATCGAGGAAGTATTGGTGGCGAGGATGGCGTCGTCGGCAACGATGCCTTCAAGGTCGGCGAACAGGCTGCGCTTGACGTCCAGGTTTTCGACAATGGCTTCCACTACCAGCTTTGCATCGGCGACGTCCGCCAGGCCGGCTACGCCGTGCAGGCGACTGCGCGCGGCGTCGGCATCGGCGCCGGACATCTTGCCTTTTTCAACCAGCTTGCCGTACACCTTGCCGATATCGGCAATCGCCTTATCCACCGCTTCCGCGCGGGTGTCGAACAGTTTGACCGTGTAGCCGGAAGCCGCTGCGACCTGCGCGATGCCGGAACCCATTGCCCCGCTGCCGATGATGGCAACGACACTGCCTTTCGCCAGAGCCGCCATGCTTATTCCCCCTTGAAGTTTGGAGTGCGCTTGTTGATGAAGGCGTCCACGCCTTCGCGGTAGTCGTGGCTGTAGCCAAGCTCGCGCATCATTTCGCCTTCCAGCTTGAGCTGGTCGGACAGGGTGTTGCCGTAGCTGGCTTGCAGCGCGTGCTTGGTGAAGGCCAGGCCCTTGGTCGGGGCGGTAGCGAAGTGTTTGGCCATGGCCATCGTTTCGTTCATCAGTTCTTCGTCTGGCACCGCTTTCCAGATCAGGCCCCATTGCTCGGCGCGTTCGGCGGACAGCTTTTCGCCCAGCATTGCCAAGCCGGTGGCGCGGGCCTGGCCAATCAGGCGTGGCAGGTGCCAGGTGCCGCCGGTGTCCGGAATCAGGCCCAGTTTGCAGAAGGCTTCGATGAAGCTGGCGGATTTGGCGGCCAGCACGATGTCGCAGGCCAGGGCCAGGTTGGCGCCGGCACCGGCAGCAACGCCGTTCACGGCGCAGATGACGGGCATCGGCAGTTCGCGCAGCGCCAGCACCAGTGGGGCGTAGAATTTTTCGACGGATTCGCCGAGGTCCACTGCTGCGCCGCCTGGTGCGACTGCGCGGTCGCCCAGGTCCTGGCCGGCGCAGAAGCCGCGACCGGCGCCGGTCAGCACCAGCACGCGCACGGATTTGTCGGCGCGCAGCTGGGACAGGGCTTCGCGTACTTCCAGGTGCATGGCCTGGGTGAAGCTGTTCAATTTGTCGGGACGGTTCAGGGTCAGGGTGGCGACGCCTTCTGCGATTTCAAACTTGATGTTTTCGTAGCTCACTTTGTCTCCTTTTTAAACCAGGTAAACCAGTGTCAGACCCGCAGGGTCAGACACTGATACGCGGCGGTCGCGGGCCGGGTGTCGGACCCTGCGGGTCTGACACCGGTTCTCCGGTTTTATTCAGCCTGATCGAAATCGATAATCACTTTATCAGTGACCGGAAACGCCTGGCAGCTCAATACAAAGCCACGTGCAATCTCGTAGTCTTCCAGCGCGTAGTTGACGTCCATGTCGACTTTGCCTTCCACCATCTTGCAGCGGCAGGTAGAGCATACGCCGCCTTTGCAGGAATAGCGCATGTCCAGGCCCGCGCGCAAGCCGGCGTCCAGGATCGACTCCTTGTCCTTCTCCATGGTGAACGAAGCCGCATTCCCGTCCATGATCACGGTGACTTCCGTCAGGTGCGGTGCTGCATCGGCCTGCACGCGCGGCTTGTGCTGGTGCTTTGGAATGCTTGCAGCGAACAGCTCAATCTTGATGTTCGACTTTGGCATGCCAGCCTCCTGCAGGGCAGCGGAGACACCAAGCATCATGTCTTCCGGTCCGCAGATGAAGGCGGTGTCGTAGTCCTTGATGTCGATCCAGTGCTGCAGGAACTGCTCGGTTTTTTCCTTTGTGATGCGGCCGTTGAACAGCTCAATATCCTGCTGCTCGCGCGACATCACATAGACAATGTTCAGTCGTTCAAGATAGGCATCCTTCAGCTCCATCAGTTCCGTCTTGAAGATCACGGACGAGGAAGCGCGATTGCCGTAGAACAGGGTAAATCGGCTGGTCGGCTCGGTCATCAGGGTAGTTTTGATGATCGACAGGATAGGCGTAATGCCGCTGCCTGCCGCAAAAGCCAGGTAACTCCTGCTCTGCCCCGCATCCAGCGGCACGTTGAAGTGGCCCATGGGCGGCATCACTTCGATGGTCGCACCGGGCTTCAGCGCTTCGTTGGCCCAGGTCGAGAACATGCCGCCCGGCGTGCGCTTGATCGCCACGCGCAGCGCGCCGTCCTGCACGGCGGAGCAGATCGAATACGAGCGGCGCACGTCCTCGTTATTGATGTTCGTGCGCAGGGTCAGGTGCTGGCCTTGCTGGTATTTGAAGCTTTCCTGCAGTTCGGCAGGCACGGCGAAGGTGACGGCGATGCAGTCGCGGGTCTCCTGCTGCACCTTGGCGACGGACAGTGGATAGAATTTGCTCATGGTGTCAGTGGCACTTGAAGTAGTCAAAGGGCTCGCGGCAATCGAGGCACTTGTACAGCGCCTTGCAGGGCGTGGAGCCGAACTGGCTGGTGATTTCGGTGTGACTGGAGCCGCAGTGCGGGCAAACGACTTTCGGCGCCGACACCGCGCCGCGGGCAACTCCGGCCTTCAGCGGATCCAACGGCGCGGCGGAGGGGCGCGGGGCGCGCAGGCCGCTGATGTCGACCACGCGCTGTGCCGGCGGCGCGATGCCGTAGCCTTTCAGCTTGGCCTTGCCCGAATCGCTCATCCAGTCGGTCGTCCAGGCGGGCGACAGGCGGGTGATGATGTCGACCTGCCTGATGCCCGCATCGTGCAACGCGCCTTGCACCGCGTCGGCGATCACTTGCATGGCCGGGCAGCCCGAGTAAGTCGGCGTGATCGTGACCGCGCAGGACGATGCCCCGGTGACCTGCACATCACGCACGATGCCGAGGTCCACTACGGAGATCACAGGGATTTCCGGATCGGAGACCTGCTCCAGCAGCGTCCAGACACGCGCTGCGTCCATCACCACTCCGAACCCGGGTAAGCGCGCTGCAGGAACTGCATCTCCGCCAGCAGGTAGCCCAGGTGTTCGGTATGGCGGCCTTGCTTGCCGCCCTTCTGCATCCAGGCGTCGGCCGCTGGCATGGCCAGCGTCGCTTCTCCGAGGATATCCGACACGTGCGACAGCCACTGCTCGCGCAGCATGGCAGCCGGGGGCGCAACGCCTTCCGCAACCATGGCTTCATCCACCGCGTCGTAGTTGAACACCTCGCCGGTGTACATCCACAGTTCGTCAATCGCCGTCTGCGTGAACTGGTGCGACACGTCGGTGCCGTCGCCCAGGCGCACAATCAGGTCGCCGCTGCGGCGCAGGTGATAGGTCACTTCCTTCAGCGACTTCTCGGCGATCTCCGCGATGCGCGGATCGCTGCTCTTGGTCAGCGCGCCGATCAGGAAGTAATGCCAGGTATCGAAGAAGAACTGGCGCACCAGGGTGTGTGCATAGTTGCCGTTCGGCTGCTCGACCAGCAGCACGTTCTTGTAGTCATGCGCGTCGCGCAGGTAAGCCAGCTTGTCCTCGTCGCGGCCCGCGCCTTCCAGTTCTGCGGCGCAGGTGTACCACATGCGGGTCTGGCCCAGCAGGTCCAGCGACACGTTCGACAGCGCCATGTCTTCTTCCAGCGCCGGGCCCTTGCCGCACAATTCGCACAGGCGCTGGCTCAGCACCATGGCGTTGTCGCCCAGGCGCAGCAGGTAATTGACCTTGTTATCCATAGCAGGAAGCCTTACAGGTTCTTCACTTCTTCCGGCATCGGGAAGAAGGTCGGGTGGCGGTACACCTTGCTGTTGGAAGGCTCGAACAGCGGGCCCTTGTCGGCCGGCGCGCTGGCGACGATATCGGAGGCGCGCACCACCCAGATGCTCACCCCTTCATTGCGGCGGGTGTAGACATCGCGCGCGTTGTTGATTGCCATCTCCGCATCCGGAGCATGCAGGCTGCCCACATGCTTGTGCGCCAGGCCGTGCTGGCTGCGAATGAAGACTTCCCACAGTGGCCATTCTTTGCTCATCTTGTCTCCTCTCAGGCCGCAGCCTGCTCCTTATTATGTTTGTCGGCGTACGCCACCAGCGCGTCGCGGAACCACGCGCCGTCTTCATAAGCCTTGACGCGGGTGCGCAAGCGCTCGCGGTTGCAGGGGCCGTTGCCCTTCAGGACCTGGTGGAATTCTTCCCAATCGATTTCCCCGAAGTCATAGGAGCCGCGTTCCTCGTTCCATTTCAGGTCCGGGTCGGGGATGGTCAGGCCCAGGAATTCGGCTTGCGGCACGGTCTGGTCGACCATGCGCTGGCGCAGTTCGTCGTTGGAGAACAGCTTGATGCGCCATTGCGCGGATTGCGCGCTGTTGACCGATGCCGCGTCGGACGGGCCGAACATCATCAGCGAAGGCCACCACCAGCGGTTCAGCGCATCCTGCGCCATCGCCTTCTGTTCCGGCGTGCCTTTGGCCAGCGACATCATAATGTCGTAGCCCTGGCGGGCGTGGAAGGATTCTTCCTTGCAGACGCGGATCATGGCGCGCGAATACGGGCCATAAGAGCAGCGGCACAGCGGGATCTGGTTGATGATGGCCGAGCCGTCCACCAGCCAGCCGATGGCGCCCATGTCGGCCCAGCTCAGCGTCGGGTAATTGAAGATGGACGAGTACTTGGCTTTGCCGCTGTGCAGGGCCGCCAGCAGCTCGTCGCGCGATACGCCCAGGGTTTCGGCGGCGCTGTACAGGTAGAGACCATGTCCCGCTTCGTCCTGAATCTTGGCCAGCAGGATCGACTTCCGTTTCAGGCTCGGGGCACGCGTCACCCAGTTTCCTTCAGGCAACTGCCCGACGATTTCGGAGTGGGCGTGCTGGGAAATCTGGCGCACCAGGGTCTTGCGGTAAGCCTCCGGCATCCAGTCTTTCGGCTCGATCTTGATGCCGGCGTCGATGCGCGCCTGGAACTCGCGCTCCTGCGCGTCCATATCTTCTGCGGTCTGGACCTTTTTCAGGCCGGTTTCCACCATTTGTGCGTACATAAGGAGGGCCTCCTTGTTCGGGATAGCTTCATAATACGATACAAAAACCGCTTTGCAAACGAATTTTGTGTGTCATTTAAAAATTCTGTATCTAGATCAATGACAGTGTATAAAATCGGTCTATGCAAAAAAACCAGAAAATCAATGGCTGGATCGAAGAATTCCTGGCCAGCGACCCGCCGCGCTCCAAATCGCTGGTGATGACCATCTTCGGCGACGCCATCGTCCCGCACGGCGGCATGGTGTGGACCGGCAGCCTGATCGAACTGCTGACTCCCTTCGGCGTCAACGACCGACTGCTGCGCACTTCCGTGTTCCGCCTGGCGCAGGAAGGCTGGCTGGGCGCCCAGCGCGACGGCCGCCGCAGCAGCTACGCCATCACGCCCGACGCCATGCGCCGCTTCAGCCGCGCCTTCCGTCGCATCTACGCGCCGCTGAATGTGCACTGGAACGGCCAGTGGACCCTGGTGCTGGCCGCCGATGGCCTCGATGCCCCCGCGCGCAGCCAGTTGCGCAAGGAGCTGTTATGGGAAGGCTACAGCGTGATCGCGCCCGGCATCGCCGGCCATCCCGCCGGCGATATGGAGGCGCTGGAAGCCCTGCTGTCGCGCCTTGGCCTGCTGCAGAAGGTATATGTGGTACAGGCCAGCGAAGTGCCCGGCCTGCGCGCACGGCCGCTGGGCGAGATGGTGGCCGAAGGCTGGGACCTGAGCGAAGTGGCCGCCGGTTATGAGAAGTTCGTGGCCAACTTCAGCACCGTGCCCGGCCTGCTGGCCGAGGCAGGCGAAATCGATCCCGAGCAAGCCTTCGTGCTGCGCACTTTGCTGATCCACGCCTACCGGCGCGTACAGCTGCACGACCCGCAACTGCCGATCGAACTGCTGCCCGAGCCCTGGCCCGGCGCCCGCGCCTACGAACTGGCCAGCCAGCTCTATCGCCAGCTTTCCGGCCCTGCCGAAAGGCATATTCTCGCCGCCCTGCAACGTGAAGATCCCGGCGCCCCGCAACCCGAAACCAGCTTCCACCAGCGCTTCGGCGGCCTGCTATCATCAGCTTGATCACCGTGGTGCGACCGCCTCGGTGCCACCAGCACCCCCGTGGTCTACCTCGGCATCAACAACAATCCGCGCGAATATTTCGACACCCAGCACTGTCGCAATATCACCGGCGTGCTCGAACGCCCGAACATGAAACGCAACACGAAGTGTCCGGCATCCAGGTCGACCTGAAGCTGATTGCAGGTTGGGAGGACTGGCAGCATGAAGTGCTCAACGCCCGCGACGAGGTGGCGCGCTGGACATCCGAACACGCGCCCGTGCCCACGTTCGGCTTCTGTGACTGAGCGGTCGGCGCCGACAAGACCGCGGGAGGACTGGTGCTGTATGGTTACGACCAGGGCAAGGCAGCCGGCGAGATCGCGCTGCACATCCGGCGGCACGGGCCTTGCTGACAGAATGAAAGTCGGGGTCAGGTCTGGCAATCCGCCATTTTGGCGGATTGCCAGACCTGACCCCGACTTTCATTCGGTGTATCATGTCGGGCTTCGCGCGACGGCGCTTCATTTTTCCGACAGGACACACAATGTCTATCAAGATCAGCAGCCAGTTCGACGCTGGCGCCATCGATGTGGTCAGCGTTACCTCCGCTGGCGATATCGACGTCAATATCCGCAGGGACTCGCATGCGGACATCATCCAGTGGTTCTATTTCCGTGTGCAGGGCGCGCAGGCCGTGCCGCTGACCATCCGTTTCCTGAATGCCGGCAAGGCTGCCTATGCCGAGGGCTGGAAGGGCTATAACGCCGTTGCGTCCTACGACCGCGACAACTGGTTCCGCATCCCGACTTCCTTCGATGGCGAAGTGATGACCATCGAGCACGCGCCGGAACACGATTCCATCTACTACGCTTACTTCGAGCCGTATTCGTGGGAGCGCCACCTGTCCCTGCTGGACTCCGCGCAACTGCACCCGCTGGCCGAACTGGTCGACCTGGGCAGCACCGTGGAAGGCCGCGACATGAACATGCTGGTGATCGGCGACCAGGCAGCCGAAAAGAAGGTGTGGGTCATCGCGCGCCAGCACCCTGGAGAGACCATGGCTGAATGGTTCGTGGAAGGCATGGTCGAAGCCCTGCTCGACGCCGCCAATCCATATGCCCGCCAATGCCTGCAGGATGCCTGCTTCTACATCGTGCCGAACATGAACCCGGACGGCTCCGTGCGCGGCAACCTGCGCACCAACGCCGCCGGCGCGAACCTGAACCGCGAGTGGAACGAGCCGACCATGGAGCGCTCGCCGGAAGTCTTCTTGGTCAAGGAGAAAATGAAGGAAATCGGCTGCGACTTGTTCCTGGACGTGCACGGCGACGAAGGCCTGCCTTACGTCTTCGTGGCCGGCAGCGATGCCCTGCCGAACTTCACCAGGGAGCAGAAGGCCGCCCAGGACAAGTTCATCGCCGACTTCAAGCTGGCGTCGCCGGACTTCCAGTCCGAGCATGGCTATCCTGATTCGCCATACACCCCGGAAGTGTTGACCATGGGTTCGCCGCACATCACCCACCTGTTCGGCTGCCTGTCGCTGACCCTGGAACTGCCGTTCAAGGACAACGCCAACGATCCGGACGAACTGGTTGGCTGGAACGGCGCCCGTTCCGCCAAGCTGGGTGCGGACGTGCTGCAGCCTGTCCTGCGCTCCCTGCGCCGTTTCTAAACTATCGCAGCAGCGCCCGGAATGCCTTCGGTATCCACGGGCGCGCTGCCAGCATGATGGTCACCGCGCGGCGCTGTTCCCACGGCAGCCGCGCATCATCCTGGTGCTGCAGCGAGAACTCGTCCGCCACCTGCTTCAAGCGATCCAGCAAGGCACGTGTCGATTGCTGCGACAACATCACGCTCACCAGCCGCTGCACCTCATGATGGCCGTCGAAGCGGCTATCGAAATAATCGCTGTACGCTTCGTCGCGGAAGAAGCCCTGGATCGGGCCATTCGGCAGCCAGCTGAAAGTGCGCGCCACCAGCAGCTTCACCTTGTTGTTCGGCTTGAGCATCAGGAAGCCGATCTTGTCGAGCCTTAGCAGGCAGGCCGTCGCTTCGGCGGCGCTGATCTTGTAGTTCTTCACCACTTCTTCGATTGGCACCTGGTTCAGCGCCAGCACGGCCACCACCAGCAGCTTGGTGTCGCTGATGATTTCTTTCTCCTGCGCGTAGGTGAGTTGCGAGATCAAATGCGGCGTATCGGCGCTGGCTTGCGCCAGTTCGGCAAAGTCCATCTCCAGCACAGCCAATACCTGCTCCAGCCGGTCGAGCGTGAAATTGCGGGCTGCGAACATGCGCTTGATGCTGGGTTCGGAAAGACCGATCTTCTGCCCCAGGGCGGCGTAAGTGATGCCGCGCGCCTTGAGCTGGCGTTTGAGCGCGTCGACCAGGCGGATGACGTTGGACATGCTTGAATTTCCTGCAATAAAGTATCGCAATATGATACCACCAGCATGGCGCGGCGCTACAGTGCGCAAAGCAATTGCCCTGCCCCTGGCAACGCAGCAAGATGGCCGCTCCTTTAACCTGTGGAGCAAAAAATGAAACGCACCCTGATCGCTGCCTTGCTTGCTGTCGCTTGCGCCAGCAGCCAGGCGGTGAATGGTTCGCAAGCCCTGAGCCTCGGCGGCCTGTCCGCCGTGGTTGTCGTGGCGGGATCCGTGGTGACAATGATGACCGGCAACTCGCCGGTAGTCGATTCCGTCGAGACGGTCGGCGAAAGCGTGTTGGTCGTGGTCAAAGCGGTAGGCGACGGCAGCAAGGCTACCTTGCAGTTCAGCGGCAAGGCGCTGGAAGGCGTCTCGATGGTTGCCGGCACCGCGATCAGCGTTGTGGCCATGTCGGCCGGCCATGCGCTGGTAGTATCGGGCAAGGTGATCGCCTTCATCCCGAACGAGGCGGGCAAGGCACTGCTGCATCACAGCCAGGTGAGCTAAGCCATGCGACGCCTGATCCTTGCAGTGTCGTTGGCCGGTGCAATGGCCGGCGCGGCCCACGCGGGCCAGAGCTGCGAACACAAGCCCATGTCGGTGGAAGAGGTGAAACGCGGCCTGGACCTGGCCCAGCGCAGCATGCAGGCGCTTGACGCCAGCGGCGCACAAGTGGCCGTGATTGCACGCGCCGGGCAGGACCTGTCCAAATATGGCTTGCATTATTCCCACGTCGGCCTGGCATGGCGAGATCATCCGGCAGGCCGCTGGGTGGTGGTGCAGTTGCTGAACGAATGCGGCACGGCCGATTCAGCCCTGTTCAACGATGGCCTGGGGAACTTCTTCCTGTCCGGGGTGCACGAGTACAAGGCGCAGCTGATGCTGCCTGCGCCGGAAGTGCAGCAACGGCTGGCGCAGGTGCTGGCTTCGCGCACGCCGCTACGCCTGCACCAGCCGCACTACAACATGCTGTCCTACGCCTGGTCGACGCGCTACCAGAACTCCAACCAGTGGGCGCTGGAGACGCTGGCGGCAGCCAGTGCGGATGCCGGCCGCGTCGAAACACGCGCTGAAGCGCAGCAGTGGCTCGGCCAGGCCGGCTTCCGCCCGCAGCCGGTGGAAATCGGCGCCCTGACGCGGCTTGGCGGCCGCATGTTCCGCGCCAACGTCGCCTTCGACGACCATCCGATGGGCCAGCGCATGCAAGGCCATATTACGACCGTGACGGTGGACGGCATTGAGCAGTTCATGCACAGCCGCGGCGCGCAGGTGATTGAGCTGTGACTATTTTCGGCTGAGTTTCCGCACGCGCGTCACGTGCTTGCGGCGCAGCCGTTCAAGCTCACGCGCCTGCGGGTAGCCCGGCTGGCCGGGCGCGCGCAGGTGCGGCGGGATGAGGGACGGCGCCTCCGGCTCAAAATACAGCGCGGGAAGGCGCTCGCTTTGTCGTTTGCTGGTCATGCTTCATGTTAGGCCCAGCCCCCGGAAGTTGCCAGTTTTGCGCCGGCGCAAAGGCCGTGCCGCGATCTGCGCCGATCATGGGCCTTTATGGAGGCGAACATGAAGCTATTTATTCCCCTGCTGGCTTGCGCCTTGCTCGCCGGCTGCACCTCGATGCCCTATCGCCCGGCACAGGCGGATGGCGCCTTTCCCGGCCTGGCGGACTTTGCCGCCACGGCGCCGGGGCATAGCGTCGACGTGCTGCTGGTGCATGGCATGTGCACCCATGACGCGCGCTGGGCCGATGAAACAGTGGCGCAATTGGGCAGCGCACTCAAAGCCAGGGCGCCAGGCCCGTCCAGCGCGGTGCGCGCTATCGCAAGCGCGGATGGCATAGAGATAGTCGAGCGCACCATCACGTTGCAGCAAGGCGAATTGCGCATCAAGGCCCTGGTGTGGTCGTCCCTGACCACGGCCCTCAAGCGCCAGCTTGAATATGACCTCAGCACGCGCCTGCCGGCCACGCGCGCGAAGCTCAATGCACAGGCCAAGGACAAGCTGCTGGACGATTGCATCCCGGACGCCCTGATCTACCAGGGTGTCGCGCGCGACACCATCCAGCAGCGCATGGCGCAAGCAATCCTGCACGCGACCAGGGATGCCGCGCCGGACGCGCCGTTGCTGGTGCTGTCGTCCAGCCTTGGCAGCAAGATCCTGTTCGATACCCTGCTGCGCATGGAGGCCGCAGCCCAGAGCACCATCGACCGCATGGCCTACCTGGTGATGGCTGCCAACCAGATTCCCCTGCTTGCGCTGGCCGACCAGCAGCTGCCAGGCGCCACGCCAGGCTTGGCGGCAACCGTGGTGCAGCCGCCCGACAGCCTGCGAGCCGTCCTGCTGAAGCGCCGCGCGGGTCCAGCGCCGCGCAGCAGCAGCACGGGCAGACTGAACCTGGTGGCGTTCAGCGATCCCAACGACCTGCTGTCCTATACGCTGGAGCGCGAACGCTATGCCGGGCTGGGAGTGGACGTGGTGAATGTGCTGGTATCAAATGCGCCGACATGGCTTGGCCTGCTGGAGCGCCCCGACCACGCGCACACCAATTACCTGCTCAACCCAGACGTTGCCCGAATGGTCGCGTGTGGTGAGCCGCGGAGTGCGCGCTGCGAATGATTTCGTAGACCTTGCGCGCTTCGGCGATCGTGTCGAAGCGCGGCAGCTCTTCAACCCCAGGCCAGGAAGCCAGCCCGCTGAACATATTTCCCGCAGCTGATATGCCGAAGGCAATGGTGCCCTCGCCATTTCGGTTTTCGGTCAGCGAGAACTCGCCCATTGCGCGCAAGTTCAGGCTTTTCATCCTGCGCTTGAAAATGCCGGAGCGGATAATGATGCGTTCATCGGTGACCGCGTACTCGGTATACGCGCGCTGCCACGCTTCGACCACAAAGCGGCCGGCAATCATGTAAAGCCCGACCAGCACGAAGGGGATGCCCCACAGGCGAAACAACAGGGGCGCAGCTGAATTGAAGACGGAGTATTCCCAGAACAGGGCGAAGCCGCCCCACATCAGGCTGAATGGAATCATCAGCAAATCGGAAGCGCGCAGCATCAACCCCTGTCGCGGGGCGCCGCTCCATAAGACGCGTTCATTGATCGACAAGTTATCCATGCCGCCATCTTACCCGGCAGGAGTGCCTATAAATCTGGCAGATTGTCACTTCCAGAAAATCAGTAGGCGCTTCCACCAGCTTCGGCCCGTTGGCGCTGCGTCGTGCACGTTGGGAAGCACCGCGAAGTCGGTCACCAGGCTGGCCACGCGGCCATCCGCGCCATAACCGAAGTAGGAGGCGTACGGGCCGGCGCCAGCGCCGGCTGGAAAAGAGACGACGCAATCCGGGCCGGCCTGCGGGTCCATGAAACAGGCGCTGCCCGATTCCACGCTGTAGCCGAAGATCTCACCCGGCTTGAGCGTGCGGGCGTCCTGCGTCGCAACCAGCGCGGGGTACCAGTGGGCGACCGGCATGTCGGCAAGCTGCACACGGGCATAGGCGATGCGCTCCTCGCCGTTGTCGCACCCCGCCATCGCCAGCGTGACGGGATATTCGCCGTTCGGCACGCATTGCGTAAACGGCTGCAGCCCGGCTTCGGCCTGCGGGTCGCCAGCGGCGATCTTGCCGGAGATGACTGCCAGCCGGCCAGCTTCGGCCAGCGTGAACTGAATGGTGGTCTCTTCAAACGTAAAGCGCTCCGCGGCAAAGGCGGAGCGCAGTCCTTCGGGATTGGGCGCATAGCTCATGCGCCCATCATATTACTTTTGAAGGCGTGCCAGCAATTCCTTGCCCACCAACGGTGCCGACGCAGGATTCTGGCCGGTGATCAGTTCGCGGTCGGTCACCATATTGCCCTGCCAGTTGGCAGCCTTGGAAAACTGCAGGCCAGCCTTCTGCAGCGCGGTTTGCGGGTAGAACTTCATTTCGCCGCCGCCCAGTTGGGACTTGGACGCCTCCTCTTCATCGTTGGTGAAGACAGTGACCTTGTAGCCGGAGTAGATCCATTTCGGCTGGGCGGGCGTGGCGCCTTGCGCCAGCTTCATGGCGAAGCCCTTGGCATCAGGCATGGCCGACAGCAGTGCGATCGGACCGTGGCATACCAGCGCGGTCGGCTTGCCGTCCTGGTGGAAAGCAGCCAGCACCTTGCCCAGCGCGGGACTGGCCAGCAGATCCTGCATCGGTGCGTGGCCGCCAGGAACGTAGACCGCATCGAACTTGCCGTAGCCCTGCTGCTCCACGCGCGCCAGGCTGACCACTGGCGAATTGGCGCTGTCGGTCAGGCGCAGCTGTTCCAGCAGCTTGCGGTGCGCGTCCAGTGCCGCCTGGTCGCCGCCGAAGAACATGGCGTTGACCGAACCCTGGTCCAGCGTCGGCGCCTTGCCGTTCGGGGTGGCGAAGGTCACCGTGTGGCCTGCGTCCAGCAGCATCTTCACCGGCTGCATCAGCTCATTGAGGTAAAAGCCGGTCTGGAAGGTCTTGCCGGCTTTGAGGTCCAGCGTGGCCTCGTCGGACAGGACGACCAGCACGTTGCCGGCATTGGCGTGCATTGCCGCAGCGGCGAGCGCGATCGCAGTCAGTTTCTTCATCATGGTTTGCTCCTTGTGGAAGTTGATGGCGCTACTTTATTCGAACCTCCAACAACGATAAACTACCTTAAAACCAAACCATTTTTCCCTTAAAGGCAATAATGAGCCGAAAATACGACCACCTGGGCGACGTCGAAACCTTCGTCACCGTCGTGGAGCGCGGTTCGCTGACGGCGGCCGCCGTCGCCATGTCCACCACACCCTCGGTCGTCAGCCGCGCACTGGCCCGGCTGGAGGCGCGCCTCGGCACCCAGCTCCTGCGCCGCACCACGCGCAGCCTCGGGCTGACGGACGCCGGCCGCCTGTACCTGGAGCAGACGCGCGCCGCGCTGTCCCTGATCGACGACGCCGAACGCGCGGTGCAGGCCGAAGGGCGCGAAGTCACCGGCCGCATCCGCATCAGCGCCCCGACCACGTTCGGCCATTACCGCCTGCCCGCCCTGCTGCAGCAATTCTCCGAGCGCTATCCATCGGTACGCGTGGAGCTGAACATCACCAACCGCAACGTCGACCTGGCGGCGGAAAATTTCGATTTCGCCATCCGCCAGGGCACGCTGAAGGACAGCAGCATGATCGCCCGCAAGCTGGAGGATGCCCAGCTGGTGCTGGTCTGTTCGCCCGCATATGCGAAGCGGCGAGGCATGCCGCGCGACCTTGATGCGCTGGCAGGGCATGCGTGCCTGACATTCCAGCTGCCAAGCACGGGGCGCTCCTTCCCCTGGCAATTCCTGCGCGATGGCGAAGAGCTGGACTGGCCGCCGGCATCGGCGCTTGAAGTGACGGATGATGCGTTGGGAACGGTATCGCTGGCGGAGGCAGGCCTGGGCATATGCCAGACCTTCCGCTTCATTGCACAGGACCGGCTTGAACGCGGGGTGCTGGTGGAAGTACTGCCGGAACTGAAGGGCCGCAGCCGGCCCTTCTCACTGATCTACACGCCGCAGCGCCGGATGACCGCTGCGGCGCGCGCCTTCAGTACATGCCTCCTGGGACAGGCGTAATGGCTGATAAGCAATTTTGTTTGTTACAAAGAAAGTAACGTATAATTCCCGCCTTTACAAACCTGTCGTTCTGTCAACAATTCCGGATGGCAAGCGACCATCATCATGGAGCTCATATGGCTGCATTCCCTACCCGCACGCTGCTGATCGGCGCATGCCTCACCTCGGCCCTGTTTGGCTGCGCAACCGAAAGTTCGCGCAGCCTCGAAGTCGCAACCGTGGCAAGCGCCAGCCGCCCTTACGCCGGCCCGCGCAGCCTGATCGCAGTGGGTCGCTTCGACAACCGCTCCAGTTTCCAGCGCGGCATCTTTTCCGATGGCGTTGACCGCCTCGGCAGCCAGGCCAAGACTATCCTGATCTCCCACCTGCAGGAGACCAACCGCTTCAACGTGCTGGACCGCGATAACCTGGAGCAGTTGAAGCAGGAAGCAGACTTCAAACGGGAAGGCCAGTCCATCAAGGGCGCCGACTTCGTCGTGACCGGCGATGTGACGGAGTTCGGCCGCAAGGAAGTGGGCGACAAGCAGTTGTTCGGCCTGGCCGGGCGCGGCAAGACCCAGGTAGCGTACGCCAAGGTGACGCTGAATGTTGTCAACATCAAAACCTCCGAAGTCGTTTATACGGCGCGCGGCGCCGGCGAATTCAGCCTGTCGAACCGCGAAGTGCTCGGCTTTGGCGGCACCGCCAGCTATGACGCCACGCTGAACGGCAAGGTGCTCGACCTGGCCATGCGCGAGGCGGTGGAACGCTTGGTGGCCGGCGTCGAAAGCGGCGCACTGACGCTCGCCAAATAAGGACAGGCTGGGCATGAAACATATCTTCGTCAAAGCATCGATCATGATGCTCGCAGCCGGCGTGCTCGCCGGCTGCCGCACCAGTAATCCTGATCTTTACCAGTGGGGCTCGTACCAGCCGCAGGTGTACCAGCATTTGAAGGGTGAGAGCCCGAACGATCAAATCGCGGCGCTGGAGAAGGACTTGCAGCGCATGAATGCCGCCGGCAGGAAGGCGCCGCCGGGCTTCCACGCCCATCTTGGCATGCTGTATTCGATGGTCGGCCGAAGCGATCTGGTTGCGGCTGAATTCCAGGAGGAAAAAAGGCTGTTCCCGGAATCGACAACCTACATGGATCGCCTGCTTGGAACCATGAGCAAGGGTAGCAATTAAGATGTTGAAAAAAGTTTTCAAACTGGCCGCGGTATTTGCGCCGGCCGTCCTGATGGTCGGTTGTGCGACCCACACCGTGAAGCCTTACGACTACAAGGCATTCGAAGCGAGCAATCCGCGTTCGATCCTGGTGCTGCCGCCACTGAATAATTCGCCGGAAGTCGGGGCTACCGAGAGCGTGTATTCGAGCGTGAGCTACCCGTTGGCCGAAGCTGGCTATTACGTCTTGCCCGTTTCCCTGGTCAGCGAGACCTTCAGGCAAAACGGCTTGACCACCCCGGCTGACATCCACAACGTCGACACGGAAAAATTGCGGGAGATTTTCGGCGCCGATGCTGCCTTGTACATGACGGTGGAAAAATACGGCAGCACCTACAATGTTCTCAGCAGCGTTACCACGGTCTCTGCCAGTGCCAAACTGGTGGACTTGAAAACCAGGGCGCTGCTGTGGGACGGCAAGGCGACCGTCGTCGACGATGGCAACCGTGGCGGCAACAACGGGGGCGGCCTTGCCGGCTTATTGATCAAGGCCGTTGTCACGCAAATCATGAACTCCTCGACCAATCGCAGCCATGAGGTTGCCGCCCAGACCAATGCGCTCTTGCTGGCGGGAGGCAATTCGCAGGGCATTCTCTACGGCCCTCGCTCCCCGAAATACACGGGCCGCAATGGCGTCGCTCCGGGCGTCGAGGCAAATGCCGCGCGCGCCCAGCCGACCGCAGCGGCCCCGGCACCGGTTGCGCGGACGTCCCCCGCCCCAAGCGCCGATGCAGTTCAGCCAGTTGCCGCTGTGAAGCCCGTTGCAGCCATCAAGCCGGCAGCTGCCCCAGTCCAGCCAGTAGCGGCCACGGCGCCAGTTGTCGCGCAGCCTCAGCCGGCGGCGACAACGCCTGCGCCGGTGCCCGCGGTGCAGCGTAGTGCCGCGGAGCAGGGCTATGCGGATGCGCTGTCTCGCGCACAGTCCAGGTATCAGTCCCTCGATCCTGGCTCGCCATGGTATCGACAGGAGCTGTACGATTGGGTCATGGCGCGTAAAGATGAATTCGTCCGCGCTGGCAAGGCGCCTGAAGCCGCACTGAAGCTGGCACTGGCCTCCATGGAAGGCCGCTAATCGCGGCGCACGCAAGAAAAAATGCCGTTCAGCCTGCGCTGAACGGCATTTTTTTTGAACTACTTGCCTCCTCGGCCTGCCTTGATCAGGAAGTTCTGCATGGTCGATTCCGCCACCGAGGCCCACTGGTTCTGGTCGTTGCGGAAGCGCTTCCACGGTTCGTAGATCTTGGCGAACTTGGCGTTCTTCGAAGCTTCTTCCGCCATCAGCTCATTGGATGCCTTGTAGGCCGCTTCCATGATGTCGTTGGAGTAGTTGCGCAGCTTGACGCCGCTCTTCATCAGGCGGCCCAGCGCGGTCGGGTTCTTGAAGTCGTACTCGGCCTGCATCACCACGTGGGCCTCATAGGCGGAAGCTTCAATCGCGGCCTGGTACTCCTTCGGCAGCTTTTCCCATTCCTTGATGTTCACGTACAGGGTGAAGGAAGCGCCCGGCTCCCACCAGCCCGGGTAGTAGTAATACGGCGCCACCTTGTGGAAGCCCAGCTTTTCGTCGTCGTATGGACCGACCCATTCCGCCGCATCGATGGTGCCCTTTTCCAGCGCCGGGTAAATGTCGCCGCCGGCCAGCTGCTGCGGCACGGCGCCCAGGCGCTCCATCACCTTGCCGGCCAGGCCGGCGATGCGCATCTTGGTGCCCTTCAGGTCGGCCACGGATTTGACTTCCTTGCGGAACCAGCCGCCCATCTGGGTGCCCGAGTTACCGGCGATGAAGTTCATCACCCCGTAGTCCTTATAGAAGGCGCGCAGCAATTCCTTGCCGCCGCCCTGGTCGTACCAGGCGGTCTGCTGGCGCGAGGTCAGGCCGAACGGCACCGCGCAGTCGAAGGAGAACGTCGCGTCCTTGCCGTAGTAGTAGTACGAGGCGCTATGGCCGCATTCCACCGTGCCTGCCTGGACCGCGTCCAGCACCTGCAGGCCTGGCACCACTTCGCCGGCCGCAAACACGCGGATATTGAATTTGCCGCCGGTGAGCTGCGCCACGCGCTTGGTGAAGGTGTCGGCAGCGCCGTAAATGGTGTCGAGGGATTTGGGGAAGCTGGATGCCAGGCGCCAGGTGATGGCGGGCAGTTCGGCGGCGATAGCCGGTGCGGCGATAATTCCTGCGCCCGCACCTGCTGCGGCCTTCTTGATAAAGGAACGACGTTCCATACGTACTGTCTCCTTATGAGGGTTTTATCTCGGGACAGTGTATGGAAATATTTAGTTCCCGGCAACCACCATCTTTTCGATCAGGATCGAGCCTGTTTGCTTGGTGCCACGCACCAGGACATCGGTGCCGATGCCGACGATGTCCTGGAACATGTCCTTCATATTGCCGGCGATGGTGATCTCTTCCACCGGGTACTGGATCACGCCGTTCTCCACCCAGTAACCGGAAGCGCCGCGGCTGTAGTCGCCGGTCACATAGTTGGTGCCCTGCCCCATGAGCTCGGTGACCAGCAGGCCGGTGCCCATCTTGCGCAGCATGCCTTCGAAGTCGTCGTCCTTTTTCGTCTGCGAGGACGTGATGGACAGGTTGTGCGAGCCGCCGGCATTGCCGGTGGTTTTCATGCCCAGCTTGCGGGCCGAATAGGTCGACAGGAAATAGCCCTGCAGCACGCCGTTCTTTACCACGTCGCGCTTGTGGGTGCGCACGCCTTCCTCATCGAACGGCGCGGAACCGATGGCGCCCACCACGTGCGGGTCTTCCTTGACCTGGATGTGGGACGGGAAGATGTCCTTGCCCAGCGAGTCGACCAGGAAGGAGGACTTGCGATACAGGGCGCCGCCCGAAGTGGCCTGGACGAAGGCGCCCAGCAGGCCGGCGGCCAGCGGCGCCTCGAACAGCACCGGGCAGGTGCGGGTAGCCAGCTTGCGCGCATTCAGGCGCGCCAGCGAACGTTCTGCGGCATAGCGGCCGACGGCTTCGGCGCTGGCCATTTTCTTCGGATCGCGCACCGAGGTGTACCAGTCGTCGCGCTGCATCTTGGCGCCCTTGCCGGCGATCGGGGTCACCGACAGCGTGTGGCGCGAGTAAGGATAGCCGCCGATGAAGCCGCGCGAGTTGGCCGACACGAAGTGCGACTGCTGCACGTGCACGCCGGCGCCTTCGCTATTGGTCACGCGCGGATCGACCGCGAAGGCCGCCGCTTCGGCGCGCTGCGCCAGCTCCACAGCTTCTTCCGTGGAGATGGCCCATGGATAGAACAGCTTCAGGTCCTGCGGATTCTTCTCCAGCAGCTCTTCTTCCGCCAGGCCGGCGCAATCGTCTTCCGCCGTGAAGCGGGCGATGTTGTAGGCCGCTTCCACGGTCGCCTTCAGCGAAGCCGGGGAGAAATCGGAGGTGCTGGCATTGCCGCGTTTCTGGCCGATGAAGACCGTGACGCCGATGCCCTTGTCGCGATTCTGCTCGATGGTTTCGATCTTGCTCTTGCGGACCGAGACCGAAAGACCGCTGCCTTCGCTGATTTCGACGGCAGCATCGGTGCCGCCCTGCTCGCGCGCGTACTTCAACACGTCGCGGGCAAGCTGTTTCAACTGGTCCTGGGAATAGGAGAAGGCGGATTCGCTCATGGGGTCTTTTTGGGGGGCTGGGCGTTAAAACAGTTATCATAGCAGCCGTTTACCGTTTTTACAGGTAGGGTGTGACAGCCCCTGCCCCTCCTATCATGCCTAATCCAAACCGTGGCTCGTGCGGCTTCCAGTCCAGCGAGTTCGAACAAGAATACGAACGCCCATCCAAAACCGAAATGAAACGCCAGTCCGACGCCCTGCAAGACCTGGGCCGGGAACTGGTGGAGGCCCCGCGCGACCGCGTCAAGCGGGTGCCGATGCCGGAAGACGTGCGCGATGTCATTCTGGAATGCCAAAACATCAAGAATCACGAAGGCCGCCGCCGCCAGATGCAATTCATCGGCAAGAAGATGCGCACCCTGTCCGAAGAGGAAGTGGCGATCATCAAGCGCACCATCGAAGGCTGGAAAGGCGCCTCCAAGGCCGATACCGCCGCGCTGCACGCGCTGGAACGCCGCCGCGACAAGCTGCTGGCCGACGACAAGGCCCTGACCGTCCTGCTGGAAGAAGCGCCGCACCTGGACGTGCAGCACCTGCGCACCCTGATCCGCAACGCCCGCAAGGAACAGGCCGAGAACAAGCCTCCCAAGGCCTACCGTGAAATCTTCCAGATCCTGAAGGACCTGGACAAGAAGTCCGCCGCCTCCGAGCCATCGCCTGGTCCGGACGTTGACGTCGATGCGCCCGAAGGCGACGAAGATGAGTGACGAAACCCTGCTCGTTGGCCTGGTGTCGATCTCCGACCGCGCCAGCGGCGGCGTCTACCAGGACCAGGGCATCCCGGCGCTGGAAGATTGGCTGCGCAGCGCCATCGCCACGCCGCTGCGCTTCGAAACCCGCCTGATTCCCGATGAGCGTGCGCAGATCGAAGCCACCCTGGTGGAGCTGGTCGACCAGGTGCGCTGCCACCTGGTGCTGACCACCGGCGGCACCGGCCCCGCGCGCCGCGACGTGACGCCGGAAGCCACGCTGGCGATTGGCACCAAGGAAATGCCGGGCTTCGGTGAACAGATGCGCCAGGTCAGCCTGGCCTTCGTGCCGACCGCCATCCTGTCGCGCCAGGTTGCCGTGATCCGCGAAACCGCCGACCACGCTGCCCTGGTCATCAACCTGCCGGGCCAGCCGAAAGCCATCAAGGAAACGCTGGAAGGCCTGAAGGATGCCGACGGCAAGCAACTGGTAGGCGGCGTGTTCGCAGCCGTCCCTTACTGCATCGACCTGATCGGCGGCCCTTACGCTGAAACCAACGATGCGGTGTGCAAGGCATTCCGTCCCAAATCCGCCATTCGCAAGAAGGACAACGCATGACCCACCTGCTGGATTCCATCGTCATCGACACCAAGCCCAATCCTGAAGTCTCCGTGATCTGGATGCACGGCCTGGGTGACAGCGGCGAAGGCTGGGCGCCTATCGTCAATGAGCTGAACCTGGCCGGCCTGCCGGGCATCCGCTTCATCTTCCCGCATGCGAACACCATGCCGGTGACGATCAACGGCGGCTACGTCATGCGCTCGTGGTACGACATCGTGCATACCGACCTGGGTCGCCAGGAAGATGAAAAAGGCTTGCGCGAGTCGCAGATCCTGGTCGACGCGCTGATCGAACGCGAAATCGCACGCGGCGTTGCGGCCAACCGCATCGTGCTGGGCGGCTTCTCGCAAGGCTGCGCAATGACCTTGCAGGCAGGCCTGCGCTATCCGAAAAAGCTGGCGGGCCTGATGTGCCTCTCCGGCTACGTGCCGCTGGCCGACAAGGTGGCCGCCGAGCGCCACGCCGCCAACCAGGAGACGCCGGTCTTCATGGTGCACGGCCGCATGGACCCGGTGATCCCGATCGAGCGCGCAGTGGCATCGCGCGAGCTGCTGGTAAAGCTGGGCTACCAGGTCGAATGGCATGACTATCCGATGCAGCACTCGGCCTGCGCCGAAGAGCTGGTGCATGTCTCGGCATGGCTGAAGAAGGTGCTCGCCTAAAACTGCGCCGATCTCGCCGTTGCGGAACCCCGACGGCCCGCTGGTCGCCAAACCGCAAGCGTGAACGCACACGGCGTAGACCTGAACCGCAATTCTCCCGCCCTGCTGGCAGTACGAAGCGCCTCGCTACTGGGCCAAAGTCACTCGCAGCGACCCACGCCGCTTCTCCGGCAAGGCACCACTGTCGGAGCCGGAAAGCCGCTGGGTGCACGAGACCATCGAACGGTTTCCAGCCTGACCTGATCGTATCCTGCATGCGCCCTTCGTCGTGTTGGACTTCGACGGCGAGGCCGAACAGCGGCCAACACAAACAAAATGCCCGTGAACACGGTTAAATAGCCAGACGCCCAGGCCATGCCGATGGATGCGGAAATCCAGCGCATCTGGCTCGACATGATGGACTGGATCCGGCAGAACGTGAATTAGAGCCGGGCACTCAGTCCGCCTGCTCTGCCTTTTTCAGGTTGGCCTCGTAGCCGGCCAGCGCACCAGCATCCATCCCTTGCGATCGCCCAAGCGCCAATGCACGCTGGAACTGGGCCTTGGCCAGTTTCGTCTGCTTCATTTCGAGCAATGCTTCGCCATAGCTGTCATACGCGTTGGCCGACTCAGGGAAATTCTCGACGTTGAACTTCATCAGCATGGCCGCAAACTGAACCTTTTGCGGCTGTCCGAGCAGAGAGTAGGCCAGAGTGTTGATATCGGCTTCGCCAAGCTGGCTCGCTTTCAGCTGGGCGCCGACCAAGGACTCCGCTTCCCGCGCCCGTCGTGCCAGCACCAGTGGAGCTGCCTGGTCGACAGCCTTGAGCACACCTTCACGCGCCAACTGGCGGGCCTTGCGTTGTGCATGGGAGGTGGCACTAGCCATCACTTGCTCGACTGCACTGACCACCAGCTCCGGCTCGTCCAGCTGAATATAGTGGCCGCTGTTTGCCGTGACAATATGGCTGCCGTTGGAGAACTGCTTGAAAAACTCGTCGTGCAAGGTGCGCCAGGCTGACATGCCCGCTTGCGTATGCAGCACGAACTCGGGGTGTTCGTAAACCTTGGCGGAAGTCAGCACCACGGTTGGCACATCGGGCAATGGCGCGCCCTGCGGCAAGCTGCCCGCATCAAAAATTTGCTGAACCAGTCTGTATTCAGCCTTGTAAGGTGCGGGTATGAACGACTCGATTGCCTTCTGGTCTTGGGCAAACTTGGCCGGATCAATTTTCTTAAGTGCTGCGTCCAAGCCTTCAGCGCTGGCGTCGACAAATACCATACCCGCAACGTCGGCTGGGTGGTGCGCAGCAAACTGCCTCACCAGTAGCCCGCCATACGAATGGCCAACCAAGATGAAGGGCGGCTTGAGCTGGGCGGCCTTGATCATCTGCTCCAGTTCAGCGCCACTCTGCTCCAGTGTGCGCGGCTCCGGGCGAACATCCGACTTGCCGATGCCTGCGCGCGAATATGTGACGACCTTGGCCGACTTCGATAACGCCGGCGCAACCTTGCGCCAGACACTCAGGTCACCAGCAAATCCCGCTTCAAAAATAATCGTGTACGGCCCGCTGCCCGCGGTTTGTACATCCACGGAGTAAACACCAACACGCAGGCCCTCGGCCTGGCACACCGGGATAGTCATGCCCATCGCGAGCGACAAGAGGGAAACCTTCAGCAACTGCCTGGAGAGAAAATGCATAAACGACGCTGACCTTCTATTCGGGTTGAGGAATTTGCTTGCATATAATAAATTACAAAAAATGCAAACCACAACTCTATCTCACCCGCCGAACCTTGAGGGACCGAATCACCGCAGACTGGCTGGATCACCTGCCTGGCTTTGTTGGCTGTGAATTGAAGTCCGCCAAGAGCTCGTCAATCACTGGTGTGAGCTTCTCTTGCGTACGAGCCCATGTTCCTGAGCCAATTACCCTGGAATTTTAGTTGCGCACCAAGATCTAGACATTCATGTAATTAAAATTCGAGGAGATTGCGTGGATTTTTGTAGGAACAGGTCGGGCTCTCAGGGCGGAGTCACCTCGACCGCATCTAGCTAAGGTTGCGGCTCAACTTGTCGAGGCCCGCCGCCAGACGCTCCACGTCGCTGGCAGTGATCGCGCACGCTTCGGCGATCTGCTCGCTCACCTTCAACCCTGTAGCGCGCAGCTTGCGGCCTTTGTCGGTCAACGTCAGCACGAGGTTGCGTTCATCATTCGCATCGCGGCCGCGGGCAACGTAGCCTTCCGCCTCCAGGCGTTTGACCAGTGGCGTGATCGAGCCAGGGTCCTGCTGCAGGCGCTCGGCCAGCCCCTTGATGCCCAAGCCCTCCTGCTCCCACAGCACGACCATCACCAGGTATTGGGGATAGGTCAGGTTGAGCGGCGCGAGGATGGGCTTGTAAAGCTGGGTCAGCTTCAGCGAAGTCGAATACAGCTTGAAGCAGAGGTGCTGGTCCAGCGTAGGGGGCATGCGGTTTTCCATGGCGCGTACTGTAGCACAGCCCCCTGTCGGGATTAACGTTTGACCGCGGCCAGGATCACCTTGGCCACAGCTTCCGGTTGCGACGCCATCGGCACGTGGCTGCTTGGCAGCGTGGTGGTGGTCGCGTTGATCTTGGCAGCGAAGGACTTCTGCAGGCCCGGATCGATCATGCGGTCCTTGGAAGCGACGATGTAGTAGCTGGGCTTGGTCTTCCACGCAGCCACGTCCACCTTGTCGCCAAAGGCGCTGGCCTTGATCGGGCCCTGGGTCGCGGTCATCAGGCGATGCTCGGCAGGAGTCAGGTCCTGGGCGAAGTTGACTGCCATCGATTCGGCCGACAGGTGGATAAATCCGTTGTTGTCGGGCTTCAGCGATGCGATGCCAGGTGGCAGCGGGAAATCCTTGCCCAGTTCACCCACCACTTCGCCCTCCGACGGCGCGAAAGCAGCCACGTAGACCAGGGATTTCACTTTGTCGCTGGCGCCGGCCTGGGTGATCACCGCGCCGCCCCAGGAATGGCCCACCAACACCACCTTGCCGCTCTGCGCATCGATCACGCGCTGGGCAAAGGCCACGTCGTCCGCCAGCGAGGTCAGAGGGTTCTGCACCGACACCACTTTCACGCCCTGCTTCTGCAGGATCGGGATCACCTTGTTCCAGGCGGAGCCGTCGGCGAAGGCGCCGTGTACCAGCACGACGGTGGTGTCTTCGGCAGCGTGGACAGGAACCAGGGCAGCGCCGGCAACCAGGGAAGCAGCAAACAGGGCGGATTTGATGGACGATTTCATGGCAAAACTCCTATAAATAGTGTGTTAATGATTAGCGCGCTCAGCGCATGAGTGAAACTATAGCGCACAAATAATTAGTGCGCAAACTATTTTTTCAGCACGGTCGTTCGCCTGCCAGGATTGCAGGCGTGGCGCACCACTCACGGTTCCCCGGAGCGCCGGTTCTTCCTGACGATCGCCACCAGGATCAAGCCGTACTCGACCAGGCGCAACAAATAGGATGGCGGCGCATCAGGGCCGTCGGCCGGCCAGGCTTGCAAAAGCCGATGCACGCCTTCGAGCACAAATGCGATTGCAAAGTAGATGAAGAGGCTGTCGCGCGATTGCCGCCAGTAGCGGACAAAAAACAGGGCGATCACCATCGCCGCCATGAAGATTGCCCCATTCAGCCAGGAGTTGATTTGCATCACTCGCCCTCCCATACCAGGCCATACAGCAGCGGAAGCAAAGCGACCAGGCCGGCCACCAGGCGTACTGTGGATAAATCGGTGTCCGGGAGGATCAGGCGGTCAATGATCAGGAGCACGTTGGAAAGAAACATACCGCCAAAACACAGGCCGCTCCAGAAAAGCAGGCGATGCCGTGTCGTCCGATAGCTCCGCAGCACGAGGATGGCGCATGCCAGGGCGGTCGCCGCACACATCAGGTATATGACACTTGCCATCTACTTACCCTTTCGCCAGACAAACGCATCGGCCAGCATCTGTGCTTTGCCGCCTGGTTTGGTATGAATGAGCGTACTGACTTCGATCAAATGGTGCGCATACACTACCGCCAGCCTGGTCCACAGTTCGTCCAGGTCCGCGGAGGCCGGGCTATAGCGCAGGCCGCCGGCATCGCCGGCAATGATGCCATCGGCCTGCATCCTGGCCAACAGGCGCTGCGTGTCATCCTCGCTGAGGTAAAGGCGGCGCGCAAGGGCATCCGGCTGCCACGCATGCCTGCCTTCACGCATCAGCAGTACCGCTTCGATATAGGGTACGGACGGCACGCACTGCACCAGGTAACGCCGGATGTCATCCGGAATCGGTGGAGAAACCATGGTCAGGCGACCGCCCTTGATCGGAGAGAACAGGATGTTATGCGCATGGAATTTATATTGCACCATCCATATTTCGCTTGCAAGAATACAGCCCCAACCGTGCGCGACGCGCGGCGCCCGACAGTCAGTCACAACAGGCGGAACCAGAAAATCACACCAGCTTGTCGAGAGTAATCGGCAGGTCGCGCACGCGCTTGCCGGTGGCGTGGTAGACCGCGTTCGCCACTGCGGCGGCCACGCCGACGATCCCGATCTCGCCGATGCCGCGCGCGCCCAGTTCATTGAAGCGGGTGTCATTGCCCGGCAGCGCCACCACGTCGATGTCGCCCACATCGGCGTTCACCGGCACGTGGTAGTCGGCCAGGTTGGCATTGGCAGCACGGCCGTAGCGCCAGTCCATCTCGGTCTTTTCCATCAGGGCCATGCCCAGGCCCCACACGATGCCGCCGATGAACTGGCTGCGCGCGGTCTTCGCATTCAGCACAGTGCCCACGTCGTAGCAGGCCACGATGCGCGGCACACGCACTGTGCCAAGGTCAGGATCCACCTGTACTTCAACAAACACCGCGCCGAAGGAATGCATGGAATATTGCTTCTTTTCCTCGCCCGGCATGGCTTCCGCGTCGCCGGTAACGGCTTGCCCGCCGTTGCGCGCGATCACTGCCGCCATCGGTTCGCCGCGCTCCGGCGTGACGCGCAGCCGCAGCCAGCCGCCTGCCGTCTCCACTTCGGCCGCATTGAAGCCATGCATCGGCGATGCCTTGTCGGCCACCGCCATCGTCACCAGCTTGTCGCGTGCGGCCGTGCAGGCGCGATGCACGGCCGGTCCTATGCTGGCCGCCGTCATCGAGCCGCCCGATACCGGCGCTTCCGGCATTTCCGTGTCGCCCAGCTCGAAGCGTACTTTCTCCAGCGGCAGGCCAAGCGCGTCTGCCGCCACCTGGGTCATGATGGTGTAGGTGCCGGTACCTATATCCTGTGAGCCGCAGCGCACCAGCGCCGTACCGTCGGGCGCAATGCTGGCCCAGGCCTTAGCCGGCATGCGGTTGGCCGGATAGGTGGCCGTGGCCATGCCCCAGCCGACCAGCGTGCGGCCGGCTTTCATCGAACGCGGCGCGGAGGTTCGCCTGGCCCAGCCGAAACGTTCCGCTGCAACCTTGTAGCACTCGCGCAGCTGCTTGGCCGAGAAGGGGATGTTCTTCTCCGGATCTTGATCGGCGTAGTTCTGCAGCCGCAGCGCGACCGGGTCCATGTTGAGCGCATAGGCCATTTCGTCGATGGCGCATTCAAGGGCAAAGCTGCCCGTCGCCTCGCCTGGCGCGCGCATATAGGTCGGCACGCCAACGTTCAGCGTCGCCAGTTGCTGCGTGGTTTGCAGGCTGTCGCTGGCGTACAGGACGCGGGTTGGCGAACTGCATGGCTCCGTAAAGTCGTCCTGCACGGACGTGTGCGAGATCGTGTCGTGCACGACCGCGAGCAGGCGCCCATCGGGGTTGGCGCCAATGCGCAAGCGCTGTTCCGTCATCGGCCGGGCCCCGACCGGTGCGAACATCTGTATCCGCTCCAGCGCAAGCTTGACAGGACGTCCCACCATGCGCGCGGCCATTGCGGCCAGCACCACGTGCGACCACATATTGCCTTTGCAGCCAAAGCCGCCGCCAACGTAGGGCGACACCACCCTCACCTTTTCCGGCGGGATGCCGAGCGCACGGGCGCAATTCTTTTTCACGCCCGAAATGTACTGCGTGGCGTCGTACAGCGTGAGGTGGTCTCCCTCCCAGGCAGCGATGGTGGCATGCGGTTCCATCGGGTTGTGGTTCTCGACCGGCGTCGTGTACAGCACGTCGATGCGCTGGGCGGCTTGCGCCAGGCTGGCCTGCACATTGCCCCGCTGCGTCTGCATCGGCCGGTCCGGCTGCTCCTTGGGCTTGCGCAGCTTGCGCTTGGCGGCCTGGAAGTCCAGCAGCGCCGGCTGAGGCGCATAGCGCACCTTGATCGCGCGTGCCGCATCCTGCGCCTGCTCCAGCGTTTCCGCTACCACCACCGCAATCGGCTGGCCGTTGTACCTGATCTCGTCGTCCTGCAGGAGGTTCAGCTTGGGCGGCGGTGGTTTCTGCTCCTCGCCGCCCGGCTTTTCGCGCGGCAGGCGCGGGGCATTCTTGTGCGACATGACGGCCAGCACGCCGCGCATGCCGCTTGCCCGTGCCGTATCGATCGCATTGACGCGGCCCTTGGCGATGGTGCTGAGCACCAGCACGGCGTGCGCCACGCGCGGCAGGGCATGCTCGGCAGAAAAGGGGGCGGCGCCCATGACCTTCAGGCGCCCATCGGTGCGCGGGATGGCTTGTCCGACCTGTTTCATACGCCCTCCCCTGCGATGCGTAGCGCGCGCACGATGGCGCGCTGCGCGAGGTCAACCTTGAAGCGGTTGCCTTCCAGCGGTTGCGCCCCTTCGAGCAGGCGCTGGGCGGCGGCGCGGCACTGCGCCTCGTCGAGCGGGCGGTCCCGCAACAGGGCTTCGGCTTCAGGGCGGCGCCATGGCTTGTGTGCCACGCCGCCCAGTGCAATGCGCGCTTCGCGCACCGTGCCACCGTCCATCGCCAGCGCGACCGCCACCGACACCAGCGCGAAGGCATAACTGGCCCGGTCGCGCAGCTTGAGATAGTGGCTGTGGCGCGCCATGCGCGATGGCGGCAGGTCGATGGCGACGATCAGCTCGCCGGGCTGCAATACCGTGTCCCGCTGCGGCGCATCGCCCGGCAGGCGGTGGAAGTCGCCCAGCGCAACTTCGCGATCGCCTTGCGAGCCGCGCAGCAATACCACGGCATCCAGCGCCGCCAGCGCGACGCTCATGTCGGAAGGATTGACTGCCACGCAGGATGGGCTGGCGCCCAGGATCGCATGCATGCGCTGGTAGCCTTCGCGGGCATCGCAGCCCGAGCCGGGCTGGCGTTTGTTGCAATGGCTGAAGGCCGTATCAGTAAAGTAAGGGCAGCGGGTGCGCTGCATCAGGTTGCCGCCCATGGTTGCCATGTTGCGCAACTGCGCCGAGGCGCCGGACAGCATGGCTTGCGCCAGCAAAGGATAGCGCTCGCGCACCACGGCATGGCGTGCCGCATCGGCATTGCGGACACTGGCGCCGATGCGCAGGCCGCCGCCGGGCAATTCCTCGATCCGGTCCAGGCCCGCGCGGCTGATGTCGACCAGCCGCAGCGGGTGCTCGACGTCGCCCTTCATCAGGTCCAGCAGGTTGGTTCCGCCGGCGATGAAGCGCGCACCGTCCTGCTGCGCCAGGCGCAAGGCGTCCGCCGCATCGCGGGCACGTTCATAGTAGATGGATTGCATGGCGCGCTCGCTCAGCTGCGCCGCAGCGCCACCTCGCGGATGGCGGCGACGATATTGGGATAGGCGCCGCAGCGGCAGATATTGCCGCTCATGCGCTCTCGGATTTCATCATCGGTGAAACCTGCCCCGTCGGCGCGCACCTCCTCCAGCAAGGCCGTGGCGGAGCAAATCTGGCCCGGCGTGCAGTAGCCGCACTGGAAGGCGTCGTGCTCGAGGAACGCTTGCTGCAGCGGCGACAGCGCGTCGCCCTGCGCCAGCCCTTCGATCGTGGTGATGCGCTGGCCTTCATGCATGACGGCCAGCGTCAGGCAGGCGTTGATGCGGCGGCCGTCGACCAGGACCGTGCAGGCGCCGCATTGGCCGCGGTCGCAGCCCTTCTTGGTGCCGCCCAGGCCGATATGCTCGCGCAACGCATCGAGCAGCGTCACGCGCGGCTCAAGCGAAAGGCTGTAATCTCGGCCATTGATGTTCAGGTGGACCGGCCGCGGTGGCGCAGCGGGTGCCGCCGCGGCGGTGGGCGGCGCTGCGCTCGTCGCGGCCGGCACTTGTGTGGCGCCGACGACGGCCAGCGCGGATTGCAGGAAACTTCGGCGGTCAGGCATCGTTCGCTCCCCGGAAAAAGCAGCGCTATCGATGGTGCCGCGCCAGGCGCCGGGCTTCCGTTAGCCCGCGCACACAAAGGCTATATTGCGAGGGGAGTTGCGGTCGACGGCGGCGCTGCCGAGCGCGCGCCATTCATCACCATGGCCAGCAAGGTGTAGTAGCCGTTGATGCCCATCAGGTCCGTCACGCCCTTTTCGCCGAATTGCAGCATGGCCGCCGCCCAAGTGGCGTCGCTGACTTGCCTGGTGCTGTGAAGTTCATGGCAGAAATCATAGACCGCCTGCTCGTCCGGCTGCAAGCCGGCCGGCGCCTGACGTGCTGCGATGGCGTTGATCACGGCTTGCGGAATCCCTGCCTGCGCGGCAATCGGCGCGTGGATCGCCCATTCCACCTGCTGGTCCCACTGGCGCGAAGTGACCAGGATGGCCAGCTCGGTCAGGCGGGTGCCGATCGCGCTGCGGTAGCGCAGGTACTCGCCGAGCCGCTGGGTGCAAGCCATCAGTTCGGGACTGTGCAGCAGCGGCACGAAGGGGCCATACAACGCGCCGCGCGGGCCATCGATGACTGCCTGCGCGGCGGCGCGCTGCTCGGCTGTCATCTCCGATGGGGGAATAGGTCCTAGTCGTTCACTCATAGCCACAAATGGTCGCACAGGACAGGAGAAAAATCAAAACACGGCCGCGGCACGCGCGCTAATGTCCTTGGACGACCAATCCTGCGAGGAGCCGCCATGACCCACCTGATCCACCGCGACCTGCGCCGCACGCCGCCCGTAGCCGTCTGCGCTTTCGGAATGCAAGTGCGCGACAGCGAGGGCAAGACCTATCTCGATGCCAGCGGCGGCGCCGCTGTCTCCTCGCTGGGGCATAGCCATCCGGACGTGCTGGCGGCCATGCAGTCGCAGCTCAAGGTGGCAGCCTATGCGCATACCTCTTTCTTCACTACCGAGGTGGCGGAAGAACTGGGCGAGCGGCTGGCGCAGGATGCGCCCGGCGACTTGAATTATGCCTATCTGGTATCGGGCGGATCGGAAGCCATCGAGACAGCGCTGAAACTGGCGCGCCAGTATTTCGTCGAGCATGGCCAAACGGAGCGGCGCGTGTTCATCGCCCGCCGCCAGAGCTATCACGGCAACACGCTGGGCGCGCTGGCCCTGGGCGGCAACGAGTATCGCCGGCGCCATTTCGAGCCGATGCTGATGGACGTGGCGCGCGTATCGCCCTGCTTTGAATACCGCGAGCGCCGCGCCGGGCAGGATGTGCACGAGTACACGGCCAACCTGCTGCAGGAGCTGGAGGCCAAGATTCTCGACCTGGGGCCGCAACACGTAATCGGCTTCTGCGCGGAGACGGTGGTGGGCGCAACCAGCGGCGCGGTGCCGCCGACGCCGGGCTATTTCAAGGGCGTGCGCGCGCTGTGCGACAAGTATGGCATCCTGATGATCGCCGATGAAGTCATGTGCGGCATGGGACGCACCGGGACCTTGTATGCCATCGAGCAGGAAGGCGTGGTGCCCGATATCGTGGCGCTGGGCAAGGGGCTGGGCGCGGGCTACCAGCCGATCGGTGCGGTGGTTGCGCGTGACCATATCGTGCAGCGCCTTCGCTCAGGCAGCGGCGTGTTCCAGCATGGGCATACTTATGTGGGACATCCGGTGGCGGCAGCGGCGGCGCTGGCGGTGCAGAAGGTGATCCGGCGCGATTCGCTGCTGGGGGCGGTGACTGTGCGCGGAGCGTCGTTCAAGCGCATGCTGCGCGATGCGTTCTCGTTGCATCCGAACGTGGGGGACATCAGGGGGCGCGGCATGCTGCTGGCCCTGGAGCTGGTGCAGGATCGGGAGGGCAAGCGGCCGTTCGATCCGGACTTGCGGCTGCATGCCGCGGTGAAGGATGCCTGCATGGAGTGCGGGTTGATGGTGTATCCGATGGGGGGCACCATCGACGGCCGGCGGGGGGATCATGTGCTGCTGGCGCCGCCGTTCATTGCGACAGAGGCGGATTTGCAGCAGATTGTGGCGCGCTTGAGCGATGGGCTGGAGCGGGCCTTGCTTCGCGTGCGGCCGGCTTAAAACCCGCAAGACGGTGCCTGACCCGCAGGGTCAGACACCGATTCGCGGCCGTCGCAGGCCAAGTCTTTAGAACTCCTGGTAACCGATGACGTCCTGCTGCTGCTCGCCAAGGCCTGCAATTCCAAGGCGCACGAAGTCGCCCTTCTTCAGGAAGCGCTTGCGCGCCAGCCCAACGCCGGGCGGGGTGCCGGTCGCGATGATGTCGCCCGGCTCCAGCGTCATGAAGCGCGAGATATAGGCCACCAGCTGCGGCACCTTGAAAATCATGGTCTCCGTGCAGCCGGTCTGCATGCGCTTGTCGTTCACCTCGAGATAGAGGTCCAGCTTGTCCAGGTCCCACACCTCATCGCGCGTCACCAGCCACGGGCCGACCGGGCCGAAGGTATCGCAGCCTTTGCCCTTGTCCCAGGTGCCGCCGCTCTCGAGCTGGAACTCGCGCTCGGACACGTCATTCACCACGCAATAGCCGGCGATATGCTTCTCGGCGTCTTCCTCGCTGACATTGCGCGCACGGGTGCCGATCACCACGCCCAGTTCCACTTCCCAGTCGGTCTTCTTCGAACCTTTCGGCAGCATGATCGGATCGTCCGGGCCGGACAGGCAGGTAATCGCCTTCATGAAAATAATCGGTTCGCTCGGAATCGGCAGGCCGGCTTCCTTCGCGTGGTCGGCGTAGTTCAAGCCAACGCCGATGAACTTGCCCACTTTGGCAACGGGCACGCCAAAGCGCGGATTGCCGCGCACCACCGGCAGCGTTTCGGGATCGATCCTGGCCAGCTTGCGCAGTACCTTGTCGGACAGGTTGGCGCCGGCGAAATCGCTGATCTCGCCGGACAGGTCTCGCAGTTTGCCGAATTCATCGATCAGGCCAGGTTTTTCTTTGCCTATACGGCCGTAACGAACCAGTTTCATAAATCTTCCTTCGTGTTGAAGGCGACATTCTACCGGAAGCGTCGGAGCAGGTAGCGGCACAGGCCCGGCAACTGGATCAGCACCAGCAAAGCGAAAGCGCATTGATAGGCCAGGGCCGGGTAATTCCCCAGCGGCGATGGCCGCCACAAGCCGATCACCTGGCCGAAGCCGGCCTGCACGATGAAGGCGCCGATGAAGATCAGCAGGTTGAGGCAGGTCGAGGCGCGCCCCGTCAATGCTGGCGGCATCGCTTGCGCCACGATGGAATATTCCATTCCGGTGACGCAGCCGACCAGCATGAACAACACCGGCAGCACCTGCTGCGCCGGGCGCCAGCCTGATGCGAAAGCACATTGCAACAGCACGAAGACCAGTATTCCCGCAGCCGCAATATCGAGCGTGCGCCAGCCTCGCTTTGCCGCCCATTCGGTCAGCATGCCGACCGCGATCGAGCCGAAGATCACCGCCGCCATCCCAAGGTAGAGCAGCCAGGCGATAGCTTGCTCGCCGTAGCGGGGCACATCGGCCAGCCAGCGCGCTATCCACAATCCCTGCACGCCAAAGAAGACCGTGTGCGGCAGCAGCACCAGCATCGCGGTCTCGCGGAATACCGGGTGGGTGAAGGTTTCCACCAGTGCGCTGCGGGTGAACGGGCGCGGTGGCGCGGCCGGCGGGGTCGGAGCGAGAAACAGGATCAACAAAGCGACCGCGATGCAGGCACCGGCCAGCGCGATCATCAGCCATTGCCAGCTCATATGGTGCAAGGCCAAGCGCACGGGCAAAGTGGCCGTTGCCGCGCCCAGGCCGCCGGCAGCGATCAGGTAGCCTTGCACAGAAGGCAGCTTGTGCGCCGGCAGCCAGGTGTTAAGCGCCTTGATGGCCGACATGAAACAGGCCGCCAGTCCAAACCCCATGAGCGCGCGTGCAATCGCAAGGCCGGCGAAATCCCTGCCGCCCGCAAAAGCCAGCGTGCCGATGGCTGCGATCAGCAGCAGCACGAACTGCACGCGGCGCGGCCCGTAGCGGTCCAGCGCAATGCCGATCGGAAGCTGGGCGAACGCGAAGGCGAGGAAGTAGGTACTGGTCAACATGCCAAGCTGCGACGGCGTCAGGTTTGCCTGCGCCACGAGCTGCGGCGCCAGCATGGCGTTCACGCTGCGCAGCAGCCAGGAGATATAGTGTCCCAGCGCGAAGGGAATGAACACCAGGAACAGCGTGGCGGGACCGGACAAGGTGCCCGGCACCCGCTCGCGCCCGCACCACCAGCGCGCAGGCGCTCTCGCCCATCGCCTGCGCCAATCACCGGGAAGCGGCGCTGCCGCTTGCGCATCGCGAGTGGCGGCGGGCGCGCGCATCGCATGCTCCTATGCGACCAGCGGAATCACCCGGCGCGGCAGCACCGGCACCGTTGCCACACCCGGTACATGCCCGGCTCCCTGCTCGCCCTCCTCGAAGAAGAACTTGTCGCGTCCGAACGCCGGCCGGAGCTGGTCGAACCAGGTCGCGGTCGGGTCGTACTTGGCGTAGAAGGGCTTGCGTACCCAGTCCGCATTGCGCGCCTGCAGGAACTGCAGGGCAAACACCTTCTCGCCGCCGACCTGGGCCACGCCGTCGATCACCACCTTGCCGGGAAATGCACTCATGGAGGGGCCGCGCACCGTGCGCGCCAGTCCGGACACCATCTGGTAAGCCTGCTGGAACACCTCGTGCGCACGCGCCAGCGGCAACTGGAAATACTCGCGCGGCCCCGTATCGCGCTCGACGAACATGTAATACGGGATCGCTCCCAGCCTCACGCCGGTGCGCCACAGCTCCGCCCAACTGGCCGCGTCCTCGTTGATATGCCTGATCAAGGGCCCTTGCATGCGCAAGGTGGCGCCGGTGCCGACAATCCTCTTGACCGCCTGCTGCGCTACTTCCTGCCGCAACTCCACCGCGTGGTTGTAGTGCCCCATGATCGCCATGTTCTTGCCCGCTGCGACAACGCGCTCGAACAGGCGCAGCAGGTCGTCGGCATCGCGGTCGCTGACATAGCGCTGCGGCCAGTACGACACGGACTTGGTGCCGACGCGGATGTTCTGGATATGCTCCAGGCCGGGCGCGAGCAGGGGGGCGATGATCTCCTCCATCGAGCGCGTGTTCATGATCATCGGATCGCCGCCCGTGATCAGCACGTCCGTCACGTCCTTGTGCATCTTCAGGTACTCCACCAGCTGCGTGGTTTCGCGCGCGTCGAACTTCATGTCGTCCATGCCGACGAACTGCGGCCAGCGGAAGCAGAAAGTGCAGTAGGCGTGGCAGGTCTGGCCCGCGCTGGGGAAGAACAGCACCGTCTCCTTGTACTTGTGCTGCAGGCCGCGCAAGGGGGCATCGTTCACGCGCGGCACGTTGTGCGTCATCTGCCCTGCCGGGTGCGGGTTCATGCGCAGGCGGATCTGCCGCACCAGCTGTTGCGCGGCTGCGTCATCCTGCCTGACCAGGACCAGGTCGCGCAGCTGCCAGTATTCGTGCGCGGGCAGCATGTCGCGGTGCGGGAACACCAGGCGGTAGATCGGATCGTCCGGGATATTGTCCCAGTCGATCAACTGGTCCAGCACGTACTGGTTGGTGCGAAACGGCAGCACATGCGAGATGACCTGCACCGCTTCCTGCTGCTCGGGCGTCAGCAGTTCCCACTGCGGCGCCTGGCGGATGGTTTGGCGGGTGTATGGCTTGAACTTGGGCAGGGCATCGGCGGTCATGGCGTACTCCTGGGTGGGTGGGCTAGGACTTCATGATGGTCCGATTAAGAAACGGCCTATTGCCGTAGCTCAATGCCCAGCCGGAAAAATCCTACGAGCTTGCGTTTGCGCAATTGCCGACCAGGTGTGCAGACGTACAGTTGGGCTTCCATCCCAGCCAAGGAGACCGGCATGAAACACATCCTGCTAGCACCACTGCTCTTCCTCGCCATGGCGGCGCCCCAAGCCAGCGAGCCGACCGAAAAGGACGCCATCGCCATGGTGGAAAAAGGCGCGGCCTTCATCAAGCAGCATGGCAAGGACAAGTTCATCGAGAAGATCTCCGCCAAGGATCCTGAATTCATCCAGGGCGCGCTGTACGTCGATATCCGCGACCTGCAGTCGGGCATCGTGCTGGCGCACCCGGTCAATCCCACCATCGTCGGCAAGGATCTGACCGATGTGCCCGATGCCAGCGGCAAGAAGTACCGGCGCGAGATCATCGAACTGGCTGCCCGCAAGGGCAAGGGCTGGGTCGACTACATGTACAAAAACCCCACCACCGGCAAGATCGAGCCGAAGACCACCTACATCCAGCGCGTCGGCGATGCGGTGCTGGAAGCAGGCATTTACAAAAAGTAGGAGGCGGCCATGCTGAACCGACTGCGGATTGGACCCAAGCTGTTGTTGGCGCCGGGCGTGGTACTGGCGCTGCTGCTGGCGACAGCGGCATGCGCCTGGTTCGGCATGGTAAGGCAGAACGCATCGATGGAAAACCTGGTGCAGCTGCGCGCGGCGCGGCTGCAGGCGGTGGCCGACGTGGCGGGCGAGGCGCGCATGGCGCATGCCAATATCTACCAGCTCCTGGCCTGGATCAACGGCAGCTTTGCGCAGGCGCGGCTGGACGCACTGACGGCGCAGCTGCGCAACCGGCATGCTGCAGTCGGCACGCGGCTGGAGCAGCTGGGGCGCGAGGCGGCGCCCGACGAGCGCGGCTTGCTGACAGGCTCGCAGCAGGCACTGGCGAGCTATCGCAAGGCGGTGCAGGAGACCATCGAACTGGCGCAGGTGGACCAGTCGATCGCGACCAATGCCATGGCCAAGGCGGAGCGCCAGTTTGCGGCGCTGGACCTGCAGCTGTCGCAACTGGCTGCGCAGGAAAAAGCCCTCAGCGAGGCTGCCTATGTCGGCGCGCGCCAGGAGTTCCGCCTGCTGGGCATGACGATGGCCGGCTTGCTGCTGCTGTCGGTGGCGCTATCGCTGGCGGTGTCGATGCTGGTGCGGCGCGCACTGTTGCGGGACATCCATGCCATCGGCGATGGCGTGCGCAGCCTGGCGTCGGGCCGGCTGGCAGCGCGCCCGCCGGCGCGCGGTCGCGATGAAATTGCCGATACGGCGCGGGCGCTGGACGGGAGCGTGGCGCAACTGAACGGCACCATCCGCGCCATCCGCGGCGCGGTGCAGCAGATCGACCTGGCGTCGCGCGAGATCGCGACCGGGAATATGGACCTGTCGGCACGCACCGAGCTGCAGGCCAGCTCATTGGAGGAAACGGCCAGCGCCGTCGACAGCCTGGCGGCGGCGGTGCGCAGCAATGCCGACCATGCGCGCGAGGCTTGCCAGGTGGCCGCCAATGCCAACGAACTGGCGGCGCGCGGCGGCGCGGCAGTGTCGGATGCGGTGCAGACCATGGAGGCGATTCGCTCTTCTTCCCGCAAGATTGTCGAGATCATCGGCGTGATCGACGGGATTGCGTTCCAGACCAACATCCTGGCGCTGAACGCTGCAGTGGAGGCGGCGCGGGCGGGCGAGCAGGGTCGCGGGTTTGCGGTCGTTGCGGCGGAGGTGCGCACGCTGGCGCAGCGCAGCGCCACGGCGGCGCACGAGATCAAGGCGCTGATCAACGCTTCGGTGGCGACCATCGACCGCGGCGCGGAATCGGTGGGCGTTGCCGGGGGCAGCATGGGGGATATCGTGGCCTCGGTACGGCAGGTTGGCAGCATTATCCAGCGCATCAGCGATGCCAGCGCGGAGCAGGCGCGCGGGATCACCGAGGTCAACCAGGCGGTGGGGCAGATTGATGACGTCACCCAGCAGAATGCGGCCCTGGTCGAACAGGCGGCTGCCGCCGCCGCCAGCCTGCAGGAACAGGCGGCCGGGCTGGCGCAGGCGGTCGCCGTGTTTGAACTGGGCGACGAGATGGCGCCCGGCTGGGGCGAAGCGCACGGCAGCGAAGGCGCCGCAGCGGGCAGTGGCGGCGGTGCGGAAGCGATCGGCTTGGACGACTGGCGCGACGTGGCGCATGGCGGCGAGCGCCGCGTGGCGGGCAGCCCGATGCGCGCGCGGCAGGGCTTAGCGGAATGGGCGGCTGACAAACGGCGAACCAGCCAGGCCGAAACGCCAGGGAACATCCACCGCCTTTGAAATGCCGATGCGCGGCCCGACCACGACCTGCACCCGCCCCTTGCGCGGCAGCAGTTCGAACGGCGCCGCGCCAAGCGACATGGCATTCAGTTCGCGCGTCACGCCCATCGCCTGCGCCAGCCGGCCCGGCCCGGAGCACAGCAGCCGCACGTCGTCCATGCCGCGCCGCGCCTGCATCTGCCGGATGCCCTGCAGCGGCTCGATGGCGCGGATCAGCACCCCGGCGCCGTGCCCCTCTTCCCGGCACACAAAATTCATGCACCAGTGGATGCCATGCGAGAGGTAGACATAAGCATGGGCAGGGGGACCGAACATGGCGAAATTGCGCGCCGTTTCGCCGACAAAGGCGTGTGACGCCGGATCTTCCCGGTCATACGCCTCCACCTCGACAATACGTCCCCCAACGCCATTGACGAGCACCGTCACGCCGATCAGGCGGCGCGCCACTTGCTGTGCGGGAGCGCTGAAATCAATACCAGCCAAAATGTGAGAAGACATGCTATCGATTGTAGCAATCCTGTTATTTATGCATGAAAAAAAACTCATTCGTGCCCCGGGTTGCAGGCAAAAAACAGGCGATAATGACGGGGCCCGCCAGCAGAACAACATTCGAAGCAAAATGACAACAGCAGCAGCCCGGCTCCCGGCCCACAATACGACCGCAGAAGACGCGCTGTTGCGCTCCATCCGCATCCCGCCGCGTCCCAGCCTGCTGGTCGACCTGCAGCGCGAACTGGCGCAGGACGACCCGTCGCCGCGCGCCATCGCCCGCATCATCGGCAACGACGTCGGCATGTCGGGCGCCCTGCTGAAACTGGCCAACTCGCCGTTCTATGGCGCCACGCGCAAGGCCAAGTCGGTCGAGCAAGCCATCAACTTCCTCGGCATCAACCAGTGCGCTGCCATGTTGACCGGCATCCTGGCGCGCGAAGCGGTCGGCGCCAACAACCCGGCCCTGAACCAGTTCTGGGAAGTGTCGTCCTGCCGCGCCCAGGCCCTGGTCTTCATTTCCCGCAAGCTGCGCCTGGCGCCGCCCGATATCGCCCATACCTTCGGCCTGTTCTGCGACATCGGCATCCCGATCCTGATGGCGCGCTTTGAAGACTACGGGCAGACGCTGGACATCTGCAACGGCGCCGCCAGCCGCAAGTTCACCGAGATCGAAGATGCCCGCCACACGACCAACCACGCCGCCATCGGCTGCCTGCTGGCGCGCAACTGGGGCCTGTCGCCGGACGTGTCCTGGGCCATCCTGCACCACCACGACTACGAAGTGCTGTGCGACGACGCCACCGACGACGCGATCCGCTCCCTGGTCGCCGGCGCGGTGCTGGCCGAACGCGCCATCCAGCGCTATCACGGCAACAGCGCGTCGCTGGAATGGGAAAAAGGCGGCGAGGCCGCCTGCCGCCACCTCGGCATGAACGAGGACGAAACAGCCGACCTGCTGGACGAATTGCACGAAACCTTCCACATTGAACACTGAGCCGCATGCAAAAGACAAAGAACAAGCGCCCAGCACCACGCAAGCCCAATACACCTCCAGCCGACAAAGATGAAACCCTGAGCCAGGAACTGTTCAGCCTCGCGCTGGCACAGGAAGATGACCTGCGCCACGCCGTGCGGCGCTACCTGCGCCAGGGCAAGGACGCCATCCTGTATGGTGCCATCGAACTGGCGCGTGGCGAGGATGTCGCTGCCTATCGCACGCTGAAGGAGGCGATCGAAGAAGACGCCGGCACCGTCCTGCTGCGCAAGGGCGATGGTCCGGAAATGGAAATCAACGCCTTTGCCATCCCCGTCTTCGTGCACAGCCAGGGTGGCTTGCGCGAAGCGGAAGGCTTCCTGGACGAAGCGGCGTATGCTGCCCTGCTGGACAGCTTTACCGGCGCCGGCCTGGAAAGCCCGAAAGCCAGGGTGGTGCTGGTGCAGCACGCCTACGACCTGGCCGAAATGGAACGCATCAGCGCCAGCCAGCTGAACGCCATGGTGCACGAAGCGGCAGCGGCCATGATGGACAAGAAAGTCGCCGAAGCCCCGGCCCTGCTGCGCAGCATCGCCGGCTGGCAGCCGGCCGCGTTCGGCGCCGACGACGAAGCTGTCGAGCTGCGCTTCCTGCTCGGCTTCGCCCTGAAGCGTGCCGACGACCCGTTCTACGCCATGCCGGCAGCCGGCAAAAAGCAGGACGCCTGGTTCGAAGCGCGCATGCAGCGCTACCAGGACTGGACCGTTTCCGCCGCGCCGCTGGTGCAGCGCTGCCTGGCCGGCGCCGGACGCGCCGGCGAACTGCGCCTGAACTTCCTCTACCAGGACCTGTTCCATGGCGCCCTGCAGCAAGGCAAATCCGAACACTGGATGCTGGCCATGATGGCCGAATTCGGCGCCGCGCTGGACGGCCAGGGCCCGGCCCGCGCCATCATCACGCTGGTGGAGACCGAGGACGATGCGGCCCTCGGCGTGCAACTGATCGGCGCGGCCGGCGAGCTGGCGCACGCAGACCGCCGCCTGGACGTGGGCGACGAGGTGGAAGCGGAGATCGACGACCTGCGCGACGCCCTGGCGACCCTCGGGATCGACGACATTACCGTCGAATTGACAGCCCCCTGAGACGCGCACATACTTGTTTCATAGAGGTGAGGAGACGCCACCATGAAACTACTGTCAACATTGATTTTCGCTGCATTGCTGGCCGGCTGCGCAAGCGGTCCGCCGGCAGTTTCAACGCCTGAACGCGCGCTCTTCACCGACGCAGCCTTCCGCAAGCCGGCCGACATGATCACGCCGGAGCAAGTCTTTGAACTGTCGCCGGAAATGAAGGCCTATGCGAATAGGCTGCGTTCATCGCTAAGCGGCAAGTCGAAGCACCAGGCTCTGTATGAAGCGCTGTACCAGCGCGACCAGCTTCGCCTCGAATACGACTCCGAAACAACGCGCACGGCCGCCGAGGCCTTTGCAGCGCGCGCCGGCAATTGCATGTCGCTGGTGATCATGACGGCCGCCTTCGCCCAGGAACTGGGGCTGGAGGTGCAATTCCAGCGCATCACCAGTGAAGACACCTGGAGCCGTTCCGGTTCGCTGTACTTCAGCAGCGGCCACGTCAACCTGGTATTGAGCAAGCCAAATCCTGTATCGGAGCGTACCTACGATACCATGCGCTCGATTGTCATCGACTTCCTGCCGCCGCCGGATGCCGAGCTGATGCCGACCGAAATCATTTCGCAGCGCACCGTGGTGGCCATGTACATGAACAACCGCGCCGCCGAGACGCTGGTACAGGGCAAGCTGGACGAGGCTTACTGGTGGGCCCGCGCCGCCATCGAATACGAGCCCAACTTCCTGATGGGGTACAACACCCTGTCCACCGTCTACCAGCGCCACGGCGACATGCAGATGGCCGAAACGACGCTGCGCTTCGCCCACCAGCATGATCCTCTGAATACGGTGATCCTGTTCAACCTGTCCGAAGTCGCCAATGCGCTGGGCAAGAAGGACGAAGCGGCCAAATACAAGGCCGAGCTGGCACGGCTGGAACCCTACCCGCCCTTCTACTTCTTCCACATCGGACAGAAAGCAATGGCCGAAGGGGACTACCAGAAAGCGCGCTCGATGTTCGTGCGCGAAGTACAGCGTGCTCCGTATTACCACGAGTTCCACTTCTGGCTGGCCAAGGCATCTTTCGCACTGGGCAACCTGAAGGAAGCCGACAAGCATATGTCGCTGGCAGTAATGAACAGCACCACGCGCGGCGACAGCGCCATCTACGCCGGCAAACTGGCCGCCCTGCGCCTGTACGAATCGCGAGCCCGTCTTCGACCGGGAGAAATCTAAGTAACCCCGGTGCCAGCTCCTGACACGCGTAGCGTGTTGGGCCCTGGAACCGGCATCTCAAGTCCCGGTGCCAGCTCCTGACACGCGCAGCGTATTGGGCCCTGGCACCGGCATAATAAAGGAATCATGCTTTCCAAACTCAGCCCCCTCGCCCTTTCCCTTGCACTGGCCTTCGCAGGCGCCGCCCACGCGGCGCCTGATGAAAAGCCGGACCTGCGCTCCTCCTACACCAAGTACGAATTCCGCATCCCCATGCGCGACGGCGTGCGCCTGTTCACGGCCGTCTACGTGCCGAAGGATGCCGGCAAGTCCTATCCCTTCCTGATCGAACGCACGCCCTACAGCGCGGGCGTGAATGTCGACGGCCAGCTCCAGTACGGACCTGACTTTTTCCCGCGCCGCCTCGGCCCTTCGGCCGATTTCAGCGACGCCGGCTACATCTTCGTCAAGCAGGACGTGCGCGGCCGCTACATGTCCGAAGGCAAGTGGCAGGAAATGACGCCGCATGCCAAGACCGCGCTGGAGCCGGGCGAAGGCAATGAAAGCCGCGACATGCACGACACGGTCGACTGGCTGCTCAAGCATGTGGCCAACAACAACGGCAAGGTCGGCATCTACGGCATCAGCTATCCCGGCTTCTACACAGCAGCCAGCATCATCGACTCGCACCCGGCGATCCGGGCCGCCTCGCCGCAGGCGCCGGTCACCGACCTGTTCATGGGCGACGATTCCTACCATGGCGGCGCCTTCATGCTGGCGGCTAACTTCGACTTTTACGCCGCCTTCACGGAAGAAAAGAACCCATCACCCCTGCCCAAGAGCTGGAGCGATTTCGATTACGGCACCACCAGCGGCTACGACTACTTCCTGCAGCGCCTGACCATGTCGAACATCCTGGCCGGCATGCAGCCCAAGCAGCTGGCCTACCTGAAGCCGACCATCGACCACGACACCTACGACGAATTCTGGAAGTCGCGCAACCTGGCGCCGCACATGAAGAACGTCAAGGCCGCCGTGATGACCGTCGGCGGCTGGTTCGATGCGGAAGACCCGGCAGGACCGTTCTCGATCTACCGCGCCGTCGGCAAGAACAACCCGGGCATCTACAACGGCCTGGTAATCGGCCCATGGTCGCACGGCGGCTGGGCCAGCGGCGAAGGCAAGCGCCTGGGCCACGTGAAATTCGACAGCAAGACCAGCGAGTATTTCAACAAGAAGCTCTTGTTCCCCTTCTTCGAGGAGCAGTTGAAGGGCGTCAAGCCGGCGCAGCCGATTGCCGCCGTCAACACCTTCGAGACCGGTACCAACGTCTGGCGCCAGTACAGCGCATGGCCGCCGGTGCAGGCCAAGGCGAAGATGCTATACCTGGGCCCGAACGGCACCCTTGGCTGGACCCAGCCTGCTGCCGGCGGCGGCTTCGACGAATACATCAGCGACCCGCGCAGGCCGGTGCCTTATATCGGCTATCCGGCGACCGGCGTGCCACGCGAGTACATGGTTTCCGACCAGCGCTTTGCTTCGACGCGCCCCGACGTGCTGGTGTACCAGAGCGAAGTGCTGGAAGAAGACGTGACCATCGCCGGCCCGGTGACGCCCAAACTGTTCGTCTCCACCACCGGCACCGACAGCGATTTCGTGGTCAAGCTGATCGACGTCTACCCGAACGACTATCCGCAGGACAAGGAAGAAGAAAAGCACACGGACGTGGCGCCGCCGTCAGTGAAGATGGGCGGCTACCAGCAACTGGTGCGTGGCAATCCGCTGCGCGGCAAGTTCCGTAACAGCTTCGAAAAGCCCGAGCCTTTCGTGCCGGGCAAGGTGGAGCCGCTCAGCTACCAGCTGGGCGACGTGCAGCACACTTTCCGCCGCGGCCACCGCATCATGGTGCATGTGCAGAGCAGCTGGTTCCCGCTGGTCGACCTGAACCCGCAGACCTTCGCCAACATCCCGAACGCGAAGCCGGAAGACTTCGTGAAGGCCACCCAGCGCGTCTACCATGCGCCGGGCACGGCGTCGGGCCTGCAGCTGATGGTGATGCCTTGAGCGGTGCCTAGCAGTTCTCGTACTTCCAATGCCGCTTCTTGCCCTCGGCAATCCACTCGACCGCCTGGGCCATGCGCTTGTCGCGCGTGGCCTCGGTCTTTGCTTCGGTCAGCCAGTCGCAGTAATCGCGCTTGGCGCTGGTTGAAAACTCGTTAAAGACCTCATATGCAGCCGGGTTGGCTTCCAGCGCAGCGATGAAGTAATCCGGCACCACCAGTTCGCGCGGCGCTGCCTTCGGACGCGCGACCTTGGTCCCCTGTTCGTTGAGCTTCATGGCCTTCTTGATGTAGGCAGTGAGCTCTTTCTTCGGCGGCAAGTCCTTGATCGAGGTAATGCGGCCGAACTGGCCCATGGCTTCCTTGCCCTTGTCATTCTCGGCCGCAATCAGCAATTCAGCCTTCCAGAAGTTCAGGGCGCAATGCTGCTTGAAGGCGGCAAAGCTGCAGATGATTCCGTGGTAGTCGAAGTTCGGCATGCTCCACTTGATGGTTTCCTTCACCTCAGGACAAGCCGCGTGGATCACTTCCCGCAGGTGGGTCAGGATGGGCTGGGCGAATTCGGCCGACTTGGCGATGTACTCGTCGACGCGCGGATCAATGGTGGGCATGGTCATCCTATCAAGTGTGTTGCCACAATCTGACATCGGTGCGTTGCTTAACGCAGTTTGCTCAGCATTAGGAGCATACTAAGACACATGAACAATTCACGCAAAGTGGCCGCCGCCGCTGGCGCCGTGGGTTTCGTCTGGGCTGGATTGACGGCCCTCCTCATGGCCGGCCAGCGCAAGCTGCTGTTCAATCCCACCGTCAAGCGCGAGGTACAAAGCCCGCGCAGCAGCGGCCACCGCACACGTGCAATCGTGTTGCGCGGCGACGACGGAACGCGTCTGGCGGGCTGGCTGATGACGCCGCGCGAACCGGGCGTGCGGCCTGCCGTGGTGTATTTCGGCGGGCGCTCGGAAGAAGTGTCCTGGCTGGTGCGCGATGCCGGGAACCTGTTCCCCGGCATGACGGTATTGACCCTGAATTACCGCGGCTATGGCGATTCGCACGGCGAGCCCGGCGAAGAAATGCTGGTTGCCGACGCCTGCATGCAGCTCGACTGGCTGTGCAAGCACCACAAGGTCGACCCGACCCGCATTGCGGTGGTGGGGCGTAGCCTTGGTTCCGGCGTGGCAGTGCAGCTGGCGATGCAGCGGCGGGTGCAGGCCACGGTGCTGATCACGCCGTACGACTCCATCCTGGCGCTGGCGCAGCGTAAATTCCCTGCGCTGCCGGTGTCGATGCTGCTGCAGCATCGCTTCGAATCGGTCAAGCACGCGACGCAACTGGCGGCGCCGACCTACGTGCTGCGCGCGGCAAGCGACGATATCGTGCCGCATTCGCACACCAATGAGCTGGTCAGCAAGCTGGCCTGCCTGCACCACGACGAAATCATTCCCGATTCCGATCACCTGAACATCCCTTACCTGCCGACTACCCAGCAGAAGATCGCCTGCTTCCTGCAGGCGCAGTTCACGCAGCCGGCTTGAATACCGAGCGGAAGGCGCGCATCGCGCCCGGATGGCCGATCGTCATATGCGTTTCTTCCAGCATTGGCGCCATTTGCCAGTGCAGGCCGTCGAGCTGCACGCTGCCCAGCGCCTGCTCCAGCTGTTTCGCCAATTCCGGCTGGCCTTTCTCGCCACTGGTGGCGATGAACAGGGTCTTGTCCAGGCGCTTGCGGGCGCGCAGCGCGCCGGCGGCGGTTTTCAGGATCTGGCGGTTGTTCCACCATAGCGTCGGGTCAATGGCGATAAAGGTGTCGAACATCTCCGGCGCCTGCAGGAAGGTTTCCAGCACGAACATGCCAGCCAGCGATTCGCCTATCAGCGCGGTCTCTCCAGTGGTGTTGTAGCGTGCTGTCACCTGCGGCATCAGTTCTTCGCGGATGAAGCGGCGGAACGCGGCAGAGCCGCCGACCACGGGGGCAATCTTCCTGTCTTCCGGGTTTTCGGTAGGAGCGGTCATGTCGCGGCGCCGCTGCGTATTCTCGATCCCCACCAGCATGAAGGAGCGCATCACCAGGCTGGCCACCGATACTTGCAGCAGGCCTGCCGTGTGCACGAAGTCTTCCGCCACGCCGCCGTCCAGCATGAACAGCACCGGCAGCGGCGCATCCGGCTTCACGTTCCAGGCCCGCGCCGAGTAGACGTTGATGCGGCGCATTTCGCCGAGGATTCTGGACTCCATCGTGAACGTTTCGCCAATCGCCAGCGGTGCAGCAGGCGCGGCGCCAGCCGCCCCAGCTTCCGCCGCCCCCGCCCGCGCCACCGCGGACGCCAGCACGCCCGCTGCCACGCCCAACACCTGCCTCCTGCTTGCCATGCTTTCTCCTCTCAAAACACCAGACAGCCCCGGTACGCGCGCGGCGCGACCACGGACAGATAACCATGCACCGCCTGCCGCACCAGGGCCCGCAGCGCAGCCGCATCGGGCCGCTCGCTGCGCGCCATCAAGGTCTGCGACACCAGGCTGTAAGCGATGGCATGCGCGGCAAAGGCGGCATCCTCCAACGTTGCGCCGGCCGGCCAGTCGGCGCCCGCGCCCAGGCCGCGCTCCCACGTGGCTACGAACTCCCGGTAAAGCTCACGGAACGCCTGCGGCTTTGAAATCTGGCGCTCCAGATGAAACAAGGCCGCCCACTGTTCGGGTTCCGCCAGCGGCGCCTGTAATTGCGCGTCCAGCAGCGCGTCGACCCGTTCCGGCAGCGGCAGGCCGGCCGCCGCCTGCGCCGACTGCTGCAACGCATCGGCAATGGCCCGCACCCGCTGGCGGATGCTGACTGCGGCCAGCGCTTCCTTGCTGGCGAAGTACTCGTAAAAGCTGCCGGCGCCAACGCCAGCCAGCGCCAGCACCTGTCGGATGCTGACCTGCGCATAGCCTTTCTCGACGAGCAGTTGCACGAAAGCCTGCTCGATGGCCTGCGCCGTGGCGCGGGCGCGCGACTGTGTCGGTTTTCGCCGCTTCGGCGCGACGGGAAGTGGTGCATGCATGGTCGGAATCCGAACACCCGGGAAAGCGCCGAGCATTACACTTTCTTGCACATTAATCAAGGAGCTGCGCCGCAATGGACAACCTGCCCCACGAATTGCAAGGCTATAACCTGTACACCAGCGACCTCGCGCTGCAGGAAGGCATCTGCCGCGCCGGCGCCGGCGCCCATGAAGCCGAACTGGAAGCCTATGGCGCGCTGCTGGGCAGCGCGGCCACGATCCGGATGGCCGAAGACGCCAACCATTTCAAACCCGAACTGCAAACCTTCGACCGGCAGGGCCGCCGCATCGACCGTATCGAGTTCCATCCGGCCTGGCACGGCATGATGCGCATGGCGCGCGAGCAAGGCATGATCACCCAGCCCTTCTCGGACCCGCGGCCCGGCGCCTGGGCGGCTTACGCGGCCGCTTTCTCGATGCACCACCAGATCGAGTCCGGCAGCCAATGCCCGCACTCGATGACGCTGGCCTGCGTGCCCGTATTGCGCCAGGAGCCGGAACTGTTCGAAGCGCTGGCGCCGAAACTGTTCTCGCGCACTTACGACCCGCGCGACATCCCGCTCGAGGAAAAGGATTCGATCCTGGTCGGCATGGGCATGACGGAGAAACAGGGCGGCTCGGACCTGCGCACCAACACCACGCGCGCCGAAGCCGTTGCCGGCGGCTACGAGCTGACCGGACACAAATGGTTTTTCTCCGCGCCAATGTGCGATGCGCACCTGGTGCTGGCCCGCACCGAAGGCGGACTGTCCTGCTTCTTCGTGCCGCGCTACCGGCCGGATGGCAGCAAGAATGCGGTGCAGGTGCAGCGCCTGAAGGAAAAGGTCGGCAACCGCTCGAATGCCAGCAGCGAAGTGGAATTCCATGGCGCCTGGGGCCGCATGGTGGGCAAGGAAGGACGCGGCATCCCGACCATCATCGAGATGGCCAATATCACGCGGCTGAACTGCGTGATGGGCGCAGCGAGCCTGATGCGCCAATGCGTGGTGCAGGCCATCCACCATTCGCGCCAGCGGTACGCCTTCGGCAAACGGCTGGTCGAACAGCCACTGATGCAGAACGTGCTGGCAGACATGGCGCTGGAAAGCGAGGCTGCCACGCAGCTGATGATGCGCATGGCCGAAGCCTTCGACCGCGACGACAGCCCGCTGGAGCGCGCTTACCAGCGCATCGTCACCCCGGCAGGCAAGCTGTGGACCACCAAGCGCTCGATCGAACTGTCGGCGGAAGCGATGGAAGTCTTCGGCGGCAACGGCTATATGGACGAAGGGCCGATGGGACGCCTGTACCGCGAAACACCGGTACTGTCGATCTGGGAAGGTTCCGGCAACGTGATGGCGCTCGACCTGCTGCGCGCCATCGGCCGCGAGCCGGAAGCCATGGCCGCACTGCTGGCCGACCTGCAGGATGGCTGCCACGCCGACGCCGTGCTGCGCCCCCATCTCGCAGCGCTGGCCGGCCTGTTCGACGGCGGGCCAGCGCAGGAGGCGCCGGCCCGCCGCAACGCGCAAGCGCTGGTCCTGCTGATCCAGGCCCGGCTGCTGCGCGAACGCGCCCCGGCCGCAATCGCCGACGCCTTCATCGCCAGCCGCTTCGACAGCGCGCACGGCCGCATCTACGGCACCCTGCCGGACGCCCGCGCCCTGCCCGCCATCATCGACCGCGCCTGGCCGGTGTAACGCGAATCGCGGTCCGGCTTCCGGTATAATCCTGCCCCATGAACGATACTACCCGCCCAGAACTCCCGGACCACCTGTCGATCGACCCGCGCAGCCCGCACCACGTAGCTGCCGTGTTCGAGCACGACATTGGCATCAAATTCAACGACAAAGAGCGCTTTGACGTTGAGGAATACTGCATCAGCGAAGGCTGGATCAAAGTCCAGCACGCCACGGCCAAGGACCGCCGCGGCCAGCCGATGCTGATCAAGCTGAAAGGCAAGGTAGACGCCTTCTACCGCTGATATTCCTCCCCGGGCCAGCTTTCGCTGGCCTTTTTTCCGGCCAGCGCAGTCGAATCAAGGCGTCGGCTGCGAAGTTCGATTTGCCGCACCGCTTCCGCGACGCCATTCTCCTGCCGCATTCCTTCGCCAATCCGGCGTGCCCGCTCGCCCATCTCAGGATTTTCGCGCACATGGCGAATCTGCGCGGCGATGCCGGCTGCTGTCGCATTGCGGCGTTTGACGGTCTTGCCTGCGACGCCGATGCGTTTCAGCTCACGGCCCCAATGCTCCTGCTCACTGAGATTGGCGACCACGATCGAAGGCTTGCCCGCCAGCGTAGCCGACTGCGTCGTCCCGGCGCCTCCGTGGTGAACAATCGCCATGCAATGGGGGAAAATCCGGTGGTGCGGCGCCGCCGCGACGTACAAGATACGGTCGTCAGAGCTGAAGCCGCATGCATTCCAGTCGCTGCACTGGATGATCGCACGGCAGTTTGCCTCGCGCGCAGCATCGGTCAGCAAACGCAGGGCCGCCGTTTGCCCCTTGAGATCCTTGGGCATCCAGCTGCCAAAGGTCATGTACACCGGCGCTTCCCCAGCCGCAAGGAAGCCAGACAAGGAGGGCGGCAAAACTCCTTCCAGTTCACAGTTCGGCCGGTCAAGGAAACCGCAGACCTGGATCGAGTCGGGCCAGTCGGGTTGACGCGGACAGATTTGCGGGCTGACTGCCACCAGCGCCAGGTAGCGCGATACCCAGACGTCCGACACGATGTCGCGCATCGGCGCCATGCCCAATTGCTTGCGCAGCCGGTCCGGGTAGTGGCGCACAGTGCGATTCAGGAGAGTGCGGGTCAGCCACCATAACAGGCGATTTCCGTGCCTGCCGACCATCGACAAGCCAAGAGGATTGACATGATCGCTTGGCACGCCGCCATGCGACAACAGGACGCTAACGTAGGGCAGCCCCGCATGTTCCGCCGCAACCTGCAACGGGTGCATGAAGTAATGCCCAACCAGCAGGTCCGACTCCGCGCACAGGCGCCGGGCCGCCTCGAACATGGCGTCCTCCGCCGGCGCAAACGCCAGGCGCAAGATCTCGGCCATCTGCTTCAGCGGATCACGGATGCGATAGGCAGCCTGGCCGACGGCTTCGGCCTGCTCGGCGTTGAAGGTGAGCGGTGTCAAGACGGTGATTTTCGCCCCGGCAGCGGAACGCACCTTGTCGTACGTTTCGGCTTCGAGGCTGGTAATCACCAGGTGGACTTCATGGCCGGCGGACTGCAAGCCATCGGCAAGCGCAAGAAAGGGACGGATATCACCGTGGCTGCCCCAAGTCAGCATTCCAATTTTCATCGTGCCTCCGGAATCTCCGTCAGGTCGTGGTACACCAGCTTGCCGAGTTTGCGCGCCGCGGCCACCATGGCCTCCGCCGCGGCGGAGGCGCCGTCAATGCGCAAGATGGCGTTGCAGTGAGAAAGTAAGCGCTCACAAAGTGGCCGCAAGCGCCACACCAGTTCATTTTGTGAGGAGAAACGCGAAGCGATCAGCGAGCATTCCCCACTGCTTTTCACCGCCGTTGGCTTCATTGGCTTGGCATTGGCCGAGAAGTTGCTGGCATCTCAGTTTTGACAAGGTGATGTTTCCAGTCTCAATGAATGCATCCATTCCGCACCTGACACCGGCCATGTAAAGATCAAGATACTCAACGCCACCTCTTTCAAGGAGCTCTTGCGCAAGTCGCGATACAACCCTGTTCACACCCCAGGCTTCTTTTGCAAAGAGAGTTTCCGCTTTGGACAGCGCCGCAATCAAAGCCAACGGAAAGGCATCCTTGTCATCTTCAAAATAGGAACATACGGCCCTGCGAAACTGCAGATTGCCATCGACGAATTCATCAGCATGCTTACCGTTCCAGGCAAATGCAATTTGAGGTTCAGCATCCGGAGAATAGGTGCGAACAAAATCTTCAACTGCCAACATGCAACTCCTATCTACAATCTAATGAACTAGCGAAGGCGGCTCCTGGCCGGTCACTTCCGATTGTACTCGACGCGAGGGCCGCGCTAGCCAACTCGGCCGCTGGCGCCCGGGCGCGGAAGTGTAGAGCGCGGAATGCGCCTTCGCAGATCAGACATTCGCTGCGCATTTGGCTACAGAACGCGTTCTCCGCGTGTAAACCGTATGTTGATTGTCTCAAGCTCGGGATGGCTTAGCCATGCTGTCACCCCAAACCGGACGTATCGCCAGTCGACGACGTCCAGCAAATCCCAGTCAAAGAAGGTGATGAACGAAAGCACCGCGTCGGCTGTGAAATTGACTCAATTCTTCAATCAACTCGTCAGACAGCAGACCTGCGCAACTGTCCGCTCCTGGCCGATTGCAAACTTCAACTTTTAATCCGGCGCAGCATGGGCTGTAAAGCCAGCCATTGCTTTAGCCGAGCGCCTTGACACCTCATTTCCCCGCCGTGCCACCGTTGAACGCAATTGCCTCGATATTTGGGAAGCGTTCGAGCAAACCAGGCAGGTCATTATCATTCCGTTGACGGATCTGGCTATCCAAGCTTCCCGGGCGATGCGCCTCCGCCACGACGTCCCACAGGCCGATGCTATGTCCCAGTAAGGCCGCCAGTCGAGCCCCATACGCCAAGGCGCGCAGGTCGGCTTCGATCACCTGCCCCACCAGCTCCCAGAACTTGTTGATGTTTTGGTCAATTTGACACTCGCGAAATCGTTTCAATCTACGATGTGCATCAATTCCCTTCTCTGAATCCTGTGCAATGCTTGTTCGCCTAATTCGTCTTGCGACGATTCGCTTATAAGCTAAAATGTACGCTATCCTTCACTACCTTGATTCTCATGGTCGGGACCACTTCCAGGAGTGGCTGGAAGCTCTGGGTGATCGGAAGGCAAAGTTAGCAATCATCCGGCGAGTGGCGCGATTGGCCGCTGGCTTAGCAGGTGACCACCGGTCTCTCCGCGACGGAGTTCAAGAGCTTCGAATTAATGTCGGCCCAGGATACAGGGTGTACTTTGCATTTGTTGGCAGGGCGGTCGTTCTTTTGACCTGCGGCGGTAGCAAACAAACTCAAGGCCGAGATATCGCCTCCGCAATCGACATGCTACGAGATTGGAAGACCAGAAATGACGAAAAGCCACCGTTCTCATGATGACGCCACTGTCGAGATGTTTAGAAAGGATCCATCTCTCGCCGCAGACTATCTTAATGACGTACTAGCGACCGGCGACGAAGTGGACCTGATGATGGCGCTAAGATATTTGAGCACTGCCTTCGGTGGTGTGCAGGAAATAGCGCGCCGGGTGGATGCCAACCCGAATACGATGTACCGCACATTGTCAGAACAAGGCAACCCGTCGTTGAGGACTTTGCGGGCAATTCTAAGCTCGATGGGATTACGCTTAGCAGTCCAGCCGATCGCCGCGGGCAAAACATAGTCATCTACTTGGAACCTTCGAATCGACGGCGACGGCTTTCACCCCGAAGCCGCCGATCGCTGCCAGAGAGCGTGGGAAGCGATGGACAGAATGAAGTAATCGTTGCGCCGCATCGATCACATTCACGTAAGCCCAACTTTCGTTCCATTCGTTCCTTTCCCAATTGTCCCATTGGCCGATTGCGGCCTGCGTCTAATAATCATCGAACCGTCTCATTATCGGCTGTAATGCTAGCCACAGTTTAGCTTTACCTGCGTAAGGCAAAGTGTAGGCCGGGCTACTCGAGGGCAAAGTCAAGATTTGATACGCAACAGCTCGGGAACCAAGCGCTTTGATGCCTAATTTCGCTGCCGTGCCGCCGTTGAACGCGATCGTTTTGATCGTCGGGAAGCGTCCGAGCAATCCGAGAAGGTCATTCTCGTTGCGGTTGCGAATTGCGCTATCCAGGCTTCCTCGGCGATGTGCTTCGGCGACGACGTCCCACAAGCCGATACCGTGTTCGCGCAGCGTTGCGAGTCGTGCGTGGTAGGTCATAGCGCGCAGGTCGACGTTGATCACCTGCCCCACCAGCTCCCAGAACTTGTTCTGAGGATTGCCGTAATACTCCTGCACCGCCAGCGATTTATCGCCCGGCAGGCTGCCCAGCACCAGCAAGCGGGTGCGATGGTCAACCACCGGGTCAAAGCAGCGCTTGCGCGCATCCTGGCATGTGTCGAGGTTCGTCATGCCAGCCATTCTATCAAGCGGGCCGGGCCCGCTTCCAGGCTTCAGGCCTTGCGGCGGCGTACCAGGCCGAAAGCACCCAGGCCCAGGCCGAACAGTGCCAGCGAAGCCGGCTCAGGGACGTCGGCAGCGGCGTTACGGCCTTCCACGGTGAAGGACACGAAGTCGGCGCCGCCGACCGCGTACGAGTCCACCATCGAAGTGTTTTGCCAGCGCACATTCAGCACATTGTCGGCTGCAAACTGCGCCCACTGTGCTGCGGTCAGGGCGATGGTGCCGGTGATGGTGTAGTCGTAGTCAGCCACGTTGGTCACGACATTGGAAGGGCCGCCGTTGGTGCTGCTCCAGTGGGTCAGTTGCACATTATCGAGGAAGAAGTTCAGGTATTCGTCGAAACCGGCATAGTTGGTGCCGTAGTCGCCCTTGGCGGTGATCGACAGGATGACGTCGCTTTGTGCAGGGCCGCTCAGGTTGAATGCACTGGTATAGCTTTGGCCAGTCGTCGTAATTGCAGTGGTGTTGCTAGCGATTACACCGGCGAAAGCGCTGGTGCTGGATGCGGCGGCGATCAGGGCTGCAGCGATCAGTTTCTTCGACATCAGTCTTACTCCATAGTGGTAAATAATAAACAGAACTGCTCATTAAGCAATATTGATGCCAGAGTGCATGTTTTGTTTCCAATCAATAAGTTAGGTTGAAAGCGAAACAAGAGGTGTAAAAAAATCCGACACCAAATGCCGATTCCTCAGGTGTAGAATCGAACGGTAGTGCTAAACAAACAACCACACTGGAGACCGCAACCATGAGCGAGCAGCGCGCCATCGTCACCCTGCTGTTGAAGTACAGCGAGAGTCACCTGAACCCCACGAATGAAGCGATCCACTGCGTGTGCGTGCCGCTGATCGTCTTCAGCCTGCTGGGACTGATCTGGTCCATTCACCCCTTGCTGGCGGTGGCGCTGGCGGCGGCATCGATGGTGTATTACTTCAAGTTGTCGCGCAATTTCGCGCTCGGCATGCTGCTGATGGCGGGCTTCATGCTGGCGGTGCTGAGCGCGCTGCCGCCGGCTGCGGTCCTGCCACTGAGCGGCTTGATCTTCGTCCTGGCATGGATCGGCCAGTTCATCGGCCACAAGATCGAGGGCAAGAAACCGTCGTTCTTCGACGACTTGCGCTTCCTGCTGATCGGGCCCCTGTTCGTCCTGGGCGTGCTGTATCGCCGCCTGAATCTCGCCTACTAAACCAGGGCGGCGCTGCCATGGCCGGGACTTGCGCGTCGCCGGCCGGCGCACTGCGCCGCTTCGAAGAAACACTTATACTGGCGGGATGCCTTCATCGATACTCTTCATTCTCGCCTGCCTTATCTGGGGTTCCACCTTCTTCGCGATTACCCTGCAACTGGGCGACATCGCTCCCGCCGTTTCCATCGTCTACCGCTTTGCACTGGCCTCGAGCGTTCTGTTCGCCTGGTGCCTGCTGCGCGGCGACAAGCTGAAGCTGTCGTGGAAGGCGCAGCGCTGGACTATCCTGCAGGGTTGCTGCAGCTTTGGCTTGAGCTATATCGGCACCTATAACGCGGAACAGTACGTCGTTTCGGCGCTGGTGGCGGTGCTGTTTGCGCTGATGGTGTTCTGGAATCCGATCCTGAACCGCATTGCCTTTGGCACGCCGCTGACCTGGCGCACCTGGGCTGCCGGCAGCGCGGCAGTCGGGGGCGTGGTGCTGCTGTTCTATCATGCGATTTCCGAGTCGCTGCGCGACGTGATGGCGGGCGGCCAGGGGCATTTCATCCTGGGCCTGGCCCTGGCGCTGGGCGCGACCATTGCGAGCTCGGTCGGCAATACGCTGGTGGTCAAGGTGCGCCAGCATGAATCGAATGTGCTGCTGACCATGGCCTGGGGCATGTTGTGGGGCACCCTGCTGGTGGCCCTGTGGGCGCTGGTGCGCGGCGATGCCTTTGTCATGCCGGCCACGGCTTCATACTGGGGCGGCTTGCTGTACCTGTCGCTGCTGGGTTCCGTGATCGCGTTCGCCTGCTACTTCACGCTGATCGACCGCATCGGCACGCAGAAGGCGGTGTATATCGGCGTAGTGACGCCGGTGATTTCCGTCTTGCTGAGCATTCGCCTTGAACATTACCGGCCGGGTTGGATGGAAGTCCTGGGCATGGTGGTGTGTATCGCCAGCGTGGCCTGGGCGCTCAAGGCGCCGTCGATGCCGGCCAGCCGCATTCCTGTTGACCTTAAACCTTTGAAGAAAGCTTCATGAGCAATTTGACTATCCGCCCTGCCCGTCCGGAAGACGTGGCGTCCATCATGGCCATGATCCGCGAACTGGCTGTTTTCGAAAAACTGGAACACCTGGTGGTGGCTGACGAGGCCATGCTGCATGAGGAAATGTTCGGCGCCAAGCCAGGCGTGGAGGGCATCGTCGGCGAGGAGTCGGGTGAAGTGGTGACTTATGCCCTGTTCTTCCACAATTTCTCGACCTTCCTGTGCAAGAAGGGGCTGTACCTGGAAGACCTGTACGTGAAGCAGAACCGCCGCGGCGCGGGCTATGGCAAGCAGATGCTGGCGGCGCTGGCACGGATCGCGGTCGAGCGCCAGTGCGGACGCTTTGAATGGTCGGTACTGGACTGGAATGTCAATGCAATCAAGTTCTACGAACAGATGGGCGCCGACGTGCTGCCAGACTGGCGCGTTTGCCGCGTTACCGGGCCGGCGCTGCAATCGCTGGCCAAGGCCTGAGACAAAAAAAATCCCTCGCGGCTCGTGTGTGGTCGGGCGAGGGATACTAAACCCAGGTGTCAGTTGGGAGGGGAGATGAATCGACGGTTTCAATATAGTCGCCCTGCCCCGACCGTGCCTCGTCACTTACAAATTCTTACCTGGCTTACATTTGATCTAGCTCAATACATTCTTCGGAGAAACTCCCAGAATGGATAGTCCCGCCTCGGTGGAGACTGACGATGTTCAAAGCTGTTTATCGGGTTTATCTGCGCCTTTTGCTGGACCGCTACACGCGGGAATTGCAGGTGCTGGCGGCGCAGCGGGCCAATGATGCATTAGCAGAGCAAGTACTCACGCACGAAGCCGAGCAGGTGCGCGCGCGGCTGCTGATGCTTTGAATCCCCTTTCCATCCATTCGAACAGCCCCTGCGTGAGCAGGGCCAGGAGGGCTGCCGGCAGCGCGCCGGCCAGCATCAGGGTGTTGTCGTTCAGGGCCAGGCCGGTGGTGATGCGTTCGCCGTAGCCGCCCGCGCCGATGAAGGCGGCAATGGTGGCGGTGCCCACGCTCATCACGGCTGCGGTTTTCACGCCGGCCAGGATGACTGGCGCAGCCAGCGGGAGTTCGACTTCTTTCAGGCGCTGCGTGCTGCGCAGGCCTAGCGCTGCGGCGGCTTGCTTCAGGCCTTGCGGTACGCCGCTGATGCCGGTGCAGGTGTTGCGGATGATCGGCAGCAGCGCGTAGACGAACAGCGCACACAGGGCTGGCATGGTGCCGATGGTGCCCAGCAGCGGAATCAGCATGGCCAGCAGGGCCAGCGAAGGGATGGTTTGCAGGGTTCCTGCGACGGCCATCACTGGTTCGCGCAGCCTTGGGCGGTAGGCGGCGAGGATGCCAAGCGGGATGCCGATGGCGCTGGCCATTGCGACCGACAGTGCGACCAGGAGGATGTGCTGGCGGGTCAGGGGCCAGAAATCGTCAGCAAAAAGGCGTCGCCAGAATGTCGGGACGCTGGCTGGCGCGCCCGGGGCCGGGGCCGCGGCGGCGTGCGATGCGCCGGCCGCGCTAATGGAGGCCGGGTGGCGCCCGAGCCAGTCGCTGGCGATGGCGGCGAACGGCTGGCCGTGCAGTTCGGCGGCGGCGTTCATGGCGATCATGTCGGTGGCGCTGATGCGGCCTTCGAGCGCGCGCAATGCCTTCCAGGCGGCAGGGAAGCGCTGGGCAGCGTCGAGGCGGTACAGCAGGACGGCGTCGTAGCGCGGGAAGTAGCCGCGGTCGTCCTCCAGCACGCGCAGGCCGTATTGGCTGATCTTGGCATCGGTGGAGTAGATGTCGATGACGTCGACTTGCTTCTGCGCCAGCGCTTCATAGGCGATGCCGTGGTCAAGCCCGCGCGGCGCGGCGCCAATGCCGTACTGCCTGGCGAGACCCGGCCAGCCGTCTGCGCGGCCGATGAATTCATGCGACAGGCCGTAACGCAGGCCGCGCCGTGCTGCCAGTTCGCTCAATTTGCGCGGGCTGCCCGCGTCGCCGCGCACCGCCAGGGCGTATGTGTTGTTGAAGCCAAGCGGGATGGCCACGCCCAGGCCTTGCGCGGCCAGTTCGCGCTGCATCTGCTCCAGCGTGGCGGGCTGAGTGTGTTTCAGGATTTCCAGGCTGATCGTGCCGGTGTACTCGGGATAGACGTCGATGCTGCCGGACTTCAGCGCGGCCAGCACGATCGCTGTGTTGCCAAGGCCTTGCCTGTGCTCGACCCGCGCCTGCGCCGCAGCGGTTTGCGCCAGCAACTCGCCAAGGATGTAGGACTCGGTGAAGCGCTTGGAGCCGATGCGCAGCGTGGCGCCGGTGGCGTCGGCGGCGCCGGTGTTCGCGGCGCCCGCTGCGCTGCAGGCAACGAGGGCGGCGGTCGCCAGGGCCGGCAGGACTGTGGCGGCGCGGCGCAGCAAGGTCAGGCGCCTGCGGCGGCAGCAATGGCTGGAATGCCGACCACGGGGTCGCGCCAGACGCCTCGGTTGACCACGGCGACGCAGGGGTTGAAACCGAAGGCGTAGCACAAGTCGGCCGGGCGGGCGATCTGCCACAGCGCGAAGTCGGCGCGCTTGCCCACTTCCAGTGTGCCGACCTCGCCATCCAGGCCCAGCGCGCGGGCGGCATGGATGGTGCAGCCGGCCAGCGCTTCGAGCGGCGTCAGGCGCCACAGCGTGCACGCCATATTCATTGCCAGCAGCAGGGACGTCATCGGCGAGGTGCCGGGATTGTTGTCGGTCGCGACTGCCATCGGTACGCCGGCAGCGCGCAAGGCGGCGACCGGCGGCGGCGTCGTGTCACGCAGGAAGTAGTAGGCGCCCGGCAGCAGCACGGCCACGGTGCCGGCGGCTTCCATGGCGGCGATGCCGGCAGCCGACAGGTGCTCCAGGTGGTCCGCCGACAGGCCGCCAAAGCGCGCCACCAGGGCCGCCCCGCCCTGGTCGGACAACTGTTCGGCATGCAGCTTGACCGGCAAGCCATGCTCGCGCGCGGCGGCGAAAATGCGCTCGGTCTGGGCGGCAGTGAAGCCGATGCGCTCGCAGAAGGCGTCCACCGCATCGGCCAGGCCTTCGTCCGCCAGGGCGGGAAGCATGCCGATCACGGCGTCGACGTAGTCGTCGGGCCTGTCCTTGAATTCGGGCGGCAGCGCGTGCGCGCCGAGGAAGGTGGTGCGCACCGACACCGGCATGACCTGCTCCACACGGCGCGCCACGCGCAGCATCTTGCTTTCGGAGGCGAGGTCCAGGCCGTAGCCGGACTTGATTTCCAGCGTGGTCACGCCTTCGGCCAGCAGCGCGGCGATGCGCGGCAGGGACTGGCGCAGCAATTCTTCATCGGAAGCGGCGCGGGTGGCGCGCACGGTGGACATGATGCCGCCGCCGGCACGGGCGATATCCTCGTAGCTGGCGCCGTTCAGGCGCGCCTCGAATTCGTCGCTGCGGTTGCCGGCGTGGACGATGTGGGTGTGGCAGTCGATCAGGCCCGGCGTCAGCCAGCAGCCGCCGGCATCGTGCTCCAGCTCCGCGCTGCCCGCCGCGGCCGCATCCTGGCGGCGGCCGATCCAGGCGATGCGGCCGTTATCGACCGCAATCGCGGCATCGCGGATTTCGCCATAGCCCTCGCCCGCCATGGTGGCCAGGTGCACGTTGGTGATCAACAGGTCCCACTCTACTGCCATGTGTTTTTACTCTTCGTTCGGGAAAATATCGACAATGAACACGGTGGCGTGGCCCGCCTCCAGCGTCCACACGTCATCCTTGTCCAGCACCACCGCATCATAGCGCACCAGCGAGATGCGCTCGCTGGTGCTGGCCAGGTTCAGACTCTCTCCTTCGGCCAGGAACACCACGGTGGTCGGGCTGCGCCGCTCCAGCGTGGAGAAGTCGCGGATGGTGCGCCGTTCCAGCTGGTGGTTGCAGATCGAGCGCCGCGTCATGACGTTGAAATCGGTGGTCGGCGCGCCTTCCACGGTGGCAGTGACGGCGTTCTCGCCCGGGAAGGCGATCACCGGCTCGCGCTCGGACAGCGCCACGCGCCGCTCGTTGCCCACGTCCAGCACCACGCCGCCGCCCTCGACCAGGGTCAGGGTGCGGTCGATGCCGGGAAACACGGAGAACGGTCCGCTCTGCGCGATGGTGGCCAGCGACAGGCGCCATTCGAACTCGTCGAAGCCGGCGCCCGGCGGCATCACGCACAGTTCCGTGGTGCTGCCGCCGCCGTTTTTCCAGGGCGTGGCGTGCAGGCTTGCATACTGGATGATTTGAGTCATGCTCGTAGCTCGCGCAGTTCGGCCAGCGTCTTTTTGAAGCGCGTGGTGATGGCCGGTTGCGCCACGTGCTCCCGGTTGCGCACCACCCAGTGGCCGCCAACCATCACATCCCTGACAAGATTATCATTTCCGCTGAAAACCAAGCATCCCAGAATGTCGGCGGCGTCGATTCCGTCAAGATTCGGGTGGTCGTCGTCCAACACTATCAGGTCGGCACGCTTGCCGGCCGAGAGCGCGCCCACCGGGCGGCCCGCCGCCTGGGCCCCGCCGCGCAAGGCAGCTTGCCACAGGAAGTCGCCGACGCGGCGCTCGCTTCCGGACACCGCGATATTGCGGCGCTGCTGCGCCAGGCGCTGGCCGTATTCGAGCCAGCGCAGTTCTTCCACCGCGCTTTGCGAGACGTGGCTGTCGCTGCCGACGCCGAAACGGCCACCCTGCGCCAGGAAGCTTTCAAGCGGGAACAGGCCGTCGCCCAGGTTGGCTTCCGTGGTCGGGCACAGGCCCGCCACGGCGCCGCTTTGCGCGATGGCCGTCACTTCGTCGTCGCTCAGGTGGGTGGCGTGCACCAGGCACCAGCGCGCGTCGACCGCCAGGTTGTCGACCAGGTACTGCACCGGGCGCTTGCCCGTGTAGTCCAGCGACTGCTGCACCTCGCCCTGCTGCTCGGCGATGTGGATGTGCACCGGGCGCGCCTTCGGCAGGTGGTCCAGCACTTCGCGGATCTGCGCCACCGAGGCGGCGCGCAGCGAATGCGGCGCCACGCCCACTTCCACCTGCGCGTCGCGCAGCGGCTCCAGCTCGCCGATGATCTTCAGCACGTCGCGCGCATCGGTGCGGAAGCGCGCCTGCTCCGGCTTCAGGGGCTGTTCGCCGAAGCCGGCATACGAATACAGCACCGGCAGCATGGTGATGCCGATGCCGGCCTGGCGCGCGGCGGCAATCACGCGCTGCGCCGTTTCCGACGCCTGCGGGTACAGGCTGCCGTCCGGCGCGCGCTGCACGTAGTGGAATTCGCACATCGAGGTATAGCCGTGGCGCAGGCATTCGGAGTACAGCTGGGCGGCGATGGCCTCCATCTGCTCCGGCGTGATGTTGCGCGCGAAGCGGTACATCAGGTCGCGCCAGGTCCAGAAGCTGTCCTGCGCATCGCCCGCGACTTCGGTCAGGCCGCCCAGCGCGCGCTGGAAGGCGTGCGAGTGCAGGTTGACCATGCCCGGCATGACCAGGCGCGCGCCCGGGATGCCGGGCGCCGCCACGGCGTCGGGCTGCACGGCGGTGAAATTGCCGCGCTCGTCCCACTGCAGCAGGACGTTCTTGCGCCAGCCGTCGGCCAGCAGCGCGTGGTGCGCGAACAGGGCTTTCATGGGCGCACCCCGCGCACCCAGTCCGCGGCGGTTTGCACCAGCCGGCGCAGCAGCGGCTCGATCTCGGCAGCACGGTCGGCGCGGTAGCCGAACGGCGCTGCTTCGTCCATATAGGTGGACTGGCACATCTCGAGCTGGATCGCGTGCACGCCCTGCTCCGGCTTGCCGTAAAAGCGCGTGATGTGGCCGCCCTTGAAGCGGCCGTTGACGGCCACGGTGTAGCGCTCGTCGCGGCGCGCCACGCCGGCGATGGCCTCGGTCAGGGCGGCATCGCAGCTGGCGCCGTCGGCGCTGCCGAAATTCAGGTCCGGCAGCTTGCCTTCGAAGAAGCGCGGCACCACGGAAGCGATCGAGTGGGCGTCCCACAGCACCACCTTGCCGTGCATCGCCAGCAGGCGCTCCAGCTCCGCGCGCAACTGGGTGTGGTAGGGCTGCCAGTAGGCGGCCAGGCGGCGCTCGACCTCGGCCTGCGAGGGCTGCTGGCCTTCCAGGTAGAGCGGCTCGCGGTGGAAGGTGTCGACCGGGCACAGGCCGGTGGTGTCCTGGCCGGGATACAGGTTGGTGTTTTCCGGCGGGCGGTTCAGGTCGATCACATAGCGCGACCAGCGCGCCGACAGGGTGGACGCGCCCAGCGCGCCCAGGAAGTCGTACAGCTGCACCAGGTGCCAGTCGGTGTCGGCCTTGCCGCTCGCCGCTGGCGTCATCGCCGCGGCGATATCGTCAGGGATGTCGGTGCCCACGTGGGGCATCGACACCAGCAAGGGAATACTGCCTGCTTGGAAGCGGTAATCCATGGAACCTCCTTACGGATGCAGGGCGCTGAACAGGCTCTTGCAAGTTGCGCTCAGGTCGCCGTTCACCACCATCTGCTTGGCTGCCTCGATGTCCGGCGCGAAGAAGCGGTCGGCGTCGAAGAATGGTACCTTGGAACGCAGCTGGGCGTGTACATGTTCCAGTTGCGCCGAGGTTTTCAGCGGACGGTGGAAGTCGATGCCCTGCGCCGCAGCCAGCAGCTCGATGCCGAGGATGGTCGCGGTATTGTGCGCCATATCGTGCAGGCGGCGCGCGCCGTAGGTGGCCATCGACACGTGGTCTTCCTGGTTGGCGGAAGTCGGGATGGTGTCGACCGAGGCCGGATGCGCGATCGACTTGTTTTCCGAGGCCAGCGCGGCGGCGGTCACGTGGGCGATCATGAAGCCGGAGTTCACGCCCGGGTCGCGCACCAGGAACGGCGGCAGGCCGGACAGGGTGGCGTCGATCAGCAGCGAGACGCGGCGCTCGGAAATCGAGCCGATTTCCGCGATGGCCAGCGCCAGCGTGTCGGCGGCGAAGGCCACCGGTTCGGCGTGGAAGTTGCCGCCCGAGACCACTACCGGGCCGTCGTCGTTCTGGAAAATCAGCGGGTTGTCGGTCACGGCATTGGCTTCGATCAGGAGGGTGCGGCCGGCGTTGGCGATCAGGTCCCAGCAGGCGCCCATCACTTGCGGCTGGCAGCGCAGGCAGTACGGGTCCTGCACGCGCTCGTCGCCCACCAGGTGCGAGGCGCGGATGGCGCTGCCGGAGACCAGCTCGCGGTAGATGCCGGCGGCGGCGATCTGGCCCGGCTGGCCGCGCACTTCGTGGATGCGGGCGTCGAACGGGGAGTCGGAACCCTTGGCGGCGTCCAGCGACATGGAGCCGGTCACCATGCCCGCTTCGAGCAGGCGTTCGGCCATGAACAGGCCGTGCAGCGCCAGCGCGGTGGAGGCCTGGGTGCCGTTGATCAGGGCCAGGCCTTCTTTCGCGGCCAAGACCACGGGGGCGATGCCGGCGGCTTTCAAGGCGTCGGCCGCCTGCACCAGCTCGCCCTTCACGCGCACTTCGCCCACGCCGAGGATGGCCAGGGTCATGTGCGACAGCGGGGCCAGGTCGCCGGAGGCGCCGACCGAGCCCTTGGCCGGGATGGCGGGCATGATGCCCTTGTTGTACAGGGCGATCAGGGTGTCGATCACGATCGGGCGGATGCCGGAGAAGCCGCGCGACAGGCTGCTGATCTTGGTCAGCATCAAGAGGCGCACCACTTCGTCGGACATCAGCTCGCCGGTGCCGACCGAGTGCGACAGGATCAGGTTGCGCTGCAGCTGTTCCAGCTTGTCATCGGGGATGCGGGTTTTCGCCAGCAGGCCGAAGCCGGTGTTGATGCCGTAGGCGGCGTCGCCTTTCGCGACGATGTCCTGTACGGCTTTGCAGGAGGCGTCGATGGCGCTGTAGGCTTCTTGCGCCAGGGCGATCGGGGTGGGGGCGCTCCAGACGGTGCGCAGGTCGGACAGGGTCAGTTTGCCGGGATTCAGGGTCAGGTGGGTCATGGTTTTGTGTCTCGTGTTCGTTTGCTCTTCAACCGGTAAACCGGTGTCTGACCCGCAGGGTCAGACACCCGATACGCGGCGGTCGCGTGGCAAGGTGCCTTACCGGTCTTACTTGATCATCGGCAGGTTCAGTTTATTACGCTTGGCGCATGCGATGGCGGACTCGTAGCCGGCGTCGGCGTGGCGCATCACGCCCGAGCCGCAGTCGTTGACCAGCACGCGGCCCAGGCGCTTGGCGGCGGCTTCCGTGCCGTCGGCCACGATCACCACGCCGGAGTGCTGCGAGTAGCCCATGCCGACGCCGCCGCCGTGGTGCAGCGAGACCCAGGTGGCGCCGCCGGCGGTGTTGAGCATGGCGTTCAAGAGCGGCCAGTCGGACACGGCATCGGTGCCGTCGCGCATGCCTTCGGTTTCGCGGTTGGGCGAGGCGACCGAGCCGGTGTCGAGGTGGTCGCGGCCGATCACGATCGGCGCCTTCAGTTCGCCGTTCTTCACCATTTCATTGAAAGCCAGGCCGGCGATGTGGCGCTCGCCCAGGCCCAGCCAGCAGATGCGCGCCGGCAGGCCCTGGAAGGCGATGCGTTCGCGCGCCATGTCCAGCCAGCGGTGCACGTTGGCGTGGTGCGGGAACAGTTCCTTGATCTTGGCGTCGGTCTTGTAGATGTCTTCCGGATCGCCGGACAGGGCCACCCAGCGGAACGGGCCGCGCCCTTCGCAGAACTGCGGGCGGATGTAGGCCGGCACGAAGCCGGGGAAGTCGAAGGCGTTCCTGACGCCCTTGTCCAGCGCCACCTGGCGGATGTTGTTGCCGTAGTCGACCACCTTGGCGCCCAGCGCCTGGAAGTCCAGCATGGCCTGCACGTGCACGGCGCAGGAAGCGGCTGCCGCGTCGACCAGGCGCGCATGCTGCGCCGCGTCGGCCTGAGCCGCCTTCCACTGCGCGACGCTCCAGCCTTGCGGCAGGTAGCCGTTGACCAGGTCGTGGGCCGAAGTCTGGTCGGTCACCAGGTCCGGCACCAGGCCGCCGGCCTTGGCGCGGCGCACCAGTTCCGGCAGCACGTCGGCGGCGTTGCCCAAGAGGCCGATGGAAATGGCGTCGCCATTGGCCTGGTGCTGCTTGATCATCTCGATCGCTGCATCGATGCTGGCGGCCTGCTTGTCCAGGTAGCGGGTGCGCAGGCGGAAATCGATGGAGGACTGCTGGCATTCGATGTTGAGCGAGACGGCGCCGGCAAAGGTGGCGGCCAGCGGCTGCGCGCCGCCCATGCCGCCCAGGCCGGCGGTCAGCACCCAGCGCCCTTTCAGGTCGCCGCCGAAGTGCTGGCGGCCCGCTTCGGCGAAGGTCTCGTAGGTGCCCTGCACGATGCCCTGGGTGCCGATATAGATCCAGGAACCGGCCGTCATCTGGCCGTACATGAACAGGCCCTGGCGGTCCAGCTCGTTGAAGTGCTCCCAGTTGGCCCATTTCGGCACCAGGTTGGAGTTGGCCAGCAGCACGCGCGGCGCGTCTTCGTGGGTCTGGAACACGCCGACCGGCTTGCCGGACTGGATCAACAGGGTTTCATTGGCTTCCAGCTTTTTCAGGGAAGCGAGGATCTGGTCGAAGCACGCCCAGTTGCGGGCAGCGCGGCCGATGCCGCCGTACACCACCAGGTGCTTCGGGTTTTCCGCCACTTCCTTGTCCAGGTTGTTCTGCAGCATGCGGTAGGCCGCTTCCGCGCCCCAGGTTTTGCAAGTCATTTCCGGGCCGCGCGGGGCGCGGATGTCGCGGGTGGCGTCGTAGCGGGGATCGTTGGCAAGGCTGGTAGGCATGGCGGCTCCTTGAATGGTTGATGGCGCCACTCTAAGTTGTATATACAAGCCAGTCAACTGATTTTTAGCGGCTTGCAGAGTCAATAGTTAGTAAGTACACTACTTTTCTTTCACGTTTACAATTCCCGCCTGGCGCCATGCTTCTCGACCACCCCGACTTCCCTTTGATCGACCTGGCGGGTGAAGCTGCGGCGCAGGCCTACCAGCTGATCCTGGCCGGCCAGCCCCTGCCCTTCACGCTATACCAGCGCGACCACGTTGGCCAGGCGCGCAGCACGCAGCCGCGCGGGGCGCTGGCCGAAGTGCGCGCCCAGCTGCATGGCGCCGGCGCCACCGGCCAGGTGCTGCTGTTCGAGATGAATGCCCGCTTCGACGATTGCCCGGCCGAGCGCGCCCTGTTCGTGGAATTCGGCGCCGCCAGCGGGCTGCTGCACGGCCTGGTGCTGGCCCTGCCCTATACCAGCAACCCCCAGCGGCGCTGCATTCCGGGCATGATCCAGCTGCAGCGCTGCCCGGCAGGCCTGCGCCACCTGGCCGACGACCTGCTGCCGCGCTTCACGCGCGCCCTGCGCAAGAGCCCCAGCGGCAGCGCCTGGCAGCAGGCGCGCGAATACGACCGCCTGGCAGCGCCGTCGCTGGAAGCCTTCGAGGCCACCCGGCGCGCGGTCGACGCCTTTTGTCCCGCGCTGCGCGCCGACGACCCGGCCGGCGACAGCAATGTGCTGGCCAACCGCCACGTCGACGCCCTGATCGAACGCTACCCCTTCGAGCACGGCATCGCCTACCGCAAGGCGCTGTACCAGCTCGGGCTGGACCTGTCGGCGGCCAGCCTGCTGCGCATCGACAACCTGCTCGAGCAACTGCAGCCCAGGCTGGAGGTCAGCGAAGCGCAATTCCTGGCGCATCCGGCCAAGCGCAATTTCCTGCACGTGCTGGCGTTCTACATCGGCACCGTGGTGGCGCAGGAGTCGGGCGCGCGCATCGACTGGTTCACGGCGCGGCAGTTGCAGCAGGCCCACGCGATCGCGGTCGACGCCGTCGGCCAGCCGCGCCTGGCGCTGGCCGGGCTGCTCAACAAAAGCGAGGTCTACTTCCCGCTGCACATGCTGCTGGACCGCCTGTTCGGGCCGTGCAGCGGCGCCCAGTTCCGCGCCACGCTGAAAGAGCTGGGGCGCATGGCCGCCGCCTCGCGCGCGCCGCGCCTGCAGGACGATATGGAGCATGTGCAGCGCCGCATCGACCTGGCGCGCAGCACCGATCCCGGCTACCTGGTGCCGGCGCGCCCGTCCTGGGTCGACGGCGACAGCATTGACCTGTGGTTCCAGAACGTCGGCGCCCTGTTCCTCGGCGGGCGCCTGGTATGGGGGCAAATCACCCAGGCCAATAGCCTGATGTGGCAGGAAGGCGACGCCAACTGCCCGGGCGAGGTGCTGTACGACCTGCGCGGCATCCCGACCGGCGAAGAACTGGGGCCGATCGCCACCACCATCTTCGACTACAAGGGCACGCGCCCGCTGGACCACCGCCTGGCCTTCCTGTCCGACCACCTGATGCACGAGAGGACGCGCAGCTTCGGCCTGCCGCTGCCCTTGCGCCTGTCAAGCTCGGACTTGCGCCTGACCACCATCTTCTTCGACCGCAAGCACCTGCCCGGCGGCTACCTGCAAAGCGGCCTGGTGCCGCTGCTGATCCACGACGCATATCCCGGCATCGTGACGGTGCTGCCGGAGCGTTTCTGGACGGTCGAAGTCCAAGCCCATGCCCGCCGCAATGGCTGGCCGGTATAAGGCAAGCTCACCATGACCATCTGGCACACCCTCGGCATTGCGCCGACCAGCGACACGCGCGCCATCAAGCTGGCTTACGCGGCCCGCCTCAAGCAGATCGACCCGGAGCAAGACCTGGCCGGCTTCCAGTCCTTGCGCGAAGCGTACGAGCAGGCGCTGGCCACGCCGCAGGAGCAGGAGCAGGAGCAGGAGCAGGCGGCCGGCGATTTTCCGGCACTGCTGGCATTCGATAGCATCGGCGCGGCCCCAGTGCCACTGGTGCCGCCCCTGCCGCCGCCGCGGCCGCGGCGCCAGCCGCCGGCAGCGGCCCGCCCGCCGTTCTCCAGCCTGCCGGCCCTGCCCGAACTGCCGCTGGACGCGCCGCTGGCGCAGCCGCTGGTGCTCGACCTGGAGCCCGAGAGCGAGGCCGCGCTGGCGCAGCAGCACAGCCAGCGCTGGCTGCCCGGCCCGCGTCCCCAATCGTATGCCACCGCGCGCCCGCAACTGCGCCCCGGCCCCCAGCCGCCGGCGCCGGAGGCGGCAGCGGCCATGCTGTGCCAGGCGCTGGAGCACTTGCCGGCGGAGCAGCGCGGGGCCGAACTGGCGCGCCGCTACCGGCAGCCGGGCTGGGGCAACGGCGCCTTCCGCGCGGGTCTGGAAACGGCCATCGTGCGCGCGCTGGAAGAAGATTTCGAACAGCGCTGGCAGCTGGTGCCGGCCTTCTCCGGCGCCCTGGCCTGGACTTCGCGCGGGGGCGAGGACTTGCCGGACCAGGCGGCCATCCAGCGCCTGCTCAATCGCTACGTCGCGCGCAAATGGCGGCGCCAGTTCGACCAGTGGTCGCAGGAAGACCCGATGGTGCGGGCCTTGCTGCTGGTGTCCGGTCCGGTCGACGAGGCGCGCTTCACCACGTTTGCCCGCCACCGCAGCCACGTGGAGGGCATGCAGGAAGTATTGCGGCACCTGGCGAAAACCCCGTTCCTGGCCGACTACGAATTCAACGCCGCTGCCGTCCGGTGGTGGACGGACTACTGCCGCAATGCGCCGCCCGCAGCCGCGCCCGCAACAGCCAAGGCCAGGCCGGCCGCCGCGCGCGATGCCTGGCAGCCGCGCCAACGCTGGTACACCGGCCTGTCGTTCAACAAGGTGCTGCTGGTATTGCTTGTGCTGCTGTTCTGGATCGCCAGGCTCGCCGACTACGTCCGCACGAGCTGAGCGCGGCCGGCGCGCTTACTTGCGGAACACCTGCTTGCCGCCGACCCAGGTTTGCAGCACGCCGATCTTGCCGATTTCTTCGGCCGGCACCTGGAACAGGTCGCGGTCGGTGACGATGAAGTCGGCCCACTTGCCTCGCTCCAGCGAACCGACCGACTGCTCCTGGTGCGCCGCCCAGGCCGCGTCCAGCGTGAAGCAGCGCAAGGCTTCGGTCAGCGTCATGGCTTGCTCCTTGTGCCAGCCGCCGTTCGGCATGCCTTGCATGTCCTGGCGCGTGACGGCAGCGTGGATGCCTTGCAGCGGATTGGGCGACTCGATCGGGAAATCGGAACCGCAGGCAATGCGGCTGCCCTGCTTGAGGAAGGTGCGCCAGGCATAGGCGCCCTTGATGCGCTCAGGGCCGACGCGCTGCTCCGCCATGTTCTGGTCGGAGGTGGCATGGGTCGGCTGCATCGACGGCACGATGGCCAGCTGCTTGAAGCGCGGGATGTCGGCCGGCTGCACCACCTGCGCGTGCTCGATGCGGTGCCGTTTGGCCGCCAGCGGGTACTGCTTGCCCAGTTGCGCGAAGCTGTCGAGGATCTGCTTGTTGCCAGCGTCGCCGATGGCGTGCACATTGACCTGGTAGCCGGCCTTCATGGCCTTTTCCATCTTGGCGCGGATGGCGGCGTCGCTGTTGAACAGCAGGCCGCGCGTGTAAGGTGCGTCGCTGTAGGGGTGGACCAGGGCTGCGCCGCGGCTGCCCAGCGCACCGTCCGAATACAGCTTGACGGCTGCCAGCGCGTAATGGCCGTCGGCGTATGAAGGCAGCGGGCCGTTCTTCGACAATTGCTCGAAGTCGGGGCCCACGTCGCCGATCATGGCGTACACGCGGGTGGTCAGCTTGCCCTGGTCGGCGTACTCGCGGAACAGGCGGTCGGCGCCCGCGTCGATGCCGGCATCGTGCACGCTGGTCAGGCCGACGCTGGAGAGGATGCCCAGCGCGCCATCGAGCATGGCGCGCGCTTCGGCCTCGCTTGGTTTCGGCAGCACCTTGTAGACGAATTCCATCGCCGTGTCGACCAGGATGCCGCTGGCATTGCCGTTGGCGTCGCGCTCGATCTTGCCGCCTTCGGGATCTTTCGTGTCTTTCGTAATGCCGGCCGCTTCCAGCGCTTTGCTGTTGACCCACATGGCGTGGCCGTCGATACGTTCCATGGCGGCGGGACGGTCGCTGACCACTGCATCGAGTTCGGCGACATTCGGGAAGCGGCCCAGCTTCCAGGTCTCCTGGTTCCAGCCCTTGCCGATCACCCATTTGCGCTGCGGGTTCGCTTGCGCGAACCTGGCGACGGAAGCTTGCGCAGCCTGCAGCGAAGGGGGGCTGTACAAGTCGGCACTGGTGGCGACTTCACCCAGGCCGAACACGTGGCCATGGGCGTCGATCAGGCCTGGCAGCACGGTCTTGCCTTGCAGGTCGATGCGCTTGAAACCCTTGGCCTTCGCCGCTACTTCGTGCTTACTGCCGACCGCCACCAGCTTGCCGCTGTCGTCGAAGGCCAGCGCCTGGAACCGCAGCAGCTTGCCTTTGGCGTTCAGCGTGTAGCCGTTGGCATTCTCGATCATGGTGCCGGCGCTGGCGGCAGTGGCGGCCAGCAGCGCGGCGGCCAGCAGGGTGCGGCGGAAGTGCATGGGCATGTCCTTTCGAATTTGAAAGCAAGATTTTTTCCGTAGCAGAGTGTACCCGCAGACTCGCTTGCATTAAAGAGCAAGATTCGGGGTGTGGCGGGAACCGGCTGCTGGTCCAATGTGGCTTTTCCTGTTGGAGTTCCGCCATGCTGACGCTTTACGATTACCTGCCTTCACAAAACGCTTACAAAGTCCGCTTGCTGCTGTCGCATCTTGGCTTGCCTTATCGTACCGAGATGGTCAGCATCTTCGAAGGCGCCGGGCAGGATCCTTCCTACCTTGCGCTTAATCCGACCGGTGCGGTGCCTGCTTTGCGCCTCGATGATGGACGGGTGCTGGCGGAGTCGAATGCCATCCTCACCTATCTGGCTTCCGGCACGCGTTACCTGCCTGCCGATGCTTTTGCGGCGGCCAAGGTGCAGCAGTGGATGTCGTTTGAACAGGACTACGTGCTGAGTATCGCTTCCCTGCGCCATTGGACCATGACGGGCAAGCTGGCGCGCCGGCCTGCCGCGCTGGTCGAGATGCGGCGAGCGGGTGGCTTGCGCGCACTGCAAATCCTTGAGCGCGAGCTGGCGCTGCGGCCTTTCATCACTGGCGACACCTATACCATTGCGGATATTTCGCTGTTTGCCTATACCCACCGGGCCGAAGAAGCGGGCCTGCCTTTGCGTCAGTTTCCCCATGTTTGCGCCTGGATAGAGCGCGTGCGGGCGCAGCCGGGTTTCCTCGACGAGCATTACCCGTATTCGATCGATCCGCATTCCTCTGGCGAACTGCCTTGAGCGCATTCGGAAAGGGTTTTCGATGCAGGGGTCAAAACAAATTGTCTGAAACCGTGTCTGAAACTGTCTGAAACCGTTCTGAAATTGTCTGAAATGCCTAATCGTCAGGCAGGATGTCAGTCCGCCGTTCCAACTTGCCTTGGCGGCGGCTGGCTGCCTTCTCTATCAAGGCGAGGGCATTGCGCAGGCTTTGCGCCATGACGGCTGGGGCGGCAACCGCATCGTGAGGCCGGAATGCCGCGACCGGTTCCGGGCGCGGGCCCCGCAGTTGCTCACTACGAATAAAGGCCGCATTTTTCCAGTAGCGCTGGCCCGGCAAACGCAACCATAGGTCGCGCCAGGCGTTGCGGGCCGTGCCCGCCACTTCGGCTGCAAATTGGTTCGGACTCATGGACCTGCCATCGCATAACACCGCATCGCCGACAACCTTGGCAAATGCATAGTGACCACGGTATTGCATTTTCAGTTCCGTGCCTTCAGGCAGAAACAGCTGCTTCCATTGGAAACCTGGCGCTGGGCCATCGCCAGCGCTCGTTTCGCCGCGAGCGACCGCAAGCCAGGAAGCCAGAGCGCCCTCGACTACTTCGGCCGGATCGCGCTCGTCACCGAACTCCTGGAGATAGTTCGCCAGTTCGAGGAACAGTTCACTCGAGATTTGAACAGAAACAAGTTTACGGCCCATGATGTCCCCCCGCTTATTCAAGTACGTCTTTGACAAGCGAGAGAAACCTAAGTTCAGACAATTTCAGAACGGTTTCAGACAGTTTCAGACACGGTTTCAGACAATTTGTTTTAGCACCCGAATCGCGAACCCGTTCCGGATGTCCTCACTCGGCATCGTGGAAAATGATGCCCAGCGTATGCCGGTGGCCTGCATGCAGGCGGCTGACGCCATGCCGCATATTGACGCGGTAAGTACCGCGCGCGCCCGCCACCGGCCGATGAAAGACCGGAAAGATCACGCAATCGCCCTGCTGCAAAGGCACGACTTCCACGCGCGACTGCATGCGCGGGCGCTGTTCGGTGAGCACGAATTCACCGCCCTCGAAATCGCGGCCCGGCTGCGACAGCAGGAAGGCCGCCTGCAGCGGAAACACATGCTCGCCATACAGGTCCTGGTGCAGGCAGTTGTAATCGCCCGCCCCGTACTGCAGCAATAAGGGCGTCGGCCGGCGCTGCCCCGCCGCATGGCAGCGCGCGACGAAGTCCGCATGTTCAGCAGGAAAGCGCGGTTCCAGCCCCATCGTCGCATACCAGCGATTGGCGATGGATGCCAGCGGCGGATACATGGACGAGCGCAACTCGGCGACCAGATCAGGTAAGGGATAGCGGAAATACTGGTATTCCCCCTTGCCGAACCCATGCCGCTGCATGACGACCCGGCTGCGATAGAGCTCCGGCCGGCAATAGCCCGCCACCAGCCCCGCGCACTCGCCAGGCGACAAGACACCCCGCACCAGCGCACAGCCGAATTCATCCAGGTCGCCGGCAATGCGCGGCCAATCGAAAGCCGCGCGCGCCCCGGCCGCCGCAGCCAGCGGCGGCGCAAACAGGTCGCCCATCATGCCGCAGCCTCGGTGGCCGCCTCCGCCTCGCGTTCCAGCAAGGCCGCCTTGCGCTCCACGCCCCAGCGATAGCCCGAGATCGAACCATCGTTGCGCACCACCCGGTGGCAGGGAATCGCCACCGCAATCGCGTTGGCCGCGCAAGCGCCCGCCACCGCCCGCGCCCCGTTCGGCGCGCCCACGCGCTCGGCCAGTTCGGCATAGCTGACCGTCGCGCCGGCCGGAATTTCGCGCAAGGCTTGCCAGACGCGCTGCTGGAAGGCCGTGCCACGCACATCAAGCGGCAGGTCGAGCCCGATCCGCGGCGCCTCGACGAAGGCAATCACACGCGCCACCACCTGCTCGTAATCTGCCTCCGCGCCGCGCAACTCGGCCTGCGGGAAGCGGTCCTGCAGGTCGTGCGCCAGCGCCTGCGGATCGTCGCCCAGCAGGATGCAGCAGATGCCCCGTTCGGTGCTGGCCACCAGGATCGCCCCCAGCGAGCACTGGGCGATGGCAAAGCGGATCACCGCCCCGCGCCCGCCCGCGCGCCAGGCCGACGGCGTCATGCCCAGCGCGCCTGGCGTGGCGGCGTAGAAGCGCCCGCTGGAATTGAAGCCGGCGGCGTAGATGGCATCGGTCACGGAAGCCTGGTCGGCCAGCCCCTGCTGCATGCGCCGCGCGCGCGCCGCCGCGGCATAGGCTTTCGGCGTCAGTCCGGTCTGGGCCTTGAACACGCGGTGGAAGTGGAAGCGGCTCATGCCGCCGGCAGCAGCCAGCGCGTCAAGGTCGGGCGCCACTTCCGAAGCATCGATCAGGCGGCACACCTCGGCCACCATGGCCGCGTGGCGCTCGGCCAGCGGCGGCTGGTCCGGCTTGCAACGCTTGCAGGGGCGGAAGCCGGCCGCCTCGGCCGCCGCGATGGAGGCATGGAAGGCCACGTTCTCGCGCAGGGCCGGCCGGGCGCCGCAGGAAGGGCGGCAGAACACGCCGGTGGTGCGCACGGAATAGTAGAACTGGCCGTCGGCCGCGCTGTCGCGCGCCTGCACGGCGGCCCAGCGCTCGTTGTCGGTCAGGAAACGGGAAATCGGCTTCATCGGGTTCATCGCAAGCTCCAGTCGGTAGTATGCCACCATGGTAGGCAGCCGTCCGGCCGGCGGCACTCCGCCGCTTGCTATTGAATTCCCGAATGCTACAATCGGCGCACTCATCCGGAGGACGGCTTGGAAGAACACCAACAACACGACACCCCCATCTTTCAACGCATCAAGGACTTCCTGCTGGCGCAAATTGCCGCCGGCGCCTGGAAGGAAGGCGCCGTCATCCCTTCCGAGCAAGCCCTGGTCAAGCAGTTCGGCGTCTCGCGCATGACCGTCAACCGCGCCGTGCGCGAACTGACCGCGGAAGGCGTGCTGACCCGCCGCCAGGGCGCCGGCACCTATGTCGCGCCGCAAAAAGTCCAGGCCACCCTGCTGGAAATCAAGAGCATTGCCGACGAGGTCAGGGCGCGCGGCCACGCCCACCGCAGCGCCTTGCAGCTGCTCGAGCGCGGCAAGGCCGGCGACTTGCTGGGCAAGGCCTTCGACTTGCCGCCGGGCCAAGAGCTGTATCATTCCGTCATCGTGCACTTTGAAAACGGCGTGCCGATCCAGGTGGAAGACCGCTGGGTCAACCCGCTTTGCGCCCCCGACTACATGACGCAGGACTTCAGCCACACCACGCCCAATGAATACCTGATGCGGGCGGCGCCGCTGCAGGCGGCCACTTACAGCATAGAAGCGCTGGTGCCGCCGCGCGATATCGCCGAGATGCTGGCGATGGATGGGCGCCAGCCCTGCCTGGTGCTCAAGCGCCAGACCCAGTCGGCCGGCCGCGTGGCCTCGCTGGCCACCATGTGGCATCCTGGCCATCGCTACCAATTTGGCGGCAGCGTCCCCGCCTGAGCAATGCTATAGTTGTCCGCACGCCAGCGCCCCCGCGCTGGCCAGAAAGGGAAGCCTTGTCGCCATCGAGCCAGAAAGCCGCCCCGCCTGTCCTTGCCCGCGTGCGCGCCCGCGCGCGCCGCCGCTGCGCGCGCGCCATCGCAGCCCCGCTGTGCGCCGGGCTGCTGGCGCTGGCCGCCCTGCCGCTGGCGCCGGCCGCCAGCGCCGCCGAGGCCGTCACCGTCCAGCTCAAATGGCGCCACCAGTTCGCCTTTGCCGGCTATTACGCGGCCCAGGCCAAGGGCTATTACCGCGACGCCGGGCTGGACGTGACCTTGCGCGAAGCCCAGCCCGGGCAAGACCCGCTGCAAAGCGTGCTCGACGGCGGCGCCCAGTATGGCGTGGGCAATGCCTCGCTGCTGCTGCGGCGCGCCGCCGGCGCCCCGGTGGTGCTGCTGGCCTCCGTGTTCCAGCATTCGGCCACGGTGCTGGCCGTGCGCCTGGACCAGCAGGGGCGGCGCCGCCCCTGGCCCGGCAGCCGCGTCGCGCTCGGCCCCAACACCGAGGAATTGCGGGTCTACCTGCAGCGCGCGCAGGTGCCGCTGGCCCAGCTCACCATCGTGCCCGGCAGCCACGGCACGCAAGACTTGCTGGAGGGCCGGGTCGACGCCATATCCGCCTACCTGAGCTCGGCGCCCTACGCGCTCGAGCGCGCCGGCCTGCGCTATGAGATCCTGCACCCGCGCAGCGCCGGCATCGACTTCTACGGCGACAACCTGTACACCACCGAGAGCGAGCTGCGCGAACACCCGGCGCGCGCGCGCGCCCTGCGCGAAGCGACGCTGAAAGGCTGGCGCTATGCGCTCGAGCACCCGAACGAGATTGTCGACCTGATCCGCGCCCGCTATCCCGAGCGCAAGGCGCGCGAAGAGCTGCTGTGGGAAGCGGCCCAGCTGGCGCCGCTGCTGGAACAGCACCTGATCGAACTGGGCTACAGCAACCCGCTGCGCTGGCAGGGCATTGCCGCCAGCTACGCCGGCGCCGGCCTGCTGCCGGCCGACTTCAAGCTGGACGGCTTCCTCTACCACGAGGCCCCCGCCACCCCGGCCTGGCACTACGCGCTGGGAGTGGCGCTGGCGCTCTTGGCCGGCGCCGCCCTGTGGCGCCTGCTGCGCGTGTCGCGCGCCCTGCGCGGCGCCGAAGTGCGGGTCGGCGACGCCGAGCGCATTGCCAGCTTTGCGCTGGAAGGCGCCGGCGAAGGTTCCTGGGACTGGCAGCCGCAGCGCCCGGCGCTGCACCTGTCGCCGCGCTACTGCGAAATCCTCGGCTATGCGCCGGGCGCGCTGCGCCCGGCCAATGTCGAGCAGTGGCTGCAGCTGGTGCACCCCGACGACCGCGCCCGCATCGCCGGCGAGATTGGCGCGCTGGACCAGCCGGACGTCGGGCGCACCCCGTTCACCATGGAATTTCGCATGGCCTGCCGCGACGGCAGCTACACCTGGGTGCTGGCGCGCGGCATGGTGCTGGCGCGCGACGCCGCCGGCCGGCCCTTGCGCATGTCTGGCACCCTGGGCGACATTTCCGACCGCAGCGCGGCCGAACTGGCGCGCATGGCCGCCATGCTGGACGCCCTGCCCGGCGCCCTGCTGGTGGCCGACCGCGGCGGGCGGGTGCGCCAGGCCAACGAGGCGGCCGACGCGGTGTTTGCCGCCGACGCCGGCACGCTGGCCGGCGCCAGCATGGAACTGCTGATCCCGGACGTGATGCGCGACACCCCGGGCCGCCCGCGCGAACTGTTTGCCCGCCCGCGCATGCCGGGCCGGGTGCTGACCGCGCGCCGCCTGGACGGCAGCCACTTCCCGGCCATGGTGCACCTGGCGCCGATCCAGCTGGCCGGCCAGGGCCTGGTGGTGGTGTCGCTGCGCGACATGACCCAGCGCCAGCGCGCCGAGGAAGCGCTGCAGGCCTCGTCCGAGCGCTACCGCCTGATCGTGCAGACCGCAGCCGAAGGCATCTGGATGTGCGACGCGGCCGACCAGACCAGCTTCGTCAACCCCACCATGGCGCGCATGCTGGGCTACGAAGTCGAGCACATGCTGGGGCGCCCGATGGCCGACTTCATGGACCCCGACTGCCCGGCCCTGCAGGCGCAGCGCCAGCCAGGCGGCGCCGCCGCCACGCCGGCAGAACCGGCCGAAGGGCGCTTCTACCGCCAGGACGGCTCTTCGCTGTGGGCCCTGCTCTCGACCACCACCGTCAACGCCGACAACGGCAGCTACGCCGGCACGCTGACCATGGTCACCGATATTTCCGACCGGCGCCTGGCGGAGCTGGCGCTGCGCCACTCCAACCAGCGCCTGGCCTCGGTGTTCAACGCCGTCACCAACGGCCTGCTGGTGTTCGACGCGGCCGGCAATATCGTCGAATGCAATGCCGCCGCCAGCCGCATGCTGGGGCGCGCGGCCGCGCGCGGCGCCGGCCAGTGGGACGGCGTGCACGAGGACGGCCGCCGCTTTTCCGCCCCCGAGCACCCGGTGGCGCAGGCGCTCTCCAGCGGCCAGCCGGTGCGCGACGTGGTGATGGGGGTGCCGGCCGCCGCCGGCGCCGGCAGCGACACCTGCTGGCTGTCGGTCAACGTCGAGCCGCTGCGCGACGAGCACGGCCCGGGCAGCATGCTGGTGGCCAGCCTGACCGACATCACCTACAGGAAGCGCAGCGAGGACGCGCTGCGCCAGGGCGAGCAGCGGCTGCAGGAAATCATCCAGATGATGCCGATCGGCCTGTTCATCAAGGACAAGGACAGCCGCATGCTGCTGATGAACCGCGCCTGCGAGCAGCAGTTCGGCTACACCTTCGACGAATTGAACAACGGCGACTACAGCGTGTTCCACGCGCCGGAAGAAGCGGCCGCCTTCCGCGCGCGCGACCTGGAAGCGTTTGCCGGGCGCGCCCTGATCGACTTCGAGGAAAACATCTGGAACCCGGCCCTGGGCCAGACGCGCCAGCTGCGCACCTTCAAGAAGCCGGTGTACGACGCCCACGGCGCGCCGGCCTACCTGATCTGCATGTCGATCGACATCTCGGACAGCAAGGCCAACGAGCGCGCCCTGCGCGAACTCAACGAGCACCTGGAAGAGCGGGTGGCGCAGCGCACCGCGCAGCTGGACGAAGCGCGCCAGCAGGCCGAGGAAGCGTCGGCCGCGAAAGGCCAGTTCCTGGCCAAGATGAGCCACGAGATCCGCACCCCGATGAACGGCGTGATCGGCATGGCCTACCTGGCGCTGAAGACCGAACTGGAGCCGCGCCAGCGCGACTACCTGGAAAAGATCCGCTTCGCCGGCGAGCACCTGCTGCGCATCATCGACGACATCCTCGACATCTCCAAGATCGAAGCAGGCAAGCTGGAAATCGAAGACGTCGACTTCTCGCTCGAGCACGTGATCCAGACCCTGACCACGGTGGTGGCGCCGAAGGCGGCCAGCCGCGGCCTGCGCCTGGCGTTTGACATCGACCCGGCGCTGCCGCCGGTGCTGCGCGGCGACCCGCTGCGCCTGGGCCAGGTCCTGATCAACTACGTCAACAACGCCATCAAGTTTTCCGAGCAGGGCAGCATCGAAGTCAGCGTCAAGCAGCTGCTGGCCGACGACATGGCCTGCCTGCTGCGCTTCGAGGTGCGCGACCACGGCATCGGCCTGTCGGACGCCGAGCAGGGCAAGCTGTTCCAGGCCTTCCAGCAAGCCGACAGCGCCATCACGCGCGAATACGGCGGCACCGGCCTGGGGCTGGCCATCTGCAAGCAGCTGGCGCAGCTGATGGGCGGCGAAGTGGGCGTGCACAGCGCGCCCGGCGCCGGCGCCACCTTCTGGTTCACCGCCCGCCTGGGCGTCTCGCCGCGCGGCCTGCCGGACGTGATCAACGAAGTCAACGCCGCCGCCGCCGCCCTGCTTGACAGCGCGCGCAGCACGGCCGCCATGCAGGCGCTGAAGGACGCGCGCATCCTGCTGGTCGAGGACAACACCTTCAACCAGCAGATCGCGCTCGAGATGCTGGAAGAAGCCGGCTCCTCGGTGTGCCTGGCCAACAACGGCGCCGAAGCGCTCGACCTCTTGCACCAGGCCGCCTTCGACTGCGTGCTGATGGACGTGCAGATGCCGCTGATGGACGGGCTGGAAGCGACGCGCCGCATCCGCGCCGACCCGGCCCTGGCCGCCACCCGCGTGCTGGCCATGACCGCCACCGCCACCAAGGACGACCGCGAACGCTGCCTGCAGGCCGGCATGGACGACTTCATTGCCAAGCCGATCCAGCCGGCCCTGATGTACCAGAAGATCGCCAGCTGGCTGCCCGAGCGCGACGCCGGCGCCGCCGCCAGCGAGGCCGCCCTGCCGCGCGGCGCCGGGCGCGCCGCCTTCCGTCCCACGCTGGCTGGCGACCCGGCCATCATCGACCTGTCGGTGCTGGCCCAGCTCCTGGGCTACCAGCCGCACAAGATCCGCAAGTTCGCCTTCAAGTTCCTGCAGACCACCGAAGCCGGCTTTACCGAAATGGAAAACGCGCTGGCCGCCGGCGAGCTGCAGAAAGTGCGCGAGCTGGGCCACCGCATCAAGAGCAGCGCGCGCGCCGTGGGCGCGCTTGGCATGGCCGAGCTGTGCCTGCAGCTGGAACAGCTGGCGCCCGAAGCCGAAGCGGGCGCCGCGCGCGCCGTGCTGGACCGCCTGTGGCCGCTGCTGCATGCGGTGAGCGAGCACATCATGACCAACACCACCTTTGCCGACGATGACTGAGACCCCCACCACGCCGCTGCGCATCCTGCTGGTCGACGACGACCCCTTCATGCTGAGCATGTTGTCCGACATGCTCGAAGAGCTCGGCCAGCTCAATGTACGTAGTGAAAGCGACGCCCGCCAGGCCCTGCTGGTGCTGCCGCAATACCGCCCCGACCTCCTGGTGTGCGACCTGTCGATGCCCGAGATGGACGGCATAGAATTCCTGCGCAAGGCCGCCGACAGCCACTTCGGCGGCGCGGTCGCCCTCTTGTCCGGCATGGACGCCGGCATCCGCCAGGCCGCCGAAACGCTGGCGCGCGCCCACGGCCTGGCCCTGCTCGGCACGCTGGCCAAGCCCGCCACCCCCGCCGCCCTGGCCGAGCTCCTGGCCCAGGCCGCCACCCGCCGTGCAGGATGAAAGTCGGGGTCAGGTCTGGCAATCCGCCATTTTGGCGGATTGCCAGACCTGACCCCGACTTTCGCCTTTCAAGCAGCGTACACAGGCTGGAAAAATCGGTTATTATTTGGGCCATTCCCGCCCTGATTCCCGCTTGACTTCCCAGTATTGAATTAGCGCAGTTCGTCGCCAGATGGGCGATAACAGCAAGGGATATTCCCGGGCGAACACTCAACTAAGGAAAAACATGAGCGACCTGATCAAACACATTACCGATGCCTCCTTCGACACCGACGTGCTGAAGGCCGACCGCCCTGTGCTGGTGGACTTCTGGGCCGAATGGTGCGGCCCTTGCAAGAGCATCGCGCCGATCCTGGAAGAAGTGGCCAAGGAATACGACGGCAAGCTCACCATCGCCAAGCTGGACGTGGACAGCAACCAGGCCGTGCCGGGCAAGTTCGGCATCCGCGGCATCCCGACCCTGATCCTGTTCAAGAATGGCGTGCCAGCCGCGCAGAAAGTCGGCGCCATGGCAAAAGGTCAACTGACCTCTTTCATCGACAGCAATATTTGATGTAATATAGGCGGTGCTGCGCCCGCAGCCCGCCTGATTGGCAGGGAAAGCGCCCAAAAACCTTTCCCTTTAATTAAAAGAACCCACGTAGTTCCCTCCCCTACCCTTACTTTCCCGTCACGGGACACTCAAACAGCTATGCACCTTTCTGAACTTAAGGCTATGCACGTTTCAGCTTTGCTGGAAATGGCAATCAGCCTCGATATCGACAATGCGGCCCGCCTGCGCAAGCAGGAACTGATGTTCGCGATCCTGAAAAAACGCGCCAAGGCCGGCGAACAGATTTTCGGCGACGGCGCCCTGGAAGTCCTGCCTGACGGCTTTGGCTTCCTGCGCTCGCCGGACGCCTCCTACATGGCGTCGACCGACGATATTTACATTTCCCCGTCCCAGATCCGCCGCTTCAACTTGCACACCGGCGATTCGATCGAGGGCGAGGTGCGTACCCCGAAGGATGGCGAGCGTTACTTCGCCCTGGTGAAGGTGGACAAGGTCAACGGCGAATCGCCGGAAGCGTCCAAGCACCGCATCCTGTTTGAGAACCTGACCCCGCTGCACCCGAACGTGCCGCTGCGCCTCGAGCGCGACATGACCGGCACCGAGAACATCACCGGCCGCATCATCGACCTGGTGGCGCCGATCGGCAAAGGCCAGCGCGGCCTCTTGGTGGCTTCGCCAAAATCCGGTAAATCGGTGATGCTGCAGCATATCGCGCACGCCATCACCACCAACCACCCGGACGTGACCCTGATCGTGCTGCTGATCGACGAACGTCCTGAAGAGGTTACCGAGATGCAGCGCTCGGTGCGCGGCGAAGTGGTGGCTTCCACCTTCGACGAACCGGCCACCCGCCACGTGCAGGTTGCCGAGATGGTGCTGGAAAAAGCCAAGCGCCTGGTGGAAATGAAGAAGGACGTGGTGATCCTGCTGGACTCGATCACCCGCCTGGCGCGCGCCTACAACACCGTGATCCCGGCGTCGGGCAAGGTGCTGACCGGTGGTGTGGATGCCAATGCGCTGCAGCGTCCGAAGCGCTTCTTCGGCGCCGCCCGTAATGTGGAAGAAGGCGGCTCGCTGACCATCGTCGCCACCGCGCTGATCGAAACCGGTTCGCGCATGGACGATGTGATCTACGAAGAATTCAAGGGCACCGGCAATATGGAGGTGCACCTGGAGCGCCGCCTGGCCGAGAAGCGCGTCTACCCGGCCATCAACCTGAACAAGTCGGGCACCCGCCGCGAGGAACTGCTGATCAAGGCCGACCAGCTGCAGAAGATCTGGATCCTGCGCAAGCTGTTGTACTCGATGGACGAGATCGAGGCGATGGAGTTCATTCTCGACAAGATGCGCGCCACCAAGAACAATGGCGAGTTCTTCGAGATGATGCGGCGCGGCGGCTGATCCACCAAAACCGGTAAACCGGGGTCTGACCCGCAGGGTCAGACCCCGTACGGTCTCACGGCCGGGGGCAACCCTAATCCCCGGCTTTTGCACACCTGGGGTCCGACCCTTGGGTCGTACCCCGCCTTACCGGGTTTGATGTATAATCGCGAGTTCCGTTAAACCCTGGCAAGTGATCGGCAATCGGGTCGAGAGGCAGTAAGGACCGACGAAGTGCTGTTTGGCTACCAACATTGAGAGAAAAGCATGAAAGCTGATACCCATCCAGATTACCGCGAAGTCCTGTTCCACGACGTGTCCTGCGACTTCAAGTTCATCACCCGCTCGACCATCCAGACCCGCGACACCGCGACCCACGAAGGTAAAGAGTACCCACTGGTGAAGATCGAGGTTTCCTCCGAATCGCACCCATTCTTCACCGGCCAGCACAAGATCGTCGACACCGCCGGTCGCGTGGAAAAGTTCCGCCAGAAGTTCGGCAAAGTCGGTTCCAAGACCGCAGTTGCAAACGGCTAATCCCCGTCGCAGCGAAAAAAAGGCAGCCGCGGCTGCCTTTTTTCTTTTTACCCGTCATACTCCAGCTTTCCAAAGAATAAGCCCTGACCGATGAAGCCAGTCCGTCTTCCCGCCGCCGCCACCCGCACCCTGCCCCGCTGGGCGTTTTTCGCCCTGGGCTTGCTGTACATCCTGCCGGGCCTGATCGGGCGTGAACCATGGAAGAACGATGACGCGGCCAGCTTCGGCGTGATGTGGACCATGGCGCATGGCGCCTGGCAAGACTGGCTGTGGCCGAACATCGCCGGCCTGTCGGTGACCGATGAAGGGCCGCTGGCGTTCTGGCTCGGGGCGCTGGGCATCAAGCTGTTCGGCTGGGCCATCGGCGACGTGCTGGGCGCGCGCGTGGCCACCCTGGGCGTGTTTTTGCTGGGCGTGATGGCGGTCTGGTATGCCACCTTCAACCTGGGCCGGCGCCCGGAAGCGCAGCCGCTGCGCCTGGCCTTCGGCGGCCAGCCCGAGCCCAACGATTTCGGCCGCACCCTGGCCGATGCGGCCGTGCTGATCTACCTCGGCTGCCTGGGCTTGCTGGTGCACAGCCACGAGACCACGGCCGAACCGCTGCAGGTCTCGCTGCTGGCGCTCACCCTGTACCGCAGCGTGCGCTACATGGAACTGCCTTCGCTGCGCAATGCCGCCCTGGCTGGCCTGGCGCTGGGCCTGCTGACCCTGACGCGCGGCTGGGTGGTGCCGGCCGCCTTGGTGGTCGCCCTGTTTGCCTGCACCCGCTTCCTGGCCATGCCGGCCGCCCGTTCGCTGCGCGACCTGGCCTTTGCCGTGGCGGTGGCTGCCGGCGTGACCGCCGTGTGGGCCGTGCCCGCCCTGCTGACCCGTCCTTACGGCCAGGCGCCGCTGGCTGCCTGGATGGCCTGGAACGAGGCCCAGTTGACGGTGGGCGGGTTCGAAGGCTTGCGCACCTTCTTGCGCGTCGGGGTCTGGTTCTTCTGGCCGGCCTGGCCGTTTGCCGCCTGGGCCGTGTGGGCCTGGCGGCGCCAGAGCAACCTGCTGCACATCGTGGTGCCGACCACCTTCGTCACGGTAGCCACCCTGCTGGTGCTGATCAACCCGGCTCCCGAACAGGGCCACCTGCTGATGCTGCTGCCGCCCTTGGCCATCATGGCCGCCTTCGGCCTGCTGACCATGAAGCGCGGCGCCATCAACGCCATCGACTGGTTCAGCGTGATGGTGCTGACCCTGTGCGCTGCCGTGCTGTGGATTTTCTATTACGCCCAGCTGACCGGCTGGCCGGCCAAGCCGGCGCATAATGTGCTCAAGCTCTTGCCGGGCTTCACGCCGGAAGTGAGCTGGCTGTCGCTGCTGGTCGGCCTGTGCGCCAGCGCCGGCTGGTTCGTGCTGGTGCACTGGCGCCTGTCGCGCCGCCCGGCCGTGCTGTGGCGCGCCGTGGTGCTGTCGTCCGGCGGCCTGATCCTGATCTGGATCCTGCTGATGACGCTGTTCCTGCCGCATGTGAACTACAGCAAGAGCTACGCCAGCGTGGCGCGCGAAGCGGCGGCAGTCCTGCCGCCCGGCACCGATTGCGTGCAGAGCAACGTCACCCCGGCCCAGCGCGCCTCCTTCGCCTTCTTCGGCAAGATGCCGTTCAACGGCGTCGAACAGCGCCGCTGCGAAGTCATGTTGTTGCAAGATAGCATCAAATCTCGTGCCTACCAGCAACAGCCGGGCGCCGAGTGGGAACAGCTCTGGGAAGGGCGCCGCGCCTCGGACCGCAGCGAGCGTTTCCGCCTGTTCAAGCGCCGCACGGTGCACGCCAACTGATTGTCCGCCGGCCCGCCTCCCTGCTATCCTGTACCGGACGATAGCAAAGAGGTAGGCATGGTATCCGCGATAGCGCATCTGGCAATGTTGCTGGCTGCCGGCGCAGCAGCGCTGGCCGCCCCGCCCCTCGTCATCACCTCCGAGCATTCGCCGCCGGCCAGCATGAAGGTCGGCGACCAGGTGGTCGGCCGCGAGGGCGAAAAAATCCGCGAAATGCTGGCCCGCAGCGGCTACGCCTACACCATCGACGTGCTGCCCTGGAAACGCGCCTTCACCATGGCGCAGCGCGACCCCTATACCTGCGTGTATTCCACCTCGCGCACCCCGGAGCGCGAAAAGCAGTTCAAATGGATCGGCCCTACCGATGAAGCGCAATGGGTGCTGATGGGGCGCGCCGGCCGCAAGTACGATGTGCATCGCCTGGACGACGCGCGCAAGCTGCGCATCGGCACTTACAATGGCGATGCGCGCGACGAATTCCTGCGTGCCCGCGGCTTCGATGTCGATGGCGCGCCGGACAATGCCGCCAATCCGAAAAAGCTGATGCTCGACCGCATCGACCTGTGGGCGGTCGGCGTGCGCAACAACGACCTCAGCGCGCTGGCCCAGTTCGCGGCGCCGGAAGCCCTGGTGCCGGTGCTCACGTTCCACCACGTCAAGGTCTACCTGGCCTGCAACCCGAGCGTGCCCGACGCCATGGTGGCACGCATGAATGCCGCCCTCGATACGATGCGCAAGGACGGCACGTTTACAAGATTGGAAAAGAAATACGAGCAGTGGCAAGCCGGCAAATAACTTGTCGATTATTACTGTTGCGCAACTAAAGTTTTTTTGGAATGCAGCGGACGCGCGCTTGGTTTACGCGTTATAGTCACCATATGCGGAAAGTTGCCGTACAGCATTTCCGACAAATGGGGCCAGCCGAGGCATCAGCCGCCGGCCATAGGCCCACCAGAAAACCTTGCGTTTGAATGGCCTATGTTCAATATCTACAAGCTCCAACTCGCCCTCAAGAACCCCCTGGTGCGCATCACCTTGGTGCTGCTGGCTACCGCCGCCCTCGCCTTTGCGCTGCTGCGCGGCGACGTGGCGCAGGATGCCGCGCCGGTGCTGCGCTCGCAGAACATCGGTGAAATCACGGCCCTGGTGGCCCAGCGCGACAAGCTGGACTACCTGCTGATCGCCCGCCCGCTGGCCGATTCGCCGCGCTATGTCTACAAGTTCAAGGGCGACGCCACCCTGCACGTGGTGGTGGTCCCCAGCACCTCGCACCAGAGCCTGGAGCGCGAAGTCCTGCTGCGCAACAACATCCCTTACGCCATTGCGAAAGAAGACTACCTGGCCGCCCACAAGGGCGTGCTGCTGGACGACGGCGGCCAGTGGGCCAGCGTGCAAGTTTTCCTCAAGCGCCATGCCTTCGACATCTTCGTGGTGGGCCTGGTGCTGTTCGTGCTGAAGTGGGGCATGCCGGGCATGGGCATGAACGCGTCCGTGATCGCGCCCGACCAGCTCAAGGGGTCGATGGACGACCTGATCGGCATGGAAGACATCAAGCAGGAAGTGCTGCACCTGGAAGACATGATCCGCAACCGCGAAGTCTACAAGCAGCACAATATCGACAAGCCCTTCAACGTGATGCTGACCGGCCCGGCCGGCACCGGCAAGACCAAGCTGGCCGGCTACCTGGCCAAGCGCCTGGGCTATCCGCTGATCCAGGCTTCCGGTTCGGCGCTGGAATCGGGCTACGTCGGCGGCGGCTCGAAAGCCCTGAATGCGCTGTACAAGAAGGCTTGCGCGCGCGGCAACTGCATCATCTTCCTGGACGAGGCGCAGGCGCTGTTCATGCCGCGCGGCCGCGGCGAGAAGAAATGGGAAGACGATACCGCAAACACCCTGCTGGGCTTGCTGGACGGCGTGAAGAGCGAACAGGGCCAGGGCGTGATCTGGATCGTGGCGTCCAACTTCGACGATGCCTCGACCGCGATGGATGAAGCCATGCTGCGCCGCTTCAGCGTGAAGATCAACTTCCGCCTGCCGAACAAGGGCGAGCGCCGCGCGCTGCTGGAATCGTTCCTGAAGCGCAAGCAAGATGGCCTGGTGGACTGGAACGCCATGGACCTGGACCAGGTGGCGGAAATCACCGCAAACCTCAGCCCGGCCCTGCTGGAAACCGTGGTCGACCGCGCCTCCATGATCTCGATCCAGGAAAAATGCGTGATCAATACCGACCTGATGTTCCGCGCCTTCGAACGCGCCACCATCGGCCTGACCGACCGCGCCACCACGGCCGAGAAGACCCGCCAGCGCGAGCGCATCGCCCTGCACGAGCTCGGCCACTTCTTCATGCAGATCGACCCTTACCTGCGCGCCGGCATGCCGCTGGCCGAGGTGAAGGAAAAATCGCACCTGCTGAAGATTTCCACCGAAGCGGTGTCGAAGATGAACGCGCTGGGCTATGTGCTGTCGGCCGGCGACGACATGTCGCTGCGCACGCTGGAAGAGATGGAGCGCGACGTCATGCAGCTGTACGGCGGCGTGGCGGCGGAGGAATTGTTCTACGGCGCGCGCGGCATTTCCGTGGGCAGCCAGAACGATATCGAGAAGGCCACCAAGATGCTCAACATGATGGTCAACCGCCTGTCGATGTATTCGCGCTCCAAGCTCGATTACAGCCAGTTGCGCGGCGAGACCGGCGACGAGCACACCCTGGTGCAGGTGGAAGCCAAGGCGGACGAGTTGTACAGCACCACGCTGGCCGCCATGCGCGACTACCGCGCGGTGATGGAATCCATCAAGGATGACCTGATGGAGCGCTATGTGCTGTCGAAGGATGCCATCTTCGCGCTGCTGGAAGAGCGCCTCGATCCGGCGCCCCTGCAGCAGGCAGCGTAAGCCGCGTCAGCCAGCGACAGTTTCTCGAAGTTGAGGATGGTGACATCCGCGCCGTCGCTGCTGAATTCGACGCGCGTCCCGGCAGCGGTCACCAGCGCACCCGCCGCGACCGCGAACATGTCGGTCTTCGGCTGATTGTCTCCCGCCAGGGCGGAAGCGCTGCACAACAAGGCGAGGACGGCAGCACTCGCTGCCAAGGATTTCATGGCGTCTCTCCTTCAAACAAAGCGTCGTGGCGCACCGCTTTGATGCGGCGGCCCTGTGGCGACCGCCCTGTCTCTTCGACTTGGTCCCTCCTACGCCCCGCTGTTTCCCTTGGAAAGCTGGCCGTGCGCTCATTTTTTTCAATTTGGACACCGCAGCCCATAGCTTAAATATTTGCTGCAGGGTTGCCGCGCGGTGGCAAATCGGTAATAATGCGTGTCGCGTTAAGTGGCCCGAGTGGTGAAATTGGTAGACGCAGCGGACTCAAAATCCGCCGCCGCAAGGCGTGCCGGTTCGATTCCGGCCTCGGGCACCATCTCTTCTTACTAACGCCTGCTTCCCTATACGCTTCGGCGCACGCCGTGGCATCCGCAAGGCTTCCCGGATTCCGGCTGTTCCCTCCTTTTTTGCTGCAGCACCAGGCGCGCCAGCCAGGCCATCGCCGGGCAGCGGCACCATATCGCGCAAGCGGGACGTATTGCGGCCCGGGCCGGACCGGTCCAGGGTACTGCCGCGTATCGGCGTTCAGGCGTAGCCGTAGCCACGCGCCATGGCGGCGGCGGCAATCGGCAGCAGGGCGAAGAGATGGATCTCGGTCATCAGGGTTTTGCGGACCGCACGGATTTCCACCTCCTCCGGTGCAAAGCCGGCGTCGGCCGACTGCGCCTTGCGCCAGCGCAGGAAGGCGCGGGTCGGCTTGATCGACAGCAGGCCGATGACGGCAAACAGCACCACCTTGGTCCAGAACACGTGGTTGTGGAGGTAGAACGCAGCCCCCTTGGCGCCGAAGAACACGCGCGCAAAGCCGATCGCCACCAGCGACAGCGACATGATGCCGAGCGCGATGTCGTACTTGGCCGCCAGCTGCACGGCCGGCGGCTGCATGCCCGGCCGCACCAGCACCAGCTGGGCCGTGATGGCCGCGGCGATGCCGAAGGCCAGCAGGTGGTGCACTACCGCGAGCAGCAGGTCGACCATCATGGCCGGCCTCCTTAAGCGCGTTCCGACACCGCGTCGACCACGCACAGCGCCGTCATGTTGACGATGCGGCGCACGGTGGCGGACGGGGTCAGGATGTGCACCGGCGCGGCGCAGCCGAGCAGGATCGGGCCGATCGCGATGCCGTTGCCGGCGGTCTTGACCAGGTTGTAGGCGATGTTGGCGGCGTCGATGTTCGGCATCACCAGCAGGTTGGCGTCCTGCTTCAGGGTGGTGTTGGGCAAGAGCTTGTGGCGCAGCTTGGAATCGAGCGCGGTGTCGCCGTGCATTTCGCCGTCCACTTCCAGGTCCGGCGCACGCTGGCGCACCAGGTCCAGCGCGGCGCGCATCTTCTGCGCCGATTCGCTGTTGGAGGAGCCGAAGTTCGAATGCGACAGCAGCGCCGCGCGCGGCACCAGGCCGAAGCGCTTCATCTCTTCCGAAGCCATGATGGTGATGGCGGCCAGTTCGTTGGCGTTCGGGTTTTCGTTGACGTGGGTGTCCACCAGCGCCAGCTGGCGGTCCTGCAGCACCAGGATATTCATCGCCGCGTAGACGCAGGCGCCCGGGCGGCGGCCCAGCACCTGGTCGATGTAGTGCAGGTGCAGCTGGGTGGTGCCGAAGGTGCCGCAGATCATGCCGTCGGCATCGCCCTTCTTGATCATCATGGCGCCGATCAGCGAATGGCGGCGGCGCATTTCCAGCTTGGCGTATTCCTGCGTCACGCCCTTGCGCGCGGTCAGCTCGTAATAAGCCTTCCAGTAGTCGCGGTAACGCTCGTCGAAGTCCGGATTGATCACGTCGTAGTCGACGCCCTGCTTCAGGCGCAGGCCGAATTTCTGCACGCGCGCATCGAGCACGGCGGGACGGCCGACCAGGATCGGGCGCGCCAGTTTCTCGTCGACCACCACCTGCACCGCGCGCAGGATGCGCTCTTCCTCGCCTTCGGCGTAGACGATGCGCTTCATGTCGGCCGGGGTCTGCTTGGCCACCGCGAACACCGGCTTCATGAAGGTGCCGGAACGGTAGACGAACTGCTGCAGGCTGTCGGCGTAGGCTTCCAGGTCCTTGATCGGACGGGTGGCCACGCCGGAATCGGCCGCCGCCTTGGCCACGGCCGGCGCGATCTTGGTCAGCAGGCGCGGGTCGAACGGCATCGGGATCAGGTATTCCGGGCCGAAGGCCAGGTTGGCGATGCCGTAGGTGGTGGCGACGATGTCCGACTGCTCGGCGTGGGCCAGGTCGGCAATCGCGTGCACCACGGCGATTTCCATTTCGCGGGTGATGGTGCTGGCGCCGCTGTCGAGCGCGCCGCGGAAGATGTACGGGAAGCACAGCACGTTGTTGACCTGGTTCGGGTAGTCCGAACGGCCGGTGCAGATGATGGCGTCGCCGCGCACCGCCTTCACGTCCTCCGGCAGGATTTCCGGATTCGGGTTGGCCAGGGCCAGGATCAGCGGATTCGGCGCCATCTGCTTGACCATGTCCTGCTTCAGCACGCCGCCGGCGGACAGGCCGAGGAAGATGTCGGCGCCTTCGATGCAGTCGGCCAGGGTGCGGTGCGGGGTGTCGCGTGCGAAGCGTTCCTTGTCCGGGTCCATCAGTTCGGTGCGGCCCTTGTAGACCACGCCGGCCAGGTCGGTGACCAGGATGTTTTCGATCGGGAAGCCGAGGTCGACGATCAGGTCCAGGCAGGCCAGGGCCGCCGCGCCGGCGCCGGACACCACCAGCTTGACGTTCTTGATGTCCTTGCCGATGTATTTCAGGCCATTCAGGATGGCGGCGCCGACGATGATGGCGGTGCCGTGCTGGTCGTCATGGAAGACCGGGATCTTCATCTTCTCGCGCAGCTTGCGCTCGATGTAGAAGCACTCCGGCGCCTTGATGTCTTCCAGGTTGATGCCGCCGAAGGTCGGTTCCAGCGAGGCGATGATGTCGACCAGCTTGTCCGGGTCGGACTCGTTGATTTCGATGTCGAACACGTCGATGCCGGCGAACTTCTTGAACAGCACGCCCTTGCCTTCCATCACCGGCTTGGACGCCAGCGGGCCGATATTGCCCAGGCCCAGCACGGCGGTGCCGTTGGAAATGACGGCCACCAGGTTGCCGCGCGCGGTGTATTTATAGGAGTTGGCCGGGTCGATGACGATTTCTTCGCATGGCGCAGCCACGCCCGGCGAATAGGCCAGCGCCAGGTCGCGCTGGTTGGTCAGTTGCTTGGTGGGGGAGACGCTGATTTTGCCTGGCTTGGGGCACTCGTGGTATTCGAGTGCGGCGGCGCGCAGTTGTTGGCGAAGTTCTTCTTTTTTGTCAGATCCCGAATCCATGCTGTACTGCCCCTTCTATCCTATGTCCGAAAGCTTCCGATTCTAGCAGATAGAGGGATTGCTCTAACGTAGGTATTTTTACCAATCCCGAATTTTCATCGGTTTCCATTGCCTTCCGATTAAGAATCGTCTTGCGGCCCGGGATTTTTCTCCCAATCAAGCTAATAAACTGTCGCCCCGGCGACAATGCTGACTTGCGGCACGAGACCTTAAAATCTAGTTGCGCCAAATCGCATTTGCTTGCAATTTTCGGCGAAAGCAACTTTACATATAGCATTTTTCTGCATAGACTGGATTTACTGGCACTTTACGGAAGGAAAATACCATGCGTGATGCAATCTGGCATTCCTGGTCCCGTCTGTCCGGCGTCCTGTTCCCTGCGACTGCCGTCGCCCTCTTCTTCACCCCGCAAGATTCCAGTTATGTTGCCTTGCTTGCCATGGCGGCACTGGCTTCGGGCGGCACCTGGATTTACCTGCGCGACAAGCCAAACTAAGGACGAAGCCCGGCTACCCCGCTAGAATGGCGGGATGCTTTCCGAATTCGACCTGATCAAACAATACTTCGCCCGTCCCTTGCCCGGACGCGCAGCCCTTGGCATCGGCGACGATTGCGCCTTGCTGGGGCCGTCGCCGGGGATGCAGACGGCCGTTTCCTGCGACATGCTGGTCGAGGGCCGGCATTTCTTTGCCGGCGAAGATGCACAGCGCCTTGGCCACAAGAGCCTGGCCGTCAACCTGTCCGACCTGGCCGCGATGGGCGCCCGTCCGGTGGCTTTTACCCTGGCCCTGGCCCTGCCGGCCGCCGAACGCGCCTGGCTGGAAGGTTTCTCGCGCGGCCTGTTCGCGCTGGCCGACCTGCACGGCTGCGAACTGATCGGCGGCGACACCACCAAGGGGCCGCTGAATATCTGCATCACCGTGTTTGGCGAAGTGGCGCCGGGACGCGCCCTGCGTCGCAGCGCTGCCCGTCCCGGCGACGACATTTGGGTATCCGGCACCCTGGGCGATGCGCGCCTGGCCCTGGCCGGCTACCTGGGTGAACTGGCGCTTCCCGCCGAGCAGCTGGCAGCCGCCGGAACGCGCATGCATACGCCGACGCCGCGCGTGGCGCTGGGCGCGCTGCTGGCCGAGCGCAGCCTGGCCCATGCCGCCATCGATATCTCGGACGGGCTGGTGGGCGACCTTGGCCACATCCTCGAGAAGTCGCGGGTGGGCGCCACCCTGAATGCCGACGCGCTGCCGGCCGGCCCGGTGCTGGCGACCCAGCCGCAGGCGCTGCGCCGCGCCTTTACCGCAGCCGGTGGCGACGACTACGAGATCTGTTTCACCGCGCCCGCCTCGCGGCGCGAGGCGATCCTCGCCGCCGCCGCAGAATGCGGCACCCCGGTCACCCGCATCGGCCGCATCGAGGACGCTGCCGGCCTGCGCTGGACCGATGCATCCGGCGCGCCGTTGGCACTGGAGCTGTCCAGCTTCGACCACTTCTCCACCTGAACAATGACCTTCCGCGAACATTGCCAACGCCTCGATACCGAAGCGCTGCTGGGGCACCTGCGCCTTGACCTGCGCGACGACGCCAAAGCTGTCGTGATGCAGCTTCTGGCCGCGCGCGGCGTCACGCCCGCCACGATCGAACAGGTACTGGCCGACCAGGCGGCCCGTGATGCCGACGCCTTCGCAGAGTCCGAACGCATGGCCAGCTTGGGCGAGCGCATGCTGGCCTTCGGCATCGACTTCGCGGCCTGGCTGCTGGCGGCCGCCTGCCTGCTGGGGACACGCGACGGGGAAACTGCCGCCCTCCCGGCAAGCAGTTTTGAAGTCCTCAGCTGGACCTATTTGCTGCTGCGCGATGCCGGCCCGGGCCTCAGCCCAGGCAAGCGCCTGCTGGGGCTGCGGGTCGTCCGCGCGTCGGACGAAGGCCCGATATCGTTGCTCAGCTCAATACTGCGCAACGCCACGCATCTGATCTTCATTCTCGATGCTCTGTTCATCCTGGGCGAGCGCCGCAGGCGGCTCGGCGATAAGCTGGCCCGGACTATCGTGCTGCGGGCGGCGGCAGTTGGCGCAAGTATTCCCCCGGCGGCTTGCCCACCAGCGCAGCAAAATCCTTGATGAAGTGGGCCTGGTCGTAATAGCCCAGGCTGAGCGCGAGCTGGGCCAGCGCCGGGGCGGTGCCGGCCTGCAGCCGGGCCACGGCTTCGTGCATGCGATAGCGCTTGATCACCCATTTCGGACCGACGCCAACGTATTGCTGGAACAGGCGCTGCAGGGCGCGCTTGTTGATGCCCGCCTGTTCGGCCAACGCGTCCACCGTCAGCAGCGCCGGATTGCCTGCCACGGCAGCCACCAGCGCTGCGGCGCGGCCTGCGTCTTCATCCGCCCGGGGCAGGCGTGCCAGGAGAAAAGCTTCCGCCAGGGCAGCCATCGCAGAGGGCGCCGCATCGGCGGACGTTGCGCAGGCGCGCAGCTGCTGCGTCAGCTGTTCGCCGCCGGCGCCGAACAGCTGCGCCAGCGCGACACGCCGGTCGGACAGTTCCGCGACTGCGCGGCCGAAGAAGGGACGAAAACCGCCCGGCCTGAACTTGATGCCGAACGCGAAGCCCTGCCCCGCAAGCAGCTTGGTGTAGCGCGCCGTATGCACGCCGTACACGCCGTCCGTATCATTCTCGATCACCAGGTGCACATTGGGATGCGGCAGCGTTTCCTGCTGCTGCGGCGGATGGCCCTGCATGTCCCAGCCGACGAACCAGTAATGCTCGACCCATTCCGCCAGCGCGGCGCTGGGCGCCATGCGTTCATGGCAGAATGAGCCCACCTTGATATGCGGCACCAGGATGCCGCGCGGCTCAGTTTCGATTTGTCGCGTTTTTCCAATCATCAGGCGATGGAGACTACCATAATGGCGGCCATGAAAACACTGATCCCCCTACTATTCGCATTCGCCGCCGCTGCGGCCAATGCAGGAGACAAGCCCATGCAAATCGAAGGCACGTTCGACGTCAAACTCACGCCGCAGCCGGCGGTGGAGGGCCAGCCCTGGGGCCGGCAAACCATTAGCAAGACTTTCCACGGCCCGCTCGATGGCACCAGCAAGGGCGAAATGCTGGCCGTCATGACTGCCGTGAAAGGCTCGGCCGGCTATGTCGCTCTGGAACAGGTCAGCGCCACGCTGGAGGGCCGCAAAGGCAGCTTCTTCCTGCAGCACTCCGGCCTGATGAACAAAGGCACGCCGACACTGAACGTCAGCGTCGTCCCCGACTCCGCCACCGGCGAACTGGCCGGCCTGCAAGGCACGATGACCATCGACGTGACCGGCGGCCAGCACCGCTACACTTTCAACTACCAGCTGCCGTCACGCTGACCTGCCTCAATATCGCAGTCCGCCGTGCCCCTATGCTTGAAGCAGCGGCGCAACGGGGATAGCGATGGCAAATCTTTCCGAGGAAGAAGCACTAGCATTAATGACTGTTCGCAGCCACTGCGATGACTTATGCAACTGGAAGCTCGAGCGAGAGCGAAGCGTAACCTGGGAAATCTCGTCTGGCGTGCCAAACACAATTGGCATCAGAAAGGACCAGTTCATCCAATTGCAGCTCCCATGAACATTTTGGCTGCAGTCGCCGGGAAGAACAGCCTGGATGGCAAAGCTGGGACTTTGAATTGGCGCTTGCACACTTCTGCCAAAGGGCTAACATTTACCTGATGCCCATCCCAATGGATCCACGTTCGGCGTTCAAGGAGAAGGGATATGCTAAAAAACATCATTGAGGCCGCAACAGGCCTGAGCTGTGAAGTGGATGAAAACGACGAAAGCGCAGTAGTCTTCGCTCCACGCCCCTTTAAAGACGAACCGGAGTACTTTCTCTTGATCGAGAAGAGGGGCGACAAACTGCTGCTGACGGACGAAGGCGGAGTAATGCTTCATCATGGCCGCTGCGCAAAAGTGGTTAAAGAGATTTCTGCCATCGTGCGGGGCAGCGACCTGGACTTCACGAATGACGCCATTGAGTTACGCTGCGATGTCGACGAACTGGCTCCCGCAGTAAAAAAATTTCTCGCCACGATGTCAGCCTTGGCCGCACATGAACAGGAGTTCAACGAGATGTGGTGGCAAAGCTGGCAAGAATCAAAGGCAATTGCCGCGAAATGATGTCATGAAGTGGTCACAAGCAGCGACTATTATCCTGCCTGTCTCCACATTCATACCACTCCCGTGAATGTTTTCCAGCCGCCCCCATCGTGGGCGGCATTTTTTTATCCGGTGAGCGCGGTATGGTCTTCGCCCGGTTCCCCGGCGCGGCGGCCGCTGCCGTGCATCAGCCAGTAGTGGTGGAAGGCCAGGCGGATATTGTCGCGCAGCTGGGTGTCGTCCCACGGCTTGGTGTAGAAGCGGTAGATCGCGCCGCGGTTGATCGAGTCGAGCACCGCTTCCAGCCCGGTGTAGCCGGACAGGATGATGCGGATCGTGTCCGGGTACATTTCCTTGACCTTGGCCAGGAATTCGGTGCCGCTCAGGATCGGCATGCGCTGGTCGCACACGATCACCTGCACCGGATACAGCGCCAGCAGGTCGAAACCTTCGGCCGGCGACTCCGCCGTCAGGATGCGGTAGCCGTCGCGGCGGAACAGGCGGTGCAGCGAGGACAGCACGTTGACGTCGTCGTCCACCAGCAGCAGGGTTTGCGGCGGCTCGGCCGCCACATTGGGGTCGGGCGGCAGGCTCTTGCCCGATTCGGCCAGCGCGCCCATCTCCGGCGCGGCCAACGGACGGCTGAAGAAGTAGCCCTGGATTTCGTCGCAGCGGTTGCGGCGCAGGTATTCCAGCTGCGGCCGCGTCTCCACGCCTTCCGCAATCACGCGCAGCTTGAGGCTGTGCGCCATGCTGATGATGGCCAGCGCAATCGCGGCATCGTTGGGATTGGTCGTGATATCGCGCACGAAGGCGATGTCGATCTTCAGCTTGTCGATCGGGAAGCGCTGCAGGTAGGCCAGCGAGGAATAGCCGGTGCCGAAATCGTCGATCGCCACCTTGATGCCCAGTTGCTTGAGCGCCGTCAGCACCTGGATGGTGCGCTCGGCATTGGACATCAAGGCCGTTTCGGTCAATTCCAGCTCCAGCAGTTCGGGCGGCACATTGTGCCGTTCCAGCGCCTGCCGCACGTCGTTTTCCAGGTCGCCCTCGACGAACTGGCGGCTGGCCACGTTCACGGCCACGTGCACGCCGCCAACCGGCGTGCGCAGCCAGGTCGCGATCTGGCGGCAGGCGGCATCGATGATCCAGCTGCCGACGCGCACGATCAGGCCCGTCTCTTCCAGTACGCCGACGAATTCCGCCGGATAGACCAGGCCATAGCCCGGCCGGTTCCAGCGCAGCAGAGCCTCCGCGCCGCTGATGCGGCCCGCGGTCAGGTTGACCTTGGGCTGGTAGTGCAGCTCCAGTTCGTTGTTGTCCAGTGCGCGCCGCAGCGCCATCTCCAGGTCGAGGCGCGCCAGCACCTGCACGTTCATGCCGGCGGTGAAAAAGCGGTAGCCGTCGCCGCCGGCCTCCTTGGCGCGCTCCATGGCGGTGTTGGCATACTTGACCAGCGTCTCCGGATCGTTGGCGTCGTCCGGGTACATGGCGATGCCGATGGAGGCGGTCAGCGTGGCCTGGTGATCGTCCAGCTCGAAGGGCGAGCGCAGGGCATCGCGCACTTCGTTTGCCACCAGGACCGCGTCCTGCTGGTCGCGCGTCATGGTCAGGATCAGCGCGAACTCGTCGCCGCCCAGGCGGCCCACCGTATCGCGCAAGCGCACGCATTGCACCAGGCGGTTGGAAAATTCGTGCAGCAACTGGTCGCCCATGGCGGCGCCCATCGAGTCGTTGACCTTGCGGAAGCGGTCCAGGCCGATGAACAGCACCACGATGCGCCATTCCTTGTCCTGCGCCAGCTCGATCGATTCGCCGAGGGTCTGGAAGAACAGGGTGCGGTTGGGCAGGCCGGTCAGACGATCGTAATGCGCCATGTGGCGCAGGCGCTCTTCGGCCAGGCGCCGTTCGGTGATGTCGCGCGCCACGCAGATCAGGGTGCGGTGTGCCGACTCTCCTTCGCTTTGCAGCAGCCAGTAGACTTCCACGGGCACCGTGGCGCCATCGCCGCGCTGCAGTTCGATTTCCATCAACTCCGGCGCGCGGTGCGGCGCCGCCTTCGCCTGGCCGGCGCGCTCGGCCTGCGCCGACAGCGTATCGCGGCCGCCAAGCCCAAGCCGGGCCGGCTCCAGCGACAGCAGTTGCGCGCGCGGGTGGCCCAGCATGCGGCAGGCGCCTTCGTTGACGTCCACCAGCGCCAGTGTATTGGTGTCGATCAGGAAGATGGCGTCGGCGGTGGCGTCCATGGCGCTGCGAAAGCGCTGCAGGTCGGCGGTGCGGGCGCGCACGGTCTGCTCCAGCACCTCGTTGTAGTCGCGCGCCTGCTGGTGCAGCAGCCGCACTTCCAGCATATTGTTGATGCGCGTGAGCACCTCGACCGGGTCGAAAGGCTTGCTGACGAAGTCGCGCGCGCCGGCATCGAGCGCCGGCAGCTTCTGGTCCGGCTGCGCCGTCACCACCAGCACCGGCAGGTATTCCGGCTCCAGCGGCTTGAGCGCCTCCATCACGTCGAAGCCGCTCATGCCGGGCATGTGCAGGTCGAGGATGATCAGGTCGTAGCGGTGCTCTTCGTGCCAAGGCGCCACCATGCGCGGGTCGGTGGTGGAGCTGACGTTCACGTAGCCGCTGGTCTGCAGCAGGTATTCCAGCAACTGCACATTGACCGGCTGGTCGTCCACTATCAGGACTTTGGCGTTCAGGATATCGTCGCGGCTGATCACTTGGACGTACTCCCTTCTTCCTCCCTGCGTGCCAGGAAGGCCATGGTGCTGTTGATCGCTTCCGTGAACTCGTCGATGTTGATCGGCTTGATCAGGTAGCGGAAGAAGCCTGCCGCCAGGCCTTTTTCCACGTCGCGCGGCATGGCATTGGCGGTCAGGGCGATGACGGGGATGTGCGCGGTGCGGGGATCGCTGGCCAGCAGCTTGACGGCGTCGATGCCGTTCAGGCCCGGCAGGTTGATGTCCATCAGGATGATGTCCGGCTGGTGGGCGCGCGCCAGCTCGATGCCAAGGTGGCCGTCCGGCGCGGAAATCAGTTTCAGGTCGGGGCGGAAGCTGATGATCTCTTCCACCAGCTTGAGGTTGGCCGGGTTGTCTTCCACATACAGGATCATGGCCGGCTCGCCTTCCGCGTGGCGCTGTTGCTGGGGCGGCCGCTCGGCATTGGGGTCGATGCGCGACGGCGTCGGCTCGGTCGATTCCAGCTCGATCCAGAACATGCTGCCCACGCCCTGGCTGCTGGTCACGCCGATGGTTCCGCCCATCAGCTCCACCAGGCGCTTGGTCACCACCAGGCCGATGCCGGTGCCCTCCTCCGCCCCGCTTTCCTGGCCCAGGCGGTTGAAGGGCTGGAACAGCTGCTTGACCTGCTCCGGCCTGAGCCCCATCCCGGTATCCTGCACCGAGACCCGCAGCAGGCTGGTGCCGCTCGGGCTGCAGTCGACCACCACGGCGCCGCCATCGCGGTTGTACTTGATCGCGTTGGACAACAGGTTGAGCACGATCTGCTTCAGGCGGGTGCGGTCGGCCGTGACATGGGAGGTGCAGCCGTCCGGGAACAGCAGGCGGATGCCGCGCGCGCTTGCCAGCGGCGCCACCATGCCTTCGCACTCGTGCAGGATTTCGTTGAGCGCCACCGGTTCCAGCGACAGCGCCACGGCGCCCGACTCGATCTTGGCCAGGTCGAGGATCTCATTGATCAGGGTCAGCAGGTGGCGTCCGGATTTCAGGATGTGGTTGGCAAATTCGCGTTTCTGCACCAGCGTGGAAGGCAGTTTTTCCGAGGTCAGGATTTGCGCGAAGCCGAGGATGGCGTTCAGCGGCGTGCGCAGTTCATGGCTCATGGAGGAGAGGAAGGCCGACTTGGCCTGGTTGGCGCTCTTTGCCTCCTGCATTGCCATGGCCAGCTCGCTGTTGGCCTGCTCCAGCTGCAGGGTGCGTTCGTGCACGCGCTGCTCCAGTTCCTCGTTCAGGCGCATGACTTCCTGCTGCGCCTTGCTGCGCTGTTCCGCCTCGCGCGCGATTTCGCTGTTCGAGGTTTCCAGCTCGCGCGTGCGGCTTTCGATCTCGCCCAGCATCTTGTTGAAGGCATCGGCCAGCTCGGCCACCTCGTCGTTGCTGGTACCCGGCGCACGGCGCGAATAGTCGCCGGTCGCCATCACCTCGCGCGCGACGTCGGCAATCGCCAGCACCGGCTGCGTGACGACCTTGTTCAGGGGCCGCATCAGCAGGTAGGCAATGCCCATCGCCAGGAAGGTGGCGACGATGGCAATCATCATGTAGTCGCCGAAGCGCCCCAGGAGTTCATAGTCCGACTGCAGGTAGACGGTGCCCAGCAATTCGCCGTTGTCGCGGATGCGGCGGAACAGCATCATCTTGCCGTCCTCGAAAGCCACGCCCTCGGCCTGCGGCGCAGCCGGCACGCTGATATCGATGCCCGGCGCCACATAGGTAGCGAACAGCTGGCCGCGCGCGTTGTAGATGGCGCCGGCATTGACCTTGGGCCGCAGGCGCAGCAGGGCCAGGTTCTCCTTGGCCAGCCGCGGATCGTCGAACGTCAGCGCCGGCGCGCTCATATGCCCAAGCAGCTCGGCCTGGGTCGTCATGTCGGAACTGAGGGACTGGTGGTAGGCGCGCAAGTCGTACGCGATGATGGTGCCGAGCGACACCAGCAGGGCCGCCAGCGTGACCAGCATCACCACGCCAAGCAGCTTTTGCGGCAGGGAGCGGCGGCGCGTCATCATCCCGCCACCTGCTGCACGCGAAGGGCGGCCGACAGCATGCGCGCGCTGATCTTCAGGCGCGCTACGGCCGCGTGTTTCAGGGAGACTTCAAAACGCAGCCTTTCGTCGGCGATGACGAAATTGATCATGCTGCCCATGCCGAAAGTCTCGTCGCCATCGGTGACGGTCAGCACCGGCTGGCCGCGGCTGGCGGCCAGCAGCTCCTGCGCCAGCGCCCTCTCCTGCGCCGGGATGAACAGGATGTGGACGCCGGCCAGGCTGTCGCCGCGCTTGATGCGCCTGACCTGCAGCGGCCGGCCGTTGGCCGTATGGCCGGCAACCGTCTGTTCCAGTTGCTCGGCCAGCGGGTCGGCGCCGGCAACGCCGATCACGATTGGCGCATCCGGGCGCGCAAAGCTGCCCTCGGGCCATTCAACGAAGCCGGCAAACTTGTACAGGTAGGCAGCCTTGACCTGGCGCTCCAGGCTGGAGCCGGATTGGGCATGGGCGCACAGGGGCAGCAGCGCAGCCAATAGCAGCGCAACCCAGAAAACGGGACATCTTCCTTGGAGAGTCCTCACCACCGTGCCTCGCGAACAGGGGATTTGGGGCATTCTATCGCTGAGTACCCGACAGCGGCGCAATTATTGGTTTATCGCACCACAAAAGCCTTCCCCGGCTTGCAAGTTAGTCGTGACGCCACATTATTGCGGTGCAGCGTGGTCAATCTGCACAGCAGCGCGCTAGAATGGGTTCAAACGCTTTTGTTTGCTAAAGGAGCCACAAGTGAGTACAGACATCAACGAACTGGCCGCCCAGGTGGGTAAGGCCTTGCAAGACAAAGGCTTGCTGTTGGCAACCGCGGAATCGTGCACCGGTGGCGGCATCTCCACGGCAATCACGGACATTGCCGGCTCCACCGGCTGGTTCGATTGCGGCTTTGTCTGCTATTCGAACGCATCTAAGACCGAAATGCTGGAAGTACCGGCCGCCATGATGGCGCAATTCGGTTCCGTCAGCGAAGAAGTGGCAGCCGCCATGGCGCAAGGCGCGCTGGGCTCCAGCAATGCGCATGTGGCGGTATCGGTCACCGGCATTGCCGGCCCCACCGGCGCGGTGCCGGGCAAGCCGGTCGGCACGGTCTGTTTTGGCTGGGCCAACGCCGATACCGTGCACACCGAACGGCTGGTGTTCTCCGGCGACCGCCAGGCGGTGCGCGCGCAGACCATCGAGCATTCGCTGAAAGGCCTGCTGCGCTTTATTAACTAGTTGAGCAAGCGGCTGCGGCGCTCCGCTGCAGCCGGTTCGAACAGGGTCAGGCCGGCGATGGCGCGGCTGATCGCCACGTACAGGTAGCGCCGTTCTTCGGCGTATTCATCGCCATTACGGGTGGCGCGCGGGAACTGGCCTTCTTCCATATACGGCAGCAGCACCTGCTGCCACTCCCTTCCCTTTGCCGACTGCACCGTGGCCAGCGCCAGCGTCTTACTCGCTGTACCGCGTGCCGCAGGCTTGCCGCGCGTTGCCACCTGGCGGCGGCGCAGTTCTTCGAGGAAGGCCGGCGCCTTGGCATCGCCCTGGCGCTGGGCAAAATCAAGGAAGGCGCGCAGGGTGCGCAGCACGGAGTCGGCGTGGGCGCGCTTGACGAAAGTGCGGCGGGTAGCGGCCGGCAGGTCGAGGCCCGTGCTGGCCAGTTCCAGCAATTGCGCAGCGCTGGCCGTCGGGGCCTGCGCCTTCAACTGCTCCAGCACGGCGGCCAGGCGCTGCTTCCAGCGCCGCGTGGCGCCGCTGTCGTAAGGCTGTTCGGCGCACAGCAGGCCGCTGAACATGAATTCCAGGGTTTCCGGGTCGCGCACCACGGCGTCCTTCTGCTGCTGGTAGGCGTCGCCAGAGCCGTACATGGCGTGGCTGGCCTCGTAGTCGCGGCGATCGCCCGACACGGCGAAATAGGTTTGCAGGCCGTCGACCATCAGCTCGCAGCTTTCCTTGTCCGCCTTCAGCGTGCTGTAGTCGCCGCTGGCCACGTGCAGCAGGGCGCGCAGGGCCATGATCTCGGGGCGCTTGAGGTAGGAGGCGAAGCCGTCGCAGTTGTAGGGCAGGCCGGCGTCCAGCAAGGCGTTTTCGATTTCCACGCTCTGGTCCACTTCACGCAGGATGATGGCCAGGTCGGGGCCGAGCGCCAGCTCTTTCGCCTTGGCGACGACAGCCCGGGCGCAAGCTTGCGGATCGGCGTGCTCATATTCGACGTGGCGCACTTCCGAGTAGGTGTCCGGGTGCGATTCGAAGCCGCATTTCGGCAAGGCGCGTTCCAGCAGTTTTTTCAGCGACACGCCGCAGCGGCGCGACTGCGACAGCGGCAGGCGTTCCGCGTCCGGGAAGGCCAGCTCGAAGCCGCCGCCCGAAAAGCGCGGGTCGGCGCCGCGTTCGGCGTTGATCACCTGGTGGCGGTCGCCCACCACCACCAGCCGCGCGTTGCGGCGGAACAGTTGCAGCAACTCGAATTCGGCGGCATTCACGTCGTGCCATTCGTCGACCAGCAGCAAGTCGGCCTGCGGCATGTCGTGCACGGCTTCCTGAAAGCGGCGCAGGATGGACACCAGGTCGGTCGCGTAATCGACCGGCGCCTGCCACAGGATATGCCCGGCCTGCGGCTGGCGGCGGCGCTCGAACTCGTGGAATATCTCCACGATCTCGCGGTCTTCCAGCTGGAACTCATTGCACAATTCGTCGAAAGTGAAGTCGTCGAAGACCTCATCCTCGAAGCGCAAGGTGGCCAGGGTCGCCTTCATCTGCGCCAGCAATTGCAGCATCATTTCCACGCGCTGGGTGCTGCGCTCGAAATCGAAATCGAATTCCGTATAGCGGCCCTCGTGGCGCTGCCAGACCGTGTTGGCGGCTGCCACCAGCATGGGGCGCATCTGCTCCAGGCTGGACCAGCGCTCGGGCAGGTCCAGCCAGTTGCCGTGCTCCGCGATGCGCGTGAGCTGCGAGCGCGCCAGCGCTTCCACCGTCAGCACCTGCACCTTGCGCTCCGGGCATTCCAGCGCCAGCTTCTCGTAAAAGCGCTGGCGCGCCCCTTCCGAGAAACACAGGCCCAACACGACGCCCGGTTCCTGTGCCGCCAGCATGGCCAGCGTGGTAGTCTTGCCTGTCCCTGCGCGGGCCTCGATCATCAAGGTCCGGGCGCGGGACTTCAGGATCGCTTCCTGCTCGCTGGATGGTGAAACTCGCATGCCTGTTCAAATGGTGCCAATGAAAACACGCATTCTACCTTGGCTGGCCGTCGCAGCCGCCCTCTCCGCTCCAGCCGCCGGGCATGCCGCGCGCCCCCTGACGGTGTACGCCGCCGGCGACATCGCCGACTGCCGCTACAACCGCGCCGCCGACTCCGGCGCCGCCGGAACCGCTGCCATCATTGCCAGGGGCGACCCCGAGGCCCTGATCCTCACCCTGGGCGACCATACCTACCCGAATGGCGCCCCGGCCGAATTCAGCGACTGCTACGCCCCTACCTGGGGCCAGTTCAAGGCGCGCACCCGGCCCACGCCCGGCAACCATGAATACACCAGCGGCAAGGCGGCAGGCTATTTCGACTACTTCGGCGAACTGGCCGGCCCTGCCGGACGTGGCTATTACAGTTTCGACAAGGGCGGCTGGCACTTCATTTCCCTGAACAGCGACCTGAAAACCGCCGAGCACCAGCGCCAGCTCCTGTGGCTCAAAGACGACCTGGCAGCCAGCAAGGCGCGTTGCACCCTCGCCTACTGGCACGCGCCCATGTATAGTTCTGGCGGGCACACACCAACCAGGAAGATGCAGGACGTCTGGCGCGCCCTGCATGCGGCAGGCGTCGAACTGGTGCTGTCCGGGCATGACCACGACTACGAGCGCCTGGCGCCGATGGATGCGGACGCGCAGCCCGATGCGGCGCGCGGCGTGCGCCAGTTCGTGGTCGGCACCGGCGGCGCCATGCTGACGCCCTTCCTCTGGCTCAATGAGCAGAGCGAGGCGCGCTCCAACTGGCGCACCGGCGTGCTGAAACTGGTATTGAAGGAAAACAGCTACGAATGGGAGTTCCTGCCGGTCCAGCCGAAGACGGCGCCGGAACGCCCGCAGCAGGAAGCCCGTGACAGCGGCACGGCCAACTGCCACTGATAACAGGAGCATCAATGCAAAACACGGTTCACTTCGTCCTGCAGGGCAAGGGCGGTATCGGCAAGACGTATGTATCGACCATCCTCGCGCAATGGCTGAAAGCCAAGAGCGAAGGCCCGCTGCGCTGCTACGACACCGACCAGGAAAACACCACCTTCTCGCGCTACAAGGCACTGGACGTGAAGCACGTGCCGGTGATGACCGAATCGCGCACCATCGACCCCAAGCGCTTCGACGCCCTGATGATCGACATCCTGGAAGAAGACGGCAACTGCGTGGTCGACAACGGCGCCAACACGTTCTCGCCGCTGATGGCCTACCTGATTGAGAACGACTGCTTCAACCTGCTGGAAGAATCGGGCCGCAAGGTGTACATCCACACCATCGTTGGCGGCGGCGACACGCTGCACGATACCGCGATGGGCTTCGTCACCACGGCCAAGTCGACCCAGGTGCCGCTGGTGCTGTGGGAGAACGAGCATTTCGGCCTGCTGCAATCGGCATCCGGCAAATCCTTCCTCGAATCGCAGACCTACGCCGACAACTCGCAGCGCGTGCGCGGCCGCATTGTGCTGAGCGCGCGCAATGCCGACACCTTCGGCGCCGACGTGAAGAAGATGAACACCGGCCGCCTGACGGTGGACGAAGTGAAGGCCAGCGACAAATTCAATGTGATGGAAAAGCAGCGCATCAAGGTCGTGTTCCGCGACCTGTTCGAACAACTCGACCTGGTGAACTGGTAAATGGCCCTCGACCCGCAGAAACTACGCCTGCACGTATTCGAAAAGACCGGCATCAAGGTAGATGTCGACGACCCGATCTTTGCCCTGGTGGCCTTGAACGAAGCGGTACTGGAAGAAGCGGTCGAGCGCCACCTGGCGCGCCTGGACGGCGCGCATGCCCCAGCGGCAATGCCAGGCGCCGCCTACGTCCCGCCCCCTGGCGCCCGCCCCATCCCCACCTCGCACGAGCCCTTCTCGCGCCGCGAACTGCGCCTGCTGGCAGCCGCCGCAGGGGTAGCAGTCCTGACCGCCGCCCTGGTGTTGATCGGACAGGCAATGTTCAGCAAACCGGCCGGCATCCCGCCCGCCAAGCTCGAGCGCGCCCTGCAAACCCTCGACGCCAAAACCCGCACCGCCTTCGAAGCTGAACTTGCCAAATAAAAGTCGGGGTCAGGTCTGGCAATCCGCCACCAATTTCGCTATGCGAAATTGGTGGCGGATTGCCAGACCTGACCCCGACTTTCATGCTAACATGTGAATACCTATTCATTTGTTTGCTATGGCTATCTATTCTGACAACGATGCTTCCGTCGCGGAGCTGGCGGACCTGTTCCATTTGCTGGGGGATTCGACCCGGCTGCGCATTGTGCTGGCTTGCCTGGAGCAGCCGATCGCAGTCAGCGATATCGCGGGTTCGCTGCAACTGAGCTCTTCGCTGGTCAGCCACCACCTGCGCCTGCTGCGCGCCGCGCGTATCGTCAAGTCTGAGCGCCAGGGCAAACAAGTCTTCTATTCCACCGCTGATGCCCATATCAGCGGCGTCCTGCGCGATATGCTGGAACATATCGCCGAACCATCCAACGGTAACGAACAATGAGCGCCCATCATCATCACGGACATGGCCACGACCACGGCCATCATCACCACCATCACGGCGAAGTAGGCCACGGCCGCGCTTTTGCCATTGCGATCGCGCTCAACGCGGTGTTCGTTGCCATCGAGTTCTTCTACGGTTTCCTGGCCAATTCGACGGCGCTGATGGCCGACGCGGGCCATAACCTGTCGGACGTATTGAGCCTGATCCTTGCCTGGGGCGCGGCCATCCTGGCCAAGCGCGAGCCGTCCGGCCGCTATACCTATGGCCTGCGCAGCAGCTCCATCCTGGCTGCGCTGTTCAACGGCATGCTGCTGATGGCGGCCACCGGCGCGATCGCATGGGGCGCTTTCCAGCGTTTGATGGAGCCTACGCCTGTGGCGGGGTTGACCGTGTCCGTGGTGGCCGGCATCGGTATTGCCGTCAACGGCATTTCGGCCTGGCTGTTCATGAAGGGCAGCAAGGACGACCTGAATATCCGCGGCGCCTACCTGCACCTGGCGGCCGATGCCGCCATCTCGCTGGGCGTGCTGATTGCGGGCCTGGTGGTCATGTACACCGGCTGGGCGTGGATCGACCCTGCCGTGTCTCTGGTGATCGTGGTGCTGATCATGAAGAGCACCTGGTCGCTGCTGCGCGAGGCGCTGGACATGACGCTGGGCGCGGTGCCCGGCAACGTGGATGCAGGCGAAGTGGAAAAATTCCTGCTGGCCAGCCCTGGCGTGGCCGGCGTGCACGACCTGCATATCTGGTCGATGAGCACCACCGATGTGGCGCTGACTTGCCACCTTGTCATGCCGGGCGGCTACCCGGGCGATATGGCCATCGACGACATTGCGCGCCAGTTGAAGGAGCAATTCGGCATCCACCATACGACATTGCAAACCGAGCAAGGTACCACCCAGCATGAGTGCTGCCTGCAAGGCCAGGGGCATGCGCTTGAGGACAAGCATGACCACGACCATGACCATGACCATGATCACCAGCACGATCACGATCACCACCATGGTCATGCGCATTAAGCCAAGAAGTCATACACAGCCTCTCCACGCCGTCCAAGTCCTGGGACTGTAAAATTGCCAGCCGGCATCATTAGTATGCCGGCAGGCTTATAAATCAAGCACTTACCGGAATCCGTCCAACGGGCACACAGCTTGCTGTTGTCCCGGGACCCCGCCACACACGCGGGGACCTACACAACGGAGACCGGAATGCAAAAGAAGCGCCCCCTTACCCTCTACATCCTGTTCGCGATGCTGCTTGGCATCGCCGTCGGCTACGCCTGTCACACGGTTTTCCCTGACAAGAAGCTCACCGCCGACATCTCGGCCCACATCTCGCTGGTGACCGACATCTTCCTGCGCCTGATCAAGATGATCATTGCGCTGCTGGTGTTCTCGACCCTGACCGTCGGCATCGCCAACCTGAGCGACGGCAAGGCCGCCGGCCGCATCGGCGCCAAGGCTTTCGCCTGGTTCATCGTCGCTTCGCTGGTCTCCCTGGCGCTCGGCATGCTGCTGTCGAATGTGATGCAGCTTGGGACCAACCTGGGCCTGCCGCTGCCCGCCATCGACGCCAGCACCGGCCTGAAAACCTCGGCCTTCACGCTGAAGGATTTCATCACCCACGTGGTGCCGAAGTCGCCGATCGAGGCCATGGCCAATAACGAGATCCTGCAAGTGCTGGTGTTTTCGATCTTCTTCGGCTCCGCGCTGGGCGCGCTGGGCGAATCCGGCAAGCGCCTGCTGGACGTAGTCGACGAGCTGGCACAGGTGATGCTGCGCATTACCGGCACCATCATGGGCCTGGCCCCGCTGGCGGTGTTTGCCGCCATGGCTTCGGTGGTCACCACCAATGGCCTCGGCATCCTTGCCACCTTCGCCAAGTTCATGGGCGGCTTCTACTTCGGCCTGTTCTGCCTGTGGGCACTGCTGATCGGCGCCGGCTTCGCCGTGCTGGGCCCGCGCGTCCTGCGTTTGGTCGGCCTGATCCGCGAACCGTTCCTGCTGGCCTTCTCCACCGCCAGCTCGGAAGCGGCCTATCCCAAACTGCTGGTCGCGCTGGACAAGTTCGGCGTGCAGCGCCGCATCTCCAGCTTCGTGCTGCCAATGGGTTATTCCTTCAACCTGGACGGCTCGATGATGTACTGCACCTTCGCCGTGCTGTTCATCGCCCAGGCTTATGGCATCGACCTGTCGCTGGGCACCCAGATCACCATGCTGCTGCTGTTGATGCTGACCTCGAAAGGCATGGCCGGCGTGCCGCGCGCTTCGCTGGTGGTGATCGCCGCCACCCTGACCCAATTCCACATCCCTGAAGCCGGCCTGCTGCTGTTGATGGGCGTGGACCAGTTCCTCGACATGGGCCGCTCGGCCACCAACGCCGTCGGCAACGCCATCGCAACCGCCGTCGTGGCGAAGTGGGAAGGCGCGCTCGGCGAAGAAGAACAAGCGGACGAACACAGCTACATTCGCGCCGCATAAGAACAACAACCTCAGGAGAACACCAATGAAATACACTGCCACCACCCTGCTGGCCCTGGCCTGCTGCAGCGCGCACGCGCAATCTTCCGTCCAAGTCTATGGCGTTGCCGATGCCGGCATCGTACTCGAACGCGGCGGCGCCGCCGGCAATACCTCCAATGTGAGCAGCGGCATCGCCTCCGGCTCGCGCATTGGATTCAAGGGCACCGAAGACCTGGGCAATGGCCTGTCGGCCAGCTTCGTCATCGAGAGCGGCTTCGCCATGGATACCGGCGCTTCCGGCCAGGGCGGCCTGACTTTCGGCCGCCAGTCCTACGTCTCGCTGGCCAGCCCGCTGGGCACCATCAGCGCCGGCCGCCAGTACTCGCCGTACTACAAGGCCTTGCGCGACATCGCCGATCCTTTCGCAGACGGCCTGGCCGGCCAAGCTGCCAACCTGATGGTACCGAACCGCCGCATGGACAACTCGCTGCGCTACGCCTCGCCCAAGCTGGCCGGCTTCTCGACCGAGCTGGCTTACAGCGCGGGCGAAGTGGCCGACGACAATACCCGCAAGCGCGCGCTGAGCGGCGCCCTGAATTACGACGAAGGCCCGCTGGCGCTGTCGCTGTCGCACTTCCGCCGCGAGAGCGCCAGCGCCGGCCTGCATGCCTATAACACCCTGCTGGCGGCGCGCTATAAGGTCGGCAACTACCAGCTGCACGCGGGCTATGCCTTCAACCGGGGCATGGGCACCGTGGGCGGCGGCGGCAGCAGCACGCTGTCGAACGGCACCAGCAGCCCAACGGGCACCGTGACCAGCGCCACCAGCGTCATCACCGCCGGCACCATCGGCGTTCCCGGCGCATCCAGCCGCGACGTGGTGCTGGGCCTGTGCGCCACCTTCGGCCCGCACAGCTTTGCCGGCTCGGTCGTGCAGCACATGGACCGCAGCGCGGCCAACCAGGATGCGCGCCAATACGGCATCGCCTACCTGTACGGCCTGTCCAAGCGTACCGACCTGTACGCCGCCTACGGCCGCATCAATGGCCACAACGGCGCCCCTTTCACCGTCGGCAACGCCACCGACGACGGCAAGGGCCAGCGCGCCTTTAACCTGGGGTTGCGCCATCAACTGTAACTGAGGTTTGCTATAGTTGGCTGTAATGCCAGTCCAGCCCAACATCACCGCAATGCCCCAGGCGCAACCGCGTCCGACGCAACACGTCCGTACTTTGCTGGGCCTGGTGCTGCTGGCAGGCCTGGCCCTGCCCTACCTGGCCTACTGGTGGGCCGACAGCGCAACGACCGAGCGCCTGCGTGAAGCGGGCGCGCAAAGGCTGGAGGTGTATGCCACCAGCCTGGAAAACCTGCTCGACAAGTACGACCTGATCCCGCGCATGCTGGAGCTGGACAAGGACGTGGTCCAGCTGCTGGAACATCCCGGCGACGAGGATGTGCGCAACAGTGTCAACGAATACCTGGAAGGCTTGAACAAGAAGGCCGAGTCCAGCAATATCTACATCGTCAACCTGCAGGGCCGCACCCAGGCCGCCAGCAACTGGCGCCAGAAGGACAGCTTCATCGGCGACGACGTCAATTTCCGGCCCTACATCCGCAATGCCCTGCGCGGCCGCCCTGGCGGCTTCTACGGCGTCGGCACCACCAGCCTGGAGCCGGGCTATTTCTACGCCCACGGCATCTACAAGGACGGCCGCATGCTGGGCGTGGCGGCCATCAAGGTCAGCATCGAGAACCAGCAGCGCAGCTGGACGCAGGGCAGCGACAAGGTGGCCCTGGTGGACCCGAATGGCGTAATCTTCCTCAGCTCGGACCCGGAGTGGAAGTTCAAGGCCCTGCGGCCCCTGTCGGCAAACGTACGCGCCGAACTCGAACAGACGCGCCAGTATTTCGCGCAAGCGCTGCCGCCGCTGACGCTGAAGCATGACGAAGCGCTGGCCAATGGCGACCGCCTGCTCGTGATCCGCAACAGCAATGCACCGGGTGCAGCGTCGACGCCCCTGATGCTGGCGCAGACACGCTCCCTGGCGCCGCGCGACTGGACCTTCATCTACATGTCCGACCTGAACGCGGCGCGCGGCAATGCCAGCCTCGCCTTCCTGTTCGCGCTGCTGGCCTATGGCTTCCTCATCCTGCTGTTCCTGTACTGGCGCCAGCGCCTGCGCGCCAAGGAAGAGCTGGAACGCATGGTGGCCGAGCGTACCGCCAGCCTGGCGCGCATGACGCAGGATTTGAGCAAGGAAGTCGACGTGCGGCGCCAGGCCGAACAGCAGCTGCAAATCACGCAGAACGAGCTGTTCCAGGCCGGCAAGCTGGCGGTGCTGGGGCAGATGTCGGCCAGCATCACGCACGAGCTGAACCAGCCGCTGACGGCGCTGCGCACCATGTCCGACAACGCCGTGCTGCTGTTTGAGCGCGGCCGCATGGACGATGTGCGCAACAACCTGAAAACCATTTCGCAGGTGGTGGCGCGCATGGGCACCATTACCGGCAAGCTGAAGGGCTTCGCCCGCAAGTCGAATGCGGAACTGGGCCCGGTGTCGATCCACACCTCGATTTCGAACGCCCTGGTGCTGGTGGAGCGCCGCATCCAGCTCGACAAGGTCACCTTCCAGCTGCGCATCGACAAGGCCGATATCTATGCGCTGTGCGACAGCAACCGGCTGGAACAGGTGCTGCTCAACCTGATGACCAATGCCCTGGACTCGATGGCCGGCTGCGCGGTGCGCGAGCTGGTGCTGGAGGTGAGCAGCAAGCCAGGCCGGGTCCTGATCCGCGTGGCCGACAGCGGCCCGGGTCTCAGCGACGAAGCGCGCGAGCGGCTGTTCGAGCCGTTCTACACCTCCAAGCCGCAAGGCGAAGGCTTGGGTCTGGGGCTGGCGATTTCAGAACAAATCATCCGCGATTTCGGCGGAAGCTTAAGAGCGGAACAGGCCAGTACTGGCGCCTGCTTCGTGATCGAATTAAAAGAAGCGCAGGAGACGTAATGGACAACATACAAGTGCTACTGGTCGAAGATGACCCGACCGTACGCGCTGGCAGTGAACAGGCGCTGGAGCTGGCCGATTTCTCGGTGAGCAGCTTCGAAAGCGCCGAACCGGCAGCCCAGCTGCTGCAGGCGAACAGCCCGGTGGTGCTGGTGAGCGATGTACGCCTGCCCGGCATGAGCGGGCTGGAATTGCTGGAAGCGGCGCGTGCCATCGACCCCGAACTGCCGGTCATCCTGGTCACCGGCCATGGCGACATTGCGATGGCGGTGCAAGCCATGCACGACGGCGCTTACGACTTCCTGGAAAAGCCCTACTCTTCGGAGCAACTGGCTGACGTGGTGCGACGTGCCGTCGACAAGCGGCGCCTGCAGCTGGAAGTGCGCGCGCTGCGCCAGAAGCTCGAGCACAGCGAAGGCATCGAGGCCTGCCTGCTGGGCAATACACCCGCCATGCAAGCCTTGCGCCAGGTGATCCTGGACGTCGCCGGACAGCCGGCCGATGTGCTGATCTATGGTGAAACCGGCACCGGCAAGGAACTGGTGGCACGTTGCCTGCACCAGTTCAGCGAGCGCGGCAGGCATCACTACGTGCCGGTCAACTGCGGCGCCATCCCGGAGACGATTTTCGAGAGCGAACTGTTCGGCCACGAGCAAGGCGCCTTCACCGGCGCTGCCAAGCGCCAGGTCGGCAAGATCGAGCACGCCGATCACGGCACGCTGTTCCTGGACGAAATTGAAAGCCTGCCGCTGGCGATGCAGGTCAAGCTGCTGCGTGTGCTGCAGGAGCGCTCGATCCAGCGCCTGGGTTCGAACGCCCCGGTAGCGCTGGACATCCGTGTCATTGCTGCGTCAAAAGAAGACCTGAAGGAGTTTTCCGACCAGGGCAAGTTCCGCAGCGACCTGTATTACCGCTTGAACCTGATCGTGCTGCACATCCCGCCGCTGCGCGAGCGCCGCGAAGACATTCCGCTGTTGTTCGAGCATTTCATGATGGATGCGGCAGCACGCTACAAGCGTCCCTGCCCGGTCGTACCGCCCGCGCAGATGCAGCAGCTGATGGCGCAGGACTGGCCCGGCAATGTGCGCGAGTTGCGTAATGCGGCCGATCGTTTCGTGCTGGGGTTGTCGGCCTCGACGGAGAGCGCAGCGCCGGCTTCGCTGGCGGACCAGGTCGGCGCCTTCGAGCGCATGCTGATCGAGCAGGCGCTGCGCGCGGCCGGCGGCAACGTCGCCACCGCCTGTACCGCGCTGAACCTGCCGAAGCAGACCATGTACCACAAGATGCAGAAGTACAGCCTGGCGGCCGAGGACTACCGCTGAGTTATTTGACGTCCACCAGCTCGACGTCGAAGATCAGGGCCGAGTTGGCAGGAATGCCCGGCATGGAGCGCGAGCCATAAGCCAGTTCCGCCGGGATGATCAGGGTGCGCTTGCCGCCCACCTTCATGCCGACGATGCCCTGGTCCCAGCCCTTGATCACTTTGCCGGTGCCCAGCTTGAAGTCCAGCGGCTCGCCGCGCGGGATCGAGCTGTCGAACTGGCGGCCGCGCTGGTTCTTGGCCAGCGGACGATACAGCCAGCCGGTGTAGTGCATGAAAACGGTGTTGCCGACATTGGCTTCGGCGCCCTTGCCGATCTTGTGATCGGTGACGATCAGTTGCTCTGCGGCTGGACCTGGCTGGGCCGAACCCGGCACGACCGGTCCTGGCTGGGCCGGCGCCGCGGCTTCGGCTTGCGCCGCTGGTGCGGCCGTCGCCGCTGGCTGCGCCGGGGCAGGTTCTTGGGTAGGCTGCTGTGCCTGCGCCAGGCCGGCGGCGCACAGGAATGCGAACAGGATCGAAGTGCGTTTCATGTATATTCGTTAAGTGGTTTTAAAGCGGCTGCCATGATAGCAAAACAAGCTGTGCACAAACTGTTTTTTGCGCTCTGGCCGGACGAGGATGTTCGCCAGGACTTGGTGCGCCTGCAGCAGCCGGTGCGTGGACGACTGGTTCCGCCCGAAAAACTGCACCTGACCATGGCATTTCTTGGCCAGCAGCCGGCGGAAGCCTTGCCTGTCTTGCTCGACATCCTGCATGCAACGCATGTGCCGCCGTTGCAGTTGACCGTTGATTGTTATGGCTACTTCAAGCGGCCGCAAATTGCCTGGGCGGGGATGAGTGCTGTGCCTGCCGGGCTGCTGGCCGCACAAGGTGAGCTGATGTCGCGGCTGGAGGCGGCGGGGTTCAGCGCCGCGACGCATGGGGAATTCAAGCCGCACATCACGCTGGCGCGCGAGGCGAAGGAGGCGCCTGCGGATTTCAGCGGGGTGCCGGTGTTGTGGAATGTGCAGGGGCTTGCGCTGGTGGAGTCGATGCCGGATGGGCGGTATTTGCCGTTCGCCCAAAACCGGTAAAACGGTGTCTGACCCGCAGGGTCAGACACCGGGCTGCTGCGGCCGCGAGTCAGGTGTCTGACCCTGCGGGTCAGACACCGGTTTACCGGTTTCAGCCTGCTCAGCCAGTTTGCGCAGCAAATGCCCCGCCGCCACCATCCCAAACGTCGCGGTCACAACCATCGCCGAGCCAAACCCCGCGCAGTTGATACCGGTCAGCCCAGGCTTCGCAGCCTTCTCATCGCCATCGACAGTGCAAGCCTCCCCCGTCTCAGGAAACTTCAAAGGCTCCATCGAAAACACCGCATCGACCCCCAGCTTGTTCTTGGAATTCGGCGGATAGTTGTACTGGCTGCGCAAACGCCGCCGCACCTTCTTCAGCAAGGGCTCCTGCTCAGTCTTGGACAAATCGCGCACCTCGATCCGGGTCGGATCGGTCTGTCCTCCCGCACTGCCAATCACGATCAGCGGAATCTGCTTGCTGCGGCAATAGTGAATCAGCGCCGTTTTCGATTTGGCTGAATCAATTGCATCCACGACATAGTCGAATTGCTGCGCCCCCACCATCTCATCCAGGTTATCCGGCGTGATGAAATCCTCCACCTGCACCACTTCGCAGAATGGATTGATCTGGGCAATGCGCTCCGCCAGCGCGGTAATCTTGGCCATCCCGATCGTGCCGGACAAGGCCTGGATCTGGCGATTGATATTCGACTCGGCCACATTGTCGAGGTCAATCAGGGTCAGCTTGCCAATGGCAGAGCGCGCCAGCGCCTCCACAATCCACGAGCCGACGCCGCCCACGCCAATGACGCAGACATTTGCGCCACGGAAACGTGCGAGCGCTTTTTCGCCATACAAGCGGGCGATGCCGCCAAAACGGCGGTCAAAATCGATATCTTCCAGAACTGGATCAACTATTTGCGGGGAATTCATCCCGTCATTTTACCGGACCCGGGCTACAATGTTTTCTCTTGCCAAGTTCACCAGACCTGCACCATGAGTAACTCCTTGATCGATACCGCCCCCGGCTATGAGCAGCCGATCGCTGTCCTGAAACACTGCCACGACAAGATCCGCAAGCAATTGCAAACCTTGCAAAACCTGCTGAGCCACCTGCCGCAGCACGGCGCCGATGCCGCCGCCCAGCAGGCCGCCCAGGCCGTGCAAAAGTACTTCAACAAGGCTGCCCACCTGCACCACGCCGACGAGGAAAACGACCTCTTTCCCCTGTTGACGGCGGCGGCGCAAGGCGACGATTCGGCCCTGCTGGCCGAGCTGGGCCCGCAGATCCTCGCTCAGCACAAGCAGATGGACCAGGACTGGGCTATACTCGATTCGCAACTTGATAAGATTGCCAACGGTTCCAGCGCAGCCTTGAATGCCGCCGACGTAGAACGCTTCGTGCAAGCCTATACCTCGCATATGGAAACCGAAGAGGCGCACATCGCGCCCATGGCCAAACGGATACTCAGTCCCGCCCAGATGACCATCCTGGGCGAGGCCATGCAGCAGCGCCGCGGCATCCTGCCGGCGGCCATCGCCGGCGGAATCGCCCTGGCGGACCTGCGCATGGATTATGGCCGCGCCAGCCTGTCGGAAGCCGACACCCTGGCCGACCCGATTGCGCAGTTTGCCAAGTGGTTCAATGAAGCCATGAAGGCGCAGGTGAACGAGCCCAACGCCATGAGCGTGGCCACGGTCGGCAAGAATGGCCGCCCGAGTTCGCGCATCGTGCTGATCAAGCAATACGATGAGCGCGGCTTCACCTGGTACACCAATTACCAGAGCCAGAAAGGCCAGCAGCTCGCGGAGAATCCGCACGCGGCAATCCTGTTCTTCTGGCCCGAGCTTGAACGCCAGGTCAGGATCGAAGGCCGGGTCGAGAAAACCTCCGCCGAAGAGAGCGACAAGTACTTTTACAGCCGCCCGGTGAAGAGCCAGCTGGGGGCCATTGCTTCCCAGCAGAGCCGGCCGATCGCCAGCCGCGAAGCAATGGAAGAGAGTTATGCCGCCGTCGAGGCGGCCAGCGGCGGTCAGCCGCATCGGCCCGAGCACTGGGGCGGTTACCGCCTGGTCCCGGACCGCGTCGAGTTCTGGCAAGGGCGCGCCTCGCGCTTCCACGACAGGATAGTCTATGACTTGCAGGACGGTAGCTGGAAAAAGGAACGCATCCAGCCCTGATCCGTCCTTTCACAGGGAAGGGGCAGGCGCATGTTTGTACAAAACCGCATCAACAGCTGGATCAGCAGCATTGCCCCGCAAGTCGCCCTGCCCCTGAGGATCGAGCTGTGGAATGGCCGCAGCTTCGACTTCTCGCAAGAAGCGCCGCGCGTGACGATCCGCGTCCCCAGCCCAGCCGCGGCGCGCTACCTGCTCAAGCCCTCGCTCTCCAGCCTGGGCACCGCCTATGTCGAAGGCGCCATCGAAGTGACCGGACGCGCCGTCGACATGATCAAGGTGGTCAACGCCCTCGCCCGCAGCTCGCTGAATGACAGCAGCAGCCTGGCCCGCATCGCGCGCAGCTTCCACCACAACCGCAAGGGCGATGCGGAAGCGATCCGCTACCACTACGACGTCTCCAACGAGTTCTACCAGCAGTTCCTCGATCCGAACATGGTGTATTCCTGCGCCTACTTCGAAAATGGCGACGAGGACCTGGCTACCGCGCAGATCAAGAAGATCGACCATATCCTGGCCAAGATCCGGCTGCAGCCGGGACAGACGCTGCTCGATATCGGATGCGGCTGGGGCGCACTGGTGATCCGCGCCGCCCAGAAGTTCGGCGCGCGCTGCACCGGCATCACGCTGAGCGAAAACCAGCATGCGCTGGCGCAGGAGCGTGTGCGCGCCGCCGGGCTGTCGGACCTGGTCGAGATTCGCTTGCAGGACTATCGCGACGTGCAAGGCAGCTTCGACCGCATCACCAGCGTCGGCATGTTCGAGCACGTGGGCATCAAGCACCTTGTGGAGTACTTCGGGATTATCAACAGGCTGCTGGCCGACGATGGGCTGGTGATGAACCACGGGATTACGTCGACCGATCCGGATAACGGCGAGACACCGTATGGCGGAGGCGAGTTCATCGAGAAGTATGTCTTCCCGCACGGCGAGCTGGCCCACATCGGCCAAGTGCTGAAAGCCATGCAGCAAGGCCAGCTCGAGGCCTACGACGTGGAAAACCTGCGTCGCCACTACGCCCGCACCTGCGCCATCTGGACCGAGAACTTTGAAGAACACGAGGAGAAGGTGCGCGAACTGGCGGGCGACAAGCGCTTCCGCATCTGGCACGTCTACCTCGCCGGCTGCGCCTATGCATTCGACCAGGACTGGATCAGTCTTTACCAGATCGTGTGCGGCAAGGCGGGGCGGCATCCTTCTTCGTTTCCCTGGTCGCGGCGTTACATCTACGACGACCACTGATCCCGGCTGGCCGGTTGCACTCGGTTGGCTGGCCAGGTTCCCCTGTAACTCGTTCAATTCCTGCTCTTTGGCCTTTCCGCGATAAACTACCGCCGTTTGTGCAAACTAATCGCAGCATTTTCACAAGTGTACCGGCACAAGAAGTTGCGTCTTACGCTATTAGACGTCATGATTGTAATTTTGAACATGCCAGTATGACGTCTTATGCACGTTGTTAGGTTTATCTGTACGCGCCCATGGCAAGGCACTGGAAAGAAAAACCAGATCCGAGCAAGCACCGCGACTTTATGCGGGATTCACTTCGACGCCTACGGCGCGCCTGCATTAACGCGTTAAGCCGGCACTAAACTTTATGGACATCCAAGAAGAACTTCGCAAGTCGGTAGCGTTGGCAGTTCGTCGATCAGCCGCGACGCTAAAGACAGATGGCCCGCTATTTGGATTCGCACTTGCGACCGATGACGATGTAAGAACTCTTTACCATGTCGCGTGTACCGTCGACTGGGTTCGGGAAAATGAGCTGTCCTACCCTGACATTGGTTTCATCTTTGTCGAGTGGCCTGATTCCGCGCACGATGATCTTTTCTCTCCCATAAGTTCACGCTTGGCTACCCTATCCAATCAAACATCCATCGAACATGCCGCTTGGTCTTCCGCTAGAGATCAAAGATTCAATGCATTGGTACTGGCCCTGAAGGACTGTCGGGACGCAGGAATATTTGATGAGGAAACACTACTGGTTGTGGGCAGCACCGATCCAAGCGAACACCTTCAGGCTCTTGAGATGCGGGCAGCAAAGTTACTCAATAGATCCAAAATCATTAGCGAGTATGCGAGAGCAATTGGGTCGCCCATGGGGTCAACTTAACAATGCATTCAAGCCGACGCCCTGCCTCCACGCTGCGCGCTTCGGCTGCCAGTTACTAGCGAGATACGCAATCACTTATGGATACTCCTTACATTTGCCCCCGCTGTCGCTCGAACCAGTTTGGAGCATTCGTGCAAGGTGGCAGCTATTTCACTCGTTGTTTGAATTGCGGTGATGGTGGGCCAGTGACTAGTTGGCTCGCGTTGTCCGCTCGGCTTACCAGTGAAATACGCGCCGTAGTGGTGGATGAAAATCTCAACGAAATTGAGGTGTTGGGCCAAGCTGCGGGACCGCAAATCAGTAAGGTAATTTCGGAAGCTGCCTACCAAGGGAAGCTGGTCCGTCTAATGAAACCGATGTGACGCAAGTGCCCGCCCCACCCGGCCCAACTGAAGATCCTTGGCGTCACGCCGCAACCTTCCGATCACAGCCTCAACATTCCATTGCCATGACAGCGTGCTAGAATTTTCCGCCAAATCGCAGCATAAGGCCTTGTTTCGGGAGAGTGATCGTGTTGTTGGAAATTGCCTTTGGTGACGCCTATGGCGCAGGTTTCGAATTCTGCAGCCGCGAGAAGATTGAGCGCCACAATAATCTGGCTTCCTATGTGTCCCACGAGTGCGGGATGGCGCCTGGCCGTTATACCGACGATACGCAAATGAGCATGGCAGTTGCGGAAGTCCTGCTGGCATCCACTGACTGGACCAGCGATGCTTTCGCCGACGCGTTTGTTCGCTGTTATAAGCGCGATCCCAGAATGGGTTACGCCAAAGGCCTGCAAAGCTTGCTGGACGACTGTGGCAGCGGCATCGAATTGCGGAAAAAGATCCATCCAAATAGTGCCCGCAATGGCGCTGCAATGCGTTCGGTCCCATTGGGGCTTATCCCGGACAAGCATCTGCTATTGGCGACAGCTCGCGAACAAGCTGTGGTCACTCACGATACGCCAGACGGTATTCTGTCATCACAAGTTGTGGCATTGATGGCGCATCATCTGGTGCATGGACGCGCCACCCTCGAGGACTTGCCACGCATGATCCGAACCGATACTGGGTTCGAGTTGAGAACAGATTGGGCCGGCAAGGTCGAATGCGACGCCATCCAGACAGTGCATGCTATGAGTACCGCATTGCTCAGGAACAGGCGCATGTCCGACTTGATGCGCGACTGCGTGAATTTTGGTGGCGACGTCGATAGCGTGGCAGCCATTGCCATGGGGTTGGCATCGCTGACTGAGGAATATACGCCTGATGTTCCATCGCAATTGCGACTTGGCTTGGAATCCGGGAAGTATGGTTCAAATTTTCTGGCACAGCTGGATACGACTTTGGCTGCCCATTTCTCGCGATGAACTCCACCGCTCACCACATATCGCCACACGTCCAAGCCTTAAGCGCCGAACATGCGGCGCAATATCGCGCGCTTGTGTTGCACGGCTATGAGCAAGAGCCGGATGCTTTCACGGCTACGCCGGAAGAACGCGCTGGCTTGCCCTTGTCCTGGTGGGAGCAGCGCATCGGCGGCCCCGGCCAGGACATCATTGCTTTTGGCGCGTTCAACGATGCACAACTGATCGGCGTGGTGGCTGTGGAATTCTCAGTCCGGCCGAAGACCCGTCACAAGGCTCACTTGATTGGCATGTACGTGGAAAAGGTATGGCGCGGCAAGGGCCTCGGCCGCCAATTGGTGGATATCGCCCTCAACCAGGCCAGGCAGCGGCCTGGCCTGGCAGTCGTGACGCTGACCGCCACCGAGGGCAACGCCCCCGCCATCGCCCTCTATGAAGCAGCAGGCTTCCGCAGCTTCGGGATCGAGCCGATGGCAATACGAACCGCGACGGGATTTCGGGCAAAAGTTCACATGTGGCTCGCGCTATAGTGTTTACACTATCGATTTCATGAAAACAATCAATTAGATCAATCCATACTCTTGCTTTAGCCTAAGGTTTCCCTGACAACAACAAGGAGAAACCGTGATGAGCAATCGCAAACTCGCCGTGCTGGCCATGCTGGCAGGCCTTCTTCCACTCTTCGAACCGCAGCTCGCCTACGCCGCCGACAAGGTAGCCGGCGGGCAGAACCGGTGGCCCGAGAAACTGGACCTCCAACCGCTACGCCAGCATTCCCCCGAATCCAATCCCTACGGCGCAAACTTCAACTACGCCAAAGAATTCCAGAGCCTCGACCTGAAGGCAGTCAAAAAAGACATCAACACAGCCCTGACCAATTCCCAGCCCTGGTGGCCGGCAGACTACGGCAACTACGGTCCATTCTTCATCCGCATGGCATGGCACAGCGCCGGCACCTATCGCGTAGGCGATGGCCGCGGCGGTGCGGCCAGCGGCCAGCAGCGCTTCGAACCGCTGAATAGCTGGCCCGACAACGTCAGCCTGGACAAGGCGCGCCGCTTGCTGTGGCCAGTCAAACAGAAATACGGCCGCAAGATTTCCTGGGCCGACCTGATGGTCCTGGCCGGCAATGTGGCGATGGAAAACATGGGCTTCAAGACCATCGGTTTTGCCGGTGGGCGCACCGATGCCTGGGAAGCCGACAAGGTATTCTGGGGCGCCGAAAACAAATGGCTGGGCGCCGACCGCTTCAGCGGCAAGCGTGAGCTGAAAGGCGCGCTGGCCGCCACCCAGATGGGCCTGATCTACGTGAATCCTGAAGGCCCCGAAGGCAAGCCTGATCCGATCGCCGCCGCAGCCGATATTCGCCAGGCTTTCGGCCGCATGGCCATGGACGACGAGGAGATCGTCGCCCTGATCGCCGGCGGCCACACCTTCGGCAAGGCGCATGGCGCGCACAAGCCCGAAGAATGCGTGGGCGCAGATCCTGCTGGCGCCGCGCTGGAGCAGCAAGGGTTGGGCTGGCAGAACAAATGCGGCAAGGGTAATGCCGAGGATTCGGTGACCAGCGGACTGGAAGGCTCCTGGACCTCGAACCCTATTGCATTCACCACGCAATACCTGGACAACCTGTTTGCCTTCGACTGGGTGCAAAGCAAGAGCCCCGCCGGCGCCACGCAGTGGGTGCCAAGCACGCCGGATGCAGCGAACCTGACGCCGGATGCACACATCGCCGGCAAGCGCCACGCCCCGATCATGTTCACCACCGACTTGTCGCTGAAGGAAGACCCCGAGTTCCGCAAGATCGCCAAACGCTTCCAGCAAGATCCGAAGTTGTTTGCCGACGCCTTCGCCCGGGCATGGTTCAAGCTGACCCACCGCGACATGGGCCCAAGCGCCCGCTACATTGGCGCCGACGTACCGAAGCAGGCCTTCCTGTGGCAAGACCCGATTCCCGCGCCAAGCTATGCCGCCATCGGCAGCCAGGATGCGGCACAGCTGAAGGAGAAAATCCTGTCGTCCGGCCTGAGCACGCAGGATCTGGTCAAGACGGCGTGGGCCGCCGCTGCCAGCTACCGCGGCAGCGACAAGCGGGGCGGCATCAACGGCGCCCGCATCCGTCTCGCGCCGCAGAAGGATTGGGCGGTGAACGAACCTGAGCAACTGGCCAAGGTGCTGGCCAAGCTTGAAACCATCCAGGCCGATTTCAACAAGGCCCAGAAAGGCGGCAAGAAAGTCTCGCTGGCCGACCTGATTGTCCTCGGTGGCAATGCGGCAATCGAGAAGGCAGCGAAAGCGGGCGGCCATGCCGTGCAAGTCCCGTTCAAGCCGGGCCGCGCCGACGTGACCCAGGCGCAGACCGATGTCAAATCCTTCGCCGTGCTAGAGCCGAAAGCCGATGGCTTCCGCAACTACTATGACAGCGAGAGCAAGCTGTCGCCCGCAGAAGCACTGGTAGAAAAAGCCAACCTGCTCAACCTGACGGTGCCTGAAATGACGGTGCTGATAGGCGGCCTGCGCGCCCTCGATGCAAACTATGGCCACTCGGCCAATGGAGTGCTGACCAGCAAGCCGGGTACCCTGAACAACGACTTCTTCGTCAACCTGCTGGCCATGGACACCAAATGGAACAAGGCGCCCGGCGTGGACGGCCTGTACGAGGGCCGCGACCGCAGTAGCGGTGAACTGAAATGGAAGGCGACACCGGTGGACCTGGTGTTCGGTTCGAATTCGGAACTGCGCGCTGTGGCCGAAGTCTATGCTGCAAACGATAGTCGTGAAAAATTCGTCAGGGACTTCGTGGCCGCCTGGAACAAGGTCATGAACCTGGACCGCTTCGATTAAAGACCGCAGCCCTGTGGGGAGTGATTGAACAGAGCTCCCCGCAGGCATCCTCCGCCTGCTTACTGGCCTGCCGAACAGCACGCCGGAAACGCCGAGGTGACCAGTGCATAAGCGGCATGCTACCATTTGCAAAAAAGTTAATTTGAGCGTGAATCAATGTTCTGGAACCGCAACAAGAAACCCAAAGCCACTCCCGCCGAACCCAGGGAGCATCACTACGTCTTTGCCCACATCCTGGTGAGAGAAGTTTGCTCACAAGATCCGTTGCACTTTTTTGCTTTGGTCGCTTCGCCCGAGCAGGAACATTTCGTCGGATGGCTGTGGGAAATGACTGCGAAGCAGGTTGGCAGGCCAATCACCGACTTCGACGCGCGTCAGTTGGTAGTAAGCACCTTCCGGATTCAGGATTCGCCAACCGTTCTGCTGAAGATGCCGGCTCCAATAGCGGCGGCAGAGGCCCACATGGTTGCAGTTGTCCTCACCGACTTCCCCAAAGACGAGGCGTCGGAAAGCAAAGGAGGCTTCCGCTATTTCACCCTTGAGCACGGCGTGAACCTGGACGACTCGACCAGGACCGTCTTCTGCGAATGGGATAATGAAGGCCACAAGAACTTTGGCGATGGACCTTCGCCAACCGTTGAAGCCTTCGCAGCTGCTATTGAAGCGAGACTTTGATCCTTGAGCAAGCGCTGCATAGTCTTCGGCTCTAGCTGGATGGACCGCGCAAGTGAGCTTCAACACGGGACGGAGCCCTCAGCCCAATCTCGATGCCTACTGCGCGCTGAAGCCGTGATGAGCAACGCGTTATCTGAAAGATCAACATGAAGATGTATATTCTTGTTCGAGACGACATTCCGCTTGGCTTTGCCATGGTGGCAGTTGCGCACGCATCACTCGCGGGCTATCTGAAGTTTCAAGACTCTCCCGAAGTGAAGGAGTGGCTTTCTGGTCCGTTCTTCAAGGCCGTCTGCAAAGCCAATCCAAAGGAGTTCGAGAACGCCAAGCTCGTTCCGGACCACGTTGTCCTCACCGAATCTGCCCTTGGCAACCAGGAAGTCGCCATCGTTTTCAAGCCGCGCTCTGAATGGCCAAAGATGTTCAAGTTCCTGCGACTCTACCGTGCTTGACCCCTGCAGACCAAACGACGAGGCACGCACAATCGCCGTACCACCACTGGAAAGCCCGACTTGAGAGAAGTAAAGCGAGGGCAGTTGTTGCTGCTGACGGTATTTCTAATGTTGAACGGCCTCGACATCGTGCTGCTGCTTGGCCAGCTTTTTCACGGCAACGTTCAGCGCGCGTTACCTGTTTCGATCCGCTTAACGCTAACGCTTGTCTTGCTGTCCTATCTTTACAGGGGCTTCGTGTGGGCGCGCGTGGTTACCGGCGTGCTGCTTCTTGTCGCGACAATCTACGGCGCCGTTGCAGCGGCTTCGCTGCAGTCATGGGTCTTGTGGGCACTGCTTGCCTCGTATAGTTTCTCGCTGTATGTTGTATGCCTCTCGCCTTCAGTTCGAAAGTTCTTCGCAGCACAAAAAGCACAACGCACTCACATTCCGCAGGAAATCCCTGCCAACACCGGCAATGAACGAAATTTACGCATCGAAGCTTTCCGCAAGCAGCATGAAGGCTAAGACGATTTAGCTGGTCCTTTCATACATGACGTCAGACCTCAACACGTATTTGGTGCCCGCGCTGATCTCTGCCCCTTGGTGCGACTGGTTGTGCGGGAAGACCAGCAGCATGCCTTCCTGCGGGCGTACGGTCTCCCACCTGAACTGGGTGTCGCCGCCTTCGAAGCCGGCATTCAGGTAGATCAGGAACGTGAGCAGGCTCACCTCGTCCGGCGACTTCTCGAACGAGCCATCCTTGTGCCATTTGAAGTACTCACCGCGTCCGTACCGATAAAAACGAAAACGCTCGTTCAAGCCGCACAGGCGCCACTCTCCCATGGTCGCTGGGAGCAACGGCGCGGCACGCGTAAATAGCAACTCGGCCAGGCATGGATCGTCGAAGATCACCCGGTCGTTGTTGCGAATGTCCGTGCGCCGAACCGATCCCATAGGGAGATTGACTTCAGAGGGCTGGTAGCCCATCTGCTCGCCCATTGCGATGTAGTGATGGCATTCGGCTTCATCGAGGAATTGATTTACCGTGAAGACGCCAAGACCCAGTTGTTCTGCTTTCATGATGTCGCCTTATTTTCTTTGTTAGTGCAAATAATACACTAAGTTATTTTCTTTTGACACTAAGGGGATTAAAATGGCCGCCTATGAGCGAGGACATCAATGAGCAACCGCGAGACTGAGCAGGAATTTCTGCGGAAGTACAATATTCATGACTTCGACGTTCCGCTGACCAGCGTCGACCTGGTCATTCTCACGATTCGAGAAAATGCGCTGCACGTCCTGCTGGTACGCCGAGGCGAACACCCGCACAAGGGACGCTGGGCGCTGCCTGGCGGCTTCATCGACGTTCACCGCGACGCCGACCTTGATGCCACGGCGCTGCGCAAGCTACGCGAGAAGACGGGCGTCGAGGCGCCCTACCTCGAACAACTGCAAGGCTTCGGCAGCGCTACGCGCGATCCGCGCGGCTGGTCCGCGACCTTCGCCTACTTCGCCTTGATCGGATCGGACGGCGTGGAGCTGCACCATGGTTCCGGCAGCGACGCGGCCAGTTGGCATCCGGTGGATGGCTTGACGGCGAAAGATGCGCTGGCGTTCGACCACGCAACGATCCTCGACGTGGCCCTGCAGCGCGTGCGCAACAAGGTCGAGTACACGTCGATCCCCGTGCATTTGCTGGCGCCCGAATTCACCTTGTCGGACCTGCAGCGCGTGTACGAAACCATCCTGGGGCGCGCGGTGGAGAAGAGCGCATTCCGCAAGCGGATCAAGGAGGGCGATTTCCTCGAAGAGATTCCAGGCAAGCAGCGCCACGGCAGCAACCGGCCGGCCCAGTTGTACCGCCTTCGCGCCGGCCATCCAACGGTCTACTTCAATCGCGTAATGAGCGCTGGAGGTTGAGCCTATGTTGAAGCCTCGCGTGGTACGCTATCTGCGCCCACTCTCGTATGTCCCGATCTTCCTTGTAATCGCCGCGCTTGTTTGGGACAATTTTCGTCCCAGGGGACAAGCCTGTCCAAGCATGTCTTGCGTCGGACAAGGCCTGGGCGAGGCGATGGCGCTGATGTGCGCACTCGTCGTGGCAGTTATTCTGGGTGCTGTGCTCAACATCGCATCGTTCCGGCGCCAGGAATCGCCCAGGTCGACGCTGCGGAAGCTTGAACTTTGGCTGTTCGTGTCGCCGTTCATTCTGACGTTGGGACTCGTCATCCTTTTCATCCTCAGATAGCAGTAGGAGCCGCAATGTCTACCCTTGAGCGAGCCATCGAAATTGCAGCTGCAGCCCATGCCGGCCAAGCCGACAAGGCCGGCCAGCCCTACATCCTGCATCCACTGCGGGTAATGCTTCGCGTCTCTACCAATGACGAGCGCATGGCAGCGGTGCTGCATGACGTGGTGGAAGACACGCCGGTTACATTGGCGCAGTTGACAGAGGCCGGCCTTCCAGTTGAAGTAGTCGAAGCCATTGAGGCGCTTACCAAGCGCCCCGGCGAAACCAGGATGCAGGCCGCGGCACGCGCAGCATTGAATCCGATTGCACGCGTCGTCAAGCTCGCCGACAATGCGGAAAACATGGACCTGAGCCGCATCGCCAACCCGACCGAGAAAGACTTCGCGCGGGTTGAGGAATACAAACAGGTTCGCGCCCTCTTACTGAATTCGGATTCAAATTGACACGCACGCTGGACATCGCACTTGCCCTTGGCCTCGGAGCAGTACTGCTCACGGCAGTTTTCATCTTCGGTGATCCAGCCTATCTGGGTCCATGGTATTACCTGCTGGCCTGGGGCGGCGTGATCGGCCTGATCCAGATTGGCAAAGCACCTCCTTTGTCTACTTTGGGCGCTACGACTGCCTTGACTGTGACCCTCCTCGGCTACTGGGCATGGCAAGCCTCGCTGCCGCGACCAGAGGGATTGCTTGGACTCGGCCATTTGTTCTCACTGCCCGGCCTTGCGCTGGCGGCAGTCGCTGTTGCAGTGCTCGCGCGGCGCCGTGGCTTGAAGCCTGCCAGCGCCTTTGCCGCGACCTTCGCCGCATGTTCCGCAGGTTTCTGTATCGCGCAGTTCATTGTTTGCAGGACTGCCCTCTATTGCGGGGCGATCTCGGGAATGTGATTTGCTGAAGGAGTTTCCGCCATGAAGACTGCTGTTGGACCATTCAATACCGTCGAAACTTACCTGCACCTTGGCCCTGATGGAACTTCGGTGCCACTTGAAGTCAACGAATCGTTCTGGCAAGACTTGACTTCGGGCGCATTCGCCCACCTCGGGCCGGGGCGGCTGGTATCGACTTATGACTTCAGCGAGGACTGGGCAAGCTGGGAGCAGCACCCGGCCGGCGAAGAAATTGTCGCCCTGATTTCTGGCGCCATCCAATTCGTGCTGGAAGTGGATGGCGGCGAACGCAAGGTTGAGTTAGACCAGCCCGGTCAATTCCTCATCGTCCCACGCGGCACCTGGCACACGGCGAACATCGCGCGCCAGGCCAAGGTCCTGTTCATTACTCCCGGCGAGGGTACAAGCCACCGTCCAAGGGTTTGATGATGGCCATAGCATAGTTCAGCCCGAGATATGCGCCGAGTGAAATCGCTGCGAGCCTGACGGTGCCGGGCGGACGCCGGCTGGCTACTTGAGCTTCTCGGCGTACATCTTACGGAACTTGGCCACCTTGGGCGCCACCACGAAGGCGCAATAGCCTTGCAGCGGATGCTGGGCGAAGTAGTTCTGGTGGTAGTCCTCGGCCTTGTAGAACGGCGCGGACGGCGCCAGTTCGGTGACGATCGGCGCGTCCCAGACATGGGCCATCTCGGCGATCACCTGCCGCGCAGTGGCTTCCTGCTCAGGAGTTTCGTAGAAGATCACGGAGCGGTACTGGGTGCCAACGTCATTGCCCTGGCGATTCAGGGTAGTCGGGTCGTGAATGGTAAAGAAGATGACCAGCAGGTCGCGGTAGCTGACTTGGGCCGGGTCGAATTCCAGCCGCACCACTTCGGCGTGACCGGTTTCACCGGTACACACCTGTTCATACGTGGGATTCGGCTGCGCGCCGCCCATGTATCCCGATTCGACCTTGGTGACACCTTTCGCCTCCAGGTACACCGCCTCGGTGCACCAGAAACATCCACCGCCCAGGATTGCTACTTCAGCCATATCGCCCTCCTCACGTACCGGAAGTATTACTGTAGCGCAAATCGGCGCGCACTGCTCAAAAAGTGCCGCCTTAGCTAAAATCCCCGTCGCTTTCGCCAAAGGTTAGACTATCGTTCTTTGGCATAATCTCTTTGAAACAAACAGGTCCCGCATGAATACCAGCTCCCCACGCGCCGCCTCGCGCGAATTCGACAGTGTGCATTTTCGCCAGGCACTGTCGCAATTTGCCACGGGTGTGACCGTGATTACCACGCGGCTCGCTGATGGCAGTTTCCGTGGCTTGACGGCCAGCTCCTTCAATTCCGTCTCGCTCGACCCGCCATTGGTGCTGTGGAGCCTGGGCACCGGCGCCAACAGCCTGCCCATATTCAGCGGTAACTCGCACTATGTGATCAATGTGCTGAGCGCCGACCAGGCCCATTTGGCCAAGCTGTTTTCGACCCGCACGGAAGACCCGTTCGGCACGGTCGAATTCGAGCTGTCGCGCACCGGCCAGCCGGTCCTGAAGGGCGCCACGGCGTGGTTTGAATGCCACAACCGCAGCCGCTACCCGGAGGGCGACCACGTGATTTTCGTGGGCGAGGTTGAACATTGCGAGTTTGCCGGGAACGCACCGCTGGTTTTCCACGGCGGGAAGTTCCGCGACCTGTTGAAATGATTGATTTTTTATAAACAAAGAGAGACAGGAAGCATAATGAGCAAAGCCGCATTCCACTGGGACGATCCCCTGCTGCTGAACGACCAGCTGACCGACGACGAGCGCATGGTGCGCGACGCCGCCGCGGCTTACTGCCAGGACAAGCTGGCGCCGCGCATCCTGGAAGCCTTCCGCCACGAGCAGATGGACACTTCCATCTTCCGCGAAATGGGCGAACTGGGCCTACTGGGCCCGACCATCCCTGAGCAATACGGCGGCCCTGGCCTGAACTACGTGGCTTACGGCCTGATCGCGCGCGAAGTGGAACGTGTCGATTCCGGCTACCGCTCGATGATGTCGGTGCAGTCCTCGCTGGTGATGGTGCCGATCTATGAATTCGGCACCGAAGCCCAGAAACAGAAATACCTGCCAAAGCTGGCCACCGGCGAATGGATCGGCTGCTTCGGCCTGACCGAGCCAAACCACGGTTCCGATCCAGGCTCGATGATCACCCGCGCCAAGAAGGTGCCAGGCGGCTACTCGCTGACCGGCTCCAAGATGTGGATCACCAACTCGCCGGTAGCCGACGTATTCGTGGTGTGGGCGAAGGACGATGAAGGCGCGATCCGCGGCTTCGTGCTGGAAAAAGGCATGAAAGGCCTGTCGGCTCCTGCGATCCACGGCAAGTTCGGCCTGCGCGCTTCGATCACCGGCGAAATCGTGATGGACGAAGTGTTCTGCCCTGAAGAAAACGCCTTCCCGGACGTACGCGGCCTGAAAGGCCCGTTCACCTGCCTGAATTCGGCCCGCTACGGCATCGCCTGGGGCGCGCTGGGCGCGGCGGAAGCCTGCTGGCATACCGCCCGCCAGTACACGCTGGACCGCAAGCAGTTCGGCCGTCCACTGGCGGCGAACCAGCTGGTGCAGAAGAAGCTGGCCGACATGCAGACCGAAATCACCCTCGGCCTGCAAGGCTGCCTGCGCCTGGGCCGCATGAAGGACGAAGGTACTGCCGCCGTCGAAATCACCTCCATCATGAAGCGCAACTCCTGCGGCAAGTCGCTGGACATCGCCCGCGTAGCGCGCGACATGCTGGGCGGTAACGGCATCTCCGACGAATTCGGCATCATCCGCCATATGGTGAACCTGGAAGTGGTCAACACCTACGAAGGCACGCACGACATCCACGCCCTGATCCTGGGCCGCGCGATGACTGGCATCCAAGCCTTCCAGTAAATAAATGGGGACGTACCCCATTTATTAAGCAAGCCCCGCTGCGAGCGGGGCTTATCGTTTGTGCTCAGATTGGCTGCGTCAGGAAGTTCAGATTGGCCGCCGCTGCAGTCTTTCCTTTCGTCGCGCCCTTCTTGCTGTCCGTCGACAGCTTCTGCCAGCGATCGACGAAGTCCGATAGCGCGTGCATCAGCGCGACTTGTCCCTGCGACTTGGCGATGATCTCGCCGAGCTCCTTGTGCAGGCGGCTCGATTCATCCACGATCTTCTGCGTCGGCGATTCAGTCGACACCGGGCCAAAGCGATGCATGAACGCTTCATGCGCTTCGCGCAAGCGCGCAATCATGTTGGCCATGTCGAGATAGGCTGCCGCGGCTGAGGCACGGGCGCCATCGGTGCTGCCAGGGTCGGAGGCAGCGTCTTCGAATTCATTCTGCTTCGCTTTCAGCCGCCGCAGGGAGTCGAAGTAGTCCAGCATGTATTGTTCGGTGAGTGACGCCATCTTCGCCTCCATTAGTCATTGGCTTTCTTTTCTGCTTCTTCAATTTTCTTTTTGCCGTCTTCAACGCTGTCCTTTACAGCCTTGATGAAAGCCTGCAGTTCGCTGCGCCGGATATCCCAGCCGAGTTCCTCTCCCATTTCCGCCAGCCTTGCCTGGGCAGTGCCGGTGGCGCTGCGGCTGTTTGGAATTGGCGTCAACAGGGCCGCCACTTCTGCTTCGTTCCTGGCGTTGGTATCCGAGTATTCGGCCTGGATCAAGGCCAGTCCTTCAGTATTTGCAACCAGGTTGTCGATCAGCGTTGCCGACAGCTTGTCGCCCGCTGCAACACGCGCCTGCAAGTCGCGCTGCTTTTCGCGATCGATGAAGGCGATTGCCTTGCGCTGGGCGAGCAGGGACTCGGCGCGGGCATCCAGGGAATTTTTTTCCACACGCCGGAATTCGCTCAACGAGGATTCAAGTTGGGCAATCAGGCCGACGCCGTGGTTTGCCTGCTCCATCGCCGGCTTTGGCGTTGAACATCCGCACAGCGCCAGCGCTACAGTCATCAAGAGGAAACGCATTACTGAACTCCTTTCGCGATGAACAGCAATGCAATCGAGTTCACCAGGCTTGTAATGTCTTCCTTGCGCACACCCGCATCCCCATATTCCGCGAGCTGGTTGACGGTCGACGAGATCAGCACGTTCCACTGAGCGATATTCCCCTCCGCGTAAGCGATGGCGCGCTCATGGTCGAGCGCATTGCGCTGGATATCGGTCTTGTTCACTTCCGCCGCCAGGCGCCCGTTGGCATCGAGGTAGGAGGCCGCACTCTTCCAGACCTTGGTCTTGTCTTCAAAGGCCTTGCCGGAAGTGGCTTTCGCCGTTTCGACCGGCGCCAACGCAGCCCGAACCTGCATCTCGGCCATCTCTGCGCTCACAGCCTGCAAGGCTTGATGACCATAGCTCAGCGAGCGAAGCTGCTCGAGCTGCCAGTTCATTTTCGACTCGAGCAACTGCAATTCCATTGCCTGTAGTTGGGCGTCCTTGGCGGCGGCATCGGCTTTGGCCTGCTCGAGATTGCGCAGCAAAAGCACGGCAGCCAGGCGCGGCTTCTTCGCATCAGCAAGCGCCACGCGCGACTGGTCGAACCATTCAGCAAGGCTGGCCAAGGCAGCACCGGTCGCACCGCTCTCGCCCTTGCCGTCGACGTTTCCCGCCAACGAAGCCAGAGCCGTATCAAGCGCCTTCACCCTTTGCTCCGACACGAACTGGCGCGAGACCGGGTCCGGCAGCTTCTCGATCTTTGCCAGCGCTTCACCAAGCTCTCTGGCGATGGATTTCAGCTTGTCTTGCGCAAGCGATGGATCGGCGGAGAGCTTTTCCAGTTCCCCGCTGTATTCCTTCGACAGTTTCGTCACCTGGTTGCGGGCCGCGAGGCTGGCCGATTTTGCGCCACCGATTGCTGCGCGGGCATCAGCCGCCGCTTTCTGGGTAATCGCCAAGGCACCGGCCTTGAACGCGAAACTGGAGCCGGCAGTCAGGGCGTCGCCGGTGCATTCATCGGCGGCACTCATCCAGGCTGCGCGCAAGTATGCCGGCGCGCCAGCATGGGACTGCGCCCAGTCGTCAAACGACTGCTTCGTCAAAACACCGCAAGCAGGCATCTCGACACCTGCACGCGTGAATTCGATTTCAGCGTCATGCAGGTTGCTCTTCGCCCTCGCCTCCTTCTTCAGGGCGGCGGTCCAGGCGACAGCAACTTGCGGCGAACCGGCCAGCGCCACCAACTGCTTCTCGATCGGGTCCTTCAATTGCGCTGCCACAGTGCCTTCAAAAACCATGGAGCGAATCAGGGCATCACGCCTCGCTTTCTGCAGCGCCTCTTCTGTCCTGAGCTGTTCGGCCAACAGCGCTGCCTCCCCCTTGCGCGCGGCGCCAAGCTGGGCGCCGATGTCGACCGACTTCCAGGCTTCCTTGACGGCCTCGCCCTGCTTGTGCCGCGTTTCGCTATACACTGCACAACCGGTGAGGCTGAAAAATGCCGGCAGCAAGGCGGCAAAACATATCGTTCGAAATTGCAAGCTACTCTCCTCCTCTAAAGGACCGACACCATGCCCCAGGATCACGTTCCAACTTTGTACGAATGGGTTGGCGGCACCGAAGCGCTGAACCGCTTGACCACTCGTTTCTACCAGCACGTCAAGGCCGATGTACTACTCGGCCCAGTCTTTGCCCATATGGGCGACCATCATCCCGCACACGTCGCGGCCTTCCTCGGCGAAGTGATGGGCGGCCCCACAGCATATTCCGAAGCACATGGCGGCCACGCACACATGATCCGGCAGCACCTCAACCGCCACTTATCGCAGGAACAGCGCCGCCGCTGGGTGGCGCTGCTGCTGGAGACCGCCGATGAACTGTCGATGCCGGATGATCCTGAATTCCGCTCGGCCCTGGTGGGCTACCTGGAATGGGGATCGCGGCTGGCCGTCATCAACTCCCAGCCCGGTGCGACGGTCGATGCCGACCAGCCGATGCCGAAGTGGGGCTGGGGCGAAGTCAAGGGGCCGTATAACCCTTAGTACTGCGCTTGCCCTCCTTCAGCGCCAGCGGGCGCACGTAAGTGAGCAGGCTGGCCAGCGTCTTGCCCGGTTCTTCCCACGGCATCATGTGGGCTGAATGTTCGAACCAGACGCTTTGCTTGTACGGCGCCTTGAGCTGCGCCATCCATTTCACCACTGGCTCGGTCGGCGTGGTGTAGTCATGCCGGCCGAGGAACATCACCACCGGAATCGGGAACTTCCTGATGGTGGAAAAATCCACCTCCGTCCACTCTTTCAGCACGGTGCCGAGTGTCATCTGGCTGCCTTCGCCGATCGCCTCCCAATCGGCCTGGTCGTACTCGGGCGACAGCATCGGCGCACGGAAGTAATACACCGAATCGCTCTTGTATGCGCTCAGGCCACCGTAATACTGCGGCCACTTGCGGGCAATGATGATGCGCTCGCGCGTAATCGGCTCGTTTCCGGGATACGGCGCGATGGATTCCATTTCCTTCAGCGCTTCGGCGTTGTTGTGCTTTCTGGCCTGCTCGATGCCGAAGTCATAGCTGATCCGTTCGTTCTCGCGCATGTTGGCGATCTGGCCGATGCCGACGTAGGCATGGAACAGGTCCGGCCGCTTCAGCACGGCGCGTGTGGAAACCACGGTGCCCCAGCTATGGCCGACGATGATCAGCTTGTCCTTCTTGTACTTGGCGCGCAGGTGCTCCGCCACTTCGATCGCATCGTCGACGAAGCGGTCGATGCGCAAGGTGCCAGCCACCGCATCCTTGTCGTTGGCACGCAGGGTCTTGCCGACGGCACGCTGGTCGTAGTGCGCGACGGTGAAATACTCCTCGATGGGACGCTGCCATTGCCAGGTCGTCGGCATGGCCGGCGAGGCCGGCCCCCCGTGCACGAACAGGATCATCGGGTTGGCTTTGTCCTGGCCGCGCACATTGATCCACTGGTCGATGCCGCCGATTTGGGCCTTGTAGGTTTCCTGCACGCCTTCCGGTGCGACAATGCGGGTCAGGTCCTCCACGGCGGCGCGGGCGCGCATGCAGGGCGGCGATTCGGCGCAACTCTGCGCCACGGCGGCTGTACTGAGACACAGGGCAGCAAAGCCCAGCCAGACTGTTTTCATGCGGGTTCCTTTCGACAAATGGATTTGCGAAATGCGCGATGATAATAGTGCAATTTTTGCATCCCTGCTTGCCGCAGGGACGAAAAAAAAAGCCGCCTTGCGGCGGCTTTGGGAGATGCTGGGCTTAGAAGTGATAGCCGACCGACAGGCTGACTGCCAGCGGATCCAGCTTGATGTCCAGCGTCTGGCCGGTGGAGAAGTGGGCAGTGGTCTTGAGCTTGGTCTTGACCACGTTCACGTCGGCGTAATAACGCTCGCCCAGCTTGGCGGTGGCGCCGAGCACCAGGCTGCCGGCGTGTTTTGCATCCAGCGAGTAGGTGGCAGGCTCGCCACCGGTGTTCAGCACGGCGGTCAGCTGGGCGGAGCCAGTCTCCTTGCGGAAGTAGGCGTAGGTGTAGCCAAGGCCAACGTAAGGACGCACCGTCGCATTCGGCTCGAACATGCGGTACTGCAGGAAGATGGTCGGCGGCAGCGCTTCGGCGGTACCAAGCTTGCCGGTGCCTTCGATCGAGCCGGCGCCGTACAGGGTGTGCTTGTACGGCACGCCCAGCATCAGCTCAGTGCTCACGTTATCGGTGATCATGTAGCCGACGCTGAAGATCGGCTTGGTGTCGGAACCCACCTCGGCCTTGATGCCTGGCTTGGAAGGTGCGGTGACGTCGCCGGAAGTGACGTCCGGCGAAATGCGGTTGACGCCGACCTTTGCCAGCCATTCACCCTTGGATTGCGCCGATGCGCCCGATGCTGCGCCCAGCGCGGCCATCACGGCCAGCAGCTTTACAGCGGTGTTGATGCGTTGTGTCATTGTGTCTCCATTATCCTTTGATTACAGCCAGCCCCTGGCTACCATTTTTTCCGAAACATAGCGTGCCAGCAGCAGGTGCAGGAACGGGGTCGGGTGCACGGTGTCGGCGTAGGAATAGTGGCTGACGTCGCCGGCCTTCAGGTTGCTGGCGTTGCAGCCCAGCGAATTGCCCAGCGGGTTCTTGGCAGGCGTCAGGTCGCAGGCGGTGTCGGTGACGTTGGTCAGGCCATACGGCGCCGGATTGGTTGCCTGGTCGTGGCTGACGCTGAACGTATCCACCAGCAGGATCTTGGCGTCGCCCGACAGGCCGGCCGACAAGGTGTCGTTGAAGGCCTTGACCATGCTGTCGATCAGGGCACGGGTGCTGGCCGATTGCGCCAGGCCGGACGGGGTGTTGGCGATGTCCGGCATATTGTTCACCACCACGAAGTTGGCGCCGTTGGCCACGATCTGGGTCTTGACCAGTGCCACCAGTTCAGCGCCCGCCTTGGCGATGTTCTGCACCAGGATCGGCGCTTGCGCGGTGGCGTAGTCGGCACCGGCCTTGGCGCCTGCGGCAGTCGCATCAGCCTGTGCCTTGACGACCATTGGGCCGTAAACGCTTGCCGAGACGGCGGCAGTATTGCCAGCCGAGTAGGCGGCAGTTACAGCGGCCTGCACGATGCTGGCGCTGGTGCTGCCGGCGCGTGCGGCTTCGGTGGCGATGGCCAGCGAGATGGATTGCACTGCAGTGGCTGGATCGGTGGCGCCGGCTGCCAGCTGGGTGGCCAGGCTTGTCGCGAAGACGGTGCTGCCTGCTGCCGTGCCGGCGGCGGTAGCGCCAGCCGACAGTTGCTCAAGGCCGATCAGCACGTCGTTGTTGCCGCCCATGACGTAGACGATTTCATCGCCCTTGAATTTGCCGCCCACGGCAGCCAGGTGGTTCTTGACCTGGGTGACGATCGGCACGGTCAGCGCACCGAGCGGGCTGCCGGTCAGTTTGTTGCCGGGGCCGACAGGATTGGTCACACGAGCGCCGCCCTGCGCATAGCCATAGCAGCCTGCCTTGGCTTGCACTGGTACGCTGAAGCCCTTGGCCGCATCGCCATCGAGGCCGGTCACGGCCGGGCACGGTGCAGGCAGGCCGACTTGCGCGGCCATCAGCTCGGTCCAGTTCTTGCCGGTCAGCGCCGGATTGGATTTGGTATTGTCACCGTTGATGGTGAAAGTGCCGCCGCCGATGGCTTGCACGGTGCCGACCTTGTAGGTACCGACGTCCGACAGGCTGTCGCCGAAAGAAACCTGGGCAGAATATTTGAGTTTAGGGCTTTGGTCGCCTGGGCGTGGGTCGCTGCCGCCGCAACCGGCAATAACTGCCGCTGCCATGACCGTCATGGCAAGTTTGAAATGACGCATTGTGTCTCCAGAGGGGATGATTTTATTGTGTGCTTTGCGAACGTACGTGCTATTCGCTGCCGAACTAATATGCCAGCTTGGACTTGCTTGTTACAAGTAGAAATTTGTAAAAACAACAGCCTTGCACAACCAAGGGGCGCGACTGTAGCAGCCACGCATCAGCATTGCAAGTCACTGTTCTTCCAGCCAGGCAGGACGGGCGAATTGCTGCTTCAGGAAATCAACGAAAAGGCGCGTGCGCTGGGGGCGCTGGCGGACGCTGGCCGGCAGCAGGGCGACAATGTCGGCCTCCGGCAATGCATGGTCGGGCAATACGCGGCACAGGGCGCCGCTGCGCAGCTCACCCGCAACGTCCCATTCCGAGCGCAGCATGATGCCGTGGCCGTCGAGCGCCCATTGCTTGACGACGCGGCCGTCGTTGCAAGCCAGCGTGGGTTCGATGCGCAAGGTACGGAACTGGCTGGCGCCGGGCGGCATCAGCTTCCAGCGCGTGGCGTCTTCCTCATTCTCGCGCAAGGCCAGGCAGGCATGGCCGGCCAGTTGTTCCAGGCTGCGCGGGCTGCCGTGCCGGGCGAGGTAGGACGGCGCCGCGCACAGGTAGCGCCGGTTACGCGCCAGCACTTGCTGGCGCAGGCTGGAGTCGCGCATCGCGCCGATGTGGATCACCACGTCCCAGCCTTCGTGCAGGCGCAGGTTCGGCCGGTCGGACAATTCCAGTTCGAAGGCCAGCGCCGGATGCTGCGCCCGGAAGCGTGCCGCCAGCGGGGCGATGTGCGCACTGCCGAAGCCCATCGGCGCCAGCACGCGCAGGCGCCCCGCCAGCTCATTGCGCTGTTCGTGCAGCGCGCGCTGCAAGGAGTCCATCTCGGCCAGGATCGCTTGCGCCCGTTCGGCCAGCAGCTGCCCCTGCTCGGTCAGCGCAATCCCCCGCCCCTGCCGGTCGGCCAGCTTGAGGCGCAGTTTGTCTTCGATAGCTTGCAGGCGCTGGGTGACGGAAGACGGCGTCACATCCAGCAGGCGCGCCGTGGCCGACAGCGAAGGCTGGCTGGCCACGGCGCAGAAAAAACTCAGGTCGTCAGTGGAGAGCATTAAGGCTGGCCTTAATCATGTAATCAAGAAATCTTAAGCACAGACTTTATTCCATTCATTAGAATTTCGGCAATGAAAATTCCTGCCCTCCTCCTTGCCCTCGGCGCGCTGTGCTGCGCCCCACTGCACGCCGACCCGGCGCGCTTCACGCCTGCGCAGTTGCAGCAGGACCTGCAATTCGTGCGCGAAGCCATCGAGAGCACGCACCCCGAGCCCGCACTGCGCTCCGGGCAGCAAGCCTATGAGCAAGCCTTCGAGGTGGCGCGCAGCAGGCTGGGCCAGCCCCTGTCGCGCGACGAGGCGTGGCGCGTGCTGGCAGCCATGAACCCGGTCTTCAACGATGCACATCTCGGCGTGGTGTTCCCCGACTGGCGCTCGGAAACGCGGGCCCACCTGCAGGCAGGCGGCAGGCTGTTCCCGTTCGAGGTCATGATCGATGGCCAGCAGCGCTTGCGCATCGTCGCTGCACTGGGCGGCGGCAGCTCCGCGCTGGCAGGCCGCGAGATCGGCAATATCAACGGCATGCCGGCGGCGCGCATCCTGCGCGAGCTGGGGTCGCTGGTGCACGGCGATACGCCGGCCTTTCGCAATAAACTGCTGGAGCGGCGCTTCTGGCTGTACTACTGGAAGAACTATGGCGCAGCGGAGCGCTTTACCCTGCAGGCCGGCGGGCAGGTACTGGAAGTGCCTGCAGCCCCGGTACTGCCGGCTGCGGTGGCAGGCGAAAAATCGTTCGAGCAGACTTTCCAGTTCCGCATCCTGCCAAGCGGAGTCGGACTGCTGACCGTCAACCAGTTCGCCTGGCCGGACAAGCAGCGCTTCTACGATTTCACGGAACGCGCCTTTACCAGCTTGCGCGATGCCGGCGCGCAGACGCTGTTGATCGACGTGCGTGAAAACGGCGGCGGCGACGACGATATGTGGAAGACCGGCATCCTGCGCTATATCGCGAACAAGCCCTACCGCAACGGCTCCAGCTACGTGAAGAAAGTGCTGGAAGGCCGCGCCGGCCCCGGCGAAAAAGTGGGCGACATCGTCAGCGGCAACGTCGATAGCTGGGTGCAGCCGGAGCCTGCGCATCCGCTGCATTTCAGCGGCAAGGTATTCGTGCTGGTGGGCGACCTGACTTATTCGTCCGCCATCCTGTTCAGCAATACGGTGCAGGACCACGGCTTCGCCAGGCTGGTCGGCGCCGCAGGCTATGCCTATGTGCGCCAGACCGGCGGCACGCAGAAACAGCACGTGCTGCCCAACACCGGGCTGGAAGTCGTGGTGCCGCGCTTCGTGCTCGACCGCCCGTCAGGCAAGCGCGAACCGGCGCTGCTGCAGCCTGACATCGTGCTGGCCGACGATCCTTTCGATCGCAACGCGCTGGTCAAGGCGCTGCTGGCGCATCCTGCCGCATCAACGAATTGAAGTAGCTGCGGGCGGCCAGCAGGCAGGGCGCGCCAGCCAGACGGGCGTGATACGCGTCCATCAGCAGTTCGTTGGCGCTGCGACCGCTTTTCGGCGCGTCTTCCTGCGCCCTCTTCATGGCCTCCTCGCTAATCAGCACGAAGCTGCGGCGGGCATCCCTGAATTCGTCCTGTGCGCCCAGCTCTTCCAGATCGACCACGGTCGGCGGCGCGCCATGTTCGCTGAAATATTCCGCCGCAGCGGTGGCATTGAAAAATGGTACTGAAGGGTCCCTGCTGCCGCCGCACAGCAACAGCGGGCTTTGCGGCGTGTAGTTGCGCAAGTCGTTTTTCAGCATCCATTTGCGCAGGTTGTTGGCGGGCGTGCAGTCGCCATCGTCGCAGGGATGCTGGGCCAGGTCTTGCAGGTAGGCGTCGCGGTAGCTGGTGCGTACCAGGTGGGGATTGCTGAAGTAGACGGATGCCCCCCTGCCCTGCGGCAGCGAGTCGCGCGCGAAGAGGGCGGCCTTGGGCAGCTTGCCCTGCTTGAGCAGTTCCTTGCGCGTCATCGTGGTAGGGAACAGCGTTTCGATGCCGCTGGCGTATTGCAGCTCATACAGCTCCTCCGGCTTGCTGTAGATGGCCGCGCCGGCGCGCTGGGCGGAAGTGGCAATCAGCGGCAAATAGATGGTGATGCCGGCATTCGGCTGGCCGCTGAATACCGTGTCGGAAAAGCGCGCCATGGCATACGGTCCGGACAATCCTGCGGCGGCAGTGACCTTGAATTCACTGCCTTGCTGCATGGCGCGCTGCGTGGCGAGCGTGACGTGGCCGCCCTGCGAGTAACCGGCCAGGAACAGCTGCGGCGCTGCCTGGACCTTGAGCTGCGCCATCGCACTGCGGGCAGCGCGCATGGCGTCAATCATGTCGGCCGATTGCTGCTCGGCGTTCAGGTAGGGGTGGTAAGGCAGTGAAGACCCGTCATAGCCGGCGTAATTGGGCGCTACGACGATATAGCCTTGTGCGGTGAACAAGGCCGCCACCAGCTTGGCCTCGCCGCGCAGGCGCGCCATATTGTGGTCCTTGGCGGTCGAGGTGCCGTGGGCGTACAACAGCACCGGCCGCGGCCCCTGGCAGGCGGGATCTTCGCCGGACGGCAGGATCAGCGCGGTGCTGGCGTCCGTCGGCTCGCCGCTGCCGCCGATGGTGCTGTAACGCAGGCTGTAGGTGGTGATAGTGCAGCGCGGCGTACCGGCAAATTGGGCCACGGTACTGCCGGCCTTCTCCAGCACTTCGGCCAGCATGGCCGGCTCGATGCGCTTGGAAGTGCTGAACACGCCGGTTTCGATGCGGGACAGGGTGGGGCCGGAAATCAGGGTGCCGCGTTCAGGGACGGCCAGCAGGGTACGCGAGACGGTGGAGGATTCTGCTGCGGCGCAAAAAGGTGGAGGAAAGGCTGCAACCAGAGTGGAAAGGTATGTCGCAATTTTCCGAATAGGGCGCATATTGGCCTCCGTGCATGTGCAGGAGAATGCCGCCCAACCTGAAAGCGCGGCACGTATGTATGTATGATGTAAGCATACTCCTCCAGCTACCCGGACAGCGTGCCGATTGGATGTGCTCCCCTCTCAAGCATCCACCGACAAGCATCACGCCTATGCAGGCGAATATCCGCAAGTGGTATTTCTGTCGTTGGCTCACAACATAGCTGACCAAGCACGTTCGCCTTATTGCGCATCAAGATCCGTGCAAGCCAACGTGCCACCATGGCTTTTCTGATCGCTTGACAAGGACTCAAGCATGGCCACCCAGCTATCCGTTGACATGAGTTCAGGAGGCAGAAAAGCCCAGGGATTCTGCACACCGAAGGTGGACAAGACGCCGCAGGTTATGCACGTGCTGCCGAAGCGCGTTATTCCAATTCTCTTCTTACCCGGAATTATGGGTTCGAACTTGCGCATGAACGCGGAGCGTCAACAGCGCTTAAAGAAATCCAATAACATCGCTTGGCGCCCGGACAAGCTGAATGAGGTAACAGAGTTCCTCGAAGCATCGCCAGTTCGGCGCCAACTGCAATTGGATCCCCAAGCAACGGAAGTGGATAGCTACGATGGCGGAATGGCGCCAACCGGGAATGGCCATGAAAATGCAGGTCAACGCCAGGACCACAGCAAGGTCAGAGTTGCACTACGATTCGAAATTGATTCTCCGTTACTGTCAGACGATCCGCCTTGCATCACGCCACGCAGGACGAAAGAGGAAAAGGCAAGGGAACGAGGATGGGGAGAAATACTCTTCAACAGTTATCGACACATCCTTGAGCGATGCGAACAGCATTTGAATCGCCCTGACCTCGATAGCTATTGGAAAAAAATCATTGGCCAAAATCCTGCTGGGTGGGGCGCTGCAGTAAATCCTGCGATCCCGCCGTTGACCGAAGAAGAATTCAGGGTCGCCACAAAGGATTGCTTGTTCCCCGTCCACGCCATGGGATACAACTGGCTGCAATCCAACGAAGACTCAGCACGCATCGTTTCGAGAAGAATCAGAACCTCATACTCGACTATCGAAGAAGGGGCTTTGCTTGTGAGAAGGTCATCGTCATCAGCCACTCCATGGGCGGTTTACTCGCCCGCGCATTGATTCATCCTGAAATGGGCAATATCAATGACAAGATACTCGGTATTGTGCACGGCGTAATGCCTGCACTAGGTGCACCGGCAGCATACAGGCGCATGCGCTGTGGCTTTGAAGAAGGCAAGATGGGGATGAACCCAGCGCCAAAGTTTCTGGGAAATTTCGGCAATGAAGTCACTGCAGTTCTCGGTAATGCCCCCGGCGGCCTTCAACTGCTGCCCAACTGCGCCTATGGGAATGGCTGGCTCGAAATTCGGCGCAATGGCCTTCTTGTCGATCAATTTCCAAAAAACGGCGATCCCTATGAGGAGATCTATTGCCTGCGTGATCGATGGTTCGGCTTACTGCGAGAAGAATGGCTGAATCCAGCGGGAAGTCAAAGTGCCGGGATCGCGAGAACTATGAAATTACTCCGTGAAGCCAGGCAATTCCATCTCGACTTAGCTGACACCTTCCACGAGCAAAGCTATGCGCATTATGGTGCTGACGCAGCACGCCCCTCCTGGGACAGGATCGTCTGGAACCTGAATGATACGAACGTTGATGCTGCATGGACAGACTATCGCATCACCAACGACAGCAGGCAGGGAAAGTTGGTGTTGGCCGGGAAAACATCCAAGGGTGTACCAGTTGATGGCATCAGCGCAGAACTGGGGCCTTCACAAGGAGCCGGCGATCAAACAGTCCCGCTCCGTTCATCGGATCGTCAACTCTTAAGCAATCGGTTCAAGGCGATCTTCCGCCAGACCGGTTATGAGCATCAGGCCAGCTTTAGCAATGACGATGCCTTGCATTCGACGATGTTCAGCATCATAAAAATTGCCGCCACAATGAAGTGGGGAAGCCTTGCGTAGCTTCATCACGTCCATGGCAATGCTACTAGCAATAGTTCTGTTTCTCCTGCCAGTCCACTCCACGTGGGCCGAATATCCACATACGGGGAACAAAAAAATGAACTCAACCTCGAACAGACTTGTCGAGACTAACGCAGAGACAAACACCATCTGCGCCGGACGATTCCTGATAGATGTGCCCAAAGGTGCTGCAGTTGTTTACGGTCCGGCGCGCGTCCCGTTTCATTTATCGAGGCTTGAAGGTGAAGGGGCAGGCCTGGACAGCGAAGTCAAGCGGGCGCTTGCAAAAATTGAGGAGAACCGAGAGTTCGCGCGAGGCCCATTGAAGAAAAAAGAGTCAATGCTGGGCAAGGTACTGCCTGGCATAGGAGGGCAACACAAGATGGTTATTGGCATAGGGCGCGGCAGCTTCGCCGATTACAACGTCCAGTCATTCCTCCGGCTTGGAGATGACCTGTTCTTGCAGGAGTACGAAGTTGACGGTGAGGGTGATGCGTACCTTGAAGCGGTAGCTTTACTGATGGAGGTCGCACGCTCTTTGCGCTTTCGTCCTTCCGACGAAATTCCAAACGAACCAGGACTTTGCCTGGACAGAGCTTTCCTCCGCGAGCCTGCTCGCTATATGCTGGAAGAAGTCACGCTAGGCATTCGACTGAAGCAATTCGAAGACGTCCACATGTCAATCGAAATGACGAAGAAGGAAATCTTTATTGAGTCGGATGCGTTGGAACCCAGGATGAACCGTGCCAAACAAGCGGCCTTCGCGTCCGGCATGGGAAAGTGGTACTCACGAATCAAATTCCTTCGACGCGGTTACCGTCACATAGGGGGATGGGAAGGGTTCGAAGTGCTTGCCCATAAACCCGCGCAAGAATTTGAAGGCGAAAGCCATGAATTCGCCTTCCAAAGCCACGGTGAGCCCAAGAACCCTTTGCTGCCAGTGCTTCAGATTGAATTGCACACCGGCGTCAAGGGAAACACCACAGGAGGTACCAAACCCTCCATCAGTGACGAAGAAGCAGTCTTCCTGTGGGACTCGATCATTGGCTCGATCAGGCCGAGGCCAGTTAGTGGGCAGCGCTAAGCGTTTTACGACTTCAGGAAACGCTCAATAATGCCGGTCGAACCGAAAGCGGCGCGGCGCAGGCGATCGTTGACGCCCAGCCAGGCATCGCCTGTCGGCGGTGCTTCCACGAGGATCAGCTCAACCTGTTGCTGGTCCATCGCGCGCAACGCGGCATACACGCCATAAGCATACCCCTTTGGCTCGGCAGGGAGCGTCACATTTGGTTGAGACAACACAAACGGCGAGTAGTGGATCAGCGCGGCACACCGCCCTCGCAGCTTGAGTTCCGCAAGGGTTTTTTCGATGTCGCCAGTGGGCAACAGTGCCACCGGCGCTTTCGGCGCGTAATGCGACTCCAGGGTGCCGGAAGCACGCGGCGCGGCCTGGTCGGGCTGGCGCGGCATGGTGCCGATCACGTCGGCAATCTGCTGCGCGGTGATGTGGCCGGGTCGCAGCAGCACCGGGCCATGGCTGGCCAGGCGCGACATGTCGAGGATAGTGGACTCGATGCCAACCTGGCTCGATCCGCCATCAAGGATGGCCGCCAGGCGCGGGTCGTCGCCGAATTCGTCATGCACGTGCTGGGCGGTAGTCGGGCTGACATTGCCGAACTTGTTGGCCGATGGTGCGGCCACTCCGCCCTTGCCTTCCTTGAATGCTTGCAGCAGCTGCATCGCCACCGGGTGCGACGGGCAGCGGATGCCGACCGTATCCTGGCCGCCGGAAACGGCGTCGGGAATATGCGCGTTGCGCTTGAGGATCAGGGTCAGCGGGCCGGGCCAGAAGGCACGCACCAGGGCGCGTGCTTCGTCGGGTACTTCGGTGGTCCAGTAATCGATGTCGGCGCCGGGGGCGACGTGCACGATCACGGGATGGTCCTGCGGGCGGCCTTTGGCAGCATAGATCTTTGCGACGGCGGCCGGGTTTTCCGCATCCGCACCGAGGCCGTACACGGTCTCGGTAGGGAATGCGACCAGGTCGCCATTCGCCAGCGCAGCTGCTGCGCCGGCGATGTCGCGGGATGCGGCGTCGGTCATGCTTCGATCCCGAGGATGGCGCAGGCGGCGTTGAGGTGCTGCTGCGCTTCGGCCAGGGTCGGCGCGACGAAGGTCAGGTGGCCCATCTTGCGGGCACGGCGCGGTTCTTCCTTGCCGTACAGGTGCAGGTTGGCGCCTGGCAGCGCCAGCACCTTGTCCCACGCCGGCTCGCGCACCGTGCCAAGCGGGTTGAAGCGCGCTTCGGCGCCGGGCAATGGCAGTCCGGTATTCTCCACCGGATCGGCGACCACCTCGGCTTCGTACCAGATATCGCCCAGCAGGTTCAGCATGACCGCCGGCGAATGCTGGCGCACGTCGCCCAGCGGCAGGCCGGCCATGGCACGCACCTGTTGGGCGAACTGGCTGGTGACGCAGGCATCGATGGTGTAGTGGCCGCTGTTGTGCGGGCGCGGCGCCATTTCATTGACCACCAGTGATCCGTCGGCCAGCACGAAGAACTCGATGCACAGCACGCCCACGTAGCCCAGTTCGGCCACGATGGCTGTCGCCGCCGCCTGTGCCTTGGCGGCGCAGTCGGCGGTGATGTTCGGCCCCGGCACGGTCGTGGTGAACAGGATGCCGTCGCGGTGCACGTTCTCGGCGATCGGGTAGACCACGGAGGCGCCGTCGGCGCCGCGCGCCGTCAGCACGGAAACCTCATACGCCAGCGGCAGCATCTTCTCCAGCAGGCAGGTGACCTGGCCCATGCCTTCGAAGGCGGCGCGCACGTCGTCGCGCGACTTCACGCGCACCTGGCCCTTGCCGTCGTAGCCCATGCGAACGGTCTTCAAGATGCCCGGCAGCAGGTCATCGGGAATCGCATCGATGTCGGCATCGGTGGCGATGACCTTGTGCGGCGCCGGCATCACGCCCGACTTGGCCGCGCTGGCGACGAAGAAAGCCTTCTCCGCAATGCGGTCCTGCGCCACGGACACGCCGTGCGCATTCGGCGCCACGAAAACCGATTGCGCCAGGCGCGACAGGCTGTCGGCCGGCACGTTTTCGAACTCAGTGGTCACGGCAACGCATTGCGCAGCCAGTGCATCGAGGCCGGCGGCATCGCTGTAGCCGGCATTGATCAGGCGGTTCGCCGCCTGCCCCGCAGGGCAGTCGGCGGACGGTTCCAGCACGGCCACGTTGTAGCCCATGCTCTGCGCGGCGTGCGCGAACATGCGGCCAAGCTGGCCGCCGCCCATGACACCCAGCCACGCTGGAGGATTTTTTACATCGGTACTCATACGCTTACAACGGCAAAGTCATGGCCTTGGCGGCCTCGGTTTGCGATGCGCGGAACTCTTCCAGCCTGGCAGCCAGCGCGTCGTCGGTGGTGGCGATGATCGCCACTGCGGTCAGGCCCGCGTTGGCAGCGCCGGCCTCGCCGATCGCAAAGGTCGACACCGGCACGCCCTTCGGCATCTGCACGATGGACAACAGCGAGTCTTCGCCGCGCAGGTACTTGGACGGCACGGGCACGCCCAGCACCGGCACGATGGTCATGGCAGCGACCATGCCCGGCAGGTGGGCCGCACCGCCGGCGCCGGCGATGATGGCGCGCAGGCCGCGCGCACGGGCGCTCTTGGCGTAGGCGTACATCTCGTCCGGCATGCGGTGGGCGGAGATCACCTGCGCTTCATACGGCACGCCGAACTGCTTCAGCATGTCGACGGCATTCTTCATCACGTCCCAGTCCGAGGACGAGCCCATGATGATGCCGACCAGCGGTTTGCTCATTGGCTGATTCTCTGACATGGCTTATACCTTCAGCTTTTCGCCGGTCAGGCGTTCGATGGCTTCGAAGTACTTGGCCTGGGTCTTTTCGATCACTTCCGCCGGCAGGGCTGGCGCCGGCGGGGTCTTTTGCCAGTCCTTCAGGGTTTCCAGGTAGTCGCGCACGAACTGCTTGTCGTAGGACGGTGGGGAAATGCCTGGACGGTAGGAGTCGGCTGGCCAGAAGCGCGAGGAGTCGGCGGTCAGCACTTCATCCATCAGGTGCAGCACACCGTTGTCGTCCAGCCCGAACTCGAACTTGGTGTCGGCGATGATGATGCCCTTGGTTGCTGCGTAGTCGGCGGCGGTGGTGTACAGCTTGATCGCCACTTCGCGGATCTTGGCGGCCAGTTCGGCGCCGATTTTCTTTTCCATCTCTTCGAAGGAGATGTTTTCATCGTGTTCGCCCAGGTCTGCCTTGGCAGCCGGGGTGAAGATTGGTTCTGGCAGCTTGTCAGCTTGCTGCAGGCCTTCCGGCAGTTTGATGCCGCAGATGCTGCCGGTCGCCTGGTAGTCTTTCCAGCCCGAGCCGATGATGTAGCCGCGTACCACCGCTTCCACCAGGATAGGCTGCAGGCGCTTCGCTACGACTGCGCGGCCTTTGACCTGCTCTACTTCGTCCTGTGCCACGACCGATTCCGGGGTGACGCCGGTCAGGTGGTTGGGGACGATGTGGCCCAGTTTCTCGAACCAGAAATCGGACATCTGGTTCAGGACCATGCCTTTGCCGGGGATCGGTTCGTTCATCACGACGTCGAACGCGGACAGGCGGTCGGTGGTGACGATCAGGATCTTGTCGGTGCCGACGGCGTAGTTGTCGCGCACTTTACCGTGGCCCAGCAGGGGGAGGGATTTGATGGAGGATTTGTACAGGCTGTTCATGGCGGGGACTATCTGAGATTTTTAGAACCGGTAAACCAGTGTCCGACCCGCAGGGTCAGACACTGTCTGTGCCGCGGCCGGCGGCTCCGGCAGACCTGGTGTCTGACCCTGCGGGTCAGACACCGATTTGCCGGTTTTATTACTTGACGATCTGGGCCAGCTCGCCGGCCTTGTAACGCTCAGCCATCTTCTCCAGCGAAATCGGCTTGATCATCGACGCGCGGCCTTCGCAGCCGAATGCCAGGAAGCGTGCCTTCACCACTTCTTCAGCAGCAGCTCGGGCTGGCTTCAGGAAGTCGCGCGGGTCGAACTTCGATGGGTTCTCGAACATGTACTTGCGCACGGCAGCCGTCATGGCCAGGCGGATATCGGTGTCGATATTGATCTTGCGCACGCCGTGACGGATGCCTTCCTGGATTTCCTCGACAGGCACGCCGTAGGTTTCCTTCATGTCGCCGCCGAATTCGCGGATGATGGCCAGCAGTTCCTGCGGCACAGAAGACGAACCGTGCATCACCAGGTGGGTGTTAGGGATGCGGGCGTGGATTTCCTTGATGCGGTCGATCGCCAGGATGTCGCCGGTTGGCTTGCGGGTGAACTTGTAGGCGCCGTGCGAGGTGCCGATCGCGATGGCCAGCGCGTCACACTGGGTCTTCTGCACGAAGTCGGCAGCTTGCGCCACGTCGGTCAGCAGCTGTTCGCGGGTCATGGTGCCTTCCGCGCCGTGGCCGTCTTCCTTGTCGCCCTTCATGGTTTCCAGGGAGCCCAGCACACCCAGTTCCGCTTCCACGGTCACGCCGATGGAGTGGGAGAACTTCACCACTTCCTTCGACACTTCGACGTTGTATTCGTAGGAAGCCACGGACTTGCCGTCAGCCATCAGGGAACCGTCCATCATCACGGACGAGAAACCGGACTTGATTGCAGCCATGCAGACTGCCGGCGACTGGCCGTGGTCCTGGTGCATGACGACAGGGATGTGCGGGTAAGCTTCGATTGCCGCGTCGATCAGGTGACGCAGGAAGGCTTCGCCAGCGTATTTACGGGCGCCAGCCGAAGCTTGCATGATCACCGGCGCGTTGACGGCGTCGGCGGCAGCCATGATGGCCTGCACTTGTTCCAGGTTGTTGACGTTGAAAGCCGGGATGCCGTAGCCGTTTTCAGCAGCGTGGTCCAGCAGTTGACGCATGGATACGAGGGACATGGTAGTACTCCAATAACAATAAAGAAATCGTTAGCGTTCGTTATCGAGCCGATCAGCGGGCAGATTCGGCGCGGTGAGTAAACTCACCTACTTTCACGATACGCAGCGCGTTCGTGCCGCCCACCTTGCCCATCGGCGCACCCCAGGTAACCACAATCATATCGCCCTTCTGGGCAATACCCTGTTTTACCAGGAGGTCTTCCGCGGCGCGCAACACGACGTCGGTCGGCGCATCCTGCATCAGTTGGTGGGTGCAAACGTTACGGTACAAGGCCAGCTTGCGCTGGGTGGTGGTGCTCGGCGTGAGCGCAATAATCGGGGTGTCGATGTTGTGGCGGCTCATCCACAGCGCGGTGGAGCCGGATTCGGTCAGGGCCACAATCGCTTTCACGCGCAGGTGGTGCGCGGTGAACAGGGCGCCATAGGCGATCGACTGGTCGATGCGGGTGAAGCGCGCGTTCAGGAAGTCCGCATCGAGTTTGTTGTATTCGGATTGCTCGGCTTCGGTACAGATGGCCGCCATCATTTCCACAGTTTCCACCGGGTATTTACCGGAGGCAGTCTCAGCCGAAGTCATCACGGCATCGGTACCGTCCAGCACGGCGTTGGCCACGTCGGACACTTCGGCGCGGGTCGGCACGGCGTTGAAGATCATCGACTCCATCATCTGGGTCGCAGTGATGGCGATCTTGTTCGATTCGCGCGCCATGCGGATCATGCGCTTCTGTAGCGCAGGCACAGCCGCATTGCCTACCTCGACAGCCAGGTCGCCGCGGGCCACCATGATGCCGTCGGAGGCGTTCAGGATTTCCTGCAGCGCCGGGATAGCTTCAGCACGCTCGATCTTGGCGATCATCATCGGCTTGAAGCCGAACGGCTCGCCGGCGATATTGGCCAGCTGGCGCGCCATTTCCATATCGGTGGCGTTTTTCGGGAAGGAAATCGCCAGGTAATCGGCCTGGAACGACATTGCAGTCTTGATGTCTTCCATGTCCTTGGCGGTCAGCGCCGGCGCGGTCAGGCCGCCGCCCTGGCGGTTGATGCCCTTGTTGTTGGACAGCTCGCCGCCGATCTTCACGGTGGTGTAGATTTCGCTGCCGACAATCTTGTCCACGGTCAGCACGATCAGGCCATCGTTCAGCAGCAGCACGTCGGCCGGCTTCACATCGGTTGGCAGGCTCTTGTAGTCCAGGCCCACGCGCTCCTGGTTGCCCAGTTCACCGTTCTCGCCCCACTTGGCATCGAGGATGAACTTGTCGCCCTTGGCCAGCTCGATCTTGTTGTTCTCAAACTTGCCGATACGGATCTTCGGACCCTGCATGTCGGCCATGATCGCCACTTCCTTGCCGCATTCCGCTGCCGCCTGACGCACCAGGTTGGCGCGATCGATATGATCCTGCGCCTTGCCGTGGGAGAAATTCAGGCGGACCACGTCAACCCCTGCCTTGATCATCTGGATCAGGATGTTCAGGTCGGTCGAAGCTGGGCCGATAGTTGCGACGATCTTGGTACCACGTGCCATGAAGGTTTCCTTCGTGTGAGCTTGAAAAAGTTCAAAAGGCGCCTTGCGGGCGCCTTTTACCGTGTTACTGGGCGCGTTGCGCCAGGATTTCCACTGCCGGCAGGGTCTTCCCTTCCAGGAATTCCAGGAAGGCGCCGCCGCCGGTGGAGATATAGCCGATCTTGTCGGTGATCTGGTACTTGGCGATGGCCGCCAGGGTGTCGCCACCGCCGGCGATCGAGAAGCCCTTGGAGTTGGCGATCGCCATGGCCAGGGTCTTGGTGCCTTCGCCGAACTGGTCGAACTCGAACACGCCGACCGGGCCGTTCCAGACGATGGTGCCGGCTTCGGCGATCTGGGCAGCCAGCTTGGCGGCGGTCTTGGGACCGATGTCCAGGATCATGTCGTCGTCGGCCACATCAGCCACGGCCTTCACGGTCGCCGCTGCGGTTGGCGAGAATTCCTTCGCGCACACCACGTCTTCAGGGATAGGCACCTGGGCGCCGCGGGCAGCCATGATGTCGATGATGGCCTTGGCTTCAGCAACCAGGTCGGCTTCCGCCAGCGACTTGCCGATCTTCAGGCCGGCAGCCAGCATGAAGGTGTTGGCAATGCCGCCGCCAACGATCAGGTTGTCCACTTTGTCGGCCAGCGATTTCAGGATCGACAGTTTGGTCGACACTTTGGAACCGGCCACGATGGCCAGCAGCGGACGGGCCGGCGCGCCCAAGGCCTTGCCCAGCGCATCCAGCTCGGCAGCCAGCAGCGGGCCGGCGCAAGCGATCGGCGCGAACTTGGCGATGCCGTGGGTGGTCGCCTCAGCGCGGTGCGCAGTACCGAAAGCATCGTTCACGTACACATCGCACAGCTTGGCCATTTTCTGGGCCAGCTCATCGGAATTCTTCTTTTCGCCCTTGTTGACGCGGCAGTTTTCCAGCAGCACAACCTGGCCGGCAGCGACTTCCACGCCATCAACCCAGTCCTGCTTCAGCTCGACCGGCTGGCCCAGCAGTTCGGACATGCGCTTGGCGATTGGCGCCAGGCTGTCTTCCGGCTTGAATTCGCCTTCGGTTGGACGGCCCAGGTGGGAGGTAACCATGACCTTGGCGCCAGCGCCCAGGGCCGCCTTAATCGCCGGAATCGAAGCACGAATGCGTGTATCTTCGGTGATATTGCCCGCATCGTCCTGCGGCACGTTCAGATCTGCACGGATAAAGACGCGCTTGCCCTGCAGCGCGTTCTGCGCTACGAGGTCTTCCAGGCGGTTGAATTTCAGCATGGTTACTCAGGGGTCACAGTTGGAAAGAGCGCTATTTTACCTTAAGCCGGGGCCCCTTAGCCGCATGTTAAGCTCGGGCAAGGCCGATATTTAGTTACCAACAAGAAAACAAAATTCGGGGTCAGGTCTGTCATTTGGACACCAAAGCCACACTTTTGATCTTCCTCAATCCATCGGCGCGCAATTGTGCAGGTGTCAGGCCCAGGACCTGGCGAACGCTGCGGACCATATGGCTGGGGTGCGCGAAACCCGCTTCCAGTGCGATCTCGGTATTTGTCTTTTTGCCTTCCTGCAGGAGCTGGCGGGCGCGCTCGGCGCGGCGGACCAGGACGTAACGATGCACGGGCATGCCGGCTGCCTGGCGGAACAGTTCCTTGAAGTGAGAAACACTGAAGCCGGCCACGACAGCCAGCTCGGCCAGTCTCAGGTCGTGGTCAAGGTTGGCTTCGATATAGTCCTGGATGGCGCGCAACTGCCAGGCAGGCAAGGCTCGGGGCGGCGCTGCGGATGGGCGGCGGGAGGCCAGCGTCTGCAGCGCCAGCAGCCGTGCCGCCAGCGCACTGGCCAGGCTGTCAGCGAAGATACGGCCGCCGGGATGCCCCTCTTGCTCTTCCGTTTGCATCATCCAGCCAATGCGTTCGATTTGCGGGTCGCGGATGTGGATGGCTGGCGCCAGCCCGGCATCCAGGCGCATATGTTCCGCCGTGTCCTGCAGCAGGGATGGATTCAGGCGCAACAACAATGACGTGGCGGGTGCAGTCAGCGTCCAGCGTGTGCTGGCGCCGGCGGGCACCACGCAGAACTGGCCGTGCAGCCGAGTCCCCTGCCGCTCGTACCGGCCAGCGCGGTAGCTGACCGGCACCGGAGCGCCAAGGTGCAGGCACAACACATGATGGCCATCGACCGGCGAGTCGAAGCGGCCATGCGGAACTGGCGAAGTCAACACATCCAGTAGCGGTACCTCGTCCCGCACTGGGTAACACGAAGGCCTGGTCGTCATTGCTTCCTCTCACGCAGGAAATGGGAGAGTGCGCCATTTCCAGCGATGAAGCAATAAAAAATCAGCCGACTGTGCTCGCCAGCGGCTGATTATGCGCGCAGCCTCCCAGGCTTGCCGATAGCATCGATTCCACCACTCAGCTACTGCATGGAGACCGCAAGTGAAACGCCGTGACTTTTTATCCCTGACCGCCGCCGCCCTCGCCGCCAGCGCGGCGCCACAACTATCCATTGCTGCCGCCGCCACCGAGGTCGCCAAATTCCGTGCTGCGCGCCGTTTCGCAAAACTGCCCTTCGGCCACATCGCTTACGTAGAGCGTGGTTCCGGCCCGGCAGCAGCGCTGTTCCTGCACGGCGCCCCGCTGAACAGCTTCCAATGGCGCGGCGCGCTGGATCGACTGTCGGCATACCGCCGCTGCATTGCGCCCGATTTCATGGGCCTCGGCTATTCGGAAATACCCGCCAGCCAGTCGCTGGCAGCATCCGCCCAGGCCGAGATGCTGGCCGCCTTGCTCGACAAGCTCGGCGCCGGCATTGTGGATCTCGTCGCCAGCGACAGTGGCGGCGCCGTCGCGCAACTGTTCCTGCTGCGCTACCCGCAACGCGTGCGCAGCCTGATGCTGACCAATTGCGACATCGAGCCGCATAGTCCGCCCGCCGAGATCGCGCCCGTGCTGGAAATGGCCCGCCAGGGCACGCTGGCCGACGAAACCGCCAAGTGGCTGACCGACCAGCCCATGGCCCGCGCCACGTTTGGCGCCGCCGTCTTCCACAACCCCGCGCAGCTGACGGATGAAATCATCGAGTACTATGCAGCGCCACTGGTGAGTTCACCACTGCGGCGCGCGCAATACCACGAGTTCCACAACGCCCTGTCGCCCAACCCGCTCGCCGGCATCGAGGCCCAACTGCGGCGCAGCACTGTGCCGGTGCGCATGGTGTGGGGCGCCAGCGATACCATTTTCACGATGGTCGATGCGCACTACCTCGACCAGCTCTTCCCGCATTCGCAAGGCATCCGCGCCATTCCGGAAGGAAAGCTGTTCTTCCAGGAAGAATTCCCTGACATCATTGCGGAAGAAGCACGCAAGCTGTGGAAGGCCTAGCAGCGAATTTCCAGGTTGTGCCCGTCTGGATCCTCGAAATAGCAAGCCAGCGCCAGCCCGCGTGCGCCGTATTGTGGCTGGGGCTGGCTGCAGTTGCGGTCCATATGATTGCCGCCGAATGGGATGCGGCGTTCACGCAATTGCACCATCACACGTTCGAAATGTTCGGGATCGACGCGGAAGGCCAGGTGCAGATGCATGGTGGGCGGCTCCGCCAGCAGATCCAGCGTGAAGCCCTCATTGACGCGCACCACTTCGAACGGCCCTACCCTGCCTTCGTGTTTGAATCCAAGCACATCCGCATAAAAGCGGATTGACTGCATTGAATTGCTGACGCGCAAGATCATGTGGTCTATTTCTGCCATATGCCCTCCCATAAATGGACAGGTTATCTTTGAGATTGATCAATGGTGCGTAGCGGGTGTCCAAATGACAGACCTGACCCCGAATTTAAGGCAACAGCAGGCGCAATGCGGTAAAGCACGCCATGCCAAACACAATGGTCTCCAGCATGTTGCGGCGAGCGATGTAGTAGGCGATGGCGGCTGCGCCGGCCAGCAGCTTGTAGTTATGGATGCTGAACTCGACCGTGCCCTGCGAGCCGAGCAGCAGGTCGGGACCGATGATGGCGGCCAGCGCGCACGCCGGCGCATAGCGCAGCATCTCCTGCACGCGGGTGGGGATTGAGACGTGCTCGCCAATCACCCAGAACGAGGACCGGGTGATCGCGGTGGCGCAGGCCAGCGCGGCAATCGTCAGCCAGATATCTAGATCAGTCATCGGCGGCCTTTCTTCGTTCGATCATTCCTTCCACCACCATTGCAGTTACCATGCCGACCAGCACGGCTGCCAGCAAACCCAGCTTGTATGGGAAGCCATGCGCCAGCACCGCGGTCACGCCAGCGACCAGCGCGCCGCACAGTGCGGGCCGGGTCGCTACCATCGGCACGGTAATGCAGATAATCGCCAGCGTGCCAGCAAAGCCCAGACCCCATTCGGCCGGCACGGCGCTGCCAAGGAAAATGCCGGCGATGGAGCCGGCCTGCCATGCGACAAAGTTCGGGTATAGCAGGCCGCGCAGGTAGGACACTTTGCCCATAACGGGCTTTTCGGTCGGATAGCGCTGCAGGAACATGGCGGTGGTCATGTCGCCGGCGCCGTAGCCAAGCAGGAAGCGGCGCCACAGCGGCAGCCTGGCGAAGTGCGGCGCGAGCAAGGCGGCGAAGATCACGAAGCGCAGGTTGACCACCAGCGCGGTCAGGAAGATCACCCAGATCGGTGCGGCGGCTGCAATCAGGGGCAGCGAGGCGAGTTGCGCGGAACCGGCAAACACCACCAGGGTCATGCCCATCGCCTGCGCCACGGTCAGCCCGGACTTGACCATGGCCACGCCTACCACCAGGCCCCAGGCGGCGATGCCGAACAATGTCGGGGTCCCGTCTTTCAGTCCCGCGCGCCAGGAGGGCTCGTGGTGGGCCGCGACGTCGGGCAGGCTATCTGGAGAACTCATTGGCAAGCACAGGGGAAAGCCGACATTCTACCGACGAATGCTTTTCGCTGCCGGGATGCATTAAAATCGTGGTTTTTGATCTCGCGGAGTGTTATAAAATGAGCAACGCCACCCAGCCAGTAGAACTCGATGGCAAAGACTTGCCGGCCTACTGCCCGAATCCAGCCATGCCGCTGTGGTCTTCGCACCCGCGCGTGTTCCTGGACTTCAAACATGGCGAAGCAAAATGCCCGTACTGCGGCACCCAGTACAAGCTGAAACCAGGCGCCGACGCCGGCCACCATTAATCACCCTTTCCCCCGGAGCCCGGATGGCAGCGCGTAAACACCAGAATGGCAGTGCGGCAGAAGTCGAAGCGGCCTTTTACGATGCCTTGAACCGGGCCGACCTGGAAGCCTTGATGGCGCTGTGGGCGGACGATGAGGAAATCGTCTGCATCCATCCCGGCGGCCCGCGCCTGATCGGACACCGCGCCATCCGCGATTCCTGGAGTGCACTGTTGGAACACGGCGGGTTGCAAATTCGCCCATCCCAGCTGCATGAGACACACAACCTGATGAGTTCGGTGCATACTGTGGTTGAGGGCGTCACAGCGGCAAGCGGCGAGCCGGCGCACCTGATTGCGACCAATGTGTACGTTAAGACACCGAAGGGTTGGCGCATTGTGTTGCATCATGTGTCTGTAGCGCCGGGACCTGTTCCCGTCGATCCGCGCGCTCAAATACTGCACTAAAAAAAGGGGGACCGGGCCCGCTGGGCCGATCCCAGCCGCGCCATGAACTACATCGCCCCATTCTGGCTGCCGAGCGGCCACTTGCAGACCATTTATCCGGCTACCTGCATAGCCAAGCCCGACGTCCGTTTCCGCCGCGAACGGTGGCATACGCCGGATGCGGATTTCATCGATGTCGATTTCGTCGACGGCCAGCCGGGCAAGCCATTCGTGGTGCTGTTCCATGGGCTGGAAGGCTCTTCCGACAGCCATTACTCGCGCGCCCTGATGGCTGAGATCACGCGCCGCGGCTGGTCGGGCGCCGTGCCGCATTTTCGCGGCTGCTCCGGCGAGCCGAACCTGGCGCCGCGCTTCTACCATTCCGGCGACTCCGGTGAACTGGACTGGATCATCCGCCGCCTGCACCCGCATGCGAGCGGCAAGTTCTATGCTTGCGGCGTATCGCTGGGCGGCAATGTGCTGCTGCGCTGGCTGGGCGAGTCGCAGCACCAGGCCGAGTTTGTCGACGCGGCCTGTGCAGTGTCGGCGCCGCTCGACCTGGCGCAGGGCGGCAATGCCCTGTCGCGCGGCCTCAGCCGCCTGTACACGCGCATGTTCCTGCAAACGCTGAAACCGAAATGCGTGGCCAAGCTGCAGCAGTTCCCCGGACTGTTCGACCTTGATGCACTGATGGCGGCGCAGGACTTGCACGCCTTTGACAACGTAGTCACGGCGCCGCTGCATGGCTACCGCGATGCGGACGATTACTGGGACCGCGCCAGCGCCAAGCACGTGCTGACCGATATCACGGTGCCGACCCTGGTGCTGAATGCGAAGAATGATCCCTTCATGCCGGGCGAATACCTGCCGCGCAAGGCTTCGCACCAGGTGGTGCTGGATTATCCGGATGAAGGCGGCCATGTGGGCTTTGCCACCGGGCGCTTGCCGGGCAGCCTGGACTGGCTGCCGCTGCGCATGCTGAAATTCCTGACCGCCATCGAGGCCACTGAAATGGCCGAGGCTTGAACCATGGATGAAATAGTCAAACAGGCGATGGCCAAGTGGCCCAATGTGCCGCACTGCTACGGCTGGCTGGCGCTCGATGCGCGCGGCAACTGGCGCATGCGCGACGAGCGCGCGCAGCATTTCAACGAGGCAGGCGACAAGCTGACCAACCCGGCACTGGTCGGCTTCATCACACGCAATTACCAGTGCGATGAACTGGGTCGCTGGTACTTCCAGAACGGGCCGCAGCGCGTGTACCTGAACCTGGAAGCCACGCCTTTCATCGCGCGCACCGATCCGCTCCGCGGCTTCGTGCTGCATACCGGCGAGCCATTGGGTGAAATTGATGCTGCCTGGCTGACCGAGGCCGGCGAACTGCTGCTGCGCAGCGGCGAGGTGCTGGCCCAGCTCGACGATCGCGATTTCGCGCAAGTGTTGCCGCAACTGGAGTTGAATGGCCGTCCGGTGGGTGACAACGCCCTGCTGGCTTGGCTGGATGCCGCGGCCAGCGATCCTGCCAGCCTGTCGCCACTCACCTTGCGTGTCGGCGAGCGCGCAGTTCCGCTGGCGGCCATCGCGCGCGACAGTGTGCCGGCCGCCTTCCACTTCCAGCGCCTGCCGCAAGCTTGACGATGCCAGGTACGAAACGTTTAAGGGCTTGCGCGACCGCAGTCACCCTGGCATTTTCAAGCGCCCAGGCTTTGGCCGAACCGGTCTCGAACTGGATCGGCGGGTCATATGTCAATGTGCGCGAGGCCGCCAACAGGAATGCGCCCGTACTCGACCATCTGGTGATCAACACGCCGGTGGCCTTGCTCGCGCAGCTGGACGAATTTTGCGAGATCTCCTGGGGCGCGCAGAAAAAGGGATACGTGGCCTGCAAGCTGCTGCGAACGAAACCCACCTCGCTGGCGGAGGTCGTTGGCCAATCAGCTGCCCGTACATTCTGGATCGAGCCTACCTTTGAGCACCTGGTTGGCGCGGCGGCGAATTTTGAGCTGGAAATGCTGCCTGAGAAGCGAAAAGAGCGGGAAGAGCACTTCCTCGCCAGCGGCAGTTGGGAAAATCCACCGGCGCTGTCGCGCTACGCGATACCGGAGCTGGAAGCGATGAAGTCCATGCTCGCACAGGGCGTCATCGCGCCACGCGGACTATGGAGGCCTGCGCCAGCCTGGGAGAATTATCCTGGCCTGGCTGGCCTGGATCCGCTGAACCAATGGCTTTACCGGCAGATCAAGCTGGTAGCGGTAAAGCCTTCCTACTTCAAGTCCCTGAACGATGTTGCCAGTCCAAAGGCGACACCGGAAACGCTTAGCGCCCAGTTCTCCATTCGCTGGAAACTGAAGGTGGACAGCGCGTCGGATTGGGTCGGCGACAGCAACAGTGGCCCAATGCGTAACGGCGTGTGGGATATCGGCAAGGTGACGCAGCGCCTGGAAAAGCCCGTGTACGCTTTGGTGATCAGCGACAAAGGCGACGCCGCCAGCCTGCCAAGCGACGCAGCATTCGAGGACATTGCGAACGGAGACCAGGCGGTTTGCGCAGGAACACACCACATTCTGCCGCTGGATTCCGGGCAGCTTCCCGTCTTGCGCACATTGCTGCCGCTGGACATCAGGAAAGCCCGCATCACCGCCAAGGCGCAACTGCTATCCCCGCCGAAAACCGGGAATGGGGAGCCGATTTACCGCCGGGCGACCGTTACCTACATCGACCTGGATCGCGACGGCGTCAATGACATCGCCGTCTGGGATGCAATCAATACGCAGTTTGGCGCAGGCGATGGCCCCGAGGGCAGCGAATACCACGCGAAATTCATCTTCATCAACGTGGGCGGCGCCTGGCACCTGCTGGAAATCGACCAGGACGACCCGCCGTGCGGGTGCTAAGCGCTCAGTCCTTGTCTTTCTTCTTATCGCCCAGCATTTCCTTGCGCTTGGCTTGCAGCTCGCGTTCGCGGGCGTCGATCACCGACTGGTCGTAGTAGGTCGCGTCGGGCGCCTTGCGGGCCAGCGCCAGCTGGTCCAGCGCCGCCAGCACGCCGCCCAGCAGCACGTACGATTCCGCCAGCGAGATATGCTGCAGGGCGATCTTGCCCTGCTTGGCATAGGCCTGCGCCATGTAGTCGTGCAGTTCCGGCTCGCGGCGATACATCTGCAGCTGGTCGCGCAGGAAGCGCGTGGCCTCGTCGTATTTGCCGCCCTTGATCAGGGCGTCGGCATACTGCCATACCAGGCCGCGCGACAGCGGGTAGCGGCCCTGCGCCTGCTTCGCCTCCTCGATGGCCGCTGCAATCACTTCCGGCTTGTTCTCCTGCGCCAGCTTGATCTCCAGCGACAAATAGGCCAGCGCCGAATCGGTGGTGCCGCGCGGGATCGGCGTGCTGAACGCGCCGGCAACCGGCGGCTTGTCGATGGTGGCGCGCGCCTTGTCGAGCCATTCCTGCGCGGCAGCGAATTCGGAGCGCTTGAGCGATACCATGGCCATGCCGTATTGGCCGGCGGCCACGTTCTGCCGGCCCGGCAGCTGGATCTGGTTCTTGAATACCGCTTCCGTGTCGGACAGGCCCTTGCTGCTTTCGTCCTGCAGCACCCGGGCACGGGCGCGGATCAGGTGGAAGTCCATGCCGTCCACGCGCTGGCTGAATTTCTGCTCGCGGATGCGGGCCTGGATATCGGCGATCCGTTCGGTGGTCAGCGGGTGGGTCAACAGCCAGGGCGGCATCAGGTCGCTATACATGCGCGTGCTGTTTTGCATGCGCTGGAAGAAGGACACCATGCCGCTGGCGTCATAACCTGCCGCATTCATGATCTGGAAGCCGACGCGGTCCGCCTCGCGCTCCGCATCTCGGCCGAAGTTCAGCTGGCGCTGGATCGCCAGGCCCTGCCCGCCCATGAAGACGCCGATTGCCGCATCGGAACTGGACTTGGCGGCCAGCGCAGCCAGCAGCATCGCCGCCAGGGGAATCAGGGCGTCGTTCTTCTGCGCCCCAAGCTGGCGCGCGATATGGCGCTGCGCCACGTGGCCGATTTCGTGCGACAGTACCGAGGCCAGCTCGGATTCGTTTTGCGCCGCCAGCAACAGCGCCGAGTGCACGCCGATATAACCGCCCGGCATGGCGAAGGCGTTCAGGTTTTTGTCGCGGATCGCGAAGAAATAGTACTCGAGGTTGGCGTCGCCGCGCGCTCCCGGGCGTGCATCCACCAGCCTGGTGCCGAAATTATTCAGGTACTCGATGATGGGCGGGTCATCCAGGTAGTCGCGCTCGAAGCGCAGGCTTTGCATGATCTCCTCGCCCAGGCGCTTCTCCATCACCGGCGACATGTCCTCGCGCGACGCATCGCCCAGCGTGGGCAATTCCGCCTGCTGCGCCTGCCCCGCCGGAGCGGCGATCAGCAGGCCGGAAACCAGTGCCGCCAGCAAGGGACGGCGAAAATGTAGTGCATTCACAGTGCTATCATACCCGTTCAACAAGAGAGCTACGCGATGACCGAACACCTTACTCATTTTGACGCTGCCGGCCGGGCCCATATGGTCGATGTCGGCGCCAAGGCCGAAACCCACCGCATTGCCGTCGCCACCGGCAGTATCCGCATGAAGCCGGAAACGCTGGCGCTCATTCTATCGGGAACCGCCAAGAAAGGGGACGTACTCGGTATTGCCCGCATTGCCGCTATCATGGCGTCCAAGCGCACGGCCGACCTGGTCCCCCTGTGCCATCCCCTGGCCCTGACCCGCGTTGCAGTGGACTTTACCACTGATGAACCCAGCAACACCGTCCATTGCCGCGCCCAGGTCGAAACCTACGGCAAGACCGGGGTGGAAATGGAAGCGCTGACTGCGGTGCAGGTCGGCCTGCTCACCGTCTACGACATGTGCAAGGCCGTCGACCGCGGCATGGTGATGACCGATATCCGCGTCACCGAGAAAGCGGGCGGCAAGTCCGGCGACTGGAAAGCCTGATGCTGCGCCGCGCGGCCGTCGCATCATTTCTTGCCCTGCTCGCAGCATGCGAAAGCAATGAAGCCGGGCATGGCAGCCGCGCTGCGATGGCCGAGGTGGCGAACGCTGAGTGGCACCGCAAGGACCTCAACGCCCACCTGTCACGCTGGCTGGCAGTGGCGCCCACGCCTTCCGGCCTGCTGCAAGGGCAGTTCGATCGCAACTGGCAGCCGCCGAGCAAGATCAGCGGCGACCTGACCCTGCACAGCCGGCTGGTGTACACCATGCTGGTCGGCTATGAATCTACCGGCGATGCGCGCTACCTGGAAGTGGCGCGGCGCGGCACCGACTTCCTGCTGTCGTCTTTCCACGACCCGCTGCACGGAGGCTTTTTCCAGGTGCTCGATGCCGGGGGCAAGCCGGCCAGCATGAGCAAGAACACCTACGGCCACGCGTTTGCCCTGCTGGCGCTGGCACACGCTGCGAGGGTGACGGGCGAGCCGAAATACAAGGCGGCGGCGCTGGCCGCGTGGCAGGACATCCGCCGCAACTTGCGTGAACCAGGCGGTGGCTTGCGCGGTTCCGCGCCGCGCGATTTTGCGCCGAAGCAGGAAGGCAGGCACTCGCAGAATCCCCTGATGCATATGTTCGAAGCCCTGCTGGCCCTGATCGATGCGACCGGCGACCAGCAGGTGGTGGCCGATGCGCGCGAGCTGGGCGACTTCGTGCTGAACCAGCTCATGGTTGGCTTGCCCGACGGCGGCGCCTATATCCCCGAGTGGTATGACGAACAGTGGAAACCGCTCACCGACGGCGACGGCTTTACCGACCTTGGCCACCAGTTCGAATGGAGCCACCTGCTGCGCAGCGCCGAGGCGCGCGGCCTGCCGCCTATCTATTCGGGCGTGGCAGACCGCCTGCTGAAGTTCGCCGTGGCGAAAGGCTATGACGAACAGGATGGCGGCGTCTTCAACCGCATGTCGCCCAGCGGGCAGGTGGACCGCAGCAAGTACTGGTGGCAGCAGGCGGAAGGCATGAAGGCTTTCCTGGCCGTGGCGCAGCGGCCGGACATGGCGCGGCGCTACCATGAAACGCTGGAACTGGTGGACAAGGAAATCCTCGACCGCGAAAACGGCGGCTGGCGCTTCGGCGCGAAGGAGACTTGCAGCGGCGGTTGCAACAAGATGCAGCCCGACCCGTATCACCTGGTCGGCCTGGACTGGACTGTCCTATCGACAAAGCAATAGTTGATGCGCGGCCCTATTGTACAATGGGCAATTGCTCATAAATAGACAATAACGAAGATGGCGGGCGAAAACAAATTGCAGGAATATGCGTTTGAACAGATGAACCTGCAGGTTGGCGGGCGCATCCAGTTGATCACCCATCGCACGCTGCGGCCCATGCAGCATTTCTCGACCGTCATTGGCTGGGTGCGTGACGAGTACATGATCGTCAAGATCCCGATGGAGAACAACGGGCCGATCGCCGTTACCGAGGGCGACAAGCTGACGGTGCGGGTGTTCTCGGGTGTGAATGTCTGCTCCTTCTCGACTGTCGTGCAGCGCGTCTTCCTGCGGCCGCTGATGTATGCGCACGTGGCCTTCCCCAGCGAAATCCAGGGCACCAGCCTGCGCGCGGCAATGCGGGTGAAGGTCGAAATCCCGGCCAAGATGTCGCGCGATGACGGCCACCATGCTTCCGTCTTCCTGGTGAACCTGAGCGTGTCCGGCGCGCTGATCGAATCGGCCCAGCCCTTGAGCCGCGAGGGCGAGACGGTGCAGCTGGACTTTACCCTGCTGGCGCCGCCGGACGACCGGCAAGTGCGCATCAATACCCCGGCGCTGGTGCGCAACGCCACGGTCGCGCAGTCGCAGAAGGGAGACGGGAAGGATGTGTTCAGCTATGGCGTGCAATTCATCGGACTCGATCCGGCACACTTCACCCTGCTGCAAAACCTGACTTACGAGGCCATGCTGGCCGACCGTCAAAAAATCGTCTGACCGGTCCAGGGGACCACTTCAACTTTGAACGTCAGCTGAGGCGGAATGCCATCAGGATGCCGCTGAGGTCGAGGATCTCGCCACCCTTCAATGGGTGCGGCTGGCGCGGCATCGGGTCGCCGTTCAGCAGGGGCGATTTGTCGCCTTCCACGTGGGCGACGGAATAGCCTTCCAGGGCGCGAGTGATGACCACCACTTGCACGCCTGGCCGGCCCAGGCTGGTGACGGCCTTGGTCAGGCTCAGGGTCTTGCCGGCGTTGCTGCCGTTCAGGACTTCGATATGGGCGAGCGGCAGTTCGGCGAACTGGGTGTTCGGCGCGGCGGCCGGGGCCGATGGCGGAACCGGCATGGCCGGGATGGTCGCTGCTGCGGCGGCCAGGGGGCGGATGCCGTCGCTGACGAATTCGAGGTGGTACTTGGCCATCTTGATCACATCCTTGTTCTGCAGGAAGTGCTTGCCGATGCGGTGGCCGTTCACAAATGTACCATTTGTGCTTTGCAGGTCTTCCAGGAAGGAATCGTCCAGGATGGTGGTGACGAGGGCATGCTCACCACTGACTGCGGGGTGATTCAGGACAATGTCGTTATGCTTATGGCGGCCGACGGTCATGCGCTCCTTGGTGAGCTGCACTGTCTGCTCGATAACACCTTCTCGCATCACGAGTAGTTTTGCCAAATCGATATCCTCCGGGTAAACAAAAACGGGGAGCCGAAGCTCCCCGTTATCATACAGCTACTATTACAGCATTGCCTTCAACAGACGAGCCATTTCGGAAGGATTCTTGGTAACCTTGATGCCGCAGGCTTCCATGATTTCCAGTTTGGCTTGTGCAGTGTCGGCGCCGCCGGAGATCAGCGCGCCGGCGTGGCCCATGCGCTTGCCTGGAGGAGCGGTCACACCGGCGATGAAGCCAACCACTGGCTTCTTCATGTTGTCCTTGATCCAACGGGCTGCGTTGGCTTCGTCCGGACCGCCGATTTCGCCGATCATGATCACAGCGTCGGTGTCAGGATCGTCGTTGAACATGCGCATCACGTCGATGTGCTTCAGGCCGTTGATCGGGTCGCCGCCGATACCCACGGCGGAAGACTGGCCCAGGCCCAGTGCGGTCAGCTGGCCGACTGCTTCATAGGTCAGGGTGCCGGAGCGCGAAACCACGCCGATACGGCCTTTCTTGTGGATGTGGCCAGGCATGATGCCGATCTTGATTTCGTCAGGGGTGATCAGGCCTGGGCAGTTAGGGCCCAACAGCAGGGTCTTGGAACCTGCTTTAGCCATGCGGTCTTTCACTTCCATCATGTCGCGGACTGGGATGCCTTCGGTAATGCAGATGGCCAGGTCCAGTTCAGCTTCTACGGCTTCCCAGATGGCAGCGGCTGCGCCTGCTGGTGGAACGTAGATCACGGAAACGGTTGCGCCGGTTTCCGAAGCTGCTTCCTTGACGGATGCGTAGATTGGGATGCCTTCGAAATCTTCGCCGGCTTTCTTAGGGTTCACGCCAGCAACGAAAGCTTCTCGGCCGTTCGCGTAGTCGCGGCACATGCGGGTGTGGAACTGGCCGGTCTTGCCGGTGATGCCCTGGGTGATGACTTTGGTGTCTTTATTGATCAGGATAGACATAGTGATTCCTTAATTATTTACCGGCAGCGGCAGCAACAACGCTCTTGGCTGCATCTTCCATGGTGTCAGCGGAGATGATTGGCAGGCCGGAGTCGGCCAGCATCTTCTTGCCCAGGTCTTCGTTGGTGCCCTTCATGCGGACGACCAGCGGTACTTGCAGGGACACGGCTTTGGATGCGGTGATCACGCCTTCGGCGATCACGTCGCAGCGCATGATGCCGCCGAAGATGTTCACCAGGATGGCTTTCAGGCCTGGGTTCTTCAGCATGATCTTGAACGCTTCGGTGACTTTCTCGGCCGTTGCGCCGCCGCCCACGTCCAGGAAGTTGGCTGGCTCGCCGCCGAACAGCTTGATGGTGTCCATGGTTGCCATGGCCAGGCCGGCGCCGTTCACCAGGCAGCCGATGTTGCCGTCCAGGGAGATGTAGGCCAGGTCGAATTTCGAAGCTTCGACTTCGGCTGGATCTTCTTCGTCCAGGTCGCGGTAAGCAACGATTTCCGGGTGGCGGAACAGGGCGTTGGAGTCGAAGTTGAACTTGGCGTCCAGGGCGATGACCTTGCCGGAACCGGTCAGGATCAGCGGGTTGATTTCAGCCAGGGAAGCATCGGTTTCCCAGTAGGCTTTGTACAGGCCTTGCAGGTTGGTCACCGCGTCGGCGATCGAGCCTTCCGGCACGCCGATCTTGGCGGCGATGCCGGCGGCTTCAGCGTCGGTCAGGCCAACGGCTGGATCGATCGCGATCGAGTGGATTTTTTCCGGGTGCGATTCAGCGACTTCTTCGATGTCCATGCCGCCTTCGGAGGAAGCCATCAGGACTACGCGCTGGGTGACGCGGTCGGTCACCAGGGAAACGTACAGTTCCTTCTTGATGTCGGCGCCTTCTTCGATCAGCAGGCGGCGGACTTTCTGGCCTTCAGGGCCGGTCTGGTGGGTCACCAGCTGCATGCCCATGATCTGGTCGGCGTACTCTTTCACCTGTTCCATGGTCTTGGCAACTTTCACGCCGCCGCCTTTACCACGGCCACCTGCATGGATCTGTGCCTTCACGACCCACACTGGGCCGCCCAGGGTTTCAGCAGCTTTCACTGCCTCTTCCACGGACATGCACGGAATACCGCGCGGTACGGTCACTCCGAACTTTCGGAGGATTTCTTTGCCTTGATACTCATGGATTTTCATGCTGGCTTTCCCTTCTTTCGAATACCTGTTTGTTGGTTAGATGTATTTTGTACAGCACCTAGGCTGCTTCCGTCTTGTTGACGTACCAGCGTGGGTAGAACTCGGCAACTGCCCCGCCATCGGTCTTGAGGGCGTGGCACTTGTCAAGTTGGAACGGTTTTTCTGTCGCAGTGCTGGAGCGCTCGTTCACTGGCCAGACATCGTTGGCAAAGGCTTGCACGGCTGCCGTCGGCAGCACCAGGGCCAATTCTGTCAGGTGGGTACAGCCTTGTACGCCGGCCAGCCTTTCCTTGACTGCATGGCGAAAACCCTTCATCAGGTTCAGGCCGATCAAGGCTTTGTAGGCGGGGCCGATCGTGTTGCAATGGCCAGGATAGGGAACAGCGTCCGAACTTGCTTCGGCATCGACGATGGTCAGCTGCTTATCGACGGTCACGCGCAGCCACAGGTCGTGCAGGGCTTCGTTGCCCTTGCGCGGGCCCGATGCCAGCATGGTGTCGAAGGATTTGATGTCCGTGATATGGGCGTCAAGATCCCACAGGCCATCCTCGCGTGAATACGCCTGGATGTCTATGGCGCGCGTGTGCCGCAGCGCTCGTCGGGAGACAGGATTTGACAAGGACATAAGACCGATGCCACTCAAAAGTGGCCAAAATTATAAGCAGCTAATCAGTACGCCGCAGCTTCTACGGACAACCACCGCACCCGCGGTGCTGCATAAAACTCTCGAAGTGTAGCATACCTTCCGAGGCCAATTTAAAAGTCCTCGTCGGGCATGGTGCCCTTCATGGCGGTGCGGATGGCCTTTTGTGAGAAGCCGCGCGACATGAGGAAGCGCAATTGCTTCTGTCGGCCTTCGGGATCTTCGGCCACTTCGCCGAATTTGCGGCGCCAGACTTCGCAGCAGCGCTCGACTTCGTCTTCTTTCAGGCTTTCCTTGACTTCGGCCAGCATCTCGCCGCCGATGCCGTGGTGCTGCAGTTCGGCCACGATGCGGCTGTTGCCATAGCGGGCGGCGCGGCGGTGCACCAGGTTTTCGGAGAAGCGCTCTTCAGAGAGCCATTTGTTTTGCTCGAGGAAGTTGAGCAGGGCTTCGATGTCGTCGCCCTCTTCCGCGTGGCGTTGCAGCTTGCGGGCGAGTTCGAGGCGGCTGTGCTCGCGCTGGCTGAGCAGGCGCAGGGCACGGGCTTTTAGGGTGGGTTTGGGGAGGGGCATCTGTTAAACCGGTAAACCGATGTCTGACCCGCAGGGTCAGACACCTTCTGATCTACGGCCTGTGGCTCCGGCATACCAGTGTCTGACCCTGCGGGTCAGACGGGACGGCCATCCGGCTGCCTTACCGGTTTTAGTCGACCGCGCGCAGCTTCGGCGCTTCTTCGCCATCATCGGAAACGGCCGGCAGCTCACGCACGCCCAGTGCCGCACGCACCTTGTTCTCGATTTCACGCGCCAGTGCCGGACGCTCCTTGAGGAAGGAACGGGCATTGTCCTTGCCCTGGCCGATACGCTCGCCGCCGTAGCTGTACCAGGAACCCGACTTCTCGACGATCTTGGCTTCCACGCCCAGGTCGATGATCTCGCCTTCGCGCGAAGTGCCTTCGCCATACAGGATGTCGAAGTGGGCTTCCTTGAACGGCGGCGCAATCTTGTTCTTGACCACCTTGACCTTGGTCTCGTTACCGATCACCTCGTCGCCCGACTTGATCGAGCCGGTACGGCGGATGTCGAGGCGCACGGAGGCGTAAAACTTCAGGGCATTGCCGCCGGTGGTGGTTTCCGGCGAGCCGAACATCACGCCGATCTTCATGCGGATCTGGTTAATGAAGATTACCAGGGTGTTGGTGCGGTTGATGGTGCCGGTCAGCTTGCGCAGCGCCTGGGACATCAGTCGCGCCTGCAGGCCCGGCAGGGAATCGCCCATATCGCCTTCGATTTCGGCTTTCGGGGTCAGCGCGGCAACCGAGTCGACCACGATCAGGTCCACGGAACCGGAGCGCACCAGCGCGTCGCAGATTTCCAGGGCCTGTTCGCCGGTATCCGGCTGGGAGATCAGCAGCTCGTGCAGGTTGACGCCCAGTTTTTGGGCATACACCACGTCCAGCGCGTGTTCCGCGTCGATGAAGGCGCAGGTGCCGCCCATTTTCTGCATTTCAGCGATGGCTTGCAGGGTCAGGGTGGTTTTACCGGAAGATTCAGGACCGTAGATTTCCACCACACGGCCGCGTGGCAGGCCGCCTACGCCCAGCGCGATATCCAGGCCCAGGGAGCCGGTGGAGACAGTCTGCACTTCCTCGATCGGGGCGGATGCGTCCATGCGCATCACGGAGCCTTTGCCAAACTGCTTTTCAATCTGGGCCAGTGCGGCCGCCAGGGCCTTGGCTTTTTCCGATGCAGGTACTGCGCCTTTTTTGTCGTCCATGATGTTCTTTCGCGGGCTAAATGAATTGAGTCACTACGTTGTACAGGTGGTACTGTATAAAATTACAGTGCTTTTGACAAGCCCCTTTTTGCAAACTTTGCGAAAAGTCAAACGGCTGGAGTACAGTGTCCTTATGCGTATCCTATTAGCCGAAGATGACAGCGTCCTCGCGGACGGCCTGACGCGCTCCCTGCGCCAGTCCGGCTATGCGATCGACTGCGTAAAAAACGGGCAGGAGGCGGACACCGCCCTGTCCACCCAGGAATTCGACCTGCTGATCCTGGACCTGGGCCTGCCCAAGATGTCCGGGCTGGAAGTGCTGCGCCGCCTGCGCACGCGCGGCTCGCTGCTGCCGGTGCTGATCCTGACCGCCGCCGACTCGGTCGAGCAGAGGGTCAACGGCCTCGACCTGGGCGCCGACGATTACATGGCCAAGCCGTTCGCGCTGTCCGAGCTGGAGGCGCGGGTGCGGGCGCTGACCCGGCGCGGCCAGGGCGGCGGCTCCACCGTCGTCAAGCACGGCCCCCTCACCTACGACCAGGTCGGGCGCAGCGCCTATATCAACGAGCAGATGCTGGACCTGTCGGCGCGCGAACTGGGCTTGCTGGAAATCCTGCTGGCGCGCACCGGGCGCCTGGTGTCGAAAGAGCAGCTGGTGGACCACCTGTGCGAATGGGGCGAAGAGGTCAGCAACAACGCCATCGAGGTCTATGTGCACCGCCTGCGCAAGAAGATTGAAGTGGGCGGCATCCGCATCGCCACCGTGCGCGGCCTCGGCTACTGCCTGGAGAAATTCAACCCGCCGCAACCGCCGGCCGCACCGTGAACGGCGAGCAGCAGGCCGCCGACTGGGCCCACGCCCCGGCCGCCGAAGAGAACGAGATCCAGCACTCGCTGTTCGGCGAGATCCTCGACTGGATGCTCGCTCCCCTGCTGCTGCTGTGGCCAATGAGCATCGCCATCACCTACCTGGTGGCGAAGTCGATCGCCAACCAGCCCTTCGACCATGCGCTGGAAGACACCGTCACCGTGCTCACGCAGCAGGTGCGCGAAGTGGGCGGCGTGATTCCCCGCCTGCCCGGCCCGGCGCGCGACATCCTGCGTGCCGACGACGTGGACAATATCTATTACCAGGTCAGCAGCCCGACCGGCGCCCACGTCGACGGCGACCGCGACCTGCCGCCGCCGCCGAAGCAGGATCCCGAGCTGCAGGACATCCGCGCCGGCGCGGTCCTGTTCCGCAACTCCACCCTGCACGGCACGCCGATCCGCATCGCCTGGACCTGGGTCAACCTGGAAGAAGACAAGGCGCAGCCGCAGCGCCTGGCCCTGGTGCAGGTCGGCGAAACGCTGGAAAAGCGCGCCAAGCTGGCCAATGAAATCATCAAGGGCGTGATCCTGCCGCAGTTCATCATCCTGCCAATCGTGCTGGCCCTGGTGTGGTTTGCACTGTCGCGCGGGCTGCTGCCGCTGCGTGAACTGCAGGAGCGCATCCGCGCCCGCCCGTCGGACGACCTGAGCCCGATCCCGCCGCGCCAGGTGCCGGAAGAAATCACGCCGCTGGTCAAGTCGCTCAATGAAATGCTGGAGCGCCTCAAACTGTCGATCGATTCGCAAAAGCGTTTCATCGCCGATGCTGCGCACCAGATGAAAACCCCGCTGGCCGGCATGCGCACCCAATCGGAACTGGCGCTGCGCCAGACCGACCAGGCCGAGGTGCACCGTTCGCTGGAACAGCTGGCCAAATCGTCGCAGGCGGCCACCCGCCTGGTCAACCAGCTGCTGGCACTGGCGCGCGCCGAGAACCAGCCGCAGGCCGGCACCGCCATGGAGCCGCTGGAGCTGGGCGGAATGGCGCGCAGCACGGTGCACGACTGGGTCCAGGCGTCCTTCAACTACGGCATCGACCTTGGCTACGAACCGCCGCCCGAGGACGTGCCGATTTCCGGCAACGCGATGATGCTGCGCGAGATGCTGTCCAACCTGATCGACAATGCCTTGCGCTACACGCCGCGCGGCAGCGCCGTCACGGTGCGCGTGCGCCGCACAGGCAAGCATGCCCTGCTTGAAGTGGAAGACAACGGCCCCGGCATCCCGGCAGCGGAGCGCGGCCATGTGTTCGAGCGCTTCTACCGCATCCTGGGCAGCAACACCGAGGGCTCCGGGCTGGGCCTGCCGATCGTGCGCGAAGTGGCGCAGCAGCACGAAGCGGAAGTCGACCTGTTCGCCAACCCGCGCACCACCGACCCGAAATACCCAGGCTGCCTGTTCCGCGTGACGTTCCCGCTGCGCGTGCCGGACACGCCGCCCGAAGAAGAAGAGGTACCGCATTTTGGATAAGCTCGAGCGCCACTGGCGCCGCGTACGCCGCATGACCGGCTGGCTGCTGGCCACCTGGCTCCTCACCACGTTCTGCATCATTTTCTTCGCGCGCGAATTGAGCGGGCTGTCGATCTTCGGCTGGCCGCTGTCGTTCTACCTGGCGGCGCAAGGCGCTTCGCTGATCTACCTTGGCATCATCGGCTTCTACGCCTGGCGCATGCGCGCGCTGGAGCGGCGCTACAGAAGCGAGCAGTTGCGCGAAAGCGGGGGCCAGGCATGAGGACGCCCTTCTTCCGCAAGCTGCAGCGCTACTACACGATCTTTACCGGCTGCTTCGCCATGTTCCTGCTCGCGCTGGCGATGCTGGAAAAGGAAGGCATGCCGCGCCTGTGGATCGGCTACCTGTTCATGTTCGCCACCATCATCCTGTACGCAGCGATCGGGGTGATCAGCCGCACTTCCAACGTGGCGGAGTATTACGTGGCGGGAAGGCGCGTGCCCTCGCTGTTCAACGGCATGGCCACGGCGGCCGACTGGATTTCGGCCGCGTCCTTCATTTCGCTGGCGGGCGGCCTGTACCTGCACGGCTTCGACGGCCTGGCCTACATCATGGGCTGGACCGGCGGCTACTGCCTGGTGGCGCTGCTGATCGGGCCTTACCTGCGCAAGTTCGGCCAGTACACGATTCCCGACTTTTTCGCGGCGCGCTACGGCGGCGGCTACAACGGCCGCGCCGTGCGGCTGATGGCTGTCGGCGCCACCATCATCGTTTCCTTCACCTACGTGGTGGCGCAGATCTACGCGGTGGGACTGATCGCTTCGCGCTTTACCGGCGTCGATTTCTCGGTCGGCATCTTCCTCGGCCTGGCGTCGATTCTGGTGTGCTCCTTCCTGGGCGGCATGCGGGCCATTACCTGGACCCAGGTGGCGCAGTACATTATTATCCTCGTGGCCTTCCTGATGCCGGCCATGTGGCTGGCGGTCAAGCACGGCGGCAATCCGGTGCCGCAGGTCGCCTACGGCAAGCTGCTGCCCAAGCTCAGCGCACGCGAGACGCAGCTGGCGCGCGACGAGAAAGAGGCCGAGGTGCGCGAAGTGTTCCTGCAGCGCGCCGAAGATTTCGGCGTGCGGCTGCACGGCTTGCCGGCCTCCTGGGATTCGGGCCGGCTCGAAGCGCAGCACAATCTGGACATGGTCAAGCAGCGCAATGGCTCGCTGCTGGAAATCCGCGCTGCAGAACGGGCACTGGCCAACTATCCGAAAACCGTGGAAGACGCGGCCGTCGTGTGGACCGCGCAGCGCAACTACAACCTGGCGCGCGGACGCGAACTGGTGAAGCACGCCGAGCCCTTCCCCGGCGCCGACCGCGAGCAGTCGGACCAGAAGCGCAACAACTTCCTGGCGCTGGTGTTCTGCCTGATGGTGGGCACGGCGGCCCTGCCGCATATCCTGATGCGCTCCTACACCACGCCTTCGGTGCAGGCGACGCGGGTGTCGGTGTTCTGGACCCTGTTCTTCATCCTGCTGGTGTACCTGACCATCCCGGCGTTGGCGGTGCTGGTCAAGTACGACATCTACAGCTCGCTGGTGGGCAGCGACTTCGCCCACCTGCCGACCTGGGTCTCCTACTGGGCCAATGTGGACAAGACCAGCCCGCTGCTGTCGATCAGCGACATCAACCTGGACGGCATTGTGCAGCTGGCGGAAATCCAGATCGACAGCGACGTGCTGGTGCTGGCCACGCCCGAGATTGCCGGCTTGCCGTATGTGGTGTCGGGACTGGTGGCGGCAGGCGGGCTGGCGGCAGCGCTGTCGACCGCCGACGGCCTGCTGCTGGCGATCTCGAACGCGCTCTCGCATGACGTGTACTACAAGATCGTCGACCCGCAGGCATCGACCCAGAAGCGGGTGACGATTTCCAAGCTGCTGTTGCTGGCTGTGGCCTTCATTGCCGCCTATGCCGCCTCGACCAAGCCGGGCGACATCCTGTCGCTGGTGGGCGCCGCCTTCTCGCTGGCAGCATCGACGCTGTTCCCGGCCCTGGTGGCCGGCGTGTTCTGGCAGCGCGCCAACCATCAGGGCGCAATGGCCGCGATGGTGGCAGGCTTCTTCACCTGCCTGTACTACATGCTGCATGCCAACCCGGTACTGGGCGGCAGCCTCAGCGGGCAGTGGTTCGGCATTGCCGCCAATTCGGCCGGCGTATTCGGCGTGCCGGCCGGGCTGGCAGCGCTGGTGGCAGTCAGCCTGCTGACGCCGCCGCCGGATGCGCGCACCTTGTCGCTTGTGCGCCACATTCGCACGCCAGAATAAACGAATGTTACATTTGGCTAGCATTTAAGATTGCCAATAGAGTAACATTCGTTTCCTGCGAATATCCCATCCCCGCTGGAAGCCTTCTCCGACAACTCCTGCATTCTTCAACAATGATCAAGTATTTCCTGGCCGGACTGGCTACCGTGGCCGGCTTGGCCCAGGCTGCGCCGCCAGCCCTGCATTTCTTCGAAGCGGCGCGCTACAAGGAAGCCCGGCTCTCGCCGAGCGGCCGCTACCTGGCGCTGCGCGTCGGCAGCAACGAGACCCGCGATTCGCTGGCGGTGATCGATACCGACACTTTGCAAGTGGTGAGCACCAAACGGCTGGCCGAATACGACGTTGGCCACATCCGCTGGGTCAACGATGAGCGCCTGGTCTACACCGTCACGGACAAAGATGCGGCGCCGGGGGACCGTCGCGTTGCCCCGGGACTCTATGCCATGAGCCGCGACGGCAAGGAAACGCGCCAGCTGGCTGAACACCACGGCGGCAATCAAAGCACAGGTTCGCATATCAAGTTGCGGCTGGAGCCATGGAATACTTACCTGATGGATGAGGATGGCGCCCAGGATTCCAACATCATCTACGTCGAGCGCCCGATCTGGACGGCAAAGGCCGGCTACGACATCGAGCGTACCGAACTGGTCAAGCTCGACACCGCGAGCGGCCAATCCAGCGTGCTGTCCCATCCAGGCATATCGCAGGGCTGGATGCTGGACCACAAGGGCGTGCCGACGATCATGGTGTCTTCGAAAGAAGGCAATGAGACCATCCATTACCGCGACGCTGGCGGCGAATGGCGCGACGTCGCGACCCAGGCTACCTACGGCAGCAGCTCACAAGGCCTGTCGCCGATCGGTTTCTATGACGACAAGCGCCTGCTGGTCAGGACCCGCAAGAACGGCGACAAGGCCGCGCTGTACCTGATGGACCTGGGCACGGGCAAGATCGATGCCGAGCCATTGGTGGCGATGGCGGACTTCGACTTCAACGGCCGCATGGTGTATTCCAAGCAGCGCCTGGTCGGCATCCATTACCTGGCCGACGCCCGCTCCAGCGCCTGGTTCGACCCGGCGCTGCAAACGGCGCAGAAAGAAGTGGACCGCCAATTGGCCGGCCTGGTCAACATCATCACTCCGCCGACGCACCCGGACAGCGCCTGGACGCTGGTAGCCAGCTACTCGGATCGCCAGCCGCGCTTCTATTCCCTGTACAACAGCAACACCCGTGAAGTCAAAGGCCTGGGTGGCACGCACCCGGACATCAAGGCCGCCGAAATGGGCGCCCAGGACATCGTCAAGTACCGCGCCCGCGACGGGCTGGAGATCCCGGCCTGGCTGACATTGCCGGCCAAGGGCGGCAAGAAGCTGCCGATGGTGGTGCTGGTCCATGGCGGGCCTTATGTGCGCGGCAGTGAATGGGGCTGGGATGCCGATGGGCAGTTCCTTGCCTCGCGCGGTTACGCCGTGCTCGAGCCGGAATTCCGCGGTTCCACCGGCTACGGCCTGAAGTTGTTCAATGCAGGCCGGAAGCAATGGGGCTTGAAAATGCAGGACGATATTGCCGACAGCGTCAAGTGGGCGGTGGACAAAGGCATCGCCGATCCTGAGCGCGTGTGCATCATGGGCGGCAGCTATGGCGGTTACGCCACGCTGATGGGCCTGGTCAACGATCCAGGCGTTTATCGCTGCGGCATCGCGTACGCGGCCGTCACCGACATCCCCCTGCTGTACGACAGCGGCATGGCCGTCCTGTCCGACCTGCCGCCCGATTACAAGACCTACGGCGTGCCGGTGCTGGTGGGCGACCTGGAAAAAGACGCCGCGCAGTTCACTGCGACTTCGCCGCTGAAGCAGGCGGCACGCATCAAGCGCCCGCTGCTGCTGGCGCACGGCACGGATGATCGCCGCGTCCCCTTCCCGCATTACAGCAAACTGCGCAACGCGCTGCAAGACGCCAAGGCCGATGCCGAATTCGTTGAATACATCGGCGAAGGCCACGGCTGGAGCACGTTGAAGACCCGTCTCGACTTTTGGGGCCGGGTCGAGAAATTCCTCGACAAGCATATCGGCCAGAAATGATAGGGCAAGCCGTGGCGGACCCGGTTCGCCCGCCACGGATCAAGGGGAAAGTTACATTTGGCTAGTTTTCAAAGCTTGCCATTCCAGTAACATACGTTTCCCACAACAGTATTGGCAGCAAGCATGATGATCAAGCATTTTCTTCTGTCCCTGGCTACCGTCGGCGGCCTGGCGCACGCGGCCCCGCCGCTGCAGCAATTCTTCGAACCGGCCCATTTCAAGGACGCCGCCATCTCGCCAAGCGGCCGCTATGTAGCACTTCGTATCGGCGATAACACGCTGCGCGACGGCATGGTGGTCATCGACAGCGAAACCCAAGCCGTTGTCGGCGGCACGCGCCTTGCCGGTTACGATATCGCCGCCATCCGCTGGGTCAACGACAACCGCCTGGTGTACAACGTGGACGATTCCAAGCTGACCGCTGGCGAAACAGAATTTGCCCCTGGCCTATGGGCCGTCAACCGTGACGGCACGGACAAACGCCAACTGGCCGAACACAGGATCGCGTACGTCATCGGCAGTCTGATCACGCGCCATGTCGAACCGTGGAATACTTTTCTGATGAGTGAACGGGGCGCGCAGGATTCGGAGTTCATCTATGCCCGCCGCCCCGAATGGAAAGAACGCTCCCATGTCATTGAGCGCACCGACCTGATCAGGTTGAACACTTCGACCGGGCAAGCGACTACTGTCAGCCGCCCGGCGGCTGCGAAGTACTGGATGCTGGATCACAAGGGCGAGCCCAGCATCATGGTGTCGCTCAAGGACGGCAAGCAAACCTTCCACTACCGTGACCCTGCCAGCCGCGAATGGCGCGTCCTGGCCACCTTCACAGCTTACGGCGAGGAAGACGGCATCGAGCCGGTCGGCTTCGTCAATGACGAGCAGATGCTGGTCAAGGCCCGCCTGAAAGGAGACAAGGCGGCTCTGCACACCCTGGACCTGTCCTCCGGCAAGGTCGACCCGGAACCTCTGGTTTCGCTGAGCGACTACGACTTCAGCGGCAGCATGGTGTATTCGAACAAGCATCTGCTTGGCATCCACTACCTTGGCGAGGCGCGCAGCAGCATATGGTTCGATGCCGGTATGAAGGCGGCCCAGGCGGAAGTGGACAAGAGGTTGCCGGACCTGGTCAATATCATCACCCCGCCGGCAACTCCGGAAGTGCCTTGGCTGCTGGTAAGGAGCTATTCCGATCGCCAGCCACACACCTATCTGCTGTTCAACAGTAAGACCGGCCAGTTGAAAGTCATCGGTGCCAGCCACCCCGACATCAATCCGGCTGAAATGGGACGCCAGGAACTGGTCAAGGTCAAGGCGCGCGACGGCATGCAGATCCCGGTCTGGCTGACCAAGCCAGCCAAGGGCGGCAGCAAGCTGCCGATGGTGGTGATGGTGCATGGCGGCCCTTATGTGCGAGGCACCGAATGGGGCTGGGATTCCGACGCCCAGTTCCTGGCTTCACGCGGCTATGCCGTGCTGGAACCGGAATACAGGGGCTCGACAGGTTACGGCGTCAAACTGTTCTCCGCAGGCTTCAAGCAATGGGGCCTGAAAATGCAGGATGATATTGCCGACAGCGTTAAGTGGGCCGTTGAAAAAGGCATTGCCGACCCCGATCGCGTCTGCATCATGGGCGGCAGCTATGGCGGCTATGCCACCTTGATGGGACTGGTCAACGATCCGGAACTGTACCGCTGCGGGATTTCCTACCTGGCTGTCACCGACATTCCGCTGCTGTATGACGGCGGTATGGCCCTGCTGTCCGATCTGCCGGACGACTACAAGAAGCACGGCGTGCCGGTGCTGGTGGGTGACCTGGAAAAGGACGCCGCGCAGCTTGTTGCCACATCGCCGCTGAAGCAGGCGGCCCGCATCAAGCGACCTCTGCTGATGGCACACGGCAGCGACGACCGCCGCGTGCCCTTCGTGCATTTCAAAAAGATGCGCAGCGCATTGGAAGACGCCAAGGCCGATGCCGAATTCGTTGAATACGTGGGTGAGCAACACGGCTGGCATACGCTGAAGACCCGCCTCGACTTCTGGGGCCGGGTCGAGAAATTCCTCGACAAGCATATCGGCGCGGGGGCAAAAACGGAGTAAGCTGGCGGCTCGTCCGTCACTCACTTCGAAGGAGGCAGCGCGATGTCGTCTGGCAAAATCCTGGTCGCACAAGGGGGCGGTCCGACCGCCGTGATCAACCAGTCGCTGGTCGGCGTCGTGCTCGAAGCGCGCCGCTTCCGCAACGTGACGCGCATCTACGGTGCGCTGCACGGCGTGCGCGGCATCGTCAACGAGGACTTCGTCGACCTGACGCAGGAGACCAGCCATAACCTGGAACTGGTCGCCGCCACCCCTTCCTCCGCCCTCGGTTCCACACGCGACAAGCCGGACCTGAAGTACTGCGAAGAGATCTTCAAGGTGCTGAAGGCGCACGAGATCGAACACTTCTTCTACATCGGCGGCAACGATTCCTCGGATACCGTGCGCATCGTGGCCGAGCAGGCGCAGGCTGCCGGCTATCCGCTGCGCGCCATCCACATCCCCAAGACCATCGACAACGACCTGGTGGGCAATGACCACACGCCGGGTTTCCCCTCCGCTGCGCGCTTTGTGGCACAGGCCTTTGCCGGCGCCAACCTGGATAACGCTTCGCTGCCGGGCGTGTACGTGGGCGTGGTCATGGGCCGCCATGCCGGCTTCCTGACGGCAGCTTCCGCACTGGGCAAGAAATTCCCGGACGATGGGCCGCACCTGATCTACCTGCCGGAGCGCGTATTCTCGATCGAGCAGTTCCTGGCCGACGTCAAGGACACTTACGCGCGCTACGGGCGCTGCGTGGTGGCGGTGTCGGAGGGCATCCACGATGCATCCGGCGCGCCGATCGCCACCTTGCTGGCGAAGGAAGTGGAGCGCGATGCGCATGGCAACGTGCAGCTGTCCGGCACCGGCGCGCTGGCCGACCTGCTGTGCGACGAGATCAAGGACAAGCTGGGCATCAAGCGCGTGCGCGGCGATACTTTCGGCTACCTGCAGCGCTCCTTCATCGGTTGCGTGTCCGACGTGGACCAGCGCGAGGCGCGCGAAGTGGGCGAGAAGGCCGTGCAGTTCGCCATGTGGGGCGACCGCAACGGCTCGGTGGCGATCAAGCGCACCGGCTTCTATTCGGTCGACTATGAGCTGATGCCGCTGGAAGCGGTGGCAGGCAAGACGCGCACCATGGAAGACGAATTCATTGACGAGAAAGGCACCGGCGTGACCGATGCCTTCCGCATGTACCTGCGCCCCCTGCTCGGCTCCGGCATGCCGGACGCTTACCGCCTGCGCCCGGCGCCGGTGCCGAAGATCCTCAAGCGTTAGAGCATCGCCGGCAATTCCGCCGCCAGGAAGTCGGACAGGGCGCGCACCTTGGTCTGCAGGTGGCGGTTGCCGGGATAAACGATGTAGGCCACGCGCGGTTGCAAATGCCAGGCCGGCAGGACGCGTTCCAGCGCGCCGTGGGCCAGCATCGGCCGGGCAATGAAGGATGGCAGCGAACCGATGCCCTGCCCGGCCGCCAGCATCTGTCCCAGCATCAGGCTGTTGTCCAGCCACATGCGCACCGGCGGCTCGATTTCGACCGTCCCTCCCTCGCCATCCAGCCGCCACAGGCCGGGCGCTTCCGCCAGGCGGAAGGCCAGGGCGCGGTGGGCAAGCAGGTCGTGCGGCTCCTGCGGCGCGCCGTGTTCTCGCAGGTAGCTGGGGGAGGCGCATAGCCATTGCTCCACCTTGCCGGCCGAACGTACCACCAGCGAGGAATCGGGCAGCGTGGTGCGCACGCGCAGCGACAGGTCGAAGCCTTCCGCCACTACGTCGAGCAAGCGGTCCGCCATGGTCAGCTCGACGTCGATCTCGGGATACTGGTCCATGAAACGCGCCAGCAGCGGCGGCAGCACCACCAGGCTGAGCGACATCGGTGCGTTGATACGCACGCGCCCTTTCATGGCGGCCTGCTCGCCGCTGGTGCTGCGTTCAAGCTCCTCCAGTTCGTCGAGCAGGCGGCAGCATTCCTGGAAATAGGCGCGGCCGGTGTCGGTCAGGCTCATGGTGCGCGTGGTGCGCAATAGCAGTGCTGCGTGCAGGCCCTGCTCCAGCCAGCGCACCTGCTTGCCGATGCCGGCCGGCGACAGCCCCAGTTCCTCGGCCGCCTTGCTGAAGCTGCCGCGCTCGACCACGCGGCGAAAGGCGTGCATGGCCGCCAGCTTGTCCATTCGATCCTCCTGGTAAAAAGTCTTTATCAAAAACGCCTGATTATCTTAGCGGCAGAATCAAATATGCTGGCCTCACTGAACTTTCTTTCAAAGGAACCAAGATGAGACTCGCAACTACCCTCGCCGCCTTGCTGCTGTCCGCCAATGCCCTGGCCGCCGAACCGGGCACCAGCCCCTGGGGGCCGCAAGATGAGATCGGGCGACTGAACCTGGTCACGCAAGCCTCCAGCGCGGCCATCCTGGCCCGCATCAGCGGAGGCCGAGCATACGACCTGTCGGTGGACTATTTCGTCGGCATGCCGAGCTGGCAGGCTGCCGGCGACCCGCCTTACCTGATGTGGATGACGCATACGCCGCACGGCAATGTGCTGTCGGACCCGATGGAGACCGGCAAAGCCATGAACCAGCACGTCAGCTACACGGGCAGCGCCATCTCGATGTATGCGCACATGGGCACCCATATCGATGCGCTCAACCACTTCGGCCTGAATGGCAAGATCTGGAATGGCTTCAAGGCTTCCGAACACCTGGGAGACCGGGGCTGGAAAGTGGCCGGTGCGGAGAAGCTGCCGCCCATCGTGGCGCGCGGCGTGCTGATCGACGTGGCGGCGGCCAAGGGCGTCTCCATGCTGCCGGATAACTACCGCGTCACTGGCAAGGACCTGGCCGAAGCGCTGGCGCGACAGAAGGTGGCGCTGCAAAAAGGCGATGTGGTGCTGATCCGCACCGGGCGCATGCAGCAGTTCGAGAAGGCCCAGGTCTTCATGCAGAACCCGCCCGGCATGGGCTTGGATGCGGCGCGCTTCCTGGTGGAGCAGAACGGCGCTATGGTGGTGGGGGCGGACAACCTGAGCTTCGAGGCCTTTCCTTCCGAGGCCAAGGACAACTACATCCCGGTCCACACCTACCTGCTGGCCGAGCATGGGGTGCCCATCATGGAGCTGGTCAACCTGGAAGAACTGGCGCGCGACAAGGTCTATGAGTTTGCCTTTATCGGCGCCTCGCTCAAGCTGCGCGGTGCGGATGCGGCGCCGATGCGTCCGATCGCGCTGCCGCTGCGTTGATCACTCCTGGTGGACGTCGCGGTAGGCCAGCATGTCCACCAGGCGTTCTTCCTTGTCGGGATCGAAGCCGCAGGTGGCTTCGAACTTCTCCGGGTTCTCGTAGGTTCCGAACAGCATGTCCCACCACACGATGTCTCCGTAGTTGTTCTTGTGGCGGCCGTACTGGTGGTGGATGCGGTGCATCTCGGGACGCTGGAAGAACCAGCCGACCCAGCGCGGCGTGGTAACGCTGGTGTGGTAGAAGAATTCGCCGAGCGCGGTGCACAGCGTATAGACCGCGCCGGATTCCGGAGACAGGCCAAGGAAGGCATAGACCAGCAGGCTGCCGATGATCGAGTTGACGATCATTTCGCCGGGATGCTTGTAGAACGAGGTGATGACTTCGATGCGCTGCGGGCTGTGGTGGATCTGGTGGAACAGGCGCCACAGCAAATCCGATTCGTGGCGCACGCGATGCCACCAGTAGAACACAAAGGTGGCGATGAAGTAGGCCAGCAGGCCGCCGACAACCGGGCCGACATGGTCCGACAAGTGCAGCAGCGAGGCTTGCGAAGTCCAGCGTTCCCAGCTCACGCCGGCCAGCAGCACGACGCCAAGCTGCACGGCATTGATGGCAAGAACGCGCACGGGCCAGGTGCGGATACGGGGAAGTTTCCAGCCGGGGCGCAGGCGCTCCAGTACAAAGCAGGCGGCGAAAACAATGAAGATTGTGGTGAGCATGGCGTGTCCTTTCGTTTGGCAAGGACGAAATGATCGCGCCAGCGCTTTGCACAAGCCCCGAAATTCCGCCGAGGTATCGGATTCAGATACTGCCGGCATATAGGGCAAGTTCTCGCCTGTTGGCGGCCTAGCATGGTGGCTCTTTCAAACAGGAGACAACCATGAAAAAACTGATTGGGGCACTGGCGCTGGCGGCAAGCGGCGCGGCTGGCGCGGTCGGCGGCACGGCGACGGCAAGTGCACCTGCTGCCGCCGAAATCGAACGGGCGCGGCATGCTTTCGACTTCCTGCACGGCGACTGGACGGTGCAGAACCGGCGCCAGTCCGATTACGCCAATCCGGACAGCCCGTGGGAAACCTTCAGCGCCAGCAACCTGGTGCACGCGCTGCCGGCCGGCATCGGCAACTACGACGAGTACCGGCCGCTGGGCGACTGGCGGCCCGGCTTCGTGGCGATGACGCTGCGCGTGTTCGATCCAACGACCGGACGCTGGAGCATCTACTGGCTGACCAACCGCGACGGCGGACTCGATCCCGCCACCGGCACCTTGCTGCCGCCGGTGGTGGGCCGTTTCGATGCCGATGGCGTGGGACGCTTCGAAGGCGAAGAAGTCTACAAAGGCCGCACGGCCCGCGTGCGCTTCACCTGGACCCGCAGCAGCGAGCGCCAGGCGCGCTGGGAGCAAGCCTACTCCTGGGATGATGGCACCAGCTGGCAGACCAACTGGGTCATGGACTTTACGCGCAGATAAAAATGACAAATTTGCGCGCAAACAAAAACGGAGCCGCTGGGGCTCCGTTCTTCGAAAAAGGGGTACGCCCCCCTTTTTCTTCGTCCTTACTTCTTATACGACGATGGTCTGGTGTTCGCCTTCCGCGCGGGCGCGGATCTTGCCGATGCGGGACACGGTCTCGCCGGCTGCGGTCAGCTGGGCGACGGCTGCGTCGGCGTTTTCAGCGGACACGATGACGGTCATGCCGATGCCGCAGTTGAACACGCGGTGCATTTCCGCGTCGGCCACGCCGCCGTGCTGCTGCAGCCACTTGAACAGTGGTGGCATGGTCCACGAAGAACCATCCAGTTCGGCAGTCAGGTTGTCGGCCAGCACGCGCGGGATGTTTTCCACCAGGCCGCCACCGGTAATGTGCACCAGGCCTTTGACTTCCATCGCTTCCATCAGCGCCAGCAGCGGCTTGACGTAGATGCGGGTCGGTTCCATCAGCACGTCGGCCAGCTTGCGGCCGTGGAAGTCGGCTTCCAGGTCCGGCTTGGCCACTTCGATGATCTTGCGCACCAGGGAGTAACCGTTGGAGTGGGCGCCCGAGGAGGCCAGGCCCAGCACCACGTCGCCCGGCTGGATCTTGCTGCCGTCGATCAGTTTGGATTTTTCCACCGCGCCGACGGCGAAGCCGGCCAGGTCGTATTCGCCGTCCGGGTACATGGACGGCATTTCAGCGGTTTCGCCGCCGATCAGGGCGCAGCCGGAGATCTCGCAGCCCTTGGCAATGCCTTTGATCACGTCGGTGGCGGTGGCCACGTTCAGCTTGCCGCAGGCGAAGTAGTCGAGGAAGAACAGCGGCTCGGCGCCCTGCACCAGGATGTCGTTCACGCTCATGGCCACCAGGTCGATGCCCACGGTGTCGTGGCGGTTCAGCTCGAACGCCAGTTTCAGCTTGGTGCCGACGCCGTCGGTGCCGGAAACCAGCACCGGCTCCTTGTATTTCTTGCTGATCTCGAACAGCGCGCCGAAGCCGCCGATGCCGCCCATCACGCCTTCGCGCATGGTGCGCTTGGCGAATGGCTTGATCGCTTCAACTAGGGCGTCGCCGGCGTCGATATCGACACCTGCGTCACGGTAGGACAGGGAAACATTCGAAGGTTGGCTCATGGTGTTGTCGCAACTGAGGCGGAAGAATGGAAAAGCGGTGGCCGAATACGGCAAGTCCGCTATTTTAGCATTTTTGCCCCCGCATTTTCTCTTGTTATCGGCCGTTTTCAGCCACCGGACCGGCAAACTTCCCCAAATCCAGGGCGCGCACCCAGCTTCAGCAGGCGTGCAGCCAATTCCTCGTTCTGCTTTTCCAGGGCGACGTCGTAGGGCGTCAGGCATTCGTTGTCCGGGCTGGCCTTGCCATTCGGGTCGGCGCCTTGTTCGATGGCGAAGCTGACGCGGGCGGTTACCGCCGCCACGCATTTCTGCCACTCCGCTTCGAAGCGCTCGGGAGCAACCAGCTTGCGCGTCATGTCCTTGTCGCATTCGCTGACCAGGCGCACCAGCATGCTGCGCTTGCCCCAGGTGCTGCCGTTGGGATCGGCGCCCAGGGCGACCAGGCGCTTGGCGGCGTCAAACTGGTCCTTGCGGATGAAGCGGTTGAGCAGGGCCGAATAAGTCGTGGACTGGACGTTCGGGTTGGCGCCGGCCTGGATCAGCAGCGCCAGGAATTCATTATCAGTCTCGCAATGGTCGCAGGTGGACAGGTTGATGCCCTTGGCGCTGGCGCCGTGCTCGATCAGCAGTTGGGCCAGCGCCAGGCGGCGCGGCCAGCTTTCCTGCGGGGCATTGCGGGCGAAATAGGCCTGGCTCACGGTCTCCTGCAGCAGCACGGTACCCAGTTCGCCGGAGATGTCGGCCTTCCCGGCCAGGTATTCGAGGACGGCGAAGCGCTTGGCGTCCCTGGCCGGGTCGGGCTTGGCCAGGTAGGTATTGACGGCCACGCCCAGCATGTTTTCCGGCGCAAAGCTGGGGTCTTTCCTGGGGTCGAAGCGCTTGATGCGGTCCAGGTCACCCTCGTCCGTTGCGTCGATGACCTTGGTGGACGGCTTCTTGAAGTTCACCGCCTCGGCGACGTTGGCAGCGGCGTTGGCGGCGGCGTTTGCCACGCTGGCTGCAGCGGCCATGGGCAGGCACAGCAGGCGGTTGAAGCCTTCGCATTTTTCGCCATCATCCGCTGCCATGGCAGGGGAATGCGCGGCGAACGCCAGGGACAGGGCCGCTATGGCGGCTTGGGTACGAACAGACAGCATGACTTCCACTTCAAAGTTTATTTATGGAAATATTAAACTACTGGTAGGCCCCGCGCATGGTGTTTTTAACAGCAGAGGCGTTAGAATAGCCCTTCCTTCGTCCCGACCACGCCCCAGCAGATGCCTCTTCCCCTCTCGGCAGAACAAAAACAAACGCTATTCTGGGTATCGGTCTGGGCCGCCTTCTTTTTCCTGCTCTGGATCCTGGGGCCGGTACTGACGCCCTTCCTGGCCGCCGCCATTTTCGCCTATGCGCTGAATCCTGCCGTCGACAAACTGTGCCGCCTGCGCCTGTTCAAGCGCTGGAAGATGCCGCGCGCACTGGCAGTATCCATCGTTATCACGCTGTTTGGCGCCGCCGTGCTGGCGCTGCTGCTGATCGTGGTGCCGGTGCTGCAAAAGGAAATCCCGCTGCTGCAGGCGGCCATTCCCGCTTCGCTGGCAAAACTGAATGACACGCTGGGGCCGCGCCTGCAGCAACTGGGCGTGGAATTCACGCTCGATGGCGCCAGCATCAAGGCCCTGGTGGCAGAAAAGATGGCGGAAAGCGGCAACCAGATCTGGACCGCCGTGCTGAACTCCGTGCGCACCGGCGGCAGCGCGGTCCTGGGCTGGCTGGCGACGCTGGTGCTGATCCCGGTCGTGCTGTTCTACCTGCTGCTGGACTGGCACCAGCTGCTGGCACGCATTGCCGGCGCCGTGCCGCGCCGCTATATCGGCGCCACCATGGAAATGGCGCGCGAATCGGATGCCTTGCTGGCGCAATACCTGCGCGGCCAGTTGCTGGTGATGCTGGTGTTGTCGGTTTATTACTCCACTGCGCTGGCGGTGGCGGGCTTTGACGTGGCGCTGCCGGTCGGCATCCTGTCCGGCGTGCTGGTCTTTATCCCCTATCTCGGCTTCGGCCTGGGCCTGCTGCTGGCGCTGATGGCGGCGGTGCTGCAATTTACCGACTGGAGCGGGCTGGTGGCCGTGGCCATCATCTACGGCCTGGGCCAGGTCATCGAAGGTTTTTTCCTGACGCCCCGGCTGGTGGGCGAACGGATCGGCCTCGATCCGCTGGCCGTGATCTTCGCTTTGTTGGCCTTCGGCCAGCTGTTCGGCTTCGTCGGCGTGCTGCTCGCTTTGCCTGCTTCCGCCCTCTTGATGGTGGGTTTCAGGCACTTGCGCCGCCACTACCTGCGCAGCAGCTTTTATAATGCGTAGTGTGAAGATCGATTACGTTAGCAAAAAATCCACAAAGCCGGGACAAGTCCAATGAAACAGCTGGTGCTTGACCTGGGTGCGGAGCCGGTGTGCACCCTCGAATCCTTCGAGGTGGGCCGCAATGCGGAGGTGGCGGCGCTGATGCGCCAGTTCGCCGACCGCAGCTCCCGCGAGCATTTCGCCTACCTGTGGGGGGAAATTGGCGCAGGCAAGTCGCACCTGCTGAAGGCGCTCGCCTCAAGCGACCGTGCGCGCTATATTTCGCCGTTTTCGATTGAAACCGAGTTCCTGTATTCGCCGGACGTGGACCTGTACCTGCTGGACGACTGCGAAAAGCTGTCGCCGGTGGCCCAGATCGATGCCTTTGCCCTGTTCAACGAGATCCGCGCCAACAACGCCTTCATGGTGAGCGCGGGCTCGGTCGCCCCGGCCGTGCTGCCGGTGCGCGAGGACCTGCGCACACGCATGGGCTGGGGCCTGGTGTACCAGATCCATGGCCTGACCGATGAGGAAAAACTGGCAACGCTGACGCAGATGGCGGAAGCGCGCGGTTTGACCCTGTCGCCCGGTGTGCTACCTTACCTGCTGTCGCACTTCCAGCGCGACATGGTATCGCTGTCCTCGATGCTCGACTCGCTCGACCAGTATTCCCTGGAAACCAAACGCCCGATCACCCTGCCCCTGCTGCGCGAATGGCTGCAGGAGGAAGCGAACGAATGATGAAACTCGCCCTGTTCGACCTTGACCATACCCTGCTGCCGATCGATTCCGATTTCGAGTGGGGCCAATTCCTGTGCCGCGTAGGCGCCGTCGACGCCGTAGAATTCAAGCGCCGCAACGAAGAGTTCTTCGCACAGTACCAGGCGGGCACCCTGGACCCGGTGGAATACCTGGAATTTTCGCTCGGAACCCTGGCTTCCTTCGAGCCTGAGCAACTGGCCGAACTGCAGCAGCAGTACATGACCGAAGTGGTGATGCCGAACATCCTGCCTGCCGCCCGCGCGCTGCTGCAAAAGCACCTCGACGCCGGCGACTTGGTGGCGATCGTGACGGCGACCAACCACTTCGTGGTGGCGCCGATCGCCAAGGCCTTCGGCGTGGAGCACCTGATTGCCGCGATGCCGGAGCGCGATGCCGCCGGCCGCATCACCGGCAAGCTGCTCGGCACGCCAACCCAGGGCGAAGGCAAGATCGTGCACACCAAGGCATGGCTGGAGAAATTGGGACACTCGCTGGACAGCTTCGACAGCGTCCACTTCTACAGCGATTCCCATAACGACCTGCCGCTGCTGTCGATCGTCAGCCATCCGATTGCGACCAACCCGAACGCCAAGCTGTCCGAACACGCGACCGCGCAAGGCTGGCCACTAATTCACCTGTTCAATGATTAAGAAATTCATCCGCAAGATCCTGGGCGTCAAGAACGCGAGACCCCGCAACGAACCGCTCGTGCTGGGCCCGAAGGACCATGGCATCGACCCGCGCATGGTGTCGAACAACGCGATCCGCGTCACCAGCACGCTGCAGGAAGCCGGCTTTGAAGCCTTCGTGGTCGGCGGCGCAGTGCGCGACCTGCTGCTGGGCGTCAAGCCGAAAGACTTCGACGTTGCGACCAATGCCACCCCCGAACAGGTGAAGCGCCTGTTCCGCCGCGCCTTCATCATCGGCCGCCGTTTCCAGATCGTGCACGTGATGTTCGGCCAGGACCTGCTGGAAGTGACCACCTTCCGCGGCACCACCACCGACAATGCGCCGAAGGACGAACATGGCCGCGTGCTGCGCGACAACACCTTCGGCTCGCAGGCGGAGGACGCGGAGCGCCGCGACTTCACCATCAACGCCATGTACTACAATCCTGCCACGCAGGAAGTGCTGGACTACCACGGCGGCATCGAGGATATCCGCAGCAAGACGCTGCGCATCATCGGCCAGCCGGAAGCGCGCTACCGCGAAGACCCGGTGCGCATGCTGCGCGTGGTGCGCTTTGCGGCCAAGCTGAAATTCTCCATCGAGCGTTCGACCGCCGAGCCGATCGGCGTGATGGCGCCGCTGATCGACAACGTGCCTGCGGCACGCGTGTTCGACGAGATGCTCAAGCTGCTCACGTCCGGGCAGGCCCTGGCCTGCCTGCAGCAGCTGCGCAAGGAAGGCCTGCACCACGGCCTGCTGCCGATGCTGGATGTGGTGCTGGAACAGCCGATGGGCACCAAGTTCGTGACGCTGGCGCTGGACTCCACCGACAAGCGCGTCATGGCCGGCAAGACCGTGTCGCCGGGCTTCCTGTTTGCTTCGCTGCTGTGGCACCAGGTGCTGGAAAAATGGGAGGCCTACCAGGCGGCGGGCGAATTCCCGATTCCTGCGCTGCACCTGGCGGCCGACGAAGTGCTGGAGTCGCAGACCGAGAAGCTGGCGATCCAGCGCAAGATCGGCTCCGACATGCGCGACATCTGGGCCATGCAGCCGCGCTTCGAGCGCCGCAATGGCAAGAATCCTTACAAGCTGCTGGAACACCTGCGCTTCCGCGCCGGCTACGACTTCCTGCTGTTGCGTTGCGCTTCGGGCGAGATTGACCGCGAACTGGGCGACTGGTGGACGGCCTTCTACGAAGGCGACGAAACCATGCGCGCCGAACTGGTGTCGACCGCATCGTCCGGCGGTGGCAAGAAGAAGAAACCCGCGGCACGCCGCAGTCGCGCCGCAGCGCTTGACGACGCGCCGGTGGATGCCAATCCGGATGGCGAAGAAGGCGACGAGTCGGATGACGATGACTTCCTGAATCCGCGCCCTGAGGGCGAAGCGCCGGCACGCAAGCGCCGCCGTCGTCCGCGCCGCGGCCGCCGCAGCGGCGGTGGCGGCAATGCCCCGGCCGGCGAAGCTTGATGCCTGTTACCGCGTATATCGGCATTGGCGCCAATCTCGGCGATGCGCGCGCGAATGTGCTGGATGCTTTCGAACGCCTGCGCAAAGTGCCGGGTTCCACGCTCGAGGCGGTGTCTTCGCTGTACCGTACGGCGCCCATCGATTCTTCGGGCGACGATTACATCAACGCGGTCGCCCGCCTGGAGACCTCCCTGCCTGCGCAGGCGCTGCTGGAAGCCCTGTTCGAGATCGAGCAGGCGCACGGCCGGGAGCGGCCTTACTTTAACGCTCCGCGCACGCTGGACCTGGACTTGCTGCTGTACGGGGATGAACAGATTGCGACGCCGACGCTTACCGTGCCACATCCGCGCATGCATCGGCGGGCCTTTGTTCTGATGCCGCTGCTGGAGCTGGCGCCCGAGGTGGTGCTGCCGGGACTGGGGCGCGCGGGCGACTTCGCGCCTTCGGTTTCCGACCAAGGTATTATCCGGCTTTAAACCGGTAAACCTGGGTCCGACCCGCAGGGTCAGACCCAGTCTGCTCGACTGCCGCGGGTTTCGGTTGTGCGCCGGAACCAAACCCGTGGCTTCAAGACCGTCGAGGGTCAGACCCTTCGGGTCTGACCCTGGTTTACCGGTTTTGCCCGCTGTGTACAATAGCGCTTTTCGAATTTAAGGACATCCCATGTCTGGCAACCTGCAAAACCCTTACCCGGCGCCTGCGCGTGCCGTCCCTACCAAGGCGGTCACGATCCCTTCGATTAACGCCCTGAAGGCAGCCGGCGAAAAGATCACCATGCTGACCTGCTACGACGCCAGCTTCGCCTCCCTGATGGACGGCTGCGGCGTGGAAGTGCTGCTGATCGGCGATTCGCTGGGCATGGTATGCAACGGCCACCAGTCCACCCTGCCGGTGACCGTGCAGGAAATCGCTTACCACACCGCCGCCGTAGCCCGTGGTGCGAAAAACGCGCTGATCCTGGCCGACATGCCTTTCGGCTCCTACGCCACCCCTGAGCAGGCGTTCAACAACGCCGTGCAACTGATCCAGGCCGGCGCCCACATGGTGAAGATCGAAGGCGGCGCCTGGGTTGCCGAAACCGTGCGCTTCCTGGTGGAGCGCTCGATCCCGGTCTGCGCCCACCTGGGCCTGACCCCGCAGTCCGTGCACACGCTGGGCGGCTACAAGGTGCAGGGCAAGACCATCGAGAGCGCCGAACTGCTGAAACAGGATGCGCTCAAGCTGCAGGCTGCCGGTGCAGCCATGGTGGTGCTGGAAGCGATTCCTACCGCGCTGGGCAAGGAAGTGACCGACATGCTGTCGATGCCGACCATCGGCATTGGCGCGGGTCCGGATTGCTCGGGCCAGGTGCTGGTCATGCACGACATGCTGGGCGTGTTCCCAGGCCGCAAGGCGCGCTTCGTGAAGAACTTCATGGAAGGCCAGGTGTCGATCCAGGCTGCCGTGTCGGCCTACATTGACGCCGTCAAGGGCGGCACCTTCCCGGCACTGGAGCATTGCTTCTGAACCCGCTGAACGACGACGAGTACGACCGGCTCGATGAGCTGCTGGCCGAGATCGGCCCGCAGAGCATGGACGTCGCCAAGCTGGAAGGCTTCCTGACCGCGCTGGTGGCCGGCCCGGCCGAGGTGGCGCAAGAGGCGTGGTTGCCAGCAGTCTGGGGCGGCGCGGCCGGCAACGATGAAGCTGCCGCGTTGGCTGTGCGCCACCACGACTACATGCGCGTATGGATGCAGAAAGACCCGGGCAGCTTTGAGCCGATCTACGAATGCGGCGGCAACTGGACCGCGGAAGCGTGGTGCGATGGCTTCATGGCCGGCGTGAACATGGCGGCTGATGCCTGGGCGCCGCTGCGGGCCCAACAACCTGCCCTGCTGGTGCCGTTCCAGGCGCCGCTGAACGCCGCCAAGGTGCCGCAGTCCGTCATCAGGATCAACGAATTCTTCCACGCGCCGCAGACTAAAGTAGCCAAGGCTGGCCGCAACGATCCTTGCCCTTGCGGCAGCGGCAAGAAATTCAAGAAGTGCTGCGGCGCTTAAACCTGGATCCAGGTCGTCTTCAACTCGGTGTACTTGTCGAAGGCATGCAGCGACTTGTCGCGTCCATTGCCTGACTGCTTGTAGCCGCCAAACGGCACCGTGATGTCGTCGCCATCGTACTGGTTGACGTGCACGGTGCCCGCCTTCAGCGCCCGCGAGGTGCGGATCGCTTTCGAAATATCCGATGTCCATACCGCGGCGTGCAGCCCATACGGCGTATCGTTGGCCTGCTTCACAGCTTCGTCGAGATCCTTGAACGACAGCACCGATAGCACAGGGCCGAAAATCTCTTCCCGCGCGATCTTCATCGTGTTCTGCACGCCGTCAAACAGCGTCGGCTCGACATAGAAGCCGCCGGTTTCCTTGCGCACCGCATTGCCGCCAGCCAGAAGCTTCGCCCCTTCGTCGCGGCCGGCTTCGATATAGTCCATCACGGTCTTCATCTGGACCGCATCGACAATCGCGCCCATCACGGTCTTTTCGTCGAGCGGGTCGCCCGGCGCGTAAGACGGCACCATGGCCAAGGCCTTCTCCAGGAACTTGTCCTTGATCGACTCTTCCACGAACAGGCGCGAAGGCGCGTTGCAGCTCTCCCCCTGGTTGAAGTAGATCGAACCAACAGCTGCAGCGACGGCGGCGTCGAGGTCGGGACAATCGGCGCACACGATATTGGCCGACTTGCCGCCCAACTCCGTCCACGCCCGCTTCAGGTTTGACTGCCCCGCCATCTGGATGATCTGCTTGCCCGTGCGCGTGGAACCTGTGAAGCCGATGCAGTCCACGTCCATGTGCATGGCCAGCGCGGCGCCAGCCTCGTTACCGTAGCCAGGCAGCACGTTGAACACGCCTGGAGGAATTCCCGCCTCCACCGCAAGCTCCGCCAGCCGCAAGGCCGACAACGGCGATTTCTCGGACGGCTTGAGCACCACGCTGTTGCCGGCCGCCAGCGCCGGCGCGATCTTCCACGCTGCCATCAGGAGCGGGTAATTCCAGGGCACGATAGCCGCCACCACCCCGACCGGTTCACGCGTGATCAAGGCCAGCGCATTGCCCGGCGTCGGCGCAATCTCGCCGTACACCTTGTCGATCGCTTCTCCGTACCAGCGGATGCAATTGGCCGCGAGCGAAACATCGACCACCTGGCTGTACTTGATGGGCTTGCCCATATCGAGTGTTTCGAGCAGCGCCAGTTCGTCCTTGTTCTGCATCATGAGGTCTGCGAACTTGATGAGAACACGCTTGCGCTGCGCCGGCGCCTGCCCGGCCCAGCGGCCGCTATCGAAGGCGCGGCGCGCCACGGCAACCGCCTGGTCGACGTCGGCCGCATCGCAGCGCGCCGTCTGCGACAGGTAGCGGCCGTCGATTGGAGAAAGGTTGTCGAACTTGCGCTCGCCGCGCGCCCAGGTGCGTTCGCCGTTGACGAAGGCGCGACCGTCGAGGGCCAGCATCTTGGCCCGGTCGTGCCAGTTGATCGTTTCTTTTGCCATGGCTACATCCATCCTCTCTGCTGCAGGTCCGCATAGGTATCGTCAAGGCAGCGCCGGATCAGCGCCACCATCTCGTCGATCTGCTCGCGCGTCATGACCAGCGGCGGCGCGATGATCATGCGGTCGCCCACGGCGCGCATGATCATGCCGTTGTTGAACATATAGCCGCGGCACACCATGCCCACTTCCAGTTTCGGATCGAAATACTCGTGGCCGTGGATTGTGGGTCCCTTGCGCCGTACGAGATTCAGGCCTGCGACGAAGCCGCAGCTATTGGCATAGCCAACCAGCGGATGGTCGCCGAGCGTGGCGAAACGCTGCGCAAGATATGGACCGGTATCTTCGGCCACGCGCTGCACCACCTTTTCTTCTTCGATGATGCGAATCGTCTCAAGCGCCGCAGCACACGCGACAGGGTGGCCAGAGTAAGTAAAGCCGTGCGCGAACTCGCCGCCCTGGCCAATCAGCACTTCCGCCACGCGCTCGCCTACCAGCACGCCACCGAGCGGGATATAGCCCGAAGTGACGCCCTTGGCGAAGGTAATCAGGTCCGGCTTGAAGTCAAAGTACTCGCAAGCGAACATGCGGCCGGTGCGGCCAAAGCCGGTGATCACTTCATCTGCGATCAGGAGAATGCCGTATTTGTCGCAGATGCGCTGGATCTCCGGCCAGTAGGTGCGCGGCGGAATCACCACACCGCCCGCTCCCTGGATCGGCTCGCCAATGAAGGCCGCCACCTTTTCCGGGCCGACGTCGAGGATCTTCTGCTCCAGCCACGATGCGGCCTCGATCCCGAATTCATCCTCCGACATGCCACGCCCCGACTCAAGGTAGTTCGGCTGCCGGATGTGCACGATGCCGGGGATCGGCAAGCCGCCCTGCGCATGCATGCCTTCCATGCCGCCCAGAGAGGCGCCCGCCATGGTGCTGCCATGGTAGGCGTTGAAGCGGCTGATGATGGTGTGGCGGTGTGGCTGACCCTTCAAGTCCCAATAGCGGCGCACCATGCGCACATTGGTGTCGTTTGCCTCCGATCCCGAGCCCGTGAAGAACACATGCTTGAAACCGGGTGGCGCAATCTCCGCCAGCTTGGCGGCCAGCGTCACGGCCGGCACATTGGTCGTGTTGAAGAAGCTGTTATAGAACGGCAGCGTTTCCATCTGGTCGAACACCGCCTTCGATATGCTGTGCCGGCCGTAGCCGACATTCACGCACCACAGCCCGGACATGCCGTCCAAAATCTTCTTGCCTTCAGAATCCCAGAGGTAGATGCCTTCGCCGCGTACCATCACGCGCACGCCGCGCTCGCCGAGCGCCTTGTGGTCAGTGAAGGGATGCATGTAGTGCGCGTGATCACGCGCCTGGAGTGTTTTGGTATCGTCCATGATCGCCTCCTCATACATGCAGCAGCAGGTGCTCGCGCTCCCACGGGCTGATCACGGTCATGAACTCCTGGTGCTCAAGGTCCTTGATGGCTGCATACACGTCGATGAAGCGCTCGCCGAGCACAAAGCGCAGCTTGTCCTCGCCACGCAGTATCTTCAGCGCTTCCGGCAAGCCTTGCGGCAGCTCGTATTTCATTTCGTAGGCGCTGCCGGTGGTCGGCGCGGTAGGTTCGAGCGATTCGGTCATGCCGAGGTAGCCGCAGGCCAGCGTCACTGCCAGCGCCAGGTAAGGATTTGCATCGGCGCCGATGATACGGTTCTCCACGCGCCGGTCTTGCACGCCCGATTCCGGAACCCGGAATCCGACGGTGCGATTATCCATGCCCCACTGGATATTGATCGGCGCCGCCGTGTGGCGCACCAGCCGGCGGTAGGAATTCACATACGGCGCGACGATGGCTAATGCGCTCGGCATATAGCGCTGCAGGCCGCCGATGTAGGCCTTGAACAGCTGCGATGGTGAACCATCCTGGTTGCTGAAGATGTTCCATCCGCTGCGCGCATCGACCACGCTCTGGTGGATGTGCATTGCCGATCCCGGCTCGCCTGCCATCGGCTTGGCCATGAAGGTGGCGTACATATGATGCTTCAATGCCGCCTCGCGCAAGGTACGCTTGAAGAAGAACACCTTGTCAGCCAGGCCAAGCGGCTCGCCGTGCAGGAAGTTGATCTCCATCTGGCCGGCGCCGATTTCGTGAATCAGGGTGTCCACGTCAAGGCCCATCAGATCGCAGTAATCGTAGATGTCCTCGAACAGCGGATCGAACTCGTTCACCGCGTCGATGCTGTACACCTGGCGGCTGGTTTCGGCGCGGCCGCTGCGGCCGATCGGCGCCTTCAGCGGCAGGTCGGGGTCGGAGTTCTTGTCGGTCAGGTAGAACTCCAGTTCCGGTGCAACGACAGGCTTCCAGCCCCGGTCTTCGAACAGTTTCAGCACGCGGCGTAGCACAGAGCGCGGGGCGAAGTCGACCAGGCGGCCATCGCTGAAATAGCAGTCGTGGATCACTTGCGCCGTCGGGTCGACCGCCCACGGCACCATGGTGATGGTGGTAGGGTCGGCCTTCAGGATCATGTCGCGGTCGGTACTGGAGATGGCACGGTCATAGGCATCATCCTCGGTCGGATAATTGCCGGTGACGGTCATGCCAAGCACCGCCTCAGGAATGCGCATGCCGCGCTCCTGGGTGAATTTGCCGCGCGGGAGAATCTTCCCGCGCGCGACGCCGGTCAGGTCAGGGACCAGGCATTCGATCTCGGTGACTCGCTTTTCATTGAGCCACTCGTCCATGTCGGTGTAACTGAAATTTTCGCGGATTGCCATAGCTTCCTCTCAGGTAGTTTAGAAAACAGCACTACTGAAGGAAAGCCACCTAAGGAATGCGATCCCTGTGCACGCGGCACGCGAGGCCGAATGCGCTGAACATGCGCATGGAGTCGTGGTTCTCTTCGATGCGCCATTCCGGGTGCCATTGCACCGCCAGCGCGAACGAAGGAGAAGCCGCGATGGAATAAGCTTCGATCAAGCCATCATCCGAACGTGCTTCGACTTGCAGTCCAGCCGCCAGGCGATCAATGCCCTGCCCGTGCAGCGAGTTCACTTGTATTTCGCTAGCACCATCGAGGATATGCGCCAGCAAGCCACCCTTTTCGAGCTTCACGCGGTGAGCTGCCGCGTATTGCTGCTCCAGCGATTGCGACTTGTCTTCGCGATGGTCAAAGTAGCCTGGCACCGTGTGCACGGCTTGATGCAGCGTTCCGCCCAGCGCCACATTCACTTCCTGGAAGCCGCGGCAAATCGCCAGTATCGGAATGCCGTGCATCAGCGCAGCGCGGATCAGGGGCAAAGTGGTCTCATCGCGCGCGTGATCTTCCGGCAGCGAGGGGTCAAGGGTTTCCTGCCCATACAGGCTTGCCTGCAAATTGGAGGCAGCGCCGGTCAGCATGACGCCGTTGGCAATGCCAAGCAGGCTTTCAATATCGGTGTTGTCGCCCAAGGGAGGGACCAACAACGGCTGGCAGCGCGCTCCCACAGCCACCGCATCAACGTATTTGTTTTGAGCGGCGTAGCTGGGATGGGAGCCTTTATTCTGGCTGCAGGCGGGGACCAGTACGATGGGGCGGCGCATGTTTAGTTTTTTCGGTAACTATCAGTGTGCAGCTTGATCTTATTCCCAATTTTGGAATGTGGCAACCGTGCAGCGTGATACCCGGTATACTGGTTTTTTACTTTGGAGGTGAATCATGCTGACCCTGAAAGATCCCAGCCTTCTGCGCCAACAGTGCTTTATCGCTGGCCAATGGTGCGATGCCGACGGGGGCGCAACCATCAGCGTCACCAATCCCGCTACCGGCGAAGCCCTTGGCAGCGTGCCGAAAATGGGCGCCGCCGAAACGCGCCGCGCTATCGAAGCCGCGAATGCCGCATGGCCTGAATGGCGCAAGAAGCCAGCCAAGGCGCGCGCCGCCATCCTGCGCAAATGGAATGACCTGATCCTCGCCAACGCCGACGACCTGGCAGCCCTGATGACGGCGGAACAAGGCAAGCCGCTGGCTGAATCCAAAGGCGAAATCGCCTACGCGGCATCCTTCATCGAATGGTTTGGCGAAGAGGCCAAGCGCATTGCCGGCGAAACCCTGGCGTCGCCATGGCCCGACAAGCGCGTGGTGGTCACGCGCGAGCCGATTGGCGTCAGTGCGGCGATCACGCCGTGGAACTTCCCGGCCGCGATGATCACGCGCAAAGCCGGACCGGCACTTGCCGCGGGTTGCCCAATGGTGGTGAAGCCGGCGGAACTCACGCCCTTCTCCGCATTGGCATTGGCCGTGCTGGCGGAACGCGCCGGCGTACCGGCTGGCGTGTTCAGCGTGATCACCGGCGCATCGCGCGAGATCGGTGGCGAGATGACCTCCAACCCCATCGTGCGCAAATTGAGTTTCACCGGTTCGACGGCAGTCGGCCGCCTGCTGATGGAACAGTGCGCACCGACGATCAAGAAGCTGTCGCTGGAACTTGGCGGCAACGCACCATTCATCGTGTTCGATGATGCCGACCTGGACGCCGCGGTGGAAGGTGCAATCGCATCCAAATACCGCAACGCCGGCCAAACCTGCGTATGCGCGAACCGCATCTACGTGCAGGATGGCGTGTACGACTCCTTCGCATCGAAACTGGTGGAAGCGGTACGCAAACTCAAAGTCGGCAACGGCGCCGATGACGGCGTGACGCAAGGCCCGCTGATCGAGGAGAAAGCCGTCGTCAAGGTGGAAGAGCATATCGCCGATGCCGTTGGCAAGGGCGCACGCTTGCTGTTGGGTGGCAAGCGGCATGACCTGGGACACAACTTCTTCCAGCCAACCGTGCTGGCCGACGTGAATGCCGACATGTTGGTTGCGCGCGAAGAGACCTTTGGCCCACTGGCGCCGTTGTTCCGCTTCAAAACCGACGAGGAAGCCGTGGCGCTGGCCAACGACACCGAGTTCGGGCTCGCAGCGTACTTCTACTCGCGCGATATCGGCCGTATCTGGCGCGTGGCCGAAGGCTTGGAGAGTGGCATGGTGGGCGTGAATACTGGCCTGATCTCGACCGAAATCGCACCATTCGGCGGCGTCAAGCAATCGGGCCTTGGCCGCGAAGGCTCGACGCACGGCATCGACGACTACCTCGTCATCAAATACATCTGCATGGGCGGCATCTAGCGTGCCTACCCTGCCCGGCGAACGCTGCGTTGTTTCACCACGCCCAACAGGGCCAGGCCTGCAGCCAGCATGGCATAGGTGAACGGCTCGGGAATCGGGATGGTGCCAACCGCGGTCTGTGCCGCGAACTCGAATGACAGGTCTACATAGATTTCGTCGTCCGTGGTATTGGCAAAGCCCAGCCAGAAATTCTCCACATTGGTGCTGCCTGCGCCTGTCGCCAGCTCGACGGTCCGCGTCAGGTACGTCCACAGCTCCGGCTGTCCAGCGGAGCGCATTTCGATCAGCGTGCCGGCCTTGCCCCAGGAGACTGAAAAGTCGGGGTCCTGGCGGATGACCGAGTATTCGGCCGTGCCAGCGACGGTCAAGGCCGCGTTAGGTGCAAGGAAGAACCCAAAGCGCTGATCCAGCCATGCGTTCGCCTTGCCGCCCGGGCCAAGATCGCTGTGGGCATCCGAAACGGCTCCGATGGATCCAGTCATGCCATACATGGCTTGCGCGGACGAATGCGCTGTCGCCAGACCAAGAATATCGTTCGCAGTCCCGGTGACATGACGGCTGTCGGTTTGGGTGTTCAGCGCGACCGTGAGATCCCCGGAAAGGCCGTCCGGACGGAAACTTGCGGCGACACCGTCGTCCGGCTGAAGATCGAGGACGCCGAACTGCAGGTTCGTAACGCGCGCGGTAGCGGTGACACCCGCGTCGGCGGCGGCGCTGGCCGCGACAAGAGCCAGCATTGCACCGGCCAGGAATCTACTGAAAGATGGAATGAGGTTCATTGCAGCCCCCTTTGTCAGCACGATTGTCGGCGCAGTGCGCCCAACAGCATCAAGCCCACGGCAAACATCGCATAAGCCGAAGGCTCAGGAATCGATGAAACGATCATGCCCGCGGCGGCCACGTAGGTATCGACCAGCACCTTCATGTCGCCGTCCGAGGGGTTCGCATACATCAGGAAAAAATTCTCGGACCAACTGTCCCCGCCGCTGTCAGGGGCGGTATCCACGAAGTGGCGGAACACGGTGAAAGTTCCCTCCCACGTCTTGATCAGGGCGGCGGCAGAGACGTAACCGAGGGAATCGTAGGTCCCCACGTCCGTTCTGGCGATGGAGGTGGAGGCTTCACCGCGTACTGTGAGCACGCTGTGCGGCGCGATAGTAACGGTATAGTTACGGAAAACGGACGCACCGGTATCTCCCCCGACGGCCAGGTTGTCATACGCGGCGATGCCAGCTTTCATGCTGCCCACCTGATCATAAGAGAATCCCGCGAACGACGGGCCAGAGGTGTAAAAGACCGTTTCGCTCATCCCCTTGGAGATTGAGCGGATGTCATGGCGTTCCAGCCCACCGGGACTGCGGTCGACAAGGTAGCGGCTGACCATGCCTTCCTCTCCATTGATGGTAATGCCGGCTGCTTGGCCATCGCTCGGCGTCAAGTCGATCACGCCAAACTGCAGATTGCTGATTTGAGACTCCGCGACGACACTAGGATCGGCCGCCGCCATGCCGCAGGCAGCGGCAAGCGCGGTACCGAGCAATTCCTTCCGCACGATATGCAAGACGTTCATTGGTGGACCTCGACAGGTATGGGTTGGGGGCTGTCAGCGCGCCCCAGCGCAATAACCGCAAAGTTGTCCTCGCTTGCATCAAATCAGTAACACTTTCGCAATTATTTCGCAGTCTACCTGTCGGATTTCACCGATGTGCTTTCGTTACCCGTGGACATTACGTGGTTGAAGGTGCAGGCCAGCGTCAATGTGCCGCCATCGGGATCGATCGGTTTTTTGCTTCAGCCCAGCTATATTGCAGCAGGCTATCCAATTCAACGTGCTGGCTTGCCAGTACCAGGCTCGCCATTGAGGCTACGAAGCCGTCAGGGCAATCGCCATTCAAAAGTTGCGACAGACAGGCCGTTACTCGATGCTGAATTTCATTCACCCTTCGAAGCTCAGAAGGATGAGTAAGCTCATTTGTACCTACCTCATAACTATTTCGTCCAGCTACTGTGAGGTTCAAGCTTAGCCTGGCCAGGAATCGAAGCTGACATTCAAGGGGAAGTTCATTAATCCAGGTAGCTTCGTCTGAAATTGTTTGCGCAGGTCTTGTAAGAAAATGGGTGAATCATATTCATGGTTTGCCAAACCATCTGGCTGCAATGGCAGCAGCGTTGCTTCTTTTGCTGGAGGAGTCGCTGGCCCAGGCAACGATACCGTCAGGACGTATCAACAGCGCGCTTAAATCCAGTCGCTCCTTTGCGGAACTCGCGACGTAGCGAATGCTATCGCCCCAGCGAGCGGCAATCTCCTTGAGCGAGTCGTCCCCGTCGAAGTCGAGCAAAACCCCCTGCCCTTTTCGAAGGTGCATGTTCAGCCTCGTTCCGTCGGCAAGCTCGAAATCTGGCGCGCTACGGCCAGCCAGCGGGTGAGCGTCTCCGAGATCGTAGCGGGTTTCGACGCCCCAAACACGTCCGGCGAAATAGGTCGCGCCATCATTCGTCTGAATCAAGTCGCGGATGATCGCTTCCAGCGCACGCGAACTCGGGCCAGGACGCATCAATCCTACCTGCGCACGGGACCAGTCGAGGATTCGTGCGCCTTCCGGATGCCGTTCGCGTTCGTAACTGTCAAGCAGATCGGCTGGAGCGGTTCCATGCAATGTCGCTGCAAGCTTCCAGCCCAGGTTCATTGCGTCGCCAAGCCCGAGGTTCAGCCCCTGCCCGCCAAGCGGCGAATGTATGTGCGCTGCGTCGCCGGCCAACAGCACACGGTCTTTCTTGTATTCCGTTGCCTGGTAAGCGCGGTCGGTCCAGGTAGCGGCAAGTTCGAGCTCCGTTACCCTGACGTCGGCGCCGGAAACCTTGCGTAGCACAGTCTCGACATGCTCTCGCGTGATTGGAACGGTGCGATGGAAAGCGCCTCCGTCAAAGTCGACCATGCCGAGCGTGCCGGGTGCTGCGTAGACATACATTCCTGTCGCCGTGTAATGGCGGCCGGGTTTGAGAATGCCCGGTTCAGCAAGCGTGACCTTGGCCGAGTAGCCTGTGAACTCAGGATCAGTGCCGCTAAACCCGATTCGCGCCAACTTGCGCACCGCGCTGCGGCCCCCGTCGCAGCCGACAAGCCACTGCCCTCGAAACTCGCGGCCTCCTGCGAAGACAGTTACGCCAGCTTCGGACTGCTTGAAATCTTCTACGCCGTAACCTCGCAATATCTCGACGCCCAGCTTGTTCGCGCGCGCAGCGAGAACCGCTTCGATACTTGCCATGTCTGTAGCGACAGTGCTGACCTGCCCCGGCAGACGGTACTGCCACTGCATGCTGTCAACCTGGTCGTGGAAAAATTGGATGCCGGCGAAGTGACCTGCGGGACGGCGCGGCTGCTGCAACCAGTGCGCGGCGGCCGGCGCGTCGCGGCTGACTGCACGCTCCTCGATTGGACGCAGCAGGTCGCGGCGGTCCAGGCTTTCGATGGTCGGTACGGTAAGGCCACGCAGCCCGAATGGGAGTTCCTTCAGCGGGCTGTATGGCTCTTGCGCCTGCTCCAGGATGAGCACTGAGCTGCCGGCCATGCGCAACTCGCAGGCGAGAAACAGGCCAACAGGACCAGCGCCTGCAATCAGGACGTCGTGGGAATTGAGTTTGGGGGTATGCATGTCGAGGCTCCTTTGTCGATGTTCGACCGGAGCGTTTCCTAGCTTGGACTCCGCACGGACGAACAATTGGACGCCAGGTGGCGTCAAATATTCGTCGCGGGGATCTCATGCAAGGGCCAAAGACCAGAGCTTTCGTTACCGAAAGGACTTGGGCTTACCAAACCAAGTCTGCCTTTTCCGACAAGGCGGAATATAGCATTAGCTTTAGAAGGCGGTCAATGCTTTGAAAACCGGTAAACCAGGGTCCGACCCATAGGGTCAGACCCGCCAGGGCTACTGTCTGCGATTCTTTTGGCTTTGCGATTTGCTGCTAGACGTGCAGGAGGAGGTGCTCGCGCTCCCAGGGGCTGATCACGCGCATGAATTCCTGGTGCTCGAGTTCTTTCACAGCGGCGTAGACGTCGATGAAACGCTCGCCCAACACCTGGTGCAGCTTTTCTTCCGCCCGTAGCGCGCGCAGTGCTTCGGGCAAGCCTTGCGGCAGTTCGTACTTCATATCATAAGCGCTGCCGGACGTTGGCGCGGTGGGTTCGATCCGTTCGGTCATGCCGAGGTAGCCACAGGCCAGCGTGACCGCCAGCGCGAGGTAGGGATTGGCGTCGGCGCCGATGATGCGGTTTTCAATGCGCCGGTCCTGCACGCCCGATTCCGGCACGCGGAAGCCTACCGTGCGGTTGTCGGTGCCCCATTGGATATTGATCGGTGCGGCCGTGTGCCGCACAAGCCGGCGGTAGGAATTCACATACGGCGCGGCGATCGCCAGCGCGGCGGGCATGTAGCGCTGCAGGCCGCCGATGTAGAACTTGAACAGTTGCGACGGTGCGCCGTCGGCGTCGCTGAAGATGTTCTTGCGCGTGCGTGCATCGAGTACGCTCTGGTGTACGTGCATCGCTGATCCGGGCTCGCCAGCCATGGGCTTGGCCATGAAGGTGGCGTACATGTGGTGCTTGATGGCGGCTTCGCGCAGCGTGCGCTTGAAATAAAACACATTGTCGGCAAGGCCCAGCGGTTCGCCGTGCAGGAAGTTGATTTCCATCTGGCCGGCGCCGATTTCATGGATCAGCGTGTCGACGTCGAGTCCCATCATGTCACAGTAGTCGTAGATGTCTTCGAACAGCGGGTCGAATTCATTCACCGCGTCGATGCTGTAGACCTGACGGCTGGTTTCGGCGCGGCCGCTGCGGCCGATGGGCGCCTTTAGCGGCAGGTCGGGGTCGGAGTTCTTGTCGGTCAGGTAGAACTCCAGCTCGGGCGCTACGATGGGGCACCAGCCCTTGTCTTCGTACAGCTTGAGCACGCGCCGCAGCACGGAGCGTGGCGCGAAGTCGACCAGGCGGCCATCGGCGAAGTAGCAATCGTGGATGACTTGTGCTGTGGGGTCGGCAGCCCAGGGCACCATGGTGATGGTGCTGGGGTCGGCCTTCAGCACCATGTCGCGGTCGGTGGGCGAGATGGCGCGGTCGTAGGCGGCATCGTCTTGCGGCGAATTGCCGGTGACGGTCATGCCGAGCACGGCCTCCGGGATGCGCATGCCCCGTACTTCGGTGAATTTAGCCCTCGGCAGTATCTTGCCGCGTGCGACGCCGGTCAGGTCCGGCACCAGACATTCAATTTCGGTGACCCGTTTATCGTTGAGCCACTCATCCATGTCCGTGTAGGTAAAGTTGTCACGGATTGCCATGATGCGCTCCCATAACAACTCTACCACGGGCGGGTTTTACGCGGTTTCCTCCACGCGTACTTCGCTCAGCAGTTTCTTCAGCTCCGGCACGCAGGAACCGCAATTCCCGCCGGCTTTCACACAGGCGGTGATCTGTGCCGGCGTAGTCAGGTTCTGCTCGCGGATCGCTTTGCAGATCGTATTGCGGCCGACGCCGAAGCAGGAGCATACCGTTGGCCCAGTGTCGGCGCCTGCCGCAATCGGGCGGCCAGCCAGCAGCGCTGCGCGGTCGGCCAGTTCCAGTTGCGCCTTGTCGAACAGGCTGGCCAGCCATTGGCGGGCCGGCAGGTCCGGGCGGGCCGAGATGAAGATGCACTGCGCAATGCGGTCGTCGACCAGGTGCACGGCGCGGAATACACCGGAGGTGCGGTCGGCGTATTCCAGCCAGTCGGCATCGTCGTCCTGGATGCCGAGCAGCTGGCGCGCCCAGGTGCCGAAATCTTCGATCGCATTGCGGCCGGCCAGTTCGTAGCGCTGGAAGTCCTTGCCCTGCACCTTGGTCCAGTAGGCCAGTGCATCAAGCTCCAGCCCTTCGCGGCTCAGGATAAAGCCGTGCCATTTGACCGGGAAGCGGTCGACCATCACGGGCGTGTGCTTGAACTCCGGCTCGCCGGAGACTGGGTCGACCACAGGATTCACCACGGCTCCGACGCGGGCGTCGGAAGCGGTCTGGTTGTTCCAGTGAATCGGCACGAAGACGCTGCCGCGAGCAATGCCGCCGCCGTGCTGGACGCGGGCGATCATGCTACCCCATTGGCTGGTGACGCGCGCCAGCTCGCCTTCCTTCACACCGCACAGCAGTGCATCCTGCGGGTGCATGTCGATGAAGGATTCCGGGATATGGTCGGCCAGCTTCGGTGCGCGGCCGGTGCGGGTCATTGTGTGCCAGTGGTCGCGCACGCGGCCGGTGTTGAGGGTGATCGGGAATTCGCCGTCCGGCAGGTTGGCCGGTGCGCGCGGCACTGTGGCGACGAAACGCGCGCGGCCGTCGGCGTGCGAGAAGCGGCCATCCGCGAATGGGCGGCTGGCTGGCGGTGCGTCGGTGGATGCAATCGCCGGCCATTGCGTCGGCTGCAGTGCATCGTAGGCCGCTTCACCCAGCGTGGCAAGACCGCCGATGTTGAAGGCGCGCGGCAGTTCGCTGTCGCTATTGCGCCAGGCGCTCAGGCGAGCATGTTCGGTGAAGATCTCGGCGGCGCTGGAGTAGCCAAAGCCATCGTAGCCCATGCGCAGCGCGAACTGCGACAGGATCAGCCAGTCCGCCCTCGCCTCGCCCGGCGCAAGCAGGAAGGCGCGCTGACGCGAGATGCGGCGCTCGGAGTTGGTGACCGTGCCGTCCTTTTCGCCCCAGGCCAACGCGGGCAGCAGGACGTCGGCGTAGGCATTGGTGTCGGTATCTCGCACCACGTCGGACACCACAACCAGTTCGCAGCGCTCCAGCGCGCGGCGCACCTGGTCGGCGTTTGGCAGGCTGACCACCGGGTTGGTGGCGATCACCCACACCGCCTTCACGCGTCCGGCTTCAATGGCTTCGAACAGGTCGACGGCCTTCAGGCCGGGCTTCGATGCAATGCGAGGCGATTCCCAGAATGTCTGCACGGCGTCGCGGTGCGCGGCGTTGTCCAGGTCCATGTGCGCTGCCAGCATATTGGCCAGGCCGCCCACTTCGCGGCCGCCCATGGCGTTGGGCTGGCCGGTGATGGAGAACGGGCCCATGCCCTGCTTGCCGATGCGGCCGCCGATCAGGTGGCAGTTGATGATGCTGTTCACCTTGTCGGTGCCGGCGCTGGACTGGTTGACGCCCATCGAGAAGCCGGTGATCACTTTCGCCGTCGCGGCGAAGGATTCGTAGAACTCCATCAGGTCCTGCAGGTTGAGGCGGCATGCGCGCGCGACCTCTTCCGGCGTCAGCGTGGCCACTGCCAAAGCGTCTTCCAGGCCGTTGGTATGAGCGGCCACGAACTCCGGATCGACGGCACCGATGCGCGACAGGTAACCCAGCAGGCCATTGAAGAGCCAGACGTCGGTTCCCGGCTTGATTGGCAGGTGCAGGTCGGCCAGCTCGCAGGTGGCGGTGCGGCGCGGGTCGACCACGACGATCTTCAGATTCGGGCGCGCTTCCTTGGCGCGCGTCAGGCGCTGGAACAGGATCGGGTGGCACCAGGCCAGGTTGGAGCCGACCAGCACCACCATGTCGGCGTGGTCGATGTCCTCGTAGTTGACCGGCACCACGTCTTCGCCGAAGGCCCGTTTGTGGCCTGCCACGGCGGACGACATGCACAGGCGGGAATTGGTATCGATGTTGGCGCTGCCGATATAGCCTTTAATCAGCTTGTTGGCGACGTAGTAGTCCTCGGTCAGCAACTGGCCGGAGACGTAGAAGGCCACGGCATCAGGGCCGTGTTCGTCGATGATGGCGCTCCATTTATCGGCCACATGGTCCAGCGCCTCCCCCCAGGCTACGCGCTGCAGCGAGCCATCGCCGCCCCGCTCGCGCATCATCGGATAAAGCAGCCGTCCTTCGAGGCCGATCGTCTCACCCAGCGCCGAGCCCTTCACGCACAAGCGCCCCTGGTTGGCGGGATGCGCGGCATCGCCGGCAATCTCGAACCCGCCTTCCGCACGCGGCGTCGCCGTGACACCGCAACCCACACCACAATAGGCGCACGTCGTCTTAATCATGAATTCACGCAGCCTGCGCGCAAAGCGCCTGCCCAAACAAAAGATGGTTGCGCATCGACGAAATGTCGGTGCGGTTCTGGATCAGGTCAAAGTACCAGGGGCCGTCCTGCACGTCGCCATACAGCACGGCGCCGGTGATGCGGCCGCCGTCGAGCACCAGGCGCTTGTAGACGCCGCGCCGCGGGTCTCGCAGCACCAGGTCCTCGCTGCCTTCACCGCCGATGAAGTCGCCAACCGAGTACAGGTCGACGCCGGTCACCTTCAGGCGGGTCGGCGTTACCTGCTGCACGTAACGGCGGTGGCCATTGCCTGCCAGGTGGGCGGCGCAGACGCGCGCCTGTTCCCAGATCGGCGCCACCAGGCCGAAGGTGGCGCGGCGGTGCTGCACGCATTCGCCCACGGCGTAAATGCGCGGATCGAAGCTTTGCAGCGTATCGTCCACCACAATGGCGCGTTCGCAATGCAGGCCGCTGCGCTTGGCCAGTTCGATATTCGGGCGTACGCCGGCGGTCATCACCACCAGGTCGGCCGGGATTTCGCTGCCGTCGGCAAAGCGCACGGCGGTCACGCGGTCGGGGCCGACGATTTCGCTGGTCTGCGCTTCCATGCGGAAGGCCAGGCCCTTCGCTTCCAGCGCCTTTTGCAGCAGTTGTGCAGCAGGCTTGTCCAGTTGCTGGTTCATCAGCGAGTCAGTCACGTGCACGACGGTGACCTGCATGCCCTGGCGCTGCAGGCCATTGGCTGCTTCCAGGCCGAGCAGGCCGCCACCGATAACGACTGCGTGACGGTGATTGCGCGCCGCCTCCAGCATCTGTTCGACGTCGTTGATGTCTCGGAAGGCCAGCACGCCAGGCAGCTCATGGCCCGGCACCGGGATGATGAACGGGCGCGAGCCGGTCGCGATCAGCAGGCGGTCATAGCGCACCTCGAGGCCGGAACGGGCGCGCACCAGGCGGCGCTTGCGGTCGATGAATTCGACCGCGTCGCCGGCGTGCAGGGTGATGCGGTTCTGTTCGTACCACTCGCGGGTGTTCAGCATGATGTCGTCGACCGTCTTTTCGCCCGCCAGCACCGGCGACAACAGGATGCGGTTGTAGTTGCCGTGCGGTTCGGCGCCAAAGACGGTGATGTCGTACATGTCCGGCGCGAGCTTGAGCAGCTCCTCGACCGTGCGCATGCCGGCCATGCCGTTGCCGATGACAACCAGCGCGGGTTTCATGCCCCGACCCAGACCTTTCCGCCTTCGATGCGTGCGGGCCAGGTCGGCACCGAGTGTTCCGGCGCTTCCAGGCATTCACCGGTCTGCAGGTCGAAATGGTGCTTGTAGATCGGCGAGGCAACGACGAGGCGCTCGCCCAGGTTGCCGACCAGGCCGCGCGACAGCACGGAGGCGTCCGAGTTCGGATCGTAGTTGCCGATGGCGAAGACGCGCGGCTCGCTGCCGTCGTTCAGGTGGAACACGGCGACCTGCTGGCCCTGCAGCAAGGCGCAGACACCGGTGTTCGGGACGATCTGGTCAACGTCGCAGATGGCGGTCCAGGCGGAGGCGGATTGGTCACGATGCATGGCTAGTCTCCTTATGCGATGGCTTTGATTGGTATGCGCTTGCGTTCTTCCACAGTGGCGGGGCGGATCTGGCCGCGCTCTTCCATGAAGACCACGTTGCTGTCTGCTTCCGGGCTGTTGACGAAGTGGCGGAAGCGGGCGCGCGTTTCAGGATTGTTGACGGCTTCCTTCCACTCGCAGGCGTAGGTATCGACCACGCGCTGCATGTCTTCTTCCATTTCGGCGTTGATGCCCAGCTTGTCGTTGATGATCACGTCCTTCAGGTAATCCAGGCCGCCTTCCAGGTTCTCGCGCCAGGTGCTGGTGCGCTGCAGGCGGTCGGCGGTACGGCTGTACAACATCAGGAAGCGGTCGACGTAGGCCACCAGGGTTGCCTTGTCCAGGTCGGAAGCGAGCAGCTCGGCATGGCGCGGCTTCATGCCGCCGTTGCCGCACACGTACAGGTTCCAGCCCTTCTCGGTGGCGATGATGCCGACGTCCTTGCCCTGCGCTTCGGCGCACTCGCGGGTGCAGCCGGACACGCCGAACTTGATCTTGTGCGGGGTGCGCAGGCCTTTGTAGCGGTTCTCCAGCTCAATCGCCAGGCCGACCGAATCACCGACGCCATAGCGGCACCAGGTGGAGCCGACGCAGGACTTCACGGTACGCAGCGACTTGCCGTAGGCGTGGCCCGTTTCGAAGCCGGCTTCGATCAGTTCTTCCCAGATCGCGGGCAACTGGTCGACGCGGGCGCCGAACAGGTCAACACGCTGGCCGCCAGTAATCTTGGTGTACAGGCCGTACTTCTTGGCCACCCGGCCAACGGCGATCAGGCCTTCCGGCGTCACTTCGCCGCCCGGCATGCGCGGCACCACCGAATAGGTGCCATCTTTCTGGATATTGCCCAGGAAGTAGTCGTTCGAATCCTGCAGGCTGGCGTGCTCTTTCTTCAGCACGAAATCGTTCCAGCAGGTGGCGAAGATGCTCGCCGCCAGCGGCTTGCAGACATCACAGCCCATGCCCTTGCCGTGGCGTGCCAGCAGGTCTTCGAAGGACTTGATCTGGCCGACGCGGATCAGGTGGAACAGTTCCTGGCGCGAATGCGGGAAGTGTTCGCAGACGTGGTTGTTCACGTCCATGCCCAGCTTCTTCATCTCGGCCTTCATGATCTGCGTCACCAGGGGCACGCAGCCGCCGCAGGAGGTGCCGGCGTTGCAGCACTGCTTGATGGCGCCGATGCTGGTGGCGCCGCCTGCAACAGCCTCGCAGATCGCGCCTTTCGACACGTCGTTGCAGGAGCAGATCTGGGCGCCGGCCGGCAGGGCATCCACGCCCAAGCCCGGCTTGGCGGCGCCGTCGGATTGCGGCAGGATCAGGAATTCCGGCGCTTCCGGCAATTCGATCTTGTTCAGCATCATTTGCAGCAGGGTGCCGTATTCGCCGGCATCGCCCACCATCACGCCACCCAGCAGGTACTTGCCGCAGTCGGAGACCACGATCTTCTTGTAGACCTGCTTGCGTTCATCGGTAAATTGGTAGCTGCGCGCACCTTCCGCCTTGGCGTGCGGATCGCCGATGCTGGCCACGTCCACGCCCATCAGCTTCAGCTTGGTGCTCATGTCGGCGCCGGTGAATTCAGCTTCGGTGTCGCCGCTGATGTGGCGCGCGGTAACGCGGGCCATGTCGTAGCCCGGTGCCACCAGGCCGTACACCATGCCGTTCCACAGTGCGCACTCGCCGATCGCGTACACATCCGGATCGCTGGTCTGGCAGTGGTTGTTGATGGCGATGCCGCCGCGCGGACCGACTTCCAGGCCGCATTCGCGTGCCAGGTAGTCGCGCGGGCGAATACCGGCGGAGAACACGATCATGTCGGCGTCCAGCGAAGTGCCGTCGGCGAACTGCATGCGGTGGGTGCCGGCCTCGCCGTCCACGATGGCGGTGGTGTTCTTGCCGGTGTGGACGGTCACGCCCAGGTCTTCGATCTTCTTGCGCAACACGCGGCCGCCGCCATCGTCGACCTGCACTGCCATCAGGCGCGGGGCAAATTCAACGACGTGGGTTTCCAGGCCCATGTCCTTCAGCGCCTTGGCGCACTCCAGGCCGAGCAGGCCGCCGCCGATCACCACGCCGGTTTTCGAGCGGGCGCCGCATTCCTGCATGGCTTCCAGGTCTTCGATGGTGCGGTAGACGAAGCAGTCCTTGCGGTCCTTGCCTTCCAGCGGCGGCACGAAGGGGAAAGAACCGGTGGCGATCACCAGCTTGTCGTAGGCCAGCACTTCGCCGCTGTTGCTGGTGACGGTGCGTGCGGCGCGGTCGATCGCGACGGCACGGCCGTTCAGCTTCAGGACCATGTCGTCGCGGTCGAAGAAGCCCGGCTCCACCAGGGACAGCTCGTCGGCGCTCTTGCCGCTGAAGAATTCCGACAGGTGCACGCGGTCATATGCCGGGCGCGGTTCTTCGCACAGGATGGTGACTTGCGCGCTGCCTGCCGGCAGGGATTTCAGGAACTGGTGGCCAACCATGCCGTGGCCGATGACGACGATCTTCTTCATGCTGCTGCTCCTGCAATGGCGTTTTCTTTTACGGTGGATTCGCTGAAACGTGCGGCCAGCGCGCACAGGGCGGAGACGGCGACGAACACACCCAGGATCCACAGGGTTTGCTGGGTATTGCCGATGCCTTTCAGCAGGAAGCCTGCTGCCACCGCGCCTACGTTGCCGCCGGCGCCGATGATGCCGGCCACGCCGCCCAGGGCGCGCTTGTCGACGAAAGGCACCAGCGCATACGTCGCGCCGCAGGCCATGTGGGTGAACAGGCCGAATACCAGCATGGCGATCACGGCGAGGGTCACGCTGTCTGCCTTGGCGAAGAACATCAGGCCGATGCCTTCGCCGATCATCATGGCGAACAGCAGGGTGACGCGGCTATTCAGGCTGCCGCGGGCGGCTGCCTTGTCCGAGACATAGCCGCCCAGGGCGCGGGCAAACAGCGCCAGCAGGCCGAAGCTGCCAGCCGCCAGGCCGGCTTGCGGCAGCGTGAGCTTGAAGGTGTCGACGTAATAAGTGGCGGCGATGTTGTGGATGAAGATCTCCACGCCGAAGCAGGCGCCGTAGGTGATGAACAGCAGCCACACACGGTAGTTGGCAGCAGCCAGCTTGAAGCTCGACCAGCCGCCCTTCTTGCCGCCTTCCAGTTCGACGCCGGCAGCGCGCAGGTCGGCGTAGTTGCCTTCCGGGCAGTCCTGGGTGAAGCGGTAGTAGACGAAGGCCATGACCAGCATCAGCACGCCTGGCACCACTAGGGCAGCGCGCCAGCCCATGGTTTCGTTCACGCCCAGCATGACCATGGCGGCCATGATCATCGGCATGGTGGACTGCACCACGCCGCCGCCGGCGTTGCCCCAGCCAGCTGCGGCCGCGTTGGCGGTGCCGACCACGTTCGGCGCAAACATGACCGAGGTGTGATATTGGGTGATGACGAAGCTGGCGCCGACCGCGCCGATCAGGAGGCGGAAGAACAGGAAGCTCTCATAGGTCTGCGCAGCGGCCACGCCCAGCACAGGGATGGCACCCAGCAGCAGCAGGCCGGTGTAGGCCTTGCGCGGGCCGTAGCGGTCGCACAGCGGGCCGATGATCAGGCGCACGACGATGGTGATCGCCACTGCCGCGATATTGATATTGGCGATCTGCGCCGGGGTCAGGCCGAACTCGCCTTTAATCACCGGCATCAGCGGCGCGCAGGCGAACCACGCGAAGAAGCAGACGAAGAAGGCCATCCACGTGAGGTGGAAGGCACGCATCTGCGGCGTTGAGAACGAAAACAGTTTGATGCTGGTCGCTTTGGCCATGTCGTTATCCCTGAAAACAAAAAGGCGTCCGCACAGCCGCTGCCGATCGAATCGTGTCGAAGGTAGCGCTGCGCGGACGCCGTTGTCCGGTTTTGCCGATCCTCCGTTAGACCGACCCTTTACCTATTGCTTTGCAAGACCTGTGCCAGCTCCTTGCAGGGGGAAAAGCGCGTCAATGGGCCCTGCCGAGGGCCGATTTCGCCATCTCGCGGTGCACCGCGCCCAACTATGGTGCACCGCAATAGCGCACGCGGCTCAGGCACTGGCCGCTTGCAGGGCGGCCTTCACCATGTCGTCGATTTCCGTCGTGATATTCGAGAGCACGCCGGCCACCACGGCAAATTCGCGCCCGGCGTGGCCTGCCCGTGCCGCCACCACGCGTGCATTGAAGGTGACCATTTTTGCCTGCCGGGCAATTGTTTCGATATCGGTAATCACGCCGCGCAGTTGTTTCTTCATCAGCACCGCATGCTGCTTGGACTGCTCTTCATAGATAGCGGTAATCTGGTTCAGGACCGCCAGCACGGGCGTGGCCGTTTCCACTAGTTGCTCCAGCGCTGGACCGGCGCGTCCCCGGTCGAGCGCGCGCTGGGCCAGGTCGATGAACTCCTTGATCTGGCGTGCGCCATCGGGCTTGCCGTAGTAGGCTTCCTGCAGCTCGGGGCAGAAAATGCCGGGCAGCGTGTCGCTGCCGTTCAGGAGAACGTGGTGCGCTTCGCGGAACAGGTTCAGCGCATCCTGCGCCGTTGCGGCGGCGCCGGGCTGGCCCTGGGCCGCCAGCACCGCATACAGCACCAGCCTTTGAGAGGTAAAGCGGCGGCGGCCGGACAGGTTGATCAAAGCGCCGAATACTTCGCCCGACAGGGGCTTGGCCGGTTCCTGCATGGATTCTCCTTCGCTACATGTGGATGTCGAAGGAGCCGGCGTAGCGCTCGGGGTCCTTGCCATCCCAGGTGGTCCCGTCGATGAACACCGAGCTGCGCAAGGTGCTGGCGGGGATCGGAGTCTCCGTTATTTCGGCCGCCTCTTTATACAAGGCGGTCTGGTGGACCTTAAGGGCCACGCCGAGGTAGTCGGGCGAGGCCTTGAGCAAGCCCCAGCGTTTTTGCTGGGTCATGAACCACATGCCGTCCGACAGGTAAGGGAAATTGGCCGCACCCTCCTGGTGGAAGCGCATGCTGTGCGCATCTTCCCAGCTGCGTCCCATGCCGTCTTCATAATGGCCGAGGATGCGCTGCCAGATCACGTCCTTGCCGGTATTGACGTACTGGATGGCGGAAATGATCTCGGCCATCGCCATGCGGTTGGCGGAACTGGCGTCGATCCAGCGGCTGGCCTCCAGCACGGCGGCAACCAGGGCGCGCGCGGTATTGGGGTGGCGGCGCACAAAATCGGCGGTGGTGGCCAGTACTTTTTCCGGATGGTCGGGCCAGATCTGCTGGCTGGTGGCGATGGTGACGCCCACGCCGTCCATCACGGCGCGGTGGTTCCACGGTTCGCCGGCGCAGAAGCCGTCCATATGCCCTGCCGCCAGGTTGGTCGCCATCTGCGATGGCGGCACCGTGATCACGCGCGCTTCCCGCAAAGGATGCACGCCATGCGCCGCCAGCCAGTAGTACAGCCACATGGCGTGCGTGCCGGTCGGGAAGGTCTGGGCCCAGCGCAGCTCACGCTCGTGCGACAGGGCGGCAACGGCGGCGCCGTCGCGCACGCCCTCCTCCGCCAGGCGGCGCGACAGGGTAATGGCCTGGCCGTTGCGATTCAAATTCATCAAGATTGCCATGTCGCGCCGCACCGAGCCCACGCCGAGGTGAGTTGCATAGACAAGCCCGTACAGCGCATGGGCGGCATCGAGTTCGCCGCTCAGCAGCTTGTCGCGCACGCCGGCCCACGACGTTTCCTTGCTCAATACGATGCGGATGCCGTGCTTGCGGTCCAGCCCAAGCACGGACGCCATCACCAGCGACGCGCAATCGGTCAGCGGGTTGAAGCCAATCCTGACGATGTCTTTTTCAATCTGCATACTTCACTCCTGCCGGGAATGCACCATCACGGTGCATCAGCCAAGCAAATCCTCCGCGTCCAGGATGCGCTGCGCCAGTTCGGCGAGCTTCAGGTTCTTGTTCATGGCCATGCTGCGCAGCTTCTGGAAAGCCTGGTCTTCGGTCAGGCCCTGGCGCGCCATCAGGATGCCCTTGGCGCGGTCGAGAAGCTTGCGCTCGGCCAGCTTGAGACGGGTGCCTTCCAGCTCGTCCAGCAGCTTCTGTTCGCGCTTGAAGCGCACCAGCGCCACGTCCAGCACGGGCTTGATGCGCTCGGGCTGCAAACCCGCCACCACATAGGCGGAAACCCCCGCCGCCATTGCCGCTTCCATGGAATCGGCCTTGTCGTCTTCGGTGAACATGACGATGGGGCGGCGCTCGTCGCGGGTGGCGATGACGATGTGCTCAAGCACGTCGCGCGCATCCGATTCGGCGTCGACGATGATCATGTCGGGCTGCAGGCGGGCGATGTGTTCGGGCAGGTGGAAATCGGCCGGCAGCGAGGCGATAAGGTCGTACCCCGCCTCCGCCAGCCCGGCCTGCAGGGCGTGCGCGCGTGCCTCACTTTCGTGCGGCGGGTGAATCAAAACGATGCGTAACGGGCGGCTCATGCTACTAATCGAGCAAGAACCGGGCCAGCTTTCGAGTTACTATTCGCATATGAACAAAACAATCTCCCCCTTGCACCTGGCGCTGGGCGCCATTGTTCTTTTGGTATTGGCCTGGTCGGGCATCGGTCCTTATGACCGTGCGACCTGGTGGATGGAAGTGGCGCCGGCGCTGGTGGCCTTGCCGCTGATGGCAGCGACTTACCGCAGCTACCGCCTGACGGACCTGCTGTATGTGCTGATTGCGGTGCATTGCGTGATCCTGATGGTGGGCGGCGCCTACACCTATGCGCGGGTGCCGTTCGGCTTCGACCTGCAGCACTGGTTCGGGCTGTCGCGCAACCCTTACGACAAGATCGGGCATTTTGCGCAGGGCTTCGTACTGGTCATGGTGGCGCGCGAAATCCTGCTGCGCGGCCGCCACCTCCCGGCCGGGAAGATGCTGGCCTTTATCGTGCTCTCCATCGTGCTGGCGATCAGCGCGACCTATGAGCTGATCGAATGGGGCGCTGCCGTGGCGCTGGGCCAGGGCGCGGACGAATTCCTCGGCACCCAGGGCGACCCGTGGGATACGCAGTCGGACATGTTCATGGCCCTGATCGGGGGCATCGCCGCCCTGCTGACGCTGACCCGCCTGCACGACCGCCAACTGGCTGGCCGCTAAGATGCTTGGCTCGATCATCCCGGTCTTCCTGCTGATCATGCTGGGAGTGGCGATCCGCCAGTCCCGCTGGATGCCGGACGATTTCTTTCCCTCGGTCGAGAAGTTCTCGTATTTCATCGCCTTCCCTGCCCTGCTGTTCACCGGTATAGCGCGGCTCGACTTCCACGGCCGCATGGTGGAGGAACTGGCGCTGGCGACGCTGCTGCCGACCTTTATCGTGGTCGGCATCGCCCTGCTGGTGCTGCTGTTCTGGCGTGGGTTGCCCGACCCAAGCCGCTCCTCCGTAGTGCAGGGCGCGATGCGGCCGAACAGCTACTTCGGGATTGCGGTCTCCGCCCTGTTCTTCCAGCCGCAGACAGCTGCGCTGGTGATGCTGGCGCTGGCCTTATGCCTGCCGGTGGTGAACGTGGTCTCGATCCTGGCCCTGTCATGGTGGAGCGGCAGCAAGGCGGACCTGGGCAAAGTGGCGAAGACGCTGGCGACCAATCCCATCATCCTGGCGACACTGGCGGGGATGGTTTTCAGCCTTGGCGGGCTGGCCCTGCCGGCGCCGTTGATGAACACACTGGATATCCTCGGCAAGTCGGCGCTCGCGCTTGGCCTGATCAGCGTCGGGAGCGGCCTGGTGTTTTCCATGGAAGGCCTGCGGCCCGCGGCGCTGGCCTTTACTTCCGTTCTCAAGCTGCTGGTGCTGCCCTTTGTGGCATCGCGCGTGTGCCTGGCGTTCGGCGTGTCCGAACCCGTATCGCTGGCGGCCTGCTTCTACTGCGCGCTGCCGACCGCCCCTAACGCGTACATCATGGCGCGGCAACTTGGCGGCGATGCGCGGCTGATGGCGTCCCTGATTACGCTGCAAACGCTGCTGGCGGCAGCCACGATTCCGCTGAGCCGGATGCTCTCAGCTTAGGTTATAGCAGACGCTTTGCTTCGAGCAGTGCATCGATGATGGCCTGGCGCGCTGCGGCACGGGCTTCGCTGCCGGGGACGCGCAGCGCGTAGGCGGGATGGTAGGTGGCGATGATCCAGCGGCCGCCCCGCTCTACCGGCTGGCCCATATAGTCTTTCAACGCCACGCTGCCGCTTTGCAGGACAGACTTCAGCGCAGTAGCGCCAAGGGCGACGATGATGTCTGGCGCCACGCTTTCCAGTTCGGCTTCGAGCCAGTAGTGGCAAGCAGCGACTTCCTTCTGCGCCGGCGTCTTGTGCATTCGGCGCTTGCCGCGTGGTTCCCATTTGAAGTGTTTGACCGCGTTGGTGATGTAAACCTGGCGGCGGTCGATGCCGGCTGCCTCCAGCGCCTCATCCAGCAGGTCGCCTGCCGGGCCGACGAAGGGTTTGCCGGCCAGGTCTTCCTGGTCACCCGGCTGCTCACCGACCAGCATCAGCTTTGCATGGCGCGCGCCCTGCCCGCCGACAGGCTGCGTGGCATTGCGCCATAAATCGCAGCGGCGGCACTCATCCAGCGTGGAGGGACGTTGCTCATCCGGCTTGGCTTTCATCCGGCCATTGTACGGCGCACCCGGCAAAGCGGCGCACGATGCAGGGAAGAAAAAAAATGGCACGGGCGGCTGGCGCCCGTGCCACGAATACTAGCCTGGCTGGGAGTGCCTGGCCGGTCAGAGAGACACAGTAAAGTCGTCGATGTCGACGTAGCCACCCTGGGCGCTGGATGCTGCGCTGAACAGGCCCATGCGGGCGCCGACCCAGCGGCCCACGGTGGCGGTGAATGGCATGCCGATTTCCTGGAAGCGCTTTTGGTCCAGGCTGTAGCTGAAAACGGTGCGGCCGCCTTCCGTCACCTGCAGGCGCAGGTAGACACGGCGCGCAGGAAGTTCGATGCCCGCCTGCTCTTCGTCGCGGCAGCCGGCCATCGCCTTCAAGCAGGTTTTCAATACAAGGCGGTTGGCGCCGCCGCTGCGCTGCACGCCGATCCAGGCGTAATCGAGGCCGTACATCAGCAAACCGCTGCTGTCGCCGTCGGCCATGCCGGACAGGTCAAGGCTGGCAGTGGCGGTGAAGCGCTCGGCCGGAAGCTTCTGCATCAACAGGGAGGCGCGGTTCCACAGGCTTCCCTGTTGCTGGGCCTGGGCGTCGAACTGGGAGAACAGGCGCAAGTGGCCGGGGCGGGCCTGGAGCGAATACCACTCGCTGCGCCAGTTGGCATTCCATTGCCATTGCAGGCCGAGTTGCGGGCCGTCGAAATTGTCGCTGGTGGCCGGGGCCACGGCATTGAATGCGCCGGTGACCGGCTGGCGATAGTTGCTGACTGGTTGGCCGATGCCTTTGCCATCCTGCTGTTCGCCCATCACCGGCCAACCATCCTGCCAACGCATCGGCTGCAGGTGGACGATGCGGCCATAGGCGCCCTTGTCCTGGAAGTGATAGAATCAGTCGCTGCCATCCGCCGCCTGCACCCATGCCCCCTGGTGCGGGCCGTTGACGGCCGTGCGCCCTTGGGCCAGCACGATCTTCGCTTCATACGGTCCTGCGATGCTGCGCGAGCGGAACACCGATTGCCAGCCCTGCCCAACGCCGCCAGCCGGGGCGAAGACATAGTAGTAGCCCTGGTGCTTGTACAGCTTGGGCCCTTCCAGCGTGTGGTAGCCGGTGAACTTGCTGCCGTCGATGGCGACGCTGCCTTTGTCGTCCAGCAGGCGACTGGCGTCGGGCGCCATGCGGCGCAGCGTCAGCAGGTTGTTGATGCCGGCGCGGCTGCGCGCCCAGGCGTGCATCAGCCATGCGCTGCCGTCGTCGTCCCAGAATGGCGCTGGATCAATGATGCCTTTGCCGGGTAACAGTAGCGTAGGCGCACTCCATGGGCCGCGGAAATCAGGTGCCGTCATCACGTACACGCCCTGGTCCGGGTCGGGATAGAAAATCCAGAACTTGCCATCGTGATGCCGCAACGCCGGTGCCCACACGCCCTTGCCGTGCGCGGGACGCTCGAACTGCGCGGCCGGCACCAGTTGCGGCAGTGCGTGGCCGACCAGCTGCCAATGCACCATGTCGCGCGACTCCAGCAGCGGCAAACCGGGGGCGTTGTTGAAACTGGACGCGGTCATGTAGTAAGTGTCGCCGACACGGATCACGTCCGGGTCGGAATAGTCGGCGTGCAGGATCGGGTTGCTGTAGTCCGGCGCCAGGGCCTTCGCCACCGGCTTGGCCGCAGTGGGGGAAATGGTGAAACTGTAGCGCGCCGGCTGCAGTTTGATGCGATAGCGCGCCAGCGGCCAGCCATCCGGACTCCAGCCGGTATCGCCGCCCACGCCTGCCTGCGCAAGGTCCACCAGCAAGCTGCCATCGCCATGCGGCGCGATGTCGGTGTTATGGCGCTCGCCGCGCGGGCGCAGGTAAAGGTCTTCGTAGGGGAAGGCCAACGCGTTCATCGACAGCGGTACGGGGCCCGCTACGCGGATGCCTGCACCGTCGGCATCGGTCAGCGAGAGCCAGCGCACGCCGGTCTTGTTGCCGCTTTCCTGCGGACGCATATAGCCTGCATAGTATTGATCGGCGACCTTGCCGCTGTAACGGCCAAGAGCGGCGCCGGTCAGGCGGTCGGCGTAGGATTCGCGCGGGCCGCGGCCATACCAGGTTACAGTGTCCAGCGCGGCGCTATGGTTGAAACGCATGCCGATGCGCATTGGTTCCGGCAGGTCGTCGCGCAGCGGGGTAAAGGCAGCTTCCACCTGCAGCTTGCCGTCCGGCGCCATGCGGTAGGCGCTTTCCCATTCCGCTGCGCCGGCGCCGAACGCGTGTTGCACCTTGACGAAGTCATGGCCCGCTTCGATCGCGCGAACTTGGCGCTGCTCGGTGAAATGCTGCCATATCTTCTGGCGCTGTTCGGCACCCGTGCCTTCGTCATTGTCGGTCGCGCCGCGCCAGAAGTTCGGCATGCCGCCATTCAGTAGCAGCTGTCCGTTGGCGCTGTAGTTTACCAGGCCGGTACTGGTGTCGATCTCCAGCTTTGCATTGGCGGCAGCCAGGGTAATCGAACCGGCGCTGCGCTGCGGAGCGATAAACTTGCCGGATGGCGCCTTGGCGGCCGGCGCGGAGGCAACGATGAACTGGCTCCAGCCGAGGATTGTTCCTGCCTCGACACCCGGGACCGCACCTTCCCTCACCTTTGCGCGCAGGGTCAGGACCAGCTCTCCTCCTTGCGGCGCGGCCGATGGCAGCTTGAAGGCGAAGCTGCGGGTAGCGCCGGCGGGCGCATTCACACCTTCCAGCTTGCCTGTGGCGATCTGCTCGCCGTCGCGCGCCAACATCCAGTCGAAGTCGAAGCCGGACAGGTCGCGAAAGTCGTAGCGGTTCACTACCGACAGCTTGCCGCTACGCGGGTCGCCTTCGAAGACGACGGGCGAATACACTTTCTGCAGTTCGTAGTATTCGGGCTGCGGCGCGCGGTCGGCCGTGACCACGCCGTCGCCTACCACGCTGTTGTCGCCGCGTTCAGGATTGAGGTCGAAGCCGGAGGCCCAGTATTCGCGGCCTTGCGCATCCTTGGCGCGCACGCCCTGGTCGACCCAGTCCCACACGAAGCCGCCCTGCAGCTTGCGGTACGAGCGGATCACCTTCCAGTAGTCTTCCAGGTTGCCGAGCGAGTTGCCCATGGCGTGGGCATATTCGCATTGGATCATCGGCTGCAGGTAGCGTGGATCGCGCGCATAGCCGGCTATCTTGTCGATATCGTCGTACATCGGCGCGTAGATGTCGACGTAGGCGTTCGGCAGGTGCTCCTCGCCAAGGGTGCCGTGGCCCAGGTAGCTTATCAGGCGGCTCGGATCGCGCTGGCGGATCCATGCGGCGGCCTGCTCGAAGTTCATGCCGGTGCCGGCCTCGTTGCCGAGCGACCAGAAGATGATCGATGGATGGTTCTTGTCACGCTCGACCATGCGCGAGACGCGGTCCAGGTGGGCGTCCTTCCAGCTTTCCAGGTAGCCCAGCTGGGTTGCGGCGCGCGTCGCGGGATCGGTTGCGGCGTCACCCTTCTGCATGTATTCATGCGACTCGATATTGGCTTCGTCCATCACGTACATGCCGTATTCGTCGGCCAGTTCGTACCAGCGCGGGTCGTTCGGGTAATGCGAGGTGCGCACGGCGTTGATGTTGGCGCGCTTCATCAGCTCCATGTCGCGCCTCATCGATTCCAGCGACATTACGCGGTAAGTATCCGGGTCGTGCTCGTGGCGGTTCATGCCCTTGATCATCACGCGCTTGCCGTTCACGCGGACCTCGCTCTGCGCCACTTCGACCGTGCGGAAGCCGATCTTGCGCGAAGTGGCGGACAACAGCTTGCCGCCTGCATCGCGGTATTCCAGCTGCAGGCGGTACAGGTTTGGCGTTTCGGCCGACCAGGCTTTCACGTTGGGCAGCGTGGCGCGCAGCGCAGGAACCTGACCGGCAGTGATCGCGGCGGCCGCGCTCCAGACGCTCCTGGCGCCATCATAAATGGTGGCGACGATGCTGCCGCCGGCAGGCAGGCCCGCCATGGCGGCTTCCAGCGCAAAGATGCCGTCGCGGTAGTGGGCCTTGTCCAGTGCGGCAGTGACCGTGAAATCGCGCAGGCGCGCCTTCGGCTCGGCATAGATGTAGACGCTGCGTTCGATGCCGGACACCCGCCAGAAATCCTGGTCCTCCAGGTAGGAGCCGTCTGCCCAGCGATACAGTTCGATCGCGATGGTGTTGCGGCCGGCGCGCACGAATTTGCCGATGTTGAATTCGGACGGCAGCTTGGAGTCTTCCGAGTAGCCGACTTTTTCGCCGTTGATCCAGATGTAATAAGCCGCACCCGCGGCGCCGATGTGCAGGAATACGTCGCGTTCCTGCCAGCCTGCCGGCACCTCGAAATCGCGCCGGTAGGATCCTACTTCGTTCAGGTCATGCGGAATGAAGGGCTGGTTGGCCGGGAAAGGGTATTTGATATTGGTGAAAATGGGCTTGCCGTAGCCTTGCGCCTGCATCATGCCCGGAACCTGGATGGTCTTCCAGCTGCTGATGTCGTAACCGGGCTTGTAAAAGTCCACCGGGCGCTTGTCGGTTCCCTGCGTGTAGGCGAACGACCAGGTGCCGTCCAGCGAACGGTAATACTGCGATGCCGCCATATCGCCCGCCACTGCCTTTTCCACGCTCTCGAAATTGAAGAACGTCGCCTTCATCGGCTCGCGATTGAGCGCAACTACTCCTGGCTGTTCCCATTCCGGGGTGGCCGCTGCGCAGCCGAATGCGGCTGCCATGGCAAGGGCGGCGAAGATATAACGAATACTCACTGCATGCTTCCTTTAAAAAACGCCGGACCACGCCATTCAGGGCGAAGTCCGGCATCAAGGTGCTGGGATGGCACCGGAGAAAACAAAGCTTAGCCGCCGAACTTGTAGCTCAGGCCAAGGCTGAAGGTGCGGCCGTTGTAGAAGTGCTGGTACTCGATCGGCACCTGGGTCGAACCTGGCTCGCCAAGGGCGCGGTTAGCCGCCTTGTTGAGGATGTTCGAGGCGTTGAAGCGCAACGTCAGGCTTGGCGCAACCTGGTAGCTGATCGAACCATCCAGCAATCCGTAGGACTTGATGTAGCGGGCCCAGATCGGGAACGGGTCGACGTTGAACAGCACCGACGGCGAGCGCCAGGTATAGACCAGGCGGGCCGACAACTTGTCGTCCTCATACATGCCGGACACGCTGACATTGTTCTTGGAGACGAACGGCTGCATGGTTTCGACGATCTTTGGCGCGGCGGCGCTGCCGAAGTTGACCGGGTTGGAGGTCTTGACGTAGCTGTAGGAACCGGACACGCCGAAGTTGTTCAGGAAGCCGTAGCTGGAATCGAAGAAGTACTGGCCCGCCACTTCCAAGCCGCGTGCATAGCCTTTTTCGGAGTTGACCTTCTTGGTCACCAGGTACTGCCCGTCCGAGCAGCCATTCGCGATGGCGCCGGAATAAGCCGGGGCGTTGCTCAGGGTTTCGCAGGAATTGATCCCGTTCGGGAAGTCCTTGATCTCCTTGTCGAACAGGGCAAGCGAGGCGTAGTTGGTCTTGTTGAAGTAATGTTCGAGCGAGATGTCGAAGCTGTCGGCCACCAGTGGCTTCAGTTGCGTATTGCCGATGCTGCCGGTACCGGTGGTGGTGTTGACGCTGATCACAGGATTCAGGTCGCCCAGCCCCGGACGGGTCATGCCGCGGCCTGCGCCGAGGCGCAGCAGGGTGTCCTGCGCCAGGTCGTAGGTCATGTTAAAGGTCGGCAGCACATTGTTGTAGGTGGAATTCTTCACGACGTCCACCAGTTGGCCGGTGCGGGTATCGGTGGCGCGGGCCGTTGCCGTGGTGTTGGTGCGCACCAGACGCACACCGACGTTACCCTTGATGCGGTCGTTGAACGCGGTGAAGTCGCCAACCAGGTAGGCCGCCGAGTCGTGCTCGCCGAAGATGCTGCGCGCACCCTGGTTTTCAACATAGGAATCCTGCGGCAGGATGCCGGCGTTCGGGAATGCCGTGCGCACCTGGTCGCCCAGCAGGGCGTCCGGGATGTAGACCAGGTAACCGCCGCTGTAGCCGGCTTGGCCGTTCATGAAGTTGGTCGGCGCCTGCTCCAGGTTGCCGGCCAGGGTGCTGGCCGACAGCGCATTGGAACGAGTGGCGTTGACGTCCTTGCCGTCGGTGGTCAGGAACTTGCTGAAGCCGTAGTTCTGGAAGAAGTCGTGCTGGTAGGCGTGGCGCGCACCGAAGCGCAGCTTGTTGAACATGCCGTCCATGGCATAGGAACCGGACAGCGCGACCGCGAAGCCGTTATCCTTGTTGTGGTAGTTCTGGCCGTTGCCGTAATCCTTGAACACGAAGTTCTGCGGATCGCTCAAGCTTGGGCCGGTGAACGTCAACGGATGCGGCGCGCCGTCGGCGACGCGGTTGGTGGTCCATTGCAGGCCGGCCGCAGAGTCCAGTCGAATCGAGCGGTTGTCGCTCTTCTTGTCGGACCTGATGTAGTTGGCGTCGGCCTTCAGCGACAGGCGCGAGGTCGGACTCCACTCGACGCCGATGGCGCCGATCATGGTTTCCCACGGCGTGTGCTCGTCGCCGCCGATGGTGGTCATGGTCGAATTGAGGAAACTGCCGCTCAGCAGGCGCTTGTTGACGATGGTGTCGTTGCTGCCGCCGTTGCTGTTGCGGTTAGCCAGGTTCTCGTCGTAGTTGAACGGGGTGGTCTGCAGGTTCTGCACGTTCGCGCCGTCGTTCGAGTTCAGGCCGCGGTAGTTCTGGTGGTACAGGAAGGAGTAATAATTCGCCTCGGTGTAGAAACGCAGGGTGTTGCTGACGCGGTAGTCCGCCGCCAGGTTCAGGCCTTTGCGCTCGCGCATGATGGTTTCCTGGAACACGTTGGTGTTCACCCACGGAGCGATCATCACACTGTCTTGCTGGGCGGCGGTCAGGCCCGCCAGGTTCGGCGTCTGGGCGCTGGTGGTCGGTACATTGGCCAGGTAGCTGATGTCGTTGCGGCCGACGTAGGCCGACATCGGCTGGTTGGTCGCATTCGCGGTATTGGCAGCCGCCATGGTGGCGTATTCGGCGCTGTCGGCGCGGATGGCGCGCTTCAGGTTCGGGCCGCGGCCGCCGGCCGGGTTGTTGTCATTGCGCGTGGTGCTTTTCTGGTAGGTCGCTGCTGCCAGCACGCCGATGCGGCTGCCGCCGCCCAGGTCGAAGCGGTTGGCGATCAGGCCGAAGAGTTCCGGATCGGCTTTCTTGGCCAGCGAGTTTTCGCGGTAATTCACGCCCAGCGATACGGTCAGGTTCTTGAAGTCGCTCGGGTTGCGGGTACGCACGTTCACCAGGCCGCCAATGCCGCCTTCGATGTGCTCCGCCGAAGGGTTCTTGTATACGTCGATGCCGGCCACCATCGCAGGGACCGCAGCTTCGACGTTGTATTCGCGGCTGCCGGCGCTGAAGTACGAGCGGCCGTTGGTCTGGAACGCGGTGTAGCCCAGGCCGCGGATGGTCACGCCGGAGCCGAAGCCGCCGAATGGGGCCGAAGCTTCGCCGCCAAAGCGGTAAGCCTGCACGCCGGGAATGCGGGTCAGCGTTTCGCCCACGTTCGGGTCGGGCAGCTTGCCGATATCGTCGGCAGTGATCGAGTCGACCACTTCCATCGTATCGCGCTTGATTGCCACGGAACTGCGGGCGCTGGCACGGATGCCGGTCACCACCACGGTGTTCTCATCGGACGCCTTTTCCTGCGCCATGGCTTGCGGCGCGAAGGCTTGCATCACTGCCAGCGCAACGCCGGACAGCTTGAGGGACATCTTGATCTGCTGCTGATTCATTCTCCATCTCCTCCAGGTATATATTTTTGTAATACTGATTTCGAAGACTGTCAGCGGAAGGTCACTCCGCTGGCGTGTGGGCCAATATCCAGCAAGTTGGGAGCGGCGCCGGTAAGACGCTTGCCGGCTACCGTCACGTTGTCGATGACGATGTTGCGCACCTGGCGGCCGGGATCGTAGCCGTAGATGACGGACGCGCTGGGCGAGCCCTTGCCGGTGTAACTGATATTGCGAAGCGTGACGTTTTCGATGCCACGCCCGGGACTGGTGTTGTACTTGGGTGTATAGGCAATGTGCAGGTTGAACAGCTTGCCTTCTTCGATGCGGTCGACGCGGATGTCCTCGAACACCACGTCGCGCACCAGGTTGTCGTCGCCGGCCATGATGCCGATGGCGCCTTCGTACTCGGGTTCATCCTCGTCGTGCTCGAGGATATCGATATTGCTGAAGCGGATGCGCTCCAGGACTTCGGGTTCGGGATGGGCAGGCGTCGGCGTATTGCCGTGGATGCCGATCATCACGGCGTGGGCCACGTCGGCCCACAGGGTGGAATCGGTCACCGTCACGTCGCGTGTATTGCCCCAGATGTCCCAGCGGTGGTTATACAGCGTGATGCAGTCGTCCGAAGTGCGGATGAAGCTGTCGGAGATGCGCACCCGTTCGCAGGCGAAGTGTCCCAGGCCATCGGACCATTGGCCGGCGCCGATGCTGCGGATGCTTTTTTCCTCGATGTCCTGCGAGGTGATGCAGCGCATGGTGCCGTGCGGCTGGTTGATGAAGATCGGGCCGTCGATGCTGACGTTTTTCGAGTTACGGATGGCGACCATGTCGACGCCGTCGAATACGCCATCGCTGATCACTTTTACGTTTTCCACGCCATCGATGAGCAGGGGGCTTTTCAGGAAGGCGGAGCCGTCGATATAGACCGTGCTGTTGGAACGCAGGCGAAACTCGCCGCTGTGGATACCTGGTCCGAAAACTACCACCGGCTGGGTGAAGTCGGGCATCTTACCCTGGGTGATGCTGTAGCTGTCCAGGGCCGCCTGCTGCGCCGGCATGTCCTTGCGGATGGCATGGGTGAAGACGTGCAGGTTGTGCAGGCGGTCGTCGTCGAATTCCACGCTGAGGTTTTCCGGCCGCTGCATGGTGAAGTAGGCAATGCCGTCGCGTACCACAGGCTTGATGCCGCGCCCTGCGGGCCGCACGGCCACTTTGGCAAAGTTGCCGTTGTTCTTCTGCACCGCCACTTCCACCGCGCCGTCGAAATTGAAGTAGACCATGGAGGCGTCCTGCTGCTTGTCCAGGTCCACTTTGGCGCGGTATTCATACAGGTCCTGCCACACGCCGCCCGGGGTGCGCACGCGCACCGTGAAATCGTCGTTATGGTGCGAGTAGCGCAGCGGCTGCGGGAAAGGGAACACCTGCAGGCGATCGGCAGCCAGGGCGGCGGCTGGCAACAACAGGGCAAGGCTGGCGCAGGCAAGGCGCCGGGTCAGGTACGTCAACACTTGGTCTCCTCCGATGACTTAGTCATTCTAAGTTTAGTGTTATCGATAACGCGCTTTGACGAATGCAATGGCTGGGTTTTTGGCGCGTTTTTTACATGCTACTGAAAGAAGTAGACCCGGAACAATAAAAAAATGCATCAGAGCTATATGAATCTGGCATAAATCCGCCGCGCCGGAGCGCATATACTTGTTATCGATAACAGAAATGGAGGCGGTTAATGTTCGAAAAGTGCTACCACGCGACCCACCCTGACATGATGGCCGGCGCCAGCAACGAGCAGTTGCGCGAGCGCTACCTGGTCGACGGCTTGTTCCAGCCAGGCCAGCTCCGGCTCAATTACTGCCATCACGAGCGCTTCGTGATCGGCGGGGCGGCGCCGGTGCACAGCGAACTGGCGCTGCCGCGCCAGACCGAACCTGCCGCCGCCGCAGGCCAGCCTTTCCTGGCGCGGCGCGAACTGGGCATCATCAACGTGGCGGACGGCGCCGGCCGCGTCACGGTCGACGGCCAAGTCATTTCGCTGGCGCCGCGCGACGGCCTGTATGTGCCGATGGGCGCAGGCGACGTCAGCTTCGCTTCCGACGATCCGGCCAACCCGGCCCGCTTCTACCTGGTGTCGACGCCGGCCCACCAGCGCTTCGAACTCACCAAGATCACCCACGCCCAGGCGGTGCCGCTGGAACGCGGCAGCCCGGAAACTTCGAATGCGCGCACCATTTACCAGTATGTGGTGCCCGGCGTCTGCCAGTCGGCCCAACTACTGCTTGGCCTGACGGTGCTGCAGACCGGCAGCGTGTGGAACACCATGCCGCCCCACCTGCATGAGCGCCGCTCCGAGGTGTACTTCTATTTCAGCCTGCCGCCATCCGAACGCGTGTTTCACTTCATGGGCGAACCGGACAGCGCGCGCCACATCGTGGTGGCCAACGAGGAAGCCGTAGTGTCGCCGCCATGGTCGATCCATATGGGTTCCGGCACCTCGAACTATGCCTTCATCTGGGCCATGGGCGGCGAGAACCTCGACTACACCGACATGCAGGCAGTCGATATCTGCCAATTGAAATAAAGGACGCGCCATGCCTTACTTGTTCAACCTGAGCGGCCAGGTGGCGCTGGTAACCGGCGCCAACACGGGCCTGGGCCAGGCAATTGCCGTGGCGCTGGCGGCCGCCGGCGCCGACATCGTGGCTGCCGGCCGCAGCGCCGCCGACGATACCGCGGCGCGCGTGGCGGCAACCGGCCGCCGCTTCCTGTTCCTGCAGGCAGATTTTGCCGCCGATGGCGCCGCCATGCGGCAGGTGGCCGATGCGGCCTATGCCTGGCAGGGCAGGCTCGACATCCTGGTCAACAATGCCGGCACCATCCAGCGTGCCGACAGCCTGGATGTGAGCGAAGAGGACTGGGACCGCGTGGTCGACACCAACCTCAAGGCGCCCTTCTTCCTGGCGCAGGCGGCGGCGCGCCATATGGCCGGCCAGGGTTCCGGCAAGATCATCAACATCGCCTCCATGCTGTCCTTCCAGGGCGGCTTGCGGGTGCCGGCCTACGCCGCCAGCAAGAGCGCCATCGCCGGCCTGACACGCGCCCTGGCCAACGAATGGGCGGCGTGCGGCATCAACGTCAATGCGCTGGCGCCGGGCTACTTTGAAACCAATAACACCGCGCCGCTGCGCGACGACCCGCAGCGCGCGCCGGCGATCCTGGCGCGCATCCCGGCCGGCCGCTGGGGCCAGCCGGGCGACCTGGCCGGCGCCGCCGTATTCCTGGCCAGCCGCGCCAGCGACTACGTGCACGGCATCGTATTGCCGGTCGATGGCGGATGGCTGGCGCGATGAAGGGCCGCATCGTCTGCTTTGGCGAAATGCTGCTGCGCCTGTCCTCGCCGGCCGGACAACTGCTGCTGCAAACGCCGCAACTCGACACCTGCATAGGCGGGGCGGAAGCCAATGTCGCCGTCTCGCTGGCGCGCTTCGGCCAGCCGGCTGCCATGGCCAGCACCCTGCCGGACAACGCACTTGGCTGGGCCGCGCGCGACCAGTTGCGCATGCACGGCGTGGCGGTGGACGGGCTGCGTTTCGAGCCGGGCCGCATGGGCCTGTATTTCCTCACGCCGGGCGCCGTCATGCGCCCATCCGAAATCGTGTACGACCGCGCCGGCTCCGCTTTTGCGCTGGCCGATCCAGCGGCTTACGACTGGGCGGAGCTGCTTGATGGCGCGGCCTGGCTGCACGTGTCGGGCGTTTCGCCAGCCGTCGGCGAACAGGCGGCGCAAGCCGTGCTGGACGCGATGACGGCGGCGCGCGCATGCGGCGTGCAGGTGTCCTACGACGGCAATTACCGCGCCTCGTTGTGGGCCGCGCGCGGCAGCGACGGCGCCGGCGTGCTGCGCACCCTGCTGGCGCAAGCCGACCTGGCGTTTGCCGGGCCGCGCGACATCGCCCTGCTGCTCGGCGAACCTGGGCTGGCGCAGCAAGGACGCGCCGAGGAAGCCATTGCCGCCTGCTTCGCCGCCTTCCCGCAATTGCAGCGGCTGGCGGCCACGCAAAGGGCGCAGGACAGCGTCGACCAGCATACCCTGTCGGCCACGCTGCACACGCGCCAGGGCGCGCTGCAGGCCGGCAGCTACGCCATGCACGGCATTGTCGACCGCATCGGCGGCGGCGACGCATTTGCCGCAGGCATGCTGCATGGTTTGCACAGCGGCTGGAGCGACAGCGAAGCGCTGGAATTCGCGCTGGCAGCGGCCGTCGCCAAGCACAGCATCGCGGGCGACTTCAACCTGGCCAGCGTGGCGCAGGTGGAGGCCGTGCGCGGCGGGAGGCTGGATGTCCAGCGCTGACCACTTCGTGCGCACCACGCGCGGCCCGTGGCGCCTGTGCTGGGCCCACGGCAGCGCCGAAATCCAGGCCCTGGGCGGCATGCTAGGGCCGCTGCAGTTCCGCCTCGACGATGAACGCGAGCTGGACGTCATGCACGTGGCGCCCTGGTCCGGGCTGACGCGCGCCAGCGCCCTGCCCGGCGTGCTGCGCCGCCTGCGCGGCGAATGGCCCTGCATTCCTTTCGGCCGCGCCGACCAGCCGCCCGCGCTGCCGCCCGGCTGGCGGGTGCAGCCGGCCGACGACAGCTGGCATCATGGCTATGCCGCCAACCACCGCTGGCAATGCCTGCATGCCGATGCCGGCCGGGTACGGCTGGCGCTCGACTTTCCGCCCGGCGCCGCAGTGGCGCGCGTGGAGCGCGAAATCTGCGCCGACCCGCACGCGGCGGCCATCGATATCGGGCTGACGGTATGGGCGCGGCGCCCGGCCCGGCTGCCGCTCGGACTGCACCCCACATTCAGACTGCCGCCGGCGGCGCAGCGCGTACGCGTCATGCTGGGCCGCCACGACGGCATCCACAGCTACCCCGCCCTAGCCAGCGATTCGGTGACGCGGCTGCAGCCCGACACCTGTTCGGCGGACCTGTCGGCGCTGGCCGGCATCGACGGCCCGCTCGACCTGGCGCGATTGCCGGCACACGGCGTGTTTGAAGAATTGCTGCAGGCGCGTGCCGTGCAAAGCGCCAAGGAAGGCGCGCCGCCGTTCGCCCTGCATTACCTCGATTACGATGCCTGCGTCGGCCTGTGGTGGGACACCGCGCAATTGCCCGACCTGATGCTGTGGGTCAGCAACGGCGGGCGCCAGCGTTTTCCCTGGCAGGGCCGCCATCTGGCGCTCGGCGCGGAACCGGTCAACAGCCTGTTCGACCTGGGCCGCGTAGCCAAGGCGCCGCCCGGCCATCCGCTGGCCGACCGCACCGGCATTGCGCTCGATCCCGCCACGCCATGGCACACCCGTTACCGTATCGCCGCCTGGCAGCAGGCGGCCCATCCAGACGCCGACCACCATGCCTTATAAACCCGTGCCGTTCCGTTCGCGCCCAATGCTGCTGGCCCATATCCGCCACACCATGGGCTTCTACCATCCGCGCTGCATCGATCCGAGCGGCGGCTTCTATCATTTCTTCCTCGACGACGGCACGGTGTACGACCGCAGCACGCGCCACCTGGTCAGCAGCACCCGCTTCATCTTCAACTACGCCATGGCCTACCGACACTTCGGCGACCCCGCATACCTGCAGGCGCTGCGCCATGGCCTGGCTTTCCTGCGCGACGTGCAGCGCGATCCGCAGACCGGCGGCTATGCCTGGCAGCTGGAATGGCAGGATGGCCGCAAGCGCATCATCGACAGCGACAACCATTGCTACGGCCTGGCCTTCGTGCTGCTGGCCTATGCCCATGCCAGCATGGCCGGCGTGGCGGAAGCGCGGCCCCATATCGAAGAGACTTTCGCGCTGATGGAGCGCCGCTTCTGGCAGCCGCAGCACGGCCTGTACGCCGACCAGGCCAGCGCCGACTGGTCGGTGCTCGATCCGTATCGCGGCCAGAACGCCAATATGCACGCGTGCGAGGCGCTGCTGGCGGCTTATTCGGCCACCGGCGAACTGCGCTACCTGCACCGCGCCGAAACCGTGGCGCGCAATATCACGCAGCGCCAGGCCGGCCTGGCCGGCGGCTTTATCTGGGAGCACTACCGCGAAGACTGGTCGGTGGACTGGGACTACAACCGCCACGACAAGAGCAATATCTTCCGCCCCTGGGGCTACCAGCCGGGTCACTTTACCGAGTGGGCCAAGCTGTTGTTGCTGCTGGAGCGCGAAGCGCCGCAACTGGCCGGCCCAGGCGACTGGCTGCTGCCGCGCGCCAGGCAATTGTTCCAGGTCGCGCTGGAGCGGGCCTGGGACACGCAGCATGGCGGCATCGTCTACGGTTTCGGCCCGGATGGCGAAATCTGCGACGGCGACAAGTACTTTTGGGTGCAGGCGGAAAGCCTGGCCGCAGCAGCAGTGCTGGGCGCCCGGACCGACGACACCAGCTACTGGGACTGGTACGACAGGATCTGGGACTACAGCTGGCGCCACATGGTCGACCACGAGCACGGCGCGTGGTACCGCTTGCTCAGCCGCGACAACGTCAAGCAAAGCACGGAAAAGAGCCCGGCCGGCAAGACCGATTACCACACCATGGGCGCCTGCTATGAAGTGCTGGGCGCACTGGAGGCGGCGCCATGAGCGCACTGCCCCACTTCGTCGCCGCCGGCGAAGCGCTGACCGACCTGCTGCGCAGCGGCCCTCACGGTTGGACCAGCCAGGTGGGCGGTTCGACCTGGAACGTGGCGCGCGTGGTGGCCCGCCTCGGCATGCCCAGCGCCTTTGCCGGTGCCGTCAGTCGCGACGTATTCGGCGCGGCGCTGGCCACAGCCAGTGAGGCGGCCGGCCTGGATCGCCGCTTCCTGCAGCAGCTGGACCGCTCGCCGCTGCTGGCCGTAGTGCACGAACTGGACCCGCCGCGCTATTTCTTCGTAGGCGACGACAGCGCCGACCTGCATTTCGACGCGGCGCAACTGCCGGCCGGATGGCAGGCCGCTGCACGCTGGGTGCATTTCGGCGGCATCAGCCTGGCGCGCGAACCGCTGGCCGGCAAGCTGGTGGCGCTGGCGGCCGAACTGAAGGCGCAGGGTGTGTCGATCAGCTACGACCCTAATTTCCGCAGCCTGATGGACCAGCGCTACGACGCCACGCTGCGCCGCATGACCACCCTGGCCGACGTGATCAAGGTATCCGACGAAGACCTGCACGGACTGTTCCGCCATAACGACAGCGCGGCCTCGCTGGCTGCCATGCGCACGCTCAATCCCGGCGCCACCATCCTGTACACCCAGGGTGCGCAAGGCGCCACCCTGCTCAAGAAAGACAGTAGCTGGCATGCCAAGCCGCCCGCCGTGACTGTGGCCGACACCGTCGGCGCCGGCGACGCAAGCATCGGGGCCCTGGTCTACAGCCTGCTGCGCCATCCCGAGCGCGATGGCGGCGAACACCTGCGTTTCGCCGTCGCTGCCGGCGCCGCAGCCTGCACCGCGCCAGGCGCCACGCCGCCCGCGCTGGAGCAGGTGGCGGGCCTGCTGGCGGCGACAGCGGTGCAGGAAACCGGCGCCCCGAACCGGCCAACCCAATCTTTTACCCCGGCAGGATGACACCATGAACAGCCAGCAGTCGCATTTCCGCTTCCTGTGCAGCTTTGTCTTCATCTTCTTCTTTGCGCAGGCGATGGCTATCTCGCTTCTGGCCCTGTGGCTGCGCAGCAGCCTGCAATTGAGCGGCACCGAAGCGGGCATCGTCTTTTCCGCCAACTTCATCGCGGCCATGTGCTCGCAGCCGGTGTACGGCTTCGTCTCCGACCGGGTCGGCATGCGCAAGCACGTTCTGTGGCTGGTGGCCGGCCTGGTCACCCTTTGCGGCCTGTTCTTCAGCTTCGTGTACGCCCCGCTGCTGAAGGCAAATATCGTGGCCGGCGCGGTGCTGGGCGGTGCCTACCTGGGCGTAACCTTCATCGCAGGCAGCTATGCGCTGGAATCGTATGTGGACCGCATCGGCCGCCGCCACGGCTTCGAATACAGCCGCGTAAGGCTGTTCGGATCGCTGGGCTTTGCCAGCGCCGCCCTGGTGAGCGGCCGCCTGTTCAATGTCGACCCGGCCATCAACTTCTTCCTGGCCTCGGCCGCCGGCCTGCTGCTGCTTGGCCTGCTCCTGTTCTGGCGCACAGATGCCGCCGCCGGCGCAACGGACGCGCAGGCGCCGGCGCACAAGGTGCATCTGGCGGAAGCGCTGGCCCTGTTGCGCAACGGCCAGTTCTGGCGCTTCATGGTGTTCATCCTCGGTGTCACCAACCTGTACCTGGTATTCGACCAGCAGTTTCCCAGCTATTTCACCAGCCTGTTCGCCGACAAGGAAACCGGCGCCGCCATGTTCGGCTACCTCAATTCGCTGCAGATCTTCATCGAAGCCGGCGGCCTGTTCCTGTCGCCACTGCTGGTCAAGCGCATCGGCGCCAAGCGCGGCCTGCTGCTGGCCGGCGGCATCATGCTGGTGCGCATTGCCGGCTCCGGCCTTGCGGTCGGCCCGCTCAGCATCTCGGCGATGAAGCTGCTGCATTCAGTGGAGCTGCCGATCCTGGTGGTGTCGGTGTTCCGCTATATCGCCTGCCACTTCGACAACCGCCTGGCCTCCACCATCTACATGGTCGGCGTCAGCTTCGGCCATTCGCTCGGCCTGGCGATCCTGTCGCCGATCGCCGGCAAAGGCTACGACCTGCTCGGCTTCCCTGCCACCTACCTGTTGATGGCAGCTTTGGGCCTGGTGTTCCTGCTGCTGTCGGCATGGCTGCTGTCGCCCACTGCGCCGGAAATCGCCACACGCAACAAGCCCCAAGGAGTTACCGCATGACCCAAGCCCTGAACAGCGCGCGCCTGGAAGCGCTGGACGTCGAACGCCTGCCGCCGCACTGGGACGGCAGCATCGACAGCGTGCTGCTGCAGCGCGCCACCGCCCAGGCCCTGCTGTCCATCGACCGCAACCTGCGCCACTTCGGCGACAACTTTCCCGCACCATCGAGCAGCGGCCTGCAATACCCGGCAATCGGCAATATCGAATGGACCAACGGCTTCTGGACAGGCATGCTGTGGTTGGCCTATGAGCTGACCGGCGCACCGCATTACCGCGCCGGCGCCGAACGCCAGGTGCGCAGTTTTCATGCGCGCCAAGCCGGGCGCCAGCACACCAGCCACCACGACCTGGGCTTCCTGTACAGCCTTTCCTGCGTGGCCTCGCATCGCGTGACCGGCGACCCACTGGCAGCGGAAGCGGCGCTGGGTGCGGCACGCCTGCTGCTGGAACGCTACCTGCCGCACGCCGGCATCATCCAGGCCTGGGGCGAGCTGTGCGACCCGGCGCAGCAGGGCCGCATGATCATCGACTGCAACCTGAACCTGCCCTTGCTGTACTGGGCCAGCGAGCATAGCGGCGAGGCGGCGTTCCGCATCGCAGCCGACAGCCATATCGAGGCAGCGGCGCGCCATATCGTGCGGCCGGATGGTTCCACCTTCCACACCTTCTTCTTCGATCCCGCCAGCGGCCGTCCGCTGCAGGGCAATACCCATCAGGGCTTCGCCGACGATTCGTGCTGGGCGCGCGGGCAGGCCTGGGGCATCTCGGGCTTCCCGCTGGTGTACCGCTACAACGGCAATGCGCGCCTGCTGGACCTGGCCAAGGTGCTGGCCAACTACTTCCTGAACCGGTTGCCCGCAGACGGCATCTGCTACTGGGACCTGGTGTTCACTTCCGGCAGCGAAGAGCGCGACAGTTCTGCTGCGGCCATCGCTGCCTGCGGCCTGCTGGAGCTGGAGGCGAGCCTGGCGGCCGACGACCCGCTGCGCCCGGCCTACCGGCGCGCCGCCATCGGCATCGTGCAGGAACTGTCGGCCAGCTACCTGGTCCGGGATACGGCGCCGGGCAGCGGCCTGCTGCAGCATGCGGTGTACCACAAGCCGCAAGGCATCGGCGTGGACGAATGCTGCATCTGGGGCGATTACTTCTACCTGGAGGCGCTCACCAGGCTGCAGCGCAACTGGCGGCCTTACTGGTAAGGAGCCGGGCTGCCGGCCGAGGATTCGCGCGTAACGAGGGTGTACGGCAGCAGGCGATGCGGCACGTGGCGCGACTCGCCCGCGCGGCGGCTGCGCACCTGGTCGACCAGCAGGTCGACCGCCAGGCGCGCCATGTCGCCGATCGGCTGGTGGATGGTGGTCAGTTCCGGCCAGACGGTGGTGGCCACCGGCGTATCGTCGAAACCGCACACCGTCAGGTCTTCCGGCACCTGCAGGTGCATGCCGTGGGCCACGGCGATCACGGCGGCCGCCATGTCGTCGTTGCTGGCGAAGATGGCTGTCGGCCGCGGCTCCTGCGCCAGCAGGCTGCGTGCCGCAGTCAAGCCGGAGCGGTAGGTGAACAGGCCCTGCGCCACGCGCTGCGGCGGCACCGCCAGGCCGGCTTCCTCCATTGTGTCCATGAAGGCCTGGTAGCGCAGTTGGGCCGGGGTGTGCTCAGGGTCGCCCTTGATGAAGGCGATGTTCTTGTGGCCCAGCGACAGCAGGTAGCGCGTCATGGTGCGAGCGCCTTCGTAGTCGTCGATGCGCACCGCTGCCACGCCGGTCAGCGGGCGCGCAGTGGCTACTGCCACCGTCGGGATGCCGATTTCATCGAGCTGGCGCAGCGCCTCTTCGGCGTCGCACAGGGGCGGCGGCACCAGGATGCCGTCGGCGCCTTCGGCGATCAGCCTTTCGATAGCCTTGCGCTGGCTGGACAGGCCGTCGCAGCGTTCCAGCAGCAACTGGGCGCCATTCTGGCCGCACTGGTCCATCGCGCCGACCAGCAGGGCGCTCAGGAAGGCGGCGCTGGGATTGCTGTACAGCAGGCCAACGCGCAGCGTACCGATGCGGGCCGCGCGTGCCGCATGGTTCACCTGGTATTTGAGCGAGGCGATGGCGGCCAGCACCTTGTCGCGCGTGGCCTCGCTGACATGGGAATTGCCGTTGATGACGCGCGAAACCGTCATGGCCGACACCCCGGCCGCGCGTGCCACGTCATATACGGTGGCGCCGCCAGTGGCGCGCGCCTGTTTGCTTACATCGTCCATTTTGTCCATGCCTGCTTCAACCCGACTGATTATCGCATCGAACGGCGCACGATGTAGCTGCCGATATCGAAGCGCCTGGTGATATGGCGGTAATGGAAGGTGAAGCCAGGCCAGATCACCAGATTGCGACCGCGCGAATCGAGGTACCAGCTCTTGCAGCCCGTATGCCATACGGTGCCCTTGAGCTTTTGCTGCAGCCGGCGGTTGTAGGCGCCCTGCACCTCCGGCTTCACCTCGACCGAGTGCAGGCTATCGCGCAGCACGCGCCGCACGCCATCCACGGCGTAGCGCACGCCGGATTCGATCATGTAGAGCATTGAATTGTGGCCCAGCAGGGTATTCGGCCCGGTGATCATGAAGAAGTTCGGAAACCCTGCCACAGTGGCGCCTTTGTAAGCGCCTGCGCCATCCTCCAGCGCCTGGCCGAAACTGCGGCCGCCGCGCCCGCGCAGTTCGATCGGGCCGTAGGCATGTTCGACGTCGAAACCGGTGGCGTAGATGATCACATCGACCGGGCGCTCCTCACCGCTGCCGGTGACGATGCTGTGCTCACGCACTTCGCGGATGCCGTCTTTCAGCACGGCGACGTTGGGCTGCGCCAGCGCGGGATAGTAATCGTTGGTCAGCAGCACGCGCTTGCAGCCCAGCGTGTACTCCGGCGCCAGCTTGGCGCGCAGCTGCGGATCGGCAACCTGCTGCTTCAGGTGGCGCATGGCCTGCCATTGCATGAGCTTGGCCAGCGCGGGCAGGAAAATGAATAGCACGACACGCGATTCGAACTGCACATAGTGCTTGGCGCGGAACAGCAGCTGCAGCGGGCGCACGCGATCGAGCAGCCATCGCTCGACGCGGGTGACGGCACGGTCGGGGCGCGGCAGCACCCAGTGTGCCGTACGCTGGAAGTGGTCCAGCTGCCGCACCAGCGGCTGTATCTCCGGCACGAACTGCACCGCGCTGGCGCCGCTGCCGATCACGGCCACGCGCTTGCCGCGCAAGTCGATGCTGTGGTCCCATTGCGCGGAATGGAAGGCCTGGCCGCGGAAACGCTCGATGCCTGGAAAGTGCGGCACGCTTGGGCGTCCCAGCAGGCCGATGGCGAAGATCACCGTGCGGGCGGTCATGTCGCCTTTGCTGGTGGCGATGCGCCAAGTGCCCGTGGCCTCATCGAACTGCGCCGAACGCAGCGCAGTGCCGAGGCGCAGGTGCCGCTCCAGGTCGAATTCGCGCACGACGCGCAAGGTGTATTCGAGCAGTTCGTCCTGGCGCGGGAACAGGCGGCTCCAGTGCGCGTTCTGCGCAAAGGAAAACGAGTACAGGTGGCTGGGAATATCGCAGGCTGCGCCGGGATAGGTGTTGACGCGCCAGGTGCCGCCGAACACTTCATCCTTTTCCAGCATGACGAAGTTGTCGATGCCTGCTTCCTTCAGCTTGATTGCGCTGCATATGCCGCCAAAGCCGCTGCCCACGATCACAACGTCATAGTCCATTGCCGCCCCCCTGGATGGTTTGGCAGACTATAATTTTGCATTAATAACAAGTCAATACGGAGGCGGGGATGTTCTTCTTTTACGCGTTAGGCGGCGCGGTGCTGGCGCTGGCGGCGGCGGACCGGCTGCTGCCAGGACCCGTGGCGCGGGCCTCGCTGGCACTGGAGCGCAAGCGTTCCGGTCTCACGCTGCGGCGTGCTTCCCTGCCCTACCTCGACAGCCGCGCCGGCACGGAAGTACTGCTGCTGGTGCACGGCTTTGCCGGCGACAAGGACAACTTCACCCGCATCGCGCGCTTCCTCGCTCCCCATTACCGCGTCATCATTCCCGACCTGCCGGGCTTCGGCGATGCGCGCCGCGATCCCGGCGCGAGGCACGACATGGCAACGCAAGTCGAGAATCTTCGCGCCTTCATGGCCGAACTGGGCGTGCAGCGCTTCCACATGGGCGGTAATTCGATGGGCGGCTTTATCGCCGCCGAATACGCGGCGCGCTACCCTGAGCAGGTGGCGAGCCTCTGGCTGCTGGCGCCCGCCGGTACGGAAGCTGCGTACGACAACCCCACTTTCCGAACTTATCTGGCCAGTGGCGCAATGCCGCTGCTGGTGTCCGGCCCGCGCGACTTCGACACGCTGATGGCGAGCTGCATGGCCAAACCGCCGTTCTTCCCCTACTCGCTGAAGCACATGCTGGCGCGACGTGCTGTGGCGGATTACGGGCTGCACTGCGCCATCATGCGCGAACTGGTCGACTCGCCGACGTTGCGCGGCACAATTGAAACGCCTGCTCTGATCGTGTGGGGCACCGAAGACCGCATCCTCAGCCCCGAAGGCGCCGCCGCAACAAAGGCACTAATGCCGAACGCCCGGCTGACCATGATGGCGGGCGTCGGTCACCTGCCGATGCTGGAAGCGACGCGCCGTGCGGCGTACGATTTCCTTGAATTCCAGCGTGAATTGGCAACTAGGCGGGACGACCAGTCAGCGCAAAAGCGCGGGTGCGCTTGAGGAACTCGTTGAACTGGGAGGCGTGCTCGGGGAAGAGTTCCTGGCCTTCGGTGAAGATGGCCTCGGCCTCGTCAAGGTGACCCAGTTTGAGCAAGCATTCCCCCTTGGCGAAGAAGGCTGCCATGCCTTCTGGATTGAGGTAGATCGATTCGTCCAGGTCGCGCAAGGCTTGCTGGTGCAGGCCCAATTCCATGAAGGCGAAGGCCCGCTTGCCCAGCGCGTCGGTGTAGGCGGGATACAGTTCGATTGCCTTGCCATATTCGTTGATGGCGTCGATGCGGCGGCCTTCGGCGGCGTGCATTCCGGCGCGTTCGAAATGCTCGGTGGCAGTGCGCATGATCGTGTCGACATCCTGCCCGGTCAGGCGGACATAGAGTTCGAAGTCCATATACTTCAGGCCTTGCAATTCGCGCGCTGTGGCGGGCTGGTTGCCGGCCAGCTCCCATCCTTCCGCCAGTGAAGCCGCGGCGCGCGGCGCATGCGCCATGCGCACGGCGGCTTGTGCCAGCGATGCCAGCGCAGGCTTGCCGATACTCGTTTCGTAAGTCAGGCAGTGGGCGGTGGCGCCGTCGACAGCGAACACCTTGAGCGAGCTCCAGCCCTGGCCATCCGGCAGCGGCTGGACGAGCACATCTCCCGCCTTCACGGCGAGCTGGGAGTGGGGATGGAAATTTCCCGCCGCCCTGGCGCGCGAGGCGCCAAGGGAAGCGAGGAAGGCAGTGATGGTTTTAAGCATGCACAGGAGTGTACATGCTTTTTTAACAGGTTTACTGCTTGGCGTAGGATGCCAGGCGGGCGTCGATGGAAGGCTGCAGGTCTGCCGGAGAGCTGATGTTCATGCCCAGGTCGTTCAGCAGGCCGTCCTTCAGGCCATACACAAAGCCGTGCACGGTCAGTTCCTGGCCGCGGTCCCAGGCGTCCTGCACGATGGTTGTGGAGCAGACGTTCGCCACCTGTTCCACCACGTTCAGTTCGCACAGGCGCTCGCTCTGCTTGTTGACATCGTTCAGCGCGGTGCCCAGGTAGCGTTCGTGCTTAGTGGCGACGTCTTGCACATGGCGCAGCCAGTTGTCGACCAGGCCCACGCGGCCGCCGGTCAGGGCGGTGTGCACGCCCTTGCAGCCGTAGTGGCCCACGATGATCACGTGCTTGACCTTCAGCACTTCGATCGAGAACTGCAGCACCGACAGGGAATTCAGGTCCGAGTGCACCACCACGTTGGCGATATTACGGTGTACGAACACTTTGCCTGGGGGCAGGCCAAGCAGTTCGTTTGCCGGTACGCGCGAATCGGAGCAACCGATCCACAGGTATTCCGGTCCCACCATCGACAGGTCGCGGAAGTAGTCCGGGTCCTTGGCCAATTTGGCCTCGGCCCATTTGCGGTTGTTTTCCAGCAGGTGCTTCAGTACGTCGTCGCTCATGTCTCTCACTCGAAGAAGTCTTTGACCTTGTCCATGAAGGACTTGGTCTGTGGGCTATGCTTCGCACCACCCTCGGTGGTGGAACGCTCGAATTCGCGCAGCAGTTCCTTCTGCTTGTCGGTCAGCTTGACCGGGGTCTCAACGGCGACATGGCAGAACAGGTCGCCCGGATAACCGGAGCGCACGCCCTTGATGCCCTTGCCCTTGAGGCGGAAGGTCTTGCCGGACTGGGTGCCGTCCGGAATGGTGAACGATACTTTACCATCGAGCGTCGGCACTTCGATTTCGCCGCCCAGCGCCGCCTTGGCGAAGCTGATCGGCATTTCGCAATGCAGGTCGTCGCCTTCGCGCTGGAACACCGGGTGCGGCTTGATGTGGATTTCCACATACAGGTCGCCCGGCGGCCCGCCGTTGGTGCCCGGCTCGCCGTTGCCGGTGGAGCGGATGCGCATGCCGTTGTCGATACCGACCGGGATCTTCACTTCCAGCGTCTTGTTGCGCTTGATGCGGCCCGCGCCGGAGCACGATGGGCATGGTTCAGGAATGATCTTGCCGGTGCCGTGGCACTTCGGGCAGGTCTGCTGGATGCTGAAGAAGCCCTGCTGCATGCGCACCTGGCCGTGGCCGCCGCAAGTGGAGCAGGTGACCGGCTGGGTGCCCGGCTTGGCGCCGGAACCGTGGCAGGTGTCGCACTTGTCCCAGCTCGGCACGCGGATGGTGGTGTCGAAACCGTGGGCGGCCTGCTCCAGGGTGATTTCCAGGTTGTAGCGCAGGTCGGCGCCGCGGTAAACCTGCGGGCCGGACTGGCGGCTGCGGCCACCGCCGAAAATATCGCCAAAGATGTCGCCGAAGGCGTCGCCAAAGCCGCCGAAGCCGCCGCCGCCGCCCGCACCCATGTTCGGGTCAACGCCGGCGTGACCGTAACGGTCATACGCTTCGCGCTTTTCAGGGTTGGTCAGCATCTCGTAGGCCTCTTTGACCTCCTTGAACTTCTCTTCGGCCTCTTTGTTATCCGGATTGCGGTCCGGATGGTATTTCATCGCGAGTTTGCGATAGGCCTTCTTGATTTCGTCTTCGGACGAGTTCTTAGCGACCCCGAGGATCTCGTAAAAATCACGCTTTGCCATGGTGTACCAATTTATGCGAAAAAGCCGAGCGAGCCCCTGTTGGATGCTCGGCTCGGCAGGTCATAGAGTTGACCGGATTTGAAGCTTACTTGCTGTCTTTGACTTCCTTGAAGTCAGCGTCGACCACGTCGTCCTGGGCTGGCTTGGATTCAGCCTGTGCACCGGCACCAGCTTCGGCACCGGCTGCGCCTTGCTGCGCCTGCATGTCAGCGTACATCTTCTCGCCCAGCTTCTGCGAAGCTTCGGACAGCGCTGCCACCTTGGCGTCGATCGCTGCCTTGTCGCCATCCTTGATGGAGGTTTCCAGGGCGGTGATTGCAGCTTCGATCTTCTCTTTCTCGCCGGCTTCCAGCTTGTCGCCGTACTCGGTCAGGGACTTCTTGGTCGAGTGCACCAGCGCGTCGGCCTGGTTGCGGGACTCGGCCAGTTCCTTCAGCTTCTTGTCTTCTTCCGCGTTCAGCTCGGCGTCCTTCACCATCTTCTGGATTTCCTCTTCGGACAGGCCGGAGTTTGCCTTGATGGTGATCTTGTTTTCCTTGCCGGTGGCCTTGTCTTTCGCGCCCACGTGCAGGATGCCGTTGGCGTCGATGTCGAAGGTCACTTCGATCTGCGGGGTGCCGCGTGCTGCCGGCGGGATGCCTTCCAGGTTGAATTCGCCCAGGCCCTTGTTGCCCGCTGCGATTTCACGCTCGCCCTGGTACACCTTGATGGTCACGGCCGGCTGGTTGTCGTCGGCGGTCGAGAACACTTGCGAGAACTTGGTAGGAATCGTGGTGTTCTTGTGGATCATCTTGGTCATCACGCCGCCCAGGGTTTCGATACCCAGGGACAGCGGGGTCACGTCCAGCAGCAGCAGGTCCTTGCGGTCGCCCGACAGGACTGCACCCTGGATCGCGGCGCCAACAGCCACGGCTTCGTCAGGGTTCACGTCCTTGCGTGGATCCTTGCCGAAGAACTCTTTCACTTTTTCCTGCACCTTAGGCATACGGGTCATGCCGCCGACCAGGATGATGTCGTCGATGTCGGACACTTTCACGCCGGCGTCCTTGATCGCGGTGCGGCAAGGCTCGATGGTGGCGGTGATCAGCTCCTCAACCAGGGACTCCAGCTTGGCGCGGGTCATCTTCAGGTTCAGGTGGACTGGGGCACCGTTCGCCATGGCGATGTAAGGCTCGTTGATTTCGGTCTGCTGCGAGGACGACAGTTCGATCTTCGCGCGCTCGGCCGATGCCTTGATACGCTGCAGGGCGATTGGATCCTTCTTCAGGTCCAGGCCGTTGATCTTCTTGAACTCTTCGATGATGTAGTCGATCACGCGCTGGTCGAAGTCTTCGCCGCCCAGGAAGGTGTCGCCGTTGGTCGACAGCACTTCGAACTGCTTCTCGCCGTCCACGTCGGCGATTTCGATGATCGAGATGTCGAAGGTACCGCCACCCAGGTCATACACGGCGATCTTGCGGTCGCCCTTGTCGGTCTTGTCCAGGCCGAAAGCCAGTGCGGCTGCGGTAGGTTCGTTGATGATACGCTTGACGTCCAGGCCGGCGATACGGCCGGCGTCCTTGGTTGCCTGGCGCTGCGAGTCGTTGAAGTAGGCAGGCACGGTGATGACCGCTTCGGTCACTTCTTCGCCCAGGTAGTCTTCAGCGGTCTTCTTCATCTTGCGCAGCACTTCTGCGGAAATCTGAGGAGGAGCCAGTTTCTTGTCGCGCACGCCGATCCAGGCGTCGCCGTTGTCGGCCTTGGTGATTTCGTAAGGCATCAGGGAGATGTCCTTCTGGACTTCCTTCTCCTGGAACTTACGGCCGATCAGGCGCTTCACCGCGAACAGGGTGTTTTTTGGGTTGGTGACGGCCTGGCGCTTGGCAGGTGCGCCAACCAGGATTTCGCCGTCGTCTTGGTAGGCGATGATCGAAGGGGTGGTACGCGCGCCTTCTGCATTCTCGATGACCTTCGGCGAGCCATTTTCCATGATGGCGACGCAGGAATTGGTGGTGCCCAGGTCAATACCGATGATTTTGCCCATGATTTGTTCTTCCTTGTGTACTAAGTTTGATTACTTCTTATATGTGGAATTTGTGTTTCTTTTCAAGTGCTTACTTTGGCTGGGCAGCCGTCACGATGGCGGGGCGCAGCAAACGGTCCGCAATCATGTAACCCTTTTGCAGCACGGCGACAACGGTGTTCGCTTCCTGCTCGGCAGGCACCATGGCGACGGCCTGGTGCTTGTTCGGGTCCAGCTTGTCGCCAGCTGCAGGCATCACTTCGATCAGGCGGTTGCGCTCAAAGGCGGAATTCAGCTGCTTCAGGGTCATTTCGACGCCTTCTTTCAGCGATTCCAGGGTCGGATTTTCGACCTTGAGCGCCATTTCCAGGCTGTCTTTCACCGGCACCATGGCTTCGGCGAAGCTTTCAACAGCAAATTTGTGGGCCTTGGCAACGTCTTCCTGGGCGCGGCGGCGAATGTTTTCGCCTTCGGCCTTGGCACGCATGAAGGCATCATGCATTTCGGCCAGTTTCGCCTCGGTCGCGGACAGCTGCGCTTCCAGGTCGGACATCGCAGGGGCTTCAACTGGAGTCGTTTGCTCTTCTGCCTGTTCCACTTCCGGGTTCTGGCTTGGCTGGTTTTCCTGGTCTTGCATCTAAAAGACTCCTACAAAATCGTGTTTATCTGACATCTAATGCTTGTTGCACGTGCAAAAAATGGGGCTTGCCCCTATCTTTTCAAGGGGTATTCTGCGCCCCAGTGCAAAGGCCCGGCGCACGCCGGTGGGACTGTTGTTGTAACAGTAGAGTTACAAATTTTACAAAGCTCGCAGATACGTAAACCGAGGGTTTTGACTAAGATGAATCCATGCGGTGCCTGGACACCGCGTCCCCTCGGAGCGCATCATGAAGTTGCCATTCATTACAGCGTCGATCATCGCGTGGAGCTTCCTTGCTACAGCGGTGATCGTCTTCAGCGAACTCTTCCCCTAACCAGTTATTTTAGCAGGTTAGCACTCACCACCCGCAAGTGCTAACAACTGGCTAGCGGCGCAGCTTGCGCATGGACGACATGGTCGGCCAGCCGATCATGTGTTGCTCGGCAACCTCAGTCAGGGCAGCGATCCATGCGGGGTGGCTGTTCAGGCAAGGGATATAGTTGAACTCCTTGCCGCCATTGGACAGGAAGTCGTGGCGCACTTCCATTGCAATTTCTTCCAGGGTTTCCAGGCAGTCGCTGGTAAAGCCTGGACAAATTACATCCAGCTTGCGCACCCCGTCTTTTGCCAATTGCGCCACAGTCGGCGCGGTGTAAGGCTGCAGCCATTCGGCCTTGCCGAAGCGGGACTGAAAGGTGACCAGGTACTGGTTTTCGTTCAGGCGCAGCTTGTCGGCCAGCAGGCGGGCGGTTTCCATGCATTCGCGCTGGTAGGTGTCGCCCAGGTCGATGGTGCGTTTTGGCACGCCGTGGAAGCTCATGATGAGCTTTTCGCCGCGGCCATTGGTTTCCCAATGCGCCAGCACGGTCTTTTTCAGCGCATCGATATAGCCGTCGTGGTCGTGGTAGTCGCGCACGAACCGTAGCTCGGGAATATTGCGCACCTTCTTATAGTGGTCGAACACGGCGTCGCTGACCGAGGCAGTGGTGGTGCCGGAGTATTGCGGGTAGGCCGGCAGGATCAGGATGCGGTCGTGGCCGTCGGCTTTCAGCTTGCCCAGCACCTCAGGCAGGGATGGCGAGCCGTAGCGCATGGCCATCGCCACTGTCACGTCATTGTGGCCGCGCTCGCCGAGCAGGCCGCGCAGCAGCTTGGCTTGTGCTTGCGTGTGGTATTTCAGCGGCGAGCCGTCGCTGGTCCAGATCGAGGCATATTTTTCGGCTGACTGCCTGGAGCGGAAAGGCAGGATGATGCCGTTCAGGATGAACCACCAGACCGCCTTCGGGATTTCAACGACACGCGGGTCGGAAAGGAATTCCTTCAGATAGCGGCGCACCGCGCCAGGTGTCGGTTCGTCGGGAGTACCGAGGTTGACCAGTACCACGGCGGTCCTGGACACGGTGCCTTGTGCGAGTTGGGGTTCTTTGGCGAACGGCATCTTGGGTACTTTTTGTTATTCGTGGGCGCGCCATTATAAACCCGGTAACTCTGGGCCCATGAATAAGCAAGCTGTCTACAGCAGTCTGAAACTTTCCCCCAAGCGTCTAAAGGAGTCTACAAGTCAATGACTTATTCCTGAGGCGCCATCCAGACCAGGTTCCACAAATGGCCATCGAGATCCTCGAAGCCCTGGTCGTACATGAAGCCATGGTCCTCGGGCGGATGTGGTATGCGAGCACCTGCGGCAAGGGCTTTGGCAATCAGGCTGTCGACTTCTTCCCGGTTCTCGCAATTTAGGCAAATCACCACCTCGTTGGCTTCTTTGGCATGCACAACGGGCTTGTTGATGAGCGACTTGAAGAACGCTTCTGTCGTCAGCATGACATCAATCGCGCCCTCGACGATGGTAATAAAGGCCGCGTTCTCGTTGCTGAATTGTGGCTTGAGACTGAAACCGAGGGCGAAAAAGAAGGCCCTGGATTTGTCCAGGTCCTTGACTGGCAAGTTAAAGATGACCGATTTGTTCATAGCGCCTCCAAGAAAATTTGGATGAGGTAAAAGGTGATACCTCTCTACGACGAATGACGGCAAGTGAATTCGACAAGGGTGATTCAGAGTCCCGCATGGATTGTCAGCAGTCCGAGCCCGGATGTCGCCGCACGCTTGACGCGATCTACGAATAAGGGGTACAGGTCATACTCAACCGTGCTACAGCCTTCCCAATGCATCATTTCCGTCCACAGGCACTCCACCTCAATCGGTGAAAGGTAGCCAGCAAATGAAAGGTCGTCGTACCCTGGCCAAATCGGCGATTCGGACGGAAACCAAGTCCCAGGAATGACTCGCTGAAAAAGGAACAGCGACTCAAAAAGTTCCTGGAGTTGCGCGGACGTGCCTTTACTGCGGCGCGAGTATTCGTAGTGCTTCGTCTCCGCATTCCAGTTAACTTCGAAGGCTGCTTCGAGGAAACTGTACTGGTTCTTCGTTCCCGCGACCTGAATTTTCACGGAGCCGCCGTCTGTGCTCGCGAAATAACTTCCTGTATACGGATCGTCACCAATTAAATTGACTGACGCAGACTGTTTGATCGCAACTTCAAGCAGATATGAGATGGAATCCGGAGCTTGGCAATACTCCCGACAATCGGCAGTCTCGTGGAGCTTGGCGCGACAGTACGGCGGATGCAGGGGTGTGTCGAACAGACGTAAGTACTTGGCGGGCGCAAAGTAATGATCTTCGAGCAAATCCCCATACATATCGCCGGCAGGCACGTAACGCGCGTAAAACTCAGCCGGCGTCGCTGTATTGGATAGAAGGGACAACCAGCTGGGAATTACCTCCTCCCACAGCAGTTTCCAATTCACGGGTACTACGCAGCTGTAGGAGGACATGTCGTATTTAAGAAGCCAGCAGCTCGCGGGCGTGCTTGCGCGTGGTAGCGGTGATTTCGAGGCCGCCCAGCATGCGCGCCACTTCCTCGATGCGCGCCTTCTGGTCGAGCACTTCGATGCGCGAGGCTGTGCGGCCATTGTCCGACGTTCCCTTGGCGACCTGGAAGTGCTGATTGCCCTGGCTCGCGACTTGCGGCAAGTGCGTCACGCACAACACTTGGCGTTCCTGGCCGAGGCGCTTGAGCAAGCGGCCCACGACTTCGGCCACGCCGCCGCCGATGCCGCTATCGACCTCATCGAAGATCAGGGTCGGCACCGTCGTCGCGTGCGAGGTGATGACCGAGATCGCCAGCGAGATACGCGCCAACTCGCCACCCGATGCCACCTTGGCCAGCGGACGCGGCGCCACGCCGGCATGACCGGCGACCAGGAACTCCACCTGTTCAACACCGTACGCCGTCGGCTCGCATGGGCGCAGTGCAATCTCGAAGCGGCCACCGGACATGCTCAGTTCCTGCATGCCTTGCGTAACGGCTGCGCCCAGCGCCTGCGCGGCTGCCGCGCGCGTTGCCGACAACTCTGCGGCTAACGCGAGATAGGACGCTTTCAGCTTTTCTTCCTGCTTGCGCAAGCCTTCCAGGTCGGCCGCATCGGCCAGTTGCGCCAGCTTTTCCGACAAGCGTTCGTGTTCGTCCGGCAAGTCATCGGCCTGCACGCGGAACTTGCGCGAGGCCGAATGCAGCGCTTCCATGCGCGCGTCGACCTGGCGCAGACGCTCCGGGTCGAGTTCCACGCGGTCCATGTAGTTGCTCAAGGCGTAGACCGACTCTTGCAACTGGATGCGCGCGGACTCCAGCATTTCCACCACGGGCTGCAACTCCGCATCAACCGATACCAGCTTGCCGAGACGTGTGCCGATGGCCGTGACTTGCGACAGCACCGGGTTCTCGTCCGATTCGGACAGCACGCCAAGCGCTTCCTGCGCGCCTTCCAGCAAACTGGCCGCGTGCGACAGGCGCGAATGCTCATTGCCGATTTCCGTCCACTCGCCCTTCTTCGGTGCCAGCTTGTCCAGCTCCGTCACCTGCCATTCCAGGCGTTCACGCTCGAACTGCAGGTTGGCCGCATTGGCCTCGTATTCTTCCAGCTGTTTCGACAAAGCGCGCCAGGCACGGTAAGCCGCCGTGACGTCGCGCACATTGGCGCCGCACTGGTTATCCAGCAGCTCGCGCTGCGAATCGGTTTTCAACAGCGACTGGTGGGCGTGCTGGCCGTGGATGTCCACCAGCATGTCGCCCAATTCGCGCAGCTGGCCCGCCGTCGCGGCCACGCCGTTGATGAAGGCTTTCGAGCGGCCGGCATTGTCGATCACGCGGCGCAGCAACGCCCCGCCCTCTTCCACCGCAAACTCGTTCGCTGCCAGCCAGGCCTGCGCCTGCTCGGTCAGCGCAAAATCGGCGGTGATGTCGGCCTTGGCCGCGCCTTCGCGCACCATGCTGCCATCGCCCCGGCCACCCAGCGCCAGCGTCAGTGCATCAATCAGGATGGATTTACCGGCACCGGTTTCGCCGGTGAAGACTGTGAAGCCAGGGGAAAATTCCAGTTCAATCGAATCGACAATAACGAAATCGCGGATGGACAGGGTTCGAAGCATCAGATTTTGCCGTCAGTAGATGGGTATTCGTTCCAGTGCAGCTTTTCGCGCAGGGTGTTGTAGTAGCTCCAGCCTTCCGGATGCAGGAAGGTGATGGTGTGCGGCGACAGGCGGATGTGGATCTGGTCGCCGTTGGCCAGGCTGGCGAAGGTCTGCATGTCGAAGTTCACGGTGATGTCCTTGCCGCGCTTGATCTCGATCACGATCTCACTGGAATCGGGCAGCACGATCGGGCGGTTGGACAGCGCGTGCGGTGCGATCGGCACCATCACGATGCCGCCCAGTGTCGGATGCAGCAGGGGGCCGCCCGCCGACAGCGCATAGGCGGTGGAGCCGGTCGGCGTGGAAATGATCAGGCCGTCCGAGCGCTGGTTGTACATGAACTGGTTGTCGACGTCGACGCTCAGCTCCACCATGCCCGCGCCGGCACCGCGCGACACCACCACGTCGTTGACGGCGGTGCCGAAGAAGATCGCCTTCCCTTCGCGCATGACACGGCCTTCGAGCAAGGTGCGGCGCTCGGCCTTGTGGGTCCCGCCGAGGATGCGGCCCAGCACCGGCAGCATGTCTTCCTGGCGGATGTCGGTCATGAAGCCGAGGCGGCCCTGGTTGATGCCGATCAGCGGGGTGTCGTAGGAGGCGAGCTGGCGTGCGATGCCCAGCATGGTGCCGTCGCCGCCCATCACCACCACGGCATCGGCGCGCTCGCCAATGCCCTGCACGCTCATCGAGGGGATGTCCGAAATGGCGAGGTGCTCTGCCGTGTCCGACTCCAGCACCACGCTGTAACCGCCCTGCTTCAGGAAGTCCAGCACATCCCGCACCGGCTCTTCGATGCCGGTGGTATTGGGGCGGACAACCAGGGCAATCGTGTTGTACATCGGATGCGTAACGGACATATCAATCTCGGTCAAAATATGGGGGTGGCAACACGCAGCAGAGTAACCCATAATGCTTGCTCATGCCATGCATTGCGACGCTGGCCGATACGCTAATAAATACTGTATGTTTGCACAGTATATAACAAGGGAGACTGGAATGGCAAAAGCATTGGGCATCGGCGGGATTTTCTTCAAATCCAAAGACCCGCAAGCGCTGATGGCCTGGTACCAGGCCTGCCTTGGCTTGCCGGATGAGGCCAAGGAGTATGCCTCCTTCGCGCCGGCCACCATGCCAGCAAATGGCGCTACCGTATTCAGCCCTTTCAAGAGCACCACTTCCTACTTCGCCCCGTCCAAGCGCGAGTTCATGATCAATTTCATCGTGGATGACCTGGATGGCGCGCTGAAACAGGTGGCCGATGGCGGCGGCACGCTGGTGGGCGATGTCCAGTCTTTCGACTACGGCCGCTTTGGCTGGTTCATCGATCCGGACGGGAATAAGGTCGAATTGTGGCAGCCGACTGCTGCGGAGTGAGGAACTGACCGCGCCAGGCGCAAACTTTCGTGACTTCGATGCTGGCCGCAGCCCGCGTGCTGATCCACCTCAAATGCAGGCCAGCAGCGCCTTTCCAGGCGGCAAGGTTGAGGTAAAATTCAAGCTATTGCGAGATTTGCTCCTTTTTTGCCGCGCCATGGATTCCGTATCAGAAGCTCAATTTGAACTTGACCAAATGCGCCTCCAGGCCAAGCGGCAGTTGCTTGGGACGGTGGTATTGGGTGTCATGGCGGGCCTGCTGGCGTTTGTCGGCCAGAGTGCGCTGGGTCAGGCCCGGCCGCTGCTGGAAGGTTCTTTCGGATCTTGGCAATCGTTCTACACTTTCGTGCTATGGGCACTGGCGATTGCCTGGGTGGTGGCGCTGGCCCAGCAAGCCATCCACTTCCAGAACATCAGCGAACGCTTCGAATCGCAGCGCCGCCTCGACACGGTCTACGCCGAGCGCGCCGCCAAGGCGCAGGCCGCCGAAGAAGACCGCCAGCGCCAGCGTGCCGAGACGGAAGCCCGCCAGGCCGCCGAACGCACGCGCCGCCAGAACAAAAACGCCCGCAGCACCAAATTCGATTTCTGGCAGGAATAACGAGACGTGACCGACAACCTATACGCGTCGCCCCGTTCGGACTTGAGCGCTGGAGATCAGCACAAGCGTCCTATCCCTGTGTACCTGATCGCGGCCTTGTGCACGTTCCAGGTTGCTGCCTTGATTTACCTGGTATCCAGCGGCTGGCGACAAATCGATTTGGCCATTTCAGCCGGGGCCTTGTCCCCGGTTGCGTTCCTGGCGAAATTCCTCTTCCCATTGTTCCATTTCATCTCTGGCATGCTGCTCTTCTTCATGAGGAAAGCCGGCGCCTATGCGTTCGGGGCTTACCTCGCATGGAGTGCCATCAGGCTGTTCACCGATGCGCACACCCCAACGACGCTGGCGGATTTCACGCTAACCGTCGTGATTACTGTCTATAGCGCCTGGCTGTATCGCCGTGGGTCGCTCAAATAAAGAAACAAAGCCCGCCATTGTCATGTTGCCCGGCATGGACGGAACGGGCGAGCTTTTCGCGCCATTCATCGCAGCACTCGGCGGGGAATTCGAAATGCGCGTGGTGCGGTATCCGGGCGACCATTGCGGCGGGTACGAAGAGCTGGAGGCATTCGCCCGGGCGGCGATTCCACTAGACCGACCGTATGTTCTTCTGGGCGAGTCGTTTTCGGGGCCGATTGCAATCTCCATTGCGGCATCGGCGCCGGGCCGGTTGCAAGGATTGGCGTTGTGCTGCACTTTTGCGCGCAACCCGAGGCCACGGTTGGGAGTGTTGAAGGCGCTACTCAACGTTATCCCGCTGAAAGCGCTGCCGGCAAGGTGGCTGGCAGGTGCGCAGATGCGGGCGCCGCTCAAAGCGGCATTGGAACTTGTGAGCTCCGCTGCGCTTCGGGCGCGCATGCGCGCGGTGCTGGCGGTCGATGTCAGCGACCGGCTGGCGGCCTGTGATGCACCTATCCTTTATTTGCGCGCGACGCGCGACCGGCTGGTGCCGCGAACTGCGGCGGAACTGGTCGCAAAAATAAAGCCGTCAACCAAGGTGGTCGAACTCGACGCGCCGCACTTTCTGCTGCAAACGGAGCCCGCGCAGGCCGCGCGCGAAATCGCGGCCTTCGTCCGGCTTAATGTGCAGAGATAATCCCCAGCGCCATCACGCCCAGAACGGCAATCGCCAGCGATATGCCGTGCAAGACGCCAAGCAGTGCCCAGCGCCAGAACGTGCCCCACTTGCCCTTTTGATAGACGCGCTGCATGGCCCACGGCAGGTAGCCAGCTACCCAGCAGAACGCTACAAACTTCAGGAAGCCATCGGGTAGGAAGATGAACACGCCGAGCATCACGAAGGCAAACGCATTGGTGTGCAGCGCGAACAGCATGTGCTCACCGTACTTCTTGCCGGTGCCGAGATAGAGCACCTTCATCCATAGCGCAAAAATTGGCATCAGCAGGAAGATCGCATACGGCGCGTATTTGTAGAACCCAGCCTGCATCACCGCGCTCTTCTGGTGGTCGTCCATCTTCTCGAAGCGGTCGACGGCGTGATAGATGGCAGGGTACTTTTGCTGCAGCGCCAGTTCCAGCTTGTCGTTCACGATCGGCGGATGATCTTCCTGGTTCGCCTTTACTTCGGCAATCGCGCGTTCGGCCTGCTGCTTGACGGCCGGCGGCGTCGGACGCGGATCGACTGTCGCCACATCGGCATCGCTGAACTTCAGCACAGCGAAAAAGATGATGCTGAGCGAGAGGTAGAGCCGCAGCGGCTCGACATAACGCTTGCGGCGGCCCGCCAGGTACTCGGCGGTCAGCAGCCCCGGGCGAAACAGCAGGCGCGAGATCGTGCCCCACAGGCGCCCCTCCAGCGCAACGTAATGGCCGATGAACTCGTGCATGAATTCACTGAAGCTTGGTGGATGCAGGTGGGTCTCCTGCCCGCACATATGGCAGAAATTCCCGGAAGTGGTGGCGCCGCAGTTGCGGCAAGTATTGTCGGTGGCGATATCCATATTGCAATGCTACCGGCGGAATTGCTTCTGTTCAAGCTGGCGACCACCGCCGCTGGCCTTCGCTACCATGAAGCGAGGAGGACGACACCATGGAACCGAACAGCAAGGACCGCAAGGTCAATACGCAGGCGCCCGTGGACAGCAGCGGCGGCAAGCGCCTGCCGCACGAGCGCGACGAATCGCCTCAGGGCGAAACGCAGCAGAAGACCCGCAGCGTGATCCGCCAGGCGGCCGAGGATATCGAGCAGGGCCTGGTCGACACGGACCTGCACGGCAAGCCGGGCCTGCAAAAGCCGCAGGCAGGCAACGAATCGAAAGCCCATCCCCTGCCCGGCACCAAGCGCGATTGAGGCCCACCATGCGAACCGCCATCCTTTCCCTCGCCGCCTGCATCGCCGCCAGCGCCGCCCTGGCGCAAACTTACCCCGCCGGCTGGGGGCCCAACCCAAGCCTGCCGGAGCCAAACAAGAAGCTGATCCCAACCATCAATGTCGCGCCAGTCGAGCGCTGGAAGGATGACGACAAGCCGGTGGCCGCCTCGGGCTTCAGCGTCAGCGCCTATGCACGAGAGCTCGAACATCCGCGCTGGCTGTACGTGCTGCCCAACGGCGACGTGCTGGTCGCCGAGACGGCCGCCCCGCCCAAGCCGGAAGACAGCAAGGGCATCAAGGGTGCGATCATGAAGCACGAGATGAAGAAGGCCGGCTCGGTCACGCCATCGGCCAACCGCATTACCCTGCTGCGCGATATCGACGAACGCGGCATGGCCAAGACGCGCGCCACCTTCATCAAGGACCTCAACTCGCCCTTCGGCATGGTACTGGTCGATAAGGACCTGTACGTCGCCAACACCGATGCAGTGGTGCGCTTCCCCTACGCCGAGGGTGCGACCTCGATCAGCGCCGCCGGCATCAAGGTGCTCGACCTGCCGGCCGGCCCGCTCAACCACCACTGGACCAAGAACATCACTGCCAGCCCCGACGGCCGCTTCCTGTACGTCACCGTCGGGTCGAACAGCAACGTCGCCGAGAACGGCATGGACAAGGAAGAAGGCCGCGCCGCCATCTGGGAATATGAGCGCGCCACGGGCAAATCGCGCCTGTTCGCAACCGGGCTGCGCAACGCCAACGGCATGGCATGGGAGCCCAGGACCAAGGCGCTGTGGACCGTGGTAAACGAGCGCGATGAACTGGGCGAGGACCTGGTGCCGGACTACCTGACGTCGGTGAAGGACGGCGCGTTCTACGGCTGGCCCTACAGCTATTACGGCCAGCGCGTCGACACGCGCGTCAAGGAGCCGCGCCCGGACCTGGTGGCGAAAGCAATCATGCCGGACTACGCGCTTGGCGGGCACACGGCCTCCCTCGGCCTCGCTTTCTACGATGCGAAACTGTTCCCCGCCAGCTGGCAGGGCGGCGCCTTCATCGGCCAGCACGGCTCCTGGAACCGCAGGCAATTCAGCGGCTACAAGGTGGCTTTCGTGCCGTTCGCGGAGGGGCGTCCTTCCGGGCCGCCGGTGGACTTCCTGTCCGGCTTCCTGACGCGCGACGGCAAGGCCAAGGGCCGCCCGGTGGGCGTGGCGGTGGACAAGGCGGGCGCCTTGCTGGTGGCGGACGACGTGGGCAACGTGGTGTGGCGTGTGACGCCGGCGGCGCGCTGATACAATAAACCCATGCGTATCCTACACACGATGCTGCGGGTTGGTGACCTGCAGCGATCCATCGACTTCTACACCAAGGTGCTGGGCATGAAACTCTTGCGCACCAGCGACAATCCCGAATACAAGTACACGCTGGCCTTCCTCGGCTACGGGCATAACCCGGAGCATGCGGAACTGGAGCTCACGTACAACTACGGCGTCGAAAAATACGATATGGGCAATGCCTATGGCCATATCGCGATCTCCGCAACCGACATCGTGTCGGCCTGCGAGGCCGTGCGCGCCAACGGCGGCAACGTCACGCGCGAGCCGGGCCCGGTCAAGGGCGGCACGACCGTGATCGCCTTCGTCACCGACCCGGATGGCTACAAGATTGAACTGATCGAGCGCAGCTTCGACGGCCAGGGCGCCGGCCTGCGCTGAAGGGAACGGGCCGCGGCGCCTTGACTGGCGCCGCAACCGTTCAAAGGCTTAGTGCTGCAGCAGGGCGTTGATCGGCTCCAGGTCTTCTTCCTTGAGCGAGCCGGCCGCCGACTTCAGGCGCAGGCCATTCATGATGGTGTCGTAGCGCGCCTTCGACAGGTCCTTCTGCGTGGTGTACAGCTGGCGCTGCGCATTCAGCACGTCGATATTGATGCGCACGCCCACCTGGTAACCCAGCTTGTTCGATTCCAGCGCGGACTTGGACGACACTTCCGCCGCCTCCAGCGCCTTGACCTGGGCCAGGCCGCTGTTCACGCCGAGGAAGGCCTGGCGCGCGGTCTGCGCAGCCTGGCGGCGCGATGCCTCCAGGTCGTTGCGGGCCTTGTCTTCCAGGGCGATCGATTCACGCACCTTGCTGGTCACGGCGAAGCCGTTGAAGATCGGGATGTTCCAGGTCACGCCGATGGCGTTGTTGTTGGCCAGCGATGCGCCGGTGACCGAATTGCGGGACTTCTGCGCCACGAGGTCCAGGGTCGGCATATGGCCCGCCCGCTGCTTGCTGATCTCACGCTTGGCGATTTCCACATTCAGCTTGGCGCCGGTCACGCCGTAGTTCTGCTCTTCGGCAGCCCCCACCCAAGGCTCCAGCGTTGCCGGCTGCGGGCTGGCGATCGTGACGCCGGTGCGCAGCGGCGCCAGAGCACCTGGCGCCTGGCCGATGATCTGCTGCAGCGCGGTGCGTTTCACCTCCAGGTCGTTCTGGGCGGCGAACTCCTGCGCCACCACCAGGTCGTACGCGGCCTGCGCCTCGTGCGTGTCGGTGATGGTCTGGGTGCCCACCTCGAAGTTGCGCTTGGCCGATGCCAGCTGTTCGGTGGTGGCGGCCTTCTGCGCCTGGGTCGCGGTCAGGTTGTCCTGCGCGGTCAGCACGTCGAAGTAGGCCTGCGACACGCGCAGGATCACGTCCTGCTGCGCTTGTGCAAACACCGCTTCCGCGGCGGCGGCCGACAGCTTGCTCTGCTGGTAGTTTTCCCAGTTGGCCCAGCGGAACAGGGGCTGGGTCAGTTGCAGCTGCATCGTGTGGCTGTAGTTTTCCGTGTCGCCCGAGAGGCCTTTGATACGGTCAGTCTGGTCACCGTCGTTTTTCATGGCGGTGCCGCTAAGGCCTATGGTTGGAAGCAATTGCGAACGTCCCTGCACCGTGCGTTCCTGGCCAGCCGCCAGTGCGGCGCGGGCGCTGGCGTAAGTGGCGTCATTCGACAGCGCCTGTTTGTACACCTGGACCAGGTCGGCCGCCTGTGCATTCAGCGAGAACAGGGCGCTGGATACCAGCACGGCGAGGAGGGGTTTCTGCATTTGCATCTCCGTTGGAGTCGTCAAAAAGGATTAGTTTTCGTGCCTAGTACTGCGGCATTGAGCTGTCTACCTGCACAGCCCAGGCGTGGATCCCGCCTGTCAGATTGCTTACCTTGCTGAAACCGTGATGCTCGAGGAAGGCTGCCACCTTGAGGCTGCGCGCCCCGTGGTGGCAGATGCAGACAATCTCTGCATCCTCGTCGAGATCGTCGATGCGGGCCGGGATGGTCTGCATCGGCATCAGGGTCGAGCCTGCGATATGGCAGGTCTCGAACTCCCAGTTCTCGCGCACGTCCAGCAGGAAAGGCTGGGCGCGGCTCTCGTCATTGAGCCAGCCTGCCAGTTCCGGTGCGGTCAAGTGCTGCATTGGCGTTCCTTAGAAAGTGAACGCCGAAGGTTTCACCGCCAGGTCCAGCGGCTTGACATCGGTCTCAAACAGTTTGACGGTGTCGTAGCCGTGGTCGCCGGTGCGGGTGATGCGGTGCGCGGACATCACGGGCGAATCGCCGATGATGGCCACGATGCGGCCGCCCACCTTCACTTGCTGCAGCACTGCTTCCGGCAGTACCGGCAGCGAGCCGGAGAACACGATCACGTCGAACGGCGCGCCGTTGGCCCAGCCCTGGGCGCCATTGCCCAGTTCCACGGTCACGTTGGCGATGCCGTTCGCCGCCAGGTTCTTTTCCGCCAGCGCCTTCAGTTCGGGCGCGATTTCGACGGCGGTCACGTGGCGGGCACGGTGCGCCAGCAGCGCGGCCAGGTAGCCGGTGCCCGCGCCAACCAGCAGCACGTTTTCATGTTTCTTGATTTGCGCGTCTTGCACGATGCGCGCTTCCAGCTTCGGGGTCAGCATCTGCTCGCCACCCGGCAGCGGAATGAAAGTGTCGACAAAAGCCAGGTTCTTGTAGGCTTCTGGCACGAAATTCTCGCGTTTTACGACCAGCAAGAGATCGAGGATGTCCGTATCCAGCACGTCCCAAGGACGGATTTGCTGTTCGATCATATTGAAACGGGCTTGTTCGATATTCATCTTTGTTGACTCGGTGAGGGATAAATAATCCGTCATTTTATCGTTTGTCTGGTCAGGTGGGCATATTAACGATTAAGACAACGGACCGCGGGAAATTGCGACAGTCTGCAGATTTGGGGGGGTGAACGACCAAATTCGGCAATTTAAGCTGGTTTTTGCGGGGCCAGGCCCTGCTGCACGAGGCCGAGGAAGGTGTCCATGAAAGCGTCGGCATCGATGCCCTCGTGGGTTTCGCAGGGGAAGAAGCTGTGCTTCCACATCATCAGCGTCAGCACCGGGGCGACCAGGACGTTGGTCATCATGACCGGGTCGAGCGGCCGGAATTCGCCGCGTGCCACGCCGCGTTCCAGGATGCGGGTCAGCAGCGCGCTGCCGCGCTCGATGACTTCTTCGTTATAGAACAGGGCCAGTTCGGGGAAATTGCCCGATTCGGCCATCATCAGCTTGGCCAGCCCGGCGGCCTTGGTGGCGCCGACCTTGGTCCACCAGGTGCGCAGCATCTGGCGCAGCAGCTCGTCGCTGGGCATGTCGCGGGCGGCGGCGGCATCGGTTTCGGCCTGGCCGATAGTCTGCACGATGGTCTCGCGCACCACGGCCTTGAACAGTTCCTGCTTGTTCTCGAAATATAGATAGAGCGTGCCCTTGGAGACGCCGGCGGCGCGCGCCACGTCTTCCAGGCGGGTGGCGGCAAAGCCGCGATCGACGAACAGCTCCAGCGCGGCGGCCAGCAATTCCTGCGGACGCGCGTCCTTGCGCCGTTCCCAGCGGGGCTTGGTATCAGTCGGGTCTTGCATACTTAAAGTTGCGTTTCAGTAACTTACTCATGAGTCAGTTATCTTAGTTCCCGCGCCCGCCGGCGTCAAGTTTCAGCGTTGGACGACGCATCCGCTTGCGCTGGCGTCACATCTACTTGCGTTGGCAATAAGTTGCTGCCCCGCGAGATCACACTTGAGTTTAGGCCCAACGAAAGGGATCGACCGAGTACGCTCCATTCTCGGTCATGAAGATGTTACTTTGTAGTCTGATGCGCCTCGACCATAAAAAGGATGGTTGTTGCCGTGAGGTTTAATGCATATCGAGCCAAGTATTCAGGAACGGCTATAGGTGCAGCACCTTGGCCGTGGCCGCCGTTTTTATTTCGTACGGTTGGGACGCCGCTTTCCAGAAGACCACGGATTGAAGTGAACTGTGAATCGAAGTAGGCTGGAAACAAACCATTGCTGAGACAGGTTGCGATCAAGTTCTTCGCGGTATCCGTTGGCTGAGTTGGCCACTTGCGCAAAATGCAAATTGTTTTCATAGTGCTTTCGAACGCTTTCAGCGCGTCCACAAGGCACTCTTTATAGCGTGCGTGTCGATAGTGTTCATGAGCTTTCAAGAACTCTTCGTTAGCCCCTTTAAAATTCTTATCCCTGAGAATCACCAGCGTTGGCTTAACAGCCTCAGCATGTAGGAATTGAGAGTCAACACGAATAATCTCGCCGGACTCGAATTGATACCCAACTCCGTGTTCCTTGAAACGAGCATTCAATTCTGAAATTGCATCACCCGGCGCGACCTTGCGCATCGTGTGATAATTATATGTTTGGTCTTCAGCTATGTGAAAGTGGATAAATTTGAAGCATAATTCCACCACATCAAGAGAGCGTTCAATCGATTCTTCCTGCAAAAAGAAATTGAAAACCGAATCTTGATCTGATCTTGGATTTTTTACGAGCTCGAACTGCCCGTACTCACGGCATAGTGTCTGTTTAACGAATTTATAGGCTTCCTCCACATGGTTCGAACCATAGCTATCGACTCCAAACGCGTCCCTCACGATGTGCACGATCTGAACACGCAACGGTTGTGGTAAGTCATCGTAGACATACACATCGGGAATTTCCCCCCTTGCACGCTTTTGTCGCTTTGAAAATAAATCGAAGACTCCCATTTTTTCCTCTCTCTTGAATCTTATTAGGACCCGACGAATTTCTTCGCGTGGGCAACGATTACTGAAACGATATTTGATAGTATCGGATTGAACCTTTTAAAGTCGATCTTTTCCGCCGGGGCCTTCACAACCTTTTGCGCAAAAAACTACTTTCCAGTAGTGCTTCTCAGTCTCCTCATCAAGCTTAAGATCAAACGTCTTTCCACGGACGACAATCGAATTGGTCGAACAGTAAAAAATTCCGATCAGTGACTCCGCCGCGCCCGCGATAACCAGCGTCGCGGGCAAATAAAGATGGGCCGCGATATGAACGGAGGGCTCATGCCCTGTCACCTTGCTCTTAGTTATCTGTTTGGGGATGCTGTAGATTGTCGCAACGCCGCTGTCATTGTCCACCAAGAGGATGACCGGATGCCGGCAACCGCGGGCCGTGAACTTCGCACTCTCGTTTCGGTAGTCAAGAATGAAGCTTCCGAGATCACTGCTTGACTTGGATTTACAGCGGCGTAATAGTGAATGCAAACCCCACTCCGCCTTGCCGGGAACAACCATGGGACGCCTTTTTTACGCGACATGCTTTGTGTTCGCCGCCTGGTGTGCGGACGCGCACGCCGACACGCTCAGGGTCGGCTTCTACAATTACCCGCCGATGATGATCGAAAGCGAGCAGGCGGGCATTTATCAGGAAATCCTGGACGAGCTGAGCAAAATTACCGGCCATCGCTTCCAGATCCGGTACTTTCCCTACGCGCGGCTTGCCCAAGAGTTCGACCTGGGGCAGATCGACCTCGAACCTGGTGTCTTCCCCGGCTGGGTAAAGAAGCAACGGGTTCCTGGCCAGTTTTCAGTGCCGTTCGGGAAGGTGGTTGACGTGCTCGTGTTCGCCCCGGGCAAGCACTTTCGAATCAGCACGCCAAGAGACCTGAGTGGCAGGACGATCGGATTGGTCAGGGGCTACACCTACCCGGACTTGCGCGAACTGTTTGACAGTGGCCTCGTGCATCGCTCGGACGCCGTGAGCGAAGCGCAGCTCATGGCCATGCTCTCTGCCGGGCGGATGGACCAGATCTTGATCAACAAGGCGGTCGCGCAATACAACATGCTCCTGGTGCCCAAGTACCGGGAGTTCGTCCTCGGCGACGTTCTGGGCTCGTTTGATGTATCGATGCGCATCCACCCCAACAAGAAAGCCTTGTTGCCGGAACTGGATGAAGCCATCCTGGCAATGAAGCGCTCGGGCGCCATCGCCAGAATCTACGCCAAGTACGGCGTAACTCTTTAGTCCCGGCCAAACACCGCGTAGACCGACTGCACGACCATCGCCATGCGCTTGTAATCGAGCTTGTCGAACGTATCGCCGGCGCGGTGGTAGTTCCGATTGCGCATGAATGCCGTGTCGGTCACCATCAGCGCCGGGAAGCCTTGCGCCCAATAACTGCGATGGTCGGAAAAATCGACGCCCTGCACAAAGGCTGGCGCGTTAAGCGAATAGACCGGCAAGTCCGACGCTCCCGACATTGCCGCCTTCACTGAGCGGCTAAGGCCAAAGTCGCCGAATTGTCCCACCAGGGCGATGAAATGGCCGCGATCCGGATAGGCAAGCTTCATCGCGGACAGCGGGTACGCCTGGCTTCCCGGACTGTCGCTAAAGTAACCGATCATCTCCAGCGAGAGCATCAACTCCACATCACGCCCCTCTGCTTTCAGCGCGCGGGCATGCCACACGCTACCCATGTGGGGCGAGCGGAAGTGTGGCGGCTCTTCCAGGGTATATGCCACCAGTTCGACCGGGCGGCCTGGTGCGGATTTCCCCAGCAAGTGCGCCAGTTCCAGCAAGCCAGCGATGCCACTGGCATTGTCGTCGGCGCCCGGTGTGCCGCCGTGGCTGTCGTAGTGCGCGCCAATCACCAGCAGGCGCCCGCGCTCGGGACCAAAGCGGGCGACGACGTTCTTGTACCGTGCTTTGTCGACGATCACGTCCTGGATAGATACCTGCGCACCAGCTTCCTTGAATTGCTCTTCGATGTAGGACGCGGTACGTTCCAGGTTTGCGGCGTGATCGAAAGAGCGCGGGTAAAAATCGACGCTCAGTTTTTTCACGTGTGCCTCGAGCCGGGCAGGATCGACAGAGGGAGGCGTGGATGGCACCGAGGCCACCATGGGCTGGCAGAGCAATACGGTCAACATCAATATCCCCGCGCAGATGACTGCTGACGTAACAATGAGGCGGCGGGAGCTACTTGTGAAGGACTGCAAAAAACCCATTCCTGTGCCTTGTTATCAAATCGCACATACTACCCGTGCTGCCGCCAGATCCCAAGCGGCCTGGCCGACCGTTTTAAAGACCGGAGCCAGCGGCCCGTGCGGCGCGGCGCCGGCGAGGATATCGGCAATCGGCAGCACCCGATCCCAGGCGATGGCCGCTTGCAGCAGGTCGCCGGCTTCGTGCCGCGCACCGGCCAGGTCGTCCACCACAACCTGGCGGGCATGCAGCAATTCAGGCGGCAGTTCAGCCATGCCAGGGCGAAATGCGCCTACGCCGATAGCAAGTGTATGGGGCGGTAACGCAGCGGGAACGACCGGTTGCCGCGAGGTGGTCAGTGCAATGACCACGTCGGCCGCTGCGGCATGCTGCGCCAACTCGCCCTCGCCGACCGGCACGATGTTCACGCCGGGATGGCGGGCGCGCAGCACGGCGGCAAACTGCATCGCTTTCGCCATGCTGCTGCCGGCGACATGCAGTTCTGCCACGCCGAAGTAGTCGGCCAGTGCCTCGGCGTGTGCCGCTGCCTGCGCGCCGGTGCCGATCAGCAGCACCGTTACGGGCTTGCGCGGCGCCAGCGTGCGGATGCCAAGCAGGGACATGGCCGCAGTGCGGCGCTGCGTGACCGTTGGGCCGTCGAGGAGCGCCAGGCGCTTTCCAGTCGCGGAATCGAACACCACCACTTCGCCCTGGATCGCCGGCAATCCGTGCCGCGCATTATCGGTATGGACGGTAACCAGCTTGGTGACGCCAAGATCGGGGGCAACGGCAGGCATGCAGAGCAGCGTGCTGTCCGCATCGATCCCGACCGCCAATCGTTCCGGTGCCTTGATGATGCCTGCGGCCAGTTCCCTGGCGGCCTGGGCCAGTGCGTCGACCAGGCGGTCGTAGGGCAAAGCCTGGGCGGTTTGCGCGGGATCGAAAATCTGCATGACGTCAGCGGAAGAAGAAACCGGTCGGGAACGGGTCGGCGTCTTCCAGCACCCATTGGTTGAAGCCACTGATATGGGCGCTGCCTGTGACTTCGGTAATAGCGCCGTCGAACTCGCCCACTTTCACTTTTTCGGTTACGCGCACGGTGAAGGCGCTGCCGACGATGCTGCCGTTCACATAGGGCTGTCCCAGCGGCAGTTGGCCGCGCAGGAACAACTGAGCCGCGCGGCCGGAGGTGCCGGTGCCAGTGGGCGAGCGGTCCACCTCGCGGTCGGCAAAGATGCAGACGTTCGACTGGTCCACGCCGGGACGGTTCGGCGCGCCGTCGATGATGGTGCCGTACAGCTGGTCCAGGCCCGGCTCGAGGGGATGGCGAATGCGCGCCCTGGCGATGACGGCCGCCTTGGTTTCCGCGCCGAGCTGGATCAGCGCGCGCACCTGTTCCGGCCGCACTTCCAGGCCCGCTTGCGCGCCGTTGATGTAGTAGTAGAAAGCGCCGCCGAACACGATGTCGCCGGCGATGCGGCCGAAGCCCGGCGTTTCCACTTCGAGGTCGCGCGCCAGGATGAAGGCCGGCACATTCCTGAAGGTCACCTCCCCTGCCCGCTGGCCGTCCCATGCCACGCGCGCTTCGATGAAGCCGGCCGGCGTGTCGAAACCAATGCGGGTGACCGGGCTTTGGCGCTCGACGTGCCCCATTTCCACCAGCACCTTGCCAAGGGCGATGATGCCGTGGCCGCACATATCGCTATAGCCTTCGTTGTGGATGAAGATGACGCCGAAATCCGCGTCTGCCGTGACAGGCGGCAGCAGGTAGGCGCCGTACATGTCGGCATGGCCGCGCGGTTCATTCATCAGGAAGCGCCGCAGATCGTCGCGGTGCTCCTTCAACCACGCCCTTTTCTCGAGGATGGTCGCGCCGGGAATGGCGGGCAAGCCATTCATCAGGATGCGCAGCGGTTCGCCGCCGGTGTGGGCGTCGATAGTGTGGATCGTACGGGAAAAGGTCAGCATGGTTGGCAGCAGGCTTGGTAAAATTGGTTCAGATTATAACCACATTGGATTATTAAAAAGACCAAAATGAACAAACTCGCTTCCGCCCTGCAGGCGCCGCAACTGTACGAGATCGTCGCCGACCGCCTCCAGGGCATGGTGCTGGCCGGGGAATATGCAACGGGTACGCGCCTGCCGGCGGAACGCAGCCTTTCGCTAGCGCTGGGCGTTGGCCGCGCCACGGTGCGCGAGGCGATTGCGGCGCTGGTCAACCGCGGCATCCTCGAAACCCGGCCCAATTCCGGCACCTATGTGCAGCCGGGTGCGCTGGACGCGATCCGCGCGGCAGGCGCGCCGCTGGCGGCCGATACCAGCCCAAGCGCAACCTTGGCCGCGCGCCTGGCCATCGAACCGCTGATCGCCGAATTCGCGGCGGCAGTGGGCAAGCGCGATCGGGAAATGGAAGCTTTGCTGGACCAGATGGAGGCCATCAGCGACTGGGCCGATGCCGGGGCGCGCCAGCAATGGAATGAACTCGACCGGCAGTTCCACCAGCGCATTGCCGCGATGAGCGGCAACCCGGTCATGATCGCCATCGCCGGCGTCGTCGCGGGCGCGGTCGATGAGCCGCTATGGCGCCAACTGCGCGATACCGGCATCCACGATCCGGCCCGCGCCCGCCTGTACGTCTACGAACACCGCCTAATCTACGAAGCCATCGCCAGCGGCAACCAGGAGGCGGCGCGCTTTTATGTGCGCCAGCACCTGGAACGCGTGCAGAAGGACATCCTCACCTACGCTTAAGGGCGTGGAGCCGCTTCGGTCTTTGCGGGCTCGATCAGCACCAGTTGGCCGGTCTTTGGGTCGCGGAATACTTCGCCGACGCGGTCGTAGCCGCTGCCGGCTTGCGTCACGCCGTCGGCGGGGCGCTCGATCTGACGGCCCTTCTCCACCGGCTTGTGCTGGAGCGCGCCCTGGCTGCCGGCGATGGCTGCGATCAGGCCGCAGGCGAACACCAGCATCACGTCGACCAGGTTGACCAGGCTCGCGCGCGGGTCTTCGTCGCTGTCGTCGAAGCGGGAGTCCAGGTGGCGGTACAGGCGCAGGCGCTTGCGGGCCGGGACGGCGGCATTGCCGGGAGCTTGGGGCTGGTCCCTCATGCCGCGTGCTCCATGGCGTCGAGCGTTTCTTCGTACCAGCGGCGGCGCAGCTTGCCGATCACCAGGCCGGCAATGCCGGCAACCAGTCCGAGAACCGTGGCGTCGAATGCGACGGTGACGGCGCTGGCTAGTTGTGCGGGGTTGCCCTGTCCAAGGGCTGCCAGGCCTGGGCCAAGGGGGATGATGGTGGCCATCAGGCCCAGCATCGGGGGGATGCGGGCCAGCAGGTCGGCGCGCTCAAGGCGATGGCGGGCAAGGGCCTGGATGTGGGCGGCGTTGCCGGCTGCGCGGAGCTTTTTCAATCCGCTGAAACGTTCGCCGGCGGCGATGCCTGCTTCCACTACCGCAATGGCGCACGCGACGAGGAGGGCCAGCAGCGCCGGCGCGAGGAGGTAGCTGACGCCGTCGTGCAGCCAGGCGTAGGTTTGGTTGTCGATCATTGATGTGCTCCTTTGAGGATGGGTGTCTGGATGCCGCGATGTACGCCCAGCGCAAACAGGGCCAGGCCGGCGGCCAGGGCGGCCAACAGGGCAAGCAGGTGCATGGCGCGCTCGGCGGGGGATTGCGTGGGTTCGGCAAGATCGCGCAACTCGTAGGCACGCGGCTGCGCCGACTGGGCGTTTGCGCGCGCAACGGCGCCCATTTCGGCGGCGTCGTGCGTGGTGCGCCGTTGCTGCGCCGGGCGGGCTGCGTCGGGCGCAGCGCTGTTGCGCGCAGCTGCCTCGGACGCGGCTTCCGCTTGCGAGGCAGCGGCGATGGCTGGCGCAGAGCCGGGTTGCGCGCCGGCGGCAGCGTTGGCGCCGGCCGGAACGGCAGTGGCGTACGCCTCGGCAGCCAGCGCATCGCCGCGCGCCTTGGCGAGGGTGCTGGCCAAAGCTTGCGCGTCGGCCGGATCGAGCTGCGGCGACAGCCATTGCCACATCGGGTGGTCAGGTGCAGTGTGGCCGCTGCCCGGCAAGCCGTTGCTGGCAACCAGGCGGGCCAGTTCGCCGCCCATTTTCTTGACGGTGGCATCGTCGGTTTTCCAGTAACCCTTCTCGGCCGCCACCATGAAGATTGCCAGCATATGCGCCTTGGCGTGCGCGTTGTGGCGCTGGCCGAGGAATTGCGGCAGGCCGAGCTTATGCGCATCGTCGAAGTAGACCGACTTCACTTCATCCCAGGCCCAGTTCTTCACCAGGTCCGGCCGCGTGACCTGCCAGCCCCACAGGTTCTCCAGGAACTCCTGCCCCATGGTGCGGGCGCCGGCATAACCATGCCCCATCAGGGGCTTGATCCACGCCGGGTTGAGGAAGCGGCCGCGCAGTTCGCCCAGCATGGCGGAAGCCAGCGGCTCAACGTCGGCGCGCCCCGGCTGTGCGTGCTGCAGGATCAGCGCTTCCGGCACGCGGCCGGTGCGGCTCTCGACGGCCAGCGACAGGCCGCCCAGGTAATCGAAGGCGTCATTGTTATCGAGCAGGCCGTACAGGTTGCTGGCGCGGCCGTGGTAGGTGCGCGTGATGCCGTCCAACGCCACGTCAAAGGCGGCATGGTTTGCCTCGCCGCTCGCATCGAGGCCGTAGGCATGCCCCATGCGGTTGCGGTAAGCCTTGCCGATCTCGTCGCGCTCGCGCCAGGCGCCGGAACGCTCGGTTAGGCGGTTGACGCCGGCGCCGTAAGCGCCAGGAGCGTCACCGAAGATGCGCTGGGCGGCGGCGCGGCCGGCATCGGCCAGCGGCATGCCGCCCGCTTGCAGCGCGCGCACGCGCACCAGCCATTCACGCGCCACGCGGTTGTTCGCTGTCGGCTCGCGGCCCCATGCAGCGCTGGCACTGGCGCCGGTGCTGCCGCTGCCGGCGCCTGCGCTGCTGCCCAGCGGCGCCAGCGCAGCTTCCAGTGCCTCGCGCAATGCAGGCTCCTGCTCGGCGATGCCCGCAGCGGAGGCGGCCAATGACATTCGACCGGCGCGGTCGATCAGGCGAATCAGGTTCGGGTACAGGTCGCGAAACAGGCCGGACGTGGTCACCAGCGCATCGCGCCGCACTGCGCCCGGCACCAGCCGCACATCGTTGACGATGCCGCGCGCATTCCATACCGGCTCGGCGCCCATCATCGCCAGCGCGAACGCCACCATCACGCCTTCATCGCGCACCGCATCGGATGCCCACAGCAGGATGCCTTCGCTGCCCGCATCGGAATGCTCACGCGCCGCAGCCTTGGCCGCCAGGCTGGAGCCCATCTGGTAGCCGATTCTGGTCGGCAGGATATCGCCATCGACCGCATGGAAATTGCGGCCGGTCGGCAGCGCTTCCGGCGAGCGCAGGGGATCGTTGCCCTTGCCCGGTTCGATGAAGCGGCCATCCAGGCCCGCCAGCAGCGCGCGCATTTCATTGAGCGGCGACGCAGCCAGCTTGCGCGCAACCTCAGGATCGTCGATGCCGCCCTTCTTCATCGATTCCAGCATCAGGTCGATGGAGTCCCGCTTCCACGGACGCCCGAAGATGTGCAGGCCGTGCGGCATGAACTTTTCCTGCAGCTTTGTCAGGTAGTGGCCCACTTCGTGCGCCAGCAGGTCGTCGTCGGCCGCGTCGAAGCCGATGCCGCGCACGGCCAGCACGTCGGCCATCGACGCTTCCAGTTCCGCCTTCAGGTTCAGGGCCACAACGCGCTCGCGCATCAGCTGCGCCGCCTTGGCCTTCAGCGTGTCGGAGCTGGCTGCCTCGTAGCTCTCCACAATCTGGCGCAGCGACAGCAGTTCGTCGTACAGCGGCGTGGACGCCAGCGGCGGCGTCAGGTGGTCAACCATCACCGCCAGGCCGCGCCGCTTGGCCTGCGTGCCTTCGCCGACGCCGTCCACGATATAGGGATAGATGCCGGGCAGGTCGCCCGCGATCAGGCTGGGAAAGTCGTCGGCCGAAAGTCCGACCGCCTTCCCCGGCAAGAACTCATAGGTCGAGTGGCGGCCGATATGCACCAGCGCATCGGCCTTGAAGCGGTCGCGCAGCCAGTGGTAGAAGGCCAGGTACTGGTGCGGGGGCGGCACGCTGGTATTCGCATGCAGCAGCTCTTCGTCCACTTCCCAGCCGCGCGGCGGCTGTGGTCCGATGAACACGTTGCCGAACTGGATGCCCGGCACCAGCAGCTTGCCGCTGTCGACCATGATCTTGCCCGGTGCAGGCCCCCAGCCCTTCAAGCCCTCGATGCCGTAGGACGCGACCCGGCGTCGCAGCGGCTCCAGCGCAGCGCAGCGGCGCGGCGCCTTCGCCTGCAGGCAGCCCGCATAGCCATCGGACAGCGCAGCCAGGTCGCGGATCGCCGCCTCGCGCTGCGGATGATCGGCGCCCTCCACCAGGTGCTGCAGTTCCTTGATCACGACTTCCGCCTGCTTGCGGCCGAGTGCCCATTCGCCGGCAGCTTCCGCTTCCAGCACGTCGGCGTGCAAGCGGCCCAGCAGGCCGCTGGTCATTTCTCCCTGCACGCGCGGCGACAGCGTCGCGAACCACTTCGCATAATCGGCGGCGCTGACGCTGTTCACGGAGCCCGCCAGTTCACGCAAGGCGCCGCGGTCCTCAGGCAGGTTGACGCCGTGCGCCATGATGCGGTCAAGCAGCGCTTCCGGCGTGGCCGGCAATTCGCCGACCGTGTAGCCGGCGTCCTTCAGGGCGTGCAGCATGTCGAACAGCGAAGCCGGCACATCAAGGTTGTCGGCGCCGATGTTCTGGCGGCCCGGCGGGTGATTGTAGTACACCAGCGCCACGCGCTTGTCGCGGTTGGATTTGGCGCGCAAGGCCAGCCAGCGCTCGACGCGCGCAGCCAGGCGCTCCGCTTCCGCCGCCAGTACTACCGGCGGGCGATTCTCGATGCCGGTCAGCTTGTCGCGCTGCGGCTCGCCCAGTGCCGCCACCACGATGGGCTGGCCGATGCCCTGCAGCTCGGGTAGCGCCACGCGGTACTGCACCGAATCAGGCGGCAAGCCGTCCGGCGACAAGCGCCATTGCATGGCGGTGCGGTCGGACAGCCGGATCGCCTTGAACAGCGGGATATCGAGCTTCTTGAATGCCTCGCTGACGGCTTCGCGCCCTTCGGCGGCGCCCACCACAAAGTCCTGCAGCACCACCATGGCGGCCGGCACGGCAGGCGCAATCAGTTCCGGCAAGCGCTCAAGCGCCTCGCGCGAGGCGCCGCCCCAGCGCGGCAGCACCTGCACGCATTGCTGGCCAATGCGTTCGACTTGCTTGCAGACGGCATCGGGCACCGTGCCATCCATGTTCGACAGGTCCAGCACTACCACGGTAGGACGCGCCTGCAGGCCTAGCTGCGCCGCCCTGCCCCATGCCGCCGCGTCGTGCAGTTCGCGCTGGCCGGCGCGCAGGCGCAGCGTCGGTTCCGGCTGCGGCTCGGCCAGGGCGCGCGAGGGGTCGAGCAGGTGCGCAAGCAGCGCTGCCGTGTTGTCGCGGCCACCGGCCTGCCAGACCTGGCGCGCAGCCAGCCACTGGCCTGCCGCCGGTCGCGCCCTGGCTGCCTGCAGTGCCGCTTCCGGCGGCTGCTCGGTCGAGAGCTGGCGCAGCGTTTCAGGCGAAAAGCCCTGCAAGCTGCCCTGCCGTCCGCGCGACAGCAGGCTAAGCGTGGCCTCGCCATTCATGGCCAGCACGCTGGCCTGCGGGCGGGCATGGCGCGGCAAGAATTCCTTCAGGCGCCGGGCCGGGTCGCCGAACAGCGATACGGCCAGGATGCTGTCCGCCTGCGCCAGCCACTGGGCGGCTTGCTTGTCGTCGGCCGCCATCCATTGCGCGGGCGTGCGCAACACGATACGGTCCTGGGGATGGCCGGCCAGGTGGCGATGGGCCGCCTCGATGGCGACAGGCGCAGCGCGTTCGGTCACGATGGCAAACAGCACGGCGGCGTTGGCACGCGCGCAAGCGAACGCACATAGCAGGACCACAATGGTCCGGGCAAAGGTAGTGGTAGGCACAGCAGGATTCCGAGCACGCAAAACCACACCCCGGGCTTCGCACAATCAAAAGTGACCGGCCGGTCTTCTGGCTCGCCTTCTTCCTCCGCTGGCCTGGCCTTCCCGTGCGATGCACAGTGGCGTTGGTCAGCTTCGTCCGGCTTACAGCAGCGGGGGCTGCGCCGGACTGGCGCAAGATGGCTATCCCGCGCGGCACCGGCTTCCCGTTTCACCTCCCGGCAGGCTTGCAGGAAGGCACCAATCACATAACGTGCGTCATTCTAACAGACTGCACTTGGCCAACAATCTAGCCAGAAGAGCAACGACTGTTGTTATAAAGATCCACTTCTTAGAAATGATTGGTAATTCGTGAGAATTAGGTATTTACTGCTAAGTACGCGTCAAAGAACGTGTCTGGGAGAGTAAAAATGCATAACAAGACAACATTACAAGTCCTGGCAGCCGCCTCCGGACTTGCGGATGAGCGCATCCAGGAACTCTGGGAAGGGGCCGATATGTATGCCCGTGCCCAGGCTGGGAATCCGGATTCGCCGCGCTACCAGCAAGTGCTGCATGAGCGCATGGCGGCCATGGTCGAACGTGAAGTGGCCAAGCGCCATGCCGCGGACGGCGAGCCCTGGGTGCTGGCTGACGCCCACCTGGGACAGATTGAAGTGTCGCTGTCCGACGCCCTCAAGGCCTTCGGCGGCCGCACGCACCACGTTATCCATTAGCAAGGCAAAGCCGCCCGCACGGCTGTGAACCGCACCCCGATCCCGTGCCGTCCACAATGCGGCGCCTGCTGTACGGCGCCCGCGATCTCCAGCCCGATTCCCGGCATGCCTGAAGGCAAACCGGCAGGCGTGCCCTGCATCCAGCTCGATTCGCACATGCGCTGCAAGCTGTATGGCTTGCCCGAACGCCCCCTCGTGTGCGTGGAATTCAGGGCCGACGAAGCAGTGTGCGGTGAGTCGCGCGAGCAGGCCATGCGCTGGCTGGGTTGGCCGAAGCTGTAAAATACTGGCCCACCATGAGTTTCCAATGCCGCCCAGCCTGTGGCGCCTGCTGCACGGCGCCCTCGATTACGTCCCCGATTCCCGGAATGCCGAACGGCAAACCGGCCGGGGTGCGCTGCGTCCAATTGGGCGACGATAACCGTTGCAAGATCTTCGGCAAGCCGGAACGCCCGGCCTTCTGCGGCGGCCTGCAGCCTTCGGCCGAAATGTGCGGCGAGAGTCGGGAACAGGCGATGACGTGGCTCGCGGTGCTGGAACGCGAAACCTGTCCGTGAGCCGCTAGCGAACGTAGAGCGTTGCGAATGTCGAAGGAATTTCAGCCAGTTCCGCTTCCAGATATGGAACAGTCGCAATGCAAGTGACCCATTCCAGGAATCGATCTTCGCTGAAGTACGATCGAACCACGTCCAGCGTTGCCGTTCGGGCAGCCTCAGGGACAAGCGCCGCTACCGGCGGCGCGCCGCTGTCGTCTACAACCGTCAGCCGGGCCTCGAGACAATGACTCCATTCCCAACCGATGTATGGTCGGGCTTCCAGCGAAAATTCAGATGGCCACCGCATTGTGTCGTTCAGGATCCCATGCGCACCAACCAGCCAGACGACGACCTGCGCGCGCCAGTGCGGTGAGGGGATATCGAACACGGAACGCAGCCAAGGCTCGACTAAAGACTCAGGCAGATATTTCAGGCAGAAGAACATCGAAGCGGAGAAATCTCCACTGGCATCCCACCAGAGCCAGACACGGTTCGGGTTGTCGTTTGATTGACGCAGAATATTCCCGATAGCGATGTCGGTGCCGTTCCAGCACATGCCATCCATCATGCACCGTCCCAGGGTTAGCAGCACATCTTCCCGAAAGCCTTCGTATGGCTCCCGAGAGACGCCGTTCGGGTAAATGGCCATAAACCCAGTCATCAACGATTCCAGCAGGTAGGAAAAACATGCCTCATGGCTGCGCGGCAGGAGCGCCGCAAGCAGGTAGTGGTACCAGGTTTTCCATTCCTCCATCGGACCGAATGACCGGGTACCGCTGGCGATTTCAGCAAAACATTCCTGCAGTTCGCGCACTGCAATCTCGTCCAGGTTTCCCAGCAAGTCACTGAACATTCGCCTTTCGGCCCCCATGAACCAGGCCTCGCCCATCGGAGCGGCCGGCTTTGGAAAATGCGCCCGCAAGCGGCCTAAGGCCAGCGTGTCAATCCCGTTCCCAGGCGTCCACAGAAACCGATCCATACCTCGTTCCTTGCGATAAGAGCAGTGCACATCATAATCGACTGCCAACGCTCAAGGACCATAATGGAAACGGTTCCATGCTAGAATCTTCAGCCATGAACCAAACCATCGACCACCGCCACCGCCTGTCCACCCGCCTGGCTTTCCTGACTGCGGGCCTTGCCATGTCTGCCTGGGCGCCGCTGGTGCCGTACGCGAAGGAGCGCCTGCAACTGGCGGAAGGCCCGCTTGGGTTGCTGCTGCTTTGCCTCGGCCTGGGCTCGCTGCTGGCGATGCCGCTGACCGGCGCGCTGGCGGCGCGCTTTGGCTGCCGCAAGGTGGTGCTGTGGTCGGCGCTGGTGGTCTGCCTGTCGCTGCCGGCCCTGGCGCTGGCGCCAACCCCGCTGCTGCTTGGCCTGGCGCTGTTTGTGTTCGGCGCCTCGCTCGGCACCATGGACGTGGCGATGAACGTGCAGGCGGTGATTGTCGAAAAGGCCAGCGGCGGCGCGCTGATGTCCGGTTTCCACGGCATGTTCAGCCTTGGCGGCTTCGCCGGCGCCGGCGGCATGGCCCTGTTGCTGTGGCTTGGCAGCGGCCCGCTGGGCGCGTGCCTGGCTATCGTCGCCGTGAGCGCCATCCTGCTGTGGCGCGCCAGTCCCGACTTGCTGCACGAGCCGGAAGCGCGCGACGGCAGTACGCCAACCTTCGTCATGCCGCACGGCGCCGTGATCTTTATCGGCGTCCTGTGCTTCATCGTCTTCCTGGCCGAAGGCGCGATGCTGGACTGGAGCGCCGTGTTCCTGACCGCCGAACGCGGCCTGCAGGAAGGCCGCGCCGGCCTCGGTTATGCCGCCTTTGCCGTCGCCATGACCGTCGGCCGCCTGACGGGCGACCGCGTGGTGCGCCGTTTCGGCGGGCGCCGCGTGCTGCTGGCGGGCGGCCTGTGCGCCGCCGCCGGCTTCTTCACGGCAGTCGCCTCGCCTTCGCCGGCCGCGGCCCTGGCCGGCTTCGTGCTGGTCGGCCTGGGCGCTTCGAATATCGTGCCCATCCTGTTCACTGCCGCCGGCAACCAGCGCACCATGCCCGCCAGCCTGGCGATCGCTGCCATCACCACCATCGGCTACGCCGGCGTCCTGGCCGGCCCAGCCCTGATCGGCTTCATGGCCCACCTGACCAGCCTGGAGCTGGCGTTTGCCGTCCTCGGCGGCGCCTTGTTGCTGGTCGCCGCCAGCAGCCGCCTGGTACGCGTTCACTCCTGACGCAGCGCAAACCGGCGCCTTGGCAAGGGCGCTACCCTTGACTCAAGTGCATCGGTGGGCCGCGCTCATGGTAAGCTTCGTGCCCGCGCAGCATCCCGCCCGCGTTCGCCTACCGACACACTTACCAAAATCACAATGGATATCGTTCTCGCGCTGAAGGCTCTGATCATGGGTCTGGTCGAAGGATTTACCGAATTCCTGCCGATTTCTTCCACCGGCCACCTCGTGCTGGCGGGCAGCCTGCTGAATTTCACCGGCGAGAAGGCTAAAGTGTTCGAGATTGCCATCCAGGGCGGCGCCATGGTTGCCGTTATCTGGGAGTTCCACAAAAAGATAGGCGAAGTGTTGTTCGGCATGTTCCGCGAAGCGCGCGCGCGCCGCTTTGCGCTCAATGTGGCAGTCGGCTTCCTTCCGGCCGCGGGGCTGGGCTTCCTGTTCGAACACAAGATCAAGGCGGTGCTGTTCGCGCCACTGCCGGTGGCGCTGGCCTTCATCATCGGCGGCCTGGTCATCCTGTGGGTCGAGCGCCGCGCCAGGGACAACCCGGTCGCCGTGCGCGTGCAGTCGGTGGACGACATGACGACACTGGATGCGCTGAAGGTCGGCTTCGCCCAGGTCTTCGCCCTGATTCCCGGCACCAGCCGCTCCGGCGCCACCATCATTGGCGGCATGATGTTCGGCCTGTCGCGCAAGGTGGCCACCGAGTTCTCCTTCTACCTCGCGATCCCGACCCTGCTGGCCGCGACATTTTACTCGCTGTGGAAAGCGCGCGACCAACTGACTGCCGGCGACCTGCCGCTATTCAGCATCGGCGCCGTGGTGGCTTTCGTGTCGGCGTTTGCCTGCATCCGCTGGCTGCTGCGCTACATTAGCAGCCATACCTTCACCCCTTTCGCCTGGTACCGCATCGTGTTCGGCATCGTGGTGATTGTTTCCGCCTATACCGGCGTCATCACCTGGGCCGAATAAGAGCATGACCGACCAGGACACCAGCCAGCGCGCCCTGCACCTGCTCCAGACCGTCTTCGGCTACCCAGCCTTCCGCGGCCAGCAGGGGCAGATTGTCGAGCATGTCGGCAACGGCGGCGATGCCCTGGTGCTGATGCCGACCGGCGGCGGCAAGTCGCTGTGCTACCAGATCCCGGCCATGCTGCGCGAAGGCGTGGGCGTGGTGGTGTCGCCGCTGATCGCGCTGATGCAGGACCAGGTCGACGCGCTGGCCGAGGTGGGCGTGCGCGCGGCCTTCCTGAACTCCACCCAGACGTATGAGGAAGCGGCGCGCATCGAACGTCTGGTGCGCACAAGCCAGATCGACCTGCTGTACGTGGCGCCGGAACGGCTGCTGACCCAGCGCTGCTTCGACCTGCTGCAGGATTCGCAGATCGCCCTGTTCGCCATTGACGAGGCGCACTGCGTTTCGCAATGGGGCCACGACTTCCGTCCTGAATACATCAAGCTCTCGGTGCTGCACGAGCAGTTCCCGAACGTGCCGCGCATTGCGCTGACTGCGACCGCCGACCAGCAGACGCGCGCCGAAATCATCCACCGCCTGGCGCTGACCGAAGCGGCGCAATTCGTGTCGTCTTTCGACCGCCCGAACATCCGCTACCAGATCGTTGAAAAGACCAACGGCCGCAAGCAGCTGCTGGACTTCATCACCGCCGAACATGCCGGCGATTGCGGCATCGTCTACTGCCTGTCGCGCAAGAAGGTGGAGGAGACGGCGGAGTTCCTGAACGAGCACGGCGTGCGCGCCCTGGCCTACCACGCCGGCATGGAGCACACGGTGCGCGCCGGGAACCAGGCGCGCTTCCTGCGCGAAGAGAACATCGTGATGGTGGCCACCATCGCCTTCGGCATGGGCATCGACAAGCCGGACGTGCGTTTCGTCTGCCACCTCGACCTGCCGAAATCGATCGAAGGCTATTACCAGGAAACCGGCCGCGCCGGCCGCGACGGCATGCCAGCCAGCGCCTGGATGTCCTACGGCCTGCAGGACGTGGTGCTGCAGCGGCGCATGATCGACGAGTCGGAAGCCGACGAGAATTTCAAGCGCGTCCTGTCGACCAAGCTTGATTCCATGCTGGGCCTGTGCGAGACACTGAGCTGCCGCCGCGTGCGCCTGCTGGAATACTTCGGCGAGCCGGCCACGCCTTGCGGCAATTGTGACACCTGCCTGATTCCGCCGGTATCCTTCGATGGCACGGTGCCGGTGCAGAAGCTGCTGTCGGCCATCTACCGCTGCGACCAGCGCTTCGCCGCCGGCCACGTGATCGACGTGCTGCGCGGCGCCGAGTCGGAACGCATCCAGACCTGGCACCACGATAAGCTGTCCGTGTTCGGCATCGGCGCCGACCGCAGCGAACAGGAATGGCGCGCCATCCTGCGCCAGGTCATCGCTCTGGGCCTGGTCACCGTCGACCACGAGCAATTCAGTTCGCTCAAGCTGACCGACGCCGCGCGCCCGGTGTTGAAAGGCGGCCAGAAAGTGCAGCTGCGCCAGTACCAGAAGCCGGTCAAGCAGAAACGCAGCTCGGCCCCCAAGGGCTACGAGGAAACCAGCCTCGATGGCGACGAGCAGCGCCTCTTCGACCGCCTGCGTTCGTGGCGCATGGGCGCGGCACGCGAACATGGCGTGCCGGCTTATGTGATCTTCAACGACGCCACCCTGCGCGAGATCGCCAAGGTCCGTCCTGCCACGCTGGGCGAGATGCGCGGCATCTCCGGCGTGGGCGAGAAGAAGCTGGTTTCCTACGGCGACGAGATCGTCAGGCTGCTCGCCGACCTGGCTTGAGGCGCAGGCTTCCCAGCAGCGCCAGCCCTGCCAGCAGCAACGCCCCTTGCGTCGGTTCCGGCACCGGCGACAGCAGGAACGTCCCTCGCGTATCCCACTCATTGACGCCCCTGGCAAGGATCTGGCCGCTGGCATTGATGTCCCAAGCGCCTTGCAGGAACCATCCCGCGTACTCTGTCTCGTTCCAAAGATGGTCCAGCACGTAGGGCCGGTCCCGGTACCAAAGCATGGCGCGCCTGTAATCGGTTTCGCCTACCACGCTGCCCGCGTCGTTGATGTCGTACGCATAATCGGACCACAGTTCCTGATAATCCCATTTGCTGCCATGTTCGAGCATGGTGAATGCGCTGGCGTTTTCCTGGTAGCCGGCGACCCGTCCTTCGCTGTTGACGGCAAGGAGGTAAAAGTCATAAGCCAGGTGATGATCGCCGAAGTTGCCGTTGTACCAGCTCCTGGCGCCAAACTCGCCGGTGTGGCCTCCAATAACGTAGCCGAGATCGTTGATCAAATAGGGGGCGTAGTCGTCAAACACTTGCGGTGCGCTGCCATCGCCCCATTGGATAAAGCCGATCGGTCCGGAAGTTCCCGGCAGGCGGTAGCCGACAACATCGCCGCGGTTGTTGATGCCGGCCGCATAACCGCCCATTCCCGCGAATTGCAGCAGTTCCATTTCGCCGCCATTGCGCCACCTGACCGGCTGCGACTGCGTGAAGCCCGGGATTGTAATGTTCCCGATAACCGTTCCCTGGTTATTGAAGCCGGTGAGTGTCAATTCTCCGGCGACACTAGGCAAATGCACCAGCGAACCGTCGCGGTTCCAGATCAGCGGTTTGCCGTCCGGGCCGAGGCCCGCGACCTGCCCGGCATCGTTCAGGAACTTCGGCGCAAACTGGCCGTCAAACCTGAATGCCCGATAGGCCGGCGCTTCCTGCGCATACGCGCTGCATGCAAGCAGCGCCAGCAAGGAAGAAGACGCCAGGCGCGCCGCCAGCTTTCTTTGCGCCAGCCAGCGCCGTGCCAGCAGCGCGAGCCCGGCCAGCAGCAGCGTAGCGATTTGCGGCTCCGGCACCGGCGACAGCAGGAATGTGGCGGTGCCACCCTGGGGGCCGAGGGCACTGGCAAGTATCGCCCCGTCGTTGTTGATGTCCCACGCGTTGAGCAAGGTCCAGCCCGAATACGCGGCTTCGTTCCACAAATGATCCAGGTTATACGCCCGGTCTTCAAACCACAGCATGGCATGCAAGCTGAGCTCGGTTTCGCCGACGACGCTGCCGGTATCGTTGAGGGCATGGGCAAAACCGGACCACAGGTCACGGATGTCGCGCTGCCCCTCCCTGTCGATCAGCGAGAAGGCGTGGTAATTGTCGTGCATGCCCGCCAGGCGCCCTTCGTTGTTGAGCGCACGGACAAACAGGCCGCTATAGGGCTCTTGCGCGAACACCCCATCTTGCCAGCCCCGAAGCCCCCAATCGCCGCCAAGCTGGCCAATAACCAGGCCGTGGTCGTTGATCATCTGCGGCAGGTAGTTGTCGAACAGTTGAGGCATACTGCCGTCGCCCCACTGGACGAAGCCGACCTGCCCCGAGCCCGTACCGGATGCGCCGGCCATGTAGCCGATAATGTCGCCGCGATTATTGACGCCCGCCGTGAAACCGCCCAAACCCTGGAATGGCAGGCGCTCCACTGCCCCGCCGTCGCGCCATGCGACCGGTTGCGGCAGGCTGTAGCCCGGAATGACCGCATTGCCGACAACCGTGCCCCGGTTATTGAAGCCGGTGATGGTGAGCTGGCTGACACTGCCAGCCAGTTGCTGCACCGAGCCATCGGGATTCCAGATGACCGGCCTGCCGTCCTGGCCGACGCCGGCGACCTGGCCCAGGTCGTTCAGTATCTGCGGCGTGAACTGGCCATCGAACTTGAAGGCACTATAGGCGGGTGCACCCTGCACGTGTGCGGACCATGCCAGCAATGCCAGCACGGAAAAGAACAAACGAAGGAACCTTGGCATGGCAATCTCCTGTGGGTAAGCAGGAGCCCATGCTGCGCCAACGCGGCAGGCTGCGCGCGCGCCGGCTCAAATCGTGCGCGACGGCGCGATAGCGTTGCGCGCCATAGCGCGATGCAAGCTGCCAAGCAGCAGCAGGCCGGCCAGCAGCATCAGGACCGGCGCCAACTCCGGCACCGGCGACAGCAGCGCCGCTTGCTGCGCGAAGGTTGCCGCATTGCTGGCAATCGCCACGATCTCGCCCGCATCGTTGATATCTTCCGTATAACGAAAGCTCCAGCCGTCCCAGCCGCTTCTGTCCCACAGCGTGTTCAGGTCGTATGTCTGCCCACCGGAAAACAGCATGCCGTGCTGCGTGCCTTCCCAATAGCCGACGGCCACGCCTGCGTTGTTGATGGCGGTGGCGTAGCCGGGGCCGTAGGTCTCCAGCACTTCGCCTTTCCAGATTGTGCCATGGGCCTCGGTAATATCGCTACCGCTGCCGCCGGCCGCCCAGCCCTTGTCGTTGATGTCGCGCGCCCACGAATAGCCCGCATCGGGCAGATCGTGATAAGCGCCGTCCTGCCAGACTCCGGCATGATCCCCTGCGCGCGAGAGGCCGACAACCTGCTCCTGGTCACCATTTTCACCATCCACTGCACGTGCCATCGCGACAATCGTGCCCTTGTTATTGATGGAAACCGCCGTTCCGCCATGAACGCCCGCGTCGAATGTGATGGGCTGCCGTCCCGATTGCCAGATCATCGGTTGGGCGCCGGATGATCCCACCAGCTGGCCAGCGTCATTCATATCGGTGAGGATCGCTTCTTCGCTGCTGTCCGTCAGGCATTCCAGTCCGCTGCCGCGGCGCCTGGGCAGCAGCGAGTAATGGCTAGGCAAGGACAAGACCGCACAATCGGGCAACCGGTTTCATGGCATCCTCCAGCCAAGGCACAGGAGCCAATGGTGGACTTGCCCCGTCAGCGGCGCGCGCTGAGCTTCTAATCGTGCGCGGCACAGCGATAGGGTCAGGACTTGAGTCCGCTCACAAGCTGGCGGTAGCGGCCGGGCGGCGCCCCGACGGCTTCGCTGAAACGGTGGCTGAAATGGCTAAGGTCGGCGTAGCCGCACGCTTCGGCGACTTGCTGCAGCGGCAGGCGCCCTGCGCGCAACAGGCCGCGCGCACGCTCGATGCGGCGTGCTGCAATCCAGGCCGACGGCGGCATGCCGAAGCTGATGCGGAACATGCGGGCCAGATGGAATTCCGACATGCACGCCAGTTGCGCCAGCATGCCGAGGGTGATGTTCTGGTCGAAGTGGGTTTCGATGTATTCGTGCAAGCGGCGGCGCACCAGCGGCGCCAGCCCTCCGCGCAAGCGCAGGCCAGGCCTGGTCATCGATTGCGATTGCAGCAGCTCGCTCAAGGCCTCGTGCGTGATTTCATTGGCGCGCAGCAGCTGGTCGGCGTCGTCCCACGGCTGCTGCAGCAACTCGCCGCATAGTTGCACCAGGCGCTGGTTCTCGAAATAGGTCTTGTCCTGCAAGGTGAGTTCGCGCGGCTCGCGATCCAGCTCCGCCACGGCGCGCTGCGTGAAATGCTCCGGCATGAAGTACACGTGCAGCATGCGCAACTGGCCGCGCACCACCCACTCCGATTCGTGCCAGTCCGGCAGGGAGCACAGGCGCTGTGGCGCGCCATACTGCCCCGGCAAGCCTTCGCGCTCGACTTCGTAGCCGCCGCCCAGGTAGCAGGACAAGGTGTGGTGGCCCGGCTGGCGATACTCGGTGAACGCCTCCGGCGTGCTGCGATGCCAGACCGCAGCCGCCAGCCCGTCGCCCAGCCACGCAAAACGCTCCAGCGTGGCATCGGTGCCGGACATGGTGCGGAACACGGCGTGCGACATCGCATCGCCCGGCTTGCCCGCCAGCGCCGCGCGCGCCGCCGCCCCCACGCGCTTGCGCGGAGCGGCATCCTCAAGTTGTCCAGTCAGTGGCTTCACGCCGAAAAGTCTAGCACGGCCATTCCCATCCGGCCGGCCGCCCCTCCGATTTGCGCAAGATCAGACAAGGGGACCTGGGCTCGCCGCCGCTAGTGTCGGGAAAATTTACAGCGTCGACCAGCCGTGAAACCACTTATCGATAAGAATCAGTTATTTGCTGGCGCAGGGTATAAAAATTGCTTATTGCATTTGAAGCAATGCTGTCAACTTTCCTACTGTTTTGAAAGGAATTATCGATGAAGAAGTTCGCTTGCCTGGCAGCCCTGTCACTCGCTATCTCCGCAGCACAAGCAGCGCCGATCCAGCTTGACCTGACCAGCGGCGCCTTCGCCAACAACAATGGCTCGGCTGTTGTCGACACTTATACGGAAGACGGCTTTCGCCTCCGCACGGTGCGTGCCGGCGACCATTTCGATCCCTTGTTTATCGGCGATATCGGCATCCACAACGGCTTCCAGAACGCCGACGACGTGAGTTGGGTCATCGACTTCTTCGGGGCCAGCTTCAACCTGGTCAACATCAATATCGCCGCCTATGCCGATGGCGCCTCGTCGATCACGGTGAGCGGTTCCAACGGCGCGACGCAAACCTTGTCCGGCACCGGCACCCTGGCCATCGCCGGCATGGGCAACGTGACCTCGGTCGTTTTCAATATCGACCAGGACGGCGGGACGCAAGGCTTTGGCTTTTCCGAGATCAACGTCGACACCACGCCTGTGCAACAAGTGCCCGTGCCGGGCACGCTGATGCTGCTTGGCCTCGGCTTGTCCGCACTGGGCGTTTCGCGCCGCCGCACTTCGAAGTAGGCAGGAACAAGCAGCCAGCGTGCGGCATTCCGCGCGCTGGTTCATAATACCTGGCACCAGAACTGTTACCGCCTAGTGAAAGTGCCGGCCCATGAATACACCTCCAGACGACCTGCCAATTTACCGAGTCCTGACTGGCCCCGACGATTCGAAGTTTTGCCGGCGAGTCAGCGAAGCGCTCGCACTGGGCTATCAACTTTACGGTTCGCCTTCCTTGACCTTTAACGGCGAGACGGTCATCGTGGCCCAGGCCGTCCTTTGGCCCACGGCCAAGTCTTAGACGGAACAAACAGCAAGTTCAGACAACTGCCGGTGCGCGGCAAGCGGCACACTGGCAGGACGATGAATACTGCCCTCTACCTCACCACGGTGCTCATCTGGGGCACCACCTGGATCGCGATCAAATTCCAGCTCGGCGTCGTCGCAGCGCCGGTGTCGATCGCCTATCGTTTCTGGATCGCGGCGCTGGTGCTGATGCTGATCCTGCTCGCGCGCAGGCAGCAAGTCCTGCCGCCGCGTTCCGCCTGGCGCTACCTGCTCGCGCAGGGGCTTGCGCTGTTCTGCTGTAACTTCCTGTGCTTTTACTACGCCACGATGTGGGTGCCGAGCGGCCTGGTGGCGGTGGTGTTTTCGACCGCGCCGATCTGGAATGCGATCAATGGCCGTCTCTTCATGAAGCGGCCGATCCGGCCGCAAGTCATGGGCGGCGCGGTGCTGGGACTGGCAGGCATCGTGCTGCTGTTCCTGCCTTCCATGCAGGGGCACTGGAACGATGCCGGCATGCTGGCCGGCCTGGGACTGGCCCTGCTTGGCACGCTGTGCTTCTCGACCGGCAACCTGCTCTCGAGCCGCATGCAGGCGCTGGGCATGCAGCCCTGGCTGACCAATACCTGGGCCATGCTGTGCGGCGCCGCCATCCTGACGCTTGGCGCGCTGGCGCTCGGCATGCCGTTCAACTTCGACCCAAGCCCGCGCTATGTCGGCGCATTGCTCTACCTGGCCGTGCCGGGATCGGTGATTGCCTTCACGGCTTACCTGCTGCTGGTGGGGAGAATCGGTCCGGACCGCGCGGCTTACTGCACGGTGCTGTTCCCCGTGGTGGCGCTGACGGTGTCCACCGTCTTCGAGGGATACCAGTGGAGCAGCATGGCCCTGGCCGGGCTGCTGCTGGTCATCGGGGGGAATTTGCTGGCCTTTATGCCGGCGCGTGCCAAAGCACAGGCGCCGGCGGCAGCCTAGATCATTTCTTGGTGAATACCAGGTCCCAGACGCCGTGGCCCAGTTTCAGGCCGCGGTTTTCGAACTTGGTCAGCGGGCGGTAGGCCGGCTGCGGCGCGTAGCCTTCAGCGGTGTTCTGCAGCGCCGGCTCGGCGCTCAGCACTTCCAGCATCTGCACCGCGTAATCTTCCCAGTCGGTCGCCAGGTGGATATAGCCGCCCGGCGCCAGGTGCTCGCACAGGGTTTTCACGAATGGGGCCTGGATCAGGCGGCGCTTGTTGTGGCGCGCCTTGTGCCATGGGTCAGGGAAGTAGATATGCACGCCCGCCAGCGAACCGGCCGGGATCATGTCGCGCAATACTTCCACCGCATCGTGCTGGATCACGCGCAGGTTGGTCAGGCCTTCCTCGCCGATCAGCTTGAGCAGGCTGCCCACGCCCGGGGTGTGCACTTCCACGCCGATGAAATCCTTCTCCGGCATCAGCTTGGCGATGTGGGCGGTGGTGCCGCCCATGCCGAAGCCGATCTCCAGGATCAGCGGCGCCTTGCGGCCGAAAGTCTTCTCGAAGTCCAGCGCTTCTTTCTTGTGCTCGACCATGAATTGCGGACCGAGATCGCTCAGCGCACGCTCTTGTGCCGTAGACAGGCGTCCCGCGCGCGTGACGAAGCTGCGGATGCGGTGTTCGGTCGGGTCGTAGAGCATTTTGCCCTTTGGCGTGGATTCGGAAGACATGGCTAAACGTGCAAGGAAAAGGGGCGATTATACCATTCCGGTTTTGCCGCCCGGCCTGCGATAATAGCGGGTCTTGTCCCTAAGGAAGCCCAAGTAATGGCCCTCGCACTGAACATCCTGATCATCGTCCTGGCACTGGTAACGCTGTACTTCCTGCTGAAAGGCGGCCCGAAAGCCGCGCCTGCGCCAACGGGCAAGCCGGCCGGCGGTTCCTACACACCGCTGCCGCAGGGCGAACCGGTGCACCACTGGAGCGACGAAGGCCGCTTCCAGCTTGAAGTGCTGGGCGAATCGCGCTATTCCGACGCCATCCGCGCCCTGGCCGGCGAGCATGGCGAGGCCGCGGCCGACGCCCGCCACAAGGCGCTGCTGCTGGCGGACGACAACAACCCCTACGAAGACAAGGCGGTCGCCGTCTTCCTCAACAGCGAGATGGTCGGCTACCTGGCGCCGAAAGACGCGGTGGCCTTCCGCGCCATGCTGGCGCGCCAGGAGATCGGCGGCCAGCTCACCTCGACCGACGCCGTGATCCGCGGCGGCCAGATGTACGAAGGCAAGCGCCTGGCCTATACCGTGCTGCTCGACGTGAATGTTGCGTAAATATCACTTAGTAACTTACTAAACCCCGCGCACGATTGAATGCAGCGCGGGTTTGTGACATCATCGGCGGCTTGCTGTTTTGATAATCAATAGGGGAGCCGTCATGAAGACAAAATACGCCTTGCTGTTACCCGCCCTGCTGCTCGCAGCCTGCGCCAAGAAGGCGCCTGCGCCGGCACCGACCTCTGAAGCGACCCCAGCGCCCGCCGCTGCACCAGCCGCGCCGGCTCCAGCCCCTGCGGCGCCTGCCGCCCCTGCCGCCAGCACCGCGGCCACCGGCAATGCCCCCCTGGCAACTCCGCAGATGGACATGGAGAACATGAGCACCGAGCAGAAGGAAATGGCCAAGCGCCAGGCCAAGCTCGATTACTCCAATATGGAAGACGGCTACATCAACGACACCAACGCGCAGTGGGCCAGCACCGCCAGCGCGACGTCCGAATACGGCGGCAGCAGCTACGAGCCGGCCAACGCAACCGGCAAGGTCGACGGCAAGAATTTTGCAACCAAGGGCAGCGATGTTGGTTTCGATTCGCTCGAAGTCGGCTTCCAGAATCCGGTCAATGCCACCCAACTGCGCGTAGCGATCAGCGATGGCTACGGCCTGGAAGGCATCACCAAGGTTGAGCTGCAGGACACCGACGGCAAATGGAATACTGTTTGGAGCGGCATCAACACCGTGAAGGTCGACCGGCGCGGCACCCGCACCTGGTTTGTGCAGCCGATCGAAAAGACGCCCTACAAGGCCAAGGCGGCGCGCATCACCAAATCCAATAACCTGAGTACCGACCGCCTGTATGTGGATGCGGTACAACTGGTAGGTTCCTGACCGGGCGCCCCGCCTTGCCCGACAGGCGTATCATGGCTGCAGCAGCTTGCAGGAGGCAGCCATGGAACGCGAACGGGCAAAGGCGGGAGATGCGGTGAGGCCGATCGGCTGGCACCATAAGATGCTGGTGATTCGCACCACGCCGGGCCGCACGGGCCGGAACGATGACGAGGATGTGCTGTGCCGCTGGCACGATGCCGACGGCGAGCACCAGCAAACCTTCAAGTCAGGACAGCTTGAAATCCTGAACTCAGCCGCGCAAGCGCGCAACCCGCGCGGCCGGACGCTTATTTGAGCAGGCCGAAGACTTTGGAAATCGCCTTGCTGCCGTAGGAGATCGGGTTCTCGCGGATCTTCTTCTCTTCTTCCCCGATCATCAGGAACAGGCCATCGAGCGCGCGCTGGGTGACGTAGCTTTCCACCGTCGCCTGCTCTTCAGTGGCCAGGCCGAACTTGGTCGCCTGCGCCATCGCGCTGTTGAACTGGCCGGACAGCTTGGACCGGTCAGTCACGCCCTTCACGATCGGCTTGAATTTCACCGCCAGCGGCGCTGCGGTTTTCTCCTTGAAGAAATCGGTGACCGAGGTGTCGCCGCCGGTCAGGATCGCCTTGGCGTCGCTCAGCGTCATCGACTTGACCGCATTCACCAGCAGCGGCTTGGCCAGCGGCACGGCTTGCTCGGCAGCGCGGTTCATCGCGGTTTCCAGCTCATCGAGCTGTTCGCCGCGGCCGGTCATTTCCAGGATAGGACGGGCTTTTTCCAGCACGCGCGGCAGCTTGATGCGCACCGCATCGTTGTTCATGAACCCGCCCTCGACGCCAAGCTTGCCCACGGCGGCCACCGAACCGGCTTCCAGCGCGGCTTTCAGGCCGCCGCCAGCCTCCTTCTCGGTCAAGGCGTCCAAGGGATTGGCCAGTGCGCCGGCGGCCAGCACCAGGCCGGCCAGCGTGGCGGCGATACGATTCATCGTTGTCATGGTTATTTCTCCAGAAGTTACAGACTGACCGTAGTGTACGCCTTCAGGTTGACACTGTTGGGTACTTCCGCCATCGACAGCACCCGCAGGTGCGGCAGCACGCGCTCGCTCAGGGCGCGCACATGGCGCCGCAAGTCCGGCGCGCACAGCAGCACCGGCAGCATATTCGCCTTCATCATGCGGTCGGCCTGGCTGGCCAGGCGGGCCAGCAGCTGGTCGGCGAACTTGGGCTCGACCACGATGCCGCCGCCGTCGGCCTGGCGCACGCTTTGCATCAGCACCTGTTCGATGGCCGGGTCCAGGGTCAGCACGTGCAGGGCGCTGTGATCGCCCAGCAGGTCCTGGCAGATGGCCGTGCCCAGCTTCTGGCGCACCACTTCGGTCAGGTAGCCCAGGTCCTTGCTGTTGCGGCCGGCGTCGGCCAGGGTTTCCAGGATCGCTTCCAGGTGGCGCACCGAGACTTTTTCGCGCAGCAGGTTCTGCAGGATCTTCTGGATGTCGCTGACCGACACCACGGTCGGCACCAGTTCTTCCACCAGCCCGGGCTGGCTGTCGCGGATGCGCTGCAGCAGCTTGTCGGTCTCGCCGCGCGTCAGCAGCATGGCCGACTGCTGCTTCAGCACTTCCGACAGGTGGGTGATGAACACCGTGCCCGGGTCGACCAGGGTGTAGCGCGCCGAGCGCGCCAGTTCCTTTTCGCTGTCGGCGATCCAGATCGCCGGCAAGCCGTAGGTCGGCTCGCGCGTCTCGATCCCTTTCAGCGCCCGCTGCTCGCCGCCGCTGTGGATGGCCAGCGTGTGGTCGAGCATGATGTCGCCCTTGCCGGCCAGCGCGCCGAACACGCGCAGCTCGTAGGCGGTGGCGGCCAGCTGCGGCGCGTCGCGGAAGCGCACGCGCGGCAGCACCATGCCGGATTCCAGCGCGAACTGCTTGCGCAGCGCGGCAATCCGTTCGGTCAGCAGGCTTTGCTCGCCGTTCACCAGCGGCAGCAGGGTCGCCCCCATCAGCACTTCGATCGGTTCCACTTTCAGCAGGTCGTAGGTGTCTTCCTCGCCATCCTTGGCGTCGGCGTCCTGGTCGTCTTCCGGCTTGCCGCCGACCTTGCGGCGCAGCAGCAGGCCGACGCCGAACAGCGTGCCGCCCACCACCAGTACCGGCAGCGGCGGAATGCCCGGCAGGAAGAACAGCGCCGCCATGGCGCCGGCCACGATGAACAGGGTCTTGGGGAAGGAGGTCAGCTGGCGCAGCACCTGGCTGCTCAGGTTGCCGTCCGAGGCGGAGCGCGTCACGATGATGCCGGTGCCCACCGAAATCACCAGCGCCGGCACCTGGGTCACGATGCCGTCGCCCACGGTCAGCAGGGTAAAGGTGTGCAGCGCCTGGTCCCAGCGCATGCCCATCTGCATGATGCCGATCACCAGGCCGCCGACGATGTTGATCAGCATGATCAGGATGCCGGCAATGGCATCGCCCTTGACGAATTTGCTGGCGCCGTCCATCGCGCCGTAGAAACCCGATTCCTTTTCCAGCAGCTTGCGGCGGCGCTTGGCTTCTTCCTGGTCGATGAAGCCCATGTTCAGGTCGGCGTCAATGCTCATCTGCTGGCCCGGCATGCTGTCCAGCGTGAAGCGGGCCGCCACTTCGGACACGCGCTGCGCGCCGCTGGTCACCACCACGTACTGCACCACCACCAGGATCAGGAACACGATCATGCCGATCACGTAGTTGCCGCCCACCACATAGGAGCCGATGGCGCCGATCACGCGGCCGGCGTCGGCATCGCTCAGGATCAGGCGGGTGGCCGCCACGTTGAGCGACAGCCGGAACAGGGTGGCGATCAGCAGCAGCGAGGGAAAGGTGGAAAACTCCACCGGCCGCGGGATATAGAAGGTCAGCAGCAGGATGGTCAGGGCGAAGCTGATATTGCACAGGATCAGGAAATCCAGCATGGCCGACGGGATCGGCACGAACAGCACGCACAGGATGCCGACCACCAGCAGCACCATGACCAGGTCGGCGTTCTCGCCAAAATAACGACGTAACATCAATTCTTCCTTCCAGACTGACGGCGGGCCTCGCGCATGGCGTAGACCCAGACCATGATTTTTGCAAGCTGCGGATACAGCTTTTCCGGCACGTAGCCGTCGTAATCGACTTCGCGGAACAAGGTGCGCGCCAGCGGCTTGTTCTGCACGATCGGGATATTCTTGCGCCCGGCCAGTGCGCGCATGCGCGCCGCCAGGTCGCCGGCGCCCTTGGCCACCACCTTGGGCGCGGCCGCGCTGCCATGCTCGTAGCGCAGCGCCACGGCCAGGCGGGTCGGGTTGGTGACCAGCACGTCGGCGCTGGCCATGCGCCGCATCGACTGGCTGCGCTTGAGCATGTCCTTGCGCAGTTCGCGGATGCGGGCGCGGATGCGCGGATCGCCTTCGCGGTTCTTGTGCTCGTCCTTGATGTCGCGCTTGCTCATGCGCATGCGCTTGGCGTAATCCCAGCGCACAAAGCCCATGTCGGCCAGCGCAATCAACAGCAGCGCCAACGCCAGCTTGCCCAGCAGGCCGCCCACCAGCTCGAGCAGGATGCGCGGATAGGCGGCCGGCGCCGCCGTCGGCAAGGCCATCAGGCCCGGCAGCGCCGCGCTCACGGCGGCCCACGCCACCCCGGCCAGCACCACCAGCTTGACGATGCTCTTGCCGGCCTCGAACAGGGTGCGCATCGAAAAGATGCGCTTGAAGCCATCGACCGGGTTGAGGCGCTTGAAGTCCGGCTTGACCGGGTGCACGCTGAATATCGGGCCGGTCTGCGCCAGGTTGGCCAGCAGCGCGGCAATCACCAGCGCCATCAGCAGGGGCGCCAGCAACAGCAGCACCGCCAGCAGCAGCTGGCCGCACCAGGCCGCCAGGTTGGCCACGCTCCACTCCAGCCCCGGCGCCCGCGCCAGGGTGCGCTGCGCCATGCTGAGCAGCTTGCCCAGGCCGTCCCAGCCGCTGGCCTGCACCACCACCGTCAGCACGGCAATGGCCGCGCACGACAGGAAGTCCACGCTCTTCGCCACCTGGCCCTTTTTACGCGCATCCTCCAGCCGGTGCGGCGTGGCCTGTTCCGAACGGTCGCTATCCTGTTCCGCCATCAGCGCAGCACGCTTTCCCAGTAAGTGAAGATGGAGCGGTAGACGCGCTGCATGGCCGGCCCCAGCGTCGGTGCGCTGACGGCAAAGATGGTCAGCGCCGCCACCAGCTTGAGCGGGATGCTGACCACGAACACGTTCATCTGCGGCAGCGTGCGCGAGGCCACGGCCAGCGCCAGCTCCAGCAACAGCAGGCACAGGATGACCGGAATCACCAGCGCGATGCCGTAGGAGAACACCAGCCCGAACTGCGCCACGGCCGCATCGGCCGACAGTTCCAGCCCGGCGCCCGGCGCCGCCCGCTGCAGCGAGAAGGCCAGGCCGCGCAGCAGCGCGTGGTGGCCGTCCAGGGCGAAGAACAGCGCCACCCCGGTCATGTTGAGGATGGTGGCAAACATCGGCGCGCCCGAGCGCGTCACCGGGTCATACACCACGCCCAGGCCGAAACCGCTCTGCACGTCGAGGATCTTGCCGGCCATGGCAAACGCGCCGAAGGCGGCAAACACGCCGAAGGCCAGCGTGATGCCGACCACCACTTCGCCGATCGCTCCCAACAGCACCTGGCCCGGGCCGAAGCTGGCCAGCGCCGGCCGCACGCCGCCGCCGGACACCAGCAGCGCCGCCAGCGCCAGCGTAAACAGCACGCGCACCACCACCGGCGTGCCCTGCACCATGGGTACCGGCGCCAGCAGGAACACGCAGCCCAGGCGCAGCCACACGTAAAACACTGCCAGGGCCCATGCCGCATCGACGTTGATCTGCATCGCTCGCCTTAGAATTGCTGCGGTATCGACGCGATCAGGCCGGCGCCGAAGGCCACCAGGCGCTTCAGCATCCACGGCCCGCACACCACCAGCACCACCACGGCCGCCACCAGCTTGGGCACGAAACTGAGCGAGGCTTCCTGGATCTGCGTCACCACCTGCAGCACGCTGACCAGCAAGCCCACCAGCAAGGTCACGGCCAGCAGCGGCGCCGCGATCAGCAAGCCGGTCCACAGCAGCTCGGACAGCATGCGCAGGGCCATGTCACTGCCCATCCTGACCTCCCGTCGCCAGCAGCTGCGCCATCGCCTGTTCCAGCAGGGGCTGGCAGGAGTCATCCTGCTCCAGCGCTTCCTGCACCTCGTCGACCATGCGGAAAAACCGCGGATCGGCCAGCAGGTGCTGGCCCAGCTCGTCCAGCAGCACCGCTTCCAGGAACACGCGCAAGGCCTTGCGCCCGCGCTGCGGGTCGTCGCGGCCGATGGCGCGCACCCGCTGTTCCACCAGGCGCGCCAGCGTGCCGTCCGGCGTTGCCGCCGCGCGCCCGTCCGCACTGGGGGCGCGCCGGCCGGCGGCCGCGCCATGCGGCGCCAGCTGGCTGCGGATCATCCGCACCAGGGCCGTCACGCCGCTTACCGATGTCACCATTCCATGCTCTCCCTACAGGCTGACGTCCAGCCCGCGTCCGCGCAATTGACGGCGCAGCGCCGTCATTGCCTCTTTGTGTAATTGGGTCACCCGCCCGGCCGACAGCTCGCAGGCCTGCGCAATCTCGCCGAACGGCTGCTGCTGCAGATAGTGCGCATGCACGATGCGGCGCTGCAGCGGCGGCAGCTGCTCCAGCGCCGCCATCAGGGTATTGCGCAGCTGGCGCAGCTCGACGCCATGATAACTGTTGTCGGCATACTCCCTTTCGCCGGCGGCATACAGGCCGGTTTCCTCCAGCAGGAAGCCGACCGCGAGCCCGATGGCCAGTTCGGCCAGCTGGCCGAAGACATCGGCGTCCTGCCGGTCCGCCAGCGCGCCCACCCGCTGCGACACGATGCGCTTGCGCGCGGCCACCTGCTCGCGCAGGTCGCTGGCCGAATCGATGCCGTTCAGGATGGCGCCGCTGACCCGCGACGAGGCGAACGTCTCGAACTTGGCGCCGCGGCTGTCCTGGTAGCGGTCGATCGCTTCCAGCAGGCCGACCCGGGCGTACTGCAGGTAATCGTCGAACTCCAGGTCGTCCTGCACGCGGCGCGCGTACATGCGCGCCGCGTGCATGCGTGCATACGCATCGTAGGCTTGCGCCAGCGCGGCGCGCGCCTCGGCCTCGCCCCCGTGAAAGCGCTGCCATACCGTTTCCAGGACGTCCTCCGACACCGGCATTGCCCTCAGACGAAAGTACCCAGCAGGGCGCGCACCACCAGGTTCCAGCCGTCCATCAGCACGAACAGCAGGATCTTCACCGGCAGCGAGATCGAGGCCGGCGGCACCATCATCATGCCCAGCGCCATCAGCGCCGACGACACCACCAGGTCCACCAGCAGGAACGGCAGGAAGATCACGAAGCCGATCTGGAAGGCAGCGCGCAGCTCGGACAGCATGAAGGCAGGAATCAGCTGCAGCATGCTGATGTCTTCCATGCTGGCCGGGCGTTCGGCGTGCGCCAATTCCACCATCAGCGCCAGGTCCGCTTCGCGCGTCTGGCGCACCATGAACTCGCGCAGCGGCGCCAGCGCCTTGGGGATGGCCTTTTCAGCAGTGAGCTTGCCCGCCACATAGGGCTGCAGGGCCTGGGTATTGGCCTGCTGCAGCGCCGGCGCCATGGTGAACATGGTCAGGAACAGCGACAGGCTGATGATGACGGCATTGGGCGGCGTCTCCTGCATGCCCAGCGCATGGCGCAGCATCGACAGCACGATCACGATGCGGATGAAGGAAGTCATCGACATCAGGATGGCCGGCGCCAGCGACAGCACGGTCAGGCCGAGCAGGATGCGCACCGCCGCCGAAGTGTCGGCGCGGCTGGCCCCGCCCAGGTTGAGCTGGATGGCCGGTGCGCTGTCCGGCGCGGCCCAGGCCACGCCCACACACAGCAGCAGCGCCAGTACGGCGCCGGCCTGGCACAGGCGGCGCATCATGGCGCCTCCGGCGCTACGGCTGCCGGCGCGGCAGCCGCTGCCACCTGCGCCACGCCGTGTTCGGTATGCGCCAGCAGCAGGCGCTGGCCCTCGAATTCCACCACCACCAGCTGGGCGCGCGGGCCCAGCGGCTGGCGTTCCAGCACGCGCAGCAGGCGGCCGCCGCTGCCGCCGCCCGCCTGCGGCAGGCGGCGCCGCAGGAACAGCACGGCAACGATCACCAGCAGCGACAGCAGCAGCACCGCCACGGCGCCGCCGCCGAGCGGCGCGGCGCCCAGCGGCGTGTCCTGCTTGAAGGGGATGGCCGGCGCGCTGACGACGGCGCTGGCCGTTGCGGCAACTGCTTCAGCCATGGCTGCGCGGCGCCACTTCCGTTACCCGCACGCCGAACTGGTCGCCCACCACCACCAGTTCGCCGCGCCCCACCACCTGGCCGTTGACCACCAGGTCGAGCGGCGCATCGACCGCGCGGTCCAGCGTGAACACGGCGCCGGCCTGCAGCTCCATCAGCTGCGCCAGGCTGGCCTGGGCCTGCCCGACCTGCACTGTCAGGCCGACCTGCACCCCTTGCAGCAAAGCGCCCTGGCCCAGGGCCAGCGGGGCGCCGCCGCCATGGCCGCGCAGTTCGGCCAGCTCGACGCGCTCGGCCAGTTCAACGGATGCGGCCTGGCCGCTTGCATGACTGCTCATTACGATCTTCCTTACAAAATTAAACAGGGGCCGGCGCGGCTTGCACCGCGAGGGCCTGGCCCACCTTGCCGAGGTGGGCGTGGAACAGGGTGCTGGCGCCATCCGGGGCCAGCACGGGCAGCGGCTGCTCGGCGCTGCGGCCAAGGCGGATCACGTCGCCCACGCGCACCGCCATCAGGTCGGCCAGGTCGAGCTCAATGCTGCCCAGCTGCACCGGCAGCGCCAGCGTGGCCGCGCCGGCTGCCGCCTGCAGCTCGCAGGGCGCCAGCGGCGCCAGGGCTGCCGGAGCGGCCGGGGCCAGGGCAGCCACGGCGGCATGGTCGAGCAGGATGGCCAGCGTCTGGCGGCCGAAGTGCAGCTGCACCAGGGCCGCGCCGGAGCCGGCCGCATACAGTTCGCGCGCGGGCGCCAGCGCGCCGACGCGCTGGCCTGTGGGCAGCGCCGTCCCCAGCGCCTGCAGCAGCGCTTCCTGTGCGCGCCCGGCCAGCGCCTGCGCCAGGCCGGTGCCCGGCGCCGCGCCGCACAGCGCGCGCTCCAGCGCGCCGCCCAGTTCATCCGGCCAGGCCAGCCAGGCCCTGGCGCCGCCAGCGCCTTCGAAGGCGGCGCGCGGCGTCCACAGCGCGGCAGCGCCGGCCCGCAACGCCACGCACTCGATGCGCTCGGGCGCCAGGCCCCAGGCCTGCTGCCATGGACGCAGCGCCGCTTCCAGCGCTGCGCGCAACGCCGCCAGGCGGCTGTCGCTCAATAAGATGTAAGGCCTGGTGTGCATCAGCGCTTCATTTCAAACAGTTGCTGGATCATTTCGTTGGCCGTGCTGACCACGTGCGAGGCGGCCTGGTAGCCGCGCTGCATCAGGATCAGGTTGGAAAATTCCTCGGCCAGGTCGACGTTGGAACCTTCGCGGTGGCCGGCCTGCAGCTTGCCGAAGGTGGCGCTGCCGGCATAGCCATAGCTGGCCACCACGTCGGCGTTGCGGCGGAAGGCGCTGCCGCCCGCTTCGCTCAGGTCGCGCACGCTGTCGAAGTCGGCCAGCGCCAGGCGCGGCCCGGTGCTGGTCTGGCCATTGCTGTACTTGATGGTCACCAGCCCGTCGCTGCCGATGGTCTGGTCCGACTTGGAACCGGCCGCGTAGCCGTCCTGGCTGGCGAAGGCGATGGTGGAAGCGCCGGGCTGCGCCATCACGTCGCTGGCGAAGTCGAACTTCAGGCTGGTGGCCGTCAGGCCGGCCGGGGTCCAGTCCACCGTCACCGCATTAAAGCCCGGCACCGGGTAGGCGCCGGCAAACTTCAGCGTGCCGGTGCCCACCGTGGTGGCGCCTTCGCTGATGGTCAGCGCATACTCGCTGTTGCCGTTGTGGTGGATTTTCATGCTCAGGCTATGGCTGGTGCCGTTGGCGTCCACCGCGGTGATGCTGGGCACGGTGACATCGGCCAGCGCCGCCGTGCTGCCGGCTGCCGGCGACGGGATCGCGCCGGCGAACTTGAGGGTGGTGGTGGCCTTGGCCGGGCTGCGCAGCTGCTTGTCCAGCACCAGGTCGGACAGCGTCCCGCCCTCGCCCATGGCCTGCACCGCGTCGCCGGCCGAGTTGACCAGCGCGCCTTTGTCGTTGAACGAGAAGTCGCCGGCGCGGGTGTACAGGTATTCGTTGTCGCGCTTGATGACGAAGAAGCCGTTGCCGTTGATGCGCAGGTCGGTCGGGTTGCCGGTCGACTGGTCCTGGCCGGCCTGGAAATTGACCACCGTGCCGCCGACCGCCATGCCGCTGCCGCTGCCGCCGCTGCCGGCGTTGCTGCCGGCAGCGCCCTGGCCGCCGCCGGCCTGCTGGTCGAACAGGGCCGTGAAGCCCAGCTGCGAGGACTTGAAGCCGGCCGTGTTGACGTTGGCCAGGTTGTTGCCGACCGTGCGCAAGCCTTTTTCGTGGCCCAGCAAGGCGGAAGTGCCGATAGTGATCGATTCGAACATGCTGCCCCCTTAGCGGATATTGATGATCTGCGACAGGTTGATATTGGACTGCGAGCGGGCGCCGGCAGTGACGGTCATCAGCGGCTGGCCGCTGGCCAGCGACAGCGCCGACACGGTGCCGGTAAATGGCGCGCCGTTGACGTTGATGTCGACCGTCTTGCCCAGCAGGCCCAGGGCCTGGGTCGAAGCCTGGTTGGACAGCATGCCGTCCAGCTTTTCGTTGAGCTGGCGGGTCTGTTCCAGGTTGGCGAACTGGGCGATCTGCGCCACGAATTCCTGGTTGTCGACCGGCTTCAGCGGGTCCTGGTTGTTCAGCTGGGCGGTCAGGATCTTCAGGAAGTCCTCGATGCTGACGTTGGCCGAATTGGAGGTGCCGCGCGCGCTGCTGCTGACGGCCGATGCGCTACTGATGGTCATGTCCTATCCTTTCCCGTTGTGGACCGGCGGCAGCTGCGCCGCGGCGGTATATGCGTTGAATGCGTTGCGGCGCGCGTGGTCGCTGGCGGCGCGCAGGGCGCCGTCCGGCAGGCGCTTGCCGTTGATGCTGAGGGCGGCCAGGGGCTGGCCCTGGGCTGCCAGTTCGCCGGCCAGGGCTGCCGCCACGGCCGCTACCTGGCCCGGCTGCAGGCTGGCATCGCGCAGCCAGGCTTGCATGCCCTGGCCCTGCGCCGCCAGGCGCAGCAGGCGCGGCGCGTAATCTTCCTGCGGCGCGGCGGCCGGCTGTCCCGGCTCCGGCTGCGCTTCGGCCGCGCCCTGCGGCTGTTCCGCTGCGCCGTTGCCGTCCTGCGCCAGCGCGCCGGCTGCGAAGCCGAACCCGGCGCGCGCGGCGGCCAGGCCCGGCAGCGCTGCGGCAGCCACGCCAGCCGCCGGGGCCGCAGCGCCCGCGCTGCCTGGCCTGGCGCCCACTGCCGCCATGCCGGCAACGGCTGCATGCCCGACGGGCGCGGCGCCGGCTGGCCCGCCGTCCATCGGCACGCCAGCCGCCGGCGCCGCGCTGCCGCCCGCCTGGCGCATAGCGGCCTGCCCTGCCTTGCGGCCGGATGCCGGATTTTCAGCTTGCTCTGCCGGTTCGCCGCGCTGTGCCTGGTGCTGGCCCTGCGTGCTCTCTTGCGGCGCATTGCCGCCATGCTGGCCCGGCGCATGCGCGCCGCCGCCTGCAAACAGCGCATCCTGCAATTGCGCCAGCCAGCGTTCCTGGCGCGCCTGCGCGTTTTGCCGGTTCATGCGCTGCGGCACGCCGCCAGCCGCCGCCGTTTCCAGCTCAATTGCCATCGCCGTCCCTCCCCGCCTGCAATACGCCCCACAAATCGTCGGTCTCGCGCGCCTGCGCCTGCAGCCGTGCGCGCACGAATTCGCGCCGCAGTTCGCTGCGGTGCTTTTCCAGGCCGTCCAGCGCGCGCCGCGCGCCCGCCAGCTGCGCCACCTGTTCGGCATGCGCATCCTGCCGCTCGGCCAGCGCACGGCTGGCCGCTTGCGCCGACTGCGCCAGCGACGCCAGGTAGCGCCCGTGTTGCAGGCATTGCTGCGCCGCCAGCAACTGGCCCGAGCCGCTGATGGCCGCCCATTGCGCACAGCCGTCGGCCAGGCGCGCCTGGGCGCCGCCGGCCACCGCCTCGGCTTCGGCCAGCAGCGCATTCTGTTCCGCCAGCGCCTGGCGCGCCTCGTCCAGCGCCCATTCGTGCAGCAGGCGCGCCGGCTCCAGCGGATAACGGAAGCGTCCGCGCCCGCTCATGGCGCCGCTCCGATGGCGCGCCGCAGCCGCGCCAGCGCATCGGCGCGCGGGCTCGATTCGTGCACGCTCTGGCACAGCACCGTGCGCAGCGCCGGGTAGGCGTGCAGCGCGCGGTCGATGGCGGCATTGCTGCCGGCGCGGTAGGCACCCATGTCCACCATCTGGCGGTTGCGCTGGTAGGTGGCCAGCTGTTCGACCACGCTGCCCATCAGGGCCAGCTCCTCGCGCGTGGCCAGGTCGCCGGCCAGGCGGCTGGTGCTCTGCAGCACGTCGATGGCCGGGAAATGGCCTTCGTGCGCCAGCTCGCGCGACAGCATCACGTGGCCGTCCAGCGTGGCGCGCACGATGTCGGAGATCGGCTCGTTGAAATCGTCGCCCTCCACCAGCACGGTGTACAGCGCGGTGATCGAACCGCCGCTGGCAGCGGTGCCGCAGCGCTCGCACAGCGCCGGGATGTCGGCAAACACCGACGGCGTGTAGCCGCGCGCGGTGGGCGGCTCGCCCGCCGCCAGGCCGATCTCGCGCCGCGCCATGGCAAAGCGCGTGATCGAATCCATCATCAGGAGCACCTGCTTGCCCTGGTCGCGGAAGTACTCGGCCACCACCGTTGCGGCCTGGGCGGCACGGGTGCGCGCCAGCGCCGGCTGGTCGGAGGTAGCCACCAGCACCACGCTCTTTTTCAGGCCTTCGGGGCCAAGGTGCTTTTCCACGAATTCGCGCACTTCGCGCCCGCGTTCGCCGATCAGGGCAATCACGTTGATGTCGGCCTGCACGTCGCGCGCCAGCATGCCCAGCAAGGTGCTCTTGCCGACGCCGCTGCCGGCAAAGATGCCGATGCGCTGGCCGCGTCCCAGCGGCAGCAGGCCGTCGATGGCGCGCACCCCGGTTTCCAGCACCTTGTCGATGCGCGGCCGGCTCAGGGGATTCATGGGCGGGGCCTGCAGCGGACGCTGCTCCGTGGCCTGCGGCACGGCGCCGCCGTCCAGCGGCTGGCCGAAGGCATCGATCACGCGCCCCAAGAGCGCCGGGCCGACCGGCATGCCGGCCTGCACGCCGGTGGCGCGCACGGTGTCGCCGATGCCCACGCCGCGCAGCGCGCCGTAGGGCATCAGCACCACGCGGCCGCGCTGCAGGCCGACCGCTTCGGCCGCCAGCGGCGGCGCATCCTGCGGCGTGATCTCGCACACTTCGCCGATGGTGACGTCGGGGCCGAGCGCTTCCAGGCTGTAGCCGGCAATGGCAGCCACCGTGCCGAGACGCGCTGTCAGCGGCACATTGCGGGCGGCGTCCAGGTACTGGCGCATCAGGCTTCTCCTGCGCGTGCCGCTGCCAGCGCCTGGCGCAACTGGCCAAGCTGGTATTCAAGGCGCGCGTCGAGCGTGCCGGCCGGGCTGTCGATCAGGCAGCCGCCCAGCTCGATGCCGGCGTCCGGCACGTAGCGCAGCGCGGCGCCGCCGTCCACTTCAGCGGCCGCCATCAGGGCGCAGTCGGCCGGATGCAGGCGCACCGTCAGGTCGCGCCGTTCGCGCAGCGCGGCCAGTTGCACCTGCAGCATGGCGTGGATGCCGGCGCGCGTGGCAGCCTGCTCGCCCAGCAAGCGGCAGACGATGGTGAAGGCCAGTTCCACGGCGTCTTCCTGCAGCGAAGGCGCCAGCGTGCCCTGGGCTTGCAGCAGTGCGCCGGCGGCGGCCTGCAGGCGCGCCACCTGGGCTTGCACCAGGTCTTCGGCCACGCGCTGCGCCTGGGCGGCGCCGTCTTCCAGGCCGCGCCGTTCGGCTTCGCCATAGGCGGCGCGCAATTCCTGTTCGGCCTGTTCGCGCCAGGCGCTGCGCTGGGCTTCGGCCTGCGCCAGCCAGTCGCGCTGGGCCTGTTCGGCGGCGGCGATCCAGGCTTGCTGCTCGGCCTGCAATGCGGCGCGCAGGCGTGCGCTTTCCGCGGCGATGGCTTGCGCCAGCACGGCGTCCGGCTGCACGGCAGCAGCCGGGCTGGCCGCTGGCGCCGGCGAGCTGGCGGGACGCTGTTCTTGCGGCGCGGCGGCTGCCGGCGATGCGGCCGGGCTGCGCTCTTGCGCGACGGGCGCAGCGTGGCCGCCGGCTGCGGCGCCGTGCGGGTCGGCGCCGTGCGGGTCGGCGGCAGGCGCCACCAGGTGCGGCGCGCCGGGCGCGCGCAGGCGGCGCGGGCGGGCGGCAACGGCGGCGGCGCGGATTATCGGGTCCATCGGAATACCTTTGCCAGGGCCGCGCGCCAGCCCGGCGCCGCCGCGGCGGCCGGCAGGCGGCCGGCCACCAGCTCCACCAGGGTACGGGCAACGGCAGGCGCCACCGGCCCCTGCGCCGCCTGCGCGGCAGAGATGCGCTCGCGCTGCGGCCCCGGGAACAGCGCCAGCAGGGCTGCGCCGGCGGGCCAGGCTTCCAGCGCCAGGAATTGCGCCACCAGGCCGGCCGGCTCCTGCGCCAGCACGGCAAACAGCGCTTCGGCGCTGGCGTTGCGCAGCACGCTGGCGGCCGGCCGCGCGGCAGCGGCAACAGCCGGGGCGCGCGCGAAACCGAGCGCGCTCAATTCGGCCAGGTAGCCGCGCAGGATGTCCTGGTCGGCTGGCGGCAGTTCAGCCAGCACCTTGTCCTGGTCGGCCGTGCTCAGGCCATGCAGCGCGGCGGCGGCCTGCTTGTGACCGTTCATGGCTGCTCCGTCGGCAAGCGCTCGCCGGCGGCAGGCGCCGCGATCCAGCTGCGGATATCCAGCACCAGGCGCTCGCGCGCGGCATCATCCAGCGGCGCGGCATCGGCATCGCGGCGGCGGGCCAGCAGCAGGACGGAGGCCGGCACGGCCGCGCCCAGCAGCAGGGCTGCCAGCATCCACACCAGGTTGCGGCCGGCCGGCGCCGCTGCCTTGCCGGCGGCTGCTGCCGGCGTAGCGTCGGCCGGGCTGGCATCGGCATGGCCGGCGATCGGGGTCGGCAAGCTGTCCGGCAGGCTGCCGAACTGCTGCATCGAATACAGCACCAGGGCATCGCCCCGTTCCTGGTTCAGGCCGACGGCCGATGCCACCACTTCCTTGAGTTTTTCGATCTGGTCTTCGTTCAGCGACTGGCGCACCAGTACCGCCACCGTCATGCGCTTGACCGCGCCGCTGGCCACGTTCAGCTGCTCGGTGCGGCGGCCCACCTGGTAGTCGGCTTCGGTGGTGCTGCTGCCCGGATTGCGCGCCACGGCGTCGTTCTGGCCGCCGCTGGCGTCGCTGACCACCTTGCGCTCGCGCACCACGGCCTGCGCCGGCAGCACCTGCTCCAGCGTGACGCGGCTCTGGTCCATGTTCAGCGAGAGGTCGATGCTCGCGACAGCCGTGCCGGCGCCAAAGGTCTGGTCCAGCACGCGGTTGACCTTCTTCAGCAGGTAGTCTTCGCCGCCGCGCTTGGCGTCCAGCTGGCCGCTGGCCGCCGCTTCCGCCGCGTCGCTGCCGCCGGCGCGCGTCAGCGCCACGCCATGCTGGTCCAGCACCGTCACGTCGGCCGCGGTCAGTTCCGGCACCGAGGCTGCCACCAGGCGCTGGATGCCCAGCACCTGCTCGGCGCCCAGGGTATGGCCCTGCTTCATGGTGACCGTGACCGAAGCCTTGGCCTTGGCCGCCTGGCGCTTGAACAGGCCCTGCTCCGGCACCGCCAGGTGCACGCGCGCCGTCTGCACCTCGTCGATGGCCAGGATGGTGCGCTGCAGTTCGCCTTGGATGGCGCGCTGGTAGTTCACCTTCTGCACGAAGTCGGTCATGCCGAAATCGGCATTGTTGAACACTTCGAAGCCGACCGCGCCGTGCAGCGGCACTTCCTTGCCCATCAGCTTGAGGCGGGTCTTGTACACCATGTCCTGCGGCACCAGGATGGTGCGGCCCTCCCCGCCCAGCTGGTACGGGGTTTTCGACTTGTCCAGTTCCGCCGTCATTGCCGCCGCATCGGCCGGCGACAGGTCGGCAAACAGCACCTGGTAATCGGCGCGGTAGATCCACCACGCCAGGCCGCCCATGACCGCCACGATCAGCAGCAGGCCCACCGCGATGCCGTTACGCGCGCCGCGGCCCAGGCCGCGCCAGCTTTCCATCATTCCATTCACTTACGACTCCTAGACTTGCATCCGCATCACTTCCTGGTATGCATCCAGCAAGCGGTTACGTACTTGTGCCAGCAACTGGAAGGACAGCTTGGCTTCTTCCATGTGGATCATCACTTCGTGCAGGTTCTGCACCTGGCCGGTGGCCAGCCGGCGCAGGTCGTTTTCCGACGTCGCCAGCGTGGCGTCGACCTGGCCCACTTCACGCGCAATCCAGTCGGCGAAACCGGGCGCCGCCACCGGCGCGGCAGGCACGCCCAGGGCCGCAGGTTCGACCGCATCCACGGCGCCGATCGCGCCGATCGCTTCGATGCTCATTGGTTGCCCCCGATTTCCAGCGTGCGCGCGGCCATGGTGCGGGCGGCGGTGAAGGCCGCCAGGTTGGCTTCGTAGCTGCGCAGCGCCAGGTTGACGTTCAACATTTCCGCCGTATGGTCGACGCCCGGATAGGCCACCATGCCCTTGGCATCGGCATAGGGATGGCCCGGTTCGTACACCAGGCGCGGCGCCACGGCCTGCGGCACCACGGCCTTGACTTCGGCGCCGCCGCCGGCCAGGGCGAACTGCTGGGCAAAGGCCAGCGGGCGCGCCTGGCTCACCAGGCGCAGCGGCTGGTAGGCTGCCGCCGCCGACGGCGCGGCCTGGTTCATGTTGGCCAGGTTGGCCGCGGTCAGGTCCAGCCGCAGCTTTTCCACTGCCATGCCGGTGGCGCTGATTTGAAATGCCGCCTGGTAGCTCATTAGCGTTTCCCTTCGTTGATGGCCGTGCCCAGCACGGACAGGTGTTTGTTCAAGGCCTTCAGCAAGGCCTGGTGCTGCAGCGTGGTCTGCGACAGCTGCGCCAGTTCCATGTCCAGCGCCACTTCCTGGTTGGCATTGCTGGGCGCCAGCGTTTCCAAGCGCGGACGGTAGGCGGCCAGTTCGGACAGCGACGGCGCGCGCACCTGGCCGGCAGCGTCCATCAGGCCGGCCACGCGGCTTTCGAAGCTGACGCCGATGCGCTGGTAGCCCGGCGTGTTGGCGTTGGCGATGTTCTGCGCGATCGCCTGCTGGCGCATCACGGCCGCGTCCAGGGCCATGCCGAGCAGGCGGGTGGTGCTTTCTTCAATCATCGGTACCATGGGCTTCCTCGGGTTTATTGCACGACCAGGTCGGCGTGCAGCGCGCCGGCGGCCTTCACCGCGCGCAGGATGGAAATGATGTCGCGGGTATTGGTGTGCATGCGCGCCAGCGCGTCCACCAGCTCGGCCACCGTGGTGGCGCGCGGCGCCAGGTAGCCGGTGCCGCCCTGCTCCTTCACGTCGACGCGGCTGTTGCTGACGGCCACCGTCTGCACGTCCGGCCCGGTGCGGCTCACCAGCAGCGGCTGCGACACCGTGTTGTCGGTCACGATCGACACCTTCAGCTCGCCCTGCGAGACGGCCACCTTGTCGATGCGCACGTCGCCGCCGGCCACCAGGGTGCCGGTGCGTTCGTTGATCACCACGCGCGCGCGGCGGTCCGGTTCCACCGTCACGTTTTCCAGCGCCGCCAGGAAATCGGCCAGGCGCGTACGGCGGCTGGGCGGCACGTTGACTTCGACGCCGGCGGCATCCTGGGCCTGCGCCAGGCCGGCGCCCAGGCGCGCATTGATGGCGTCGGCCACGCGGGTGGCGGTGGTGTAGTCCGATTCGGCCAGCACGAAGGTCACCGTATTGCGCTCGCTCAGCATGGTGCTGCGCACGCCGGCCTCGATGGTGGCGCCGCCGGGAATGGAAGCGACCGTCGGATGGTTCTTCTGGATCACATTGCCGTTCATGTCGTACTTGTAGCCGCCCACCGACAGCGCGCCCTGCGCCAGCGCATACAGCTGGCCGTCGGCGCCTTTCAGCGGCGCCAGCATCAGGGTGCCGCCCACCAGGCTGCGCGCATCGCCCAGCGAGGTGACGGTGACGTCCAGCGCGTCGCCGGGACGGCCGAACGGCGACAGCGAGGCCGTCACCATCACGGCCGCCACGTTGCGGCTCTGCACGTCGTCGGCCGCCACTTGCAGGTCGAAGCGCGCCAGCATATTGGCGATCGACTGGCGGGTGGCCTTGTTGCGCGGCGAGTCGCCGGTGCCGGCCAGGCCGGTCACCAGGCCGTAGCCGGACAGCGGGTTCTCGCGCCAGCCTTCCATCTTGCCCAGGTCCTTGATACGCACCTGTTGCGCGCCGGCCGGCAGGCTCAGCGCCAGTGCTGCCAGCGGCAGCAGGATCCAGCTCCACTTCTTCACGTCACACTCCGAACAGGGTCAACAGGCGCTGCCACCAGGCCGGGCGCTGGCGCTCGGAGATATCGCCCTGGCCGGCGTAGCTGATGCGCGCTTCCGCCACGCGGGTCGACAGCACCACATTGGTGTCGGACACGTCCTGCTGGCGCACCCGGCCCTCCAGCGTGATGGTCTGGCGCTCGTTATTGATGTCGACCTGCTGCGTGCCCTGCACCAGCAAGTCGCCGTTGGCGGCGATCTCGCGGATGCCGACCGTGATCTGGGCCAGCACGCGCCCGGCGCGCTGGGTGGTGCCATGGCCGTCGCTGTCGTTCTGGCTGCGGATGGCGGCGCCGTGCGTCAGGCCGTTCGGCGTGCGCACGTCCAGCCCGACCTGGGCGCTGCGGCCGGCATTGGTGCCGGCGCTGCTGGTGGCGCTGGAATTTTCATAGACCATGACCGTGATCAGGTCGCCCACCTTGCGCGGACGCAGGTCCGAGGTCAAGGGCTGGTAGTTTTGCGGGCGATACAGGCTGTCGGCCATGGCCGGCAGGCTGGCGGCCATGGCCAGCCAGATCAACCCTTTTAAGACTGCACGCAACATGTTCTCCTTCACTGCAGGTCCGCCTGGACCGTTCCATCCTGTTGCAGGCGGCCGGCCAACACGGCCCCGCCCGACATCCTCAATTGCACCGGCTCGCCCGGCGCCGCATCGCCCAGGGCGATGCCTTCGCGCTCCAGCTGCAGCGCGCCGCTCTGCCAGCGCAGCACGGCCCGTTCGCCGCGGCGCATGAAACCGGCCGGCGCCAGCTGGCTCGCCGCCAGCGCCTGCCCCGCGCGCAGCGGCTGGCGCAGACGGGCGCCGTTGGGCAAGCTGTCCGCCGCCAGGCCGCCCGCCAGTGCCGCGTTGCCGGGGCGGGCTTCAAAATCGGCGGCCACTAGCACCTCGCCGGCAGCCAGGTCGCGCCGCGCGACATACAGCTGGCGCGGCAGCTCCAGGGCCAGTTCCACCCGCAGCGAGCGGTACACCGCGTCCTGCCACAGCACGTCCAGCCACACTTCAAAGCGCGGCGCCAGCGTGCGTCCCGCCAGCGGCCGCACGGCCAGGCGCGCGTCCTGCGGTGCTTCCACTTCAGCCGGCACGCGCAGCGGCGTCGCCTGCAAGCTGCCGTTGGCGCCGAACGCGGCCTGCACCGCCTGCGTCGCCAGCGCCAGCTGTTCGGCCGAAGCCACCAGCCGCGACGCCATGCGCACCTGCACCTGCTGCGCTCCTGTCACTTCCACGCTGCGCCCGGTCCGGCGCAGCACCAGTTCCTGCAATTGCGCGCGCGTCCAGCGCGCCACATAGCCGATGCGCGGTGCGCTGCCCAGGTCCAGGCTAGCCAGCGCCGCGGCGCCTTCGCCGCTGACTTCGGCCACATCGGCCAGGTGCAGGCGCGGCTGCATGGCCATCACCGTTTCCCGCAGCGCCAATTCGGCGCCTTGCGCCGCCGGCAGCCACGCGAGGGCGGCCGCACACAGCAGCGCACGCATGGCTTATTTGCGCAGGTTGTTGCTCATGGCCAGCATCTCGTCCGACGCCTGGATCACCTTGACGCTGCTTTCGTAGGCGCGCTGCGCCACCATCAGGCTGACCATTTCATCCACCAGGTTGACGTTGGAGCCTTCCAGCCAGCCCTGCGCCACCGTGCCCATGCCGCCTTCCCCGGCCGCGCCGTAGATGGCGTCGCCGGAAGCCGCGCTGGGCCGGTACATATTGCCGCCCATGGCCTGCAGGCCGCTGGTGTCGGCAAAGCGCGCCAGTTCAATGCGGCCCAGTTCGCTGGGCGAACTCTGGCCGGCCAGCTTGGCCGTCACCACGCCGGCGGCCGACACCGACAGCTCGCTGGCGTCGTTGCCGACCTGGATGGCCGGGCGCAGCTGGTAACCGTCGCTGGTGGCCAGGTAGCCTTCCTTGTCGACCACCAGGCTGCCGCCGCGGGTAAAGGCCGGCGTGCCGTCGGCTGCCGTCACTTCGAAGAAGCCGTCGCCGCGCACGGCGAAATCGAGGGCCTGGCCGGTCTGTTTCAGCTCGCCGCCGGCAAAGGCCTTGACGATGCCGGCCATGCCGACCCCGCTGCCCTGCCACAGCGAAGGCGCAGCGCCCTGGGTGGCCTGGCTGGCGGCGGCGCGGGCACCGCCCATGTCGCGGTAGACCAGGTCCTGGAAGCTCACGCGCGAGCGCTTGAAGCCGGGCGTGCCGACGTTGGCCAGGTTGTTGGCAATGGTGTCCACGCTGGCCTGCTGCATCTGCATGCCGGTGGCGGCGATGTACATCGAATCGTTCATGGCTTAAAAATCTCCCAGCTTGCGGATGGTCTTTTCCAGGTTGTCGTCATAGCCCTGCACTACGCGCGCCAGGGCTTCGAAATGGCGCACCGTCATGCTCATGCGCACCATCTCGGTGGTGGTGTCGACGTTGGACGCTTCCTGGAAGCCCTGCTTGACCGGCGCGCTGCTGTTCGGGTCGGCCACCGTGGCGCCGCCCAGCGCATACATGCCGCCGCCCAGCGGCTGCAGGCGGCCAGCCTGCTCGAAGCGCACCCGCTTCAGGCGGCCGACCACGCGGCCGTCCTGTTGCACGTCGCCGTTGCCGTCGATGGTGAAGGGGGCGTTGCTGAGGGTGAGCGGACCGGCGCTGCTGACCACCGGGTGGCCCTGGTCGCCGACCAGGCGGCCATCGACGTCGACGCGCAGCTTGCCCTGGCGGGTGTAGGCCGCGCCGTCCGGCGTGGCCAGCTCCAGGAAATCGGTGCCCTCGACCGCGACGTCATGGGCGTCGCCGGTGGCGCGCAGGCGCCCGGCGCCGGCATCAATGACACTGCTTTGCAGGGACGGCAGGGTCAGCGGCAATGGCTGCGCCAGTGCTGCCTGGCTCAGTTGAGCCTGGAAGGTGGTGCCCAGCGCCAGCTGCTTCTTGTAACCAGGCGTCACGGCGTTGGCCAGGTTCTGGCTGATGCTCTCCATTTGCCGGACATCGTTCTGCAGGCCCAGGCCGGCAATTGCATTTACGTCCACTGTTACCTCGGCAACTAACAATATAACAATTGAAAGTCGGCAATACTATCATGATGCAAATGCTAATTGCAGAAAATGGTAGAGTTTTTATTTATGGAAACTTATAAAGTGTCACTAATTTGAGGGGTTTTGTAGCAGTGCCGAGAGACGATCGGCCAGCGCCGGCGCTGCCATCGCTGTGTGGCTGCCACGCCACGCTTTGGCCGCCGCGCGCATGCCGGCATCGGCCAGGGCGTCCTCTACCTGGGCCAGCGGCGCCGCATCGTCCTGGTAGACGCGGGCCACGCCCAGTTCAGCCACGCGGCGCGCCAGCATGGCTTGCTCCGGCTGCTGCGGCAGCAGCAGCATCGGCACCCCGGCCGCCAGGCAGGCGCAGATCGTGGCATGGCTGGCATACAGGATGGCCAGGTCGCACTGCCCGGCCAGGCTGCGCAACTGCGTCAGCTCTTGCGTGAAGCGCATATTGCTGTTGGCAAAGCGCGCCGCCTGCTGCGCTGTCAGCCCCGGCGCGTAGATCAGCGCCTCGCAAGGCGCCATGCGCAACTGGCTGAGCAGGCGGTCCACGCCGCGCTGCCCCGGGCGCAGGTAGGCGAACACGCGCGGCCGCCCGGTGTCGGGCCAGCTGGCCGGCACCCCGGCCTCATCGAGATAGAAGCCGCCGCAGTATTCCTCTTCCGGCCGGGCGCCGAAATGGTCCAGCTCGGGATAAGTATCGAGCAAGCGCAAGTCGGCGTCGAACAGTTCAGGAAGCGTCGCCAGCGGCGCCATGCCGATGCGCTCCTGTGCCGCCTGGATCGCCGCCAGTGCCGCCGTGTCGCACGCCAGCAAATTTTCCTGCGCCACCGCCTGCGGCAGGATGGGCGGGAACGGCGTCTGCCGCGGCGGCAGGAAAAAGCCGGGCGACAGCAGCACGCGCCGCATGGCGCGCCCGCGGCTGGCCAGCAGCGCCGTCGGGCTGTGGTCGAACACCGTCAGCGCCGGCTGCACCAATTCGAAGATCTGTTGCCAGGCGCGCAGCATGCCCGCCAGGCGCACCGGGCTGGCGTAGCCGCAGCGCAGCAGGATGTCGGCATAGTTCAGGGCCGGCCCGGCGGCGGCGCCCTGGCCGATTGCCACCGGCGCCTGCAGCCAAGGCATGCCGTGCGGCCCCAGCACCACTTCAGCCGAATGGGTGTCGCGCACCGCAAACACGGGACGGTAACCGCGTTCGCGCAAGGCCAGCGCCAGCGGCAGGAATTTCGAGACATGGCCCAGGTGTTCGCCCAATTCCCACGCGAACAGGATGTTTGCATTCATCTTTGAAAGAAATATTGCGTTGTTTACACGTTCATCATATTGTAGGATGATCTTGCATTGCTAAATTTGCCAAGCTTTACCATGTCGACCGCAACAGACCTCACCGCCAAGATCCAGCGCTTCACCACGTTCCTGCAAGCCGATCCGGACAACACCAGCCTGCTGCTCGACCTGGGCGACCTGCAGCACCAGGCAGGCCAGTTCGATGCCGCCCTGGCCAGCTATGGCCGTGCCGCCGCCCTGCTGCCGGATGCCTCGGCCGCCACCGCGCGCACCGCCGCCGTCTACCTGTCGCAGCACCGCTTCAGCGAAGCGGGCGTCCTGTTCGAAGGCTTGCTGGCAGAGGGCGAACAAGCGCCGGCGCTGCAGCACAACCTGGGTATCGCCCTGTTCTACCAGGATCGCTTCGAGGAAGCGGCGCAGCAGTTCAGCGCCGCCGCAGCGGGCGGCCTGGATGTGCCGGCCAATGCGCGCTACCTCGCCAATTGCCTGCACCACACCGGCCAGATGGATGAAGCGCTGCAAGCGGCCCGGCAATGGCATGCCCAGACCGAATCGCCCGACAGCCAGGCCTATCTTTCCCTGCTCTATTTCGACCAGGGCGACCGCGAACAGGCGCGCGCCGCCGCCGAGGCGGCCCTGGCCGTCCAGCCCGACAGCGTGGAAGCCAACGCCGTGCGCGGTTCGCTGGCGCTGGAAGACCAGGACATCGCCACCGCGCGCACCAGCTTCGACACCGTGCTGGCGCAGCGCCCGGACAACGGGCGCGCCTGGCTGGGCAAGGGCCTGAGCCAGCTCTACACCGAAGAGCAGGACGATGCGCTGGCCTCGCTGGCCAGGGCCGAAGCCTGCATGCCCGAGCATTCCGGCACCATCGTCGCGCTGGGCTGGGCCCAGCTGACCACCGGCCGCCACGCCGAAGCGGAACAGAGTTTCCGCCGCGCCGTGGAAGCCGACCGTGGTTTCGCCGAAGCCCACGGCGGCCTGGCTGCCGCGCTGGTGCACCTGAACCGCCTGGATGAGGCGCGCCAGGCCGTGACCGTGGCCAACCGCCTGGACCCGGCCAACTTCGGCGCCGTCTACGCCAAGGCCGCCCTGCTCAAGCTGGACGGCCACGGCCAGCTGGCCGACCGCCTGATCTCGCGCGCACTGCAACAGCGCCCGACGGCGGATGCCCCGAGCCTGCAGGAATACCTGACCACTTTTGTGGCGCAACGCGCGCCGAAACACTGAGAACGGATTACGAAAATGAGCAACCCCACCCTCGCCATGCTTGACCAGGCCGAGCTGCTCCAGCTGTCGCTGGAAGCCGACCGTAACGGCGATTCCGCCACCTCGCTGGCTTACCTGAAAGAAGCGGGCAGCCGCCCCGATGCCAGCGCCGAAGCGCTGCTGATGCTGGGCGCCAGCTACGCCTCGCTGCGCATGTATGACCGCGCCGCAACCGCGATGGAAGCGGCCATTGCCGCCAATCCGGAACTGGCCATCGCGCGCTTCCAGCTGGGCCTGCTGTACCTGTCGTCAGGCGACGGCCCGCGCGCCAACGACGTGCTGGTGGCGCTGGACGACCTGGACGAAGGCAAATGCCTGTTCCACTTTGGCCGCGGCCTGCGCCACCTGCTGGCGGATGAATTTGCCGATGCGCTGCGCTACCTGCAACGCGGCATTGAACTGAACCTGGACAACCCGGCCCTGAACGCCGACATGCAGCGCATCATCGACGACGTCAACAAGCTGCCGGAAGAACAGCGCCAGCAAAGCGCCGGCACCGACAGCAGCCAGCACGTGATGCTGTCGGCCTATACCGGCCGCAGCACGCACTGATCAGGAACGCCGGCGGCGTGCCAGGGCCAGCAGGCCGAGACCGCCGGCCATCAGCGGCAACGTCGCCGGCTCCGGCACATCGCCAGGCGGGTCGACCTGGTCGACGCTCCACTGGATCTGGTCAAGCACCAGTTGCGGGCCGGCGCCGTCCTGCGAGCCGGCATCGATACCACCGGTGCCCAGGAAGCTCACCGCGTCCACGCCCTTGAAGCCGAAATCGAAGTAGTAAGGTCCGTTGAAGGAGGTCTGCAGGGTCTTGGTGTACAGCAGCTGGCCATTGCGCCAGCCTTGCACCAGGACATCCTCATCCATGCTCCAGGCGGCCGTGATGGCAGCGCGGTCGAAATTGAACTTGGTCGCACGCGAGAACGAAATAATGCCGTCCCAGCCGATCAAGCCAACATTGCCCACCGTGCCCAATTGGTAGCCGCGGGACTGGATGTAGTCCTTGAAAACAACGGCGGGGTCATTGCCCCATTCAAAGCCGCCATAGCCCGCCTCCAGCGGCGCCACCCAGTCGCCAGGGTCCTGGTCTTCGAACGTCAACAAGCCCGCTTGCGCAGACGCCGACATCAATAAAGCCACGGCCAGCAAGCCGCAGCGCTTCCAGCTGCTGAACATACTTTTTCCTTTTTAGAAATAGATGCTGCAATACATTAAACATTGTATGGTAGCATGTTGACATTCAAATTACTTAACTTTTCTTTCGCCACTATGACGTCCAGCAACAATTTGTCCGTATTTGCGCCCGATGAACTGGTCGCCCTGGCCCGCCATCACATCGACAGCAACCGGCTCGACCTCGCACTGGAAAAGTTGAAGCTGGTCCTGGCCGGCAACGCCCCCGAACCGGAAGCGATTGCCATGACGGCCCGCCTATACGCCCAGCTGGGCCTGCCGCGCCGCGCCCAGGAGCTGTTCCAGCACTACCTGGCACTGCACCCGGACGCGCCGACCGAGCAGTTCCAGCTGGCGATGGCCTACTTCAACGACGGCCAGGCCGAACAGGCGCAAGTGCTGTGGGATGCCATCCTGGAACGCGACCCGGTGCACCCGCCGGCCCTGTACTTCAGCGCCTTGCACCAGGCGCGCCAGGGCAAGGCGCAAGACGCGCGCCGCCACCTGGACGTGTTGCTGCAGTCGGCCGCCTCCAGCAACCTGTACGCCGAGCGCGGCAGGGAATTGCTGCAATCGCTGGACGCCACGGCCCAGCAATGATGGATGTGCAAGTCGAAGTCAGCACACGCTGCAACTTCGACTGCTTTTACTGCGCAGGACGCGACATGGCGCAAGGCGACATGCCGCTGGAACGTTTCCGCGCCATCGTCGACAGGCACGTCGCGCGCTACGGCGTGCCACGCCGCCTGTCGCTGCAGGGCGAAGGCGAACCAACGCTGAACCGCGACTTCTTCGCCATGGCCGCCTACGCGCGCACCATCGGCGCCGAGCCGTTCACCATCACCAACGGCACGTACAAATATCCCGAACACTTCCTGGCCGACTTCCGCCAGATCGGCGTCAGCATAGACACGCTGGATGCCTGCGAAGCGGCCAGCATCGGCCGCCACAACCTGGAACGCGTCATCGAGTTTGTCGAGAACCTGCGCGGCAGACTCGACATCACGATCTTCTCCGTCGCCGTTTCCGCCTCGGTTCAGCCAGTGCGCGAATGGTGCCGCAAGCGCGGCTTGCGCCACATGATTCAGCCGCTGCAGGGCAAGGACGACTACAGCCGCCGTTACCCACAGCGCATCCAGCTGCACCGCCAACCGACCGAGTACCGTTGCCACCTTCTGGAGAATGACGGCATGCGCTACTACGACCTGAGCGGCGGCGAGATGCCATGCTGCTTCATCAAGGACGCCAGCCGCTTCGAGTCAATCGCCGCGCTGCGCAGCATCCTCGAAGAGCGCAAGGTGCCGCTCCCCTGCGCTGGCTGTGCTCACTTGCGCTAACGCCTATGCGGTGGCCTTCACGCCATACTGCTCCACCAGGATCCTCAGGTAGCTCAGGGCACTCTTTTGCGCATAATCGGGCGCATCATTGCCGCTCAGGTTCAATTTCTTGAGGTCTTCCACCAAAGCGAAATAGCGCGCCGTCAAATACTGCGGCAAATCCGCCCGGTTCAACCGAATATTGCTTAAGCCGTCTTCCTCGTTCACCACTTGCATGTAGTAGCACTGGATGGCGCAGAAAACGCCCAGCGCATCACTTGCGGCGACGCGCAAGGCCAAGTCAAGTTCGCGCTCTGCAAACTTGACGTTGTACTTCTCGGCGATCGGATAAATCGCCTTGACCAGCAACTCGTTGTGATCGGTCGGCAGCAAGTCGGCATTAATGTAGGACGGCGTGCGAAACACGCCTTCCTCGCCACGGATTACCTTGAACAGATGATGAGATTTGATCTGCTGGTAAATTTCGTCGACTGTTGGAGTCATTTCTGGATTCACAATTCGTCCGATGTCAGGCTTGCATAATTCGTTCAAGCCTTCGGACATAATCTGCAGCACCGTTTCACGGTCGCCGCCCAGAAGAGGTGTTTGACCATAAAAGAAGCGGAACCTGAAGCGCCCGTTCCACAGGACTGTCAAGCGTACGCCCGTCCATTTCTCGCCATGCTGGACAGCCTCTTGATATAGGGCCTTGACCGTATCGTATGTCTGAATCGTGTTGCCGAGGTCGTAGCTATCCAGGTGGATATCGAAATTTTCGCCGCCCAACGCCCTCGCAGTGCACTTATTTCTCAGCCCGAGTTGCTCATCCTCTAAGAACTCAAAATAGAAAGTAATCACTCTCCAATCCGGCGGCGCGCTATCGGCGAGCGCCTGCACCGTCTGGTTCAACAGTTCCGGGTCAGCCTGAAATGCCACAATTTTCCTCCTGTACTCTCAATCGTCACGAGCTTCCAAGTACCATTTTTGTCCACTACTAATAGCCAACGCCATATTGTTCGTGCGGCAAGGACAGCCATGCCTCGACCATTGCGTGAAAATTGTCGACTTCCGAGTGGTGCGCCAATTTCGTCAATGCGGCCCGAGCAGCGGCAAAGTTCCAGCCGCTTGAATTTAACGTGAACCACGCCGATGTCAGGTCTCCCGCACTCAAATAGGTCTGGAATAAGTGCTGTTTGTCCGTAGTCTTCAACCATGGGGGACAATCAGGACTGGCCAGAAACGCACGCGCGGTGGTTTCATTTAACTCAAAAGAGGACGCCTGTTTATTAGCAGAACCATTGGCGTTGCTAACGGTTGGAAAACCACCGTCATAACCTTTCGACCCAGAACAGCTTTCCAGTGGCGTGCGTACTGCAAATTCTGGCAGCAAATATAACTGTGTTGGGTCGTCGCCATGAGTTTCGGCAAATTGTTCAATCTGGCCTAAATCAACCCCTAGTTTGGCTGCAAAGTCGGCAACTTCCGGGGTGGATTCATCCGCGAATACAAGCTCATTCAAGACTTCGTATGCTTTGAACTGTTCGCAGGTCCGCGCTATTTCAGATACCACGTAGCCCAACTTGACGTACATCTTGACAAAGCTGGCGTCACGATCAGCGAACCAGTGACTCCAGTAGCCCGTGTAAATCATCGCATCTGGCGCACTCCAAAACGGAATGAGTGCCGGCGGAAAGCCGTAGCACCGTGCAGGCTGTTCGTTTATTCCATTAGGCAGTTGGAGCCTGCCCGTTGCTAGCGCAATCAATTCCTCCGGCATGCCAAGCCCGCCCAATACCTTTTCATACTGTTTCATCTTCCATTCCTTCATCTGCTCGCTGCTAGAATTTTCGGAAGTTCAATGGTCGCAGTCAGGCGCAGGGGATAAAAGCTCGGCATGTGCACACGTTCTGAACCAAGCGGATTTTGCTCAAGCTATCCTCCTGCATGTAATAGCACTTGATGGCACAGAAACATCGTGCGCATCGCTGGCCGCAAGGCGAAGGGCCGCTCGCCCTCGGCAAACCTGGAGTTGTACGACTGGGCAGTGGGATAGATACCGTTGACCAGCAGATGATTATGAGGTCGACAGCAGGCCCGCGCTGATAGGCAGAGGTGCGGAAGACGGCTGACTCGCCGCCATCACATTGAACAGATTGAGCCTCAATATCCGCAAATGGTGCAGCAAGCACGACTTGCGCCGCATGAGCAACCGCTATTGTGAAGTCGCCGTTGAAAGTTGAGCTTGCTGCGCCGATTGCTCCCTGGCGCAGACGCAGGTACTTGTCTGCGATCGTGGACAGCAGACAGCACAACTCAGCGTCCGCAGACCCGGTGTTCGGAACAAAGGACTTCGCGCTTTACACTTCTTCCAACTGTCAAATCCGTTTGCATCCTATTCGAGATTCTCAACTCTCCTTAGCTTAGTCCGTCATCAATTGTACGCCTGCAAACTGTTTGATAATGTCAATATGAACTCCAAGCTTCAACTTCTGCAAGTTCGCAACATTTGCTTCGCCGCCCAGAGGAAGTACCGGCACAAAGCCGTATACCTCGTCTGGTCCCAGTACTCCAAGCGCGCCCCGAGCAGCTTCAAACATTGGATTATCGTCGTCGTCATCGAAATCAAAGTCTTCCAGACGCATCCCACCGAAAAACATGTCAATTGCATCCTCCATGTTGCCTGAGGCAAGTGCCGAGCTACGGGCCATCACGGCGGCAATTGGGCAACATATCGTGATTACTCGCGGACCATTCTCCCGCGCGCAAAAGAACTCGCCGAAAGCCGAACGCGCAATTATGAAATAGCGGTCCTCAGGCAGCTCGTTCAGCGGCTTTATCCAGCCATCGACTAACCACCCATATTCTTCTGGATTGACAGTCCAGAACATACCTCCGCCATACGAGCACCAGCCTTGGCTTTGCCAAATTTCAAGCAACGAATCTGGCAATATCCCACGGTACTTCTCCAATATCTGGTCAGGAACAGTCGCATATTGCGCTCCGCGGCCGGAGGCCGCCAAGAAAGCGGAATATTCTCTTTTCATTTGCATCCTTTAAATTCGGCCATTATTAATCAGCCCTGTTTCTAGGAACAGGCGTACGTTCATTTGGTGACCGCCATAGCCGGCCTCTTTTGCCTTGGCAGCCCAAGAATCCAAAGCTTCAACGCGGCTGTTCCAAGAAGGACCGATCGACGAGTTGACATTAGCATTTCCCATACGAGTTGGGTCGGCCGAAGTATAACCTCCTGCGACGTTATCCGGCTCATGTAATGCTGCGAGGCCTTTACGAGCTGCCGTTGCCTGTTGCGCCGCCATTTTGTCTATCGCATCATCGCTGAGTTGCGGATTTTCGCGCCTCATACGCTCAGCAATACTTTGCTTAACCTCCCGCTCAAAATCTTTCGTGAACTGTTTCTGCGCCCGTTTCGCATTCGGATTGCGTCCCAGCTTATCGAAGGAATCTCGTGCTTTCATGAATTGATCAACTGTCAAGCTATTCAAAGCATCTTCCTGACCTCGGATCTGCCGTGCGTACTCTGTCAAGAACTCTCGACGTTCCGCGGCAGTCTGCAATGCGCGGAATTTGTCGCCGCCCATTGGATCGAAGACTACTCGCGCTGCATCCCCAGGCACAACCGGACGTGTCGGACCTTCCGCGGCTACACGGCGTCGTGTGTTCTGCACAATTTCCACTTCACCGCAGTCGGCATTGTGAACGAAGATGCGCAACTCACCAACGAAGTAGGTGTGGAACTCGTCAACTTCAATGTTGTGGACGGTTTCCAGCCCTTCTTCTTCCACCAGCGACACCACCACGCGATGTTCGCCGGACGGCGTCAGCAATGGATCGCCTTCACGCAGATCGGCTGCACGTACCCAGCCATGGCCTGCGATCCAGAACGGGTGTTCATCGGTGGTGCGGATCGTTTCGCGGTTGCCTGCCTCGTCCGCTACGACCAGACGATAAATCTGCTTGTCCTCGATGACGATCGTACGGACCACGGTACGATAGGCAATCTCACCCGTCTCCTCGTGACGCGACAGAACTTGGTCGCCAATGGCCAGGCGGTCGATCGCGCGCAACCCGTCGCGGGTTTCCACAGGCGTACCGGCCACGAAGCAGGCACGGCGCAGGTTACGCACGTCCACGCCATTGACCATCACCGGCCGGCCGGTTTTCGAGACTCCCAAGTTCGGCGGCGGAAGCTTCACCGTTCATGACAGCTCGGCGTTCTGCCCGATTCAGGCCGGCATCCTGCAGTGCGCGGTTGTGCTCCTTCATGGACAGCTCGAACTTCTGCGGCGCATTGCCTGCCGTCGGAGTTGAACGTGGAGCCTGCGGCGCTTGTGGCGCATGCACCTCAGCACCGCGCGGTGCCGGCGTGCTTGGCGCAGATGCCGGCGTCGGCTCCTGCACTGGCGGACGATACGGCTCTGGTGCGCGTGGAGCGGGGCCTTGCTCGGCGCGCGGCACCTCACGCTCTACCTTTGCCGCATTGGAGCCTGCACGAACTTCACCCAGGGCATTGCGCACTACAGCAGGCGCATCCGCCGCCACGCCACTGCCATTGGCTACCTTTGGCATCTCCGACGCGGCGCGTCCCGGTACAGCCTCGGCGACCTTCCCTCCTGTCACCTCAGTCTGCTCCCACGGATTGCGTGGTGCTGCGCGGTCCGCAATGTTTGCGCGGCTTGCGGCGCTGGCATCGCCAGTGATCGCGGTTGCCGGATTCGGCTCGCCGTTGAGGCGCCCACGGGTTGTGGCGGCCTCACCTACGGCGCCCGACCTGGCTTCCGATGCAGCTGTGCGTACAGCCCCGGTCTCACCTGCGACTTCGCCCGCAGCGGCGCGCGCACCGTTGGCATTGCCAACCGCGCCACGTCCTGCAACAACAGCATCAGCCGCGCCAGCCTCCCCAACCGCCGAGCGCAGGGCGTTTGCCGCTGCGGCGGCTTCCGCACCTTCGCCGGCAATCAAGCCCATCCGGCCGGCCAACGATACCGCCGTTTTTCTGCCCAAGAGCGTGCTATACCGCGTGCTCCTGCAGCGCAACCTGTTCACGCGCTCGCAGCTGGCGCCCACCACCTTTTACCGCATGCTGCGCAAAAACCAGCTGCTCGATGAACCAACCATGCACAAGCAGCGCCTCTCCTTCGCCATGCAGTTCGCCAATGAGTTGTGGCAAGCCGACACGCTGCACGGCCCCAGCATCAAACAGGCCGACGGCCAGTGGAAAAAAACCTTCCTGATCGCCTTCCTCGACGACGCCTCGCGCGTCATTACGCACGCCGAGTTCTTTTACCGCGACAATACGGAGAATATGGTGCAGGCCTTCCGTTCTGCCTTGTACAAGCGCGGCAAGCCGCAGCGCCTCTACTTCGATTACGGCAGCAACTACAGCGCCCGCGAAATCGCCCAAGCCTGCCTGCGGCTCGACATCCACCTGTCGCACGCGCCCATCCGCGACGGCGCCGCCAAGGGCAAGATCGAACGTTTCTTCCGGGGTTTTCGCGACCGCTTCCTGACTTTGCATACCCACTTCGCTTCGCTGGAAGAACTTAACCGCCTGACTCACCAGTGGGTGGAGCAGGAATACAACGCGCAATTCCACAGCGGCATCCAGATGGCGCCCGTCGACCGTTTCAACCTGGACCGCAACCGCATCACCTTCCTGGCCGACGACGCCTTTTCGGCCGAGGTGTTTTATGTCGAAGAGGAACGCAAGGTCAGCAAGACCAATGTCTTCTCGATCAATTCGCAACGCTACGAATGCCCGGTCGACCTGCGTGGCAAGGCGGTGCAAGTGCGTTATGACCGCCAGCGGCGCGACAGCTTCATCGTCTACTTCGCCGGCCAGCGCATGGGCCAAGCCAATGCGCTCGACCTGCACGCCAATGCACGCCTTCGCATGCCGGCGGCAACGGGAGAGCGCACATGATCAAGTCCACATTCGGCCTGACGCAGGAACCCTTCTACCGCAAGGATCCGCCCCTGCTGCCGCAACAAAGCGAAGCGCTGGAGATGGTGCAGATCCATGCCCAGCATGGCGGCTTCTGCGTCGTAGTCGGCGATCCCGGCGTCGGCAAATCCGTTATCCGCCAGCACCTGGAACAACTAGGCAAGGCACGTGATTGCGTGGTGGCCAGCTTCACCCAAACCATGCATACCTATCTTCCGATCCTCAAGCAGTTGGGTGAATCGCTGCAGATCAAAGCCGCGCCCAAGGACATTGAAAAGGAGCTGGTGCAGGCGGCCTGGCGCCATGTACAATCGCAGAAGAACCTGTACCTCGTGATCGACGATGCGCACTTGCTCGATGTGCTTATTTTGCGCAAGCTGCGCCTGTTGTTCGAGCGATTCCCGAGCAAGCATAACCTGGTGTTGCTTGGCCAGCCGGAGCTGCTGCATCGTCTCTCGCTGATGTGCAACGAAGACATCAAGAGCCGCATCAGTTATTCAAAGCAGCTGCTGCCGCTCAATGACGAACAGCTGGCCGCGTTCATCGTGGCCGAACTGGCGGCGGTCGGACTGGGCGCCAACACCTTCGACGAGGCGGCGCTGAACGTCGTATTGCGCGCAGTACAAGGCAACCTGAGGTTGGCACGCAATCTGTGCTACGCCAGCCTGGTGGCCGCTTGCATGGATCGACAGCGTATTTGCACAGTCACCCACGTCAACGCAGCGCTGCAGCAACCGCACTGGCGCTCGCACGAAGCGTTACTCAAGCAGCAGCAAGCGCGCAGCGGGGAGAAAGTGTAGCGCATCCTGCCGGCGCCATCACGCAGCGGGAATCCATTGAAGATGATGGGGGCCAGCCGCGCATATCGTAGCGCGGGGAACTTCGGGTCCCCTTTTTTTTCAGCGCAGCTACGACACCAAAACGGCAGACGATACGATCTAAGCGTGGCCAGGCAGGGAAAATTCTACGACGTCAAAGTGGAAAAACGCCGCCAATCTCGCCGAAATCGCTCGACGATAATTTGGCTCGCGATACGATGAAAGCGCGGCGCGCAACACTGGCCGCGATGCAGGCGGCGCACGCACATCCACACGCCATTGCCGTCCCAGCACACGACCTTCAGGCGAGTGTGGCGCCGGTTGCTGAACACGTAGGCTGTGCCATCGCATGGTGGGCGGCCCAGCGCTTGCTGCACATGCAGTGACAGGCGATCGCCCCCAGCGCGAATGTCTACTGGCTGGGTTGCAAGCCAAACTGTCGTTGCCTGCAGCTGCATTACAGACCGCGCAGCAGATCGGCCACCCAAGCTGCCGAGGCGCCTGCTGGAACTCGACGGACCAGCTATGCGGTCCGCGCAAGATCAATGCCGGTGCGCTAACTTCCGCCTTAATCACAACAGGCACCAAGGCCGCTACCGCTGGCTCGCTACGACTCAAACGCCGAACCCAGTAGCCGACTTGGCGGATAGGGTAGCCATGCTTCTGCGCAAAGGCCCGCTGCGACATGCCGCTCTCACGCCATAACGCGATACGCTCCAACCACCGCTGCTCTCGTTCTTGATTTGCCATCCGGTTCTCCAAAGTGAAAACCGAAGTTTGACCAGGCCTTGCCAACTTTCATATGTGGTCGCGTTGAGCGCTTACAGGCAATCTGCGATTGGCGCGCAACCTGTGTTATGCCAGTCTGGTGGAGGCTTGCCGGAATAGTCAGCGTATCTGCACCGTCACCCATGTCAACATGGCGCTGCAGCAACCGCATTGGCGTTCGCACGAAGCACTGCTCAAGCAGCAGCAAGCGCGCGGCGGGGGCAAGGCGTAGGGCATCTTCCCGACTTCATCACGCAGCGGGAACACATCGAAGATGAGGGCGGCCAGCCGCGTACGTCGTAGCGCCAGAGGGACTTCGCGTCCCCATACTTTTTCACTGACGCTACGACGCCAAAGCGGCAGGCGATACGATCCAAGCGTGGCCGGCCAGGGAAAATGCTACGACGTCAACGTGGTAAAACGCCGCCAATCTTGCCAAAATCGCTCGACGATAATTTGGTTCACGATACGATGAAAGCGCGGCGCGCAACAACTGGTCAATTCATATCAGCGCCTTTCGATTACACATATCGCTGACCAAGCATCAACGTAGTTCTCGCACCACTTTGACCGCTCCGCTATTTATCTCTAGCTCAAGCAGGAACTGCTGATCAGCCGTCTCAAACACAACTCCGAATCGATGTTCCGGATCCGTATCAGAGGGTTCAAACCAAAGGAAGCTGCCGTACCTCATAACGCCAGCGATTTCCTGAGCGCTTCCCAAAACATAACATTCCCGTCCTTGCGCATCCATGACAGTCAGTTTTGGAGAACCAGCGGCACCACCAATCTGTGGAATTACCGCGACATGCCCCCTGCCTGGCAAAACTTTGGCCAATACGCCATCTGGGTAATCCAGCGCTAACTGCCTTTGGCCAGCCAGCCAAGACACCCTAACAATTTTGCTCGGTGCCCAGCCGAGTTGGCTGAGCGTCTGGAAGGTCATTCCTGGAACGATCTCTTTGCCGTCCTGGCGGAGTTCGATAAATGCGTCAATCAGATCCACGCTCACACTACCTCACTTGGAAACGCCGGCTGCAATGGGAGCCGGCAAAATCTCAATCGCTTGATTGTGTTCATTGGCGACATCCATGATCTGGTTGCCTTCAATAAAAACCATGAAGCCAGCAGGAAGTGCCAGCACCTCCAACAAAGCCGGACGAAGTTGAATTAGCTGGAACGCGTAAATCGCCTCCAATTCAAATTCAGCATTGCTATTACGAATGCCTATAAACCATCCAGAATCATGCTTTTCCGGATTCGGAGCACTTCTTTCCAAATAAATGGATGGCGCCTGAAGCGCTCCGCGAGCCAGCACGATCTTGTCCTGGAACGAAATCTCTGCCGAAGCACAATTGGCGCGCCGTATAAATCCGGTTTGCTGAGACAACAATGCCAAAGTCACGTCCACACCTTCACGCAAATCCACGAAAGGGTTGCGCTCAAAATCAGGTTCCCATAACGTTAGCGTGCCGTCCGGAGACTGGCCAACCGTAAGCATGGAGAATCCCAACTGAATGCGTTGACCCGCCACTATCGGTCGACCTTGCGCGTGCATGTCTTGAAACAACGAGATTAACCAGGCGACCTGCCCCTTTAACGAAGGCGCCGCCTTCACAGCAAAGGGCTGCTGGCCGATGTAAGCCTGCGTGATTTCTGCTGCTGTTCGCGATTCAAATTGCTGGCGTGCGCCGGCATCAGTAGTTTCAATTGATTCAACACCACCCAGCCTTACGATTCGCACGCCCAGGCCCTTCAGTCGTGTCAACACCGCTGCGGCGAGTTGCGCATCATTAATCTGCAGATCGAAATCACGTCCGTTTGCGTCTCGATAACAAAGCATTTCAGACACGGGGGTCTGTTCAATGTAATAGTCCGCGAGCGTAAGTCCACGTCCGAAAAGATAATCATCGACGTTAGGTAACGGCGTCTGATGTTCCATAGTTAGCCTCCTTTGCCAGAATGCGGATCTTTGCCGTAACCTGGGTAGAAAATCGTGTTGTCCGTATCGCCCGGTCCCCAGAAAATGCGCGACGGTGTTGGTCGCGCAGTAGGTTCGACCTCAACTTCCCTGAAATAACGAGCATTAACAGTATTCATGTCTTGCGTTGACGGCCATTGCTGGGTCGGTGTTTCATTCGGGTGGACATGGCCAATTAAACGCGAATCACGCGGCACGGCGCTAGTCCAAGCATCACCGCTATACAGTTTCTTAACTAGCTTTCCGTCTACGCGCTCCGTCGTCAGGGAGAATTCTACCTTGCGGCCACCTAACGTGCCCAGTTCATAAATATCGCCAAAGCGAACCGTGCGATCGGTAACAATTACGCCTTCTGTTCCCGGCAGGGCACCAGAGGCGCGCAGATCTGCGATCGAAGCATGGCTCCCGAGGCCTTCCGTGCGTTCAAAGTGCGTACCAGGCCGGCCTCCAGCTTGTGCTGTCAGATCGGGGCCGACAGTTCCCCGGTATGCCGCAAGGCGAGACGAGATAGCGTCGTCAATTGCTGTGCTAGCCGCGGCTTCCCGCGCCAACATCGCACTTCGGACGTCGTCAGGAACCGGCCCCAGCCTCGAATGCCCTGGCCACTCACCCCAAGTCTTATCCTGCTTCGACGTATTGGTCGACGCTCCAAGTCCCATCAAGTTCTCTTTAAGGTTAATAACCTCAAGAACCTGTGCAGGCGGCAGTTCTGACAATCCCGGCCTACGAATAATACTGTCGAATGCAATGATATGGTCGGCCTGGAAGCGAGTTACTGGGTAACCATAAACCGGATCAACTTTCGGCCCGGTTCCTGTATTTACATAATCGCGTCCCGCATCGTTGGGTGACTTTTTGCGGTAATACGCTATCTCGTCCTCCGTAAATGCAGTCTTGCGAGGACCAACGAAAGTATCGTCGCCATGTCCTTGCGCCAATAGATCCATTTCCCTGTTGCCAGCACCGGACCGCGGAGGTTCCACTGGCGAGTGCACTGGCAACTCACGCGAACTAAGTACTTTGAAATTCTTCTCTCCCAAGAACTGAACCTGTCCAGCACCACCAGGCGCTCTTTCGAGTGGCCCCACTACACCGTCGCGGACGTGATGGGGCTGTGTCGACTCGTAGGTCATTTCAATAGACACATCGTCCTTGAACTGTTTAAGAATAGCCAAGTCGTTACGCGCAAATTCTTGACTTGGAATTGGATCGCGGGTGGCCCACTTGCCCGCAGCCGGCACGCCACGTTGCAATGCATCGGCTTGACCCTGGCTTACAACCTGGCGGTACTGGGTACCGGCCGGATCGATTCGCTCGACTACTTCTGTGCCCTTCATCCACGCCGGCTGCATGCCCGCCGCTTCCATCTCGGCATTCACCGTTTCGGCGGTCGTGCGGCGTACAATTTCTGCTTCGTGCTTAGCCATGTTGTTCACTGAAGCACCATGCTCCGCTACACGTGGCAACGACTCACTGCTCGAACCAGACAATTTCACCGACTCCTGAACAGCGACTGCCTCACGACGTCCTGCGATACCGGCCTGACGTTCGATCAATTGACGCTGAGGCAACGCCGACAACAAATCGTCGGACGAAACGCGGGATGGCATCGTCGGCTCTATACGTGGCGCAGAGCCGACAGGAATATCTGCCTCCGCCGATTGCGAACGTCCTACATAGACATCCGGCGCAGCATCCGCATGCGCGGTCCGTGGTGCAGGACCTTCCGGTACATGCAGCCCGCGGCGACCAGCCAAGATGGTTCCCAGGGCATTGAAGCCCGCACTGGCCGCCACGTCGTTTGCCGTCAGTTCATCCTTCGCTCCCATAGCGGCTACATCCACCCCCAGTCCTGCCAGGGCCTGGACTTTATCCCCGGAGAGAGCATTCAGCGAGCTGGCAAGTCGGCCTTCGCCCTCCATCAGGCGGCCAATGGCCTGTTCTGCGCGGCCAATGGCGCCGCCGAGCGGAGCACCTTGCCGCGCCATCCTGCCGGCAGCCGTGGCGTTCAAGCCACCACCAATAGCGATGGCAGCCAGATCGATACCGACGCTAGCCAGGGCGCTTTCAGTCGACGCGCCATGCTCGATCTTGGTGCTGGCGGAATTGACTGACTGCAGGGCACCAAAGCCGATGCCTCCAATACCTGTCGGAATCGTCGCCACGGTGACCGCAATACTGCCGGCCATATGAACTCCTTTTGCGTAACTATCCTGGCGGATCGGCTGGAACCGCTCGTCATTGCGCAAATCGGTGGCTGCGCCGAAGATGTTGTCGGCCATCTCCGTATTGCCGGTTGCGGCAACGACGCCGCCGGCCAGGACCATCGCGCCGCTGGCTGCATTGTTCACCGCAGTACGCACGCCCTGAACAAACAGGTGCGTCGTGGACTGCACCGCTTCCAGCTTCTCGAACTGCTCCACTTTCTCATGGCGGTAATCGCCATCGACGGCCAGGCGTGCACTGCCGATCGTGGCGTCGCTTGCCACGTCAGTCACCTTGGCTAACGTGTAGATCGCAGTACCCAGCAAAGGCGACTTGTCGCCCGCCTGATCAGCCCATGTGTACAACTGTTTGACGCCTGCATCCCTCGCATCGCTGAGGTTTTGCATCAGGTCGGCCACTGGGCTCTTCGATTTTTCCGCATAATCAGCCACCTGCTTCATGCTGCTCGAGAGGTCGCTGCCGGTCACCGCATCGATCGCCCGCGTGACATCCAGAGCGGCGCGGGTGCTGCTCTTGATCGAGTAGTCCAGGCCTTCCTGCACCTTGGTCAAGCCGGCCTCAAGTATTTGCGGTGCGGCATTCGTCAACAGGACGCTACGATCGTTGCCAGATTTCACCAGCAACGTATCGACAAACTGGTCCAGCATGGCGCTGCCGCGACGTTCGGCTTTCTCGCCGTTCCATGCTGCGACTGCGGTTTCACCTGCATGTACCACTTTGGAAGCGACGTCGACATAGTTGGCGGCGGCCAGCGTGGCCGTATCGCCGACATATCGTTTCGCCACCTCCACTTTCTGCGCGCCGTCGGCATACGCCGTCTGCGCGGTGCCTTTGACGGTGTAGGCCGCATCGACTACCTTCGCTTTCAGGCCGTAATACAGGTAGGAGCCGAAGTTAGTGGCATTGTCCTGCTCGCGCAGCGCGCCGTTCACGGCCGCGTTATGCTCGACAGCCGTGGCATCGGCAGCGCTGTAGTCTGCCCGGATTTCGGCGCGCGGCTGTGCGACCGGAGCCTGAGACTGCGCTTGCTGAGCAGGGGCTGCCTGCTGCACTTGCTGGGTTTTCGTTGCGTTCAGGTCACGCTGTCGCTTCTCCTCGGCCAGGATCTGGGCTTGAATGCGAATTGCACTTTCGCCGGCGATCATCTGGCCGGCATAGCGGCTAAATTGCTTGCGAGTGTCTTCATCGCTAAACAGCGATTTCGCAACATCACGCGCCATCATCAGCGTGTCCTTGCCTTCCTTCAGCTCCCAGGCCTGCTTGCCGCGGGCACCGTTCAGCACGGTATCGAGGGCGTAACCGGCACGGGTATTTTCCTTGCCATAAGCTTCGCCAGCCAAGCCGAGCGCCGTGTCGCCGCGCTCAACCTTGTGCACCGTGAACAGGTCGTCTTCTCGTTTGAGGACCTCCCTGCCCCATGCATTTGCTGCTTCGGCAACTTGTGCAGGTGTCCAGTTCGGATGCTCTTTTCGAAGCGAGAGCGCTTTTTTCAAAGCATCATCGCCCATCTTGCTCTTGTCGACTTCTTGCGCTGCCGCTTGTGGCGTGCCTTCCGCGTCTGGGCCCTGTGGCGCCTGCTGATCCACGCCAGGTGTTACCACGTCCGCAGCCGGGACGCCATTGAGACCGGCGCCGGGCTTCATATAGCCAGGCAGCCCAGCCAAGCCCAACTGACCGAGCTCCAACTCTTCCTGGGTAGGACCGTACAGGGCCGCCTGATTGTTATAGACCGTCGGTTTGGCAGGTTTCGCCGCTTGCGTCGCCGCATCTTTCTTCGCTTTGTCAGCCGCGACTAGCTTATCAAACGCAGCTGCAGTCCCCTCCTTGATGTCCGTCTGGTAGGCGCGCGATGCCGCACCACCACCTGCGGAGGCTGCTGCGCGGGTATCGCGACCCGCCCATTGCGCGAACGCGCTGCCCAGGCCGGAACCGACTGCTGTAACAATGTTCTCCAGGATGTTGCTGCTGCTGAAGCCCTGGCCGGTGAAAATGCTGTTGTGGAGGTTGTTGCTGTCCAGGCGTTGGCCGTCTGGGCCGGCGACCTCCCAAGGCAACTTGATGTCGGTGCCTGCGATCTTGCCGTCTGCATTGACCACGCCGCGCGAGCTGGCGAATTGTCCCTCGGCCGTAACCTCTTCGGCGTTGATGCCCACCGCAGCAAATGCGCTGCGCGACATCTGGCCGACGATGCTGCCCACCGCGCCGCCGATGGCGCCAGCCAGCGGATCCTGATGGCGCAGCCTTGCCAGGCCGGCGCCCACTACGGACTCGGCCAGCACATTCGACAGGCCGGTACGCCATTTCTCGTTGACCTTCGAATTGATGTAGTTGCCCACCTCGGTGATTGCCACCGAACGCCAGTCAACCTTGCCGGTTTCGACCAGTTGGGTGGTCACGCTGGATGTCACAGACTTGGCAGTCTTACGCAGGAACTCGTTGGCGGCATCGCTGCCGGCGATATCAACGTTCTTCAGCAGGTCGCCGACCGCCGAGCTGGCGGCCGCTGCGACGCCGGATGCAGCCACCGAGCGCCAGTTGAAGTTCTTCTGCTGGCCGAAGGCGATGCTGATGCCCTGCGTTGCCACGTTCGATGCCATTGCCGTCAGGCCGGTATTGATCGCGGTGGACGGGGTCAGGTTGAACACGCCTGTGCCGCCGATGCCGGCTGCCACGCCGGAGCCGATAGCGCTCATGGCCACGCTCTTCCAGCTGAAGTGTTCCTGAATGCCGACCGCCATGCCAACGCCCTGGCTGACGATAGAGCCGATGGCGCCACCGATCATGGCCGCGCCCAGGCCGGCCATGCCGCCAGCACCGCCCAGCACGGCCAGGCCGGCGCTGAAGGTGGTTGCGCTGGCAGTCGCCGACAGCGACGCGCCCATCAGGCCAGCTGCCGCACCCGCGGTGTAGATCGTCACCACGATGGCAACGATGATCACCAGGATCTGCAGGAAGCCGCCGCACTTCTTGCCTTTCGGCGGTGGCGACTTCAGGTTCGGCAGCTTGCTGCCGACGATCTCGTTCTCGTTGTAGGTCTTGTGGGTCTGCGAGGTGATCGGCTCGGACTTGCCGTTGGACGGCACCACCAGCACTTGGCCAGCCTTCAGCTCCTCGGTGCCGGACAGGCCGTTGGCCTCGGCCAGCACGTACCACTGGCCTGGGTTGCCCCACAAGGTGTTGGCAATGCCCTGCAGCGTTTCGCCGCCCTTGACGGTGTAGCTGGAGGTCGCGCCGCCCGGGAAGTCCTTGCCGTAGTTCTCGAACAGGGCGTAGTTCTTGGTATCGATCGCGGTGTACGCGCCGCCCTGGATCGCGGTGCCGGTTTCGGCCACCGGATTGCCCTGGGCGTAGACATAGTCGATGCGGTCGCGCGCGCCGTCCTTGCCGTTGTCGTGCCACTTGGCGACGATGTGGTCGTCGTTGTCGTAGACGTAACGGGAGATCTCGTCACGGTCCTGGCCATCGCCGCGGCCCTGGTTCATCATCACCAGCTTGTCGTTGGCGTTGTAGGTGAAGGTCGCGTTGCCGCTGGCATCGCCGAAGGCGCGGATCGACCGCTCGCGGCCATCGCCGTAGTAGTCGTAGGTGTACTGGTAAGTCTTGGTCGACTTCGGCGTCACCGTGCGCATGGTGGTCTTGCTGACCTTTCCCGCCGCGTTGTACTGCTGCGAGAGTTCCTGGCTTTCGCTCTCGGTCTTGACCCATCCGGCCGGGCTGTAGCCCTTGTGGATGGCTTCCGCTGCGCTCATGCGGCGCAGGTCGAACAGGTGGCCGGTGATCGGCAGCGCGTTCGGATCAAAGTCGAGCTTCTTGAGCGTGTTGGTGTTGCTGGTCAGGTTGCCGTTCGACTGGTCGTAGGTCTTGGTCGCAGTGGACCAGGTCACGCCATCGCGCTTCTCGATGAACAGCGTGTTGTTGCCTGCAACGTCGTATTGCCAGATCAGCTCTTCGTCGCGCGACAGCTGCAGGGTACGGCCGCTCAGGGTCGCAAAGGCATCGGCATCGAAATCGACAATGCCGTTGTCCTGCGCGATCTTGGCCCAGCGGTTCGCATCGCGGTACTGGACGATGGCAATCGCCTGCAGCGCCTCGCGTACCGTCACGCTGGTGTAGACCGGATTGCCCATGTCGTCTTCGTGATCGGTGAAGCGCAGGTCGCTTTCGCTCACGGCGTAGGCATCGGGCTGCTTGACGCTGAGCGCCGTGGCAGGACGGTTATGGTCGTCGTAGGTGTAGGTGGTCACCACACCGCCGGCCGTGTAGGTGCTGCGGCGGCCTGCGGCGTCGTAGGTGTAATGGCCCACCACGGCATTGCTGTTGCGCAGCGCGATGACGCGGCCTGCACCATCGAAGTCGGTGCCATGGTCGACGCTGGTGCCGCCGCCATTGCCTTGCACCCGCACCTGGTTGCCCACTTCGTCGTAGCTGATGGTTTCTTCCAGGCCGGTGACGCTGTCCTTCCAGTACGTCATGCGGCCCAGTTCATCGAAGCGGTAGGCCAGCATGCGGTTATGGGTGGCGCTTTCGAAGTCGACCACGCCGGTGGTCTCCTCTTTCACGCGCTGGCCCATGATGTCGTAGCCGTAAGTGGTGCGCACGCCGGTGGCCAGGTCGAGGATCTCGACCAGGTGGCCGGCCTCGTCGTAGGCGCGGCGGATATTCTTGCCGCTGACGCTGGTCTGCGAAGTTTCGCGGCCGAAGTCGTCGTAGGTGTAGCTGGTGACGCGGCCGTCTTCGTCGATCGCGCGGCGCAGCTGGGCAAAGCCGCCGAACTGGCTTTGCTTGGTCTTGCCGTTGCCGTCGGTTTCCGCGATCAGGTTGCCGAATACGTCGTAGCTGCGGTAGCTGGTGGTGGCGATGTCCACCGAGCTGCCGTTGACACGGCGCCATTGGGTCACGGACTGCACGCGGCCCAGGCCGTCGTAACGCATCTCGATGCGGTGGCCGGACGGGTTGTTCAAGTCGTACGAGGCGGTGCGGTTGCCGCGGCCGTCGTAGCCGAACTGGTTGAAGCCCTGGCGCACCACGCGGCCCTGCGCGTCGTAGACGATAGGCGTGGTCTGGCCCACGCCGTCGGTCAGGGACGTGATGCGGCCCAGTGCATCGTAGCCGTACCTGGTCACCACGCCGCCGCCGTCGGTCTGCTCGACACGGTTGCCATGGCTGTCATAGCGCGACGTGCTGGTGAAGCCGCGTTCATCGGTGACCGCAATTTCGCGGCCCAGGTTGTCGTAGCTGAAGGACTTGCTGTGGCCCAGCGCGTCGGTCTGGCGCAGCAGGGTGCCCTGCACGTCGTATTCGCGGGTGCTGGTATTGCCTGCAGCATCGGTGCGCGACACCAGGTTGTTCAGGAAATCGTAGCTGGAACGGGTGACCGGACGGCGTGCGCTGCCCTCGCCGGATACCACGAAGGCGACATCCCACTTGGTCAGCTCGTTGCCGCGCAGGTCGTACTGCGAGTACGACACGGTCCCGTTGACGTTGCCCTTCTTGCCCAGGGTATGGGTGGCAACCGCATGGCCGGCGGCATCGACGTCGTACTCGCGCCAGATGCCATCGTTCTCGGTCGAGGCGATCTTGGCATTGAGCGCGTTGTAGCGCGTTTCGCTGAAGTAGCCGCTGTCGCTGGCCACCGCATCGAGCGCGCCGCCGGCCAGGCCGGTTTCCTCGCTGGCCAGCTGCATGCCCTGCAGGAAGTCGGCATTGCTCAATGGGCCGACGTAGGTGCCGGCGCTCATGGTGGCGCCGCTGATGCTGCCGCCGTCTTCGCCCGCCAGGACGATGTAGGACTCGCCGCTATGCAGGGTGTTGGCGTCGTCCGCCGCACGGTTCCAGTCGACGATCACTTCGCGGCCTTGCGCGTCCAGGTACCAGACCTTGTAGTCCAGCGACTTGGCCGGCAGCGGAATCTTCGCCACGGTGTGGTTGTACTGGCCGTTGCCCAGGTCCTGCATCAACTCGTCGTTGTCGAAGGCCACGCCGTTGCCGCTGCCGGTGCTGCGCCACGACAGGTGCAGGCCGCCCGTCACCAGCGCTGCTTCGCTCGGATGCAGCGTGGTGTTGAAGGCCAGGTTGTAGCCGCGTTGTTCCCAATGGCTGGTGTCCTTGCCTTGCGCGTCGGCCGAGACCACCCATTCCTTCCATTCGCTGGAAGTGGTGGAGGTGGTGTGGCTGGCCAGCACGCGGTTGGCGTAGTAGACCGCGGTGGCGCCGCTTGGGCTGCCGCTGGTGTGCACCAGCATGCGGCCTGCGTAGCGCTCCGCCACGACCGGCTGGCCCTGCACGATGACCAGCTGGTCGGTGCCGGCCGCCGGCGCCTCCCAGGTGGAGGCGTTGTACTGGCTGGACTTGCCCGCTTCGCCGGTCGGGGTGTAGACCAGGTGCTCGAGCACGACCTCGCGGCCGTCGGCGGTAATGCCGGTGATCTCGATCTCGTAAGCCTGGCCCACGGCCAGCGGCGCATCGGCGCCAATGGCCATCGCGCCGTTGGTGGAACCGTTCTGCGAGAACGGACGGTCGCTGCCCTGCACGCGCCACTTGGCCACGTACAGGTTGAACGCCAGGCCGCCGCCGTTGACTGACAGGCCCATGTTCAGCATCACGCCGCCCGGCTGCACGGATTCGTTCAGCGAAGTGCTGGTGCCCACGCGCTGGCCCGGCGCCTGGAAGGATTTCTCGCCGGTGCTGAACTGCACGCCGGCGGCATCCTGCCATTGCAGGCGGAAGCCCAGCTGGCCAGGGTCGCCGTTGACCGGCAGGGTGGTTTCGTAATAGCCGTCGCCAGCCAGCACCATCGGGCTGGCCGTGTTGGCGCCGCCATGCGGGCCGTAGAACAGGGTCGGCGACTGGCTGCCGGCGCCGAACTTGACGCGCACGCGCATGGTATTGGCATCAGGACGGCTGACCTGCACGTCGTCCACGGCAGGCGGCATCACCACCTTGCTCTCGCCGGTGTACACGCAGTTGCCCGCCACGTCCTGCGTGACGACGCGGTAGTACAGCGTGGTGCCCGCTGCCGGGCGTGGCAGCGCGGCGTGGCCGGAGCCCGCTTGCAGGTTGGTGCTGGTCTCGGTGCGGTTGGCGTAGCTGGCCGCATCGGCGTGCGAGACGGTGTCCCACACCACGTAGGACGCCATGCCGCTGGCGCCGGTGTTGTAGTCCAGCGCCAGGTCGTTGCCATCGACGCTGAGCTTGATGTCGCTGGCCGGAATCGCCTGGTTCTTCATTTCGCCGGTGTAGCGGAACACCACATTGCCGGCGGCATCGTAGAACTGGCGGCTGCCGCTGCCGTCCGGCTGCTGCACCTGCACGGTGCGGCCCATGCCGTCGAAGGCGCTCTTGACGGCGAAGCCGTCCTGGTCCTGCACCCAGCTGCGGTTGCCCACTGCATCGTACTGGTAGCTGCGGCGGGTATAGCCGTTGTAGCCCACGTTCAGCGTGTCGCCGGTGGCGCTGACCGAGACGCCGCCCAGGGCGTCGTCCTGGGTCGCCAGGCGGCCGCGCGCATCGTAGGAATACAGCGAAGCCTGGTCGGCCGGGTCGCTGGAGACCACGCCCAGCAGGGCGCCGTAGTTGTTGGCCAGGGCGCTGGCGTTGACGCCGTCCGCCACAGGGCGCGCGAAGTGCACGCTGCGCGTCATGCGGCCCTGGGCGTCGTAGTTGAACAGCGACAGGCCGCGATGGCTGTCGATGCTGCCGATCATGCGGTTGCGGCTGTCGTAGTAGTAGTACTCGACCGCTTGCTGCGCCGTGCCGGCTGCCATGGTCTTGGCCAGCACATTGCCGGCCTTGTCATAGGTGTAGCTGGTCACGCGCGCCTGCAGCGACACGGTGTTGGTGGCCGGGTCGGTCACTTCCACGGCCGGATCGCGCTGTTCGAGCAGGCGGTTGGCCAGGTCGTATTTGTAGCTGGTCACGGCCACCTTGCCGGCCGGCGCCGCCGGGACGCTGGCGGCGCTCAGGCCCGCCGTCGCCAGCGGGGTGGCGTAGACGCGCTTCTGCAGCACGTTGCCGCTCTTGTCGTAGTCGAACTGGGTCAGGTAGCCCATGGAGTCGACTTGCGCCGTCAGGCGGCCCAGCGCGTCGCGGTAGCTGAAGGTGTGGCCGCCGTCGATGCCGTCGTTCTGCACCAGGTTGCCCCAGGCGTCATAGGCGTTATGTTCTTCCGGCGTCACCATGGCCGTATTCACGGTCGGGTCGTTGCCGGCCGTGTTGGACAGGCTGCCCAGGCTGACCTGCGGGTAGACGGTGCGCAGTACGCGGCCGTTGATGTCGTGCTCGTACTTGTAGAGGCGCACTTCGCCTGCCGGCGCGGCCGGACGCTGCGCCGGGTTGTGGGCGGCGGCCAGGCGCGTCATGTACAGGCGCTCGGCAACCTGGTTGCCGAAGCCGTCGTACTCGAATTCATGCAGCACGTTGTCGCCGTCGATCTGGGCCACCATGCGGCCCTTGGCGTCGTAATAGCTGGTGGTCGGCAGGCCGTTGGCATCCGTCACCTGTACCACGTTGCCCAGCGAGTCGTAGCGCACGGTGGACTGTGCGGTGCCGAAGCTGCTGCCGTTGGCGATGGAGAACTGCTGGGTCGCCGCCACGGTTGCAGTGATGCGGCGGTTGTTGCGGTCATAGGTGTAGGTCTTGAGGCCTTCCTTGCCCGATTCGGTGGCCACGTTGCCGGCCGCGTCGTAGGTATAGGACTGCACGACTCCGCCCATGCCGTCGCGCACGAAGGCCAGGCGGCCATTGCCGTTGTACTCGTAGCTGCTGCGGCGGCCTTCGCCGTCGGTGGTTTCGATCACGTTGCCCAGGTCGTCGTACTTGCTGGACTGGGCCACGCGCAGGCCGTTCGGGTCGAACACGGTGCTGGTGCGGCGGTTGTCCAGGTCGTAGCCGTAATTGGTCACGCGCACCGGCTCGCCGGCATAGGCCAGCGACTGCTGCACCTGGTTGCCCACGATGTCGTAGGCATAGGTGGTCACGCCGCCGTCGAAGCCGGCCTGGCGCAGCAGGCGGTTGCCCTTGTCGTAGGCGTAGTCGGTGGTGCGCGCCGAAGCAGTGCCGGCATGCTCCACCTGCTGCAGGCGGTTGCCCGCGGCATCCAGCACGTAGCTGGTGCGGAAACCGTCCGGCGTGGCCAGCAGGGTCTGGCGGTTCGCCAGGTCGTACTCGGCCAGCTGCACGCGGTCCATGGCGCTGGCCGCCACGGCCGGCGGCTGGGCCGGATCGAGGGCGCCGTGCCAGGCGTTGGCGAACTGGGTCACCGCCAGGCGGTTGCCCGCGAGGTCGTAGGTGATCTTGCTCAGGTAGCCCATGGCGTCGACCGTGGCCACCAGGCGGTTGCCCTGGTCGTACCAGTTGGTGGTGACGTTGCCCAGGCCATCCTTGGCGCTGATGCGGTTGCCCACCTTGTCATAGGTGTACTCGGTGCGGTTGCCTTCGCCGTCAATGAGGGCCGTTTCGCGGCCGTCCAGGTCGAACTCATGGCGCACGCCGGCGCCGCCGGCGCTGGTGGCGGCTTCGTTGCCCGCTGCATCGTAGGTATGGCTGGTGGTGACGCCGCCTTCCGTTTCGCTGATGACGCGGCCGTTGCCGTCGTAGGCATACAGCTTGGTGGTCGCGGCGCCGAAGCGGTTTTCGTGGGTTTCCTGGGTTGGCTTGTCCAGCTGGGCGCTGCCATACTCGTAGGTCACCACGGCGCCTTCCGGCGATTCGGTGCGGCGCAGGCGGCCTTCGGAATCGTAGCTGTAAAGCGTGGTGCGCGCGGCAGCAGTGCCGGCGCCCGCCGTGACAGCGCGGCGGTTGCCGAAATGGTCGTAGGCCGTGGTGGTCACCATGCCCATGGCATCGGTCGCCGCCACCACGCGGTTCAGCGCGTCGTAGGCCAGCTTGACTTCGGCCGGACGGGCATGTGCCGCCAGCGCTGCGTCGTAGCCGGCATCGCCAGGCTGCAGCAGGTATTGGCCGCTGACGGCGGCAATGCGGTTGCCGAACAGGTCGTAGCTGGCCGTGGCGGTATAGCCCAACTGGTCGGTGCTGGACACCAGGCGGCCCATGATGTCGTACTGGCTGCGGGTGCTGCGCGCGTCGCTGCCATCGGCACGCGACAGCGTGCTGGAGGTCAGCTTGCCGTCGATGTTCCAGGCCTGGGTGGTCAGCGCGCCGGCCGCGTCGAGCGCGGTCAGCAGGCGATCCTTGACGTCGAAGGTCTGCACGGTGCTGCGGCCTTCGGCGTCGGTGATGCGCACGCGGTTGCCGTAGCCGTCCAGCTGGTAGCTGGTGGTGAAGCCCATCGGGTCGGTGACGCTGGTCAGGCGGCCGTCCAGGTCGTAGGCGTAGCGGGTATGGCGTTCGCTGCCGGCGACACCGGCCGCTTCCACCGTCTCCACCAGGTTGCCGGCGCCGTCGTAGCGGAACTGCGTGACGTTGCCGCTGCCGTCGGTGCTGCTGTCGACGCGCTTGTCCGCATCGTAGTGGTACTGCGTGCTGTGCGACTGGCCGGCGTTGCTGGTAGTGATCCTGTTACGGTTGCCGAAGGCATCGTACTCCATGGTCGTCGACTCATCGCGGAAGCCGTCGTTGGAGGTCCTGATCAGCTGGCGGTTGCCGTCGTACTGGAAGTGCCTGGTCCGCGCCTGCGTCAGGTCGTCCGACACGGTGCTTTCCACCACCAGGTTGCCGACCGCATCATAGCCGCGCTGCGTGCGCTGGCCCAAAGGATTGACCTCCAGCGCCAGGCGGTGCATGAAGTCGTACTCGTAGCGCGTGACGCGCACCTCCGGCGTGCCGGCGCCTTCGCTGGCGCTCAGCAGGTTGCCCATGCTGTCGTAGGTGAACTCGGTGCGCTTGCCGATCGCGTCGGTTTCGGAGGTCTTGCGGCCCAGCAGGTCGTAGCTGTAGCTGGTGGCGCGCTCGTTCGCCGTTCCGGCGAATTCCGCCACCTGGACGCGGTGGCCCAGCAGGTCATAGGCGAAACTGGTCACGCTGCCATCGACGCCAGTGCTGGACAGCATGCGGCCCATGATGTCGAACGAAGCGGACGTGGTGCGGCCCGCGTCGCCCGCCGCCGCTTGCGGCAGCGCGCCGTTGGCCGGCAGCGCTACGGCCTGGCTGTAGCGCGTCGAGGACACCACGTTGCCGGCCGCGTCGTAACGCTGCGTGCTCAGTTGGCCGGCAGCGCTGCGCTCGGCCACTTGCCGGTTCAGCGCATCGTAGTAATAGCTGGTCTTGGCCGTGGTGCCGGCCAGGTCGATCTGCTGGTGCTGCTCCAGCACGTTGCCGACCGCGTCGTTGACGAAATCGGTGCGCCAGCCGTTGCCGTCCACCGTCGACACCACGCGGTTGGCCGCGTCGTAGGCGCTGGTGGTGGTGAAGCCGCCGCGCGCCACGCTGATCTGGTTGCCGACCGCGTCGTAGCCGTAGCTGGTGGCAAAGCCGTTGGCGTCGGTGTGTTCCACCAGGCGGCCGTCGGCATCGTAGCGGTACTGGTTGTGCTTGCCGAGTTCATCCGACTTGTCGGTCAGGTTGCCCGCGGCGTCATAAGTGTAATTGACGGACTGGGTCCAGATCACGTACTCGCGCTTCAGGCGGTTGGCGTAATCGTATTCGTAGTTGCGTTCCAGGCCGAGCGCATCGGTCTTCTTGCTGACATTGCCGACCTCGTCGAACTCATAGCGCGTGGTGCCGCCGAGCGCGTCGGTCTCGCTGGTACGGCGGTTGTTTTCGTCGTAGGTCCAGCTGGTCTTCACAGCCAGCGCGGTGCCGGCGCCGAGCACGCGCTCGGTCTCGTTGCCCACCGCATCGTAGGCATGGGTGGTGCGCACGCCGTCGGCGTCCTTCTGCAGCACCAGGCGGCGGTTGCCGTCGTATTCGAAGACGGTGGTGGCGCCGGCGGTGCTGGTGGCGGTCAGGCGGTTGCCCACTGCATCGTAGCTGAAGCTGGTCTTTTGGCCCAGCGCGTCGGTCTGCTGCAGCAGGTCGCCGCGCGCATTGTAGGCGTAGCCGGTACGGCGGCCCAGCGCGTCGACCGTGGCGGTGCGGCGGCCCAGCACGTCGTACTCGTAGCTGGTGGCCTGGCCCAGGGCGTTGGTGCTGGACAGCTGGCGGCGCAGGCCGTCAAAGGTGGCGGTGCTGGTATGGCCGTTGGCGTCGGTGACCGAAGTCTGGTTGCCGACTGCGTCGTAGCCGTAGCTGGTGACGTTGGACAGCGGATCGGTGCTGGTGGCCAGGCGGTTCAGCGCGTCGTAGCTGTAGTTCCAGGTACCGATGCCGTCCGCGTGCGTCAGCGTGTTGCCGACCTTGTCGTAGGTCCAGCGCTGGGAGTAGCCGCTGCTGTCCTGCTGGGTGAGACGGCCGAGGCCGTCGTAGTAGTAATAGGTGGTGAAGCCGCGCGCATTCCTCATGGAAGCACGGTTGCCCAGCTTGTCGTACGTGAACCAGGTGGTGTGGCCCAGGGCATCGGTGACGCTGGCCACGCGGTTGTCGGCGTCGTAGGCGTAGCTGGTGGTGTGGCCGTTGGCATCGGTCACGCCGACGCGGTTGCCCACGCCGTCGTAGCTGAAGCGGGTTACATTGCCCAAGGCGTCGGTGCTGCTGTCCTGGCGGTTCAGCGCATCGTAGCTGGCCAGCGTTGCGAAGCCGGCCGCGTCGACCGTGCGCAGGCGGTTGCCGTTCTGGTCGTACTCGTAGCGGGTCACGCCGCCCATCACGTCGGTCGTGCTCAGCAGGCGGTTGTCGGCGTCATAGGTATGGCTGGTGGCGTTGCCGGCAGCATCGGTTTCCTTGACCAGGTTGCCCAGCGCATCGTATGCGTAGCTGCGCTTGCCGCCCAGTGCATCGGTCTCGCCCACGACACGGCCCAGGCCGTCGTAGCTGTAGCGCGTGACGTTGCCGTTGGCGTCGGTCTGGCTGGTCACGTGGCCCAGGGCATCGTACGCGAAGCGGGTCACGCCGCCCAGCGCGTCGGTGACGCTGGTCTGGCGGCGCAGCGCGTCGTAGCTGTAGCTGGTCGTGTTGCCGTTGGCGTCGGTGCGGCTGAGGCGGTTGCCCACCGCGTCCACCGTATAGCTTTCCTCGTTGCCGAGAACGTCCTTGGTGCGCACCAGCGCGCCGGCCTGGTTGTAGTAGTAGCTCGTGTACTTCTGGTTGGCATCGCGGACCTGGCTCAGGTTGCCCACACCGTCGTAACTCGTTTCGGTGTAGTTGCCCAGCGCGTCGATGACACTGACGCGGCGGTTCAACTTGTCGTAGCCATACTTCGTCGTGTTGCCGCGGGCATCCTGGACGCTGGTGCAACTGCCGTTGGCGTCGTAGCCGTACCTGGTCACATTGCCCAGGGCGTCGGTCTTGGTGCTGACGCGGTTGTCGGCATCGTAGGCCAGCGTCGTCACGTTGCCGCGGGCATCGGTGATGGCGACACGGTTGCCGGCCACATCGTACGCGTACGACACAGCAGCGCCCATGGCGTCGGTCTGCTTGACCAGGCGGTTGTCGCCGTCGTAGGCGAACAAGGTGCGGCCGCCGGCGGCATCCTGCGCCGCCAGGCGGTTGCCGACCGCATCGTACTCGTAGCTGGTCTCGCCGCCCAGGGCATTGGTTTCCTTCAGCAGGCGGCCCAGCAGGTCGTAGCTCCAGCGCGTGCTGAAGCCCAGCGCGTCGGTGCTGCTGGTTTCGTGGCCGGCGGCATCGTAGACGTGGGTGGTCACGCCGCCCATGGCGTCGGTCTCCTTCAGCAGGCGGCCGGCGGCATCGTAGCTGTACTCGGTGCGCGCGCCGTTGGCGTCGACCATGGCGGTGCGGTTGCCCAGGATGTCGTACTCGTAAGTGGTGACATTGCCCAGCGCGTCGGTCTTGCTGATGACGCGATTGCCTTTGTCGTAGGCATAGGTGCAAGGGTTGCCATTGCCGTCGCGGACGACGATCCGGTTGCCGAAGGCATCGAGCTCATAGGACTGCTGGCGCTCGTTGCCTTCGCGGAAGTCGGTCTCGACCAGGCGGCGGTCGGCGTCGACGCTCTGGCCGAAGTAGGAGCCGGTGCCGTCATAGGTATAGCGGCGGTCGCCATTCTTGTCGTAGGCGTGCTGGATCTTGTTGCCCAGCGCGTCGGTGACCATCAGCAGGCGGTGTTCGCCGTCGTACTGGTAGGTCGTGGCATTGCCCAGGGCATCGGTGACCTTGACCAGGTTGCCGACCGCGTCGTATTCGCTGCGCTGGACATTGCCTTCCGCGCTGCGGCTGAGCACCTGGCGGTTGTTGGCATCATACTCATAGCTGGTGGTATGGCCGTTGGCGTCGGTAACGCTCAGGCGGTTGCCCACTGCGTCGTAGGTGTTGCCGCTGATGCCGCCCAGGGCATCGGTGGTGGACGTCACACGACCCAGGGCGTCGTAGGCGCTCCTGGTGACGCCGCCCAGCACGTCGGTCACGGCAACGCGCTGACCCAGCACGTCATAGCTGTAGCTGCTGGTCTGGCCCAGCACGTCGGTTGAGGACAGCAGCAGGTGGCCTTCGTCGTAGGTGTAGCTGACGGCATTGCCCTGTGCATTGACTTCGCGCACCAGGTTGCCGACCGCGTCGTACTCGCGGGTCGAAATGCCGCCCAGGCTGTCGACGCTGCGCACCAGGCGGTTCAGCGCGTCGTATTCGTAGGCCGTGACCTGGTCGTGCGCATCGTCGGCCAGCGGCAGGTCGATGCGGAAGCTGTCGCGGTCGCCCCACCATGGGTCCGGCAGCTGGCCGTCGACCTTGTTGGCATAGCGGGTCTGGCGCACCATGTTGCCGTTTTCGTCGTATTCGTAGTGGGTCAGGTAGCCCAGCGCCGACACGCTGTCCGTCAGGCGGTTGTTGTCGTCGTAGAAGTAGCGCGTGGCGTTCTGCAGCGCGTCCGTGCGCATCAGCACGTTGCCGTTACTGTCGCGCGTGAGATTGTCGCTCAGGCCATCGGTGCTGTCGTGCCCGCTCACCCGGCCGACCTGGTCATACCAGGTGCTCTTCCAGTTGCCGAGGGCATCCGTGACGCGCGACACCTGGTGGTGTTCGCGCACGTCGAACCTGGTGACATTGCCCAGCGCGTCGGTATGGCTGATGCGGTCATCGGCCGCATCGTAAGCATTGGTCGAGGTATGGCCGTTGGCGTCGGTCGTGCTGGTCAGGTTGCCGACCTTGTCGTAGCCGTAGGTGGTGGCGGCGCCCAGGGCATCGGTGGTCTTGACCAGGCGGTCCAGTACATCGTAGGCATAGGCGGTGCTGTTGCCGGCGCCGTCGGTGGTGCTGGTACGGTTGCCGTTGACGTCGTAGGCGTAGCGGGTCACCGTGCCGCGTGCATCGGTTTGCTCCACCAGGCGGTTGTCGGCGTCGTACACGCTGGCCGTGGTGCGGCCCAGCGCATCGGTGGTGCCGATGCGGTTGCCCTTGGCGTCATAGCGGTACTGTGTCACGCCGCCCAGGGCGTCGGTGCTGCTGACCAGGCGGTTCAACAGGTCGTAGGTGTAGCGCGTGGTATTGCCGCGCGCGTCGGTCGAGGCGACCATGTTGCCGTTTGCATCGTATTCGCTGCTGGTGGCAAAGCCCATCGGGTCGGTGCTGCCGATGCGGCGGTTCTCCTTGTCGTAGCTGTACGACGTCATGCGGCCGCGCGCATCCGTGACCATGGTGCGGTTGCCGGCGTCGTCGTAACGGTATTCGACCCGCCTCCAGTCTTCGTTGCGGTAGCCGACCAGGCGGCCTGCCGCGTCATGGGCGTAGCCGCCGTCCTTGTTCTCGGCTTCGTCGTAGTTGCGATAGAGATTGGCCTGGTGGATTGCGTTATAGGTATAACGCTCGCGTTCCTCCCAGTAGTCCCAGTTGCCGTTGTCGCGCAGCAGCGTCGAGCGGGTCATGCGGTGCAGCGGATCGTATTCGTACTCGCGGACATGGCCGTTCGCATCTTCGACCCGGGTGCGGTTGCCGCCGGCGTCGTACTCGTAGCGCGTCTCGCCGCCCAGGGCATCGGTGGCCAGCAGCAGCTGGTTGATCGCATCGTAGGCATAGGTGGTCACCGCGCCGTTCGGTCGCGTGCGGCTCAGCTGGTTGCCGACGGCGTCATAGGTGAAGGTGGTGGCGGCACCCAGCGCGTCGGTGCTCGCTACCATGCGATACAGCTTGTCGTAGGCGTACTGGGTGATGCCGCCGGCTGCGTCGGTCTGGCTCAGCACATTGCCAACCGCGTCATAGGTGGACGAGGTGACACCGCCCAGGGCGTCGGTGGTGCCGACCAGGCGGTTCAGTGCGTCCCAGCGCTGCAGCGTGGTCGCGCCGCGCGGATCGGTGGTGCTGACCAGGTTGGCATTGGCGTCGTAGGCATAGGTCGTGACATTGCCCAGCGCCGAAGTCTGGCTGATGCGGCGGTTCGCAGCATCATAGGCGAAGCTGGTCTCATTGCCGTTCGGGTCGATGGAAGCGGTCATGTTGCCGTTCGCATCGTATTCGTATTCGGTCGGCGCCAGGCCGCCATGCGATTCGCTCGCCAGGCGGTCGCACTCGTCGAACGTGCGGTTGATGGTGAAGTGCAGCTCCATGTCGTCGACGCCGCCACCCTCTTCGCCGCCCCAGATCTGCTCGTAGTAGCGGTCTTCGAAGATGATGTTGCCCACGCCGTCGTAGCCGTAGTCGGTCACATGGCGCGGCCCGTAGTGCGGCTCTTCCCAATCACCGCCGTAGGACAGTGCGCCAGGAACCAGCATCGCCTCGCCGCCGGCCCTGGTCAGCGTCAGGGATTCGCCCCAGCCGGGGGTATGCATCATGTGCTCTTCGCGTACCAGGCGGTCGTTGGCGTCGTAGTGATAGAACGTCTCGTAGCCGAGCGGATCGTCCTTCTCGATGCGGTTGCCGACTGCGTCGTAATAGTAGTAAGTCGTATTACGGTTGGCATCGTATTCCCGGATCATCCGGTGCAGCGCATCGTAATGGAACTCCGATACGTTGCCGTTCTTGTCCTCCACGCTAATGCGGTTGCCCACTTCGTCGTAGGCGTAGCTCTCCTTGTTGCCCAGCGCGTCGACCAGCGTTGCGACGCGGTTCAGCGCATCGAAGTGGTATTCGGTGGCGTTGCCGTTCTTGTCGGTGATGCTGGTGCGGTTGCCGTTGGCGTCGTAGGTGTAGCTCTCGGTATGGCCCATGGCGTCGGTGGTCGACAGCAGCTGGCTCAGGGCGTCGTAGCTGAACCTGGTCACATTGCCGTTGCGGTCCACCGTTTGCAGCATGTTGCCGGCAGCATCGTAGCTGCTGGACACCGTGTGGCCCAGCGGGTCGGTGGACAGCAGCAGGCGGTCGCTGGCATCGTATTCGAAGGTGGTGACGCCCCCGTTGCGGTCGGTGTAGCGCGTGCGGTTGCCGGCGGCGTCGTACTCCACCTTGTCCGCATAGCCTTTCGGATCGGTGGTTTTCACCACGCGGTTGACGGCGTCGTACTCGTAGGTCGTGGTGTGGCCGTTGCCGTCGGTGCGCGCAATGCGGTTGCCTTCGGCGTCGAACTCGAGTTTGGTGGAGTAGCCCATCGGGTCTACCTTCTCCACCTGGCGGTTGACGGCGTCGTACAGGAACTGGGTGCGGTGGCCGTTGGCGTCGATGCGCGCGGTCAGGTTGTAGACCGCGTCGTATTCCTGGCGGGTGTGACCGTCCAGCGCGTCGATCGTGTCGACCAGGTTGTACACCGCATCGTAGACGTACCTGGTGGTGAACCCGAGCGCATCGGTGGTGCTGACGCGGTTGCCCACGGTGTCGTAGGCGTGGGTGGTCGCGTTGCCCAGCGCATCGACCTGCTTGACCATGCGGTTCAGCACATCGTAGTCGAAGCTGGTCTTGTTGCCGTTGCGGTCCGTGGTGCTGGTGCGGTTGCCCAGCACGTCGTAGGTGTAGCTCTCCTTGTTGCCCAGCGCATCGGTCTGCTCAACCAGGCGGTTGTTCAGGTCATAGGCGAAGCGGGTCACGCTGCCAAGCTGGTTGGTGGCCGACGTCTTGTTGCCGACGGCATCCCAGGTGAAGGACTGGGTGGCGCCCATCGGATCGGTCTGGAGCAGCAGCTGGCCCAGTGCATCGTACTCGTACTTGGTCACATGGCCGTTGCGGTCCGTGTTGCTCAGGCGGTTGCCGACCGCGTCATAGCTGCTGCTCGACACATTGCCCAGCGCATCGATGGTGCGCAGCTGGCGGCCGGCATCGTCGAACTCGTAGCGCGTGGTGTGGCCGTTGCGGTCGGTGTAGGCGATGCGGTTGCCGGCGGCGTCGTAGGTCGTGCTGTCGGCATTGCCATTGCCGTCCACGGTGCCAACCAGCTGGTTGACGGCGTCGTAGCTGAAGCGGGTTTCGTTGCCGTTGCCGTCGACCAGCGAGGTGCGGTTGCCCACTGCGTCATACTGGTAGCTGGTGCTGTTGCCCAGCGCATCGGTGACCGTGGTCAGTCGGTACACCTTGTCGTACTCGTAGTTGGTGCTGTTCTGTTCCGCATCGACCATGGTGATGCGGTTGCCGACGCCGTCATACACGTAGCGGGTCGATACCACGCGCTGGTAGGTCTGCTCGTAGCCCTGGTTCCAGTAGTGCTCGTCGAAACGGTCGAAGATGGTCTTGACCAGGCGGTTCAGCTGGTCGAATTCGTATTCGGTGGCATGGCCCTTGGCATTGGTGCTGCGCACCAGGTTGCCGTTGGCGTCGTACGCGTTGGCGGTGACGTTGCCCAGCGCGTCGGTGACGGTCACGACGCGGTTTTCCTCGTCGTAGGCGTAGGCGGTAACGCCGCCATTGCGGTCGGTCACGGACAGGCGGTTGCCCACAGCGTCGTAGGCATAGCTTTCGGTCTTGCCCAGTGCATTGGTGACGGCGACCAACTGGTCGTTGGCGTCGTAGGCGTAGGTGGTGGCCTTGCCGTTGCGGTCGACCAGGGCAATGCGGTTGCCGACGGCGTCGTACTGGTATTGCTCCATGTCGCCCAGCGCATTGGTGACGGACAGCAGGCGGCCGTCCGCATCGTAAGCGAAACTGGTGGTGTGGCCGTTGCGGTCGGTCACGGAGGTGCGGTTGCCGGCGTCGTCGTAGGCGTACTGCTCCGCCTTGCCCAGCGCGTCGGTCGCTGCAATCATGCGGCCGGCCGCGTCGTAGCTGTAGCTGGTCTGGTTGCCGTTGGCGTCGGTGACCGAAGTGCGGTTCACGCCGTCGTAGGCGTTGACGGTCTCCCCGCCCAGCGCGTCCTTGGTGACGGTCAGGCGGTTGATCTGGTCGTAGCTGTATTCCGTGCGGTTTTCGTTCCGGTCGATCATTGCGACGCGGTTGCCCACGCCGTCATATTCAAAGCGGGTCACCAGTTCTACCGTGTAAGGGTCCTGGTAGCCGGTGAAATGGCCGCTGCCGTAACCGTAGCCATAGCCGTAGCCATAGCCGGAATCGTCGCCGCTGGAGACAGCGAGGCTGTTCATGCGGAGCATTGGAGGCCAGCCGCCAGGAGGCGGCTCTTCCGGTTCGCCCGGTTCTTCCGGGAACTCCGGCTCTTCCGGTTCGGTCGGCGGTTCGATATCGGGATCGACCACCCACTTGATGTCGCCGGCGGCGCTGGTCACGCTGTTGCGGATCGCGATCAGGCGGTCGTCGGCGTCGTATTCGAAGTAAGTGCTGTTGCCGCGGCGGTCGGTCAGCTGGATGCGGTTGCCCACGCCGTCGTAGGAATACACTTCGAGATGGCCCAGTGCATCGCGGCTGCCGATCAGGCGGTTGCCGGCGTCATAGCTGAACTGGCGGGTGTGGCCGTTGCGGTCGGTGGCCGAGAGGCGGTTGCCGACTGCGTCGTAGGCGTAGCTTTCCTGCTTGCCCAGCGCGTCGGTACGGCTGGCCACGCGGTTCAGCTTGTCGTAGGCCTGCTGCGTGGTGTGCCCGTTGCGGTCGACCGTGCTCAGCAAGTTGCCCATCGCATCGTAGGCATAGCTTTCCTGCTTGCCCAGCGCATCGGCCATCGTGACCTTGCGGTTGGCGGCGTCGTAGCCGAAGGTGGTGCGGGCGCCGTTCTTGTCGCTCCGGGCCAGCATATTGCCAACCGCGTCGTACTCGAACTGCTCGCGGTGGCCCAGCGCGTCTTTTGCTTCCAGCAGGCGGTCGGCAGCGTCGTAGCTGAAGGTGCTACGGGCGCCGTTCTTGTCGGTAAAGGCCAGGCGGTTGCCGGCGCCATCGTACTCGAACAGTTCGGTGTAGCCGAGGGCATCCTTGCTTTGCACCAAGCGGTCGGCGGCGTCGTAGCTGTAGCTGGTGGCGTGGCCGTTCTTGTCGGTGAAGCCGGTGCGGTTGCCGACGCCGTCGTAGACGTAGGCTTCGGTGTAGCCCAGCGGATCGGTCAGCCCGGTCAGGCGGTTGTCCTTGTCGTAGACGTAGCTGGTGGTGTGGCCGTTGGCATCGGTGGAGGAAACGCGGTTGTCCACCTTGTCGTATTGCCAGCTGTTGCTGAAGCCCAGCGCATTCAGGCTGGACGTCATGCGGTTCTTGGCGTCGAAACTGTAACGGGTCGTGTTGCCGTTGGCGTCCTCGAGCGCGATGCGGTTGCCGACCTTGTCGTATTCGTATGCGGTCACGCCGTCCAGGGCGTCGATCACTTGCAGCAGGCGGTTGTTGGCGTCGTAGGCGCGGCGCGTGACGTTGCCGTTGGCGTCGGTCTGCGCCAGCAGGTTGCCCACTGCGTCATAGGCGTAATCAAAGCCGTTGTCCAGCGCATCCTGCTGGCGCACCAGGCGATGTTCGGCATCGTACTTGCTGCGCTTGGTGTGGCCATTGGCGTCGGTCACGGCAACCTGGTTGCCGACCGCGTCGTAGCTCATGGTGGTGGTGTTGCCCAGCGCGTCGGTGCTGCTCACCATGCGGCCAGCCAGGTCATAGGCGTAGCGGCGGGTATGGTCGTTGCCGTCGGTCTGTTCCAGCAGGCGGCCCACGGCGTCGTAGGCGTAGCGGCTGGCATTGCCCATGGCGTCGGTCTTGACGACCAGGCGGTTGCCGGCGTCGTACTGCGACAGGGTGGCATGGCCATTGGCGTCGGTCAGGTTCACCACGTTGCCCACGGCGTCGTAGAAGCGGCGGGTTTCGTAGCCCAGCGGGTCGGTCACCAGGGAGACGCGGTTCAGCGCGTCGTATGCGAAGGCGGTTACGCCGCCGTTGGCGTCGACCACCGAGGTGCGATTGCCGACCTGGTCGTAGCCGTAGGCGGTGACGCCGTCCAGCGGATCGGTCACCGAGACCAGCTGGTTCAGCGCGTTGAACGCGCGCCTGGTGGCGTTGCCGTTGCGGTCGCGCTCGAGCAACTGGTTGCCGACATTGTCGTACTCGAAGATGTTGGCGTTGCCCAAGGCGTCGGCATGCGCCACCAGGCGATTCAGCTCGTCGTATTCGAAGGTGTTGTCGTTGCCGTTGCGGTCCACGACCGACAGGCGGTTGCCGACGGCATCGTAGGTGTAGCTCTCGATCGCGCCCAGCGCGTCGGTGTGCTCCTGCAGGCGGTTGTTGGCGTCATAGGCGAACTTGTTCTCGGCGCCGATGGCGTCGATGACCGAGACGCGGTTGCCCACGGCATCGTAGGCGAAGCGCGTTTCCGCGCCCAGCGCGTCGACCTGCACTACCAGGCGGTTGGCGGCATCGTACTGCGCCGAGGTGCTGGCGCCGTTGGCGTCGATGCTGCCGACCAGGTTGCCGGCTCCGTCGTAGCTGTGGCGGGTCACGCCACCCAACGCGTCGGTCGCGCGCACCACGCGGTTGGCTGCGTCATACTCGCTGGCGGTGACGTTGCCGCGCGCATCGGTCACGCTCAGGCGATTGCCGGCGCGGTCGTAGGCATGGCGGGTCTTGCCGCCCAGGGCGTCGGTCACCTGCACCAGGCGGCCGTTGGCGTCATACTCGAAGGCGGTGGTGTTTCCGCGTGCGTCGGTGACGCCGGTGCGGTTGCCCACATGGTCGTAGGCGAACCCGGTCTGGTTGCCCAGCGCATCGGTGGTGACGGCCAGGCGGTTCAGCGCATCGTAGGCGAAGCTGGTGGTGTTGCCGTTGGCGTCGGTTGCGCTCAGGCGGTTGCCGACGGCGTCGTAGCTGACACTGCTGTCGTGGCCCAGGGCATCGGTCTGCTTGACCATGCGGCTCAATGCGTCGTAATGGAAGCTCGTGACGCGGCCCAGCGCGTCGACCACCGAGGTGCGGTTGCCCAGCACGTCGTAGGCGAAGGATGTGGCATTGCCCAGCGCGTCGGTCTGTTTCAACAGGCGGCGATTGGCGTCGTAGCTGAAGGCATTGGCATTGCCGTTGGCGTCGACCACGCGCACCTGGTTGCCGACGGCATCGTATTCGTGCTGCGTCGCGTTGCCAAGCGCGTCGGCCTGGCGCACCAGGCGATTGTTGGCGTCGTAAGCGGCGGTGCTGGTGTGGCCGTTGCCGTCCGTGACGGCGACGCGGTTGCCGACCTTGTCGTAGCCGTAACTGTTCATCTCGCCCAGCGCATTCTTCACCTGGACCAGGCGGTTGGCGGCGTCGAAGATGGACTCGACCATGTGGCCATTGCCATCGGTGACGCTCACCTGGTTGCCGGCCGCATCGTAGGCATAGGCGGTTTCCACGCCCAGCGCGTCCTGCAGCGACACCAGGCGGTTGGCCTGGTCGTAGGTAAAGCGGGTGGTATTGCCGTTGGCGTCGGTGCGCGCGATGCGGTTGCCGGCAGCGTCGAAGGCGACCGCCGTCACGCCGCCCAGCGCATCGGTGATGCCGACCTGGCGCTGCAGCTTGTCATAGGCGAAGCGGGTCACGCGGCCCAGGGCGTCGGTAGTGCTGGTGCGGTTGCCGACCGCGTCGTACGTGGCGCGCGTCATGCCGCCCAGGGCGTCGATGGCCGCTACCTGGCGGTGCAGGGCGTCGTATTCGAAGCGGGTCGGGTTGCCGGCGGCGTCGACGGTCTCCAGCAGGTTGCCGACCGCGTCGTAGCGCAGCTTGTCGGTCCCGCCCAGGGCGTCGATCGTCTCGATCACGCGGTGCAGCGCGTCGTATGCCGCGCGCACAGTGAAGCCGTTGGCGTCGGTGGTGGCGACGCGGTTGCCCACGGCGTCGTAGGCATAGCCGGTACGGTTGCCCAGCGGGTCGGTCTGGCCCACCATGCGATCGGCCGCGTCGAATTCGTAGCGGGTGGCGTGGCCGTTGGCATCGATGCTGGCGATGCGGTTGCCCACCTTGTCGTACTCGAAGCTGCTGGTATTGTTCAGCGCGTCGGTCACGCTTGCCACGCGGTTCAGCGCATCGTAACCGAAGCGGGTGTCGTGGCCATTGCCGTCGATCATGACGATGCGGTTGCCGGCGCCATCGTACATGAAGCGCACGGTATGTCCCAGGGCGTCACGCTGCTCATTGAGGCGGTTGGCGGCATCATAGGCAAAGCTGGTGCTGTTGCCATTCTCGTCGACGACCTGGATGCGGTTGCCGGCGGCGTCGTAGGCGAACGCTTTCTTGCCGCCCATGGCATCGGTCTGCGCTACCAGGCGGCCTGCTGCATCGTAGCTGAAGGACGTGGTGCTGCCGGCGGCATCGGTGGTCGATACACGCTGGCCGGCGGCATCATAGCTGTGGCGGGTGACGCCGCCCAGGGCGTCGGTGATGCTTTGCAGGCGGTCGGCCGCGTCGTAATCGAAGGCCGTGGCATTGCCCAGCGCGTCGGTGCTGTGGATACGGTTGCCGACTGCATCGTAGCTGTGCGTGGTGACCGCACCCAGCGCGTCGGTCTCGCTGACCAGGCGGTAAGCGGCGTCATACGCGGCGCGGCTGGTGGCGCCGTTGGCATCGGTGGTGGCCAGGCGGTTGCCGACCTTGTCGTACTCGTAGCTGGTGGCGTTCCCCAGCGCGTCGATCTGTTTCACCAGGCGGTTTGCGAGGTCGTACACGTAGCTGGTGGCATGGTCGTTGGCGTCGATGCTGGCGATGCGGTTGCCCACCGCATCGTAGGCGAAGCGAGTCATGCCGCCCAGCGCATCGGTACGTACGGACAGGCGGCCGTTGGCGTCGTAGCTGAAGCGGGTGGCATTGCCGTTGCCGTCCGTGCTTTCCACCATGGAGCCGACGGCATCATAGGCGAAGCTGGTCGAGCGTCCGGTGCCGTCCGTCTGGCGCACCAGGCGGTTGTTGGCGTCGAACTCGAAGCCGGTCGCATGGCCGTTGGCATCGATTGCCCCCACGCGGTTGCCGGCGTTGTCGTAATGGTACTCGGCCCGGTTGCCCAGCGCATCGGTCTCGGAAACCAGGCGATCGGCCGCGTCGTAGCCATAGCTGGTGACATGGCCGTTGGCGTTGACGGTGGCAACACGATTGCCGGCCTGGTCGTAACGGTGCTCCACACGGTTGCCCAAGGCGTCCGCGGTGGCGGCCAGGCGGCCGACGGCGTCGTAGCTGAAGGAGACAGTATGGCCGTTGGCATCGGTGGTGGACAGGCGCTGGCCGACGGCGTCGTAGGCGTGCGTGGTCCGGTGGCCCAGGGCATCGGTGCTGGACACCAGGCGGTTGACGGCGTCGTATGCAAACACTGTCTGGTTGCCGTTGGCGTCGGTCGTTGCCGTGCGGTTGCCAGCCGCATCGTAGCTGAAGACGGTCACCTCGTTGCCGGGGGCGGTGACGGAAAGCAGGCGACTGTTGGCGTCATAGGCGAACAGGGTGCCGCGGCCCAGCGCGTCGGTGGTGGCCACCCGGTTGCCCAGGCGGTCGTAATCGTGGCGGGTGATGTTGCCGAGCGCGTCAGTCTGGTTGACCAGTCGGCCGTTGGCGTCGTAGGCAAAGCGCGTTGCGTTGCCCAGCGCGTCGGTGACGACGGTGCGGTTGCCCACGGCGTCGTAATCGAAGCGGGTAATGGCGCCCAGCGCATCGCCTGCTGCAGTCAGGCGGTTCAGTGCATCGTAATGGTTGAAGCGCTGGTGGCCGTTGCCATCGCGGGTCATGATCAGGTTGCCCACGGCGTCATAGACATGCTGGACCGAGTCGCCCGCGGCGTTGGTCTCTTCGACCTTGCGGTTCAACGCGTCATAGCGGTAGCTGGTGGCATGGCCATTGGCATCGACGCTGGCCAGGCTGTTGCCCACCGCGTCGTAGCTGTAGCGCGTGCTCTGGCCCATCGCGTTGGTGTGCACCACCAGGCGATTGCTGCTGTCGTACTCAAAGCGGGTAGCGTTGCCCAGCGCATCGAAAGCTGCCGTGCGATTGCCCACAGCGTCGTATTCGTAGGAGGTACGGGCGCCCAAGGCGTCGATGGTCGCGGTCAGGCGGCCGTTTGCGTCGTATTCGAACTTGCTGTCGTGGCCGGCCGGATCGATGCTGCGTACCCGGCGGTTCAGTTGGTCGTACTCGTGGCTGGTGACCAGGCCGAGCGCGTCCACGCTGCGGGTCAGGCGGTTGCCGGCGTCGTATTCGAAGCGGCTGGTGTTGCCAGCGGCATCGGTCAGCGCGGTGCGGTTGCCGACCGCGTCGTACTGGTAGGCGGTGACAAAGCCCATGGCATCGGTGCGGCTTACCACGCGGTCCAATGCGTCGAGCACGTAGGTGGTGGCATTGCCGGCGGCGTCGGTGCTGCGCAGCAGGTTGCCCACTGCGTCGTATTCTTTGCGGGTGACTTGTCCCAGAGCGTCGGTGGTCTGCACCAGGCGGTTGGCCGCGTCGTAGCTGAAGCGCGTGGCGTGGCCGTTGGCGTCTACCACGGACGTGCGGTTGCCCGCCGCGTCGTAGGCGTAGACGGTAGTACCGCCTTGCGCGTCGGTCACGCGCACCAGGCGGTCCGCGCCGTCGTAGGCGAAGGTGGTGGTGTTGCCATTGGCATCGGTCAGGCCGGTGCGGTTGCCGCGCGCATCATAGCTGAAGCGCGTGGTGCCGGCCGCGTCGACCTGCTGGTCCATGCGGTTGGCGCCATCGTAGTGGAAGACTACGATGTGGCCGTTGGCATCCGTGGTGGCGATGCGGTTGCCGTTGGCATCGTACGCATAGCTGGTGCGGTTGCCCAGCGCATCGATGCTGGCGGCAAGGCGGCCAGCCGCGTCGTATTCGGCGCGGCTCACGCCGCCCTTGGCATCGGTCACGCTGAGGCGCTGGCCGTTCGCGTCGTAGGCGTAGGTGGTTTGCTGGCCCAGCGCGTCGATCTGGCTGGCCAGGCGGTTCAGCTTGTCGTATTCGAAGCGGCTGGTGCGGCCCAGTGCATCGGTGCTGGAAAGGCGGTTGCCGTTGGCGTCGTACGTGTAGGCAGTCACGCCGCCCATGGCGTCGGTCTGCGACAGCAGGCGGTTGCCGGCGTCGTAGACGAAGCTGGTGGCATGGCCGTTGGCGTCGACGGTGCGGGTACGGTTGCCGTCAGCGTCATACTCGAATTTCTGCACATGGCCCAGCGCATCCACCGATTCCAGCAGGCGGTCGTCGGCGTCGTAATGGAACTGGGTGACGTGGCCGTCCGGGTCGGTCATGCTGACACGGTTGCCTTCAGCGTCGTAGGCAAAGCGGGTGGTGACGGCCAGGCCGGCCGGGTCGACCACTTCGGCCACGCGGCGGCCCAGCTTGTCGTAGTCGTAGCGTACGCTGGCGCTGTCGACGCCGTTGGCGCCGCGGCTGACGGTCAGGGTGTGGCCCTGCGCGTCGTAGGTATAGCTGGTGTGCAGGTTCAGGCCGGCCGGATCGACCACCACGCGGGTAGCCTGGCCTTTCTGGTCGTAGCTGGTGACGGTCAGCACGCCGTTCGGGTCGCGCTGCGACACCACTTCGCCCTTGGCGTCGTAGGTCCAGGTGGTGGTCAGCGCCAGGCCGCCCGCATCGACCACCTGGCTCAGGCGGCGGTCGGCGGCATCGTAGGTGTAGCGCGTGGCGACGCCGTTGCGGTCGACGGTGGCGACCAGATGGCCGGCGGCGTCGTATTCATTATGCTCGGCCTTGCCGTTGGCATCGGTGGTGGCCAGCAGGCGGCCGTCGGCGTCGTAGCTGTAGCTGGTGGTGTTGCCATTGCCGTCGGCAAGGGCGATCACTTGCCCTTGCGCGTTGCGCGTGATGGTGGTCACGATGCCAAGCGGCGAAGTGACGGTGGTCTTGTGCAGCGCCGTGTCGTAGGCATAGCGGGTCACATTGCCGCGCGCATCGGTCTGGGTCAGCACGCGGTCGAAAGCGTCGTAGCTTGTGGAACGCACCTGGCCCATGGCGTCATAGCTGGCCACCACGCGGCCGTTGCGGTCAAACGTGCTGCGGGTGACCTGGCCGTTGGCGTCGGTCTGCGCCACGGCGCGGCCAAAGGCGTCGTATTCAGTGCTGCGCAGGGCGGCAATGCCGTCGGCGTCGCGCAGGATGGACGTCTGCAGGCCGCGCTTGTCGTAGGTATAGCGCACCAGTTCCTGCACAGCCGCGCTGATCGGGCGCATTTCCTTGCTCAACTGGCCGAAGGCGTCGTAGCTGCGCACGGTGGCATTGCCCAGCGCGTCGACCAGGCGGGTGGCCTGGCCGCGCACATCGTAATCGGTGTGCAGCAGGCTGTCGCGCAGCGGGTCGGCCGCCACCGCCAGCGCGGCCAGGACCGGGGCGTTGCTGCCGCCGGCCAGGCCGGCGGTATCGATGCGGTTGGCGTAGCTGATGGTGTCGGTGGCCTGGCCGAAGGCGTCGTAGCGGATGCCGCTTACCTCGCCCAGCGCGTTGACGCTATGGGTGCGGCGGCCGGCGCCGTCGTAGAAGTACAGCGTGGACGCACCAAGGGCGTCGGTGCTGCTGACCATGCGGCCGACGGCGTCATAGCCGTAGCGCTTGGCGTAGCCGGCCCAGATGCCGGTGTCGTGCACGGCGTCGCCGTTGAGCAGGCTGGCGCCCTGGCCGGACAGTTCGGCCACCAGGCGGCCCTGCACGTCGTAGCGCACCAGGGCCGTGCGCTGGTCGGCACTGCCGGCCGCCTGCACGGTCGATACCAGCTTGCCCACCTTGTCGTAGGCGAAATCGCTGCGCACGCCGGCGGCGTCGGTGCTCGATACGAGCTGGTTCAGCTTGTTGTAGCTGAAAGTCGCCTGCTGGTCGGCCGCGCTGGCTTGCGGCAGCATCTGCGCCAAGCGCGCGCCCGGCATGTAGTTGACCGGGTTGGCGAAGCGCTTGACGGCGCTGCGGTTGCCGGCAGCGTCATAGCTGAAGGTGCTCAGGTAGCCTTCGCCGTCGATGGCGCCGGTCTGCTGGCCGCGCGCATTGAAGAACTGGTGCACGCTGATGTCGGCGGCGGAAGCCTGTGGACGCAATTGTTCCAGCGAGCCGTTGCTGCGCAGGGCGGCATCGGTCAGGGTGGCATAGCGCACGGTCTCCACCAGCTGGCCGATGGCGTCGTATTTCTGCTCGGTCAGGATGCCCTGGGCATCGAGCTGGCCCACCAGGCGGCTGTCGGCATCGAAGAAGTTGCGGCTGTGGCGGTCCTCGGTGGACGACACCACCTGGATATCGGCCAGCTGCGGATTGGCCGGCAGCGCGGCGCGGCTGATGGCGTTGTTGTAGCGCACCAGGTCGGTGACGCGGTTGGCGGCGTCGAAGAACTGCTGGGTGACGAAGCCCGCTTCATCCACCGTGTAGACCAGGCGGTTGTCCTTGTCGTAGACCTGGTCGACGCGGCGGTCGGCGGCGCTGGCCAGCGGACGCAGCGCCGCCAGGGTCGCGGCTTGCGGCGCGCCGGCGGCATCCACCAGCTTGCTGCTGTCCACCAGGTTGGCGTAGCGGATGGTGCGCACCAGGTTGCCGGCGCCGTCGTACACGCTTTCGGTCAAGGCGCCGAAGCCGTCGATCATGCCGTTGCGGCGGCCCATCTCGTCGTACAGGAACGTGGTGCGCACGCCGGTCGCGTCCTGGGTGCAGAACAGGCGGCCGTCGGCATCGTAGAAGTTGCGCACGGTGCCCAGCTCGGCGCCGTTGGCGCTGTCGCTCTGGATCACGCTCACCAGTTCACCGGCGGCGTCGTAGGTGGAGGTGGTGGCCAGGCCGTTGGCCAGGGTCGACACGGTGCGGTTGTGCGCGTCGTCGTACTGCACCAGCGATTGCTGGCCCAGCGCGTCGGTGCTGGCCAGCAGGCGGTTCAGGCCATCGTAGGCGTAGCTGGTGGTGGCGCCGGCATTGATGGTCTTGAGCAGCAGGCCGGAGGCATCGTATACATAGTTGATGGTGTTGGCGCCATCGGCCACGCCGTTGCCGGCGCCATCCACTTCGGCATAGGTGGTGCTGGCGCTCACCAGGCCGCGGAAGTCGTAGGCGAAATCGCTGCGCGCACTGAGGGTCTTGTCCTGCGCCGCAGCCCAGGCAGTCATCTGGGCTTCGCCTGGCGCCGCCCCTTCCGCCAGGGCGGAGGTGTTGTAGGTGCCGCCGTTGTAGGCGATCTGCGCCACGCGCTGGCCCTTGGCGTCGTAGCGGTATTCCACCACGTCGCCGGCCGGGTTGATGCGGAAGCGCAGGTGGTTCTTGCTGTCGTAGACGTAGCGGGTGACCAGGGCGCCGCCATTGCCCATGCGCACCGACTCGCTCACCACGTGGTTGGCGCTGTTGTAGCTGCGTGCCACCACGTTGCCCAGCGCATCCTGCTGGGTGAGCTGGTTGCCGTTGCCATCGTAGGTCATGGTCACGGCATTGCCGTTGCCGTCGGTGACGCTGGTGACGTTGCCGCTGGCGTCATAGGCGTAGCTGGTGCGCACGCGAATGCCGTTGACCGCAGGGCTGAGCACCTGGGTCAGCTGGTTCTTGGCGTCGTAGAAGAAGCTGGTGACAAAGCCCAGCGGATCGGTCATGTCGGTGCGGCCGTTGGCAACGTCGTAGCTCAGGCGGGTGACGCGGCCCAGGCCGTCGGTCATGCTGGCGACGCGGAAGTCCGTGCCCACCTGCACGTAGGTGAACGATTGCACCGTGCCGTCGCTCTGGGTCAGGGTGGCAATGCGGCGGCTGGTGCCGTCGTAGGTGTAACGGGTGGTGTAGGTGTTGCCGTCGGTCTTGCTGTTATCGTCCGGCGACAGGTCCACCTCCACGCTGGTCAGGCGCTTGCTGCTGTCATAGGTGTAACGGGTACGGCTGCGGGTGACGCCGCCGCTGACGGTGCGCAGGCCGACCAGGTTGTTGTCGCTGTAATCGAGGTAGAGCACATCGCCCGAAGCCATGGTCACGCTCTGCATCAGGCGGCCGGCATAGGTGAAGGTGGTGGTGTTGCCGTCCACGTCGGTGGCCGAGGTGATCAGCCCCGAGGTGTTGTAGGTCTCGCTGGCCTGGCTATCGCCGTCGCGCCAGGTCCAGCTCGACGGCACGCTGCCGTTGGCCGGGGTATAGGTCAGCGTGTCGTGGGCGCCGGCGCCGTCGGTGGTGACATAGCAGCCGCGCGCCGCGTCATAGGTATAGGTGGCGGTGCTGCCGTCTTCCTCGGTGCGGCTGGCGATACTGCCGGCCGTGTTCACCTTGCCGCTGACGAAGGCGACGCGCTTGTAGACGCCCAGGCGGAAGTTGTCGCCGTTATCGCCGTCGCCGAAGACGCCCAGGCGGTCGGTATAGATGCCCTGGCTGTTATATGTGCGCAGGAGCGCGGTGTCGATGCCATTGGCGGCCAGGAACTCGTCGCGCGACTGGATGACCAGGTTGCCGTTGGCGGCGTTCAGATAGGCCTGGTCGCCATTACGCCCCAAGGCCGCATTACCGACCGTTCCCCGGTCTCCACCCAACACGAAACGGGAACCGCTTTGCAGGCCCAGTGCACCACCGCTGACAATCGCTACCATGAATTTCTCGTCCGAATAAATTGTTTGTTGGTAAAAGCGGGCATGGAGTCCTCCTCAACATGCCCTTCAAACAATATATCCAGCGTTTCCGGCAAGAATTTAGCGTTTTCTGCAATATTTTTTTTCTAATACACATTTATGCAGATGAATGTTGCTATTACGGCAATAAAAATGGCGCCTCGAGGGCGCCATTGCGTATTCTGGAGCGGGTGAAGGGAATCGAACCCTCGTATGAAGCTTGGGAAGCTGCCGTTCTACCATTGAACTACACCCGCGTGCCCCGCATTCTATGTGGCTTTGGCTGCGGTTGGCAAGACTGTAACGGTGGCCCTACTGGATGAACGGCCAGCCGTCGGCGGTAAAGCCAAGCGTATTGATGCCCAGCGTCGCCCGCCCGCCATTGTTGCCGTCGTAGTAATGGTAAACGTAGGTGGGCTTGTTATTGTTGCCAGGATCGGTGAACACGCTGCCGCCGCCCGGGCCGATGATATTGCCGTGGGTGCTGAGCAGGATGGTGCCGCCGCCTGCGGTCAGCGCCACGCCGCCGCGGTCCACATAGGGCCCGGTCACGCTGGTGGAGCGGCCGACGATGGTGCGGTAGGTGCTGGTCGAGCCTTTGCAGCATTCGTTGATCGGCGCGAAGTAATAGTAATAGCCGTTGTAGTAGTAGATGAACGGGCCTTCTTCGCCGGCCGACGGGTTGCCGCGCCTGGCCACTGTGTACACCGGGGCGTTGGCCTTGATCAAGCCGTTGGCCGGGTCGAGCTGCACCAGGTGCGTGCCGTCGGTCCAGGAGCCCCAGGCCATCCACCAGTTGCCGCTGGCGTCGCGGAACGGCGCCGGATCGATCGCATTGTCGGTGGTCGCCCAGAAGCCTGGCGGCGGCGAGGTGGTAGTGCTGTTCCAGGACTTGGTGACGAAACCCTTGTCGGTCCATGGCCCCTGCGGCGACGAGCTGGTGGCGACGCCGATCACCGCTTCCGCGCCGGTACTTGGCAGGTAGGGGATCGAGTAGTACTGGTAATAGGTGCCGTTCGCCACCATCAGGCTAGGCGCCCAGACGTCGGTATTGGCGCCATTGTTCCATCCCGTCGGCGTCTGCAGGCCGCTCCAGGAACTGAAGTCCGGCCCGATGGCAGGGCAGTTCGGCGCATAGCCGCCCATCTGGGCCGTCGTGCAGCTGGTGTAATTGGTGAAGTTCACGCCGTCGGTCGATGTGGCCAGCGTCTGGTGCGAACCATACAGCCAGTACTTTCCGCTGCCGTCGCGCAGCATGTAGGGGTCGTGCACGAAGATGCCGTTGCCGGTGACGGCGCGCGGCGCAGGGTACGGGCTGGCCCCGGTGTTCACCAGCTGCCATTCCTGGCAGGTGCAGCCGGTCAGGCCCCACTGGTCGATGGTGGCGGTGTTGGCGGTACTCGCCATATACACCTCCAGGTACTTGCCGCTGTTGACGTTCTGGATCAGGAAGTTGCCGCTGGCCGCTTGCGTGACCACCCACAAGTGGTCCGAAGTGCCGTTGTCGGCCCACTGGACGACCTGCGCGCCGTCGGCGGTCGAAGCGTTGGTGACGCCCAGCACCTGGTGCGTCAACATGTTCTCGATGTTGTAGCGCCCATTCCCCATCGGCATGAAGTGCCACAGGTGGTCGGCGGTGCCGTTGTCGGACCACTGGATCGCCTTGGAGCCGGCGGCCTGGCTGGCGCCGTCAATGCCCAATACCAGGCCGCTGTTGACGTTCTTGATCTTGTACTGCACGCTGGTATTGATCGTGATCGGCGTGGCTGCGTGCGCGGAAAGCACCATGCCGATCAGCATGGCGAAACATGACAGAATTCTCTTCATAGATGGTCTCCTTGGAGTTTTTTTAACTGCCAGACCATCGTAGTCATTGGTTCGCGCGACCACCAATCGTATCTTTTGCATCCGCAATACCCCTTTCGGTATCACGGTTATGGCTTCGCGCCATGAGACTCCTGCCCGGAAGAAGGGCTCTGTGTCCGAATGTAACGTTGTATATCCCATTGAAAATTCACGCAGCGGCCGGCGCGGACGGTGCAAAATGCCTGGACCACATCACCGGATAGCTCCCAATGAAAGCAACCGTCGCCCTCAGCATCGCACTGGCCTTCGCGGCAAATGCCGCCCATGCACAAACGGCCGCCGCAGCCGATCCGATCTCCACGCTGGTGAACCAGCTCGAACTCGAAAAGTACAAGGCCACCATCAAAAGCCTGACCAGGTTCGGCGACCGGCGCCAGGGCACGGAACGCAACCGACAGGCGCTGGACTGGATCGAGGTGCAGTTGAAAGCGTATGGCTGCTCCAACGTGGAGCGCCTGCAGTACCAGTTCACCGAACCGGCCGCGCGCGGCAAGCCGGCGGTGGCGGCGGGTGGCGGCGCGGGCGGACCTCCCGGCCAGGGCGGCAGCACGCTGTTCGGCAACCGCGCGCCCACCGGCGTGAACACCGATCCGATGAAGCAGCCCGATGAACGGCTGCGCGCACTCAACGCCGAACAGACGCCGCAAGGCACCTCGCTGCGCGAGAACGTCTACTGCACCAAGATCGGCAAGACCCGCCCCGACGAAATGATGATCGTCAGCGCGCACATGGACGGCATCGGCTTTGGCGAGGCTGCCAACGACGATGGTTCCGGCACAGCGCTGGTGATGGAGCTGGCGCGCATCTTCAATGCGCCGGGCGTGGAAACCGAGCGCTCGATCCGCTTCGCCCTGTGGAACAACGAGGAAACCGGCTTGAACGGCGCAGCCGCCTACGTCGAGCAGCGCAAGAACCTGCAAGGCATCGAGTCGCCGAAAGGCTCGGGCAAATACCCTGAACCGCGCTGGCTGGGCATGATCCAGCACGACATGATGCTGTTCGACCACGGCATGCCGGTCCCCAAGCTCGATGACGCCGGCAGGCCGGTGCTGGACGCGAAAGGCCATCCGATCTACGTGCTGCCGAAAGAGCAGCGCGCGGAGGCGGACGTGAATATCGAGTTCCAGTCCAACTCGAAACAGGCCGAAGCTTCGGCCAGGCTGGCATGGGACTTCCGCGCGGCGAACGACAAGTACGCGACCAACTATCCGGCTGCGGTCGGCTTCCACATGACCAACACCGACTCCACGCCCTTCATGGACCTGGTGCCCTCTATCTCGCTGCGCGAGAACGAGCGCGGGCAGCAGATCGGCGCCGGCTGGAACCCGCACTGGCACCAAGCGACCGACCTGTATTCGAACTATTCGGACAAGGACTTCCTGCTTGGCCTGAACGCTGCGCAGACCACGCTGGCCGGCGTCGCGAAGCTGGTTGGCGCCAGGGTCGCCAAGCCTTAGCGCCACAAAGGGTCGCTCGCCATCAAGGCGGTGGCCCAGTCGGTAAAGGCGCGCACGCGCGATGACAGCCTGCGTGCATACGGGTAGACAAGACTGATCGGCATGCTGCCCAGGTGCCAGTCCGCCAGCACTTCCATCAGCGCGCCGCTGCGCAAATGCAGCGCCGCTTCCGCACGCGGGATATTGAGGATGCCGAGACCCGCCACGCCCGCCGCGACGTATGCAGCGGCGCTATTGAAGCGCATGGCAGGCAGCTGCTCGATCACGTAGCGCTGGTCGCCGCGCTGCAGCGACTGGACGTGCTGGCGGCCTGTCGCTGCAAACACGAAGCCAAGGTAGCGGTGCGCTGGCAGGTCCTCCACTGCCGCCAGCCTCGGGGCCGACGCCAGGTAGGACGGCGCAGCGCACAGGCAGAAGCGCATATTCCCCACCGGCCTTGCCACCAGGTCCTGGTCCGCCACCGGCCCGCCGCGCAAGGCGCAATCGATTCCCTCCTGCACCAGGTCCACCACGCGCTCGCCGCAGCCGATATCGAGCCGCACATCCGGATAGCGCGCCGCGAAGTCCGGCAAGGCGGGAATGATCAGGCCAGTGCCGACCGGCGACGGCATCTCAACCCGCACCCGGCCGCGCGCATCGTTGCGCGAGGACTCCAGTTCATCCAGGTCGTCGAGCAGCGCGCGGGCGCCTTCGTAATAGGCCGCGCCGTCGGTGGTGGGCGACACGCGGCGGGTGGTCCGGTGCAGCAGCTTCATGCCCAGGTGCGCCTCCAGGCCCTGGATCTGGCCGGAGATGGTGGTCTTCGGCACGCCCAGTGCTTCGGCCGCGCCGACGAAACTCCCTACCTCGACGATGCGGCAGAAGGCGCGCATGGCCTCAAGACGGTCAAAAGCCATGATTGTTCGACTTTCCGTATATTCAAAACGATAAAGACCAGTTTATCCGCAATCTCGTCCGGACTAAAGTGGATTCATCGCAACCACTTGGAGGAATTCACCATGAAACGCATCAACTACACCGCCGCCGCCCCGACCGCCATGAAGGCCATGATGGGCCTCGAGCGCGCCATCGCCGAATCGCTGCTGCCGCTCTCGCTGCGCGAGCTGGTCAAGATCCGCGCCTCGCAGATCAATGGCTGCGCTTATTGCATCGACATGCACAGCAAGGACGCGCTCAAGCACGGCGAAGACGTGCGCCGCCTGCTGGCGCTGCCGGCCTGGCGCGAAACGCCGTTCTTCGACGAGCGCGAACGCGCCGCGCTGCTGTGGACCGAAACGCTGACCGAACTCTCCAAAAACGGCGCGCCGGACGAGGTGTACAGCGAGGTCGCTGCCCAGTTCAGCGAACAGGAGCTGTCGGAACTGACCTTCGTCATCGGCGCCATCAACGCCTGGAACCGCTTTGGCGTCGGCTTTGCGATGGAATTGCCAGCTTAACTGCGCGACAACTATTTTGGCGGAAAAACCACGAAATGGCCACGCTTTCGGCGCGGCCATTCGTCGATCTGCTAGTATGCTCTGCGATCTTTCCCAACTGAAACAAAGTGTCAAAAATGCGCAGCACACTCACCGCAGCCGAACACGAAACCCTGCTTGAAGACGGCAAGCCCATCGTCATCACCACCGACCTGCAGGGCCGCCTGACCTACACCAATTCGACGTTCATCGCTGTCGGCGACTACGCCGGCGAGGACCTGATCGGACGCCCGCAAAAGGCCTTCTATCACCCGGACATGCCGGCGCAAATCGACGAGGATATGCTGCGCACCACCATGTCGGGCGAACCATGGCGCGGCCTGGTCAAATACCGCTGCAGGAATGGCGGCTACTTCTGGTGCATCGCCAACGTTACCCCCGTGATCGAGAAGAACCGCACGACCGGCTTCATGTCGGTCTGCACCAAGCCGAAGCCGCAGCAGGTCAAGGATGCCGAGGCTTTGTACCGCACCGTCAAGAGCCCGAATCCGGATGGCGTGCGCATCGCGCGCGGCGCCGCTGCACCGCGCGGCCGCAGGAAGATCGCCAATGCGCTGCGCGACATCTCCCTGTCGCAGCGCATGGCGCTGTGCTTCGGCAGCATGGCGCTGCTGGCGCTGGCGATGGCGCTGCATGCCGTGCTGCCCTACTCCGACTCCGCGCTGCACGTGCAGGCGTTGCTGCTGGCGGCGCTGGCGCTGTACGGCTGGTACAACCTGCACCGCGCCATCGTGGCGCCGGTCCAGGCCTGCATCAACGCCACCCGCATCCTGGCCGGCGGCGACCTGACCACGCGCATGGCGGTCGACCGCCACGATGAACTGGGCCAACTGCAGGCCTTCGTGCGCCAGCTGAACCTGAACCTGGCGTCGATACTGGGCGACATCCGCGGCAATTTCGCACTGACCCGCAGCACCACGACGCAGGTGCGCAGCGCCAACGTCGACCTGGCAGCGCGCACCGAAGCGCAGGCGGCCAACCTGGAACAGACCACGGCGCATATTGGGCTGATTACCGGCACCGTGAGCCAGACAGCCGACAACGTGAATACCGCCAATGGCGTGGCGACCGAAGCGACTGCGCTGGCCGAACGCACCGGCGTCGCCGTGGCGCAGGTGGTGACGGCAATGGACGAGATCCGCCAGTCCTCGCACAAGATCGTCGACATCATCGGCCTGATCGACGGCATCGCTTTCCAGACCAATATCCTGGCCCTCAATGCAGCGGTGGAAGCGGCGCGCGCCGGCGAAAGCGGCCGCGGTTTCGCGGTGGTAGCAAGCGAAGTGCGCAACCTGGCGCAGCGCAGCGCGGCGGCGGCCAAGGACATCAAAGTCCTGATCGATGCCTCTGCCGGCAAGATCGAAGGCGGCGCCAACGTGGCCACCGCGGCCGGCAAGGACATGGATGCGGTGATTTCCGCGATCGGCCGCGTGGCCTCCATCATGGGCGATATCCGCGGCGCGACGCGCGAACAGAGCGACGGCGTCAACCAGGTGAAAGACGCCATCGTGCAGCTTGACGAAGTGACGCGCCAGAACAGCCAGATGGTGGAGGAAGCTTCCGCCGCCACCGGCGTGCTGGACCTGCAGGCGCAGGCCGTCGCCAAGGCGCTGGAAGTGTTCAAGCTGCCGCAGCAAGCCGGCGCCGGCGCAATGCGCGCCAGGCCTGCGTGATGCGGGGGCGCTTACTCGGGCGCCTCCACCTTGTAGCCCTTGGCCTGCAGCTCGGCCAAGGGGCCTTTCGGATCGAGCAGGCGCACCAGCGGCAGCACGGCGAAGGTCGAATCATTGGCCGCCAGTGCGCGCTCGGCGTTGGCCAGCCAGTTCTTCTGCATCGTTTCCTTCACCTGCTTCAGCTTCTCGTTCGACTTGAACGCGTCGTTGTTCAGCACTGCGTCGGTGCATGCGGCTTCGCGGTCGGCAAAGCTCAGGGAAGAGATCTTCGACATGTCGCCGACCGCCCATGCATTGGCGCGCGCGCGCATCGCATCGAGATCGGACTCGAGGCGCTCCACGGTCCTGGCAAAGCAAAGCACGTCCGTTCCCGGTGAATTCTTGAATGCGCGCAGGGCCTCGGTCGGGCTTTCGAGTTCGGTCTGGACGTTACTGGACGTGACCTTCACCTTGTACTGCTTCACCAGCTTGTCGAGCTTCGAATAGACGTCGGTGCGCATGGTCAGGCCGTTCTTTTCCAGCCCTTGCTGGTACAGCGTGTCGGCAACGAACATCGGGCGTTCCCGCTCGATGCTGTCGTTCTTGCCGATGTATTTTGTCTTGAGCGCTTGCCAGCGGTCGTAAGTATCGGCTGGCAGCACGTCGATCAGCTTGCCGCCGTCCGGGTTATTCTTGATTCCGATGGCAAATGGCAGCATCTTGATGCCGCCCCACCAGCCGACGGAAATGCCAAACGACGGCTTGGGCAGGTATTCCTGGGACTTGGCGATGATGGCTTCCACTTCGTGGGAGCGCCAGTCCATCTTGATCGGCAGCGGTGCATAATCGCCGAAAACGTACATCACGTGTTCGCCTTTACTGACCTTCCACAGGCCCGGGCCGGGGCGCTGGCCCGTGATCACAATCGTATCGCCTTCTGGCGCCGGGGCCTCTTCCTGCGCCCAGGCGCTTGCCGCCAGCAGGCTCAATGCCACAGCGGTGAGTACTTTCCTTGTCATCCTCTTACGCTTTCTAAAATGGTTAAGAGAACGGCAATATTACCTCAGCGATGTCAGTAGCGATCGTCGAAAGCGAAGATCGGCTTGCGCTTGCTCCACTGGCCTCGTGTGAAGTCAGGGAAGTCCAGCGTCTGGAAGTTCTGCGCAATCGATTGCTCGGACAGTGGCGTGATGGCGCTCCACGTCACCGCGTCGTAGATATCGATCGGCATCGGCGCACGCGCCTTCAGCGCTGCCACGAAAGCGTGGATCACGAAGTAGTCCATGCCGCCGTGCCCCGCGCCCGCTGCGTCGCCTGCGTATTTGCGCCACAACGGGTGGTCGTACTGGTCCTGGTAGGCCTGGAAGTCGTCCCACTGGTGCGGCTTGCTCTTGCCTTCGATGTGGATGGAATGGTTCACGTCCATCCACAAGCCATTGGTGCCCTGCACGCGGAAGCCCAGCGAGTAAGGACGCGGCAGCGAAGTGTCGTGCTGCAGGATGATGGTCTCGCCGTTCTCGCAGGACAGCGTGGTGGTCACCACGTCGCCCAGGCTGAACTTCACCTTGCCGCTCGGATGATCGGCGCCGCCCTGCTTGACGATGTAGTCGTGCAGGCCGCGCGCCTTGGTGGCGAAGGTGTTGATGCGGGTGAAGCGGTTGCCGCGGTTGATATTGGTGTACATCGCGCACGGCCCGATGCCATGGCTTGGATACAGCTCGCCATTGCGCTGCACGGAGTGCTCGGTGCGCCACTTCGCTTCCGACCAGCCCTTGGCGCCGAACTCGATGCCGCTGCCGTATGGCTTGGCCGGGTCGCCGTTGTTGAACTTCACGGCGCGCAGGTCGTGCTGGTAGCCGCCCTGCAGGTGCACCAGTTCGCCGAACAGGCCGGAGCGCACCATCTGCAGCACCGCCATCACGTCGCGGCGGTAGCACACGTTTTCCAGCAGCATATACGGCGTGCCGGTCTTGAGCTGGGTGTCCAGCACGTCCCAGTGATCCTTCAGCGTCACGCCTGCTACTACCTCGCAGCCGACAGGCACTCTGGCTTGCATGGCGTCGATCGCCATTTGCGCATGCCATTCCCAAGGCGTGGCAATGATGACGCCATCGAGCTGTTTCGCGTCCAGCATGCGGCGGTAGGCGTGCTTGTCGCCATCCTCGCCGAAGGTGCGCGGCTTGGCCTTGCCGGCCTTCTCGAACTTCGCCATGGCCTTGCCCAGCATGATCGGCTCGATATCGCACAGCGCAGCGACTTCCACGTCGTCGCGGCGTATCAGTTCGCGCAGCAGCACCTGGCCGCGCATGCCGGTGCCGATCATGCCGAGCCGGAGCTTTTCGCGGCTGCCCGCCGCAAAGGCGGAAGGCAGCAGCAGGCTGCCCGCCAGCGCGGCGCCAGCGGTGAGGAAGTGTCGTCGATTGAATTGCTTGTCCATCTAGTCGTTACCTCTTTGGTTGGGTCGCAGGTTACCAGAACTTGTAGTTGGCCGAGAGCGAGAAGACGCGGCCGAACAGGTTTTGCTGGTGGTTGTATCCTTCCCATCCGTTCGGGTCGTAGTACGGCCTCTTGTTGGTGACGTTCTTGATGTTCAGGCCCAGGTCCAGGTTCTTGACCGGCTTCCAGTTGAAGCCAAGGTTGACGGTGTAGTACGAAGGCTGGCCGCCGCACAGGTCATCCGGCAATGCGACGCCGCCGGCGGTGCAATTCTCCGGTGCGTTGTCGGTGTCGTATGCGCCAAATGCCCATTTGGCCTTGCCGGTGTAGTTCACGAACAGGCTGGTGACCAGGTTCTGGTAGGTCCAGTCGGCGTTGAAGGTGGCGCGCAGGCGCGGCGAATCGTAGTAACCGACGTAGTTGCCGGAGAAGCCGCTGCCGTCTTCGTAGTTGTAGGTTTCGCGCTTGCGGATGGTGAATGCGGCGCCGGTACCCAGCTTGCCGTATTCGCCCAGCGAGAAGCGGGCACGCGCATCGATGTCTAAGCCGTCCAGCAGGGTGCGGCCGCGGTTCGAGTAGGAATTGATCAGGCCACCCAGGTTGCCCACCGAGTACTTCGGCAGCGGGCCGGTGCAGGCAGCGGCATTGGCGGGATTGGCGCACATGGCGGCCACGGCTGCCATATTGGCGCGGTCGGCATCGGAAAGCTCGTTGCGGATTGCCTTGTCGGTGCCGGCCAGGCTTGGGCCGTACTGGTCGACCAGCGCGGTGAACAGCTGGTTGAAGTCCTGGCGCACGATTTCGTTGCGGCGGTAGACGAACCAGTAGTCCAGCGAAATGCTGACGTCCTTGGCCGGCTGGAGCACCAGGCCAAGGGTCGAGATCTTGGCTTTCTCCGGCGTCAGGTTCGGGTTCGGCGGGGTCAGGCCGCCCACGGTGGTCGAGCAGTTGGAATTGAGCAGGGTCTTGCCCAGGTCGCGGTCGGTCGCGGTGACAGACATCTGCAGCAGCTTGGCGATGGCGTTGGTTTCGTCGCAGCGCACGGTGTCGCGGATGCCGCCCACCTGCGCGAACACGCCGCCGCTGCCCGATTCTGCCAGGTTGGGGGCACGGAAGCCTTCCGAGTAGGTGCCGCGCACCATGATTTCAGGACGCGCGCGCCATTGCACGCCGACCTTCGGCGCAAGGTTGGCGGAGAAGTGCGGGTATTTGTCCAGGCGCGCCGCGGCGTTGACTTCCAGCGTGTCGGTGACCGGAACCACCACTTCGCCGAACAGCGCGCTGACGGTGCGCTTGCCGTCGAACCAGGAACCGCCCTGCTGCGTGATCAGGCCATTGGCGGCATCCGGATTGCCGGGAGTATCGAAGCTTTCGCGCATCAGGTTGGTGCCGAAGGCAGCGCGCACTTCGCGTTCGCCCAGCTTGAACAGCGTGCCTTCCACCTTGGCGTCGAAGGTAATCAGCTTCGTCCAGGACTGGATGTCGAAGGTCGGATACGCTTCGCGGATCAGGGCCGCATTGGCTTCGCTGATTTCGCCGAACTTGTAGGCCGGGTTGTCAGCGATATAGGTGCGGCCGGTGACCGGGTCCTTGGTGAAGGGACCGAAGGCTTTCTCGAAGCCTTTGGTATTCACGTTGATGGTCTGGTACAGGGTGGAATGGCTGCCTGCGACACCCAGTGCGGTTTCGAAGTCCCAGCTGCCGGCCAGGTGCCCCTTCAGGCCGGCCAGCACGCGGTAGTTGTCGTCCAGGTTCTTCTGGCCGAAGTGGCCAGCCGCATCCTGCAGGACGTAGTTCAGGCCCGCCGCGCCGCCCATCTTGGCGGCCATGTCGGCATCGAGCTTGCCTTTCAGGTAGACGTTGTTGGGGCCAAGGTAAGGGTAGCTGAAGGTGTTCAAGGTGGTGCCGGTATTGCGGGAGAACCAGTTGTTGGTGGTGCCGCTGTTGAAGCTGCGCGGGCCGTTCTCGCCGCGCAGCTTGATGTGGGTAAAGGCTGCTTCGGCAAAGAATTCCAGGTCTTCGCCAAGCTTCTTGCGGCCGGACAGGAAGCCGGTTGCGCGGTCGGAAGTCGGGCCGGTATCGATGGAGTACGGCAGGTTGTTCCACACGCAGCGTGTACCGGATGCTTCGGTGATCATGGTGGAACAGCCGGTCACCGCACGCTGGGTGCGGGCATTGTTCCTGGCCGGATCGAATACGAAGAAGGTGCCCGGGTTAGGCTGGCCCGGTTCACTGCCGACGCCGACGCGGAAGTTCGAAATGAAGTTCGGGTTGTTGACGTAGTAGTAGTCCGGGCGCTTGTCGTAGGTATCGGCCAGCGCGATGCGGTCGCGCTTGTACACGTTCAGGGACGCCATGAAGTTGTAGCCGTCGCTGCCGAAGTCGCCCTTCCCGTACACCAGGCTGGCCTGGTGCTCGCCGTAGGCCGACACCTCCTGCGAATGGTCGGTGCTGACCTTCGCTTCCAGTCCCTGGTAGTTCTTCTTGGTGATGACGTTGATCACGCCGGCCACCGCGTCCGAGCCGTACACCGCAGACGCACCATCAGTCAGGATTTCCATGCGCTCGATCGCCGCAGCGGGAATCGAGTCGATATTGACGAACATGGTCTGGAAGCCGGCCGGTGCGCCGTAGAAGGACAGGCGGCGGCCGTTCAGCAGCACCAGGGTTCCTTGCGCGCCGAGGCCACGCAGGTTCGCTTGCGAGGCGCCGTCGGAGCCGGTGAACATGGAACGGAAGTCTTGCTGGGCCGGGCGCGCGGCTGGCAGGTTGTCCAGCACCTGCATCAGGGTGCGGGCGCCCATGTTTTCGATCTGCTTGGCGTCGATGACCTGCACCGGCGATGCGGTTTCGGCATTGATGCGCTTCAGGCTCGAGCCGGTCACTTCGACGCGGTGGATCTTCTCGCCTTTCTCGTCCTTCTTGTCATCCGCCCCGTCTGCCAAGGCCCCGCCAGCACATCCAATGGCTGCCAGCGCAGCGATCAATTTCTTCAGTTCCACTTGCATCTCCTTTTTTTAGTTTGCAAAACGCCCTCCCCGGTCCGAAGAGGGGTTCGTTCTTGGTGACGAAAAATGTGCGGTCAGCGCGTCTTGGCGGTGGCGCCTTCTGTGCCCAGCAGTACGGCATTGGCCCAGTTGCCGCAAACCTGGGCTGGCTGGGCGCCGCGCGCACCCAGGGTCCGCAGGCTGAGTTGCCGCAACCCGCGTACATCGATTTCCGGCTTGACGACGGCAGGCGCCGTCACCAGGCCGCTGTCGTACAGCAGGCGCTCGCTGCTCCAGACCTGGAATTGCAGGCCGCCTGCGCTACGGCAGCTGTCGTCCACGCCCAGGTCGGCGCGCAGGAGGTTCCAGCTGCCTTCCAGCTGCAGGTCGATGCGGCTGGCGGGGCCGACGCCCAGTCCCTTGCGGAACCACAGGCCGTTCATGCGCATGTCCTTTCCCTTGCCGGCAGGACGATCGCGTCCGACGCCTTTCGGCAATGGCAGGTCCGACAGGAAGCTTTGCTGCTCCGTGCCTTCCTTCGCACGATGTTCGAGGATGCGGAAGCTGGACAACGCGATCGGCCCCACTTCGGCCGGCTGCATGGCGTTGATTGCCTTGGCCGGCGCCTGGACGGCGGCCGTCACCATCGGGTCGGTGGAAGCCGCGCCTTCCCCTTCCGGGTTCTGCGTGCTGAGCACGCGGAAGCGCAGCAGGCGGCCAGCTGTGGCCGGGAAGTTGATGGTCTGCGTCTCCTTCTGCAGCTTCAGGCGGCCGATGAAGTTCGGTTTGCCCCATTCACCGTTCGTGTCGGCGATGTAGATTTCATAGTCCCGCACCTGGCCGTGCTTCCAGTGCTCGTCGTTGCGCGGCGCGATCTCGATGCCGTCAACCAGGCGGCGCTCGGTGAAACCGATGGTCCATTCGTGGGCGCCGGTGCGGATCGACTGGTTGCGGGTGGTGCGGAACCAGGTGGCGTCTTGGTCGTCGAAGGCGTTTTCAAGCGCGTGTCCTGGCTCCTCTGCGGGGCGGTTCACCACCAGCAAGGCGTCCGGCGGCAAGGCGCGGCCCAGTTCAGGAGCTTGCGGGAAGCTTCCGTCCTGTGCGGCCAGTGCTTGCGCGCCCTGGACGCTGATTTGCAGCGGCTGGCGGATGTCCTGCTTCGCGGTCTTTACGTGCAGCGTGCCGGTGCGCTCCTGCGGGTCGTAATACCAGCCTTCCGCGGCAGCGTCATAGGCAGCGCGGTCCGCGCATGCGGGCAGGGTGCGGCTTGCAGAGGCGACCGCCGCCGGGCGCTGTCGCGTCAGCATGCGCAGGACGTAGCTTCGGCGTGCCTCCTGGCCTGCGTAGCTGCCTTCCACCGGGGCGATGTCGACACTCACGGCGCCGCCGGATTCACGCATGCGCAGGACCTGCCGGCTGAATGCACCCTTCTGGTACTGGCGCGTGTTGCCGTCGTCCTCGTACAGCGTGAACGACGATTCGCCGTGCGGATACAGGTCCAGCGTCAGCACGTCCTTCGGTTTTTCGCCGTCGTACAGGACTTCCGGATACATCGGCAGGATGGCGCCGGCGCGAACGAAGAGCGGCAGCTTGTCGAGGGTGACCTGCAAGTCGATGTCGCGCCCCGCGGCGCCGGCCGTTGCCTGGCGGCCGTCCCAGTACTCGAACCATGTTCCCTGCGGCAGATGGATCGCCTTGCGCCAGCCTTGCGACACCGCCTGGCTGCGATACACGGGCGCTACCAGCACCTCGCGGCCCAGCAGGAACTGGTACTTGTACGCTTCGGTGAAGGCGGCAGGGTCGGATGGGTAGTCCCACATCAAGCCGCGCACCAGCGGCGCGCCGGTCTGTTCCGCTTCGTGCGCCAGCGTGTACATGTAAGGCGTCAGGCGCAGCTTGAGTTTCAGGTAGCGGCGGTTGATGCTGCGGTAAGGCTCGTCGAACCACCATGGATGCTTGCGCGCATTGGCAGACCAGCCCGACATCCCCATCAGCACCGGCGTGAATGCCTTCCACTGCAGGTCGCGGGAATAGGTTTCGGGGCTGCCGCCAAAGATCGCATCCACGTCGCCGGTCGCATACGCCTGGCCGGACAGGCCGGAGCCCACCAGCGTCGGCACGTGCCAGCGAATGTAGTCCCAGCTTGCACTCTGGTCGCCAGTCCATGCCACCGCATAGCGCTGCGTACCGGCCCATCCCATCACGGTCCAGATGAAAGGGCGGCTGTCGGAATTGTCCAGGATGCCGTCGTAGGCCGACTTGTTGGCATCCAGCGAGAACTGGTAGCCCTTGCCGGTCCAGGCCACGTCCAGCTTCTGCACCCGGCTGCCGGCGGCGCCTACTTCCCACTTGATCTTGTCGACGCCGTTCTCGGTCCACAGGCCGGTGCGAAAGCCGTATTTCGCCAGGCCCTGCACGGTTTCCGGCAGGCTGGTGTAGCCGCAGCCGTAGCCGTCGTTGGGCAGGATCCAGCCGCCCGGCATATCGTTCTCACGGTATCTCCGCGCCACCGAATCGACAACGTCCGGCGTCTTGCCGCTTGGGCCATCGCTCCAGCCTTTCGGCACAGTGCCCGGCTTCTTCACGTTGTCGCCGTCGTTGTAGCAATCGGCATCGCCGTATTCCAGCGCCCAGCGCGGCAGCATGCGCGCGCGGCCGGTCCACTCGGTGTAGCGCGCCAGCACGTCGCGCACATCCTTGCCGACGAAGTAGTAGGCATCGAAGCGCGGTTCTGCGTGCTGCAAGGCGACGACGTCCTGCTGGCGCAAATCATAGCTGCCGTCGGACCAGGTGTTGCGCAGCATGCCCCAGCCGCGCGAACTCATGAGAAATGGCGCCGGGCTTGGGCGGTCGCCCTCTTCCCATCCGCCCGAATAGGATACGGCAAGCTGGCGCCCCTTGAACTCGAAGCGGCCATTCTGCTGGCCGCCGCCAAAGAAGCGTTCCGCCTTGTCGCTGGACAGGGTCTGCACGCTGGTCCTGTCCCCCAGCTCCAGCGGCTGTACTTCGCGCCACAGCGGCTGCGTTTCACCAGCGCGGAACAGGCTGAAACGCAAGGGGTTGCGGTCGATGCGCAAGGCCAGTTTCGCAGTGCGCAGCAAAATGTGGTCGGGCTGTTCGCTTACGCTATGCTCAATATGCGCGGCCGGCTTGCCGATCACGATGGCGGCCGCCTTGTCCCCGGCATCGGTCAGTTTGCCTTTGGGGCCAGCCCAGATGCGCAGCACGTCGTCCTGCAGCAGGCTGACGCGCACGATGGCGCCGGATTCGGTCGCGAGGTCCCAGGACAGGCCTTCCGCGGCAGCGGCCGGCGCGGCAGCAATGCTGCGCAGTTTTCCGAGCGGGGCAGCCAGGGCGGCGCCAGTGGCCAGCGCCATCGCGGCAGCGGCAATTGCAGTGCGGGTGAGTCTCTTCATAAGCCTGCCTAAGGTGCAATATTTTTCGTTTTGACGGTCCTACTTTAGGAATAAAAGCAAAAAAGGTCAACAAAAAGAAAGGAAACTGCGCTATCGCACCCATTTTTCACGCAATTTACTTTCGTTTGACCAGCAAATCAGCGCAATATCTTTCGAATAGTAGCTATCACGCAACGTAGCATGCTGAATTATGAACGCTTCACCACCGTTCCGGCACACTGTTCATCCGGCCAGATCTTTCGTTTGTCTTTCGCATTTGACTTTTCGAAATATACTATTTATGCTTTCAGCCAACGAATAACTTTTCTTTTTTCGATGACTACCCTCCTCCAGCGTGACCCGCAATCCTGGCGCGATATCCGCGGCCTCGATACCGCCGAAGAGATTACGCAGCAGCCGGCTCTGTGGCGCGAACTGCGCAGCAGCCTGCAAAGCCGCGCGGCCGACGTTGCCGCTTTCGTCGGCGGCTGCCTGCACGATCCGCAGCAGCGCGTGATCCTGACTGGCGCCGGCAGCTCCTCTTATGTCGGCGAGATCGTTGCCGATGAACTGAACGCGGCCTGGCCAGCGCAGGTGCGCGCCGTGGCCACCACCAGCCTGCTGACCCACCCGGAGCTCTACCTCGACCCGGACGCGCCAACCCTGCTGGTGTCCTTCGCCCGCAGCGGCAGCAGCCCGGAAAGCCTGGCCGCGGTCGACCTGGTGCGCGAGCTGGTAGCCGACGCACGCTTCCTGAACATCACCTGCAATGCGCAAGGCCAGCTGGCACGCAAGGGCGATACCGACGCGCGCGCCTTCAACCTGCTGATGCCTGCCGCCAGCTGCGACCGTGGTTTCGCCATGACCAGCAGCTTCACCTGCATGCTGCTGGCCGCCCTGTGCGTGCTGGGCAAGGGCGAATGGCAGGAGCACCTGGCAGCGCTGGCGCAGGCCGGCGACACCGCATTGCGCGACTGGGCAGCGCCGGTGGCCACGCTGGCCGCGCAGCCGGTACAGCGCGTGGTCTACCTGGGCAGCGGTCCGCTGGAAGCACTTGCCAAGGAATCCGCGCTGAAAATACTGGAACTGACGGGCGGCCGCGTGCTGGCCATGTCGAACACCGCGCTCGGTTTCCGCCACGGCCCGAAGTCGGCGCTGAACAAGCAATCATTGGTTGTGCTGTTCCGCAGCGGCAAAGCGCTGGCGCGCCGGTATGAGGAAGACCTGCTGCAAGAGCTGCGCCGCGAAGGCGTGGCAGGTTCGGTGATCACCGTCGGCAGCGAATCCGACGTCACGGTCGCAGCGCCCGCCTTGCCGGACGCCTGGCTGGCGCCACTGTGGCTGCTGATGGCGCAGCAATACGCCCTGCACCAGTCGGCCACGCTGGGCCTGGCACCCGACAATCCCTTCGCCGACGGCACCGTCAACCGCGTGGTGCAAGGCGTCACCATCTACCGCCATGACCAGTTCTGAGCAAACCGGCTATCACGGCATCGATATCGGCGGCACCAAGATCGAACTGGTGTCGTGGATCGATGCCGGCGGCGAACTGCGGGAAGTGTTCCGCGAGCGCGTCGCGACGCCGGGCACCGACTTCAATGAATTCGTCGCCGCGATCGGCGGCCTGGCGGCGCGCGGCGACGCAGCGCTTGGCCCGCAGGCTCCGGCTGCCGCGGTCGGCATCGGCCTGCCCGGCGTGATCGACAGCGCCACCGGCCGCCAGCTCAGCTCCAACGTGCCGGCCCTGAACGGGCGCCTGGTCGCCGCCGCGCTGCAGGAAGCGCTGGCGCGTCCCGTCGTCATCGGCAACGACTGCCAATGCTTCGCCCTGTCGGAAGCGCAAGGCGGCGCTGCAGCAGGCCTGCCCACCATGTTTGGCGCCATCATCGGCACCGGCGCCGGCGGCGGCTACTGCGTCGACGGCCGCCTGCAACGCGGCTTCAACGCCATTGCCGGCGAGTGGGGCCACTGGACGATTCCCGCGCCGCTGCTGGCCCTCTACAAGCTGCCGGTGCTGGACTGCCCCTGCGGCAAGCAGGGCTGCCTCGAGCGCTACGTCTCCGGTCCCGGCCTGTCGCAGCTGCACGCCCACCTCGGCGGCGACGGCGCACAGCCGCTGGCGATCGTGGGCCGCGCCAACAACGGCGACGCCCTGGCCGCGCAAGCGCTGGCGATCCACCTCGACCTGCTGGGCCACGCCATGGCCGGCCTGGTGCTGGCCTACGACCCGCACGCCATCGTGCTGGGCGGCGGACTATCCAAGCTGTCGCACCTGTACCAGCAACTGCCGGCCGCCATGCGCCGCCACCTGTTCCGCGGCGTGCAAACTCCGCCAGTGCTGGCGCCGCGCTTCGGCGATGCCGGCGGTGCACGCGGCGCCGCCCTGCTGGCGCGCCAACAAACGAACTAAGACGACGATGAAACAGCCTGCCCAGCTTTCCCCAGTCCTGCAAATCGTCGAGGCGCACCGCGCCGGCAACGCCGTCGGCCTGTACAGCGTCTGCTGCAGCCACCCCGCCGTGCTGCGCGCCGCCATGCAGGTGGCCGCGCAATACGGCACGCTGCTGCTGGTGGAAGCCACCTCCAACCAGGTGGACCAGTTCGGCGGCTACACCGGCATGCAGCCGGCGCAATTCCGCGACTATGTGCATCGCCTGGCGCAGGAGCAGGGCTTCCCGGCCGACCGCCTGGTACTGGGCGGCGACCACCTCGGCCCCAACGCCTGGCAGTCGCAGGACGCGGCCAGCGCCATGGCGCATGCCGACGTGCTGATCGACGCCTACGTGTCGGCCGGCTTCCACAAGATCCACCTCGATTGCAGCATGCGCTGCGCCGACGACGAGCCGGTGCTGAGCGACGAAACCGTGGCCGCCCGCGCGGTCCGCCTGGCCGTCATCGCCGAGCAGTCGGCGGCCCGCGCCGGCCTGCCGCCGCCGGTGTATGTGATCGGCACTGAAGTGCCTGTGCCGGGCGGCGAGGCATCGCTGGAACAGGCGCTTGCCGTCACCGCGCCGCAGGCGGCGCAGCGCACGCTCGAGGTGCACCGCCGCGCCTTCGCCAAAGCCGGCCTGCACGCTGCATGGCAGCGCGTGATCGCCATGGTGGTGCAGCCGGGCGTCGATTTCGACCAGGCCAATGTGCAGCACTACGACGCGGTTGCGGCGGCCGGATTGTCCGCCTTCGCCGCCAGCCAGCCCGGCCTGGTGTTCGAGGCGCATTCCACCGACTACCAGCGCGAAGCGGGCCTGCACGAGATGGTGCGCGACCACTACGCCATCCTCAAGGTCGGCCCGGCCGCCACCTTCGCCCTGCGCGAAGGCTTCCTGGCGCTGTGCCTGATCGAGGAAGCCCTGCTGGGCAGGGAGCAGGCCTCGCGCCTGATGGACGTGCTGGACGAGGCCATGCTGGCCAAGCCGCAGCACTGGCAAAAGCATTACCTGGGCAGCGCCGAGGAACAGCGCCTGATGCGCCGCTACGGCCTGTCCGACCGCTGCCGCTATTACTGGGGCGAACCGGCAGTGGCCGCCGCCGTCAGCCAGCTCCTGGCCAACCTGGCCGGCCGCAGCATCCCGCTGCCTTTGCTGAGCCAGTACCTGCCGGAGCAAGTGCCCGCCGTGCTGCAGGGAGAACTGGCGGCCGCGCCGCAATCCCTGCTGGAACACAAGGTCGGCCGCGTGCTGGCGCAATATGCGCGCGCCTGCAGCGCCAACGCCGCTGCCGGGCACAGGGCTGCCGCCATCTGTTAAGCTCGACGTTTTGACAGCCAGCGACAGAAGACATGCGAAATACCAGCCAACGCCGCGAAACCATCCTGCAGGCGATCGTACAACATGGTTCGGTCCAGGTCACCGACCTGGTGGACAAGCTAGGCGTCTCCGCCGTCACCATCCGCAGCGACCTCAGTGTGCTGGAATCCCAGGGCCTGGTGCAGCGCAGCCACGGCGGCGCCCTGCTGGCGCGCACGCCGCCGACCGAGCACACCATCCGCCAGAAGGATTCGCTGAACCAGGCGCAGAAAGAGCAAATCGGCCTGCTGGCCGCACGCATGGTGCAGCCGGGTGACAACGTGATCATCGACTCCGGCACCACCACCATCTCGCTGGCGCGCCAGCTGCGCGACGCCAGCGACGTGACGGTGCTGACCAACGGCCTGAACATCGCGTGGGAGCTGGCCGACGCGCCGGGCGTGGACCTGATCCTGACCGGCGGCCGCCTGCGCAAGCAATCGCTGTCGCTGCAGGGCGCCCAGGCCGAAGCCTGCCTGTCGGCCTACAACTTCGACAAGCTGTTCCTCGGCGTCGACGGCTTCGACCTGCAGTTCGGCATCACCACCCACCACGAAGCGGAAGCAAACCTGAACCACAAGATGGTGGAGCGCGCCAAGAAAGTCATCGTGCTGACCGACGCTTCCAAGTTCGGCCGCGTCTCGCTGCACCGCATCGTGCAACTGGACCGCGTGCACACCGTCGTCACCGACGCCAGCATCAGCGCCGAATACCGCGATGGGCTGGAGAAGCGCGGCATCGAAGTGATCGTCGCGGAGTAAAGATGCTGCAAGGTCGCATCCTCACTCCCGACGGCTGGATCAACGGCAGCATCGCCTTCGATCAGCGCATCACCAGCATCACCGAAGGCCCCCCCGGCGCAGGCCTGACCATCCTCCCCGGCTTTGTTGACCTGCACGTGCACGGCGCCGCCGGCGTCGACATCATGGAAGGCGGCGCAGCCGGCAGCGTGGTAGCGCGCAGCCACGCGCGGCACGGCACCACCGCGCTGCTCGGCACCACCCTGACCGCCAGGGAGGATTCGATCCGCCACGCACTGCAAGGCCTGGCCGGCGTCATCGCGCAACGCCCGCAGCACGGCGCGCGCATGCTGGGCGTGCACCTGGAAGGCCCGTTCCTGAACCGCCGCCGCCTCGGCGCCCAGCCGCCCGACGTGGTGACCGGCAGCCGCGCACTGGTGGAGAGCTACCACGCCATCGCGCCGATCCGCGTGCTGACCATGGCGCCCGAAGTGACGGGCCACCTGGAACTGATACCGCACCTGAAGAACATGGGCATCCGCGTCCAGATCGGCCACAGCGCCGGCAGCTACGACGACGGCGTGGCTGCCATGCGCGCCGGCGCCGCCGGCTTCACCCACCTGTTCAACGGCATGACCGGCATGAGCCACAAGGAGCCGGGCATGGTGGACGTGGCCATGGCGCATGCGGAATATGCCGAGATCATTCCCGACCTGCTGCACGTGCATCCGGGCGCCATGCGCGCCGCGCTGCGCGCCATTCCGCGCCTGTACGGCGTGACCGACGCCACCTCCGCCACCGGCATGCCGGACGGCGAGTACGCGCTCGGCACCCAGCGCGTGTTCAAGTGCATGGGCTGCGTGCGCCTTGCCACCGGTTCGCTGGCCGGCTCCGTGCTGACCATGGACCAGGCCTTGCGCAACTTCGTCAGCCTGGGCATGGACGTGGCGGAAGCTTCGCAGCGCCTGTCGCTCTTCCCTGCCGATTACCTGGGCGAGTCGCAGCGCGGCCGCCTGGCGCCGGGGGCCTGGGCCGACATCGTCGTGCTGGACCAGTCCCTACACCCCGTGGCCGTCTTCGTTGAAGGCGAGGCCATCCCGCTCTCATAACCATACAGGAGATCCAATGCAGGCCTTATCCATGCGCTATTTACTGTTTATCGCCGGGATGGGCGGCCTGCTTTACGGGATCGATGTCGGCATCATTGCCGGCGCCCTGCCTTACCTTGAGTCGACCGCCTCCGTCGCGTGGAAGCTGAGCGCCCAGCAACTGAGCTTCATCGTTGCTGCGGTGCTGCTCGGTTCCGTGCTGTCTTCGCTGTTTGCCGGCGCCATTGCCGACGCCATCGGACGCCGCTGGGCGATGGTGCTGGCCGGCGCCCTGTTCACCATCAGCATTCCCCTGATCGCGCTGTCGGACGGCTATACCCCACTGTTGCTGGGGCGCCTGCTGCAAGGGATCAGCGGCGGCTTGATCGGCGTAGTCGTGCCTTTGTACCTGGCCGAATGCCTGCGCGCCGAGCAGCGCGGCCGCGGCGCCGCCCTGTTCCAGCTCCTGCTCACCATCGGCCTGGTGGCGGCAGCCGTGATCGGCCTGGTGCAGGCGCAATATGTCGAAGGCGCGACGCAAGCCGCGCAAGCCTTGGCGGAAACCGCGCGTGCCGCCGCAGTCTTCGACGCCAAGGACCACGCCTGGCGCAGCATCTTCTGGATGTGCCTTGCGCCAGGCCTGGTATTCACTTTCGGCAGCGCCTTGCTGGCTGAATCGCCGCGCTGGCTGGTGCAGCGCGGCCGCAGCGAACAAGCCCGCACCGCCCTGCTGCGCACCCGTGCCGCGGCCGAAGCCGATGCCGAACTGCGCGATATGCAAGCTGCCGCCGGCCTGGCCAGGCGTGGCGCTGCCGCTGCCGGTTCCGGCGAGCCCACCGCGGGCGACATCGCCGCCGCGCGCGGCGTGGTTGCCGGCCGTGGCGGCGCCGCTGCCACGGCCGCCGACGATCCCCTGCTGAGCCGCCGCTACGCCCTGCCTTTCCTGCTGGCCTGCCTGGTGCTGGCCTGCACGCAGGCGACCGGCATCAATTCCGTGCTGGCCTATGTCGTCAACATCCTGAACCAGGCCGGCCTGCCCGGCGCCACCGCCAACATGGCCGACGTCGGCCTCAAGCTGCTGAACGCCGTCATGACCGTGGTGGCCGTGCTGCTGGTCGACCGCAAGGGCCGCAAATTCCTGCTGATGCTGGGCAGCGGCGGCATCGTGGTCGCCTTGCTGGCCGCTGGCCTGCTGTTCCGCAGTGCGGAGAACGAGCGGCGCGACGTGAGCGCCATCGTGGCAGCGCAGGCCAGGGGCGATACGCTGTCGCTGCGCCTCGACGCAAGGACACTGAAGGCGCTTGGCGCCGATGCCGCGCCGCAGTTGCTTACCGTGTCCTACTCCTACGGCCCGTTCACCAACGTGCAGACGCGGCGCAGCGACGACCCGGCACTGGCGCCAATGGTGCTGTCGCGCGACGACACCGTGCAGGCGGACAGCGTGATCGGCGCCTTCTTCCGCCGCCTGCACCTGAATCCTTTTGCCGACCCGGCTGAAGGGCGCAGCGAGCCGCTGAAAATAGAGCAGGCACAGGTCGGCGCCCTGCCTTCGGCGACGCACGGCTGGCAAGTGACGCTGGCAATCTGCCTGTTCGTGGCCAGCTTTGCCGTCGGCCCCGGCGTCTGCGTCTGGCTCGCGCTATCGGAGCTGATGCCAACCCGCATCCGCTCCAACGGCATGAGCATCGCGCTGCTGGTCAACCAGTTCGTCTCCACGACTATTGCGGCCGTGTTCCTGCCGACCGTTGGCCGGCATGGCTACGCGGCGATGTTCTTCTTCTGGGCTGGATGCACGGTGGTGTACTTCCTGGCCGCCGCCTTCCTGCTGCCGGAGACGAAAGGCAAGACGCTGGAAGAGATCGAAGCGCATTTCGCGCGTTGAAAGGCGTTGCACGCCTGGGGCAATTGCGTCACCATGGCGCTGCAATTGAGCCCCCGGCGCTGTCGCTGTCCGGGTCACGCCGCTGTTGCGGTCGCGCGGCGGCAAACTTGATATCCTGGAATCACATTGATGAATATTTCCGCCCTGCTGCTAGCAACTGCGATTGCCGCTTCGCCCAATGATGGCATGTTCGAGCCAGGCCTGGTGTCGGACAACGGCGTATTCGGCTTCACGCTGTCGCCCGATGGCCAGCACGCGCTGTGGGTGCAGTCAGGCGGCGCCCGAACCAGGCTGGTGATCGTGGAATCGCACAAGGCCGATGGCAAGTGGCAGAAGCCGGCACCGGTGCCGTTCTCCGCCACCGATGGCTCGCGCGACATCGATCCGGCCTTTGCTCCCGACGGCAAGTCGATCATCTTCCAGTCCAACCGCCCGGTGCCGGACAAGCCTGCCCGCAAAGGCTTCGACATCTACTCGGTGGCGCTGCAGGATGGCCGCTGGGGGCCGCTGGTCCATCTCGGCCACGACATCAACAGCGATGAATCCGAGTCCTCAGGCTCGATTGCCGCCGACGGCACCATCTACTTCATGAAGAATGGCGCCGAAGGCAAATCGGACCTGTGGCGCTCGCGCCGCGTCGAAGGCAGGTACGTCGCGCCGGAGCGCATGCCCGAACCGGTCAATACCGGCCCATGGCGCGAATCGAATCCGTACATTGCCGCCGACCAGAGCTACCTGCTGTACTTCTCCGACGTCCCCGGCGGCGCGGGCGACATGGACCTCTACATCAGCTTCAACGGCAAGGACGGCTGGAGCACGCCGAAAAATATCGGCGCCCCATACAATACGGCGCAGGCCGAATTTACGCCCTTCGCGCACGGCAAGCGCCTGTACCTGGCGCGCCAGGCCAAGGAAGGCGAACGCTTCATCGAAAACATTTACAGCTACCCGTTCGATCCTTCCCGCTATCGCTGACCGGGCCGGCAATGAAATAATTTGTGCACCGCACAAAACCTGTGTTATACTGCGCTCCGCGGTGAAGCACTCGAGAGCTTCACCCTGTAGCACCAAACATTGGTCACAGGCCGGCACCTTGCAGATAGCATTGGCTGACCGCTTCGCACCGTGCAGATAGCACGGGCTGTAGCAGCGATTGAAATATTGGCATTACATTGAAACGAAGCCCGCAACTACGCGGGCTTTTTTTTCGCACCTCGCTCCCCAATCGCAAAGGAAAGCAGCATGGCAAAAGAAGAACTCATCGAAATGAATGGCGTGGTCACCGAGATCCTGCCGGAGCAACGCTTCCGCGTGGACCTGGACAACGGCCACAAGCTGATTGCCTACACCGGCGGCCGCATGAAGAAGAACTTCATCCGTATCATCGCTGGCGACAGGGTAACGCTGGAGTTGTCTCCATATGACCTGAACAAAGGCCGCATCGTCTTCCGTCACATCGAGCAGCGCGGCACGTCCGGCCCGCGTCCGCCCCAGCGTCGCCGCTAATTACCCTGAAAGGGTTTGGGGAGCGGCGTGCAACGCGCTTAGCTGGTGTGGTGCGAGGCGGGCGGCGGCGCTGGCGAGGTGGCGCGCGGCGGCGGGCTGGCCGTTGCGTTCGGCCAGCGACAGCCAGCGCCAGGCTTGCTCGGCGTCGGTTGGCGTGCCCTGGCCGGCCAGGAACATCAGGCCGGCATTGAGCTGGGCGCGGCCGTGGCCCTGGCGTGCGGCAGCCAGGTACCAGGACAGCGCTTGCGTGAAGTCGCGCGGCAGGCCCTGGCCGTTGTCGTAGCGCAGGCCGAGCGTGAAGCAGGCCAGCGTGTGACCTTGCCCGGCGGCCTTGCGGTACCAGGCATTCGCCTGCGCCAGATCGGGCGCCGGGCCGTCGTCGCGGTCGTGGACCTGGCCCAGCATGAATTGCGCCGCCACGTAATCCTGTTCGGCGGCGCGGCGGAACCAGGCCAGCGCCTGGCGCGCGTCTTGCGGCACGCCCTGCCCCGTTTCATGGCGCAGGCCGAGGTCGAACTGCGCGCGCAGGTGGCCCTGGCCGGCGGCCTTGCGGTACCAGAAGATGGCTTCCTGCTGGTCGCGCGGCACGCCCTGGCCTTGTTCGTACAGCTGGGCAAGATGGTATTGCGCGGCAGGATGGCCGGCTTCGGCTGCCTTGCGGTACCAGTGCGCGGCTGCGCGGTGGTCCTGCGCCACGCCCTGGCCTTGCTCGTAGCGCTGGCCCAGGTTGTTCTGCGCGCCGGCGTGGCCCAGTTCCGCGGCGCGGCGGTACCACTTCAGCGCCAGCGCTTCGTCGCGCGGCACGCCGTTGCCGTTGTCGTAGATCAGGCCCAGGTTGAACTGCGAACTGACGTGGTCCTGCTGCGCCGCCAGGGTGTACCACTTGATGGCGCGCGCGGCGTCGGCCGCCACGTCCTGTCCCTTGTCGTAGCGCAGCGCGAGGTTGAACTGGGCGGCGGCGTAGCCTTGCTCGGCGGCCTTGCGGAACCAGCCCAGCGCCTGCTTGCCGTCCTGCGCCACGCCCTGCCCGTTGTCGTAGCGCAGGCCGAGGTTGAACTGGGCGCGGGCGTAGCCCTGGTCGGCGGCCTTGCGGTACCACATGATCGCTTGCGCGAAGTCCTGCGGCACGCCGCGGCCGCTGTCGTACATCATGCCGAGGTTGTTCTGCGCGCCGGGATCGCCCTGGTCGGCGGCCTTGGCGAACCAATAGCGCGCCTTCTCGGTATCGTGCGGCACGCCCTGACCCTTGGCGTACAGCCAGCCCAGGTTGTACTGCGCGGCGGCGTAGCCCTGCTCGGCGGCCAGCTGGTACCAGTGCGCTGCCTCGGCGAAATCGGCGTCCACGCCCTGCCCCTTCTGGAACATCACGCCCAGGTTGTATTGCGCGTGCTCCAGACCTGCGTTGGCGGCCTGGCGGTACCAGGCCAGCGCCAGCTCGTGGCTTTGCGCCACGCCCTGGCCGTTGAAGTACATGAAGCCCAGGCTATGCTGGGCATTGGCCACGCCGCGTTCGGCCAGCTGGCGCACGCGCAGGAATTCGGCGACGTAATGCGCTTCGCTTGCCGCCGCGCCGGCGCCTCCTGCTTCAATCGTTGCGGGCCGCTGCATGGATGCCTAGGCCTGGCTCGCCAGGCGCAAGCCGGCCGGCAGGGCGATGGCGGGAGCGTCGGCCTGGTTCTGCGCCGCCAGCACTTCCATGAAGGCCGTCAGCGCGATCGGGCGGTAATACAGGTAGCCCTGCATGGTGGCGCAGCCGTTGGCGGCCAGGTAGCGCGCCTGCACTTCGGTCTCCACGCCTTCGGCCACCAGGTGCAGGCCCAGGCCGCGCGCAATCGAGATGATGGCCAGGATCACCGGGTAGTGCCCGTGCTCGTCGTGGATCTCCTTGACGAAGCTCTGATCGATCTTGATGGTATGGATCGGGAAGCGGTGCAGGTAGGACAGCGAGGAGTAGCCGGTGCCGAAATCGTCGATGGCCACCGATACGCCGAGCTGGCACAGCTTGTTCAGCTGCTCGATCGCGTATTGCGGATTGCGGATGCAGATGTTCTCGGTGATCTCCACTTCGATCTGCGAGGGCGAGATCTGGTAGCGCAGCAGCGCATTGCGCATCTTCTCGAAGAAGTCGCCGCGATCGAGGTATTGCGGCGACAGGTTCAGCGACAGGCGGATATTGTCGGCGCCGGCCGCGTTCCACAGCAGCAGGTCGCGGCACAGGGCACCGATCATCCAGTCCGAGATCGGCAGCATCAGGCCGTTTTCTTCGGCAAACGGCAGGAACTCGCCGGCCGACAGCAGGCCGCGCGTCGGGTGGTTCCAGCGCATCAGGCCTTCGGCGCCGATGATGCGGCCGCTGGCCATGTCGACCTGCGGCTGGTAGTACATTTCCAGCTCGTTGTTCTCGAGCGCCTTGCGCAGCGACTGCTCCAGCGCGATCTTTTGGTGCGACATGTCCTGCATCGAGGCGTGGTAGAAGCTGTGGCCGTTCTTGCCCTGCGCCTTGACCTGGTACATGGCGATGTCGGCGTGGCGCAGCAGCTCTTCGATCGAATCGCCGTCGTTCGGGTAGACCGCGATGCCGATCGAGGCCGAGATGTGCACCACGTGGCCGTCCAGGTCGAACGGCGCCTGCAGCACTTCCTGGAACTTGTCGGCAATGGCCCTGGCGTCGGCGCGGTCGCGCAGCTCGGGCAGCACGATGGTGAATTCGTCGCCGGAATGGCGCGCCAGCGTGTCGCCCTTGCGCAGGCATTCCTTCAGGCGCCGCGCGGCCTGCTGCAGCAGCTCGTCGCCTTTCACGTGGCCCAGCGTGTCGTTGACCAGCTTGAAGCGGTCAAGGTCGATGAACATCACGGCCAGCTCGGTGAGCTTGCGCTTGGCCTGGATCACGGCCAGCCCGAGGCGGTCCTTGAACAGGATGCGGTTGGGCAGGTCGGTCAGGATGTCGTGGTAGGCTTGGTAGGAGATCATCTCCTCGGCCCGCTTGCGGTCGGTGATGTCGCGCGCCACGCCGTAGGTGCCGAAGAACTCGTGCCGCGCCACTTCCTCGCCCGGCACGTGCATGCCGATCGCGTTCAGCGAAATCGTCATCAGGGTGTTGCTGAAGGTGCGGTCGCCGGCGGCGCTGTTGTTGCACTTGAGGCGCAGCTCGACGTTGCGCGAGGCGCGTTCGTCGACGCGGCGCTCGTTGAACACGTAGCGGGCGCGCTCCTGGTCCTCCTCGTGCACCAGCACCGAGTAGTGGCTGCCGATCAGCTCTTCGCGCGAGTAGCCCAGCAACTGGTAGGCGCGGTCGTTGACGAAGGTGAAGCAGCCCTCGTGGTTCAGGGTGTAGATGATGTCGGGCGAGCTGTCCACCAGGTAGCGGTACATCTTTTCCGAGTTTTCCAGGCGCTGGCCGATGCGCGTGTTCTCCACCGCCAGGCGGCGCTTTTGCAGCGCGTTCTCCACCGTCTTGAGCAGCTCGGGCGGGTTGTACGGCTTGCGCAGGTAGTCGTAGGCGCCGCGCTTCAAGGCGCCGATGGCGGCCTCGATGCCGGCCTCGCCGCTCATGACGATCACGTCGCAGTCGATCTCGCGCGCGTTCACGAAGTCCATGATGTCGTGGCCGCTCATGTCGGGCAGGCGCAGGTCCAGCAGCAGCAGGTCGAATTGCTGGCGGCTCAGGTGGGCCAGCGCTTCGGCGCCGGTGCTGGCGGTCACCAGCTGGTAGCTGTCCTGCACGCGCAGCAGCTCGTACAGGGAAGACAGCAGGCGCGGTTCGTCGTCGACCAGCAGCAGGCGTGGCTGGAATTCCAGCGGCGGGGGCGTCGGGATCATCGTGTTCATGCGGGCCTTATACGGAATCCACCGCGCCGCGCGCCTGCACCGGGGCGAGCTGGCTGGTGCTGCCGCGGGCCGGCAGCAGGAGTTCAAACGAGGTGCCGTTGGCGCCGCTGCGGCAACTGATCATGCCGTTCATCTTCTTGACCAGGTTGTGCACGATCGACAGGCCCAGGCCGTGATGCTTGCCTTCCTTGCTGCTCTTCACTGCGGTAAACAGATTGGCCAGCACGTCCTGCGCCAGGCCCGGGCCGGCGTCGGCCACCACCAGCTCGACGTAGAGCCGGCGTTCGCGGTTGACCAGGCCGCGGTTGGCCAGCTCGATGCGGCCGCCGTTGGGCTGGGCCTCGATCGCGTTCTTGACCAGGTTGACCAGGATCTGCTTGAGCAGGTCGGCGTCGCCGTCGACTTCCTGCGGGCCGTCCTGCATGCGCGTGATCAACTGCACCGAGGCGGGCAGGAAGTCGGTGGCGCGGAACAGGCGCAGCACGTCCTCCACCACGCGCGCCACATTGGCGACGCAGCCGCCATCGGAGGGCTGCAGGTCGGCCAGGCCGTTGATCAGGTGGCCGACGCGGTCGATCTCCTCGTTCAGGATCGACATCTCGGACACCACCGGCTCGCGCCGCGCCAGCTTGGCGTCCAGCACCGACAGGTAGTTCTTGATGATCGACAGCGGGTTGTTCACCTCGTGCACCACGCGCCGCGACGCTTCGCGGTATTCCTCGGCCACGTGCGCCACCTGGCGGCGGACGTGGCCGCGTTCGGACAGGGCCGTTTCCAGCGCATTGGCCGCCTGGCTGCCGAAGGCTTGCAGGAAGCGCTCCTTCTTTTGCAGCAGCGGCAACTGCCAGGCCGGCAGGCCGCCGACGATCATGCCCAGGCAGCGCTGGCCGGCCACCAGCGGCAGGCACACCAGCGCTTCGCTGCCGATGATGCGGAACAGCTGTTCTTCCGCGATGCCCAGGCCGGCGCCGGCGCCGCTGCCAATACGGGCGGCAAACGCCAGCTGGCGGCCGTTGGCGGCATCGGACAGCAAGCCAGGCATGTTGAGCGGCACGGCAAACTCGGCCAGGCGCTGCTGCGCTTCGCCGCTGCCGGCGCCCTGCAGCGCGTGGCCGGTCGGGCTTTCCAGCAGAATCACCGTGGTCTCCAGGTCAAACAGGATGCGCGCCGAGCGCGTCATCGCATCCAGCATGCCGGCCTCGCCCTGCTGGCGCGCGAAGCTCTGGCCCATTTCCTGCACCAGCACCATGTTGCGCACTTCTTCCGACAGGCGCACCTGCACCGGGTCGACCGGCGCGGGCGGCGCGGCGGGCGGCGCCGGCACGTCGTCGGCGCAGGCCAGGTCGATGCCCAGCGCTTCGGCGGCGCGCGCCACTTGCCGCGCGGCCGACTTGACGAAGGCGTCCAGCTTGTCTTCCTCGATGCCGCACAGGGCGGCCGCGTCGGCGGCGCCCTGCGGCGCGTCGGCGTGGTAGCACAGCTGGTGCGCCAGGCGCACGATGCGGATCAGGGGATGCGCCGCTTCCAGGCGCAGCACCGGCTCGTGGTGGTACAGCACGGAATCGGCCAGGAAGGAGTCGAGGTTCCAGCGCTCGATCAGCCAGGCGCCGGCTTCGGCGTGGGTGATTTCCAGCGTGCGCAGTTCCACCGCGCACAAGTCCTCGTCATCGCGCGCGGTGAAGTTGTAGGCGTACTCCTTGGGCGCGGTGGCCAGCAGTGCCAGGCGGCCGACATTGTGCAGCAGGCCGGCCAGGTAGGCTTCCTCCACGTGCGGGTAGTCGAGCGCGCGCGCAATATCGCGCGCGATGACGGCCGTGGTCAGCGAGCCTTTCCAGAAGGCGCGCAAGTCGGTGCTGCCGCTGTGCGGGAAACTGTTGAAGGTCTGGAACACCGATTCGGAAATCACCAGCGTCTTGATGGTGTCGGTGCCCAGCGAGACCAGGGCCTGCTCCAGGCCCACCGTGCGCTGGTGGCGCTGGTAGGCCGAGCTGTTGGCCACCGCCAGGATCTTGCTGGCCATCCCGGCATCCTTGGCGATCAGCGCGGCCAGCTCCGGCATGCCGGCATCATCGGCTTGCAGGAGTTCAATCAGCTTGATCAGGATCTGCGGCATGGCGGGCAGCCGCGCGATCAGCAAGCGATTGCGGATGTCTTGGTCGGGATGTTGCATGGGGGTCTTAGCGGCTGTATTCCGGCTTGCAATCCACTACGCAAATTGGCATAAATATACTATAACTTAACGGCAATACAAATTTCTGACGGCAATAAAATGCATTTGTGTAGCAAGAACTACACTATTGGTAGTAATTTACTTTGTACCAACAATATTTTCAAATAGGCACTATCTTGCGCCGTAGTGAGCGCGCCGTCAACCACAGACCGAGTGCCGTCAGCGTCAGCGCCAGCTGGCCGCCGGCCAGCCACAGGAAGGAATGCGAGGCCAGCGGCGCCAGAACGCCGGCCACCAGCGCCCCCAGCAGGGTGGTGGCGAACGATTGCACCGAGGCCACCGTGCCGCGGATGTGGGGGAACAGGTCGAGCGCCAGCAGGGTGGCTGCCGGCGCCGCCATCGACATGCCAAAGGTGTAGAAGAACAGCGGCAGCACGCTCCACGGCAGCGCCGGCCCGGCCAGCAGGTGGTAGCCGATGTTGACGGTGGCGGCCGTGATCAGGAAGCAGAAGCCCATGCCGATCTGGCGCGCGAAGCTGGTCTTGCCGGCGATACGGTTGGCCGCCAGCGCGCCGAGGAAGATGCCGGATACGGCTGGCACGAACAGCCAGGCAAACTGCTCCGGGCCCAGGTGCAGGTGGGCCGGCAGCGCCACCGGTGCGGCCGTGATGTACAGGAACAGGCCGGCGAAGTTGAACGCCACCACGCCGGTCTTCAAATGGAACAGCGGCGAAGCCAGGATGGACTTGTAGTTGCGCCACAGGTAGCGCGGGTTGAACGGCTGCCGCTTGTCGCGCGGCAGGGTGTCGGGCAGGCGCCGGTAGCAGACGATGAACAGCAGCACCGTGTAGCCGGCCAGCGCCAGGAAGATGGTGCGCCAGTCCGAATACTTGACGATGAAGCCGCCCAGCACCGGCGCCACGGCCGGCGCGATCGAGAAGATCATGGTCACCAGGGACAGCAGGCGCGCAGCGGCGGCATCGGCGTACAGGTCGCGGATGATGGCGCGGCCGACCACCACCCCGGCGCCGGCCGACACGCCCTGCAGCACGCGGAAGAACCACAGGTACTGCACCGAGTGGGCGGCGGCGCAGCCCACGGTGCCGAGCAGGAAGGCCACCAGCGACACCAGGATCACGTTGCGGCGCCCGAACGCGTCCGACAGCGCGCCATGCCACAGCACCATGCCGGCAAAGGCCAGCATGTAAGCCGTCAGCGATTGCTGGACTTCGATCGGCGTCGCATGCAGCGTGGCCTGGATGTTGGGGAAGGCGGGAAGATAGGCGTCAATCGAGAACGGGCCCAGCATCGACAGGCTGGCCAGCACCGCTGCCAGCGCGCCCGGTCCCAGCGGCTTACGCTGCGGCGCCTCCGGCTCGGGAATAAAAGACGTTTCGTCGGTCGGCGGCGTATGCAAGGGGTCAGGTCTGTCAAACGGACATATTGCGGCCCGGGGCTCGGGCTGCCAAGCCCCACACTGTACCCGCAAAATGTTCGTTTGTCAGACCTGACCCCGACTTAAGCAGCCGAGCCCGTGTCCGATTGCCAGACCTGACCCCGACTTTTTACTCGCTAGCGGGCTTGCGGTTGAAGCCGGCCACCATGTCGAAGCGGAACAGGCGGCATTCCAGCGCGCCGTTGAAGAACGGCGTCTTGCGCGATTCTTTCAGGCGCAGCATCTTCGGCAGGCCCAGGTCGGCGGTGAACAGGTAGGCGGTCCAGCCGGAGAAGCGCTGCTTGAGGGTGGTGGAAAACGCGCTGTAGAAGCTTTTCGCCAGCTCGTCTTCTTCCAGGCTGGCGTCGCCGCGCACGCCGATCCGCTCGCCGTACGGCGGGTTGGTCAAGAGGATGCCGGGCTCCTTGGTCGGTGCCTGCACCTGCTGCGCTTCGATCTGCTTGAGCGGCACGTCGAACAGGATGCCGGCGCTCTTCAGGTTGTGGCGCGCCATCGCCACCATGTCGCCGGAAATGTCGGAGCCGAAAATGGTCGGTTCGGCCGGCAGCGGGTTGGGCTTGAAGTCGGTCTTCATCTTCTGCCACGGCTCGGGGTCGAAGTCGTGGAATTTTTCGAAGGCGAAGCGGCGGCGGGCGCCGGGCGGGATCCCTTGCACCATCTGGGCGGCTTCGCACAGGATGGTGCCGGAGCCGCACATCGGGTCGAACAGCGGCACGCCCGGCTTCCAGCCGGACACGCGCAGCAGGCCGGCGGCCAGGTTTTCGCGCAGCGGGGCGTCGCCGGTCTCGGTGCGCCAGCCGCGCTTGAACAGCGCTTCGCCGGAGGTGTCGAGGTAGACCATGAACTGGCGCTGGTCGAGGAAGCCGAAGATGCGCATGTCGGGCTCGCGCGTGTTGACCGAGGGGCGCTTGCCGTACATGTCGCGGAAGCGGTCGCACACGGCGTCCTTGATCTTCAGCGTGGTGAATTCCAGCGACTTCAGGGGCGACTTGATGGCGGTGACGTCGACGCGGATGGTGTGGTGGATGCCGAACCATTCTTCCCACGGCTGGCCCAGCACCAGGTCGTAGATGTCGTTTTCGTTCTGGTAGTGGCACACGCCCATGCGCATCAGGACGCGCGAGGCGATGCGCGAGTGCAGGTTGATGCGGTAGGCGTCGTACAGGTCGCCGGAGGCGTGTACGCCGCCGGGGACCTGGTTGTGGACCTTCATGGTCGGGCTCATGGCCGCGATTTCGGTCAGTTCTTCCGCCAAGGCGGCTTCCAGGCCGCGCGGGCATGGGCAGAAATAGGATGGCATGTTGGGGGACCCTTTATCCGTTGTAAAAATCAAAACCGGTACATCGGTGTCTGACCCGCAGGGTCAGACACCGTTACGCGGCTGTCCCGGGCCTGGTGTCTGACCCTGCGGGTCAGACACCGGTTTGCCGGTTTTAGAAAGGCTTGACGACCACCAGGATGACAATCGCCAAGAGCATCAGCACCGGCACTTCATTGAACCACCGGTAAAACACATGGCCGCGCACATTGGCGCCGCGTTCAAACTTCTTCAGCAGCGCGCCGCAGGCGTGGTGGTAGCCCAGCAGCAGGAACACGAAGAACAACTTGGCGTGCAGCCAGCCCGGCATCTTCGCGCCGTACTGCAGCACCACCAGCCAGATGCCGAACACCACCGCCGGCAGCGCCAGCATGGTGGTGAAGCGGTACAGCTTGCGCGCCATCGTCAGCAGGCGTTCGGATGCCGGGCCCGGCGTTTCCATCGCCAGGTTGACGAAAATGCGCGGCAGGTAGAACAGCCCGGACATCCAGGACACGATGAAGACGATATGCAGCGCTTTGATCCAGAGCATATTTATTTTCTAGTTTCGCCGTGGCCGAACACCACGTATTTGAGGGAAGTCAGGCCTTCCAGGCCGACCGGGCCGCGCGCGTGCAGCTTGTCGTTGGAAATGCCGATCTCGGCGCCCAGGCCGTATTCGAAGCCGTCGGCAAAACGGGTCGAGGCGTTGATCATCACCGACGAGGAATCGACTTCGCGCAGGAAGCGCATCGCGGCCGAGTAATCCTCGGTGACGATGGCTTCGGTGTGCTTGGACGACCAGGTGTTGCAGTGCTCGATGGCGGCGTCCAGCCCGTCCACCACGCGCACCGCCAGGATCGGCGCCAGGTATTCGGTGGCCCAGTCTTCTTCGCTGGCGTGCGCCAGGTGCGGGTAGCCGGCAGCGGCCAGGATGGCGTGGCTTTCCGCGTCGGCGCGCAGCTCGACCTGCTCGGTGGCGTAGCGCGCGGCCAGCTGCGGCAGCACCTCGGCGGCGATGGGGCGCGCCACCAGCAGCGTTTCCATCGTGTTGCAGGTGCCGTAGCGGTGGCATTTCGCGTTGAAGCCGATGTCGAGCGCCTTGGCCATGTCGGCCCTGGCGTCGATGTAGACGTGGCAGATGCCGTCCAGGTGCTTGATCATCGGCACCGTGGCTTCTTCCATCAGGCGCGCGATCAGGCCCTTGCCGCCGCGCGGCACGATGACGTCGACGTACTGCGGCATGGTGATCAGGGCGCCGACGGCGGCGCGGTCGGTGGTGTCGACCACCTGCACTCCGTCAGCGGGCAGGCCGGCGCCTTGCAGGCCTTCGGCGACCAGCTTGGCCAGGGCGCGGTTGCAGTGGATCGCTTCCGAGCCGCCGCGCAGGATGGTGGCGTTGCCGCTCTTGATGCACAGGCCGGCCGCGTCCACCGTCACGTTGGGACGCGCTTCGTAGATGATGCCGATCACGCCCAGCGGCACGCGCATCTGGCCCACCTGGATGCCGGACGGGCGGATTTTCACGTTCGAGATTTCGCCCACCGGGTCGGGCAGCGAGACGATCTGGCGCAGGCCTTCCACCATGGTGGCAATGGCCTTGTCGCTCAGCGCCAGGCGGTCCAGCATGGCCGGCGCCAGGCCAGCGGCGCGCGCGGCGGCCAGGTCCTGCTCGTTGGCGGCGCGCAGGGCCGGCGCCTCGCGCTCGATGGCCTCGGCGATCAGTTGCAACGCGCGGTTGCGCGTGGCGCTGTCGGCGCGCGCCATGCCGCGCGAGGCGGCGCGGGCGCGGCGCCCGATATCTTGCATGTACTGCTTGATGTCCATCGCATTCATCCTAATTCGTTATCCTCTTGCGACGCGCAAAGCCAATTGCAGCATGGCGTCCCACTGGTCGCCGGCGAACGCCTTGGCGCGCAGGCCCTTGACCATGCGGTCGACCTGGGCGGCCTGCTGCATCGCCGCCTCCAGCGTGGGCAGCGAGATGCGGCGCAGCGCCGGCTCCATCAGCCGTTCGCGCGGGCCCCAGATGCGGTATTCCTTCAGGAGCGCCGGCAGCGGACGGCCCTGGGCCATGCCTGCCTTTAATTTTAGCAGCGTGCGGATTTCTTCGGAGACGGCCCACAACACCAGCGGCAGCGCTTCGCCTTCGCCTTTCAGGCCTTCCAGCATGCGGATCAGGCGCGCGGTGTCGCCGGAGAGCATGGCTTCGGACAGCTTGAACACGTCGTAGCGCGCCACATTGAGCACGGCGTCCTGCACCTGCTCGTGGGCCAGCTTGCCCGGCTCGTGCAGCAAACCGAGTTTCCGGATTTCCTGGTGTGCCGCCAGCAGGTTGCCTTCAACGCGGTCGGCGATGAAGTCCAGGCTGGCGCGCTCCGCGCTCTGCCCTTGTGCGGCAAGGCGGTTCGCAATCCATCCCGGCAGCGCATTGCGCTCGATGTTCGGGATGTCGATGTACACGGCGGCCTGCTGCAAGGCCGCCACCCACGCCGCCTTCTGCGTCTGCCAGTCCAGCTTGGGCAGGGTGATCAGCGTGAGGTTGTCGGGCGACAGGTCTTTCGCGTAAGCCTGCAGGGCGGCGCCGCCGTCCTTGCCCGGCTTGCCGGTCGGGATGCGCAGTTCGATCAGCTTCTTGTCGCCAAACAGGCTCATGGCCTGGTTGGCGGCCAACAGCTCGCCCCACTTGAAATTGCGCTCGACGGTCAGCACGTCGCGCTCGGAATACCCTTGCGCGCGCGCGGCGCGGCGGATCTTGTCGGCCGCTTCCAGCGCCAGCAAGTGCTCGTCGCTGGTGATCACGTACAGCGGGGCCAGCGTCCTGGCGACGTGCTGGTCGAGGGCGTCGGCGCGCAACTGCATGGCGCGCCTTTAGCGGACCGGCGGCGCGGCCGGCGCGGTAGGGGCGGTGACGTCGGGCGCCGACAGCACGCCCGGCAGCACGCCGGACGGGGTGGGCGCCGGCGCCGGGCTGCCGAGCTTGATGGCGGCCATGCGTCGCATCATCTGCTGCACCAGGTCGGCCTGCATGTCCTTGTACAGCAAGGCTTCTTCCTGCTCTTTCGCCAGCAGCTGGGTTTCGCTGAAGGTGATCGGGCGGCCCAGCACGATATTGGTCGGCGCCAGCAGTTCGTTGCCGGCCTTGTCGGTCACGCGGAACAGGATGTTATAGCTGAGCAGGTATTCGCGCACACGGCCATTGCTGTTCAAGGACAGGATCGACTTGGTGCGGGTTTTTTCCGGATTGGTCAGCACTTCGATCACGCCGTCCGCCTCGGCCTTGCTCGACACCACAGTGGTGTGGCCGTTGACGCGGATATTGCGCTTGAGCTCAATCGCCAGCGGCGACGACTCCGGCAAGCCCACATACATGGCGTTGAACGGCAGCGTGTACGTGCCGCCGGCGCCGCGCAGGTGGAAGCCGCAGCCGGTGGCCACGGCAGCCATGCCCAGCGCGGCCAGCGCCAGCATGGAGCGGCGCAGGGCGCCGCGGGAGTTCAGAGTCGTCGTCATCTTTGCCTTACACCACGATATTGACCAATTTGCCCGGTACCACGATGACCTTCTTCGGCGCGCCTTCCAGGAACTTCTGCACGCTTTCCTCGGCCAGCGCGGCGGCTTCGATGGCGGCCTTGTCGGCGGCCTTCGGCACTTTCACGCTGCCGCGCAGCTTGCCGTTCACCTGGATCATCAGCTCGATTTCGGACTGCTCCAGCGCGGCCGGGTCGACCTGCGGCCATTGCGCGTCCAGGATGTCGCCATGGTTTTTACCATAGCCCATTTCCTGCCACAGCACGTGGGTGATGTGCGGCGCCACGGGATTCAGCAGGCGCAGGAAGATGGCGTAGCCTTCGGCCAGCACGGCCGGCTCGACGCCCTTGGCCGATTCCAGGGTATTCAGCATCTTCATGCAGGCCGACACCACGGTGTTGTACTGGATGCGCTTGATGTCGTAGTCGGCCTGCTGCAGCACCTTGTGCACTTCGCGGCGCAGCGCCTTGCCGTCGTCGGTGGCGGCAGCGGCAGCCAGCGGCGAACCGGCGGCGCGGATCGCGTCGCGCTGGGCGAAGCCGAAGTTCCACACGCGCTTCAGGTAGCGGTTGGCGCCTTCCACGCCGGAACCGGACCATTCCAGGGTCTGCTCAGGCGGCGAAGCGAACATGGTGAACAGGCGCGCGGTGTCGGCGCCGTACTGTTCGATCTGTACCTGCGGGTCGATGCCGTTGTTCTTGGACTTGGACATCTTCTCGATGCCGCCCAGGCTGACCGGCTGGCCGTCGGCCTTCAGCACGGCCGATACAGGACGGCCGCGGTCGTCGGTGGTCAGCGTCACGTCATCCGGGTTGAACCAGTGCTTCTTGCCGGAGGCTTCTTCGCGGTAGTAGGTCTCGTTCAGCACCATGCCTTGCGTCAGCAGGTTGGTGAACGGCTCGTCGAACTTGACCAGGCCGAAGTCGCGCATCACCTTGGTCCAGAAGCGCGCGTACAGCAGGTGCAGCACGGCGTGCTCGATGCCGCCGATGTACTGGTCCATCGGCATCCAGTAGTCGTTGCGCGCGTCGATCATGGCCTTGTCGGAACCCGGCGAGGTATAGCGCATGTAGTACCAGCACGAGTCGACGAAGGTGTCCATGGTGTCGGTCTCGCGGCGCGCAGGCTTGCCGCATTTCGGGCAGTCGCACTTGAGGAAGGCTTCATGCTTGTTCAGCGGGTTGCCGGTGCCGTCCGGCACGCAGTCTTCCGGCAGCACCACCGGCAGGTCCTTCTCAGGCACCGGCACCGAGCCGCAGGACTCGCAGTGGATCATCGGGATCGGGGTGCCCCAGTAGCGCTGGCGCGAAATGCCCCAGTCGCGCAGGCGGAAGGTGGTCTTCTTCTCGCCCAGGCCCTTGGCGGCCAGGTCGGCGGCGATGGCTTCCAGCGCTTCGCTGTAGCGCAGGCCGTCGTACTTGCCGGAGTTGGTGACCACGGAGACGGCCTTGTCGCCGTACCATTCCTGCCAGGCGTCGTCGGAATACGACTGGCCTTCAGCGGCGATCACCTGCTTGATTGGCAGATTGTATTTTTTGGCGAAGGCGAAATCGCGCTCGTCGTGCGCCGGCACGCCCATCACGGCGCCGTCGCCGTAGGTCATCAGGACGTAGTTGCCGATCCAGACTTCCACCTGCTCGCCGGTGATCGGGTGGGTCACGAACAGGCCGGTCGGCATGCCCTTCTTCTCCATCGTTGCCATGTCGGCTTCGATCACGGAGCCCATCTTGCATTCGGCGATGAAGGCTTGCAGTTCCGGCTTGTTTTGCGCGGCGTGGGCGGCCAACGGGTGCTCGGCGGCCACGGCGCAGAAGGTCACGCCCATGATGGTGTCAGGGCGGGTGGTGAACACGAACAGCTTGCCGTCGTTGATCAACTGGCCGTCGCCGCCGGCGATGTTGTGCGGGAAGGCGAAGCGCACGCCGGTCGACTTGCCGATCCAGTTCGACTGCATGATGCGCACGCGCTCAGGCCAGCCTGGCAGCTTGTTGTCGACGTAGTCCAGCAGCTCGTCGGCATAGTCGGTGATGCGCACGTAGTACATCGGGATTTCGCGCTTTTCGATCAGCGCGCCCGAACGCCAGCCCTTGCCGTCGACCACCTGCTCGTTGGCCAGCACGGTCTGGTCGACCGGGTCCCAGTTCACGGTGCCGGTCTTCTGGTAGATGATGCCTTTTTCCAGCATCTTCAGGAACATCCACTGGTTCCACTTGTAGTACTCGGGCTTGCAGGCAGCCATCTCGCGCGACCAGTCGATCGCCAGGCCCATCGACTGCATCTGCTCTTTCATGTGGTCGATATTGGAATAGGTCCACTTGGCTGGCGGCACATTGTTGGCCATGGCCGCATTTTCGGCCGGCATGCCGAAGGCGTCCCAGCCCATCGGCATCAGCACGTTGTAGCCGTTCATCCGCAAGTAGCGGTACATCACGTCATTGATCGTATAGTTGCGCACGTGGCCCATGTGCAGCTTGCCCGATGGGTAAGGCAGCATCGAGCAAGCGTAATACTTGCCTTTTGGGAAACGCGGGTCGTTTTCGACGGCTTTGTAGGCGTCGATCGCCTTCCAGTGCGATTGGGCGGCTTTTTCGACTTCTGCTGGACTATATTTTTCTTGCATGATGGAGCGCACTAAAATTGGTGGATATGAACCCTTCATTATAACAATGCATTGGTGCGGCGCGTCAGAATGAGATATCAGGAATTTCCGCCCCCGCCGGGGCTGGCCGGGCTGGTCGACTGCCTGTGGCTGTCCGAAGCCCCTGCCGCGCCTGCCGACCCGGCGCTTTTGCCCGTCGCGCACCGCGTTTTGCCGGACAATTGCACCGATATCCTGTGGCAGGACAGCGGCAATGCCTTCTTCGTCGGCATGATGAGCACGTGGTTCGATGTGCCGGCGGCGCGCCGCGTGCGCACGGTAGCGGTGCGCTTCCGCCCGGGCGCAGCCAGCCTGTTCGTGGGGCCGGTGCCGCTGGCGAGCCTCATCGACCAGCGCGCCGGCCTGGACCAGCTTTGGGGCCGCTCGGCGGCGGACCGGTTCGGCGACAAGCTTTGGTCGGTCGCGCGCAGCGATGCGGAACGCTTGGCGCTGCTGACGGAAGCGCTTTACGCCCGCCTTTCGCTTGCCCCGGCCGGCGCGCGCGCCGCCAGCGCCCTTGCCTCGCGCGTGGCAGCTGCCGCGCCAGCCGGCCAGTCGCTCGCCCTGCATGCCGTGGCGCAGCTTGAAGCCAGCGGCGGCGCCTTGCGCGTCGAATCGCTGGCAGCGGCGCTGGGCGTTTCGCGCCAGTACCTCGCCAACCAGTTCCGCGACCATGTCGGCCTGTCGCCCAAACTCTTCGCCCGCATCTGCCGCTTCCGGGCCGCCCGCACTGCCGCCCTTGCAGCCGAGCCTGGACGGCATGGCCACGACTGGGCCACCCTGGCCCTCGACAGCGGCTATTTCGACCAATCCCACCTGATCCGCGATTTCCAGGACTTCACCGGCGCCTCGCCAGACGCCCATTTAGGTAATCCGTAGGCCTTCGCGCCCTGTCGCGAGAACCTTAGATTTTCGGGCCAAATTGGTCTGACCAAAGTGAGATTTCGGTAGATTTTTCCGGAACTTTCGGCGTTTCGCTTGTCTAAAGTTTCGCGCTCTCAAAAATCTACCAAAATCTAACTTTGGTCAGACCAATTGAGGGCAAAAATCTAAGGTTCTCGCGAAGGAGACGAACGTGTTACCGACCCTCTGTATAGCGCTTTCCGCGCCCACGCTGCGCGCCTTCCTGGAATACCAGGGCGAACACAGCGAAGTTGCCCCCGCCATCGTCGCCGATCTCGCCATTCGGGACTGGCTGGAACGCCAGCGCGAGTTGGCCAAGCCTGCCTCACAGCGAGGCTATCGCTGGAAATCACTGTTCCTGCCAGAAGGCACGCGGCTAAGGACCTCCAATTACGCTGTGACCCGCTATGCCGTCATCGTCGGTGACGACCTGGTCCACCAAGGCAGGACCATGTCACCCAACCAATTCGTACAAGTGTCGCTGGGCTCAACGCGTAGCGCATGGGATGCCATTTACATCCAGATGCCCGGCTCGCGCGAATGGACGCTGGCCCTGCGCCTGCGCTACGCACAGGAAGCCGAAGCGCGCCGCGCTGCCTATCGTGCGGCAAATGCGCAGAAAGAACAGGCCAACAAGCGCGACTAGTTTCCATTTTTCCAATCGCGGCGGCGGCCGGCATGGCAAGATGCGGCCATCAACCACCCACTGGAGGAGAACACCATGATCAAAGGCCTGCGCACCGCGATTTACCCCACCCCCGACCTGGCAGCCGGCAAAGCCTGGTACAGCAAGGTATTCCAGATGGAGCCCTACTTCGACCAGCCCTTCTACGTCGGCTTTGAAATTGGCGGCTTCGAGCTGGGCCTGCTGCCGGACGGCGAACCCGGCAAGGCCGGCAGCCAGGTCTACTGGGGCGTGGAAGACATTGCCAAAGAAGTCCAGCGCATCCTCGCACTGGGAGCAAGCACTCACTCAGAAATCCAGGAAGTGGGCGAAGGCATCAAGGTGGCCGAGCTGGCCGACCCGTTCGGCAATGTCCTCGGCCTGATTGAGAACCCGCATTTCGACAGGGCCAAGGTCGCGTGATACCATGCACCCCCTATGCGCAAACGCAATAACAAATCCATCCTGATCAAGACGCCCGACCAGGTCGAGCTGGCCCGCGTGGCCGGCCAACTGGCGGCCGACGTGCTGACCTTCATCGCACCGCACGTCAAGCCGGGCGTCTCGACCGCCCAGCTGGACCAGCTGTGCAACGACTACATCGTCAACACCCAGAAAGTCATCCCGGCCAACGTCGGCTACGGCGGCTTCACCGGCACCGTCTGCACCTCGGTCAACGAGGTGGTATGCCACGGCATCCCGACCCCGAAGAAGGTGCTGAAGGATGGCGACATCATCAACATCGACGTGGCCGTCATCAAGGACGAATGGTTCGGCGACACCAGCCGCATGTACTACGTCGGCACGCCGTCAAAAGCGGCGCAGAAGCTGTGCGAAGTGACGTATGACGCGATGTGGGCCGGCATTCGCGCGGTCAAGCCGGGCAACCGCCTGGGCGACGTCGGGCACGCGATCCAGAAGCTGGCCGAAGCGGCCGGCTACAGCGTGGTGCGCGACTATTGCGGCCACGGCATCGGCATGGTGTATCACGAAGACCCGCAGGTGCTGCATTACGGCCGCCCGGGCACCGGCCTGCTGCTGGAGCCGGGCATGGTGTTTACCATCGAGCCGATGATCAATGCAGGCAAGCACGCCACGCGCGCACTGCCGGACGGCTGGACCGTGGTCACGGCCGACAGGTCGCTGTCGGCGCAGTGGGAGCATATGGTGGCGGTGACCGAGACCGGCTTCGACGTGTTGACGCTGGCGCCCGGCGAGCAAAACCGGTAATTCGATGTCTGACCCGCAGGGTCAGACACCTGGCCTGCGGCGGCCGCGTACCGGGTGTCTGACCCTGCGGGTCAGACACCGGTTTACCGGTTCTAGCGCAAAGTCAGTTTCAACGCCGGCTTCTCACCATAATCCTCATAGCGCTCATTGATCCCGCCGACGCAATAGCTGATCTCTTCCAGCAAATCCGCCGGCATCTTCCTCGCATCGGTAATAACAATCTCCAGCACCTCATTGGGCTTGAGCCGGAAGCGCGTCATATTGTCCTCATCGCGCAGATAGGACAGGCAATCGACCCAGGCATCGATCGTCGCGCCATACCCCGACGGGAACCCGAGTTCCGCCTGGCAGGCAGCATGAAAAGCCGCCTCATCGCCGATTACGGCCCCGTTTAACGTAGCAACAGCCATTATTTCTTTTCCTTCGGATCGGTGACGAAACCAAGACGGGTCAGGCCATGCGACTGCGCCGCCGCCATCACCTGCGCCACCACTTCATAGCGGGTATCCTTGTCCGCCCGCAGCTGCAACTCCGGCTGCTGCGGCAAGCCCGCCGCCTCGGCCAGGCGCTCCTCAAGCTCGCCCGGCTGCAAGGCATCGTTATTCCAGTAAACCGTGCCGGCGGCATCGATGGCCAGGGTCACGGTATCGGCCTCCTGCTGCAGCGCCTTGGCCTGCGCCTTGGGCAGTTCCAGCTGAACTGCACTGGTAAACATCGGCGCGCTGATGATGAAGATCACCAGCAGCACCAGCATCACGTCCACCATCGGCGTGACGTTGATGTCCGCCATGGATTCCTTCTGCCGGTGATGGTTGAAGGAGCCGAATGCCATCAGTTCAATCCCTGGCCAGGTAAGCGTGCAAGTCGTGCGCGAAGGCGTCGAGCTCGGACAGCGTGATGCGGTTGATGCGGTTAAAGCCGTTATACGCCAGCACCGCCGGAATCGCCACGGTCAGGCCGACGCCGGTCATGATCAGCGCCTCGCCCACCGGACCGGCCACCTTGTCGATCTGCACCGTGCCCTGCGCCGACACCGCCGCCAGCGCGTGGTAGATGCCCCACACGGTGCCCAGCAAGCCGACAAACGGCGCGGTCGACGCGATCGACGCCAGCAAGGTCAGGCCCGATTCCAGCCGCGTGGTCGAGACATGGATCGCATCGCGCAGTACGCGCGTGACCTGCTCCGAGCGCCCCATTTCGGCGGCGATGCTGCCGCCCTTGGCGTGCGCCAGCTGGTGCGCCCCGGCCTGCGCCACAGCCGCAAAGATTCGCTCCTGGTCGCGCGCCGCCATCAGCGCCACGCCATCGGCCACTGAGGGCGCGTCCCAGAACGCCTGCACCACCGGCGCCGCGCGCCGGATGCGCCACGAAGCCCAGCCCTTCCACAGGATGAAGAACCAGGAGGCCAGGGACATCGCCAGCAGCAGGTAGGCCACGGCATGGCTGATTGCGTCGCCGCGCTGCCAGTAGCTGGCGAAGGTAAAGTGCTCCATCAGCCGATCAGCCGTTCAGGCCCAGCACGTCGTACATATCGTACAAGCCGGTCTTCTTGTCGGCCAGCCATTGTGCCGCGCGCAGCGAGCCGTTGGCGTAGTGCTGGCGCGAAGAAGACTTGTGGCTGATTTCGATGCGCTCGCCCTCGGTGGCAAACATCACGGTATGGTCGCCGATGATGTCGCCGCCGCGCACGGTGGCAAAGCCGATCGAGGACGGATCGCGCGGGCCGGTCACGCCTTCGCGCGCGAACACGCCGCACTCCTTCAGGTCTCGCCCCAGCGCATCGGCAATCACCTCGCCCATTTTCAGCGCGGTGCCGGACGGCGCATCGACCTTGTGGCGGTGGTGCGCCTCGATGATCTCGATGTCGTAGCCCAGGTCGAACTGCTTGGCGGCGAACTCCAGCAGCTTCAGCGTCACATTGACGCCCACGCTCATGTTCGGCGCGAACACGATCGCGGTCTTTTGCGCCGCCGCCGCGATGGCCGCCTTGCCCGCTTCATCGAAGCCGGTGGTGCCGATCACCATCTTCACGCCATGCTCGGCGCAGTAGGCCAGGTGGGCCAGGGTCCCTTCCGGGCGGGTGAAGTCGATCAGCACGTCGGCGCCGGCCAGGCCGGCGGCCAGGTCGGCGGTGATGGCCACGCCGGCCGGCTGGCCGGTAAAGGCAGCGGCGTCGCTGCCCAGGGCCGGCGCGCCTTCGCGGTCCAGCGCGCCGGACAGGCGTGCCTCGGGCGCCTTCTGCACCGCCTCGATCAACATATGGCCCATGCGGCCGCTGGCGCCGGCGATGGCGATATTCAGTTGCGTCATCTCGCTGTTTCCTCGGTTATTGCTTGGTGCCCGATTCCTGGCCGCCCGGTAGCGGCGCCTTGCCCGGCGCCAGGTTGCCCTTGGCATCCTCGGACTTCTTGAATTCCTTGATCGGGCCGGCGATGCGTGCGATGTATTCCTGTTCGGTCGGCAGGTCGCCGCCCTCGAAGCTGGCCACCTTGTCATCCTGGTCGAAGAACACCACCACCGTGCTGGTGGTCAGCTCGCCATTGCCCTTGGCCAGGCGGAACGGGTAGTCCCAGCGCTTGCCGTGGAAGGCATCGGCCATCAGCGGCGTGCCGAGCAGGAACTTGACCTGGTCCTTCGTCATGCCGTTCTTGAGCTGGGCCAGCATCTCCTTCGACACGAAATTGCCCTGCTGGATATCGGGGCGGTAGGGCGAGAAGAACCACAGGAATTTCTGCGTCTTGGTGATCTGGGTGGTCTGGGCCCCCTGCGAGGCTTCCACCGGGGCCACGGTGGCTGGCTTGCTGGCGCAGGCAGCCAACAGGGCGGCAGCCAGCAGCGGAGTGCTACGTTGCAACAAAGACAGCGGGGTCAAACGCATATTATGCATACCTCAATTCCGTGAGCAGAAGTGCCTAAAACGCTATATCATAAAGCACTTCCCGCAACTGACGTTAGCAAACATGAGTAACAGCCCTACCGACCTGAAGGCCTCCGGCCTGAAGGCTACCCTGCCGCGCCTGAAGATCCTCGATATTTTCCAGAGCAGCCCCGTGCGCCACCTGACGGCGGAAGACGTGTACAAGCTGCTGCTGGCCGAAAACATGGACGTCGGCCTGGCCACGGTGTACCGCGTGCTGACCCAGTTCGAACAGGCCGGCTTGCTCAACCGCAACCATTTCGAAAGCGGCAAGGCGATTTTCGAGCTCAACGAAGGCTCGCACCACGACCACCTGGTCTGCCTCGATTGCGGCCGGGTGGAAGAATTCGTCGACGAAGAGATTGAAAAGCGCCAGCAAAGCATCGCCGCCGAGCGCGGCTTCAAGATCGCCGAACACGCGCTGGCCATCTACGGCAGCTGCACCAAGGTCAACTGCCCGCACAAGCATTGATTTTTCAGTGGTTGCTCAGCGCGTTCGACAGCAGCCGCGACGTGATATCGACAATCGGGATCACCCGCTCGTACGCCATGCGGGTCGGCCCGATCACCCCCAGCGTCCCCACGATCTTGCCGTTGGCCTCATAGGGCGCGGTGACCACGCTCATTTCATCCATCGGCACCAGCTGCGATTCGCCGCCGATGAAGATCTGCACGCCGGAGGCCTTGGACGACACGTCCAATAGCTGCATCAGCCCGGTCTTTTGCTCGAACAGGTCGAACATCGCGCGCAGCGAGCTCATGTTCGAGGACAGGTCGGCCACCGACAGCAGGTTGCGCTCGCCGGCGATCACCATGTCTTCCGATTCGGCCATGGCCTCGCTGCCCGCCTCCACCGCCGCCTGCATCAGGCGCCCCATATCGTCGCGCAACTGGCGCAGCTCATGCTGCAGGCGCCCGCGCACGTCCTCGAACGACAGCCCGGAATAGTGCTGGTTGATGAAATTGGCCGACTGCTGCAACTGGGCCGGCGTGTAATCGACGTCGGTCAGCAGGATGCGGTTTTGCACGTCGCCGCCGGGTGAAACAATCACCAGCAGCACCCGCTTTTCGCCCAGGCGCAGGAATTCGATCTGCTGGAACACCGACTCGTGGCGCGGCGCCAGCACCACGCCGGCAAACTGGGTCAGCGACGACAGCATCTGGGCCGCATTGGCAATCAGCTTTTGCGGCTGCGGCGAGGCCGCGCGCAGGCTGGCCTGCACCGCGCTTTCATCGATGTGCTGCACCGTCAGCAGGGTGTCGACAAAGATGCGGTAGCCGCGCGGGGTCGGCACCCGTCCCGCCGAAGTATGCGGGCTGGCCACATAGCCCTGCTCTTCCAGGTCGGCCATGATGTTGCGGATGGTGGCCGGCGACAGCTCCAGCCCGGAGATCTTGGACAGGGCGCGCGAGCCCACCGGCTGGCCGTCGGCGATGTAACGCTCAACCAGGGCTTTGAGCAGGGTTTGGGCACGGATATCGAGATGCATAGGCCTATTCTGCCAACTGTTGTTCCAGCCACGCAAGCAATTCATCGAGCGTGGCGCAAATCGCGTCCGGCTGCGGCGCACCGTCCGGCAGGCCGGCGCCGTGTCGGTTCATCCACACCGCGCGCAAGCCGGCCGCCTGCGCCCCCGCCACGTCCAGCGCCAGGTCGTCGCCCACGTACACCGCATCGTGCGGCGCCACGCCCAGCGCCTGGCAGGCCGCGCGGAAGATGTCCGGCGCCGGCTTGGCCGCGCCGAAACGGGCCGCCGCCAGCGATACCTCGAAATGGTGGGCCAGGCCGATCACTTCCAGGTCGGCATTGCCATTGGAAATCGTGCCCAGCTGCACATGCTGGCGCAGCTTGAGCAAGCCCGGCAGCACATCGTCGTACGGCGTGACTGCATTGCGCGCGGCAAAGAAGTGCGCCATCGCGCCCTCGACATGAGCGGCGTCCTCGCCGGCCGCGGCAAAGGCCGCGTGCAAGCTGGCGCGGCGCAGCTGGCCCAGGTCGATCAGCAGTTCCGGCTGGGCCGCCGCCAGTTCGGCGCGGTGCGCGCGCAAGGCATCGATCGACCATTGCGCCGCCACCCTGGGCGCATGGGCCGCCAGCCAGGCGTGCAGCGTCAGCTCCGCTTCAGCGATGACAGGCGCGATCGGCCACAGGGTGTCGTCCAGGTCGAACAGGATGGCTTTCGGCTTCATGGGCGCATTGTACCGCGCCGCGGTTGCAAGCTGTTACAAGGGAAAAGCTGGCCAAATCGGCTATGGATGGTGCAAATGCACTAAAATAGGCGCCGATTTGACCGCGCGACGCGCGCAACCGACTGGAGAAAGTGGAATGAAGAGTAAGTATCTGTCTGCCGCCGCCGCGCTGCTGTGCGTCGCCGGACTGGCCGCCTGCGGCGGCAAGGGCAATGGCAGCATCGCCCTGGTAGTCCAGGTCCTCGGACTGGACCGCGGCGACCTGGTGCTGCAGAACAATGGCGGCGACGACCTGACCATCACCACCGCTGGCAACGGCAGTTATTCCTTCAAGACGCTGATGGCTCCGGACTCCCAGTTCAATGTGAGCATCAAGAGCGTGCCGGCCAACGTCAGCTGCAAGCTGGCCAACAACACCGGCAAGATCAACTACTACACCTACAACCAGACCGTCGTGACCTGCACCCCCGACCCGTACCCGCTGGGCGGCACGGTCAGCGGCCTGGCCGGCAGCGGCCTGGTGCTGGCCAACGGGGCCCAGACCGTGAACGTGGCCGCCAACGGCAGCTGGCAGTTCGCCACCCCGATCGGCAACGGCAGCGTGTATGGGGTCACCGTGCTGAACCAACCGACCAACCCCAGCCAGAAATGCACGGTCGCCGGTGGCACCAACGGCAACGGTACCGGCAAAATCGAGCCAAGTAAGGATATCAATTTCAACTTGATCGTGACTGTTACCTGCAACTAAGAAAGAGTCCAGATGAAAGCAAAATTCCTTGTCGCGGCCCTGCTGGCCGTCGCCCTGGCAGCCTGCGGCGGCAAAGCCAGTTTCACCATTGGCGGCACCATTTCCGGCCTGAACAACAGTGGCCTGAAGCTGAAAACCGCTGCCGGCGACACCGTCGAAGTGCCAGCTGGCGCCACCACCTTCAGCTTCCCCAACAGCATCAGCTACGGCACCGAATACAAGGTCGAGATCGTGCAGCAGCCGGCGCACATGACCTGTGACTTCCTGGGCGGCACCAATGTCGGTTCGGCTGGCCACACCACCTCGATCAACATCCAGATCAGTTGCGTCCAGAACGCCTACGCCGTCACCGGCACCGTGGAACGCTTGACCACTGGCGACTTGACGCTGGTGAACGGTAGTTCGAGCATTGTGGTCGCCAAGGGCGCCACCACCTTCGCCCTGCCCAACCTGCTCCCGGTCGGCACCGCCTACGGCATCAGCGTCCTGACCCAGCCGCCCGGCCTGAAGTGCGAAGTCCTCAACGGTAGCGGCGTAATGGGCGACGAGCCCCGCAACAACGTGCAAGTGGTCTGCAACCCGGCGTGATATAAGCAAGTGGAATGACTGGAATTCCAAAAATAAATTGGAACAATATGCCGCGACGCAGCATAATTACACCTGTCTCCTCCACTTCTTAACAGAAATGGATTCAGCCCGCTCCCTGAGCGGGCTTTTTTTTGTTCCGGCGCCGACCACCTTGCCCTCGCCGGGTCAGCCTTGCTGGCTGCGCCGCTGGTAAGCTATAGTCGGCTACTTTTCGAGAGCGTCCCCAAGTAGAAGGCAAGCACCGCTTGAAACAAGAAAAACTACACCTGCTGTTCATTTGCCCCACCGTTGCCGGCTATATTGGCGGCACCGAAACGGTGGTCAGCCAGTTCTGCCAGCGCCTCAAGCACAAGGCGCAGATCACCCTGCTCAGCGGCGAGCCCGGCGCAGGCCGCAAGCGCCTGGTCGACCTGGAAGGCGTCAAGCTGCTTACCCTGCCGTTCATCGCCCGCGACAGCAAGCTGAACCGAGTGCTCAGCAAGCTGCTCATGACCAGTCCGTTCAAGATCGAGAGCTACAGCTTTTTCCGCTCGCTCGGGCAAAGCGGCATGGACCTGTCGCGCTACGACTACATCGTGACCTTCTACGAAGCCGATGCCTACCTCTTGTCGAAGCGCTACCCGGCGCTGCGCCAGCGTTGCCGCCATTTCCTGCCGGGCGTATCGCTGCGCGGCTTCTTCAAGCGCGTGCCGGCCAAGGACGTGTTTTACCTCGGATACCGCGCAGCGGAAAAGACCCGACGGAAATGGGGCCTGGAGATCCAGTCGCTGCCGCTGGGCGTGGACGGCGCCTTCTTCCCGCCCAGCCCACCGGCCTACCCGGCCGGCAAGCGCCTGCTGTACATCGGCCGCCTGGATGGCAGCAAGAACGTGGACTGGCTGGCGGACTTTTTCATGCAAAGCGGCCTGGCCCGGCAAGGCTACCACCTCGACATCGTCGGCGACGGCCCGCTGCTGGACAGCCTGCTGGCCAAGTACGGCAACGAGCCAAGCATGACTTTCCACGGCAGAAAGCGCCAGGAAGAAGTGATCGGCATCCTGCGCCAGGCCTTCCTGCTGCTGCACCCGACCGACCACGAAAGCTTTGGCCTGACCATCCTGGAAGCGATGGCAGCCGGGATTCCCGTCCTGACCCACGGGCTCGACAGCATCAAGGCCTGGGCCGGGGAACACCCGCGCTACGCCGCCCACCTCGATGCCGCCGCCTGGACCCGGGAAATCCAGAAATTCGAGCAGCCCGCCTACTGGCTCAGCGCCAGCGCCGGCAGCCTCGAGTACGCCAAATCGTTCACCTGGGAGCGCGTGGCAGACCAGGTGCTGGAACTGATCGCCACATGAAAGTCGGGGTCAGGTCTGGCAATCCGCCACAAATTTCGCTATGCGAAATTTGTGGCGGATTGCCAGACCTGACCCCGACTTTCAATCAGACAGGCAGGTTGGCCAGCGCGACGTAGGCTTCCACCGGCACCATTTCCGGGCGGTCTTGCGGGTTGATGCCGGCCGCTTCCAGCTGCTCCGGCGTGAACATGCCAGCCACGCAGTTGCGGATTACTTTCCGGCGCTGCGAGAAGGCTTTCTGCACCACCGCTTCCAGCCGTGCCGGGTCGCAGGCCAGCGGCTGCTCGATCGGGATCATGCGCACGATGGCCGAATCGACTTTCGGCGGCGGGTCGAAGGCGTCCGGCGGCACGATGAACAGCAGGGCCATGCGGTAGCGCCATTGCAGCATCACCGACAGCCGGCTGTAGGCCTTGGTGCCGGGTTCGGCCACCATGCGCTCCACCACTTCCTTTTGCAGCATGAAATGCTGGTCCTGCACGATGGGGGCGAATTCGGCCAGGTGGAACAGCAGCGGCGAAGAGATGTTGTACGGCAGGTTGCCCACCACGCGCAGCTTTTTCCCTTCCGGCACCGGGATGTAGCCAAAGTCGAACTTCAGCGCGTCGCCGGCGTGGATGGTCAGTTTTTCGCGTGGGTAACGCTTTTCCAGGCGCGCCACCAGGTCGCGGTCCAGTTCCACCACGTGCATGTGCGGCAGGGACTTGAGCAGCAGGTCGGTCATGGCGGCCAGTCCGGGGCCGATTTCCACCATGGTGTCGCCGGCGGCCGGCGCAATGGAATCGATGATGTCGCCGAGGACGCGGTCGTCCTGCAGGAAGTTCTGGCCGAAGCGTTTGCGGGCAATGTGTTTCATGGTTGTTCTTTCTGCTTATTGGCTGGCCTGCGCCATCTGCAGCGCCGCCTCCAGTGCGGCCTGCATGCTGGAGCAGTCGGCGCGGCCCAGGCCTTGCGCGGCCAGGTCGAGCGCAGTGCCGTGGTCGACCGAGGTGCGGATCAGCGGCAGGCCGAGCGTGATGTTGATGCCGTGGCCGAAGGTGGCGTACTTCAGCACCGGCAAGCCCTGGTCGTGGTACATGGCCAGCACGCAGTCGGCGTCTTTCAGATACTTGGGCTGGAACAGGGTGTCGGCCGGGTACGGGCCGCGCGCATCGATGCCGCGCGCGCGCGCAGCTTCCAGCGCCGGGGTGATGGTATCGATCTCCTCGCGCCCCAGGTAGCCGTTTTCGCCGGCATGCGGGTTCAGGCCCGCCACCAGGATGCGCGGCGCGGCGATGCCGAACTTGCCGCGCAGGTCGGCCTGGATGATGTCCAGCGTTTGCGCCAGGCTCTCTTGCGTGAGCGCGGCGCTGACCTCCTTCAGCGGCAAGTGGGTGGTTGCCAGCGCCACGCGCAAGGGCGGCGCATCTTCTGCGCGGGCGGCTGCACGCGGCTGGCCGGCCAGCATCATCACCACGCGCGCGGTGCCGGTCTGCTCGGCAAAGTATTCGGTGTGGCCGGAAAAGGGCACGCCGGCGTCGTTGATGGTGGATTTCTGCACCGGGGCGGTGGCCACGGCTTCGAACCAGCCGGCGCGGATGCCTTCGATGGCGGCGTCCAGCGTGGCCAGCACGTAGCGGCCGTTTTCCTTGTCCAAGACGCCCGGCTGCACATGGGCGCCGAGCGGGATGTCCAGCGCGCACAGGCGGTCCGCGCCGAAGTGCGGCAGGCCGGCATTGCGCGCCGCCATGGTGGTGACGGCGCTGATGCGGATCTCGGGATCGATGGCCGAGGCGGTCATGGCCAGGAAGGCGGCGTCGCCCACCAGCACCGCATTGACCTGGTGCCGCATGGCCCAGGCGGCGCGGATGGCGATTTCCGGCCCGATGCCGGCCGGCTCGCCGGTGGTGATGGCAATCACCGGACGAACCCCGGGGCGCACACCTGGGCGACGTGCTTGCAGGTTGGCGCTCATGGTGTCCCCCGCCTGCTTATTTCAACGATTCGTCGCGGAACTCGACGTAGGCGCGGTCGCGCACCTGGCGCTGCCAGTCTTCCACCGCTTCCACCAGCTTGCGCTCGCGCAGGGCGTTGCGGGCCGCGGCGCGCTGCTTCTCTTTCGAGACGTCGTCGGTCTTGCGCTCCAGCACCTCGATCAGGTGGTAGCCGAAGGACGATTCGACCGGTTCGGACACCTGGCCCAGTTTCAGGCCGTTCATGGCCTGCTCGAATTCGGGCACGGTGTCGCCAGGGTACAGCCAACCGAGGTCGCCGCCCTTGCTGGCGGTGCTGTCGTTGGAGAACAGGCGCGCCAGCTCCTCGAACTTGGCCGCCTTGTTGTCCAGGCGCTCCTTCAGTTCCAGCAGCTTGCGCTTGGCGTCGGCCGCGCTCATGGTCGGCGTGACTTTCAGCAGGATGTGGCGGGCATGGGTCTGCTGCACGGTTTCCTGGGCAGCCGCTTCGGCCATGCTGCGCTTGTCGACCAGCTTCAGGATGTGGAAGCCGGCCGCGCTCTTGATGATCGGGGTGTTCTGGCCCGGCTTCAGCTTGTTCAGCGCCTCGGCGAAGATCGGCGGCAGCGCGCTGCCCGGGCGCCAGCCCACGGCGCCGCCCTGCAGCGCGTCGGACGCGTCGGAATAGGTGGCGGCCATCTTGGCGAAGTCGGCGCCGGTGCGCAGCTGGCGCAGCACTTCTTCGGCGCGCTTCTGGCGCTGGCCCAGCACTTCGGGCGAAGCATTTTCCGGGATGCGCACCATGATCTGCGAGATGTTCAGCTCGAACTGCTCGGACGCCGCCGCTTTCTCGGCAGCGATGAAGCTGTCCACTTCCGCTTCGCCGATGGTGATCTTGTTGTCGACCTCATACTCGCGCAGGCGCTGCATGATGATCTCTTCGCGGATCTCTTCGCGGAAGGAGGCGAAGGTGGTGCCCTCCTTCTCCATCTGGTTGCGCAGCTGCTGCACCGTCATCTTTTGCTGCTCGGCGATGCGGGCAATGGCGCGGTCGAGCATATTGTCGTCCACCCGCACCCCCATTTCCTTGGCCAGCTGCAGCTGGGCGCGCTCCACGATCATGCGCTCGAGCACCTGCTTGCGCAGTTCGGCCTGGTCAGGCACGGCCAGCTTCTGCTGCTGCATGCGCGCCACGATGGTGGCCGCGCGTTCGTTCAGTTCACGCTGGGTGATCACTTCATCGTTGACGATGACGGCGATGGCGTCGATCGGCGCGTTGGCCGACTGGCCCGGCGGCGTGAAGCCCTTCGATGGCGCCGCCTTGGCAGCAGCGGCTGCCGGCACTGCCGGCTTGGCAGGCTTGGCGTCCTGCGCCAGGGCCGGGACGGCAAGGGAAGCACACAGCAGGGCAACAGCTAATTTGATCGGGTGCATATCTGAAACGCTCATGTATCAGTGTGGATGAAATCGAAAGCTTAACGGCCTTCATTGACGCGGCGATAGCCAGGAATGCTGTTCTTCAGCACCTCCAGCGGGTTGCCGAAACCGAGCTTGGACAAGCCGTTCAACTCCAGTTGGAAGAAGAACTGGGTCGAGGTCTTCTTGGCCGTGGTGACGAAGCGCTGCGCGCCCATGCGGAATACCCAGCAATCGCAGTTGTATTCCAGCCCCACCACGCTTTCCAGCATCTTGTGCTCGCGCAGCGAGTATGACACGCGGCCGACGCCGAACCACTTGTCCGAGATCGGCCACTGGGTCGACAGGTCGGCATTCTTGAAGCTGTCGCGCACATAGCGGTAGCCGGCGTTGAGCACCTTGTAGGTGCCCGGCTGGTACTGCAGCGACATATTCGAGGTGGTGACCTTGCTGGTGCTCGGGTTGTACTGCACCAGGCTGTCGATGCCCCAGGAATTGGAGATGCGGCCGGTGGCCGCCAGCAGCATGTCGGAACGGGTGCTGTTGACCGGCGTTGAATTGTCGATCTGCACGCGCTGGTCGGCGAAGTAGAAGCGCTGGCCGAACGCCAGGCGCAGGCGCTCGGCGCCGGACGACTCCAGGAAGCGCGACACGACTGCCGCCGTCACCTGGTTGGCGTCGCCGATGCGGTCGGAACCGACAAAGCGGTTCTCGCTGAAGATCTGCGAGAAGTTGAAGGTGGCCGGCGCGGTGTCGAAGTTCGGGTACTGGTCCTGCTTGCGGTACGGCGTGTAGACGTAGAACAGGCGCGGCTCCAGGGTCTGCGTCAGCTTCTTGCCGGCAAACTTGGTATCGCGCTCGAAGATCAGGCCCGAGTCGAGCGAGAAGGTCGGCACCGCGCGCTGCAGCGAGCGCGACGGGTCGCTGCCGAAGGCGTCAAGCTGGTAGGCGCTGGCGTTCAGCATCACTTTCGGCGTCACGAAATAGGAAGCGCCGATGATCGGGTAGCTGAGCTGCGGCACCGCCACCAGGCGGTTGCCCTTGATCATGTCCGGGTGCCAGAAGCGGGTCAGCTCGGAATCGAGCTGCCAGTCGAAGCCGCCGACGTCGTAACGGGCCGCGTGCAGGTTGATGGCCGGCAGGCGGTCGTAGGGACGCGAGACGAACAGCGATGGGTCCGCGGGATAGCCCGGATCCTGCAGCACATGGTATTTCTGCGCGCGCGCTGTCAGGCTCCAGTATTCGCCGCCGTAATCGGTGCGCAGCTCCTTGAGCAGCTGGCGCTCGGACGACGAGGCCACGGTCTTGGAAAAGTCGCTCGGGTAGTTATTGTCCGACGCGGCACGCAGGTTCCAGCCATAGGTCCAGTCCTCGGTCAGGTGCTGCGTGTGCACCGTATGCAGCTGCCAGCGGTCGCGATTGGCTTCCTTGTCGTTCGGCAGGTACTCGAGCAGGGTCCTGCCCTCGTAGTAGTTGCCGGCGTCGGTCTCGCCCATGTAGCGGGCGACGCCGCCCAGTTGCAGGCCGCGGCGCGCGATGTAGCGCGGGTACAGCGTCAGGTCGCGGTTGGGCGCGATATTGAAGTAATACGGCAGCACCAGCTCGGCCCCGCCGCGCGAGGAGTACGACGGCGTCGGCGGCAGCCAGCCGGAGCGGCGCGCGCCCGACAGCGAGAACGACATGGCCGGCGTGCCCAGGATCGGCACGTCCTTGAAGTAGATCAGGGTGGCGCCGGCCGTGCCGACGTCGCGCCCCTGGTCCAGGTTCAGCGAACGCGCCTTCACATACCAGTCCGGGTTCGGGCCCTGGCAGGTGCTGTAGGTGCCATCGACCACCTGGGCTTCGTCGTCGTTCAGGAAGTTGATGCGCTGCGCCTTGCCCTGGGCGTTATTGGCTTCCAGCTGGTAGGTCGGCTGCAGCGCATAGCCGCGCGCCGTTTCCAGGTTCAGTTTCAGTTCATCGGCCGTGTAATAGTCGCCGAAGCGCCACAGGCGCACATTGCCCTTGGCCTCAAGCTCCTGCTCCACCTGCTGGAAGCTGGCCGAGTCGGCGGTCACGCGCGTCTTGTCGTGCACGACTTCCACGTCGCGCATCAGGCGCAAGTCGCGCTCGGGGCGGCCGGCCATGTCTTCGGCGCGTATGGTGGTCGGTGCATTCTTGTCTTCCACATGCGGCGGGCGCTTGGCCGCTGGATGCGACTGCGCATGGGCGGACATCGCCGCGGTGGCGGCGGCAATGGCGGTCAAGGCGAACGCCCAGCGCTTTGGGTTGGGGGGTGCCAGGAACCGGGTCATGGGTGGGACGCGTGAAACACCATAAAGGCGATTTTTTAATGTGAATCCCTTATTATATGGGAATCTTTACCACTCACTGGATTTCGCAGGCTGCTTTAATGTCTTTATTGTCTAATTCACCATCCCCAGCCGCCGATCCACGCCTTGCCGAGCTTACCGAATGGCTGCAAGGCACCGGCCTGGTGGACGCCGCTTCGGCGCGCCCTGCCTCCGAGGATGCCAGCTTCCGCCGCTATTTCCGCGTTGACGTGCTGCCGGCGCACCGCGCCGCGCACGGCGCCACCCTGGTCGCCATGGACGCCCCGCCGCAGCGCGAAAACGTGCCGGCTTACGTGAAGGTCCAGGGATTGCTGGAAGCTGCGGGCGTGTCGGTGCCGAAAATCGCCGCCGAAAACGTCGCGCAGGGCTTCCTGCTGCTGTCCGACCTGGGCACCACCACCTACCTGCAGGCGCTGAACCACGATTCGGCCGCCACCCTGTATGCCGAAGCGCTGTCGTCGCTGGTCAAGATCCAGCAGGCGAGCCAGCCCGGCGTGCTGCCGGAATTCGACCGCGCCTTCATGCTGCGCGAGCTGAATATCTTCCCCGAGTGGTATATCGGCAAGCACCTGGCTGCCACCCTGAGCGAGAAGCAGCAGCAGGAACTGGACAAGGTGTTCGAGGCGATCCTGGCCAACTGCCTGGCCCAGCCCCAGGTCTATATGCACCGCGACTACCATTCGCGTAACCTGATGTGGATGGACGAGGGCAACCCCGGCATCCTCGACTTCCAGGACGCGGTATGGGGCCCGGTCACCTACGATGCCGCCTCGCTGCTGCGCGACGCTTACGTATCGTGGGACGAGGAACTGGTGCTGGACTGGCTGATCCGCTACTGGCAGCACGCGCGCAGCGCCGGCCTGCCGCTGAAGAAGGACTTTGACGAGTTCTACAAGGACTTCGAATACATGGCCTTGCAGCGCCACCTGAAGATCCTCGGCATCTTCTGCCGCCTGAACTACCGCGACGGCAAGCCGCACTACCTGGGCGACCTGCCGACCGTGATGGAATACGTGCGCAAGACCGCCAACCGCTACCGCGAGCTGAAGCCGCTGATCAAGCTGCTCGACTCGCTGGAAGGCACCGCGCCGCAAGTCGGCTACACCTTCTGAGGGGCGACGCATGAAAGCCATGATCCTCGCCGCCGGCCGCGGCGAACGCATGCGGCCCCTGACCGACACCTGCCCCAAGCCGCTGCTGAAAGTGCGCGGCCGGCCGCTGATCATCTGGCACATCCTGAACCTGGTGCGCGCCGGGATCACGGAGATCGTCATCAACCATGCCCACCTCGGCCACATGATCGAGCAGGCGCTGGGCGACGGCTCGCAGTTCGGCGCCCAGATCCAGTACTCGCCGGAAGCGGAAGCGCTGGAAACGGCAGGCGGCATCGCCAATGCCCTGCACCTGCTGGGCGAAGCCCCCTTCCTGGTGCTGTCGGGCGATATCTACTGCCCGCACTTCGATTTTTCCGAAGCGCTGGACGTGCTGAAGGACAAGGACCACCGCGGCGACCCGTACCCCGCCCACGTGCGCGACATCGCCTGGATCTGGCTGACGCCCAACCCGTGGCACAACCCGGAAGGCGACTTCGCCCTGAACCTGTACACCGTTTCCGGCCAGGGCTCGCCGAAGTGGAACTTCGCCAATATCGGCGTGTACCGTCCCGAGATGTTCGCCGGTATCACGCCGGGCCAGAAGGCCGGCCTGGGCAAGCTGCTGTTCGAATACGCCGACCAGGGCCGCATCGGCGGCGAGATCTACCAGGATGAATGGGTCAACGTCGGCACCGTGCGCCAACTGGAAGAACTGAACGCATGAAACCCTACTCCGACCGCCGCGCGCGCCTGCTGGCCCAGATGGAAGCGGGCAGCGTGGCGGTCATCGGCACCGCGCCCGAAGCGACGCGCAATGCCGACACCGAATACCCCTACCGCCACGACAGCTCCTTCTACTACCTGACCGGCTTCACCGAGCCGGAAGCTGTGCTGGTGCTGGTGGCGCCGCGCGGCAACGCCGCCGCGCAATCGATATTGTTCTGCCGCGAAAAGCACCTCGAATCCGAAATCTGGGACGGCTACCGCTACGGCCCCGAGGCCGCACGCGAGGCGTTCGGCTTCGACGCCGCCCACCCGGTCGGCGCGCTGGACGAGCACATGGTGCGACACCTGTCCAACGCCAGCGCCCTGTACGCCTCGCTGGCACGCGGCGGCGAAGAGCAGCAGCGACGCTGGTTCGACGGCGTGCGCAGGCTGTCGCGCAGCGGCACCACCGCGCCGCCCGCGCTGCGCGACCTGCCTTCCCTGGTCGATGAAATGCGGCTGTTCAAGGACGAACACGAGCGTGCCATCATGCTGCGCGCCGGCGAGATCTCGGCAGGCGCCCACGCCCGAGCCATGCGCTTTGCCGGCGCCCATGGCGCTGGCGCCTTCGAATACGAACTGGAAGCCGAACTGCTGCACGAGTTCCGCCGCCATGGCGCCCAGTTCCCCGCTTACACGCCGATCGTGGCCTCCGGTCCCAACGCCTGCGTCCTGCACTACAACGCCAACAACCGCCGCACCCAGGACGGCGACCTGGTGCTGATCGACGCCGGCTGCGAACTCGATGGCTACGCCTCCGACATTACCCGCACCTTTCCGGTCAACGGCCGCTTTAGCCCCGCCCAGCGCGAGCTGTACGAGCTGGTGCTGGCCGCGCAACAAGCCGCCTTCGCCGCCATTAGGCCCGGCCGCAAATACCACGACGCCCACGACGCCGCCGTGCAAGTGCTGGCGCAGGGCATGCTGGACTGCGGCCTGCTGCAAGGCACGCTGGACGAAGTGCTGGCCGAGAAAAAATACACGCAGTTCTACATGCACGGCACCGGCCACTGGATCGGCATGGACGTGCATGACGTCGGCCTGTACCGCGACGTAAGTCGCGAAGACAAGCCTTCGCGCCTGCTGCAAGCCGGCATGGCGATGACGGTGGAACCTGGCATCTACGTGCGCCCGGCCGAAGACGTGCCGGAAAAGTACTGGAACATCGGCATCCGCATCGAAGACGACGTGATCGTCACCGATGGCGGCTTCCAGCTGTTGACGGGCGGCGCGCCCAAGACAGTGGCCGAGATTGAAGCTTTGATGAAATGACTGATTACGATATCGCCATTTGCGGCGCCGGCCCGGCCGGCATGGCCCTGGCAGCAATGCTGGTAAAACGCGGCGTCGACGCCGCCCGCATCGTGCTGGTGGACGCCAAGCCGCTCGAACAAGCCATGCAGGACCCGCGCACCCTGGCCCTGTCCTACGGCAGCCGCCAGATCCTCGAGCAGGTCGGCGCCTGGCCGATCCACGCCACCGCGATTCACGAGATTCACGTTTCGCGGCGCGGCCAGTTCGGCCGCAGCATGATCACGCGCGACGAACACAGGCTGCCCGCGCTGGGCTACGTCACGCGCTATGGCGCCATCGTCGAAGCACTGGGCAACGTCTGCCAGCGCCTCGGCATCGCCGCCTTGCGCCCGGTGCGCGTCAGCGGCAGCGACGAAGCCGCCGACAGCGCCACGCTGCACCTTGAAAGCGAAGGCCAAAGCCCGCGCGTGCTGCGCGCCGCCGTGGTAGTGCAAGCCGAGGGCGGATTGTTCGGCGAGCAGGCCGACAAGGCCGAAACGCGCGACTACCGGCAGACCGCCATCATCGCCCAGGTCAACACCAGCGCCCCGCTGGCGCACCGCGCTTACGAACGCTTTACCAGCGAAGGCCCGCTAGCCCTGCTGCCCCAGGACGACGGCTACTCGCTGGTCTGGTGCGCGCGCCCCGCCAGCGCGCAAGCCATCCTCGCACTGGACGATGGCGCCTTCCTTGCCAAGCTGGGAGAGACCTTCGGCGAGCGCCTGGGCAAGTTCACGCACGCCACGCGCCGCCTGGCCTTCCCGCTCGGCCTGAACGCAGGCGTCACCGGCAGCGCGCGCAGCGTCGCCATCGGCAATGCCGCGCAGACCCTGCACCCGGTAGCCGGCCAGGGCCTCAACCTCGGCCTGCGCGACGCCACCGAACTGGCACGCGCACTGGCACGCGGCGCCACCCCACAGGCATTGGAAGAATACGCCGCCCAGCGCCGCCGCGACCGCAAACTGACTGTGCGCCTGACTGACACGATGGCCCGCGTCTTCGCCAACGAATCGCTGCTGCAGCCCCTGCTCGGCCTCGGCCTGGCCGCCATCGACCTCGCAGCCCCAGCGCGCGCCGTGCTGGCCGAATTGATGATGTACGGCCGCCGCTAAGGGAAACACCATGCGCCGCCCTGCCTTCGCGCTGCTCGCCGCCCTGCTGGTGCCAGGCGTGCAGGCACGCGACAGGATGTCCTGGCTGATGCCCGACGTGCCGCCTGCCTCGATGCCGGTGGACGGCAAGCCCACCACCGGCATCGCCGACCAGATCGCGCTATACATCAGCGCCCGCTGGCCCGAAGCCGAGCACCGCTTCATCTACGCCAATCCCAAACGCACCTGGCTGATGATCGAGCGCGGCGAGCAAGCCTGCGTGGTGGCCGCCTTGCGCAATGCCGAAAGGGACAAGCTGGCCTACTTCGTCAACACCAACCTGGTGCCGCCGCTGCAGCTGGTGGCGCAGGCCAGCACCCTGCCGCGCCTGCCGCTGAACGCCCATGGCGAAGCCGACCTGCAGAAATTATTGTCCGATCCCGTCTTGCGCGGCATCGTGGTGGAACGCCGCAGCTACGGCGCAGCAGTGGACGAATTGCTGGCCGGGCGCCCCGCCAATTCAAGGCTGGAGACCACCTCGGTCGGCGATTACGGCCGCAATGTGCTGAAGCTGGTGGTGCACGGCCGCGCCGACTACACCCTCGACTACGACTACGCGCTGCAATACGCCAGCAAAGCCGAGCCTGAGATCGGCGCGCTGAAAACGGTACCGATCGCGCAAAACAACAAACCCATGCTGGGCGGCATCGCCTGCCCGCGCAACGCCTGGGGCATGGCGGCAGCGAAACGCATCGACCAGATCGTCGGCACCCCCGAAGGCGCCGCCGCCATGATCAAAGCGCAGAACAGCTGGCACACCCCGGCCTCCCAGCAACGCTACGCCGCCCAGATCAGCGAATTCCAGCGCCAGCGCGCCAAACCCACCCACTAAAACAGAAGAGCCCGTGTCACACCTTGGGGTCACACCCCAACTGTGCCACGAGCTCATCCTTGGTAACACTTGGGCCCGTGTCACACTAGGGGTGTGACCCCAGGGTGTGACACGGACTCGGCTGTGAGTGCAGGCCTTATTCGACGGCCTTCACCATGTCTTCCAGCACTTTCTTGGCGTCGCCAAATACCATCATGGTCTTGTCCATGTAGAACAGCTCGTTGTCCAGGCCTGCATAGCCGGACGCCATCGAGCGCTTGTTAACGATGATGGTCTTGGCCTTGTAGGCCTCGAGAATGGGCATGCCGGCAATCGGGGACTTGGGGTCTTTCGCCGCCGGGTTCACCACGTCGTTCGCGCCCAGCACCAGTACCACGTCTGCCTGCGCGAACTCGCTGTTGATGTCTTCCATCTCGAATACCTGGTCATAAGGCACTTCGGCTTCCGCCAGCAGCACGTTCATATGGCCCGGCATGCGGCCGGCGACCGGGTGGATCGCATACTTCACCGTCACGCCGTGGTGGCCAAGTTTTTCGACCAGTTCCTTCAGCGCGTGCTGGGCGCGTGCCACCGCCAGGCCATATCCAGGAACGATGATCACGGTTTCGGCGTTCTGCATCAGGAACACGGCGTCATCCGACGAACCCGACTTCACATTGCGCTGCGCTTGCGCGCCGCCTGCCGCCGCAGCGGAGGTGTCGCCGCCGAAGCCGCCCAGGATCACGTTGAAGAACGAACGATTCATGGCCTTGCACATGATGTAGGACAGGATCGCGCCAGAGGAACCCACCAGCGAACCGGCGATGATCAGCATCGAGTTGTTGAGCGAGAAGCCAATGCCTGCCGCCGCCCAGCCCGAGTAGGAGTTCAGCATCGACACCACCACCGGCATGTCGGCGCCGCCGATCGGGATGATGATCAGCACGCCCAGCACGAAAGCAATCGCCGTCATGACCAGGAATGGGCCCCAGGCCGGCTCGCTGCCGCCGCTGAACACGAATACCAGGCCCAGGCCAATCATCACCAGCGCCAGCACCAGGTTCAGCATGTGCTGGCCGCTGAATACGACAGGTGCGCCCTGGAACAGGCGGAACTTGTACTTGCCGGCCAGCTTGCCGAAAGCGATCACCGAGCCGCTGAAGGTAATCGCCCCGACAAAGGTGCCGATGAACAGCTCGATGCGGTTACCGACCGGCAGTGCCTGGCCGCGTGCTGCGATGCCGAAGGCATGCGGCTCGGCCACGGCAGCAATGGCGATGCAGACCGCCGCCATGCCGATCAGCGAGTGCATTGCCGCCACTAGCTCGGGCATCTTGGTCATTTCGACGCGCTTGGCCAGGACCGCGCCAATGCCGCCCCCGACTAGCACGCCCAGCGCCACCAGGCCGAGGCCCAGGCTGCCCGACCCGCTACGGGCATGCACGTCCAGACCCATCGAGCGCGCCAGGGCCGCAACCGCCTCCGCGCTTTCCGCTGCCGCAGCAGCGTCGTGCTTGAGGCGCAGGATCAGCGCGATGGTGGTCACGGCGGCAATCGCCATGCCGGCCATGCCGAAGGCATTGCCCTTGCGTGCCGACGCCGGCGACGACAACCCTTTCAGCGCCTGGATGAAGCAGACAGACGCGATCAGGTACATCATCGTGACAAGGTTCATGGTGATGAAGCTCATGCCTTGGCCTCCTTCTCGGCCGCCGCTGCAGCACCGGCCGCAGGCACCGCTTTCTTCTCCTTCTTCTTGAACATCTCCAGCATGCGCTGGGTGACCAGGAATCCGCCGAACACATTGACCGCGGCCAGCGCCACGGCGATGGTGCCCATGATTTGCCCAACCAGGCCCTCGGTCAGCGCAGCCGCCAGCATGGCGCCCACGATGATGATGGCCGATACTGCATTCGTTACCGCCATCAGCGGCGTATGCAGCGCCGGCGTGACGTTCCAGACCACGTGATAGCCCACGTACACGGCCAGCACGAAGATGATCAGGTTGATGATGGTGTGACTGACTTCCATTCGTCTCTCCTATTTCCGCAACTGCTCGCCGCCATGGCAGACCAGCGTTGCTTTGATGATTTCATCCTCGCGGTCGATGACCAGCTTGTCCTCTTTATCGAAGACCAGCTTGAGGAAGTCCAGCACATTGCGCGCATACAGGGCGGAGGCGTCCGCCGCCACGTGGCAGGCCAGGTTCGGCTCACCCACGATGTACACGCCATGCTTGACCACCGTCTTGCCCAGTTCGGACAAGGGGCAATTGCCGCCCTGCTCCACCGCCAGGTCGACGATGACGGAGCCGGGCTTCATGGCCTTCACGGTTTCTTCGGAGATCAGCACCGGCGCCGGGCGGCCCGGAATCAGTGCCGTGGTAATGACGATGTCAGCCTGCTTGGCGCGTTCATGCACCAGCTCCGCCTGGCGTTTCATCCATTCAGGCGGCATCGGGCGCGCATAGCCGCCTACGCCCTGCGCGATCTCGCGCTCTTCGTCGGTCAGGTAAGGCACGTCGATGAATTTTGCGCCGAGCGACTCCACCTGTTCTTTCACTGGCGGACGCACGTCGGACGCCTCGATCACGGCGCCCAGGCGCTTGGCGGTCGCAATCGCTTGCAGGCCGGCCACGCCGACGCCCATGATCAGCACACGGGCAGCTTTCACGGTACCCGCTGCGGTCATCAGCATGGGCATGAAACGCTGGTAGGTATTCGCGCCAACCATCACGGCCTTGTAGCCCGCGATATTGGCCTGGGAGGACAGCACGTCCATCGACTGCGCGCGCGTGATACGCGGCACAGCTTCCAATGCAAACGCGGACAGGCCGGAAGCCGCCATGGCCGCAATGTTTTCCCCGTCAAAAGGATTCAGCATGCCGACCAGCACGGCGCCCGGTTTCATCAGGCTGCGCTCCTCGGCGTTCGGGGCGCGTACCTTCAGTACCATTTCCGCACCCAGTGCCTCTGCCGCGGTGCCAATGGTGGCGCCGGCAGCGGCATATGCTTCATCCGTCACCGAGGCTGGAATGCCGGCTCCCGCCTGCACGATCACCTGGTGCTTGACTGCTAGTTTCTTGACCGTCTCGGGCGTTGCCGCCACCCTGGTCTCCCCCGGCCTTGACTCGGCCGGTACGCCAATCTTCATAATGCCTCCAAATAGTGGGAAAAACTGACTAAAATCTAACATGAAATGTTCTACGGCCAACATTACCTATGCCGAATTGTTGCAATGCACAAGCATTTCACGCCGTGGTCACAACGAAGAGGCAAGATCAGGCTACAATGTCGGGTCTTCTGAGGATGGACTAACATGCCGCGCACCTGGAAACCGAATGTCACAGTCGCCGCCGTCATCGAGCGCGACGGGAAGTTTCTCCTGATCGAGGAAGAAACCAGTGACGGCATTCGCCTGAACCAGCCCGCCGGCCACCTCGATCCCCTGGAGTCGCTGGAACAGGCTGTCATCCGCGAAACGCTGGAAGAAACCGCTTACGATTTCACCCCGACCGCCCTGGTAGGCATGTATATGTCGCGCTACCGCTCGGCGCGTACCGGCCAGCTGGTGACTTTCCTGCGCTTTGCCTTCTGCGGCGAGGTTGGCGCCTACTATCCGGATCGCCCACTCGATGAGGGCATCCTGCGCACGCATTGGATGACGCGCGATGAAATCGCGGCCTGCCGCGAACGCCACCGCAGCCCCCTGCTGCTGACTTGCGTGGACGAATACCTGGCGGGCAAGCGCGCTCCGCTGGAGATCCTGCACACCCACGTGTCGGTATTCGAAGAAGTCTGAAGGTTTCTTCTAGTTTGGATAATTTGCAACACCCTGCCTGGGGCGCGCCGCTCCCATGGCTCAATTGGACCGCATCATGAGCAAGAAAAAAGTAGTCATCGGCATGTCCGGTGGCGTTGATTCCTCCGTTTCCGCTTGGTTACTGAAAGAACAAGGCTATGAAGTTGTCGGCCTGTTCATGAAGAACTGGGAAGACGACGACGATTCCGAATACTGTTCCTCGCGCCAGGACTGGATCGACGCGGCCAGCGTGGCCGATGTGGTGGGCGTGGACATCGAAGCCGTCAACTTTGCCGCAGAATACAAAGACCGCGTGTTTGCCGAGTTCCTGCGCGAATACCAGGCCGGCCGCACCCCGAACCCGGACGTTTTGTGCAATGCGGAGATCAAGTTCAAGGCCTTCCTCGACCACGCCATGCACCTGGGCGCGGACCTGATCGCCACCGGCCACTATGCGCGCGTGCGCCACAACACCGCCACCGGCCGCCATGAACTGCTGAAAGCCGTCGACCACACCAAGGACCAGAGCTACTTCCTGCACCGCCTGAACCAGGCGCAGTTGTCGAAGACCCTGTTCCCGCTGGGCGAAATCCCGAAAACCGAAGTGCGCAAGATCGCAGAGAAGCTGCAGCTGCCGAACGCAGCCAAGAAGGATTCCACCGGCATCTGCTTCATCGGCGAGCGTCCGTTCCGCGAATTCCTGAACCGCTACCTGTCCTACAAGGCTGGTCCGATCAAGACGCCGGACGGCAAGGTGGTGGGCGAGCACGTCGGCCTGTCCTTCTACACCCTGGGCCAGCGCAAGGGCATCGGCATCGGCGGCGTGAAGACTTACCAGAACGCGGACGGTTCCTCCGACGCCTGGTATGTGGCGCGCAAGGACGTTGAAAACAATACGCTGTGGGTAGTGCAGGGCCATGACCACCCGTGGCTGCTGTCGGAAGCGCTGCATGCCGGCCAGGCAAGCTGGGTTGCCGGCGTGGCGCCGGAGGCAGGCCGCATCAGCGCCAAGACCCGCTACCGCCAGGCCGACGTGCCGTGCGACGTTGCCGCCAACGGCGACAGCGAATTCGCGCTGAAATTCATGGATGCCCAGTGGGCAGTCACCCCGGGCCAGTCGGCCGTGCTGTACGACGGCGACGTCTGCCTGGGCGGCGGCATCATCGACGGCTCAAACTTCGTCTGATCCCCCGGCCGGGTCGGCGCCCTGCGCGTCGGCCTGCGCCTTCTGCTGCCGCTTCACCGTTGCGATGATGGTGTTGCGGATGGTCTTCAATACCGTACCGCCATTGAACGGCTTCACGATATAGCCGTTGATGCCCATTGCATGGGCCTTCTGGATCGTCGCCTGGTCGAATTCCGACGACACCATGAAGATCATGGCTTTCGGCCAATCCTTGCGCATGGCCAGCATGGACGGCTCGTCGGCCTCGATGCAGTCGCGCGAGATGCAGATGATCTGGGGCTGGTGCTTGATCAGCAGCACATTGCCCGCCACGCAGGTGTGCGCCTGGCCGACCACGTCGTAGCCGCCGTCGATCAGCACCGTGTTGAGCAGGCCGCGGGCAATGGCACTGCTGTCGATAAGAACCGCTTTTAACATCAGGAGGTTTAACGGTGGTCCCAGGCCAGCATATTCCAGCTCACGCCGATCCGGACGTCCGTTTTCAGTTGTACCAATTGACGAGAAAGATACAACATCTCGCGCTCTTTTCGTAGGCTTTCGCCGACTTTGTCCTTCAGGATGCCTGCGCCGGCCATGATTGCGTCCAGAGTGCCGTAAGTTCGCAACAGTTTGGCGGCGGTCTTCACGCCCACATTGGAGACGCCGGGGATGGAGTCGGTCTCGTCGCCCATCAGCGCCAGCAGGTCGGGCAGCATGCCGGGCGTGACGCCCCACTTCTGCTCGACCCAGGTGCGGTCGTGCCATTCGGATTTGAAATGGTCCCAGATGCGGGCGCCTTCGGCGATCAGGCAATGCAGGTCCTTATCGGTGGTGGCCACCACCGCCTCGCCGCGGTTCTCGCTGAGCCAGCGCGTGACCACGGTGCCGATCACGTCGTCGGCCTCCACTTCGGGGATGGCGATCGGGCACATGCCGATCCTGGTCAGCTGCATATAGAACTCGGGCAGCGCCTCGCGCAGTACTTCCGGCATCGGCTGGCGGCCTTCTCGGTAGCCCTTGTACAGGCTATGGCGCCAGGTGGGACCGCCGTAATCGAAGGCTGGAAGGATATGGGTCGGTTCGTGGCCGTTGACCAGGCGCTGGAAAGCGTTGAACGCATGGCGCATGGCGATCTCGGCTTTGAGGTCCGAGTCCGGCTCCGGACTTGCCTCATACACACGCCGCACAATATTCAAACCGTCAATGGCCAGCAATCTTCCTGTCATAGCCGGCATTTTACCGCACAGCTACTTGCTGTTCCGTATCGCCGCGTGCAAAGTCAGCACAGCTACAGATCCCTTCAAGCAGACTGATCGACAATGGCGCAACACAGCTCTGACCCTGTTCTGCGTTCCCTCAAATTGCCTCCACCTGCATCAGGATTAAGATGATGAATCAAGATTGCGAATGGAGGCTGAGATGGAGCCAACTGTTTCAATGGAAGAGTTCGCACGTGACCCGATCAAATGGTTGGAACAGGCTCGGGCGAAGGAGGAAAATTTCCTGATTTCAGATCAGGGGGAATTGATTGCGCAGGTCACCCCGTTCCCAGTTTCCGATCCGACCGCAATTGATCGATTGCGTGAAATGACAATGAGTTACGGAGACGTGTTATCGCCCGCCTGGGAAGCTGAGCCAGAGACGAGCAAATGATATTGCTCGATACGCACACGCTAATCTGGTGGTATGAGAGAGATTCGCGTCTTTCGAACCACGCCGCGACGGCAATTGAACTTGGACAGGCGCAAAGCAGAGTGCTGGTTTCTACTATCACTAGCTGGGAAGTTGCACTCTTGCTTTGGAAAGGACGTTTAGCGCTGCATTGCGGAATCACCAATGGATTGCTGGCGTAGCACGCTTGCCAGTTTTTCGCTTTATCCCGTTGACAGCGCGATCGCCATTGACGCAGTTCATTTACCCAACTATTCTCCGCGTGACCCTGCCGATCGCATCATCATTGCAACTGCCCTACGATACGATGCCTCCATCGTGACGGCAGATCGAGAAATGCAAGGTTATCCGAACATCGCCACAATCTGGTAAGAACGCTCCCCTTTAATCAGTTTCACCAGCCGTTTCACTCGCTGAGACGCGATCGCACTTCCATCAAGGCAAACCCGAGCAGATTCATTCCCGTCCATTCGGATGGGTTCTCTGCATACGGCGAATCTGCAGCAAAGCCTGTACCCCAGACGAAATCAACGGGACTTGCTTCCACCAGGACTTGTTCGCCAGTGGCGAGCAGGAAGCCGCGCAACGGGGCGTTCTGCGCGAACTTTGCATAGTTGGCCTGGACCACGATATCCCAACGGTTCGCGGCCCAGATTTCTTCATCGAACCCTTGTACTTCGCGGCCGGCGGCTTTGGCGACTGCCGGGTTGCGAGCCTGCAGGATACGATCCAGCGCAACTGCGTCACTGAACAAGCGGGCCTTTTCCGCCATCATGAAATGTTCGGCTGTCGGGTACCGTGTGCCATCGATAACAAACTCCGCTTCGAACCATTGGCTGAAGCAAGTCTTCGTGATCGAACCATTCTGTGATGGTTGATGCCCCCAGAACAGAACCATCCTGGGTTGCCCATGATTGCGAACATGCTCGCACAGCTCGACGACATTCCTCATTTAATTTCTTCTCCAGTGAACTCCGCTTCAAAGGCGGCAACCGCTGCCCCCTTCCGGTCAAGCACCGCAAAGACCACGTGCTCGACCGCATCCCTTTATTGTTATTGGTTTTTTTTTGATCAAGCAGGAACATCATAAGCCACTTAGTGCAATTTCACAACTAAGTTAGACTATTTTTACACTAAGCCTTAGCGCAACAGTTCGTACGGGCCGCCGCGCTCCAGGGCACGCTGGTAGGCCGGGCGGGCGTGGATGCGCTGCAGGAAGGCTTGCAGGCGCGGGTAGTTGGCGCCAAGGCCGGCGCGCGAGGCGGCCGCTTCAAGGGGGAAGCTCATCTGGATATCGGCAGCGCTGAACTCGTTGCCAGCGAACCAGTCGCGGTTGGCGAGTTCGGACTCCAGGAAGGCCAGGTGGCGGTCGATATTGGGCTGCACGAAGCTCGACATCACCTTCTGCGCGATGGCGCGCTTGATCGGCTTGACGAAGAATGGCGCCGGCGAGGATTCAACCTTGTCGAACACGAGCTTCATCAGCAGCGGCGACATCAGCGAGCCTTCGGCGTAATGCATGAAGTAGCGCCAGCGCAGCTTGTCCGGCGTGCCGGCCGGCGGCACCAGCCGGTCATTGCCGTGCTTCTCCACCAGGTACTCGAGAATGGCGCCCGACTCCGCGACGATATTGCCTTCATGTTCGATGACGGGCGACTTGCCCAGCGGGTGCACCCTGGTCAGCTCCGGCGGTGCCAGCATGGTCTTCGGGTCACGCTGGTAATGCTTGATCTCATAGGCCAGCCCCAGCTCTTCCAGCAACCACAACACGCGCTGGGAACGAGAGTTATTGAGGTGGTGAACGATGATCATGGGCGCTCCGCAAGGTTAAAATGGAGCCATGACTTTACCACTGACCCAGGAATCCATCGCGACACTGGTCCACGAGTTCTACGACGGCGTGCGCGCCGATCCGGAACTGGGCCCTGTGTTCAATGCTGCCATCGACGACTGGGAGCCGCACCTGGCGCGCATGGTGGAGTTCTGGAGCACTACCATGCTGGGCACCAAGAGCTTCCAGGGCAATGTCTACGGCAAGCACATGGCGCTGCCGGGCGTACAGCCGCAGCACTTCCAGCGCTGGCTTGCGCTGTTCCAGTCGACGGTGGACCGCCTGTTCGAGCCAGCCGTGGCGGAAGAATTCCGCATCGTCGCCAGCCGTATTGCGCAAAGCCTGCAATACGGCTTCTTCGGCCAGGTGCATTTCAGCTGAAGGCGTCGGCGGCGCTCATCACCGAGTAACTGGCTTGCCAGCGGCGCAGTGCAGCCGGCAATACCTGCATCGGCTGCGGCGCCGCAATGAAGTCGCCGGAAGCCTGCGTGCACCCTTCTTCCCGCACTTGCAGCCAGTCCAGCAGGTTGGACACCTCACAGCAGCCTGCATGACCTTCATCGCGCAGTTCGAGCCGGTGTTGCGCAATGCCTGCCTGCAGCATCAGCCCCTGGATATCGGCCGCAAGCGCGATGGCGTCCGGCGTATCCTTGCTGAATGCCAGCGGCGGCAGGCACAACACCATGTCCAGCTTGAAGCCTTCCGCCTCCCACATCCTTAACGCAGCCAGCGCATCGCACACCATGTGCAGCAGGAAGACCCGTTCCAGTCCCGAAGCCGACAACTCGCCGGCAAAATCGCAGTAGTGCAGGACGCCGCTGCCGGGGCGGCGCCAATGGACGGCCGCCAGCACGCTGCCGATGCTGCCGTCACGCGCGGCAACCTGGGGCTGGCACCACAGTTCAAACTGGCCCAGCTCGAGCGCATTACCAATCAAATTTCACCTCCGCAGAGTAAGAGCGTTGTGGGTAAGGGTGGAAGTTCCAGTACTTGTAGTTGTTGGCGTTGTCGATGCCGAAGGCGGCGCTCCAGTGCTTGTCGATGCGGTAGCGCAGGCGCGCGTCGACCGTGAAGTATTTGCTGGCGCCCTGGTAGGCAAAGCCGTTGATGTCGGTGTTGTCCAGCGTCGAGTATTGCTTGCCGCTGTAGCGGGCTGCCAGCGTGGCGCTCAGCTTGTCGTTCACGCGGTAGGTTGCCACTGCACTGGCACGCCATTCGGGAATGCGCGGCTGCCATTTGCCGACGCTGGCCGGGAACTTCTCGTTGCGCTTGATCTTCGAATCGGTCCAGGTCAGGCTGGCCTGCATGTCGAGTCCTTCGACCAGCACGTTTTCGTTGGACCAGGCAGTCTCCAGGCCATGGGTGCGGATCAGGTCGACGTTCTGCACATTGGTCACGTTCGGCGTCACCAGCACATTGGTTTGCGAATACAGCGCGTCGCGGTTGCGCTCGAAGAAGGCCGTGATGCGCAAGGCGGAATTGCCGACCAGGCGCTCGGCGCTCAGCTCCGTAGTCCAGGAGCGCTCAGCCTTCAGGTCCGGATCGTTGTTGATCAGGGTGCCAGTGTTGTTGATGCCGCCCTGGTACAGCTCGGACACGGTCGGCATGCGGATCGCGCGTCCGGTGGAAGCTTTCAACGTCCAGTCCTCGTTGGCCTGGAAGGCCAACGCCGCCTTGGGCGAGACAAAGTTGTCGCTGCGTTTGGCGTGGCGCACCACGGTGGTCGCGTTGGCGGTTTCTCCATTACGGCCCTCCCAATGCTCGAAGCGCGCACCGAGCACGGTCTTCCAGTCTGGCGACAACTTCCAGGTGTCCTGCAAGTACAGGCTGTCGATGCTGGTGCGGCCGGAGAAAGCCTGATTGCGCGCGCCCGGCTCGCCGTTCAACCAGTCGCTGGTGGCGCGCTCGATTGTCGACAGCTTGTAGGCGGCGCGCTGGAAGCCAAAATCGAAGATGTGGCTGCCGCGCATGCCGTCCGGGCGATACACGCCTTTCAGAGACAAGGTATTCCAACCGGTGCCGCCCTGGTCGACGATGCGGCCGGCGCCGCCGCTTGCGGCAGCCGGGCGCGCCATGGTCGGTGCGCGCAGGATGTCGCGGTTGTAGTCATACAGGCTGGCCGCCACTTCCCAGTCGAACACGCCTTTGGTATTGCTCTTCACCGTCAATCCATGCATCAGGTGGCGCAACTCTTCCTTCGTCGAATTGAAGTCGGAAGCAGCCAGCGTGAAGCTGCGGCCGTTGATCGAGACCGGCCCGCTGAACACCGGCTTGCCTGTCGTATCCCGCAGGTAAGTATCGGGCGAGCCGCTCGAGTCGTTCTGCCACCAGCCCAGGGAGTAGCTGGCGCGCACGGTCGGCGAAAAATCGTATGCCACTTTGAACTTGGCGTGATCCTGCACCGTGCTGTACTGGGTCGCGGTGCCGAGGATGTAGATATCGCGGTTGCCACGGTCCTTGTCCACCACGGCGCCGGTGACTGGAACGCCCTTGCCACCCGCCGTGCCGCTCGCGATCGCACGCGTGGTGTAGGTCTGCGGCTGGCCATCGCTGTCGGTGCGGTTCACGCTGACAAACCAGGACCAGGCGCCGTGGCGGTCGCCAAGCGACATGCTGGACTGGCGTGCAGTCGAAGTCATGTTCGTGTTGTACAGCTCAAACGGCTGGCGCACATAGGCGACGCGCGCATGGGCTTCGAACTGCTTCGGCATGCGCGTCACGTAATCCACCACGGCGCCGACCGAGTTGCCGCCATAGGCCGCCGAGAACGGGCCATACAGTACGTCGACACGTTCGATTTCTTCCGGCGCCACCATGCCCCAGCGCGGCGCGAAGGTGGCGCCGTTGCCCAGGTAGTTCGACAGCAGCACGCCATCCGCATACACCGCCGAGCGCGCGCTGTTGCCGGTGCCGGAAGCGCGGGTGGACAGCACGGCATGGTTGTAGTCGCCGATATAGCGCTTGCGCACCAGCAGGCTTGGCAGGTATTTCAGCGCGTCTTCCGCATCGCTGGCGTTGACCTGCTCTTCGATCTGCGCACGGGTGACGCCTTCGATGGTGGTCGGGATCTGGGTCGGCAGCGAAGTCGGATGGCTGCCGGCAATGACGACAGTGCCAACCAGCTTGAGCGGCGATTCCCCTTCATGATCGGCAAATGCCGGGGCCGAAAAGACGGCCAGTAGCGCGGCGGCCAGGGGAATGAGGCGGGTGTTCATGATGCTTCCTTTCTTGTTCTTGCGAGCGAAGGCCTTGCGACCGCGCCGCCAATGGGCGCGTGCAATGCAAAGCCGGGGAGTACTGCTGCAAAGATTCAAGCGGAAGGCGGGGCGCGCGGCGGCGGCGCAAGGGAGACTTGCTGCGGCAACGCGGCCGCAGCCGGCAACGCCGGTTCAATGCGTGATGCCGCCACCAGCGCCAAGGCAGGGCCGGCAGGCGGCGGTACGGCGGGCAGGTCGGCCTGCACCATGCAGTACCCGCATTTCTGGACGACGTGGTGGGCTTTTGGCTGGGCGTGGCAATGCGCGACGCTGTTATCGCCGCAGGCCGCCGCCAGAAAAGTGGACAGCGTTGGCGCGGAGACGGCCATCAGCATCGCAAACAGCGCGATCCTGACAATCCCGGCAATCTGTCTCCTGCTCCAGCCCACGATGGCTCCCACAATGCAACCTCAATAAGTCGCATTGTAGGTACACGTTTGAGGCGGCGATATGCCCTAGATCAAGTTTTCACTTGCCCGCAGCGCGAGGGAACTGCTATCGTAAATCTTTCAGTCCTGACAACATGCTATGGATCATCTAGTAGCTCTCGAGTTGGTAGCTCTGTTCGTCGGCCTGTCATGCCTGCCCAACTGGCTCATCGCCCAATGGTATGCCGCTCATGGCTGCCGGCCGGCACTCAAGCGCTCCGCCGCCATCAGCGCCGTGCTGGCGCTCATTGGCATCAGCCTCGTCCTCGGTTCAGTTGCGCTGGAATTGCGCCACGCCAAACCCATGCTCACTTACGCATTCGGCTTGCTGGGCATTGCGGGCTTGCTGGTCTCTGCCGCGCTGCACACTTTCGACGAGGATTAAGCCGGCCCTGCGCCCCGGAACGGATCGCAGGACAGATAGTTATTCAGCGCTGGACGTGCAACTTGATCACGCGATGCACCGGCCCGCCGTCGGCAGGAGGGGCTGAAGACGCGGGCGAATCGCCACAACCGCCGCAGGAGCCGCAGCCGCTGCCGCAGCTCGATTCGGTATTGAAGAAGCGCGCCAGCTTTTCCTGCGGCAAGCCACGGCGCGACAGGGCATGGACGATCTGCTGGCGCCAGGCGGACGGCAGGTATTTCCGCGCCGCGTGCAGCGCGGCAGCTGCCACGATGATGCCGACGACGATTTCCTGCCACATGGTTCAGCCTCCCAGCGCCAGGGCGACGCGGTAAGTGATGAATGTGGCGGTGTACGCCAGCACGAACATGTAACCCGCCATCATCAGCGGATACTTCATCGAATTGGTTTCGCGGCGCACCACGGTCAGCGTGGACAGGCATTGCGGCGCAAAGACGTACCAGGCCAACAGCGCCAGTGCGGTCGGCAGGCCCCAGCTGGCCTGGATCACCGGCGCCAGGGAATTGGCCAGCTCGTCGCCAGTCTGCGACAGCGCATAAACGGTGCCCAGCGCGCCGACCGCCACTTCACGCGCCGCCATGCCCGGCACCAGCGCAATGCAGATCTGCCAGTTGAAGCCGATCGGCGCGAAGATGAATTCCAGTGCGCGGCCCAGCATGCCGGCCACGCTGTAGTAGATCGGCGGATGGGTCGCGCCTTCCGGTGCGCCCGGGAAGCTGGACAAGGCCCACAACAGCACCATCAAGGTCAGGATGGTGGTACCGACGCGCATCAGGAAGATCTTGGCGCGCTCGTACAGGCCGATGGCCAGGTTGCGCATGTGCGGCCAGTGGTAGGCCGGCAGCTCCAGCATGAGCGGCTGGTTGCGCTTGGCTTTCATGGAGCGCTTCATGACCCAGGCCACTGCCATGGCGGAGATGATGCCGGCAAAGTAGAGGCAGAACAGCACCAGGCCTTGCAGGTTGAACATGCCCCACACTTCGCGGTCCGGGATGAAAGCGGCGATCACCAGTGCATACACCGGCAGGCGCGCCGAGCAGGTCATCAGTGGCGCAATCATGATGGTCACGATGCGGTCGCGCGGGTTCTGGATGGTACGCGCTGCCATGATGCCGGGAATGGCGCAGGCAAACGACGACAGCAGCGGGATGAAGGCGCGGCCGGAGAGACCGACGCCACCCATCAGGCGGTCCAGCAGGAAGGCGGCGCGCGGCAGGTAGCCGCAGTCTTCCAGCACCAGGATGAAGAAGAACAGGATCAGGATCTGCGGCAGGAAGACCAGCACGGCGCCAACGCCGCCCAGCACACCGTCCACCAGCAGGGAGCGCAGCACGCCGTCGGCCATATGCGCTTTGACCAGCACGCCGAGGTGCTCGACGCCGCCGCTGATCATGTCCATCGGAACTTCAGCCCAGCTGAACACGGCCTGGAATACGCAGAACATCAGGACCGCCAGGATGATCGGCCCCATGAACGGGTGCAGCACGAAGTGGTCGATCTTTTCGGAGCGGTTGCCGCGGTCGTCGGCATCCTTGACGGCGACCGACAGGATGCGGCGCACTTCGCGCTGGGTTTCCTCAACGCTCACGGCATCGATGGCGGACAGCGGGTTGGCGACGCTTTCATAGAACGGCCACAGGCCGTCCAGTGCATCGACCAGGGCTTTCTCGCCGCCGCTCTTCACGGCCACGGTTTCCACCACCGGCATGCCCAGTTCCTGCGACAGCTTGCCCGCATCGACCACGATGCCGCGTTTCTTCGCGACGTCGACCATGTTCAGGCACAGCACCATCGGCAGGCCGAGGCGCTTGATTTCGAGGACCAGGCGCAGGTTCAGGCGCAGGTTCGTGGCATCGACCACGCACACCACGACGTCGGGCGAACGCTCGCCTTCGCGCAGGCCGGCCACCACGTCGCGCGTGATCATTTCATCAGGAGTATGGGCCGACAGGCTGTAGGCGCCCGGCAGGTCGAGCAGGCGGTACTGGTTGCCGGCACTGGAAGTGAACTGGCCTTCCTTGCGCTCGATGGTCACGCCGGCATAGTTGGCGACCTTCTGGCGCGCGCCGGTCAAACGGTTGAACAGCGCGGTCTTGCCGCAATTCGGGTTGCCCAGCAGGGCGACCATTGGCTGCTGCGCGATGGCTTGCGCGGCCTTTTCTACTGCACCCATTGATTTATTCCGGTTGGATCGAGATCAGCGCGGCCTCGAAGCGGCGCAGGGCAAACGTGGCATTGCCGACTTTGATGGCGAGGGGTTCGCCGCCTGGCAGGCCACGCTTGAGCATGCGGATGCGCTCACCGGGCACGAAGCCCAGCTCCATCAGGCGGCGCGCCAGGTCAGCGCCGTCCTCGGTATCTTCAGGATTGCCCGGAGCGATATGGATCACCGTTCCGCTCTGCCCCACCGGCAGGGAATCAAGCTTGATCAGGGTAGGAGCAAGGGTCATGGTGAACTTTCCAGGGCGAAATACAACCTCGCCATTATAAATGAGAATGGTTTTCAATTTCGCTTGCATTGTAGCCCTGTTCGGGTAGAATGGGAACCGTAATGATAATGATTCTCAATAACGGAATCGCAATCTTAGCCAGAAGGTAATCTCTGAAATGATCGTTTGTGTCTGCAACAACATCTCTGATCGAGAAATCCGTCAAGCCATAGATATGGGTATCAGCTCCATGGACGAGTTGCGCGAAGCGCTCGGCGTGGCCACCTGCTGCGGCAACTGCCTCAGCTATGCGGTGGAAGTGCTGGACGAACATCTGGGCAGCGGAATACAGGAGACTGTGCTCAAGCGCCCATCACTGACCGTGTAAGGAGCGCTTCATGCAATCGATGACTTTCCCGGCCGGCGGCGATTTCGGCGCCGGCGTTGGCGGCGCCAAGCTGACCAAGATCGCAGCGGTCGTCGCCTTGCATGCAGTCCTCGGTTATGCCTTTATTAACGGCACCATGCATCGCCTGGTGGACCGTATCCCGGAAGTGGTGAATGTCACGTTTGTGGCGCCGCCGCCACCTCCCCCGCCAGCTTCGCAGCCCAAGACCGTAGAAATCGCGCAGAAAGCGCCTTCGATCACCCCACCGCCGCTGCCGATGCTGCCGATCGTGATTGAAAATACCATCACCCCGCCGCCTTCGCAGGCGCGAGTGACCGAGCCTGCACCGGCAACGCCGGTCGTGGTGGCGCCGGTTGCTGCGGCGCCGGCGGCACCTGCCGCACCGGCTGGCCCGCGTGTGATCTCCGCTGTTGAGTATATCCGTGCGCCGCAGCCGGTGTACCCGTCGGTGTCGCGCCGCATGGGCGAACAGGGCGTGGTGACCTTGCGCGTGCTGGTCAATGAGAAGGGTTATGCCGAGCAGGCCTCGGTACAGAAATCGTCCGGCTTCAACAACCTGGACGAGGCTGGCCGCGCTGCTGTCATGCGTGCGCTGTTCAAGCCTTATGTGGAAGATGGCAAGGCGCAGCCGGTGTATGTGGTTGTGCCGATCAATTTCCAGATGTCCTGAAAACCGGTAAACCGATGTCAGACCCGCAGGGTCTGACACCTATGTGCAAACGCCGCGGCTTCTCTCGAAGTCGGCGGCGTTTGCGTTTCAGTGTCTGACCCTGCGGGTCAGACACTGGTTTACCGGTTTAAAGGTCAGCCCACATCCGCAACAGGTTGTGATAATGCCCCGCCAGGCCGACAGTGGCCTCGTCATCGCCATGCGAAGCGCGCAGCTTCTGGATATTCTGGTCCAGCTCGAACAGCATGGTGCGCTTCCAGTCGTCGCGCACCATCGACTGCGTCCACAGGAAAGACGCCACACGCTCGCCGGCAGTCACCGGATTCACGCGATGCACGCTGCTGGCCGGATAGATGATCGCATCGCCCGCCGGCAGCTTGACCTCGTGTGCACCGTAGCTGTCCATCACTGTCAGCTCGCCGCCTTCATACTCTTCGGGATCGGACAGGAACACGGTGGTGGAAACGTCCGAACGCATCACGTCCGCCGAACCCGCCATATGTCGGATCGCGCCATCGATATGCAGGCCATATGTCTCACCGCCTGTGTAGCTGTTGAAATACGGCGGCAGAATCTTCAGCGGCAGCGCCGCCGAATAGAACAGCGGGTTTTTCGCCAGCGCCTTGATGATGATATCCCCGAGTTCCAGCGCCAGCGGCGTCCCTTCCGCGATCTGGCGGTTGCGCTTGACTTGCGCCCCCTGCGATCCCACGCTGGCGCGGCCGTCGATCCATTCGGCGGCCGCCAGGCGTTGGCGGAAGAGTTTGACTTGCTCCGGCGTCAGCACGCCGGGGATATGCAGCATCATGATCAGTAGCGGAAGTTCGCAGTCAGGATTGCGGTACGGCCCACGCCAACACCGGCATAATGGTTGGAGCCGACCTTGTCGTAATACAGCTTGTCCGTCAGGTTCTGGATGTTCAACTGCAGGCTGATATTCTTGTTCACATCATAGCTCGCCATCGCGTCGTAGCGGGTGTAGCCCGGCACGAACTTGGTGTTGTTGACGTTGCTCCATACCTTCGACACTGCATTCACGCCGCCGCCAATGACCAGGCCTTGCATGATCGTGTACGAAGTCCACAGCGAAGCGCTCTGCTTTGGCGTTGCCGGGAAGGCGTTGCCGTTGAACGGGGATGCAGCATACACCGGCTTGGCGGTGGTGCCGACGTTAACAAAGCCGTTGTCCTCAACTTCGGAATCGAGCCAGGTGTAGCCGCCGAAGACCTGCCAGTTGCTGGTCAGTGCGCCGCTCACGCCCAGCTCAAAGCCCTTGACGGATTTCTTGCCGACGTTCTGGGTGGTGCCATCCACGTTGGTCACGCGGGCGTTGTTCATCTTGCTGGAGAAGATGGCGCCGCTGACGGACAGCTTGCGTGCCAGAATTTCCCACTTGGTGCCCAGTTCGAAGTTCTTGCTGTCCTGCGGCTTCAGGTTCTGTACCGAGGTGGACAGCGCGTCCACGCCATCGCCGCCGTCGTTGCCCGGAGGAGTGGACGAGGTGCCGTACGACACGTAGATGCTGCTGTTGGCTGCTGGCTTGTACACCAGGCCCGCCTGGTAGTTGGCGAAGCTGGACTTGTTTTCCGCGTCAATCGCAGCCACAACCGGGGTGGCGGCGGTGTTGGCGTTGGTGTGCAGGCCGGTGCGGAACTCGTCCCAGCGCACACCTACGTTCAGCAACCACTGCGGGTTGAACTCGATGGTGTCGAAGCCGTAGACCGAGCGGGTGTTGGTGTGCACCTTGGTGTCGTTCGGCGCCACGCTGCGTACCTGGCCGACGGTCCATGGATCGTACGGGTTCGGGTTGGACAAGGTTGTGCAGTTGTACAAGGTTTCCGCGCCTGCGGTAGGGCAGGTGGTGGTCTTGGTCAGCGGGTTGTTGGTGCCCGGGGTGAAGTTATAGGTCGCGCGCTCGGTCACTTCGCGGCTCACTTCCACGCCGGCGGTGAAGCTGTGCTTGACGCCTGCTGCAATCAGGGAGCCGGTCAGGCTGGACGCATTGGCCAGCGACTCGGTTTCCGCATTGCGGCTGTTGTGGCGGCGCCATACGGTGCCATACAGCACCACGTTGCCCTTGGAGTCGTCCGGCAGGGTGTAGACGTATTCATTGCCGGTCTTGCCGTAACGGGTCACGTTGCGGAAGGCCAGGCCGCTGCTGAATTCGTGCTTGATGTCGATGGTGCCGATGTCGGACTTGGTGTCGCGGAAGTCGCGGTCGACCAGGCCGTAAAAGGTCTCGCTTGGCACGTTGACTGGCTTGCCGACGCCGTTCTTGGCCACGTTCGCGCCGGTGGTGAACGGATTGTCGAATGGCACGCCGGCGTCCGGCAGCTCACTCGACTTGTAATGGTAGTAGCTCAGGTTGACTTTGGTCGGACCGGTCAGGCCGAAGGCCACGCTTGGCGCAAAGCCCCAGCGGTCGCTGTAAATCTCATCGTGATGGCCAGCAACGTGGTTTTCATGGCCCATCAGGTTCAGGCGCACGGCGGCGTTATCGCCGATCATGCGGTTCACGTCGGCGGTCACACGGCGATATTTCGCGGTACCCAGGCCAACGCTGGCGTTACTGAAGGTTTCCGCCTTGGCGGTCTTGGAAACCATATTGATGCCGCCGCCAGCGGACGAGCGGCCGCCGTATGCGGAATTCGGGCCTTTCACGACTTCGATCTGCTCCAGCGCGAAGATTTCGCGCGACTGGGAGCCGCTGTCGCGGATGCCGTCGATATAGGTGTCGGTCTGTGCGTTGTAGCCGCGGATGAACAGGTTGTCGCCCACTGGCTGGCCGCCTTCGGCAGCGCCGACGGTGATGCCCGGCACGGTGCGCAGCGCATCGGTCAGGGAGGTGGCGCCGGTCTGGGAAATCACCTCGGTCGGGATCACGGTCACCGATTTCGGGGTATCCAGCAGCGGGGCGGTGAATTTGTCGGATGCCGATTTCTTAACCTGGAAATCGCTGCCATTCTGGCCGGTAACGACCACTTCCTGCATTTTCTGCTCTGGTGCAGCGGTGTTGGTCTCGGCTTGCGCTACAGGCATCACCAGGGTGGCGGCGATGGCGGCGAGCGTAGCTGGCGCGTGCTTGCGGCTCTTAATGTAAGACATGGACAACTCTGAATTGTTGGGATAAAACGCAAATGATAATTGTTTTCATTTACATTAGCAATGTCGTTAGCAATCCTATGTTGCCCTCATGATTAGGTGGGAGCCCTGCTTCGTGGCAAAATGCCATTATTCCCAACCAAACAAGAAGGAAACCCCATGAAGGGCGACAAAGACGTTATCCGTCTGCTCAATGCGCAGCTGACCAACGAGCTGACAGCGATTAACCAGTACTTCCTGCATGCGCGCATGTACCGTCACTGGGGCTTCGACAAGCTGGGCAAGAAAGAGTACGACGAGTCGATCGGCGAGATGAAGCATGCCGACCGCCTGATCGACCGCATCCTGATGCTGGACGGCCTGCCGAACCTGCAAGCGCTGCACAAGCTGCTGATCGGCGAGAACACCGAAGAAATGCTGGCTGCCGACCTGAAGCTGGAAAAAGGTGCGCATGTGACCATCAAGGAAGGCATTGCGCAATCCGAGAAAGTCGGCGACTACGTGTCGCGCGACCTGCTGCTGGATATCCTCAAGGATACCGAGGAGCACATCGAATGGCTGGAAACCCAGATCGACCTGATCGGCAAGATCGGCATCCAGAACTATCTGCAATCGCAGATGTCGGAAGCCGAGTAATGCCCGGACAAAGTCCGGAACTCTTGCGGCGCCTGCTGCGCGCCAAAGACAAGATGGACGCCGCCTCGCAAGAGGAATGGCCGGTAAGCCGCCTGGCGGAAGTGAGCTGCGTTTCTGCAACTCACTTCGCCCGCTCTTTCAAGGAGGCTTTCGGCCTCCCACCCCACCGCTACCTGCTCACGCGCCGCATCGAGCGCGCCGTGACGCTGCTGCGCGAAACCGACCTGCCCATCACCGATATCGCCTACTCGACCGGCTGGAACAGCATCGGCACGTTCGGGCGCACCTTCCGCGACATCACCGGCAAGAACCCGGGCGACATCCGGGAACAGGTCCGCGCCGAGGCTGCGCAAGCCGGACGGGTGCCGGCCTGCGTGCTCAGCGCCGCGCACCGGCCCGACCTCACAATGGCAGTTTCGGAGAAGCGACGCCAGGAGAGCGTCCCTACAATGGAGTCTCACTTAAAGGAGACCACCCCATGACTCAAGGTATTCAAACCGTCGGCCTGTATGTTCGTGACCAGGATGAAGCGCTGGCTTTCTATGTCGACAAGCTCGGCTTCAAGGTCCATACCGACGTGCGCAACGGCGACTACCGCTGGCTGACCGTGCAGCATCCTGACCAGCCATCGTTCCAGCTCGGCCTCTACGTGCCAGGTCCACCTGTCCATGATGCGGCAACCGCGCAGGCGCTGAACGCATTGGTGGCCAAGGGCGCGATGCCGCCGATGGTGCTGGAAGTGGACGATTGTTTCGCCGCCTACGACAAGCTGCACCAGAAAGGCGTGGAATTCAACCAGGAGCCGGTAGAGCGCTACGGCACGGTGGATGCGGGCTTCCGCGACCCGTCCGGCAACGGCTGGAAGATGATCCAGACCCGCCGCAAGGCGGCAGCGGCTTAAGCCAGGCCCCAGGCTGTGCGCCAAGGCGCGTAGAACGCCGGATCCGGCGACACCGCGCCCGCGATGCCGCACACTGCGCCGGCGAACGCGTTGGCGCGCTCCAGGATCTGCGGCGTCTCCCAGCCGCGTGCCCGTCCCGTCAGGAATACGGCGGAAAACGCATCGCCCGCCCCCACCGAATCGACGAACCGGGATGGCATGACCGCCTGGTGGTCGACCACGCGCGAACCCTCGGCGCCAAAGTACATGGCGCCGCGCTCGCCCAGCGTGACCAGCAAGCCCTGGATGGAAAAGTTGTGCATGATGGCACGTGCTTCCGCTTCGACGGCGGCGCAGTCCATGTCTACCGTGTCAGGACAGGTGTGACAGTACCAGGAGAACAATGCCTGCAATTCATCCTCATTGACCTTGACGGTGTCGGCCCGCTGCAGCGCGGAAAACACCACTGCTTCATCCACCCCGTCGCGCAAGTTCAGGTCAAGGAAATGTTCAGCCTCGCTGGCGCAGTCCAGCACCGCGTTGAGCGCAGCGCGCGAAGTCGGGTCGCGTTGGGCCAGTGTCCCGAAATACACGGTGTCGGGGGAGAAGGCGCGCATCACGTCTACCGCGGCTGCCGCTTCGATATGGTCATAAGCCTGTTCAGCCAGGATGTGGAAGCGGTGGCCGCCTTTGCCATCGCGCTCCACGAGCACGCGGCCGGTCGGCTGCGGGCCGTGCTGCAAGCCCTCCGTGCTCATGCCAAAGCCTGCAAACGCCTCGCGCACCTGGTCGCCGTAACGGTCATTGCCGACGCGCGTCACCATCAGCGCCGGCAAGCCCAGCGCAGCCAGGTTGCGCGCCACGTTGAAGGGGGCGCCGCCGACGATCTGCTGTTCGCCAAAGTCGTCCAGCAGGGCTTCGCCAAATACCAGTATTCGCTCTGACATCGCTGCCCTCCCCCACGTTGATCGGCTCGGGCTATTTTAGCAAAACCGCTTCCTGGCGCGGAGCAGTGTCGGACAGCGGTCGCACAGCGCGCAGCTTGACGAACAGCACGGCCACAGCGGCGCACAGCAGCAGCGCACCGGCCAGGCGCACCACGTTCGCTGGCTCGCCGTGCAGCAAACTGCGGTAATACAGTGGCAAGGTGAAAATCTGGATGATCATCGGAATCACGATAAACATATTGAAGATGCCCATGTACACCCCGGTGCGTTCGGGCGGAATGCTGCCTGCCAGCATCACGTAGGGATTGCCCATGATGCTGGCCCAGGCCAGGCCGATGCCCAGCATGGGCCACAGCAATTGCAGCGGTTCTCGGATCAACGGAATGCTGAGCATGCCGATGCCGGCAGCCGCCAGGCAGAGGCTGTGCGTGATTTTCGGGCCGAAGCGGCGCGTGAACGGCACCAGCGCAAAGGCGGCAAGGAAGGCGACGAAGTTGTAGAAAGCGCCCACCTGCCCGTTCAGCAGGCCCGCCTCGCGGAACCCGGCCGATGCCGGATCGGAAGTCTTGTAGATCGAAGACGCCAGCGCCAGCATGATGTATTGCCAGTAGCAGAACATGGCGTACCACTGGAACAGCTTGACCACGGCCAGTTGCTTCATGGTGGGCGGCATGTCGCGCAGCGCTTCGGCGATTTCCTGCAGGGTGTGGCGCCAGCCGGTGGGTTTCGCGCGCAGTTCCGCTTCTTCCTGCGCCGACAGGGGCAATTCCGGCGTGCTCCAGCAGCTCCACAGCACCGAGGCGATCGAGAAGACGGCCCCCAGCAGGAAGGCGCCGATCACGGTGTAGGGAATGTGGTGGCTGTTGACGGCGTCGCGGCTGGTGCCGAGGTAAACCAGGATCGAGGGCGTGAGGTAGGCCAGCGTCTGCCCCAGTCCCGTGAATGCGCTCTGGGTCAGGAAGCCAAGCGAATGCTGGCGCACTGCCAGGCGGTCGCTGACGAAGGCGCGGTACGGTTCCATCGTCACGTTGTTGGCCGCATCGAGTATCCACAGCAGGCCGGCGGCCATCCACAGCACAGGGCTGAAAGGCATGGCCAGCAGGCCCAGGCTGCAAATCAGGGCGCCGATCAGGAAGTACGGCGTGCGGCGTCCCCAGCGCGAGACGGTGCGGTCGCTCAGGGCGCCAATGACGGGTTGCACCAGCAGGCCGGTGACGGGCCCGGCCAGCCACAGGTAAGGCAGGCTGGCTTCATCGGCGCCCAGGTATTTGTAGATCGGGCTCATGCTGCTCTGCTGCAGTCCGAAGCTGAACTGGATGCCGAAGAAGCCGATGTTCATGTTGACGATCTGCCGGAACGACAGATGCGGTTTGTGCTGCATCATCGCGTGGCTCCTTCCGCTGCGGCCTGCCAGCGCTGGGTCCATGGTTCGTAAAATGCCAGGTCCTGCGGTACTGCGCCGGACAGGCTGCATACGGCGCCGGCAAAGGCGTTGGCGCGCGCCATGGTCAGCGCCAGGTCCCAGCCTTGCACATGGCCGTGCAGGAAGACGGCGGAGAAAGCATCGCCGGCGCCCACCGTGTCGACCAGCTTGTACGGCTCTTCGTTGCCATGCTCGCGAATTACCCGGCCGTCTGCGCCAATATACATCGCGCCGCGCGGGCCGAGCGTGACGACCATTGCCTGCAGGCCGAATTTTTCGATCAGCAGGGAGCACGCCGGTGGCAACTCCGGATCATGTGCCTTTACCAGGCGCGGACCATCCGGCGCATACCAGGCCAGCAAGGCCGCCAGTTCGTCTTCGTTGACTTTCAGGATGTCGGCGTGGCGCAGCGATTCATAGACGCTGCGCTCGGTGTACTGGCCTTCGCGCAGGTTCAGGTCGAGGTAGCGGGTCGCCTGGCTGGCTTCCAGCAGTTCGATCAGCGCAGTGCGCGAAGTCAGGTGGCGCTGGGCCAGGGTGCCGAAGTACAGCACCTGCGGCCTGGCCGGCTCGAACGCGGCGCGTGCGCAGGCGGCATCGATATGGTCATAGGCCTGGCCTGGGAGGATGTGGAAGGCATGGCCTTGCAGTCCGCGTTCCACGACAACACGGCCGGTCGGCCAGGCGGGATCGGTCTGCAAGCCCCATTGCGGCATGCCGTAGCGCTCGAACTCTGCGCGCACGGCGGCGCCGTTGGCGTCCTGGCCGATGCGGGTGATCATCAGGGCCGGCGTGCCCAGGGCGGCCAGGTTGCGCGCCGCGTTGAAAGGCGCGCCGCCGACCACCTGCTCGCTGCCGAAATCATCGACGAGGGCTTCGCCGAACATTGCCACACACATGGCTGTCTCCATCTTGTTTTTCAGTGATCGCGCTCGAGCCAATACATGGCCCATGGCGCCAATGTGATCTCCCCGGACAGCGTGCCGCGCTCGATGGCGTCGGTCCATTGGCCTTGCAGCGCGAACTGCTGCGGCTTGCCCGAGAAATTGTATAGCGCGAGGAAGGCCGGGCCGCGCTGCAGCGCCAGCACTGACGGTGCCGACGAAAGCAGCGAGCGCGGCTCGCCTGCCGCCAACGCCGGCAAGCGCTGGCGAGCTGCCACCAGCGAGCGCAGTGCGGCGTAGACGCGGCCGGCCTGCGTATTGGCCTCGTGACGTTGCGCCAGTCGCTCCTCATCGAATGCTGGGCGCTGCAGCCAGCGGCTGTCCATTGCGCGATCCGGCCGCTGGCGGAAGCTGTAGTCATTGACCTGTCCGAGTTCGTCCCCCATGAACAGCACCGGCAGCGCGCCAAAGCTCAGCGCCAGTCCGTGCAGCAGCATCAGGCGCCGCAAGGCCAGCCCCTCACTTTCGTCATCGGCCGCTCCTTCGAGGCCGACGAGGCTCGCCGCCATGCCGTTGCTGCCATGCGCGGCGCGTGGATCGCTGCTCTGGAAGGCTTCGCCCCGTGCGTAGCTGCCGCCGTCACCCGCGAAGAAGCGCGAGATCGCGGCAAGGCGCGCTTGCGGGTCGCCCGTCTCCGAGGCTTCCGCGCGCAGGACGTTCCAGCCGATATCGTCATGGCAGCGCACGTAACTGAGCCAGCTTGCGTGCGGCGGCAGCGGCGGCGTGCCTTCGACCACCTTGCGCACCAGTGCTGCGTCCTGCTCCGCCAGCGAGCCCCAGGCTGCCGCCATCAGGCTGCTGTGGTAAGCGATATGGCATTCCGGTTGCGCAGCCTGGCCGAAGTAGGCCGGCAGCTCGCGCATCGGCACGATCGCCTCCGCTTTCAACAGCACACCCGGCGCGGCGATGGAGGCCAGGGCACGCAGGGCCTGCAGGATCAGGTGCGCCTCCGGCTGGTTCATGCAGTTGGTGCCTTCCCGCTTCCACAGGAACGCCGTGGAATCGAGACGGAATACTTCGATCCCGCGGTTTGCCAGGCGCAGCAGCGTCGAGGCCATCTCGGCGAATACTTCCGGGTTGGACCAGTTCAAGTCCCACTGGTAGGGATAGAAGGTGGTCCATGCCCAGCCGCCTGCTGCCGGCACTTCGGTGAAATTGCCGGGCGCCGCCTGAGGGAAGACCTGGCCCAGCGTCTTTTCGTAACGGTCCGGCAGCACGCGGTCCGGGAACAGGTGGAAATAGCCGCGCAGGCGCTGGTCGCCAGCGCGGGCGCCCAGCGCCCACGGATGGTCGTCCGCCACATGGTTCAGGATGAAATCCGAGCACAGGCTGATGCCTGCCGCGCGCAGGCTTTCCGTCAGCGCCTCGAGGTCGGCATTGTTGCCGAAGCGCGGCTCCACTTCTTCGAAACTGGCTACCGCAAAGCCGCCGTCATTCTCGCCTTTGCGCATCTTCAGGAAAGGCAGCAGGTGCAGGTAGCGCACGCCCAGTTCCTGCAGGTGCGGAATGCGCCTTGCGACGCCGCGCAGGTCGCCGCCAAGGCGGTCGACGTAGGCGCAATAGCCCAGCATCTGCTGCCCGAGGAACCAGGCTGGCTGTGCAGCGCGTTCGGCGTCAAGCGCCGCCAGCGCCGGGCTGCGTGCGGCGAGCAGCTCCGCTACGGTAGACAGCAGGCGGCCATACCACAGCTCGAAGCCCGGAGTGCGTCCATACAGCGCATGCAGGCAACCGTGCAGCGCCGGCGCATGCTCCGCATAGCGGCGCTCGGCTTGCGCACGGCGCCCCTCCGGCAAGACTTCGAACAGATGGTGGAAGGATGAAGACATCGGCATTGCGGTTTCCAGGTCAGAAGGAGTAGTTCAGGCCCATCTTCACGGCGCGGCCGCCGATCGAACGCGCGGCATGGCCATCGCCCTCAACCTCGGTGTAGCCGATCTTGTTGAACAGGTTGTTGACGCTCAGCGACAGGCTCAGTTGCGAGTTGAACTGGTAGCGTGCGAACAGGTTCACGGTACGGAAGGCCGGCATGTCGATGGTGTTGGCATCGTCCGCCCACGAGCGGCCAGTGCCCACCAGGCTGCCGCCCACGGTCAACGGGCCGGCATTGTAGCTAGGCGCGATCTGGTAGGTGATGCGGGCCTGGCGGCGCGGCGTATGGCCGATGGTGGATTCCTGGCCCGCGGCCGCCCCAACGATCTCGGCATCGGTCCAGGTCAAGCCGCCGTTGATGCGGAAGTCGCCCAGGCTCCATGCCGCTTCCAGCTCCGCGCCCTTGGCGTCGTAACGGTTGGCGGTGCTGATCTGCGTCGTCGCTTCGAAGTTCGATTCGTCGGTCTTGGCCCGGAACAGCGTCAGGAACGCACTGGCGCTGCCGGAACGCCATTTCACCCCGCCTTCCACCTGGCGCACGGTATTGATGTTGATCGGCGCGCTGCCATCGAGCGGCGTGCCGAACAGGATGCGGTCCGCATTGAAAGCCACGCCGTCGCTGACGCGGGCAAACAGCGCCAGGTCGCGATTAAGCTGGTAGTTGCCGCCCACCGAGTACGATGTGTGGTGGATCTTGTAGTCGACCAGTTGCTCGTTGGCCGGTTCGTAGGCCAGGCCATTGGTGGCGATATTGGCCGTACCGTTGGCGCGCTGGCGATCCTGGCGCACGCTGGCGTCAAAGTTCAGCGGGCCTTTTTCCCAGCCCACGTTCAGGTAAGGCGAGAGCAGCTTGTATTCCATGTCGACCGCGCGCATGCAGCAGCCGCCAAAGGCCGGGCCGACATAGCCGGGCGTGGCCGACGCGGTCTGCAGCAAGGCGGGCTTGTCGCCGGTGAGCTGCATCAGGTATTCGTTGAAGTTCCACGTCAGGCCCAGTTTCTGCAGCGAGGTGTACAGGCCGCCGGTGGTGGTCAGCTTGCCGCCGTTGATGGCCAAGGTCTTGGCCAGTTTCAGGTCGTTCAGGGTATTGTCGGCGTTGTCGATCGAGGTGTTGAACACCACGGCGGAGAAGGCCATGCCGTTGTAGGCCTTGCCCTTGTCCGGGCCGGTGGCGATCACGTAATTGCCGGCCACGCCGTTATTGGCTGGGAAAACGCCGAGGAAGCGGCCGCTATTGTTCGATTTGCGGAAGCTGTCGCTCAAGGTAATGCCGTTGCCAAGGTCGAACGAAGCAGCGATGCCAAAGCTGTCGCTCTTGACGCGCAGGCCGTCGTTGACATTGCTCGATGCCTTGCCGTTTTCCTTGGTCAGCGAGATATCGCGCGTCCAGTAGGGCGAGTAGAACGTGGTGTCGCGCGGATCGATGCCGGGGATTTCGCTGATGCGGCCATTGGTGACGCGCACCGGCACCGGCAGCGCAGTCGGCGCCTTGTCGTCCAGGTGCTTGAAGGATAGCCTGATCCAGCCGTTCGACAGTTCCTGCGTAATGTTGCCGCGGATCTGCCCACCTTCTTCCGTGTTCATGCCGGTGTTGCGCTGGCCTTCGCCGCTGCGGTAATGGCCGCCGATGAAGAAGCGGGTCTTTTCCGCCAGGCGGCCGCCGTAGTCGAAGTCGTAGCGCGTTTCGTCGTAACCCAGGCCGCGCTGGATGCCGATATTGCCGCCCTGCTGTTCGCCGGTCTTGCTGATGAAGTTGATGATGCCGCCCGGCGAGTTGGTGGCCAGGGTCGAGGCCGAGCCGCCGCGCACCACTTCCAGGTGGTCCAGCGAACCGTCGATCTTCACAAAGCTGTCCGGCGTGATGAAGTTGAAGTCGCCCGACTGCAGCACGGGCAGGCCGTCTTCCTGCATCTGCACATAGCGCGCACCGCCGGCAGAAATCGGCACGCCGCGCACGGTGATGTTGGCATTGCCCTCGCCGCCTGAGGACTCGGCGCGTACGCCGGGCACGGAGCGCAGCACTTCAGCGGCGCTGGTCGGGGCGGACAGGGAAATCGCTTCCGACTCCATGGTACTGACCGAGATACTGGAGCGCATCTTGGAACTGCGGCTGGCGGTGCCGGTGACCACCACGCGCTCCAGCTTCAAGCCATCGGCTGGCGCCGCGGCAGCAGACACTGGCGCTGGCGCCTGGTCGTCGGCGTGGGCTGGCTGCGGCGCAGCTTCCTGGGAATAGGCGGGGTGGGCGAATGCAGCAGCGATGGCAGCAGCCATGCAGCCACGCTGGGCTGTACGTAAAACCATTGTCTCCTCCGTTGATCGGGCTTATTCATCGGCCATCTGGCCGCGTCTGTTTATCTGCAGATGCCTCATTATTCATCAGCTTTTTGCAAATTGCAATCGATTGCAAAGATTATTTGCAGAACGCTCGTGCGCCAGTGCTGTGCGCAATGCAAACGGTTGCAATCAGCGCGAGCTGGCGCGCTGGATCAAGGAGGTGGGAAGTTCAATCGAGCGGGCCGCCTGGCCCTCGGTCTGTGCCAGCAGGGCTGCCACCATGGCGCGCCCCGCGTCGCGCACGGGCTGGCGCACCGAGGTCAGGGGAGGATGGAAGTAGGAAGAGAGCTCGATATCGTCATAGCCGACGACAGCCACATCGCCCGGCACCGAGCGGCCCTGCTCGCGCAAGGCGTTAATGGTCATCATGCCCAGCAAGTCGGAACAGGCAAACACCGCGTCGTACTGCACGCCGCGCCGCGCCAGTTCCGCCACCGCCTCGCGCCCGCCTTCCGGCAGGAAGGAAGCCGCCACGCACAGCTCGGGATCGAGCGCGATGCCGGCCGCCTGCAAGGCCGCGCAATAGCCGCGGTAGCGCTGCTCGACTTCCGGCAGGCGCGTATCGCCGAAGAAGGCAATGCGGCGCCGGCCCTCGGCCAGCAAATGCTCGGCAGCCAGGCGGCCGCCGCTCAGGTTATCGCCGCCGACGGTGCAATACAGCTGCTGCGGCATCTGCGCCCCCCACACCACCAGCGGCACATGGCGCGCCGCCATTTCGTTCAACTGGTCGTGGTGGCCCCACTGGCCGATCAGGATGATGCCGATCACGCGGCCCGTATCGAACGGCGTGGCGGCGGAGTCGAGCTGCTCCGCATCCACGCGCGACAGCAGCATGTCGAAACCCTGCTCCGTCAGCGCATCGGCCAGGGAGCCGATCATCGACAGGAAGAAGGGATCGGAAAGGCTCTGGTGCACCTTGGCATCGGATGGCACCACCACGGCCACTGAGCGGTTCTGTTTCAGGCGCAGGTTCTGTGCGCCGACGTTGATGGTGTACTTGAGCGAACGCGCCAGCTCCATGATGCGGGTGCGCGTCTCCTCGTTAACCAGCTTGCTGCCGGCCAGAGCACGCGACACGGTGGAGGTGGACACCCCCGCCAGGCGGGCGATGTCCGCCATCTGCAGGCGTTCCTGGGACGGTGGCTTGGCTGCCATGCGGGGCGGCGCTTACGCCTGCGGGACGGTGTCTTTGAAGGATTGGCGCTCGGACAGCTTGTCGTACAGGCGGCCCAGGTTAGGATGCTTGCCGCGCCAGTCGATATCCGGGAAACGGAAGCTCAGCCAGCCCAGGCAGCAGCCCACGGCAACGTCGGCCAGCGAATAATGGTTGCCGGCACACCAAGGATCGTCATCCAGGCGCTCGGACATCGACGCCAGGCCCAGTTCCACCTTTTGCATCTGGCGCGCAATCCAGGTTTCGCTCTGCTGTTCGGGCGGGCGCTGGTTGCGCTCGAGGCGCATCAGCACCGCGGCATCCAGCACCCCGTCTGCCAGCGCTTCCCAGCACTTGATGTTGGCGCGCTCGCGGCCATTCGGTGGCAGCAGCTTCGACACCGGCGACACGGAATCCAGGTACTCGACGATCACGCGCGAATCCTGCATCGCGTAGCCGTCTTCCATGATCAGGCAAGGCACTTTGCCGAGAGGATTCAGTTTCTGGATGGTGGTGTCGGGCGCCCAGACGTTTTCCAGTTCCAGTTGATAGTCGAGTTTTTTTTCCGCCAGGACGACACGAACCTTGCGTACATAAGGGCTGGCGAGAGAACCGATTAGTTTCATAGGTGCTGAAAGTGGAGAATTAGACAACAGTATAGCATCGCGCCCCGATAGCAGGCGCAGCGTAGTGGCGGGAGGACGACGACCGGCCAATGGTAAAATCCTGTTTTTTCCCGCCTCCCTTCCCTGCATTATCATGACAACTCCTTACTCCACCCTGTCGGCCCTGTCCCCGCTGGACGGCCGTTATGCTTCGAAAACCGACAAGCTGCGCCCGATCCTGTCCGAATCCGGCTTCATGCACCACCGTGTGAAGGTCGAAATCGCGTGGCTGCAAGCGCTGTCGCTGGCCGGTTTCGCCGAAATCAAGCCGTTTTCCGCGGCCGGCACCGCCCTGCTGGACAAGCTGGCTGCCGAGTTCACCGAAGCCGATGCCGCCCGCATCAAGGAAATCGAAGCCGTCACCAACCATGACGTGAAGGCGGTGGAGTACTGGCTGAAGGAAAAAGTAAAGGACGTGCCTGAGCTGGTGGCCGCCTCCGAGTTCATTCACTTTGCCTGCACCTCGGAAGACATCAACAACACCTCGCACGGCATGATGCTGAAAGCCGCCCGCGACGGCGTGATGGTGCCGGCCCTGAACGGCCTGGTGGCCCGCCTGAAGGAAATCGCCCACGCCAACGCCGAGCTGCCGATGCTGAGCCGCACCCACGGCCAGACCGCCAGCCCGACCACCCTGGGCAAGGAATTCGCCAACGTGATCGCCCGCCTGCAGCGCGCCATCGAGCGCATCGCCAAGGTGGAAATCCTGGGCAAGATGAACGGCGCCGTCGGCAACTACAACGCCCACCTGTCTGCCTACCCATCGTTCGACTGGCCGGCGTTCTCCAGGAACGTGATCGAGCAGCGCCTGGGCCTGGTGTTCAACCCGTACACCATCCAGATCGAGCCGCACGACTACATGGCCGAGCTGTTCGACGCCTTCGCCCGCGCCAACACCATCCTGCTGGACCTGAACCGTGATATCTGGACGTATGTGTCGCTGGGCTACTTCAAGCAGAAGCTGAAGGCCGGTGAAATCGGTTCCTCCACCATGCCGCACAAGGTCAACCCGATCGACTTCGAAAACTCGGAAGGCAACCTGGGCCTGGCTAACGCTGTTCTGAAGCACCTGTCTGAGAAGCTGCCGGTGTCGCGCATGCAGCGTGACCTGACCGATTCGACCGTGCTGCGTAATATCGGTGTCGGTTTCGGCTACACCCTGCTGGCTTATGACTCGTGCCTGCGCGGCCTGAACAAGCTGGAAGTGAATCCTGCCCGCCTGGAAGCCGACCTGGATGCGTCGTGGGAAGTGCTGGCGGAGCCGGTGCAGACTGTGATGCGCCGTTATGGCATCGAGAATCCGTATGAGCAGCTGAAGGAACTGACTCGCGGCAAGGGCATTACCAGGGAAGCGCTGCGTGAGTTCATTGGCGGCCTGGCGATTCCCCAGGATGCCAAGGATCATCTGCTGGCGATGACGCCGGCGAATTACACCGGTATTGCTGCTTCCTTGGCTAAGGCCATTTAAAACCGGTAAACCCGGGTCTGACCCACAGGGTCAGACCCAGAATGACCTCACGGCCAACGGGGTTGGTTCCAGGCTCTTGACCTTCTCAAAAAGTCAAAGGCCCAGAACCAATCCCGCGGCCGTTGCGCAGTCTGGGTCTGACCCTGCGGGTCAGACCCAGACTTTCCGGTTTTAAGGAAGCTGTAAGCAAGTTAAGTTACCCTCTGGTATATTAGTCCTAACACGTACTATCTACCAAGGGTCACAATGGAACGCTACACACGAACTGCTATCGCGCTGCACTGGCTGATCGCCCTGCTGATCGTAGCCGCGTTCATTCTCGGCCTGGTGATGACCGACATCCCCGGCCTGACCCCGACCAAGCTCAAATACTATTCCTGGCACAAATGGATGGGCATTACCGTGCTCGCCCTGGCTGCCGGCCGCCTGCTGTGGCGCCTGAAGCAGCAACCACCCGCCTTCCCCCGCTCCATGAGCCAGAGCCAGGTGAAGGCCGCCGAAGCCGGCCACTGGTTCCTCTACTTCCTGATGTTCGCCGTGCCGATTTCCGGCTACCTGTACACCACGGCCGCCGGCGTGCCGGTGGTCTACCTCGGCCTGTTCAAGATCCCATCGCTGTTTGAAGCCAGCCCGGCCCTCAAGGCAATCCTGAAACCGGTACATTACTGGCTGAACATGCTGCTTGCCGCCGTCGTCATCGGCCATATCGGCGCAGCGCTGAAACACCAATTCATCGACAAGGACGGCCTGCTCAAGCGCATGCTGCCATAACCTGGAGCCACACCCATGAAGAAAAGCGTATTACTGGCCGCCCTGCTGGCCGTGGCGGCTGCAGCCAGCGCCGCAGTCCTGAAAGCCGATCCTGCCAAGAGCAGCGTATCGGCCGTGTTCAAGCAAATGAACGTGCCGATCGAATCGAAGTTCAAGAAGCACAATATTGTCATCGACTACAACGCTGCCGCGCCGGACACTTCCAAGGCCACGGTCGAAATCGAAACCGCCAGCCTGGACCTGGGCGAAGCCGAGATGAACGCCGAAGTGGCCAAGAAAGACTGGTTCAACGCGGCCCAGTTCCCTAAAGCCACCTTTGTCTCGACCGCAATCAAAAGCGCCGGCCCGGGCAAGCTGAATGTCAGCGGCAAGCTGACCATCAAGGGCAAGGCCGCCGACGTCACCTTCCCGATCACTGTCAAAGCCGACGGCGGCAAGCAAGTGTTCGACGGCGCGCTGCCGATCAAGCGCCTGGCCTTCAACGTTGGTGAAGGCGAATGGAAAGACACCGGCATGGTTGCTGACGAAGTGACCATCAAGTTCCACGTAGTTGCTCAATAACCCCCTGGAGACACCATGAAACTGAAGTTCCTGACCGCCGCCCTGCTGGCCGTATCCGCTGTTGCCGCCAACGCCGCGACCTACAACATCGACCCGACCCATACCTTCCCAAGCTTTGAAGCCGACCACATGGGCCTGTCGGTATGGCGCGGCAAGTTCGACAAGACCAGCGGCACCATCCAGATGGACCTCGCCGCCAAGACCGGCAGCATGGACATCACCATTGACGCGGCCTCGATCGATTTCGGCATGGACAAGATGAACACCCACGCCAAGTCGCCTGACATGTTCAACGTCGAGAAATTCCCGACCGTGACCTACAAGGGCAAGAACTTCAAATTCGAAGGCGACCAGCTGGTAGCCGTGGAAGGCGAACTGACCATGCTGGGCGTGACCAAGCCGGTGACCCTGAAGGTCAACAAGTTCAAGTGCATCATGCACCCGCGCTACAAGCGCGAAGTCTGCGGCGCCGACGCCTCGGCTGAATTCAAGCGCACCGACTTCGGCCTGAACTACGCCACCCCAGCCTTCGCTCCCGAAGTGAAGCTGGCAATCCAGGTCGAAGCCATCAAGGCCGACTAATACTCCAGCCCGTGTCACACCCGAGAGCCTGACCCCATGGTGTGACACGAACGCGGCCGTTACGGGAGTTCCCGCTCGTAGGCCGCGCGCACCGCATCCCTGGCGTGTTCCCATGCCATGCGCGATTTGCCCTTCACCGTTTCCCAGTCACGTTCCAGCTGGTCTTTCAGCTCCTCCCACGTGCCGCGATAGCGTTGGCGTGCGGTGTAGCCGAGCATGTAGGCTGGCTCGTAATCGTCGTAGTCGAAGGTCGGGTTGAAGTAGGCTTCGTTGCGGTAGTGGTCCTGCCAGTAGACCCGTTCTTCGCTCGGGTTGAGCAGGGTGCCGATGCCCTGGCCTGCCATGCCGCCTGCCAGCGCGCCGATGGCGCCGCCCGCAGCCATGCCGACCGGCCCGGCCGCCGCACCGGCTGCAATGCCGGCTGCCGCTCCGCCGCCCGCACCGACGCCGGTGGCGAGGTTGTGGTCATCCTCATCGTCCTCCGCTTTCGGGTTGACGATTTCCGCCGTCCCCTTGCCGACAAAGGCGCCCGCTACGCCGCCGATCACGGCGCCGGCCACCATGCCCGGCAGGCCCGCAGGTGAGCCGGCAGCAGCGCCAGCCAGCGCGCCGCCGGTGGTGCCGACGCCGACGCCCACCACGTGCTCGCCTTCACTCTCTTTCCACGCGCTTTCAATATCGGCCGCGTCGACCGAATCGCGCGTATGCACGCCCATCAGGATGCCGCCGGAGCGGATGCCTTCTTCATAGTGCTTGATGCGTTCTTCAGGGATGCCGGCGCCGATCAGGGCGCCCACCAGGCCGCCGGCCACGCCGCCAGCGCCGGCGCCTGCCAGCGCGGCTGCCAGCGGACCAGCCACCACGACGCCAAGGCCGGGCAGCACCAGGGTGGTGCCCATGGCCGCCACGGCAGCGAGGGCGGCGCCGATCGCACCGCCAACGCTGGCGCCAATGCCGGCGCCTTCCCCTGCTTTCGAACCCAGCTCCGTACCCGGCTCGCCGCTGAAATAGCGCTGGCGGGTATCGTCGCTCATGACGACGTTGATGTCGTCCTTGCCGTAACCGCGGGAGGTGGCGTGCTGCCAGGCACGCTCGGCGCTGTTGCGGTCACGAAACAGGCCGGTCACCATGCGGGATTGCTTGTCTGCAGTGTTCATGGGAATTCCCCCTTTTTTGCATGAGTCCCGGACACGATAGGCCGCAGCGCCCTGCATATCTGTACGTTCGCGCACGGAATATCCGTCCGCGCATGTCCTACACTGGAATCATCAACAATAAGGGGGGCGGATATGAACTTCATTATCTGGATTGTGATTGGCGGCATCCTGGGCTGGCTGGCCAGCCTGGTCATGAAAACGGACGCGCAACAGGGCATGTTCCTCAACGTGGTGGTCGGTATCGTCGGCGCGCTCCTGGGCGGCTGGCTGTTGTCGCCGCTATTCGGAACAGGCACCATCAATACGGACGATTTCAGCGTACTGTCGCTGGCGGTCTCGTTCCTCGGGGCGGTGATCCTGCTGGCGATCGTGAACCTGGTCTTCCGCGGACGGGTCAGATAGGGCGTAAAGATTCCTCACAGGCCAGCGCTGCGGCGCTGGCTTTTTTTTCGCCTTCGCGGAACTTCCCGTGGTATCAGGCGTCCAACGCAGCACCAATAACAAGGGAGGCTGCGATGGCACAGGGACCGACGGAGCATGACCGTATCAGCAATGTCGAAAAAGCGCTTGATGGACAGAACTTACTCGGGAGCAATTTCGAGACATCCTGAAGCGGATGGATGCTGCGCAAGTGCAGGCCGACGCGAAATACGAGCGCCAGTTAGCCCGGATGGATGCCGAGCACGCGCAGGGCGAAGCGAAATTTGAACATCAGCTAGCACGCAGCGATGCCCTGAATGCGGAAGGGCGGCGGCGCCACGATGAGCTGATTGCGCGAATGGATCGCAAATTCGACCGCCTGACGATCCTGATCCTTACCTCCTGGCTCTCGACGCTAGCCACCGAACTCTACCTCCACTTGCGCTGATACAACCAATGCCGCAGCGCAACAATTCAACATCCCGGCAAATTTTCTTCAGTTTTGGGCCGCTTTTTTGGTGTTGACGCCAGGCGCTGCCGTGCCGATACTCTAGGGCGCCTGCAACAAAGGCCGCTACAACAACCAATTCAAGATCCATGAAAAAATCACTCCTCGCGCTCGCCGTCCTGAGCACCACCTCCGCAGCTTTCGCAGACGAAGGCATGTGGATGCCGCAGCAACTACCACAAGTAGCCAAGCAACTGAAAGCCGCCGGCCTGAAGCTGGACCCAGCCTCGCTGACCAAGCTGACCGAGTTCCCGATGAACGCCATTGTCAGCCTGGGCGGCTGCTCCGCGTCCTTCGTGTCGCCGCAGGGCCTGGTCGTGACCAACCACCACTGCGTGTACAACAGCGTGGCGGTCAACTCGACCAAGGAACGCGACCTGCTGGCCAACGGCTTCGTGGCGCACAGCCTCGACCAGGAACTGCCGGCCGCGCCGGGCAGCCGCGTGTTCGTGACCAAGGAAGTGCTGAACGTCACCGACAAGATCATCACCCCGGAAGTGGCCAAGCTGCAGGGCAAGGCGCGCGTGGACGCGATCGAGAAGAACCAGAAGGCCCTGGTAGCGGAATGCGAAAAGGATGAAGGCCACCGCTGCACAGTGTCGTCCTTCTACGGCGGCCTGGAGTTCTACCAGATCAAGCAGTTGGAAATCCGCGACGTGCGCCTGGTGCACGCGCCGGCAGCCGGCGTCGGCAAATTCGGCGGCGACACCGACAACTGGATGTGGCCGCGCCACACCGGCGACTACGGCTTCTACCGCGCCTACGTGAGCAAGGACGGCAAGGCCGCCGACTACTCCAAGGACAACGTGCCTTACCAGCCCAAGTCGTTCCTGAAGCTGGCGAAGGAAGGCGTGAAGGAAGGCGACTTCGTGATGGTGCTGGGCTACCCTGGCCGCACCAACCGCCACCGCCTGCCGTCCGAAGTGTCGAACACCTTCGGCTTCGAATACCCGGCCTTCATCCAGAACTCGAACGAGACCCTGGCCATCATCGACCGCGAAACCAAGGGCGACCGCGATGCGGCCCTGAAGGTAGCCGGCCGCGTCGCCAACATCAACAACTACTACAAGAACCGCAAGGGCATGTTGAACAGCTACGAAGGCAGCGATGTCCTCGAGCGCAAGACCGCCGAACACGCAGCACTGAAGGCATGGGTAAACGCCGACGCCAAGCGCAAGGCAAGCTTCGGCGCCGACCTGGAAGCCGTGGAAAAGCTGATCGCCCAGCGCGACGCCGAGAACAAGCGCGACTTCTTCTACGACCGCTCCTCGCCAGCCATGCTGACCGTGGCGCGTGCGATGTACCGCCTGGCCAACGAAAGCACCAAGCCTAACGCCGACCGCAAAGCCGGCTACCAGGAACGCGACGTCAAGCGCATCGAGCAATCCGTCAAAGGCGTCAACAAGACGTATGTGGCCAAGGTCGACAAGGCGATCGTGCTGAACAACCTGAAGCAATACAACGCACAGCCGGCGGCGGAGCACAACGCTGTATTCGACTCCGTGCTGGGCATCAAGGCCGGCATGAGCGAAGCCGAACTGTCGGCGGCGCTGGACAAGCTGTACGCCGGCTCCAAGCTGGAAGACGGCGAGTTCCGCGCCTCCTGGCTGGGCAAGAAGCCGGAAGACTTCAAGGCCAGCGACGATGCCTTCATCAAGGCAGCCGTGGCACTGTACGACGAAGGCATGAAGCAGGAAGCCGCCAGCGAAGAACTGGCCGGCAAGATCCAGCAGTCCTACGCGAACTACATGAAGGCCAAGATCGCCTTCATGAATTCGAAAGGCCAGGCGGTATATCCTGACGCGAACAGCACCCTGCGGGTGACGTTCGGCAAGATCGCCAGCCGCGCGGAAGGCGCTGACGGCACCACCGGCTGGTCCGCCTTCACCACCGTGGCAGGCGTGAAAGCCAAGGCCACCGGCGAAGGCGAGTTCAACGCCCCGCAAGCGCAGCTCGACGCGATCAACAAGAAGCAGTTCGGCAAATACGTCGATCCCAAGCTGAAGTCGGTGCCGGTGAACTTCCTGGCCACGCTGGACATCACCGGCGGCAACTCCGGTTCCGCCGCGCTGAACTCGAAAGCCGAGCTGGTAGGCCTGGCGTTCGACGGCACGCTCGACTCGATCATCTCGGACTGGGACTTCAACAAAGCCAAGACCCGCGACATCCAGGTCGACCTGCGCTACATGCTGTGGAACATGAAGTACATCGACAAGGCCGACAACCTGCTCAAGGAAATGAACGCCGAGTAATCCACGGCCCAGCTCGTGTCACACCTTGGGGTCACACCCCAAGTGTGACACGAACACAAGCATTACACGGCTGAGCCCGTGTCACTCTCGGGGTGTGACCCCATGGTGTGACACGGGCTCAGCCGTTTGTGAGCTTGAGGCCGGCGATGCTGGCGATGATGGCGGCGATTAGCAACAGCCGCAACGGTGTGGCACTTTCGCCGTAGGCGACGATTCCTACCAGGGCGGCGCCTGCCGCTCCAATTCCCGTAAAGACCGCAAACGCTGTGCCGACCGGCAGTTGGCGCAGGGCCATCGCCAGCAGCACGATCGCGCCGTTGGCGAATGCCAGGCCGAAGAGGCTGGGCCAGAGCCGGGTCCAGCCTTCGGCGTGCTTGAGCGCTACGGCCATGGCGATGTCCACTAGCGCCGCTGCCAGCAACAGGCCCCATGCGGCAATCATGGCTTTGCTGCGGCCAGGCCGCGCTGCACGGCCGGCCGCGCGCCTATGCGCTCGACCCAATCCGCCACCGCCGGGAAATCAGCCAGCGTGACGCCCAGTTCGTGGTGCGAGCGTATCCACGGGAAGCTGGCAATATCGGCAATCGTATATTCGTCGCCCGCCAGGAAGGCCTTGTCGTGCAGGCGTTCTTCGAACACACCCAGCAAGCGCAAGGTCTCGCGGCCGTAGCGTTCCAGCGCCTGCTCGTTGCGCGGACTTCCCTTGGCAACGCCATGGCGGAAGAACCACAACTGCCCTAGCATCGGCCCGATATGTCCCACCTGCAGGAACAGCCATTGCAGCGCCACGCTGCGCTCCACGCCGGAGGCCGGCAGCAGCTTGCCGGCCTTGTCGGCCAGGTGGATCAGGATCGCGCCCGATTCGAAGACCGGCGTGGTGTCGTCCACCAGCAGCGGAATCTTGTGGTTCGGGCTCATGGCGCTGAACGGCGGCTGGTGCTGCTCGCCCGCGGACAGGTTCACATGGTGAACCTTGTGCGGCAGGCCCAGTTCTTCCAGGGCGATGGTGATCTTTTGCCCGTTGGGCGTGTCGGCGGTGTACAGGGTCAGCATGGTCGGCTCCTTTCGTGTTTTGATGGAGTCCAGTGTAGGCCCCGCAAAAACGCATTAAAATTCCCTAAAACAGCAGAACGGTTAAGCAAATATGCAGAAACTTGACTGGGAGGACTTGCGCTACTTCGCTGCCGTCGCGCGCGGCGGTTCCATCTCGGCCGCAGCCCGTGAGCTGGGCGTCAACCATTCCACCGTGCTGCGCCGGATCGATAGCCTTGAGCAGTCGCTCGGCGTGCGCCTTTTCGAACGCTTGCAGTCCGGCTATGTGATGACCGGCGCCGGCGAGACCCTGCGCGGCCGCCTTGGCCCCATCGAGGAGGAAATCGGCAGCGCCCAGCGCGAAGTGGGCGGCCTGGATGAAGAACTGCGCGGCGCCATCCGCCTGACCACCACCGACACGCTGGCGCATGGCCTGCTGATGCCTTACCTGCACCGCTTCCAGGAAGCCCACCCTGCGGTGCAGCTGCAACTGGTTGTCAACAACAGCTTCCTTAACCTCACCCAGCGCGAAGCCGACATGGCGCTGCGTCCGTCGAACACGCCGCCGGCCAACCTGGTCGGACGCAAGGTGGGTGCCCTGGCGACGGCGCTGTATGCCTCCCACGCCTACCTGCGCCGCGCCGATCGCGAGGGCATCGCACGCGATGACTGGGCGGCGCACCGTTGGGTGGCGCCGGACGACAGCCTGTCCCACCTGGCGGCTGCCCAATGGCTGGCCGAGCGCGTGCCGCCGTCGCAAGTGGCGGTGCGCACCGACAGCCTGGTGACCATGGTCGACGCCGCGCGCAACGGCATGGGCGTGGCGCCCCTGCTGTGCATGCTGGCCGACCGCGAGCGCGCGCTGGAGCAGTTGGCGCCGCCGGACCCGCGCTTCCACACCCAGCTCTGGGTCCTGAGCCACCGCGACTTGCGCAACGTGGCACGGATCAAGGCCCTCAGCCAGTTCCTGTACGACACCCTGCGACAGGACGCGCATGTTTTCCCCGCTTGATGTACATTGTCTGTTTTACAAGGAGCCACACCCATGACCAAGAAAATCGCCCTCATCGTCGGCAGCCTGCGCAAGGATTCGCTGAACCGCAAATTCGCCAACGCGCTGGTGGAAGTGGCGCCAGCCGAGCTGCAATTCGAGTTCGTCGACATCGGCGACCTGCCGCTGTACAACCAGGACCTGGACGACGCCAACACTCCGCCTGCCGCCTGGACTGCCTTCCGCGACAAACTGCGCAATGTGGACGGCGTGGTCTTCGCTACGCCGGAATACAACCGCGGCACGCCCGGCGCCCTGAAGAACGCCATCGACGTCGGCTCGCGTCCATGGGGCAAGAGCATCTGGGCTGCCAAGCCGGTAGGCGTGATTTCCGCCTCCATCGGAGCGGTGGGTGGTTTTGCGGCCAATATGCAGGTGCGCCAGTCCATGGTGACGCTGAACGCGCCCGTCATGGCCGGCCCGGAGGTCTACATTGGCACCGGCCAAAACCTGCTCGGCGAAGACGGCAAGGTCAATAACGACAAGACCAGGGAAGTGCTGGCCGGCTGGGCCGCCGCTTTCGCGAAATGGGTGGAGGCTAATGGCCGCAAGGGCTAAACCCGGGGCCAAATGGTAAAATCGCTGATCCCCCCACATGCAGAAACCTGAGATCCAGACCATGCAAGAAATGCTCACGCCTTACGAAAAAGGCAATAAGAACCAGACTACCCTCTGGACCGAGTGCATCGCCTTCTACGAAGAACTGGCACGCCGCTTCCCGAATATCCTGAAATTTGAACAGGCAGCCGTGTCGGACGGCGGCATCCCCCTGCATGTGGGCGTGGTCAGCGCCGACGGCGTTTTCGACCGCGAAACGATCAAGCGTGAAGGCCGTACGGTCTTCTTCAACAACAACGGCATCCATCCTGGCGAGCCGGAAGGCATCGACTCCTGCATGGCGACCGTGCGCGACCTGTGCTTCAAGCCGGAGCTGCTGGCAAGCCTGGGCAAGACCGTGCTGCTGTTCGTCCCGGTCTATAACGTGGACGGCTGCCTGAATCGCCAGAACACCTCGCGCGCCAACCAGGACGGCCCGGAGATGTTCGGCTTCCGCGGCAACAGCCGCCACCTGGACCTGAACCGCGACTTCGTCAAATGCGACACGCTGAACGCGAAGTTCTTCAACCAGCTGATCACCGCCTGGGATCCGGACGTGATGGTCGACACCCACACTTCCAACGGCGCCGACTACAGCTACACCATGACCCTGATCCACACCCAGTGCGACAAGCTGGGTGGTGAACTGGGTGCCTTCCTGCGCGACACCATGCTGCCGCAGATCTATGAGGACATGGCCGCCGCCGGCTGGCCGACCTGCCCTTACGTGAACCCTGTGGTGGAAACCCCGGATGACGGCATCGCCGACTTCCTGGAAACCGCACGCTTCTCGACCGGCTTCACCGCCCTGCATAACATCATCGGCTTCATGCCGGAGACGCATATGCTGAAGCCTTACGCCGACCGCTACGAGTCGATGCGCGCCCTGGTCGACACCGTGCGCAACTTCACCGTCAAGCACGGCGAACAGATCAAGGCCTTGCGCGCGGCCACCAAGGCCGCGCAGCGCAAGCAAAAGGAATGGGCCGTCACCTGGCGCATGGACGAAGAGAATCCAGGCACCTTCCACTTCAAGGGCTACGAGGCGCAGCGCAGCCCGTCCAGGCTGGGCGACTACATCCGCCTGTCCTACGACCGCAGCAGGCCATGGGCGCGCGACATCAAGTGGTTCAACCGCTTCCCCGCCGATGCAGTGATCAGGGCGCCGAAGGCCTACGTCGTGCCGCAGCAATGGCGCGAAGCGGTCGAGCGCCTGCAGTGGAACGGCGTGCAGATGACACGCATCGAAGCGCCGACCACGGTGCAGGCCCAGTACTACCACATCAACAGCGTGACATCGCGCCCGACCGCCTACGAAGGCCACATGTTCCACGACGAAGTGGAAGTCGAAAAGCGCGAGGGCACGTTCGAGCTGAGGGCCGGCGACTGGTACATCTCGCTGGACCAGGACAACGCGCGCTACGCCGTCGAGACCCTGGAACCGCAAGGCCACGATTCCTTCTTCCGCTGGGGCTTATTCAACTCCGTCCTGGAGCGCAAGGAGAACATCTCCGACTACGTGTTTGAAGACCTGGCCGCCGACATCCTGGCTGCCGAACCGGAAACCAAAGCCAAGTTCGAGAACTGGAAAGCCGCCAACCCGGCGCTGGTGAAGGACAAGGACGCAGTGCTGCACTTCATCTTCCACAACTGCCAGCGACAGCGCGAGCCGGAATGGCGCCGCTACCCTGTCCTGTCGATTGTGTAAGACGGGGACCATGCACTACGCACTAGACCCCCGCACCTTCTTCTACAGTCACTACTTCCACCTGGGCCTGCGCTTCGGCGCCGGCCTGGTGGGCGTTATTGCGCTGGCCATGTGGCTGACCGACACGCATACCGCGATGTCGATCGGCATTGGCGCGCTGTGCACTGCGTTGATGGACATGCCAAGCCCGCTGCGCCACAAATTCAACGAGATGATGGCATCGGTGCTGCTATGCACCGCCGTCACCCTGCTGATCAGCCTGTGCGGGCCTTATTACTGGCTGCTGATGCCGATGCTGGTGGCGGTGAGCTTCTTCGCCAGCATGATGGTCGTGTATGGCAAGAAGTCGATGCCGCTGCAACTGGCGACGCTGTTCATCATGACCATGTCGACCGAGCATGTGCTGACGCCGGCCCAGTCGTTCGCGCACGCCGGCCTGTTCATGCTTGGCGCACTGGCTTACCTGGCCTATGCCATGGGCATTGCCTGGGTGCTGCGCCACCGCATCAAGCAGCAGGTGCTGGCGGAGGCGCTGTTTGAGCTGGCGGCCTATATCGACATCAAGGCCGACTTCTACGACACGCGCTACAACCTCACCGAGCAGTTCAACAAGCTGGTGCGCCACCAGGCCCTGCTGGCGGACCGCCAGCAGGCCTCGCGCGACCTGATCCTGCGCGCGCACAACAACCGCAAGGATGCGGTGGTGGTGCAGATCCACGTCTGCATGCTGGACCTGTACGAGCAGGTGCTCGCCACGCACACCGATTATGCGTCGCTGCGTACCCACCTGCTCGACTCCCCCGCGCTGCGCACCCTGCACGACTTGGCGTACAAGGCGGCGCGCGATATCGAATCCGTCGCGTATGCCGTGACCCGCAAGCGCGCTTCCTACCCGGAAGTCGACTACACGCCCGAACTGGCGGCGCTCGAGCAGCAGATCGCCGGCCTGCAGGACGACCTGGATGCCGGCAAGCCGCGGCGTGAAGCGGTCACCGTGCTACGCGCGCAGCGCAACAAGATCACCGCCATCATCCGCATGATCGGCGAGCTGCACGTGTCGAGCCAGAAGGTCTACGAAGACACGCCGTTCTGGCGCGACATGGACATGCAGCCCTTCCTGTCGCAGCAGAAGTACGAACTGCAGCTCATGCTGTCGCACTTCCGCATGGATTCGCCGATCTTCCGTTTCGCCTTGCGGGTATCGATGGCGATTGCCGCCGGGCTGGCGATCGGCGCGATGCTGCCGTACAAGGCACACAGCTACTGGATCGTGCTGACCATTGTGATCATCCTGAAGCCCAGCTTCAGCATGACCAAGCAGCGCCGCTCGGACCGCATCGTCGGCACCATCATCGGCTGCATCATCACGGCCGTGGTGCTGAAGTTCATGGACCACCCTGCGGCAATCCTGACGGTGCTGGTGCTGTCCTGCATCGCCACCCCGACCTTCATCTACCTGCGCTACCGCTACGCGGCGATTGCAGTGTCGGTGATGATCCTGCTGTGGATGTACCTGGTCGCGCCAAGCAGCAACCTGATCTCCGAGCGCCTGGTGGACACCTTCGTCGGCGCCGCGATCGCGACTGCCTTCAGCTTCGTGCTCGCGAACTGGGAATACCAATCGCTGCCGCACCTGATCAGGCAAGTGCTGTCGGTGAACCTGAGCTATATGGAAGCCAGCTTCGACCTGCTGCAAGGGAAGTACCGCAACGACTTCATTTACCGCATCCAGCGCAAGCGGCTGATGGATTCGCTGGCCGCCCTGAGCGCCGCCCTGGTGCGCATGCTGGACGAGCCGGAAAGCAAGCAGCGCGCGGCGGAGGACATCAACCTGTTCATCGTGCAGAACTACTTGTTGGTGGCGCACGTTGCCGCCCTGCGCGCGATCCTGCGCCGCCACGTGCGCGACATCCCGAGCGATGCGGTGAATGCCATGCTGGACGCCAGCCATGCCTCCGTATGCCGCACGCTGACGGTGGCACTGTCGCGCCATACCGGCGCCACGCCTCCGGCAGCACCGCTGCGCCGCGAGCCCCTAGCCGAGCCGGAAGTCGCCTGGTCCGGCTGGCCGCTGGTGCAGCGACGCATCCGCCTGCTTCAGGCAGATGCGGATAAAATCATCGTTCATAGCGAAGCGATTGTTCGCAACGTTGCAAACGGTGATTGAGGAGTGGGATGTCGCACTGCCAAAGCTGCGGCGCATGCTGCGCCAGTTTCAGGGTTTCGTTCTACTGGGGCGAAGCTGTTCCCGCACACCTGACGGTACCCATCACGCCTCACCGTGCCGCCATGCGCGGCACGGAATCCAGGCCGGTGCGCTGCATCGCGCTTGAGGGGGAGGTGGGCAAGGCGGTCGGCTGCAGCATCTACGGCGAACGCTCCTCCACCTGCCGCGACTTCGCCGAGTACACCCAGGAGTGCAACAAGGCCCGCGCCATGCACGGGCTTCCGCCGATATGAGGACATCATGAAAAGCCAGCTTGAGAAATCGAAGGAGTTCGAAGCACTGCATGGGAGCGGCGCCTGTTTTGTCATTCCCAACCCGTGGGATTGCGGCTCGGCGCGATTGCTGCAGCATCTTGGCTTCAGGGCGCTGGCCTCCACCGGCGCCGGCTACGCTTTTTCCCAAGGGCGCAGCGACCTGAGTGTCGACGCGCAGGCCATGATGCCGCACCTGGCCGAGCTGGCCGCCGCCACCGACCTTCCAGTCTCTGCGGACCTGCAGAACGGCTTCGGAGACGCACCGGAAGCGGCAGCCCAGGCCATCATCGAAGCTGCCAGGGCCGGTGTGGTCGGCGGCTCCATCGAGGACGCCAGCGGCAATGCCGGCCAGCCGCTCTACGATATCGGCCTGGCTGCCGAAAGGATTCGCGCAGCGGCACAGGCAGCCCGCTCGCTCGGCTTCAAATTCATGCTGACGGCACGCGCGGAAAACTACCTATACGGGCGCCCGGACCTCAGGGACACGATCCAGCGCCTGCAGGCCTACCAGGAAGCGGGCGCGGATGTCCTGTTCGCGCCTGGCATCCAGTCGAAAGACGATATCCGTGCCATCGTGTCCTCAGTTGACCGGCCGCTGAACGTAATCATGGGATTCCAGGGTGTCCAGCTCACTGTTGACGAACTGCGCGAGCTTGGCGTGGCCCGCGTGAGCCTGGGCGGTTCGCTGGCCCGCGCAGCTTATGGCGCCTTGCTGCGCGCGGCAACCGAAGTGCAGTCTTCCGGCACTTTCAGCTATGCAGAAGAGGCCATTCCGGCCAAAGAGATGAACCGCATCTTTTCTGCCGGCGACTTATTTGCCCGCTAGCCGTTCGCGAATCTTGCCGTCGACATACAGGGTCCGCTTCTCACCGGACACGACGTTTTTGATCTCGCAGTCGCGGGGAACAGTGCCGAACGAGCGCCCGTTGACGTAGACGATACGGTCCTTCAGCTCCACCGTTTCGCCGTTCATGACTGCGATTCCGGTCTCGCCGCGGATGACCGCCACGTTGTCGCCATGCTCCTGGCGAATCGATGCCGAGTTTGCCGCCGGCTCCGCCGCATGTGACGGCAACAAGGCGAGCGCCAGGATCAACGCCGCAGGATGGACAATTTTCATTCGGTTTCCAATCAAGCCTTGTTCGGTGCGACGTACAACTTCCCGCCTTTCACATCAAACACAACGCGATGACCGCGGAAAAAGGGCGCGCCCAGGATTCCGTCAAACGGTGCGCCATCGAGGTTGGTGTGATAGACCTTCATATCCAGCATCAGCGATCCGCTGATGTCGCGCAACTCGCAAGCCTGAGCCGTGTTGCAAGCCAGGCCGCGCTTGACAAGGTTGACCTGCGCGCCGGTATCCAGCACGAACTTGAGCTGCTTGCCGCCCGCGACCAAGGTTACCACCGGACCTTCTCCGCCGTATCGCAGATCAAGCGAGCGCCACTCCGGCGTCCCGAGCAGGGCCGCCTGTTCGGCATCGAGGATCGACATGGTCCGCCTCTTGTAATCGAACAGCAGCGGGAAGTTGGCGAATGCCTCAAGGCCGATCGAACCGCCTTCACGCGCCCGTGTCAGTTCAGCTTCGGGTCCTTCCGGAGCGCCTCCCCATGTCGTGTGGACCTGGCCGGCCACCGGCGCGAGCAGGGTCGAACCAACAATGACTTTTTCAGCCAGGAGGCGCGGCACCTCATAAACGTTACCGTGAATGTCCTTGAACTTCTTCTTTTCGTCGAGGACCTTGACCGTGCCCGCCTTCTCGATGACCGCGGCAGGCAGCGATATGCCAAGCTTGCCGCCGGAATCGAACATGGCACGGGTCGATGCAGCCCCGACCGCGACGTTGATGAATGGAAGTCCGTTAATCAGTTCGACCGGAACGACATCAGGCGCTGCGAAAGCATGCTGGCTGATTGCTGCGGCGAGAACAAAGCTTGAGACGATACGCACTGGTTCGTGTCCTATGCATTGATGAAAGGGCAAGGATACCACCTGGCTTCAAGCGTGGCAGACCCGGTTGCGGCCCGATTCCTTTGCGCGGTAAAGCAGCGCATCAGCCTTTTGCAGCATGGTCTCGGCGCTGCCGGCCGCGATGTCGGCGTAGACGCCCATGCTCATGGTCACCTTCAGGTCCGGATGTACTTCATGCCATGGGAAGCCCTCAATCAGCGCACGCAGCTTGTCGCATAAGGCAACAGCTTGCGGTCCTCCGGTTTCGGGGAAGGCCATGACGAACTCCTCGCCGCCGTAGCGCGCAACCAGGTCCGACAGGCGCATATGCTTGCGCAAGATGCTGCCGACGTGGCGCAGCACAGTGTCGCCGGTGGCATGCGAATAAGTGTCGTTGATCTTCTTGAAGTGGTCGATATCGCAGATGACCAGCGCCAGCGGGCGCTTGTGCCGCACCGCCTGGTTGAACAGGGTGTTGGCCTGCTCGTCGAAGTGACGGCGGTTATAGAGTTGCGTCAGGGCGTCGCGGATACTGAGTTCGCGCAGCTGCTCCGCCTGTTCGAGGATAGTGGCGTGCGAGGTATTGAGCTCTTCGTGGCTGTGCGCCAGTTGCGCGCTCATGGCGTTGAAGGCAGTTGCCAGTGCGGCTACTTCGTCCTTGCCCTGCACCGGCACCTCCTGCCGCAGCTCGCCTTTCTGCATGCGCTTGGCGGCCCTGGTAAGGCCGCTCAGGCTGCGCGACAGGCCGCGGCTCAGCAGCACGCCGAGCAGCGTTGCCAGGCCTGCCGCGGCGGCAATGCCCCACAACAGCGAGTTGTACAGGGCATCCAGGTATTTCTGTTCCTGCGGCGTCGGTGCCAGCGTGCCCTCCGAGGACATGTAGGCGACGGTCTGGTTCTTTACCACGATGGCACGCGCCGAAGAACGCAGGTTTTCGGGCAGTGCTTCGCCATAGTGGAGCTGCCCGCCGCCAAGCAGCACACGGTAGCCAGCATCGGTCAGGATGAAGCGGAACGGAGGCGGTCCGTCGCGGCGCGGCGGCGGACCGGGAATCTCGCCCGGCGGGTGCTGCTCTCGCGCTTCCGGCATAGGACCAAAGCCATCGCGCGGCGGGCGCCGGACAGCGGGCAAGGTGGGATCTGGCGGCGCACCGCGATAATCAGGCGGCGGGAAGCCTCCATCCGGTGCGGGGGTGCCGCTGCTGCGGCGCGCGGCAGGCAAGTTCGGATCCGGCGGTGGTCCGCCGCCTTCGCGCGGCACATAGATGCCGGCCTGCGGCGGCGGCGCATATCGCGCCTGGTTGTTGATGCGCGGCGGCATGCGCTCCAGCATTTCGCTGGGCAGCTCGGCGCCGCCACGCCGCTCGCCTTCCTGGCGCCGCACGAAGCGGTCGAAGGATTCCGTTGCGATGGCGGTCTGCCAGTCGCCATACTCGGCCAGGTAGGCCGTCATGTAGGTATGGAAATGCTCTGCCGCCTGCTGCCGGCGCAGCGAGTCGACCTTGTAGTTTACGCTGACGTAGGCGACCGCGCCCACCAGGGCCACAGAACCAAGCCCTGTCGCCAGCAGGGCCGTCATCATCTTGTACCGCAATCGCATCGCTCGCTTACTCGCCCAGGTAACGTCCAAACCATTCGATGGTGCGCTTGCGCAGGTCCTGCTGGTGCTCCGGCTCGCGGATGCTGTGGCCTTCGCCCTCGTAGATCACCAGCGAGGTCGGCACGCCCATCGCCTTCAGGCCGTGCCAGAACTCCATCGACTGCACGGGCGGACATTCGACATCGCGTTCTCCGACGTACACCAGCGTTGGGGTGCGCGCCACCTTGATCGACTCGATCGGCGACAATTGGCGGTAGATCGCCGGGTCGTCGTAAGCGGAAGCTCCGAAGAATGGAATCATCCACTGGTCGATGCCGTTCTGGCCGTAGTAGGAGATCCAGTTCGCGATGCCGGCGCCGGCAACGGCGGCCTTGAAACGCTGCGAATGCGTCACTCCCCACATGGTCATGAAGCCGCCGTAGGAGTGGCCCATGAGCCCCAAGCGATTGGCATCGACCGGTGCCGCATCCGCCGCGGCGTCGATGCCGGCCAGGATGTCGCGCAGGTCGCCGCCGCCAAAGTCGCGGCGATTGGCGCGGGCGAAGTCCTGGCTCTGCCCGAAGCTGCCGCGCGGATTGGGCAGGAAGACGAAATAGCCCTTTTCCACCAGTTCGCGCAGCAGCGGGTTGCCCTGCTCGCCCGGCGATATGTAGCGCGGCGATGCCGCGGCAGCAGGACCGCCGTGCACCTGCACGATCATTGGATATTTCTTTCCCGGCACCAGGGTGCGGGGACCGATCAGCCAGCCCTGTACGTTAAAGCCTTCGCTCTTCCAACTGATATTCTGTACCGCGACTTGCGGTGCCAGGTGGGCATTGTCGTCGGTGATCGCGCGCATGGCGCCAACCGGGCCGGCCACGATGGCGGGTGCGTGCTCGAAGTCTTCCTGCAGTGCGGCGGCCTTGCTGCCGTCGTCGCTGAACGACATGCGTCCGTCGCCTGCGCCGGTCGACGCGGCGACGGAGCGCAGGATCGTGCTATGGCCCTGCGGATCCAGGGACAGCACGGTCGACTTCTCGCCCATCAGGGCATTGGCCAGCAAGTCCTTGCCGCGCCATGCGAGCGTATTGAAGGTGCCTTTGAAGCCAGGCGTCAGGTTGACCGGCTCGCCGCCCGCCAGCGGCACCGTGTAGACGTCGCCGCCCACAGAGCCGAAGTCGCTCATCAAGCCGCCAATGAAGGCCACGGTGCGGCCATCGGGCGAGACCCGCGGCATGTTCAGTTGCGTGGCAGGGCTGGCCACGATGCGCAGTGCGCCGCTGGCGGCATCAATTTGGGAAAGCTTGGCCATCCACCAGTTGTTGTCTCCATTGCCTTTGGCGCTGCTGGCAATGAAACCCTTGCCGTCCGGCGTCCAGTCGTATTCGTAGATGAAGGTATCGGCAGGCGACACCAGCTTGAGCGTGCCGCCAGCGGCCGGAATGGTGGCGATGCGCTGCGCATCTTCCTCTGCGCCGATCTCTCCTACCAGGCGCGCGCCGGCAGCCGTCGCGCCGGTTTCCTTTTTCGCGCCGATGGTGGCCAGCAGCGATAGCGTACGTCCGTCCGGAGACCAGCGCGCGGTACTGGCGACACCTTGCACGGTGGCCAGTGCTCGCGCCTTGCCGCCGGTTGCGATGTACAGCCACGCCGAAGAAGCGCGCTTGTCGCTGGCGACAAAGGCCAGCGCCTTGCCGTCCGGCGACCAGGACGGCTTGTCATAACTGCATGTGGAGCAAGGATCGAATTCGGCGGCGATGGCGCCGGTCGCGGCATTGCGAACGACCACGGTGGGGTGCGGGCGCTTGCCATTGCCGGTGTCGATGGATTCCAGCGACACGACGCGGTCGCCGGCTGGGGAAATCGCAACCGAGCGGTAGTCGCGGATGGCGGAGCCCGGAGACCCCGCCTGGGCAACCGCCCCAGAGATTATGGCCGTAGCCAGGAATGCTGTGTGGGCGATTGCTTTGACCTGCATTGTTTATACCTTGTTAAGCCTGGAGTTCCGGATTCCGTAGATGAAGTAGGTTAGCACCGCAACGACCATCCAGATAGTGAAAATCATCTTGGTGGCGTGCGACAGGTTGATCATCAGGTAGCCGCAGGCGACGATGCTCAGGCCCGGCACGAAATACGGGCCGAAAGGAACGCGGAAACCGCCCTTCTTGTATGTGCCAGCTGCGCGCTCCTGCGAACGCAGCACCGGCACCGCAATCGATACCACGATAAAGGCAGTCAGGGTGCCCATCGATACCATGTCCCACAGGAAGGTGGAATCGACGAGGCCGGCGACAATGCCAACCACCACGCTGACGATCAGCGTATTGGCAACAGGCGAATGGGACTTTGGATTCACGCTTTGGAATGCCTTTGGCACCAGGCCATCCTTGGCGATCGCATACAGGATACGGGTCTGGCCGTAGATCGTTACCAGGGTCACGGAGAAGACCGAGATCACGGCGCCGGCCGACAGGATCAGCGCAGGCCAGGCCTTGCCGGTCACGTTCTGCAGGATCACGGACAGGCCGGCGGCCTGGCCTTCGAACATATGGGCCGGCTGCGCGCCCATGGCGGCCATGGCGACCAGCATGTAGAACACGGTCACCAGCAGCAGCGCGGCAATGATGCCGATCGGGACGTTGCGCTTCGGGTTGCGCACTTCCTCGCCGGCGGTTGCGATGGTATCCAGGCCGATAAAGGAGAAGAACACGGTTCCTGCTGCGGCGGCAATGCCGCTGGCGCCCGGCAGCCATTCGCCTGGCGTCGGCTTCAGGAATGGCGTGAAGTTATTGGTGTCGAAGCCGGTAAAGGCGACGGCACAGAAGAAGATCAGGATCGCCAGCTTGATCATCACCATGATGGCGTTGGCGGTAGCCGATTCCTTGGCGCCGCGCACCAGCAGGAAGCAGCACAGCGCCACCAGGATCACTGGCGGCAGGTTGAAGTGATCCATATGCCACACCGTTCCGTTCGGGGTCGAGACGATCATCGGCGAGCGCAGGTTTTCCGGGATCTGCCAATGGAAGGCGTTGACCAGGAAATTGTTCAGGTAGTCGGACCAGCCAATCGCCGTTGCACTGGCGGCAAGCCCGTATTCGAGCAATAGGCAAAAGGCGACGATGAAGGCCATGAACTCGCCCAGCGTGCGGTAGGCGAATGAGTAGGCGGAACCGGCTGCAGGCACGCGGAAGGACAGCTCGGCGTAGCACAGGGCGGTCAGGCCTGCGGTCAGCGCGGCCAGCAGGAAGGACAGCACGACGGAGGGGCCAGCTTTCGGCACCGCTTCGACCATGGTGAAGAAAATACCGGTGCCGATCGTGGCGCCGACGCCAATCATCGTCAGCGAAAACAGCCCGATGGAGCGGCTAAGGCCCTCCCCGTGCAGGCTCGTGCCGGCATCCGACTCCGCCGGGGCCGGCTTGGTACGGGTCAGCTTCTGGACCAGCGATTGATTCACAGGCATATCCTTCAGGACAAAAAAACCCCACGATTATAAGACCTCGCAGTTGCTGTACCTAAAGGATTTTGATGCCGGAATGGCAACCGTGGCGGGCGCCCCACGGAGCCACGTGTTTTAACGCTGCCCGAGGCGCGTTTCGCCGAACAGGTTTGTCAATTCCCGGGGCTGGGAGCGCCAGTACTGCGGCGGTGCAGCAACCTGGGCGCCCAGGGCCGCCGCCGCATGCCATGGCCAGCGCGGGTTGTACAGCATGGCGCGCGCCAAGCCCACCATGTCGGCCTGGTTGTTGGCGATGATCGCTTCAGCGTGCAACGGCTCGGTGATCAGGCCCACGCCAATGGTTGGCATGCCCGTTTCAGCCTTGATGCGCAGCGCAAAATGAACCTGGTAGCCGGGACCGAGGGGGATCTGCTGCAACGGCGAAACGCCGCCGCTGGAGACGTGGATAAAGTCGGCGCCGCGCCGTTTCAATTGATGCGCCAGCGCTACGCACTGTTCGATGTCCCAACCGCCTTCGACCCAGTCCGAGGCCGAAACGCGCATGCCGATCGCCACTTCGCGCGGCAGGGCGTCGCGCACGGCGTCGAACACCTCCAGCGGGAAGCGCATGCGGTTTTCCAGCGAACCGCCGAACTGGTCGCTGCGCTGGTTGGCCAGCGGCGACAGGAACTGGTGCAGCAGGTAGCCGTGGGCGCCGTGCAGCTCGATCGCTTCGATGCCGAGGGCATGCACGCGCAGCGCGGAACTCACGAAATCGGCCTTGACCTTGGCCAGGCCCGCTTCATCGAGTGCCAGCGGCGCAGGATCAGCAGCCGCATGCGGCAGCGCGGAAGGCGCAACCGTCTGCCAGCCGCCGCCCTGCCCCGGCGCCAGGGCCTGCCCGCCTTCGAACGGCGGCGCACTGGAGGCCTTGCGGCCCGCATGCGCAAGCTGCACGGCCAGTTTGATCGGCGAATGGCGGCGAATCGCCTGCACGATGGGCGCAAGCGCGCGCTGGTGCTCGTCCGACCAGAGCCCCAGGTCGGCCGGCGAGATGCGGCCTTCCGGCGAGATGGCTGTCGCTTCCAGGATCAGCAGGCCGGCGCCGGACAGCGCCAGGTGGCCGTAGTGGATCATGTGCCAATCGGTCGCAAGGCCGTCGTTGGCGGAGTATTGGCACATGGGCGCGATGGCGATGCGATTCGCCAGGTCCAGCGGGCCCAGGGCATAAGGGGAAAACAGATGGCTCATAAAGTTACAAGTGCTTACTATTGATACAGGCTTGCGCCTAGCTCGGCGCGGCATGCATTGATAAGCTGCGAAGCATGCAAAACCGCTACTGAGAAGGAGCCTGCCATGTACCGAAAAATCCCGACCGTTTCGACCCGCTTCAATCCGATGAAGGCGATTTCAGTGAGCGTGCTCCTGCTGACCATGGCTGCAACCTACGCCCTGCACGTCAGCATCTAACCTTCGTAAGGCCCCAGGTAATCGATCTTGCCGATCTTGACGCCCTGGTTCCGCAAGATGTCGTGCAGCGTCACGACATGGAAGTAGAAATTCGGCAGCGCGAAAGTCAGCAGATAGCTCTCGCCAGTAAAGGTTGGCCTGAAGCTGCCGAAACTCAGTGCCACCTCGCGCGTTTCGCTGTTTGCGAAATGCTCCTCCCCCACGCTTTCAATGTAAGCGATCGTGTTCGCGATGCGCTGCTGCAGCTGCTCAAAGCTGGCTTCGTTGTCGGGGAATTTCGGTGCGGCGATGCCGCTCAGGCGTTCGATGGAGAGTTTGCTGGTATCGCTGGCGCGCTGCACCTGGGCGGCCAGCGGCAGCATGTCGTCGGCCAGCCGGGCCGACAATAGCGTTTCCGGGACTTTGCCGGTTTCCTCCGCGTGGGCTTGCGCCTTGCGCAGCAGGCTTGCCATCACGTTCAGGCCGCGCACGAAAACGGGCGCGGAAACTTTATACATGGACAGCGACATGCGCTACTCCTTTCCGTTGAGTGTCCGGAAAGTGTAGCGCAATCCATCAATTCACGCGCGTGACCATCATTCCGGCCCGCAGGCCGACGCGGACGTCGGGGTTGGGGAATACCACCAGCTCTTCGTCGTGCTGCACGGTGTAGACGGTATCGCCGTCGCGGGCAATTTCATCGCCCTTCTTCAGCGCGGTGAAATTCTGCGTCTCCTTGCCGAAGGCCATCTTGAAGTTGTCGCTCAGCTTGATGATGTTCTGGGCCACCTTGAAGACGTGCGGTTCGCTGGCGGCTTGCAGCGGCGCCTTGCCGCGCAGCAGGCGGTCCAGGGCCAGCTTGGCGTCTTCGAACTGCGTGAGGTCGTTCTGGCCCAAGGTGCCAATGCGGCCCAGCTCAATCGTGGTGCCGGCGGCGGCGTGGTGCTCGGCGCTGTAGTAGCTGTAGGTGCCTGCCGACGACGGGTTCATGATGATGGCGCCGATGGCAGCTTCGCCCAGCCAGCCGACCAGCTGCTGCTTGGCGTCGTCCGCAATCAGGTCGGGGACGATGGCGAAGGTTGGGTAGACGCTCGGGCGGATGGCCGTGTGCAGGTCGAGGTGCCAGCGCTGTTTGCCGGCGCTTTCGAAGAATTCGGTGGTGGCGGCGATCATGACGTCGGCACGTGCGGCTTCGGCAGTGCCGGCCAGGGTGCCGCGTTCGGCGCGGAACATGCGGTTCAGGTCAGCGTCGATGAAGCGCTTGGCCTGGCGGATGGCGCCGATGTTGCCGACGCAGAGCATCAGGTCGACTTGCAGCGCTTGGGGTTCTTGCGCGAGGGCGTCGAGCAGGTAGGCTACCAGTTCGATCGGGCCGGTTTCGTCGCCATGCACGCCGACCGAGACCAGGATCGCTGGACGGCCTTGCTGCTTGCTGCGGATGGTGAGGATGCCGTCGGCGGGTTGGGCGACCGCGAAGCCGGCCTGTTCGAAACTGCGTGCAACCGCGCTGAAGTCTGCTTCAGCGAGGGCGCGGACTGCGGGGGGTAAGGTTTGGTTATCTGCCATTCTTTTGTTGCTGTTTACTTTCTGCTCCGCTAAAACCGGTAAACCAGTGTCAGACCCGCAGGGTCTGACACTTATACGCGGCGGCCGCATACTTGCATTGAGGGACGGGGGCTGGACCCAGGGCCAGTCCCCGCCGGTTTACCGGTTTCAGGCCGCCATGCCGACCGCGTTGACCGCTTCCGACAACGCCCACACGTCCAGCATTGCCTGTTCCAGGTCCGCCGACGCCGCGTAGCCCGAAAGGCCCAAGGTGCAGGTCACCAGCTCGACCGCTTCGACCGCGTCATGCCCGTTGGTCGCACGAGCCAGCACCTGCGACAGCAATTTCTGCTGCGTACGGCGCAAGGCCTGCTGCGCGTAGCTGCGCAGGTGTTCCTGCGACTTCGACACAGCCGGCAGTTTCAGCCCGCGCTCCAGCGTATCGATACCGGCCTGCGAACGCAGCGCCATGCCAACCGCCAGGAAGCCCGGCAGGTCCATGCCCGCCGGACGCTTGACCGACAGCGCGGCGAACACGAACGCCGCCACGCCTTCCAGCGCATCGACCGCATTCCACGCCTGCACGAATTCAGCGCGCAGGCCGCCGTGGGTTGCCGCTTCAGACTGCACGTCGGCCGCCATCTTGCGCACGGTGGCAGGATCGGCGAACAGCTTGGTCAGTTCGGCGATGCCGGCGCCGCGCAACTGGTCTTTCGGTACGCCCAGCACGCCTTCCATCACCGCCTTCAGCATGGCGCGGGTGCGCGCATCGACGCGCATCGCCACATTGCGCGGCACATTCAGCGCATCGGCATCCAGCGTATCGAAGACGGGCGCCAGGTCCAGCGCTGACCATGCCTGGCCCCACGCCAGGATCACGTCCTGCTCGCTGCAGTTGTTGGCAGCGGCCAGATCGCGGATCATCAATGGGCCGCAACGGTTCACCACTTCATTCGCCAGCACGGTCGCCAGGATGGCGTTGGACAGCGGATGGTTCAGCGGTGGACGGGTCGCCACCAGTTGCTCAGGGAAGTAAGGACGCAGCACCTTCTCCGCCCAGCTCTCATCCGTCAGCGGCATGGCCGACAGCAGGCGCTTGTAGCGGTTCTTCACGTTGGCGATGACTACCGCCAGTTCCGGCGTGGTCAGGCCGCGGCCATCGGCCTTGCGGCGCGCCAGTTCGGCCACGCTTGGCAGGTGCTCCAGTTCGCGCGACAGCGCGCCCTCTTCTTCCAGGTCGGCGATCAGGTCGGCGTAGCCGTCCTGCACATGGGCTTCCGACTGTGCCTGGAATTCGCGCACCAGCAAGCGGGTTTGCTGGGTGTTGTCGCGCAGGACCAGGCGTTCCACTTCCATGGTCATGTCGTTCAGCAGCTGGTTGCGGGCTGCCTCGGTGGTCTGGCCGGCGTTGACTTCCACGTCCAGCCACATCTTGCAGTTCACTTCGTGGTCGGAGCAATCCACGCCAGCCGAGTTGTCGATCGCATCGGTGAAGATGCGGCCGCCGGCCAGGGCGAATTCGATACGGCCGGCCTGGGTCGCACCCAGGTTGCCGCCTTCCGCCACGACCTTGCAACGTAGCTCATTGCCGCTGACGCGGATATTGTCGTTGGCGCGGTCTTTCACTTGCGCGTGGGTTTCGGTCGACGACTTGATATAGGTGCCGATGCCGCCGTTGTAGAACAGGTCCACGGGGGCCAGCAGGATGCGGTGCATCAGTTCTTCCGGCGTCAGCGAGCTTTCCTGGATGTCCAGCGCGGCGCGCACTTCAGGCGACAGCTCGATGGTACGGGCCGTACGCGGGAACACGCCGCCGCCCTTCGAGATCAGGTCCTTGTTGTAGTCCTCCCACGAGGATCGCGGCAGCGCGAACATGCGCTGGCGTTCGGCGAAGGATTTCGCGGTGTCCGGGTTCGGGTCGAGGAAGATGTGGCGGTGGTCGAAGGCCGCCAGCAGCTTGATCTGGTTCGACAGCAGCACGCCGTTGCCGAACACGTCGCCCGACATGTCGCCCACGCCCACCACGGTGAACGGGGTGGTGTTCATGTCGTGGCCCATTTCGTAGAAGTGACGCTTGACCGCCTCGAACGCGCCCTTGGCGGTGATGCCCATCTTCTTGTGGTCGTAGCCGTTGGAGCCGCCCGACGCGAACGCGTCGCCCAGCCAGAAGCCGCGCTTCACCGCGATGCTGTTGGCGATGTCGGAGAAGGTCGCGGTGCCCTTGTCGGCAGCCACCACCAGGTATGGGTCGTCGTTGTCGTAGCGGACCGTGTCTTCAGGTGGAACGATCTTGCCCAGCACGCGGTTGTCGGTCATTTCCAGCAGGCTGGCGATGAACAGGCGGTAGACTGCTTCGCCTTCCGCTGCCACCACGTCGCGCGGCGCGTCTTTCGGCATCTGCTTGCAGACGAAGCCGCCCTTGGCGCCGGCAGGAACGATCACGGCGTTCTTCACCATCTGCGCCTTCACCAGGCCCAGCACCTCGGTGCGGTAATCTTCCATGCGGTCAGACCAGCGCAGGCCGCCGCGCGCCACCGGGCCGCCGCGCAGGTGCACGCCTTCGAAGCGGCGCGAGAACACATAGATCTCGCGGAACGGACGCGGTTCCGGCACCAGGTGCAGGCTGCTGGTGTCGAACTTGAAGATGATCTTGTCGCCCTGTCCAGCATTCTGGAAATAGTTGGTGCGCAGGGTTGCCAGCATCAGGTCGATCATGGCCGCGAAAATCACTTCGGAGTCGGCGTGGTTGATCGAGGACAAGCGGCCCTTGATGGCCAGCAGCTTGTCCTTGGCTGCGGTGCGGGTCGCTTCCGGCAGGGCCGGATCGAAGCGCTCTTTCCATGCGTCGACCAGCTCCTTCACCAGCGCTGGATGGCGGCGCAGGATCTCCGCCATGTAGCGCACGGTGAACTGGGTGCCGGCCTGGCGCCAGTAGCTCATGTAAGCGCGCACCAGCTGCACTTCGCGCAGGCGCAGACCGCCTTCGACAACCAGGCCATTCAGGCGGCCGTCTTCGGCTTCGTTGTTGAACAGGGCGTTGAACAGGTCTTCCGCCACCTGCACCACGCCAGGGCGGGACAGTTCGAGCGCGCTTTGCGCATCGACAGCCAGGCTGGTCACGTAGTGCTTCTTGCCGTCCGCGGTGCGGATGGTATGCGCCGATTCACGCTCGATCGCCACGCCGGCGTTGTGCAGCGCTGGCAGGATCGAGGACAGGGCCGGTACGCCGTCCACCGAGTACAGGCGGATAGTGGTGGCGGCGTTGCTTTCGGATGGCAGTTCGACGCGCACGGCGACGCGCTCGTCCACGCCATTGCGCAGGATCTTGTCCAGGTCGTGGAAGGCAACGGCCGGCGGGGTTGCAGCCACGTAGTCGACCGGCAGGGTGGAGCACAGCTTGCGCAGGCTGTTGCGCAGCGGTTCTTCGCCGACCTTGTCGGCCAGTTCGGAGAACTGGTCATGCCAGCCGTCCAGCACCGTCAGCAGCGGACGCTGGATATCGCTTTCCAGGTCCAGCGGATAGCGCGCAGCGTGGGCGATCAGGTAGAGGCGGGCCAGCGGACCGTCCGACACCAGGGTTTGCGAGCTGACGTGGGTGGCGCCGGAGCTTTCCTGCAGGGCGCGCGCCAGCGCATGCGCCACGGAAGCGGAGTAGCGTTCGCGCGGCAGGTAGACCAGCACGTTCAGGTGGCGGGCGTACACGTCGCGGCGGGCGAATACCTTGGCGCGCGGCTGCTTGTACAGCGACACCACGGCGCCGCAGACTTCGGCCAGCCATTCCGGTTCCGCTTCCAGCGCTTCGGTGCGCGGCAGCGATTCCAGGATCTCGATGAATTTCTCGGCGCGGAAACCGGTTTCGCGCACGCCGGCGATCTTCAGCACTTGCGCGATGCGGCCGCGCGCGAATGGCAGGCGGGCCAGCGGGGTCAGGTTGGCGGCGCGGGTGAACAGGCCGACGAAGCAATGCTCGCCCAGGATGGCGCCCTTGCCGTCGGTGTGGCGCACGCCGATGAAGTCCAGCGACTGGTCGCGGTGCAGCGTGCCGCCCACGTCGGCCTTCACGATCGACAGGGTGTGGGCGCGCTTGGACAGTGTGTCGAAGTCGCCGGGGATATTGGCCAGGCAGGTGCCGTAGATCGGGTGCGCGGTGTCCTGCAGAACGCCGATGCGGCTAGGGATGTCGCGTTCCAGTTCGCGTGCGCCCGGCTTGACCTGGTAGTAGGCATAGCCGTGCACTTCGAAGCCTTCGTCGCGCGCCCACTGCAGGAAAGCTGCGACCTCCTGGCCTTCTTCGCCGTGGCCGGCCGAGTCGGTAGAGACGGCGGTGAGGCGGTCCTTCATTGCAGCCAGGTCGCGCTTCACGACGGCGGCGTCGCGCGCCACCATCTCGATGCGGTCGGTCAGTTCTTTCAGTGCGCCGTCTTCCAGCTTTTCGGACAGCAGGCACAGGACCATCGATTCGAGCTTGTCGCCTTTCTGGCCGACGGCTTCCACGCTGCCGTCGGCGCTGCGGCGCACCGGCAGCACGGCGTTCAGCACGCCGTTGGAGCCGACGCGCAGCTTGCGCATGGCGATCACGATGGAGTCGACCAGGTATGGCATGTCGTCGTTGACGATCAGGAGCGCGGTGGCGTGGCCGCCGCGCGCTTCTTCGTATTGGAGCTTGGCGATCTGGCAGCCGGAAGCGGTGCGCTTGGCAAGCTGGGTGAAACCTTCCACAAGGACCGGGGCCAGGCTGCCGGGGGACAGGTCGGCCAGGTCTTCATCGTCCAGGGAGCCGAGCCAGGCTTCGATCAGTTGGGCGATCGGGCCGCTGGCCTTGACCAGTTCGAGCGTTTGCTTGCGCAACTCTTGTGGCATTTGTTTCATCTGCTTCTCCAAATACGTTGTGGGTATCTTCTTTCTTAAAACCGGTAGCTCGCAAGCCGTTGGCGCTGTTTGCACGACGGCCTTTGCGCAGAAAGTGCCTGACCCTGCGGGTCAGGCACTGGTTTACCGGTTTTTACAGATCGTACAGGCCGGGTAAGCCCAGGATCTGTTCCAGCTCTTTCAATGCGGTGTGCACTTCTACAGCCAATTGCGGATCTGCCAAATCTTTCGGTTCCAGATGGTCGCGGTAGTGCTTCTCTACCCACGCGACCAGGCTATGGTACAGCGTTTCGGTCATCACCACACCCTGGTGCATGGCCGCTGCCTCTGCCTCGGTCAACGCCACGCGCAGGCGCAGGCAAGCCGGCCCACCGCCGTTGCGCATCGACTGGCGCAGGTCGAAGTGGATCAGCTCATCGACCGGGCCGCCGGAAGCGACCAGCTTTTCCAGGAAGGCCGCCACGGCCGGGATTTCCTGGCACTCATGCGGCGTGACCAAGGCCATCTTGCCGTCAGGCTTGGACAGCAGCTGCGTGTTGAACAGATAGGAAGAAACCGCGTCGGCCACCGACACCTCGGCCGTCGGTACGCGGATCGCCACCAGCTCGGCGCCCACGCCCTGCATGGCGGCGCGGATCGAAGCCAGCGCGCCCTGCTCGTCTGCGAAAGCCTGCTCATGGTAGAACAGCACATTGCCATTACCCACGGCGATCACGTCGTTGTGGAACACACCCTGGTCGATCACGTCAGGATTCTGCTGCACGAACACGCAGCGCGCCGGATCGAGGCCGTGCAGGCGGGCCACGGCCTTCGATGCTTCCAGCGTATGGCGGGCCGGGAACTTCTTCGGCGCCGGCGCGCTCGGGTCGAACTCCACGCGGCCATATACGAACAGTTCGACGGCCGGATTGCCATGCTGGTCGCACAGGCGGGTATGGTTGGCCGCGCCTTCATCACCGAAGGCCGGAGTACCAGGCAGTGCGTCGTGCACGGCGAAGAAGCGCTCGTCCTTGAAGATGGCGCGCAGGGCGCGAGCCGACTGCACGTGCTCGAACGCGCGGTGCAGCTTGTTGTTCAGGTTTGCAGCGGTGAAGTGCACACGGCCATCGCGCGTGTCGGCCGACGGGCTGACGGTGGCGGCATTGGCAGTCCACATCGGCGAAGCCGAGTAGGCGCACGCCAGCACCACCGGCGAGTCGTTGTACGCCTGTGCGATCACTTCGGCATCGGTGCCGGCGTAGCCCAGGCTGCGCAGCAGGCGGAAATTCGGACGGTCCTGCGGCGGCAGCAGCGCCTGCGCGAAACCGCGCCTGGCCAGCTCGCGCATTTTGGCCAGGCCCTGCAGGGCAGCCTGCTTCGGATTGGACGCGCTCTTGACGTTGTTGAACGAGGCGACGTTACCGAACGACAGGCCGGCGTAGTTGTGCGACGGGCCAACCAGGCCGTCGAAGTTGTATTCGCGTGCAGTAGGCATGGCCATCCTCAGAAGTTCATGCCAGGCGACAGCTTGGCAGGCATTTCAAGGGCGCCGTTCTCGATCGAAGCGACCGGGTAGGCGCAGTAGTCCGCCGCATAGTATGCGCTAGGACGATGGTTGCCGGACTTGCCGACGCCGCCGAACGGCGCCGAGCTGGCCGCGCCGGTGGTCGGGCGGTTCCAGTTCACGATGCCGGCGCGGGCGCGGACCTGGAACTTCTGCCACAGCGACTCGTCGGTCGACAGCAGGGCCGCGGCCAGGCCGTAGCCGGTGTTGTTGGCGGCGCGGATCGCGGCGTCGAAATCGTCGACGCGGATGATCTGCGCCAGTGGACCGAACCATTCTTCGTCAGGAATGCCTTGCGCGTCGGTGGTGTCCACGATGCCGGCGGAAACGAAGCCGGTGCCCGGTTCCAGCTGGCGCATTTCCAGCAGCATCTTGCCGCCCTTGGCCACCATGTCGGCCTGTGCCTGCACCAGTTTTTCTGCCACGGCAGCGGAAACCACAGGACCCATGAACGGCGCCGGTTCGGCAGCCGGAGCGCCTACGCCCAGCTTGGACGCCACTTCGACGAAACGCTTGACGAAGGCATCGCCCTGCTCGCCCTTCTGCACGATCACGCGGCGCGCGCAGGTGCAGCGCTGGCCGGCGGAGATGAAGGAAGACGAAATCGCCATGAATACGGCAGCATCGATGTCCGTCGGGTTCCAAACGATCAGAGGATTGTTGCCGCCCATCTCCAGCGCCAGCAGCTTGCCCGGCTGGCCGCCGAACTGCTTGTGCAGCGCCGCGCCGGTCTGGCTGGAGCCGGTGAACAGCACGCCGTCGATCTCCGCATTCTGGCCCAGCGCGATGCCGGTTTCACGGCCGCCGTTGACCAGGTTGATCACGCCCGCAGGCACGCCGGCCTTTTCCCACAGCGCGACGGTCTTGATGGCGGTGCGCGGTGCGTACTCGCTCGGCTTGAACACCACGGTGTTACCGGCGATCAGCGCAGGCACGATGTGGCCGTTCGGCAGGTGGCCCGGGAAGTTGTAAGGACCGAACACGCCGAACACGCCGTGCGGACGGTGGCGCAGCACAGCTTCGCCATCGGCAACCTTGTTGCGCGATTCGCCGGTGCGGTTGCCGTAGGAAGTGATCGAGATGTCCACCTTGTTGGCCATGGTGGTCACTTCGGTGCGCGCTTCCCACAGCGGCTTGCCGACTTCTTCGGAAATGGTCTGCGCCAGGTCTTCCGCGTTTTCCTTCAGCAGGTCGCGGAATTTGGTGACGATGGCGATGCGCTCTTCCAGCGGGCGGTAGGCCCAGGCTTCAAAGGCGGCGCGCGCAGCATGCGCAGCTTCCGCCACGTCATCGGCAGTCGACTCTTTCGACGAGTAGATATGCTTGCCGGTGGCCGGGTTGGTGGTCACGATGGTCTCGCCGTGGCCAGCTTTCCATTGGCCGTTGATGAAATTGCTCAGTTCAGACATTCTGGTTCTTCCTCACGTTGAGAGACAGGGTGCGCACGGTGTCGCCGGCATGGCAATGCAGCAGCGCTTGTTCTTCGGACGACAGGTCAATGCCGCCGTCGGATGGATTGGCGTCGGTCAGGATCATGCGGAAGTCCTGCATGACGGTGTTCGACACCAGGTATGGTTCGGTGGTGTGCAGCGCGCAGGCATGCGCGGTATCGGTATCGCGCGTGACGGATGCCAGTTCGCTGTCGCGCATCGCGCGCAGTTCGGAGACGCGGGCTTGCAGCACCGGGCCGGCGTCGAAGATGTCGACATAGCCTTCGTAGTGCAGGCCTTCCTGCTCCAGCAGGCGGCGCGCCGGCGCGGTAGCCTGGTGAACCTTGCCGATCGCTTCCTGCGCATCTTTCGGCAGGTAGTCGACGTACAGCGGCTGGCGCGGCATCAGCTCGGCGATGAAGGACTTCTTGCCCAGCGCGGTCAGGTCGTCCACATGGTGGAAGTCCATCTTGAAGAAGTAGCGGCCCAGGCCTTCGTAGAAAGGCGAGCTGCCGTCTTCCGCCTGGTAGCCGCGCATCTCGGCGATGATCTTCTGCTCGAACAGGTGCGGGAACTGGGCGATGAACAGGAAGCGGCTCTTGGACAGCAGCTTGCCGTTATTGCCCTGGCGGTAGTCCGGGTGCAGGAACAGGGAGCACAGCTCGGAGCAGCCGGTCAGGTCGTTGGACAGGTACAGCGTGTCCATGCGGGTGAACACGTTCAGCTCGCGGCTGGAGTGCACCAGGGTGCCGATGCGGTAGTTGTAGAAAGGCTCGGTCAGGCCGACCGCGCCCTTGATGGCGCACACGCCGGCCAGGCGGCCGGTATCGGTGTCTTCCATCACGAACATGTAGTCGCGTTCTTCCGGCGGGATGGTTTCGGCGAAGGACGCCACCGCCACGGCGACGCGGTCGCCCATCATCTTCATGTCCGGCTTGAGGGTGGTCATGCCGGTGCCCACCTGGCTGGCCAGGTTGAACAATCCGTCCAGGTCACTCGCTTTAATGGCGCGTACAACTAGCATAGGTTTTCTCGTTATTAAATGCGGACGCAGGTCACGGTGTCGCCCTCTTCCACGCGCAAGATGTCCTGGGCGTTCTTCGACAGGCAGACGGTATCGGTATTCTCCAGCGGTGCGCAGTTGATGGTCACCGCGCGGAAGCGCTGGTCAGGGCCGGTGGACACGGCGTAAGTCGCCACCGCGTCGCTGGCTTGCGTGCCTTCGGCGCTGGCCACGCGGCGCGGCAGCGAGGTGGTGAAGGTACGCAGCGCATGCTTGTGCGCCTGCAGGATCGGACCACCGTCAAAGATGTCGATATACTCGTCGGCTTCGAAACCTTCGGAAGTCAGCAAATTGAACGCCAGTTCGCCGCTCGGATGGATCTGGCCCATCACGGCTTGCGCATCGCCCGGCAGCAGCGGCACGTAGACCGGGTAGTGCGGCATCAGCTCCACGATCAGGGTGCGGTTGCGGGCGCCACCGATCACGCGTTCGGCATCCAGGAAGTCCATTTTGAAGAACTTGCGGCCCAGCGCATCCCAGAATGGCGAGCCGCCGTTTTCATCGGTCAGGCCGGCCAGCGGCACGAAAAAGCGGTCGCCGAAACGGTGCGGCGCCTGCACTGCGTACAGCAGGCGGGAACGCGACAGCAGGGCCGCTTCCGGACGCTGCGCCACGCTGGCGTCGACGTAAAAGCCGGACAGCTGCGAGTAGGCGGTCAGCTCGGAGCACAGCGTCAAGGCGTGCACGCTGTGGCTGATGTTCAGGTCGCGCGAGACTTGCTGGATAACGTCGTTGCGGAAGGAGAAGTAGGTGCCGTTCGAGCCTGCGGAGGCGTGGATGGCGGCGGTGCCGACGATCTTCCTGTCGGCCAGCGACTCCATCACGAACATGTAGGACTCTTCGCTCGGGATGTCGACGTGGGCGGAGAAGGAAGCGATGGAACGCTCGACTGCCTGCTCGATCTTTTCACGCGTCTTCGGCAGGGTATGGACACCCGGCATGCTGACCGCGGCCAGTGATTCGAGGGCGGCGATGTCGGCGGTTTCTACCGGACGGACTACGTACATGGGTGCTCCTCTTTTATTCTTCTCTAAAACAGCAAAACCGGTAAACCTGTGTCAGACCCACGGGGTCTGACACTATGGGTGTCTGACCCTGCGGGTCAGACACCGGGTTACCGGTTTCAGTCCTTGGTCAGCTCAGCAACCGCCAGGCGAATAATGCGATCTGCCTCATCGATCTGCGCATCCGACACCACCAGCGCCGGCGCCAGGCGCACCACGTCGGTACCAGCGATCAGGATCATCAGGCCTTGTGCTTCAGCAGCGCGCTGGATATCCTTGGAACGACCCTTGAACGGCTCAGCCACAACCAGGCCCAGCAGCAGGCCAGCGCCGCGTACGGCCGAGAACACTTGAGGGAAATCGCGCACCAGGCCTTCCAGCTTGCCGATCAGCTTCTCGGAAGCCTCTTTCACGCGGGCCAGGAAGGCTGGCTGGTTGATGGTTTCCAGCACGGTCAGCGCCACGGTGGCAGCCAGCGGGTTGCCGCCGTAGGTGGTGCCGTGGGTGCCTACCGCCAGGTGCTTGGCCAGTTCGTCGGTGGTCAGCATGGCGCCGATCGGATAGCCGTTGCCCAGCGCCTTGGCCGAGGTCAGGATGTCCGGGGTAACGCCGTAGCCCTGGTAAGCGAACAGGGAACCGGTACGGCCCATGCCGCACTGCACTTCGTCGAAGATCAGCACGGCGTTGTGCTTGTCGCACAGCTCGCGCAGGGTCTTCAGGTATTCTGGATTGCCCGGCATCACGCCGCCCTCGCCCTGCACCGGCTCAACGATCACGGCGCACACGTCGTCGCCGATGGCAGCCTTGGCCGCTTCGATATCGTTGTAAGGGATGTGGTCGATCGATGGCGGCAGCGGCTCGAAACCTTCGGTGTACTTGGCCTGGCCGCCGACGGACACGGTAAACAGGGTACGGCCGTGGAAGGAGTTCAGGCAGGACACGATGCGCGGCTTCTTGTCGCCGAACTTGGCGTGGGCGACTTTACGGGCCAGCTTCAGGGCCGCTTCGTTGGCTTCGGCGCCGGAGTTGCAGAAGAAGGCGCGGTCGGCGAAGGTGGCTTCGGTCAGGGCCAGGGCCAGGCGCAGGACCGGCTCATTGGTGTAGCCATTGCCCAGGTGCCACAGGGTGTTGGCTTGGCGGGTCAGGGCTTCCACCACGACCGGGTTGCAGTGGCCCAGGGAGGCGACGGCGATGCCGGAGGTGAAGTCCAGGTAATGCTTGCCGTTCTGGTCCCACAGGTCCAGGCCCGCTGCTCGCACTGGCACCATCTGGGCAGGTGCGTAAGTCGGGACGATTACCTCGTCAAAAGTGGCGCGGGTTACAGGGCGGGTGGTAACAGTCGAGTCAAGCTTGGCGTTCATGGCAAATCCCCATCAATGGTAAGGTGTACTGCATTGTAAAAGCGGGGATGCTAAAACTCTTTTGAATCTGCGACAAGGATTTTCAAAATTGTCCAAGCAGCTTGAAAGTCGGGGTCAGGTCTGGCAATCCGCCACTTTTTCCGCAATGCGGAAAAAGTGGCGGATTGCCAGACCTGACCCCGACTTTAACCTTGCAATTTGCGCTGTCGCTCTTCGCGTGGCGTGTTGCCAAATAAGGTGCCAAAAGCGGTCGAAAAGTGCGACCCCGACGAGAATCCGCACATCAGGCCGACCTGCACTATGGAATGATTTGTTTCTAAAAGTAATTGCCGTGCCCGTTGCAGGCGCAGCTCCAAGTAGTAGCGCGAGGGCAGCGAGCCCAGGTACTGCTTGAACAAACGCTCAAGCTGGCGCCGCGACAAGCCCACCAGACCGGCGATATCGTCTGTCGACAGCGGCTCTTCGATATTCGCCTCCATCAGGGTCACCGCCTCCGACAGCTTGGGCTGCAGGGCCCCGAAACGCGCCTGCAGGGCCACCCGCTGCCGCTCTTCCGACGAACGCACGCGGTCGATGCATAAGGCTTCCTTGATCTCGGCCTGCACATTGGCGCCGAACAGCGCCTCGATCAGGGTCAGGGAAAAGTCGAGCGAAGCCGCCCCGCCGCAGCAGGAAATCAGCCGCCCATCGATCTCGAACAAGTTCGGTGTAAGTATGGCGCGCTCGGTGACATCCTCGGTTTCCGCATATAGCGCCCATGGCAGGGCGATGCGTGCGCCGCCCGCCGCTCCAGTCTGGGCCAGCCACAACACGCCGGCGCCGACCCCGCCCCAATACTCCGCCTCGCGGCAACACTCGATCACCGCGCGCAGTTCGGCATCGGCCGGGCGAGCCGCCCCCTCGTCCGCGACCAGCAGGGCCAGTTGCCAGTCGCCGGCCAGGCCGGATGCAGCGGCCAGCTGGGACGGCGTCATCACGTCGAGCTGGAAGCCGCCCTTCAGAAGGCGCTGGGCCAGCCGCAAGGGCTGCGCCAATCCGGACCAGGCCAGGCTGTCCGGTTCGCCTGCATTCACCAGCAGCATGCGCAGCGGCTGCTCCCGGGTCAGGCGACTAAGTTGGGCAAATGACATCTTCTATTCAGGGACAAGCGCCGACGCCGGGCGCTCAGGGGTATTCCATTGGCTGACAATCATACCGGAGATCAACAGTACCGCCCCCAGCAGCTGCATCACGCCCATCGTCTCGCCCAGCCAGAAGTAGCCGAAGATGGCAGCGCTGGCGGGTTCGAAGGCATAGATCACTGCTGCCTCGTTGGCGGTGGCGTGGCTCTGCCCCCACGTTTGCAGGGAAATGATGGCCGCCGTGGCGATCACGCCAAGATAGGCCAGGTTCCATTTATAGGTCGCCAGGCCTTGCCAGATGTAGGTGTAGTAGTCCTGCGCATCATGCGGCACGTCGATCACCCCGCGCGGCACTTCACGCAGCAGTATCCACAGCCCGGCAAACAGGGCCACGGTCCAGATCTGGGCCACGGTGAGCGTCATCAGGCGGTCCACCTTGCGCGAGAACTGCTCCATGACCTTGATGTAGAGGCCGAACAGGAAGGCCGCCGCCAGTGCCAGCGAGTCGCCGCGGCTCCAGCTGAAGCTGCCCTCCCAGCAGAGGGCGAACAGGCCGCCCACCGCCAGGACCAGGGCCAGCACGATGCGCTTGTCCGGCCACTTGCCCATGGCAATACCCAGCAGCGGCACCACCAGCACGTTCAGGCCGCAAATGAAGGCGTTGCGGTTGGAAGAAGTCAGGCTCAGGCCTTCGACCTGGGTCAGGTAACAGAAGAACAGCAGCACGCCGGCCAGGAAGCCATAGTGCAGGTCACGCCATTTGGCGCGCAGCAGGAAGGGGGACAACAGCACACCGGCAATCGCGAAGCGCGACAACACGATCCAGTTGGCCGACAGGTTGTCGGTCATATCCTTCATGGCCGGGAAGGTGGTGCCCCAGACAATGGTCACCACCAGCAGGGCAAGGATACCGCGTGCGTGCAGGGGCATGGCGTTTAGTACATCTTGTTATGAGTTTGCATATAGTAACCGATGGAGGCCGAGGCTGGCGGGCGCTATAATCCGGTGTCATGGGCGAACGATATTTGAAAAGCATCCGGCTGCTGGCCGAATGCATGCAAGGGTTTGAGAGGTGGTCCGGCGAACACGTTCGCCAACTTGGCCTCACCCACGCGCAATTCGATATCATTGCCACACTGGGCAACACCCCAGGCATGAGCTACAAGGAGCTGGGCGAACGCACCCTGATCACCAAGGGCACCCTGACCGGCGTCATCGAACGCCTGGAACAGAAGGGCCTGGTCGAACGGGAACGCAATGCCGACGACAAGCGCTCCTTTTTCGTGCGCCTGACCCCGGCGGGCGAGCAGCTCTTTGCCGAAGTGTTTCCTGTTATCGTCGCTAAAGGCGTACAGTTGTTTTCGGACTATAGCGACGCCGATTATGACGCCCTGGAACGCACCCTGGCCGGGCTGAAGGCCACAATCAGTGCCGGTACACCACTATAAAGAACGAGAAGAATGTTAAAGACCACCCTGCTGGACGGCATCAAGCCAGCCAAATTCGACAAGCAAATCACCGGCAACCTGCTGCTGGAAAACACCAGTGCCGACCTGGTGCGCAAGGAAAAACTACTGATTGGCATCCGCAATGAAGACGGCGAGATCTACCGCCTGATCGGCGCCACCAAGCACAACAGCTTTACCAATGCAGTGGAAGAACTCGAAGACCTGGAACTGGTCGACGAACTGGGGGATGTCGAAGGCACCGTGGAAGGGTGCGACGCCATCTTCGGCGAAGGCTAAGCTGGGCGTATAGCCGGTTTTTTCATCAAAATAACCACCCTGTCCTAGTTCCAAAGGGCAATTTCTGCATATAATTTTCGCATGGACAGACTGGAAGCCTTCAAAGCAATTGCAGCCCAAGCCGGCCGCGGTGAGCTTACATTCCCCACCAATATCGACGCGTCGATCAAGCTTCAGCGCGCGCTGAACGATGACAATTGCCATATCGACCTGGCAGCCAAGCTGGTGCAGGCCGACCCGCTGCTGGCGGCCCGCACGGTGGCCATTGCCAACTCGGTGGCCTACAACCGCTCCGGCATGGAGATTTCCAGCGTGAAGACGGCTGTGCAGCGCCTTGGGGTGCGCACCCTGCAGTCGCTGGTAACCTCGGTGATCGTGCGCCAGCTCGGCACCAAGATCCGCAATCCCCTGCTCAAGGCCAAGGCCAACCAGCTGTGGGAGCACACCGCCCACGTGGCGGCGCTGGCGCAGGTGATTGCGCGGCGCGTGTCCCACGTCGATCCCGATACCGCCATGTTTGCCGGCATCGTGCACGAGGTGGGCGGCTTCTACATGCTGTCGCAAGCCGAAGCCTATCCGGAAGCGATGGAAGGCGATCCGGAAGAATGGACCACCTACGGCGAAGTGCCGATCGGCCGCGGCGTCCTGCAAAAGCTGATGATTCCCGAGAACGTGATGAAGGCCGTGGAAGCCATGTGGGAAGGCATGCGCGCCCTGCCGCCCGAAAACCTGGGCGACACGCTGCTGTTGGCCAACGACTTGTCCCCGATCGCCTCGCCGCTGCACGCCCGCCCGGGTGCAACCTCGGTGGCAGCCGCCAGCACCATCGACTTCGCCGTCGGCGACGGCACGCTGGCCAGCATCATGGAAGAGTCGGCGGAAGAAGTGAAATCCCTTACCTCCGCCCTGCTTCACTGAGACGTACCCCTTAAAAGGGGTACGTCCCCATTTATTTTATAAAGTAACCGGAGACGCGCCAGTTGCCGTCCGGCCCTTTCATCGGGGTCACGGTTTCCACGGCGCTGGCCTTGTTCTCGAATTGGGTGGCGAACTGCAGGACGAAGTAGTCGCCTGCCGGGGCGCCCGGCAAGCTGTGCGTGAACTGGGCACTGGCCAGGCGGCGCGACTTTACTGTTCCCAAGGGCATGCGCACATTGCGCAGCGCCTGCTCCCAGCCCGGCTTGCTGATCGCGCCTTTGAATGCCGGGGCTGCCTTGTCCCAGCTCGCACCGTAGCTGCCGGCATCGGTCAGCGCCAGCCATTCGCTGGCGGCGGTTTTGGCGGAATCGCCTGACGGTGCATCTTGCGCAAACACGGCGCCAGACAGCAATAAACCAGCAATCAGCAAAACCGCGCGCATCGTCGTTCTCCAACACTGTTGAGGATTGCCAATTTTACATGCAGGCGCGGGCGATCGTGGCGGCGAATTGACGCAGTTCAGGCACCGCAGTCGCCTCCCAGTAGCCGGCCCGCAGCCAGGGGCCGATGTAATACAGGCCTGGCGTCGGTTTGCCGTCTGCGCCAAGCACGGTGCAGCCGGCGCCGGTTTCCACGCCGAGTCCCAGCGCGTCGGCCTGCATCAGGCCATCGGCCAGGAGCTGTCGCACCAGAGGCATCGATGCGCGGCGCGGGCTGGCGCAGCTGCCGGTACAGTTGATGATGCGGGCGGCGCGCAGTTCGACGACTGCTTCGCTGCCGCGCGGCTGCACCGCCAGGACCGCCAGTTCCGCCTCGTCGCGGATGCCCATGACGCGTCCTGCCGACACGCGCAGCGCGCCGCGCTCCAGCGCCGCCGCCAACTCCTGCTGCACCATTGGCGGCAACTGGTGCCGGTGCACGTCCCAATACGGCCGCACATGGCGCAGGAAGCGGCGCCGCTCGACCGCGGGCCAGGCTTGCCAGATGCCCGCGGACTGGTGGCGCAAGGCTGCCAGCGCATCGTGCCAGTCCAGGCCCGCCGCTTCAAGGCGTTCCACCTGCCGCATGAAAGCATGCAAGGCCGCGCGAACGGTTGGCGCTTCGTCGCGCAGCAGAGGGCTGCCTGCCAGGTGGCCGCAAGGCGGCTTGCTGGGCTGCGGCAGCAGGCCATGGCGCGACAGCGCATGCACGCACTGCGAGGGATTGCGGCGCAGGAGCTGCAGCGCGATATCGACCGCCGTCAGGCCGCTGCCCAGCAGCAGCACCGGGTCGTGAACGCCAACGGTGGACAACAGGTCTGCGCGCCATGGATCCGGCACGTAATGCGCACTGTCGGCCAGCGTGCCGTGCGCCATTTCCGGCGGTGGCGCGGGAAGGTGTCCGAAGGCCAGCACCACCCGGTCCGCCTCGATCCGGCGGCCGTCTTCCAGCATCGCTTCCAGCCTGCCGCCAGTTTCGGTTTGCAAGCGGCATACGCTGCCGCTGATGCAATCGAGGCTGGCGTGGCGTGGCGCCTGGTCTTGCGCCTGGCGCAGTGCCCATTCCAGATAGTCGCCGTACACGCTGCGGGCGACGTAGGAACTCCCGGTCACGCGGCTGTCGCGCAGCGCCGCATAGCGCAGGAAGTGTTCCGGATCATCGGGCAGCACGCTCATTTTTGCCGCCACCACGTTGAGCAAATGCTGCTGGCTTTGCGTCCCGTATGCCATGCCGCGCGCCAGCCGTCCGCTGCGGTTCAACAACAGCAGGCGCAAAGGCTGGCGTCCCGCGAGGCGCAGCATCTGTATCGCGCACGCTACACCGGAAAAGCCTGCACCTACGATCAGCACGGTGCGCATGCTGCCCTCCTGCATCGCGTATATAGTCGCATCATGGACTCCTTGATCATATCGCGCCGCGAGCGCGAAGAAATGCATGGCCATCGCGGCGCGGTAGTCTGGTTCACCGGCCTGTCCGGCGCCGGCAAGACAACACTGGCCCGCGCCGTCGAACAGCGCCTGTTCCATGCCGGCTGCCAGGTCGTGCTGCTGGATGGCGACAGCCTGCGCCAGGGCTTGTGCGCCGACCTTGGCTTTTCTCCCGAAGACCGCAGCGAGAACCTGCGCCGAGCCGGCGAAACCGCCCGCCTGTTCGCCGAATCCGGCATCATCGTGCTGGCGGCCTTCATTTCGCCGCTGCGCGCCGACCGCGCCCGCGTGCGCGCCATGCAGGCCGGAGACGACTTCATCGAAGCATGGTGCAAATGCCCGCTGGAAGTCTGCGAACAGCGCGATGTCAAAGGACTGTACCGCCGCGCACGAGCCGGAGAGGTGAAACAGTTCACCGGCGTGTCCGCCCCTTACGAAGCGCCGCTGGCGCCCGAACTGTCGCTCGATACCGCGCGCGCGCCCCTGGCCGATTGCGTCGAGCTGGTACTGGCCGGGTTGCGCTCGCGCGGCGTGCTGCGCGCGCCGGGCAGCAGCTCGTCCAGCAGCTCCAGGCAGATGCGGGCAGCCTGGTCGCCCGCGTCCAGTTCCGCGTGCCAGGCCGATACCGACACGGCCACCAAGGGGTAGTCGCGCAGGCTGCGGAACAGCTCCGCCATCTCTTCCACGCGCGGTCCCGCCGGTACATGGTATTTGAGCGCTGGCATGCGCTGGGCTTCGTCCAGCACGTCGGTATCGAAATGCACGTAGAGGGTCTCGTGCGTCGACAGCTTGCCCAGCACCTGGTCCAGGGTGCAACGCACGATCGTCGATCGCTCCAATGCCACGTCTTCGCCAGGGTCAAGGTCGCGCGCATCGGACAGCAGCACCAGCTCTTCCGGGTAGGGACGCATGCCCACCGCTTCGCGCAACGCGGTGATGCTGTCGCGACGGTTCTGGCGCCGGTCCTGGCGGCCGACCAGCATGGCCAGCGGCATGCCGCCCAGGTATTGGGTGTGCGTGGTGGCCCAGGTGTGGAAGTCGCCGTGCGCGTCCAGCCACAGCATGCGTTGCGGTTCGCGGCCGGCACGCTGCAAGCCTGCCATCACGCCCATGGTCGAGACGCAGTCGCCGGAAATGCTGACCGGCAGGTCGCCGGCCGCGGCCGCCGCGGCGACCTGTTCGGCCAGCACGGCATACACGCGGCCCATGCTGCGCATCTGTTCATCCTTGTCCACCAGTTCGGTGGCCGTCGATTGCGGCGACTGCAGCACAGCCCAGGGCTGCGAGTCGAGCAACTGCACGCGCTGCAGGCCGTCGCGCCGCTTGCCCATCAAGTAAGGCACCAGCAGGCGGCGGATCATTGCCACTGCTCCGGCGCCGCGCCGTAGCCCAGCGCGTGCATCATGTCGGCCACTTCCGCGCGCCGCGCCAAAGGCAGCAACTGGCTGCTGCGCTTGCGCCAGCGGCCGGGCGCGGGGGCTTCGGTCGCCATCGTCACCGGCAGCTCGGGCGGCTGCGGCATCGGAGGCAGGCCAAGCCATTCGCAAGTCCGCTCCAGCACGCCCGCAGGGTCGGACAGGAAGGATTCGAAGCGCACCGGCAGCGCCGCCACGCCGCTATCGACAATATGGCGGTGGCAGGACAGCCACTGGTTCAGGCACACCTCCTCCAGCGGCGCATTGATAAAACTGCGCCAGTTCGGCGGCAGGTCGAATTTCCACCAGCGCTGGCCGCCCTCGCACTGTTCGGAATAGCCGTGGATGGCCAGCGTCACGCCGTGCTTTTGCATGTCGTGCGCATGGAAGCCGAGCGGCGACAGCCAGCCGTCGATCAAGCCGTTGACGCAGGCGGCAACGCTGCGGACCAGGTGCACATAGCGCACCTGCGCATGCGGGAACAGTTGTTCATAGAAGCCGTGGCGATAAGCGTCGGAAGGGGTCTTGAACAGCAATACCTTGCTGGCGGCATCATCTTCGGTGAAATGCCGGGCACGCATGGCGGGCGAAACAAAGGGCGGCTCTTCGATCTTGGCGGCCTCGTTGAATGGCCGCCGTTCGCCCGGTCCGCGACCGCCGTCGTAGTAATCGCGCCGCCACGGTTCGCGCCAGAACACGGCGCCCAGCACGGCATGCTGCAATTCGTGCTCGCCGGGCGCGTCGGTGCCCTGGCTGGGCAGCAGCGCCTCGTCGAGGGCACGCTCCATCTGGGCAAAGGCCAGCGGTTGCGCGAACAGCGCAGGGAACTGCAGCAGCAGGCGCTTGCGCCAGCGCGCTTTCAACTCCGGCAACGGCGCCATGCCGCCTTCGGGCACGGTCAGGCTGTCGAAGATCTCGTCGGCCAGCGCATCGGGATTGCGCAGGCGTGCGATGGCATCGCTGGTGCATGCTGGATCGTAGCCGAAGCCGTCGCCGCTCAAGGCAAGGAAGGGCTCCGCTTCGCCGTCAAGGCTGGCGATGCCGGGATGGCGCGCCAGCACCGCCTTGAACAGCGTCGACCCGGAACGCGAACTGGTGAGGATGACGGCGACACGCCTTACCTGCGCACGCCAAGGCGCATGCGGCACTGCCCGCAACTGGCGGATGGTGTCAATCAGCCCGTCCATGCCCTGCCACCGGCTTGATCAGGAAAGCAAAGAACTGGCGCTCCTGGTCGCGTTCGGCCGCGCTGCGCGCCATCAGCCGGATGCTGAAGCCGGCCTGTTTCGCCAGCCGCCGCACCTCGTCCACCGCGCCGAAATTCGAGTGCGCGAAGTAGATGCGCCCGCCCGGCTTCAGGTAGCGCGCCGCCTGCTCGAAGAACTGGGTATTGGTGCGGAAATCGGTATCCCACTGCGAGCGCGCCACCACGTCGGGCGCCGGCTTGTCGCGGAACGGCAGGTTGGCGGTGATGACGTCGAACTGTTCATCGCCCACATTCTCGAACAGGTCGGAACGGCGCACCTCCATCACCCCCTCGAATCCGTGCGCCTTCAGGTTGTGGCGCGCGCTTCGGATGGCAGCCGGATTGACGTCCAGCGCCAGCACGCGCGACGCGCCCTGGTAGCAGGCGAAGATCGCAATCACGCCCGAGCCGGTGCCCACATCGAGTACGCTCTCCCCCGGCTTGATGCGGAAATTGCGCACCAGCGGCTGGCTATCGAGGAAGGGCCAGAAAGTATTCGGATAGACGTGGAATTTCTTGCCAAGATAAGTGATGGTGCGCCCGCCCTCCGGTACAGCCTTGAAGGCCTTTTGACGCGTGGCTTGCCAGCGGTCGACTTGTTCTGGCGTGGGAAGTGCAGATGTTCGCATACCTGTCCCCTTGTCTGATGCTTGCCATGCTATCGAGTCTGCCAGGCAAGGGCAAGCACGGATGAACCCGTGCGCGCGAACTGTTGGAACCTTACATTGCTCCCGGTTTGAAAGTCGGGGTCAGGTCTGGCAATCCGCCATTTTGGCGGATTGCCAGACCTGACCCCGACTTTCATCAAGGCAGCCACGCGGCGATGGCGCGGCCGATGGCTTCGGAGTGGTCTTCCTGGATGTTGTGCGTGCCTTCGCCGAGTTCAACCAGCTTGCAGTTTGCAAACTTCTCGGCGTAGCGCTCGGCGACCGGACGTGGCGTCAGCACGCCGTTCGGGCTGAACAGGATCAGCTTCGGATATTGAGCCGTGGCCATGATTGCTTCGTTGCGTTCGATCAGCTGGTACACATCGGCCGGCTCCCCGGCAATCGGCATCATGCGCGGGAAAGCCAGCATCGGCTTGCGCGATGCGGGCGTCGGGAATGGCGCGCGGTAGGCATCCATCTCTTCCGCCGTCAGCGGGCGCAGCGCGCCTTTCGGCAGCATCTGCTCGATGAAGAGGTTCTGCTGCAGCACGAACTCTTCGCCGCTGCCCGGTGCGCGCATCAGCTTGAAGCGCTCGCGCGCCTGTTCGAGCGGGTGGAAGTCTTCCCATGTCGGGCTGGGACGCACGAACTCCATCAGGGCCACGCCGCGTACCTTGGCCGGGTAGCGCGCCGCCAGGTGGATGGCCAGCGCGCCGCCCCAGTCCTGGCCGACCAGCGTGAACTCCTCGATCTCCATCTGCTGCAGGAAGGCCTCGAGGTAGGCCGCGTGTTCGAGGAAGGTGTAGGCGATATCGGGCTTGCCGGAAGCGCCGAAGCCGATCAGGTCGGGCGCCAGGCACCAGGCTTTGACGGCCACGTGCGGCATGATGTCGCGCCAGATGAAGGAGTGCGTCGGGTTGCCGTGCAAGAAGATCACGGCGTGCTGGCTGCGTTTGCCGAGCTCGCGATAAGCGATGGTGGAATTCAGTACGGGGAGGTTCTGCATGAGGTCTCTCTCAGAAAAAAATGCCCACTCCAAAGAGTGGGCCAAGTCCAAAACTAGGGATGTCCTGAAAGAGACGGTTCCATCTTATGTTCGGGACTGGCCGCACTCTGTGCGTCAACTCACACAAGCCTTAAAAAGGCCATGGGGTCTCGGTCTGCTGCCATGCAGGCAGTTGCTGCACCCGTTCGAACCAGGCCAGCAAATGCTGGTATTGCTCGACTGGAATTTTGGCGCGGCTCACATACATCATGGGCGCTGCAACGGCGAAGTCGGCCAGCGTGAGCTTGCCGCCGCTCAGCCACTGGCGTGTGGCCAGGTGCTTGTCGAGCACTGCCGCGTGCTGGTGCACGAAGGTTTCGCCTTTCTTGATCTCGACCGGATCAGGGTCCTGGCCGGTGACGAACTTCTTCCACAGGTACTCCCAGGTCAGGATGCCAATCGCCGGTGCAAAGTGCTGGGCGGCGAAGAACATCCAGCGGTTGACGTCGGCGCGCTCTTTCAGGTCGCGCGGATAGACGTCGTTGGCGCCGGCCTTGTCAGCCAGGTACTGCATGATGGCGCAGGATTCCCACAGCAGGAAGCCATCGTCTTCCAGCACCGGCACTTTGCCGCAGATGTTCACCTCGCTCAGGCGCTTGCGGTCGGCTTCGCTGGCCAGGTCGATGAAGACTTCCTCCAGCTTGATGCCGAGCTGGCTAGCCGCCAGCAATACACGGCGGGCGTTGGAGGACAGTGGGTTGTGATAGAGGCGCATCGCTAATCTCCTTGGTGGTTTGATCGAATGCGCCTATCGTAACCAAGGTCCCCTGACAGTTCCTGTCAGGAGTCGTCCTTAATCGCGTTTTCTTCGCGCCAGACTTTGAGCAATTCGTGGCGCGGTGCAGGGTAGCGTTCTGCAAGTGCTTCGGCGTGCGCGATGCGGTCGATGCGGAAGTGGCGGTTGGCCTTGCGCATCTCGCACCAGGCGGCAAGGATGCGGCGTCCTTCGAAAAAAGCCAGCGCAAATGGCCACACCGTGCGCTCGGACGAAGCACCGTTTTCGTCCTTGTATTGGATGCGCATCTTGTGATGGCGACGGATTGCTTCGCGCGCGGGCTGCACGAATTCATCGTGCTCCGGCGTGTCGCGCATCAGCGGCACCCACAGGCTGGTGTCGGCCATGTCGTCGCGCAGGTCTTTCGGCGTGGCGGTGGCGATCTTGGCCAGCGCGTTGGCTGCGGCTTGCGCCAGCGCCGGGTCGCCCTGGCGGCGCACCCAGCGCGCGCCCAGCACCAGCGCTTCCAGTTCGTCCGTGTCGAACATCAGCGGCGGCAGGAAGAAGCCGCTGCGCAGCAGATAGCCAAGGCCGGCCGAGCCTTCCACCGGCGCGCCGAGTTCGGCCAGGGTTTGCATGTCGCGGTAAATCGTGCGTTCGGATACACCCAGCTTTTCCGCCAGTGCGGCCGCAGTCACCGGACGGCGGCTGCCGCGCATGGCATCCATGAGCTGGAACAGGCGGCCGGTACGGCTCATTGCTGCTCCCCATTTTACGAGGCGTGCAGCTTAACATAGTTATAATCTGGGAATGAGCAAGAACCTCCCTACCAAGAACCCTGCCACCAAAAGCCGCGCACTCGGCAAAGTCACCCTGTCGGATGTCGCCGCCCTCGCCGGCGTCGCCCCCATGACGGCGTCGCGCGCCATCAATCAACCGGAGCTGGTGTCCTCTGTCCTGCGCGAGCGCGTGGAGAAGGCGGTGCAAGATCTCGGCTATGTTCCGAACCGCGCAGCACGCGCCCTGGCCTCGGCGCAGTCGAGGGTCATCGTGGTGCTGGTGCCATCGCTGGCAAACACGGTGTTCACCGCGGTGCTGGCGGGCGTGCAGGATGCGCTTGACCCGTGCAACTATCAGATCCTGATCGGTAACACGCGCTATTCGGATGCGGAAGAAGAGAAGCTGCTGGCGACTTATATGCAGTCGAACCCGGACGGTATCCTGCTGTGCGGACTGACGCACAGCCCGCGCGTGCAGCAGATGCTGGCCACTTCGCGCGTGCCTGTGGTGTCGATGATGGACCTGTCCTCGGAACCGGGCGCAATGTCGGTCGGCTTCTCGCAGGAGGATGCCGGCTACACCATCACGCGCTACCTGATCGAGAAGGGCCGCAAGCGCATCGGCTACATGGCCGCCCAGCTCGACGAACGTACCCTGAAGCGCGGCGATGGCTACCGCAAGGCCATGGAGGAAGCCGGCCTGGCCGACCCGATGCTGGAGCTGATGTGCCCGGACCCGTCCACCATCGCCCTGGGCGCTGAGCTGCTGGGCCGCATGCTGGCCAATATGCCGGGCCTGGACGCGATCTTCTGCTGCAACGACGACCTGGCGCACGGCGCCATCTTCCAGTGCCAGCGGCGCGGCATCAAGGTGCCGGAGCAGCTGGCGATCTGCGGCTTCAACGACCTGCCGGCTTCTGCCTGGATGAAGCCTTCGGTCACCACGGTCGGCACGCCGCGCTACCAGACGGGTTTTGAGGCCGCCAACCTGCTGCTGGCGACCATCCGCGGCAACGACGTGCCGGCGCGCCGCATCGACCTTGGCTTCACGCTGATGGCACGCGAGAGCGCATAACGACATCAGTGCAAATAAAAAAAGCAGCCTCACGGCTGCTTTTTTTTTCGAGCGCGGTTGTTTAAACCACGGCGCCGTCGGTCTCGTCTTTTTCCTTGATCGGCTTGATCAGGTCTTCGCGCTTCACGCCCAGCCACATGGCCACGGCAGCAGCAACGAACACGGAAGAGTAAATACCGAAGCAGATACCGATGGTCAGCGCAATCGCGAAGTAGTGCAGGGTCGGACCGCCCAGGAACAGCATCGACAGCACCATCATCTGGGTGCAACCGTGGGTGATGATGGTACGCGAGATGGTGGAGGTGATCGCGTTGTCGATCACCTCATGCACGGACATCTTGCGCTGCTTGCGGAAGTTCTCGCGAATCCGGTCGAAGATAACCACCGATTCGTTGACGGAGTAACCCAGCACCGCCAGCACGGCGGCCAGCACGGTCAGCGAGAATTCCCATTGGAAGAAGGCGAAGAAGCCCAGGATGATCACCACGTCGTGCAAGTTCGCGACGATGGCGGCCACTGCGAATTTCCATTCGAAGCGGATGGCCAGGTAGATCATCACGCCAACCACCACCATGATCAGGGCGTTCAGGCCGTTCTGCGCCAGCTCATCGCCGACCTGCGGGCCGACGAATTCAACCTTCTGCAGCGACACGCCTTCGGAACCGTCGGCATGGATACAGGCGCTCTTCATTTCATGGGCGCCCTTGTCGGTCACCTTGTCGACCGACTTGACGCTGCCCTGCTCGGCCTTGCACAGCTCGCCGAACACCTTGGCAGCGGTATCGGCAGCGGTGGTGCCTGCAACGTTCGGCAGGCGGATCAAGGCATCGCGCGCCGTGTCGATGCTCGACACCTCAGGATGGTAGCCCAGGCCATTCAGGGTCTCGCGCACCTTTTCCAGGTTGGCTGCCTGCGCGTACTTCACTTCCATCACGGTGCCGCCGGTGAACTCCACCGAGAAGTGCAGGCCCTTGGTGGCCAGGAAGAACACTGCTGCCACGAAGGTCAGCGCCGAAATCACGTTGAAGACCAACGCGTGGCGCATGAACGGGATGTCTTTACGGATGCGGAAAAATTCCATCTCTATTCCTTAGTTCGCAGGTTTCCAGACGGTGCCGATCGACAGCGACTGCAGTTTCTTCTTACGGCCGTACCACAGGTTCACCACGCCGCGCGAAACGAAGACTGCGGAGAACATCGAGGTCAGGATGCCCAGGCTGTGCACCACGGCGAAGCCGCGCACCGCACCGGAACCGAACACCAGCAGCGCGATACCAACGATCAGGGTGGTCACGTTGGAGTCCAGGATGGTGTGCCAGGCGTGCTCGAAGCCGGCGGCAATCGCCGACTGCGGGTTGGCGCCATTGCGCAGCTCTTCGCGGATACGCTCGTTGATCAGCACGTTGGCGTCAATTGCCATGCCCAGCGCCAGCGCGATTGCCGCGATACCCGGCAGGGTCAGCGTGGCTTGCAGGCGGGACAGCACAGCGATCAGCAGCAGCAGGTTCACTGCCAGCGCCAGCACGCTGAAGGCGCCGAACATCATGTAGTAGATGATCATGAAGACCGCGATGGCGGCAAAGCCGTACATCGTGGAGTGGAAGCCCTTGGCGATGTTTTCAGCGCCCAGTGCAGGACCCACGGTACGCTGCTCGATCACTTCCATCGGAGCGTACAGGGCGCCGGCGCGCAGCAGCAGCGCCAGTTCGGCGGAGTTCTCCGCGCTGCCCATGCCGGTGATCTGGAAGCGGCTACCCAGTTCGCTCTGGATGGTCGCCACGGACAGCACTTCGGCCTTCTTCTTCTCGAACAGCACGATGGCCATCTTCTTGCCGACGCGGTCGCGGGTTGCGTCGCGCATCTTGCGGCCACCGTCGCCGTTCAGGTCGATGCTGACGGCAGGCTGCTGGTTCTGGTCGAAAGTGGCGGTTGCGCTGGAGATGTAATCGCCGGTCAGCACCACGTCCTTGGACAGCACGACAGGCACACCTTTGCCGACGGTGTACAGCTCCGAGTTGTACGGAATGGCAGCGTTCAGCTCAGTGCCAGGGGTGACGGTTTCGTCGACCATGCGCACTTCCAGAGTGGCGGTACGGCCGATGATGTCTTTCGCGTGTGCGGCATCCTGCACGCCCGGCAGCTGCACCACGATGCGGTCAGGGCCTTGCTGCTGGATCACCGGCTCGGAGACGCCCAGTTCATTCACGCGCTTGCCCAGGGTGGCAATATTCTGCTGCACGCCGTTGTCCAGGGTGGCTTTCAGGGCAGCCGGCTTCAGGGTCACGACCAGGCGCAGTTCGTCGCCTTCGGTGGCGTCAACCACGTCCATATCCGGCTGCTGGTCCTTGATGATGCCCTTGGCCTGCTGGCGCAGTGCGTCGTCGCGGAACTTGACGATGATGGTGTCGTTCACGCGATCGATGCCGGCGTGGCGCACGTTCTTCTCGCGCAGCTGGTTCTTGATGGCAGCCTGGGTACCCTGGATACGCTTGGTGACCGCAGCCTTGGTGTCAACCTGCATCAGGAAGTGCACGCCGCCGCGCAGGTCCAGCCCCAGGTACATTGGCAGTGCGCCTACAGCGCGCATCCAGTCCGGGGTATTCGACACCAGGTTGACGGTGACGATATAGGTCGGGTCGTTCGGGTCCGGGTTGAGGCCTTTTTCAAGCGCCAGCCGGCCTTTGAACTGGGCGTCGGTGTCGGAGAAGCGCGCGCGCACGTAGGTGTGCATGCCGGCGCCGTCCAGCGCTACGCCGTCATTCTTGACGTTGGCTTGTTTCAGGAGCGTGTCCACCTGGGTCGCCAGGGCATTGGTGACCTTGACGGTGGCCTTGGCGCTGGTGATCTGCAGTGCAGGTGTCTGGCCGAAGTAGTTAGGCGCCGTGTACAGGGCGCCAAGCAGCACCACCACGACGATAAGGATGTATTTCCAGATTGGATAACGATTCATAGTCTTCAGCATTGCTATAACAAAACGGGCGGCACTGGCCGCCCGCGCCGGTTATCACAGGCTCTTCAGGGTGCCTTTCGGCAGCTGGGAGGAGATGGCGTGCTTCTGCACCCAGACTTCGGTGCCCTGCGACACTTCGATAGCCACGTTCTGGTCGTTCACCTTGGTCACTTTGCCCATGATGCCGCCGATGGTCACCACTTCGTCGCCCTTGGCGAGGGCTTCCATCATGGCTTTCTGCTCTTTCGCGCGCTTCTGTTGCGGACGAATCATCAGGAAGTACATCACCACAAACATCAGGATCAGTGGTGCGAAGGTGGTCAGGCTGCCCATGGCGCCGGCATCGGCTGCGGTTTGGGCGTATGCGTTGGAAATGAACACGGGGACTCCAGATTCTAGTTAGGTAAAACTTATTGGGTAAAAATCAAGCGGTGTATTCTAGCACCCGCCACGCTGCCGACCTACATAAGGGCGGCTTGCCGTTTTTTAAATACCACGCGCGCGATCTGCGTGGAATTGCTGCACCCAGTCCGGGAAACGGTCGGCGTCGAGCGCGTCGCGCATCTGCTGCATGATGTCCAGGTAATAATGCAGGTTGTGGATGGTGTTCAGGCGCGCGCCCAGGATCTCCTGCGCACGGTGCAGGTGGTGCAAGTAGGCCCGGCTGAAGTTGCGGCAGGTGTAGCAGGAGCAGGTCGGGTCGAGCGGTTCCTTGTCATCCTTATAACGAGCATTCTTGATCTTGACGTCGCCGAAGCGGGTGAAGATCCAGCCGTTGCGGGCATTCCGGGTCGGCATCACGCAGTCGAACATGTCGACGCCGTTGGCCACGCCGTTCACCAGGTCTTCCGGGGTGCCGACGCCCATCAGGTAGTGCGGCTTGTTCTCAGGCAGGCGCGGGCCGACGTGCTGCAGGATGCGCATCATGTCTTCTTTTGGCTCGCCGACGGACAAGCCGCCGATGGCCAGGCCCGGGAAGTCGATTTCCTGGAGGCCTGCCAGCGATTCGTCGCGCAGGTTTTCGTACATGCCGCCCTGGACGATGCCAAACAGTGCGTTCGGGTTCTCGCCAGCCTTGAACTCATTCATCGAGCGTTGGGCCCAGCGCAGGGACATGCGCATCGACTTCGCCGCTTCTTCCAGCGTGGCAGGACGGCCATCGATTTCGTACGGGGTGCATTCGTCGAACTGCATCACGATGTCGGAATTCAGCACGCGCTGGATCTGCATCGAGATTTCCGGCGACAGGAACAGCTTGTCGCCGTTGATCGGCGAATTGAAGGTCACGCCTTCCTCGGTGATCTTGCGCATTTCGCCCAGGGAGAACACCTGGAAGCCGCCGGAGTCGGTCAGGATCGGCTTGTCCCAGCCCATGAAGCCGTGCAGGCCGCCGAACTTGGACATCACGTCGTTACCGGGGCGCAGCCACAGGTGAAAGGTGTTGCCGAGGATGATCTGGGCGCCGATTTCCTTCAGCTCCAGCGGCGACATGGCCTTGACGGAGCCGTAGGTACCGACCGGCATGAAGATCGGGGTCTGCACCTCGCCGTGATTGAGCTTGACCGTGCCGCGGCGGGCGTGGGTCTTGCCGGTGGTGTCTTTTTTGATGAGTTTAAATTCCAGCATCGGTATTCCTTATGCTCTGTTGTGCGTCGTCAGCAGCATGGCGTCGCCATAGCTGAAGAAGCGGTATTCGTTCGCGATCGCGTGCTGGTAGGCATGGCGGATCTCGGTAAAGCCTGCGAAAGCGCTGACCAGCATCAGCAGGGTCGATTTCGGCAGGTGGAAGTTGGTGATCAGCCGCGTCACCGTCTTGAATTGGTAGCCCGGGGTGATGAACAGGCTGGTGTCGCCGCTGCCCGCTTCCAGGCTGCCGCCTTGGGAGGCCGACTCCAGCGCGCGCAGCGAGGTCGTGCCCACCGCCACCACGTCGCGGCCGGCGGCGCGCGCTTCACGCACGGCGTCCACGGTTTCCTGCGGCATGGTGTACCACTCGGTATGCATCTTGTGCTCGGCCAGGTTTTCGGTGCGTACCGGCTGGAAGGTCCCGGCGCCCACGTGCAGGGTGACGTAGGCGAATTTCATGCCCTTGGCACGCAGCTTGTCGAGCAGCGCTTCATCGAAATGCAGGCCGGCGGTCGGCGCCGCCACGGCACCCGGCACCTTGTTGAACACCGTCTGGTAGCGCGTTTCATCCACTTCGCCCGGCGCGTGTTCAATGTAGGGCGGCAGCGGCAGGCGGCCATATTGCTCGATCAGGTCGAACACATCTGCTTCGAAATGCAGGGTATAGAACTCGCCGGCGCGCTCGCCGACGGTGACATCGAAGGCATCGGCCAGGCGGATCTTCACGCCGGGACCGGGCGACTTCGAGGCGCGCACCTGGGCCAGCACGGTGCGGGTGTCCAGCACGCGCTCAACCAGCGCCTCCACCTTGCCGCCGCTGTCCTTGACGCCGAAGAAACGGGCCTTCAGCACGCGGGTGTTGTTCATCACCAGCAGGTCGCCAGCCTGGAGCTGGTCGACGATGTCGGTGAACTGGCGGTCGTGCAGGATCTTGCCGTCCACGTGCAGGAGGCGCGACGCGCTGCGGTCCGGCAGAGGAAATTGCGCAATTCGCTCTGGCGGCAAGTTAAAATCGAAGTCGGATAACGAGTACATTGACGGACTACTAAAACTGTTGGGCAACCCTCTATTTTACGACACCTGCCCAAAATTCACGCAAAAATGCCGGAAACGAAGCCGCCTGCCAAAAAAAAACCTGCCGCCACCGCCGAGAGCAAGCTTGCCAAGCTTGGCCTGCGCACGGACATGGACCTGGTGCTGCACCTCCCCATGCGCTATGAGGACGAGACGGAAGTCCTGACGATCCGCGAAGCCTGCATGCGCGGCGGCGAGGTAGCGCAGGTGGAAGGCGTTGTCACGTCGAACGAAATCGCCTACAAGCCGCGCCGCCAGCTGCTGGTCCATATCGCGGACGAGACGGGCGACATCCAGCTGCGCTTCATGAACTTCTACGGCAGCCAGGTCAAGCAATTGGCGGAAGGCACCCGCGTGCGGGCGCGCGGTGAAGTGCGGCATGGCTTCTTCGGCGCCGAGATGGTGCACCCTACCTACAAGATCGTGAACGAGGGCGCGCCGCTGCCGACTTCCCTGACACCGGTCTACCCTTCCGGCGAAGGCCTGTCGCAACTGGTGCTGCGCCGCGCGATTGCAGACGCCATGAAGCGCGTGGACTGGACCGACACCCTGCCGCCGGAAATCCTCAAGGCCATGCGCCTGCATCCGCTCGAGTCGGCCGTGCGCACCTTGCATTACCCGCCGGCCGAGATCGATGAGAATGCCCTGATCGATCGCAGCCACCCGGCCTGGACGCGCGTGAAGTTCGACGAACTGCTGGCACAACAGCTCTCGCTGAAACGCGCGCAGCGCGCACGCCGCGCCAAGGGCGCCGCGGTACTGGGCAAGGCCGGCTCGCTGTCGTCGGCCTTTGAAGCCTCGCTGCCGTTCAAGCTGACGAAAGCCCAGCAGCGCGTGCTGAAGGAAATCCGCGCCGACATCAAGCAGCCCTACCCGATGCAGCGCCTGTTGCAGGGCGACGTCGGCAGCGGCAAGACCATCGTGGCCGCGCTGTCGGCGGCGCAGGCGATCGACAGCGGCTACCAGGCCGCCCTGATGGCGCCGACCGAGATCCTGGCCGACCAGCATTTCCGCAAGATCGCCGCGTGGCTGGAACCGCTGGGCGTGAAGGTCGCTTGGCTGACCGGCAGCCTGAAAAAGAAAGAGAAGGAAGCCGCTTACGCGCTGGTGGAATCGGGCGAGGCGCAACTGGTGATCGGCACGCATGCCATCATCCAGGACACGGTGCAGTTCGCAAAACTCGGCCTGGTGATCGTGGACGAGCAGCACCGCTTTGGCGTCGGCCAGCGCCTGACCCTGCGCAACAAGGGCAATGGCGACAACGTGCCGCACCAGTTGATGATGTCCGCTACGCCGATCCCGCGCACGCTGGCCATGACCTACTATGCCGATCTCGAGGTATCGGTAATCGATGAGCTGCCGCCCGGCCGCACTCCGATCGTCACCGCCGTGGTCGACCAGAACCGGCGCGATGAGGTGATCGCCCGCGTGCATGCCGCCGCGCTGGAAGGCCGCCAGGCTTACTGGGTCTGCCCGCTGATCGAAGAATCGGAAGCGCTGCAGCTCCAGACGGCAACCGAAACCTACGAGACCCTCGCAGCCGCCCTGCCCGACCTGCGCGTCGGCCTGGTGCACGGCCGCTTGAAGCCAGCTGAAAAGGCGGAGGTGATGGACGCATTCGCCGCCGGCGACATCCATGTCCTGGTCGCGACGACCGTGATCGAGGTCGGCGTCGACGTGCCGAATTCCTCCTTGATGGTGATCGAGCACGCCGAACGCTTCGGCCTCTCGCAACTGCACCAGCTGCGCGGCCGCGTGGGCCGCGGTTCAGCGGCATCGGTCTGCCTGCTGCTTTACCAAAGCCCGCTCGGCCCGATCGCCAAGCAGCGCCTGATGACGATGCGCGAAACCACTGATGGCTTTGAGATCGCGCGCCGCGACCTGGAAATCCGCGGCCCCGGCGAATTCCTGGGCTCGCGCCAATCCGGCCAGGCCATGCTGCGCTTCGCCGACCTGGAGACCGACGGCTGGCTGGTCGACCAGGCGCGCGACGTGGCGCACGCCCTGCTGCATGAGGCGACGCCCGCCAACAAGGCCACGGTGGAAGCCCACCTGGAACGCTGGCTGGGCGGCAGGGAAGAATTCCTGAAAGTCTGACGAAACGTGCGCCCGGCACCTGGGCCTGCTGATAAATTCTCCACGCGCTTCAAGCGAGGAGTGAATATGCTGATGAAATCGATCTGCGGCATCCTGCTGGCCGCATCAACGACATTAGTGCAGGCCGAGCCGGCCCGCTGGGACTTTACCTGGGGCGGATTTTACGACTATATGCAAAACCGCTTCATCGACACTTTGGTCCACGGTTCATTCGAGGGTATCGATGCAAACGGCAATGCAATCCTGGAGGCATCCGAGCTGACGACCTTCAGGGTAGACGGCCGCGAACTGCTTGGCTGCACTACCCTGGCACCTTCCCCGTGCGGCGTCAGCGCATTCTCCTATGCTTTCAACGGCGACCTGTCATTCCGCGCCAACCATATTTCGTACACGGACTACGGCGGCTCGGACTGGTACTGGTCAGAAGTGCGATACGACACCGGCAGCGGCGTGGCCTTCATCACCCGTGCGCAGCAGCACTATGAGGAGAGCGGCTGGATGACCACACCGCAAACCTTGCTGACAATGTCGCCGGTACCGGAACCACACACCTACATCATGCTTGGAGCGGGCTTGCTGCTGTTGCCGCTGCTTGCCGGGCGCCGCAACTGGCCGGGTCAGCGTTCGAAGATGCAGCCGACGTAGTCCTGCACGACAACCTGCATGCGATCGGTATTTCCGATCTGCCCTGGGAATCGCGCTGCCGTCTGGTTCGCGCAAAGGTCGCCGCGCTTGCGGATCCGGTCGATGCATTCGGCTTCGGACAGGCCGTACTTATTCCGCGCGCAGGACCTTTCCAGTTTGCTGCCCATGTCCTTCAACATGCTGACGTCGGCGCCAGATACCTGCAGCACTGTATTCGCGACCGCTTCGCCGGAGCCCGCTTGTTGTTCGTCCTCGACGACTTGTACTTCTTCCGTCTCGGCAGCTTGCTGGCGATGCTTGACCGCTGTGTTCAAGCCCCATCCCAGCACAACCAGGACGGCCACTTTGGCTACCAGGCCAAGGTTCCAGCTGTGCTTGACCGGGACGGGTTCCGGCGCTGCCCGCATGCGCTCGCGCAGGCGCGGATCCGGCATCGCTTGCGCCGGACTGACTGCCTTGGAATAGCAAACCCCGCAAGCAGGGCACTGCCACTCCGGATTGGTCGCGTCCTGGGGACGCACATGATCACACTTCGGGCAAATGACTTGCTTATCCATGGGCTTCCAATCAGTTGCTGCCGGTCGGCGTGGCGACCAGGGATTCAACTTCCGCGGTCAGGGAGATAATGCGGGGCACGCCATCAACCAGCGCGATCTCGGCCTTCTGCTTGCTGAGCGACTCCATGCGCTCTCCCGGCAGCAGCACGACTTCTTTCGCGACGTCGCGCGCGGTGGCGCTGTGGCCATTGGCGGCCAACGATACCTCGCGCTTGCTGACCTCATAAGTCGACTGCAGCTGAACTTTCCACAAGCCTTCCAGCATGGCCTTGTACTCGTCCACGCTCATGCGCGAAAGGCCGCCGCCCCGGCCCGGCATGGAGACCATGATCATCGCGTTGGGCGCGAAATTGGCCATCAGGCGGTCGGAATCGTGGCGCTGGACCGAAGTTTCCACGTTTCCCATCACCGAGAGCACTTCGGCCTCGGTCAGCCGTTTGCCACTGCAGGCAGCAGTGGCGGCAAGCACCGTGATAATTGTTGCAATCTTTTTCATATACGCAATGATACATTATGTGACACGTGTCGCATAAACTCCTTGCCTTCGCGCGACACATGTCGCAGAATGCCGTCATACGTCACAAGGAGCTCCCATGGCCATTCCATCCATTACCGAATTAACGCTGCTCAAGGCACTTTGGAAACAGCATCCGCTCAGCGCCCGTGAAATCCATGACCGCGTGGAGGAAGAACTGGCCTGGTCCTTCTCTTCCACCCGCAAGACCCTGGAACGCATGCTGGAGAAAGGCATGATCAGCCAGCATTCCGCCCATGGCATGAACGTATACGCGCCAGTGGCCGAAAAGGTTGAAACGCTGGCGGAATTTGCCCACGATTTCAGCCATCGTGTGATGGAAATGAACGCGCCCCTGCCGGTGAACATGTTTACCGGCTCCAGGTTGGTCAACCAGCATGAGTTGAAAGAGCTGGAGCAACTGCTCAGCGAATGGCCGGAAGACAAGGAGTAAATAATGTTCGCCCTGGTATTCCTGCAGGCGAGCATCGCCAGCCTGCTGACTGGCGCCGGCGCCTGGCTGTTGCTGCATGCCGCCGCGCGCGCCTGGCCCGGACTTGAGGCGAGGCGGACACCGTGGCTGCTGGCCGCCGCCGCCATCGCCGGCACCCTGGCGCTCGGCCTGCTTCCCTCGGCCGTCCGGCCGAGCATCGTTCCCGCCATCGAGCTGCCCGGAGTGCGCGCCGCCGCCAATGCCGGTCCCGGCCACGCCCCTGCCGGCGTGCTGGCCACCGACCAGGGCGCAGCCGGCAACGATGCCGGCTTCGACGACGGCGATGCCGCATTGATCGCGCCATCCCCCGCCCTGCTCTGGCTTGGCTATTCCTGGCTGGCCCTGTACACCGCCGGACTTGCAGCAACAGCAGCAAAATGGCTGCGCGCCAAGCGTCACCTGGACGCGCTGTTGGCCGCCTCGACGCGTCTTGACTGTGCAGCCCTTGCCGCCCATGCAGGCTTTGAATCCCTGCACCGCAACCTGCCGGAAGTGCGCGAAATCGAAGCCCCGATCGGCCCCATGCTGGCGGGCCTCGCGCGCCCAGTCCTGCTGCTGCCGCGCCACCTGCGCGACTTCGACCCGGCACAACAACGCCTGGTGATAGAACACGAACTCACCCACCTCGCCCGCCGCGACCCGCTTTGGATGCACGCCAGCTTCCTGCTGCAAGCGATCCAGTGGTTCAACCCGATGGTGGCCCGGCTTGGCAAGCGGCTGGCCTGGGCGCAGGAACTGGGTTGCGACCGCAACGTACTGCAGGGTCTTCCTCCCGCACAGCGCCGTCACTACGCCGCAGCCCTGGTGACGCAAATGCGCACGCAAGCCTTGCCCGACCATGGCACTGCCCTGGCCTTCGGTAGCCGCACGGTCGATGCCGTCGCCGCCCGCATCCGCATGATCCGCGACGGCGTGCCCGCCATGCCGCGCGCCGTCAACTCCGCCCTGAGCTACGCCGCCCTGCCTGCCGTGCTGGCCGCCAGCGTCTTGCTGCAGCCGGCGCTGGCCTGGCGCCTCGACGATGCCGCCCCGGCAGCCCAGCCAGCGCCTGCCGCAGCTGCGCAGCCTGCCGGCCTGCCGCATTGGCAAGCCCCCATGGAAAGCATGCGTGTCAGCGCGTTCTTCGGCATCCTGCACGCTCCCACGGGCCGGCTGCACAGAGGCATGGATTTCGCAGTCCCGACCGGCACACGTATCGTGGCGCCCGCGGAGGGCGTGGTCATCGCCTCGACCAATCGCTACGCGGGCGAGAACAAGTGGGGCGAACTGATCGTCATCGAACACGCGAACGGCCTGCGGTCCTTGTACGCCCACATGGACAAGCGCATGGTCAGGCTGGGCGAACGCGTCGCCACCGGCCAGCAAATCGGCACTTCCGGCGCCAGCGGCAAAGCCACCGGTCCTCACCTGCATATGGAAGTCAGCCTCGATGGCGATAACATCGACCCGCAAGCCGTGCTAGGCAAGCTCGAAGGCAACGCCACCAGGACCGCGCTGCGACGCCTGAAGGCAAGCCGCGCCAGCTAATCCACCCCGCCGCCACTGAGCACATGCCGCGCGCTGCCCTGCAGTGGCGGCGCTCGTCCCAAGGAAACGCGATGTATAAGATTTTCATGCTTGCCGCCGCGCTGGCAAGCCAGGCCGCATCCGCACAACAGGTCATCGAGATCAAAAGCGCAAAGCTCGACCAGCGCAAGGAAGACACGGCCAGCACCGTCGTCCTGAGCCGCGAGGAGCTGGCCGCGCATGGCGACCGCACCGTGGCCGACGCCTTGCGCCGCCTGCCCGGCATTACCATCAGCGACAGCGCCGGCATTCGCATGCGCGGCCTTGGCAAGGGCTATACGCAAATCCTGCTGAACGGCCAGCCCGCGCCCAATGGTTTCTCGCTTGACAGCCTGCCGCCGGAAGTGATCGAACGGGTCGAAGTGCTGCGCAGCGCGTCCGCCGTGCTGGGCACGCAAGGCATCGCCGGCACCATCAACATCGTGCTGCGCAAATCCGTCAGCCGCGGCAACCGGGAAATACAGCTCGGGATGGACAGCCTGCGCGGCGCATGGTCGCCGCGCCTCGCCGTGCAATCCACCGGCAAGGCGGATGGCTGGTCGCATAACGTCAGCGCCGTACTGTCGCGCAGCAGCACGCCTGCCGACCGCAGCATCACCGACAGCGCACCCGGCATGCTGCGCACCATCCGTTCACACGAGCACAACGTCGGCGACTCGCTCAACCTCATTTCGCGCCTGGGCTGGACCAGCGCCGGTGGCGACAGCTTCGCCCTGCAAACCATCGCCACCGTGAACCGCCGCGACATCGGCTACCACTCGCAAGAGGCGGTGCAGCTTGGCGCATCGGGCGACTTTGCGCAGGTGCAAAGCCGCTTCCGCATGCGCGGCCATTTCCTGCGCAGCGAGCTGGCATGGCAACGCAGCCTGGCCAGCGGTGCGCAATGGGAGCTCAAGATAGGCGGCAACACCGCGCCGCGCGATACCGATTTCGATTTCGTCGGCTTGCCGCTGGCCGGCCCTGGCCCGACCGTGCGCCATGTTGACGGCGACATCCGTGAACACGGCTTTAACTACGGCGGCAAGTATTCCCACCCACTCGGCAACGGGCATGCGCTGGTGGCAGGCTGGGACGGTTCCGCTCTCGATCGCATGCAGACACGCATCGAGCATGAATACAACCATGCTGGCGCGCTCAACTTCCTGCGCGACGACCGCTACGATGGCCGCATCGGGCGCCTGGCGGCTTTCGCGCAGGATGAATGGAAGCGCGATGCGGACTCCTGGTCTGCCGGCCTGCGCTGGGAAACCATGCACACCGAAGCCCACGACCGCAACACGGCGCCGGTGCGCCAGCGCAGCACCGTCGTCAGCCCCGTGCTGGAATGGATGCGCAAGCTTCCCGGCGACAGCCAGTTGCGCGCCGGCGCCAGCCGCAGCTACAAGGCGCCCAATATGCTCGACCTGATCCCGCGCCGCTTCACCTCGGACAATAACAACAGCCCGACCAACCCCGACACCCAAGGCAATCCTTCCTTGCGCCCCGAGCTGGCGTGGGGCCTCGATGCCGGCATCGACTACTACTTCGCCAAGGACAGCCTGCTCAGCGCCAGCATCTACGCGCGCGATATCGACAACGTGATCCTGCCCACGCTGTACCGCGACGGCGACCGCTGGATCAGCATGCCGGCCAACCATGGCGGCGCGCGCGTGCACGGTCTCACGCTGGAGTTGCGCAGCCCGCTCACGGCTTCGCTCTCCATGCGCGCCAACGCCAGCTTCAACCGCTCGCGCCTCGACAGCGTGCCCGGTCCCGACAATCGGCTCGCGGCACAAACCCCGCTGAGCGGCAGCGCCGCCCTCAGCTACCGGCGCGGCGCGCTCACGCTCGATGCCGAGTTCTCCTGCGAAGCCGGCGGCCCAAGCCGCGATTCGGCCAGCTTCGTGTCCAGCGCCCCCTGGCAGCGCAAGCTGGACCTGCGCGCCAGCTGGAAACTGTCGCCGCGCCAGGAACTCCGCCTGGCCCTGTCCGACGCGCTGCATCCCGACCGCGCCAGCAGCGACCGTTACGAAGGCCTTGCCTGGCGCCAGACCACGATCAGCACGCGCGGCGGCACGACCTTGCGGCTGAACTACAAGCAGAACCTCAACTAACGAAAGAAATATTGTCTGTTACTTACGAATTTGCCAGAAAGCACGCTGTTATGCGAAACTCGCCCGCTATGCCAAAGATCACCAACATCCTCCTGATGGCCATGCTGGCCGCCGCCAACATCGTGCAACCCGCCGCCGCAATGCCTGAGCCATTGGACATTCCGCTGCCGCAGGTGGAGAAAGAGCCGAAAGAGTCGCTGCTGCAGCAATGGCGCCTGCCGCTGGAAGGGGGCCGCGTCAGCAGCTTCTTCGGCGCAGCGCGCGGACGCCGCGCGCATGGCGGCATCGACTTCTCCGTGCCGCACAATACGCCGGTGATGGCAACCAACGACGGCACCGTGGTGGCATCCGGCATGGGCTACCTGGGCGACCGCAAATACGGCAACGTGGTGGTGATCGAACATGAAGGCGGACTGCGCTCGCTGTACGCCCACCTGAACAAGCGCAATGTGAGCGTAGGCGACACCGTGGCTGCCGGAGAATTGATCGGCCTGTCCGGCGCCACCGGCCACGCCACCGGTCCGCACCTGCACCTGGAAGCGTACCAGGACGGCACCCGCATCGACCCGAATCGCTTCATGCTGGCCAACCTGGAAGACAACGCCCTGCCGTCCGCGATGAACGCCAAGCGCACCGGTGTCGAAGAAGTCCCGCCGGCGCCGCACAAGGCGGGCAAGGGCAAGAAGGGCAAAGCCGCGCGCGACGCCGGCGAGAAAACGTCGAAAAAGAAAACCCAGGTCGCCCAGAAGAGCAGCAATTCGCGCCGGCACGCTTAAGCCAGCCTAGCGCTCTTCGATTCAGAGACAGAGGTAAATGCGGTTGGCCAGGTCGAGCATGAAGGCCGGCCGCAGGTAAGCCATGAACGCCAGCGCCAGCACGGCTGCGCCGAGCGCCCACAGGCCGATACGGATCAGCCGCTGTTTCACCTCAAGCCGCCTTCAGGCCAGGTTCGCTGCGCAGCAGCGGGCGCTCGTCGATTGGCAGGTTGGCCAGGCCAGCAAAGATGCCCAGGCCGAGGGTAATGCCCCACACCACGTCATAGCTGCCAAGCCTGTCGAACAGGTAGCCGCCCAGCCACACGCCAATGAAGCTGCCCACCTGGTGCGACAGGAACACCACGCCCGCCAGCATCGACATATGCTTCAAGCCGAACACGCCGGCGATGATGCCGTTGGTAAGCGGCACCGTGGCCAGCCACAGGAAGCCGATGGCTGCGGCGAACAGGTAGACCGACCCTTGCGACAGGGGCGCCAGCAGGAACAGGCCAATCACCGCCGAGCGCGCGAAATAGATCGAGGAAAGCAGGTAGCGTTTGGGCATGCGCCCGCCCAGCTGGCCGGCGGTGAACGAGCCGAAAATATTGAACAGGCCAATCAGCGCCAGGGCCGTCACCGCCACGCCCGGCGTCGCAATGCCCTTGTCCTTCAGGTAGGCCGGCAGGTGGGCGCCGACAAAGACCAGCTGGAAGCCGCACACGAAATAGCCCGCCACCAGCAGCAGGAAGGAACGGTTGCCCATCGCTTCGCGCATTGCCTCGCCCACGCTCTGGTGGGCGGCGCCGCTTGCCACTTCATGCTTCGGCTCGCGCATGAAACTCGTCATGGGGATCATCAACAGGAACACCACGCCCGCCAGTGCGTAGAAGGCATGCTGCCAGCCAATGGTGGAGATCAGCTGCTGCTCGACGGGCATCATCAGGAACTGGCCGAAGGAGCTGGCAGCACCCGAGACGCCGAAGGCCCAGGAGCGCTTTTCCACCGGCGCGGCCCGGCCGATGATGCCGCTCACCGCGCCGAAGGCGGTACACGCCAGGCCAAGGCCGATGAATACGCCGGAGCCGATGATGAACAGCGTCGGCTGGGTCACCGTGGCCATCCACAGCAAGCCAGCCATATAGGAGATGGCGCCGGCGATCACTACGCGCGGGGTGCCCCAGCGGTCCGCCACCATGCCGGCGAAGGGACCGAAGGCGCCCCATAGCAGGTTTTGCAGCGCCAGCGCCAGCGAATAGGTTTCGCGGCTCCAGCCATTGGCCTGCGAAATCGGCTGCATCCAGAAGCCGAAGCCATGGCGCACGCCCATCGACAGCGTCAGCACGACGCCGGTAGTGAGCAGGATCGTCTTGAGATTGAGTTGGCGGTCGTTGCTTGGCATGGCGTGCATCCTGGCTGGCAAAGAAAGCCAGTGTAAAGGATGCCGCCGAATCCTGCTGGCGGCCCGCCAAAACGCTCTAACGCTTCCAGTAGCTCACGCGGCCGCTCATGGTGATCGTGCCGGCGCCGGTCATCATGTCTTCGGTGCCCTGCAACTGGCCGCCGCCGCTGGCGAATATGTACTGGCCGGTGCCGCCGACGATCTGGAAGGTGGCGCCGCTGAAGACGTAATTGGTGCCCTGGCCGGTCGGCACGAACTGGCCGCTGTAGTTGGCGTAGATCTGGTCGCCCGACAGCGTCATGATGATGAAACGGCCGCGGCTGAAGTTGTAGATGGCGCCGTCCTGGGTGATGCAATCGTTGGCGACGAAGGCGACACGGCCCAGCAACGTGCTGCTGCCGTGGCCGGTGATGGTGCCGCCGAACTGGGAGGGGCAACGGGCCGACGGTCCGGGCACTTCCTGGATCACGCCCGTTACTTGAAGATCAGTAGTGACCCATTGTGCCGAAGCGGCGCTGGATGCCAATGCCAGCGCTGCCCCGCCCGCCAGCTTCAGGATTGCTTGATGCATACCACCCTCCCACCAAAGTTAAAAATACGATAATAACTTTATGATAAATGAAAGGGCCAATGGTTTTTTGTAAAGAGTTGTCGCGTGTGGCGCGGGCGACAATCGAGCTTCAATTCCCCGCTTCAATCCACGTTATAGCGCACGCCCAGCTGGGCCCGCAGCGCATCGAGCATGCCCATCAGCTCGACGGTTTCATCGAGCGGCATTTCCGGGCTCTCCAGCAGGCCTTCGCGCAGGCAGCGCCCGACTTCCATCGCCTCGTGGGCATAGCCGTTGCCGATGCGCGGGAAGTGGAATTCGCGCTCGCTGCCATCGTTCATGGCGATGGTGAAGCGTTCGGCGTGGTGGAAGCGGCCGTGCAGGCGCAGGAAGCCCTTGTCGCCGCACACGCTCAAGGTGGCCGGGGTGCGGGTGTTCAGGCTGCAGCTACAGGCGGAAAGCGAGCCGTCCACGTGGTTCAGCACGAAATTGGCCTGCACGTCGACGCCGTTCGGCGCCAGTTCGCCAAAGCCGCGCGCCGCCTTGACCGGGCCGAGGAAGAAGGCGGCCATCGACAGCGGATAGATGCCCAGGTCGAGCAGCGCGCCGCCGCCCAGCGCAGGGTTGAACAGGCGATGTTCAGGACCGGCGTCGGCCGCGAAGCCCAGGTCCGCCTGCAGGTTGCGCACATTGCCGATTTCGCCCATGTCGATCATGCGCTTGGCTTCCAGGATGGCGGGCTGGAAGCGGGTCCACATGGCTTCCATCACGAACAGCTTGCGTTCGCGCGCCAGGTCCACGATTTCCCGGGCCTCGCGGCGATTCAGGGTGAAGGCCTTTTCCACCAGCAGCGCCTTGCCGCCCTTCAGGCACATGATGGCGTTCTCGTGGTGCATGGCGTGCGGGGTGGCGATGTAGATCACGTCCACGCCGGGGTCGTCGGCCAGCGCCTGGTAGTCGCCGTGGGCCCGTGTTGCGCCATATTCCCTGGCGAATTCGGTAGCGCTATCTACGCTGCGCGAGGCAACGGCCGCCAGTTCGATATCGGGGACGTCGCGCAGCGCCGTGGCGAAAGCCTTGGCGATCTTGCCGGTGCCGAGGATGCCCCAGCGGATAATCTTGTCCATTCAAAAGCTCCTTTCAAGCGGGCTTCCGCTTTGGGCGGAATACCATGTCGTCTGCGTAAAAAGCGTCGTCCTGCTGCGGCCACCAGCCGGGAATGCCCAGCACCGGCAACGGCGTGAAGCCGCCCTTGCCCAGTCCCTCGCCGGCCAGGCGCGCGGCCTCGTCGCGGTCCAGCCATGCGCGGCGGCCGGCTTCGTCCAGCGCCCAGTAGCCGTCGCCGGCCAGCACCACGCGGGTGTGGGCGGTGATCGCCTTGTAGGGCGCCACCAGCTTCTCCATCAGCGCGTGGCCGAACAGCCAGGCTTCCGCGTCGCGGCCGAACATGGCAGAGCGTTCCACGAAGGCTTCGCGCCAGCGGTGGTTGCGCAAGGCGTCCACCAGGGCCGCGCCTTCGACATCGTCGCGCACAACCAGCAGCGCCGAGTTTTCGTCATAAATAGTAGCAGCATCGCGCGCGGGGCCGCGCGATTTGCCCACGCCATCCTGCGCAATCTGCGCAGCCTGCAGGGCGTTGAGCTGGCGTTTGATGCGGGGGAATGTCAGCCACACCAGGCCGTTGAAGAAATCGTGCAGGTTGTCGCGGGTCGGCACCTGGCCGGTGGCGCCGATGAATTCTTCGTAGGCGGTGCCTTCCGGCAGTGAAGCCTGCGGCACGAAGCGCAGCGGCCGGCCTGCGTGGTTGACCAGCGCCAGGGCGGCCGCTTGTTCGCAGAAAGGCTGGACGACGCTGGGCAGGGAGAGGTCGATGCGGGAAGCGGCATCCCGCACCGAGGCGTACCAGGCGCGGGACCAGTCGATCTCCTGGAACACTTAGGCCATTTTCCAGTTGATCGTTTCGCCGGCGTTCAGCGGGATCAGTTTCGAATCGCCGAAAGGCAGGTCGGCCGGTAGCGTCCACTGCTCGCGCTTCAGGGTGATGGTGCCCTTGTTCGGCGCCAGGCCGTAGAAGGCCGGACCGTTCAGGGAAGCGAAGGCTTCCAGCTTGTCCAGCGCGCCGGCGCGGGCGAAGGCTTCGGTGTACAGCTCCATCGCGTGCAGCGCGGTGTAGCAGCCGGCGCAGCCGCAGGCCGCTTCCTTGGCGCCCTGCGCGTGCGGCGCGGAGTCGGTGCCGAGGAAGAAACGCTCGTCGCCGCTGGTCGCCGCGGTCACCAGGGCCAGGCGGTGTTCTTCGCGCTTCAGCACCGGCAGGCAGTAGTAATGCGGGCGAATGCCGCCCTTGAAGATCTCGTTGCGGTTGTACAGCAGGTGATGGGCGGTGATGGTGGCGGCGATAGGGCCTTCCGCTTCGGCCACGTATTGCGCCGCATCCTTGGTGGTGATGTGCTCGAACACGATGTTCAAGGCCGGCAAGTCCTTGCGCAGCGGGCGCATCACGCGTTCGATGAAGACGGCTTCACGGTCGAACAGGTCGATGTCCTGGTCGGTCACTTCGCCGTGCACCAGGAAAGGCATGCCCACTTCCTGCATGGTTTCCAGCACCTTGTAGCACTTGGACAGGTCGGTCACGCCGGCGTCGGAATTGGTGGTGGCGCCGGCCGGGTACAGCTTGACCGCATGCACGAAGCCGCTGTCGGCGGCGCGAATGATTTCGTCCGGCGAGGTGTTGTCGGTCAGGTAGAGCGTCATCAGCGGCTCGAAGTCCATGCCTTGCGGCAGGGCGGCCAGGATGCGGTCGCGGTAGGCGGCGGCCTGCGCCACGGTGGTGACAGGAGGTTTCAAATTTGGCATCACGATCGCGCGGCCGAACTGGCGCGCAGTGTCCGGCAGGACGCTGGCCATGGTGGCGCCGTCACGCAGGTGAAGGTGCCAGTCGTCTGGGCGGGTGATGGTGATGCTGTGCGGGATCTCGAAGTCACTCATGGCGGCAAGGCTTTCCTTTAAAACGAATCCCGCCATTTTACCTGTTGAACCCCACCTGCCGCGAGAATGTGCGATATTGGTGCTTCCCCCGCAATCCCTTGAGGAGGCAAGCGATGGCTAGCAAGAATACAGTCTGTCTTTGGTATAACGGCGACGCATTGGATGCCGCCACCTTCTACGCAAAAACCTTCCCCGATAGTGCCGTCGGCGCCATCAACCGGGCGCCGGGCGACTACCCGGACGGCAAGCTGGGCGACGTCCTCGTGGTCGAGTTCACGGTCGCCGGCATTCCCTGCATCGGCCTGAATGGCGGTCCCCTTTTCAAGCACAGCGAAGCCTTTTCATTCCAGATTGCGACGGACGACCAGGCGGAAACCGACCGCCTGTGGAACGCCATCGTCAGCAACGGCGGCCAGGAGAGCGCCTGCGGCTGGTGCAAGGATCGCTGGGGCCTGTCCTGGCAGATCACGCCGCGCGCCCTGATGGAGGCAATTTCCGATCCGGACCGCGCGGCTGCCAAGCGCGCTTTCGATGCGATGATGGACATGAAGAAAATCGACATCGCCAAGATCGAGAAAGCGCGGCGCGGCGCCGCTTAAGCGCCGGGCGGCGCCGGATGCTGGTCCGCGTAGCGGCGCGCGGATTCCAGCATCGTATCCAGCTGGCGGCGGTCGTAGACCTTGCCGTGGCTGACTACCATGCGCACCTTGCGGATGTTGGCGATGTCCTGCAGCGGATTGGCGTCCAGCACGAGCAGGTCGGCTGCCTTGCCTTTGTCCACGGCGCCGTAGCGCTCCTGCTTGCCGAGGAAGCGCGGGCCGTTGATCACTGACGCCTGCAGCGCCTGCTGCGGCGTCAGGCCGTATTTGACGAAGATGCCCAGCTCGTCGTGCAGGCCCCGGCCCGGATAATCGAAAGAATTCAGGAAGCCCGCATCGGTGCCGGCGATGATGTTGACGCCTTCCTGCTGCATCAGCGGCAGCAGCGAGGCTGCCTTCTCGTAGGCGGCATGACGGTAGGCGATAGCGGCCGCATCGTCCTTTGCCGCGCGCTGCACGCGCCACTCGTACGTCTTGCGCAGGCCCTGGCCGATGTATTTCAGGTAGGGGTCGCTGGCGTGGTTGTCCTGGTCCAGATAGGCGGTCACTTGCGAGCCTACCAGGGTCGGCGTGATCGACATGCCGGCTGCCGCCATGCGGCGGAAGGTAGCGCGCGCGGTCGCTTCGTCAAAGCTTTCCAGGCTGGCGCGCATCGCTTCGCGGCCAGTGATCTTGCCCTCAGCAACTTGCGCCGTCAGTTCGGCTTCACGCGGCGTTGAGCCGCGCAGCGCATAGGATTGATGTTCGATGCTGCCCAGGCCAGCCTGCATCACCTGGTCCAGCGTGAGCTGCACCGGCAGGTGGCCGGAGGTTTGCATGCCGCGTGCCTTGGCCTGGCGCACCGCTTCCAGGAAGATCTCCGGCTTCATGGTGTTCTCGGTGATCTTCACGAAGTCCACGCTGCGCGACTGCAGGTAGTCCAGCGCCTTGCCGACTTCTTCCGGCGTGCCGACTTCAATGGTGCCTTTCCACAGCGGCTTGTAGCCTTCCAGCTTGGGGCCGGAGGCGAGGATGGTTGGCCCCACCAGCTTGCCCTGGTTGATCAGGTCGCGCCAATCGAGCACGGTGTCGGACAGGTCGCCCGCACAATCGCGCACCGTGGTGATGCCGTGAGCAAGGTAGAGACCGAGCAGCTGCCTGTTTTCTTCGATCAGGGCGGGGCCGCCGCCGAAGTGCACGTGGGTATCCCACAGGCCCGGCATCAGGTACCTGCCAGGCAGTTTGACAGTGCGCCTGGGCGAGTAGTCTTTCAACTTTGCGTTGTCGACAACGGCGATGATGTCGCCACCTTTCAGCAGCACGGCCTTGCCCTGCACCAGTTGGCCGGATGCCACGTCGACAATCACCGCCTGCGTCAAGGCCACATCTGCAACCACGCGTCCCGCAGCTTGCGCGCTGCCGAGCGCCCCCAGCACCAGCAAGGCACCAACCGAAAGTTTCGTCGTCTTCATGCACCACATGGTACACAGCGGGCAACGCACACACTAGCCTAGAAAACAAAGCGCTACATCCCTGCTACATGCCGAAACATTGCGAAAGGCCAAAACCGGCAGGGCTTTCGGTGTGGCTTGCGCACCCCGTCTGTGGGAAGTGCCGAAATTGCCCATTTTGGCGTGCTGAGCAAGCCATTTTCAGCAGTTTTCAGCACCTAAAACAGCGATTTCAGCACCTCCCCCAGACAGCCGGTGCACGGTCACCGGATAATGGCGATGCGGCGCTGCATGCGGCGTACCAGCCAGGACATCAGCGTGCACAGGACGAAATACACCAGCGCTACGAAGATGTACATCTCGACCAGGCGTCCGTCGCGCTGGGCGATCTTGCTGGCTGCGCCGACGAAGTCAGGGATGGAAAGCACGTAGACCAGCGACACATCCTGGAACAGGACGATCGTCTGCGTCAGCAATACCGGCAGCATATTGCGGAAAGCCTGGGGCAACACGACTTTCCACATGGTTTGCCAGTAGTTCATTCCCAGCGCCTGCGCCGCCTGGACCTGTCCTTTCGGAATTGCCTGTATGCCGCCGCGCATGATCTCGCAATAATAGGCAGCCTGGAACAGGGTGAAGGTAATCAGCGCTGACAGGAAGGTCCCTACCTTGACCGGCTCCGACGCGCCGATGATCCAAGCGGCGATATAAGGCACCAGGAAGTAGAACCAGAAGATCACCAGCACCAGCGGCACTGCACGCACCAGGTTCACATAGCCCGCCGCGGCCAATGACAGCACGTGCAGCGACGACAGGCGCGCCATCGCCAGCAAGGTACCCAGCGCCACGCCGCCCAGCATGGCCAGCACGGTCAGCTTGAGCGTGAACACCATGCCGACCTGGAACAGGTAGATCCATGAATTGGCGATCACGCTGAAGTCAAAGTTCGAAAACATCACGCGGCCCTCCGCGCTTCGCCGCCGATCGTGCCTGGCAGCGCAAGGCGCCGCTCGAGCACGGCCATGCCGGCTACGACGATGATGTTGGCGATCACGTAGATCACGGTGGCGGCGGCGAACGCTTCGAAGAACTGGAAGGAGAATTCCTGCATCGAACGTGCGCTGGCAGTCAGTTCCATCAAGCCGATGGTGAGCGCAACGGAGCTGTTCTTTATGATGTTGAGGAACTCGCTGGCCAGCGGCGGCAGCACGATGCGCAAGGCAAGCGGCAGCAGCACGAATTCATAGGCCTGCACGCGCGACAGCCCCAGTGCAAGTGCCGCCAGACGCTGCCCGCCGGCCAGCGCGTTGATGCCGGCCGCCACCTGCACCGCAACGCGGGCAGACGTGAAGAAGCCAAGGCATAGCACGGCCGTGACGAAGGGCGCGTTGGGCAGGGCCTTGAGCCAGTCGCCGGCGGCACGCGGCAGCAGCTCGGGCAGCACGAAGAACCACAGGAACATCTGCACCAGCAGCGGAATATTGCGGAACACTTCCACCCAGCAGATGGCGAAGCGGCACAGCCAGCGATTGGGCGCGGTGCGCAGCGTACCGACCGCCACGCCCAGCGCCAGTGCGATCACCCAACCTGCCAGCGAGGTGGCCAGCGTCCACGCCAGGCCGGACCACAAGGTATCCCAATAACTGTGCACACCGTCCGGGGACAGTTCCCAGAAGATGTGCCAGTTCCAGTTGTAATGCATGCTATCTGTATGCAGCGGGGTCCGGCGAATCGGTCGGCTTGGCCAGTACCGCCTTCAGCGTGGCCGGCATGGGGAAGTTCAGGTTCACGCCGCGCGGCGGGATCGGGCTCATGAACCACTTGTTGTAGATGCGCTGGATCTCGGCGGACTGGTAAACCTTGCGCAAGGCCTCGTCCACCGACTTCTTGAACGGCATGTCGTTCTTGCGCATCATGATGCCGTAGGGTTCAATCGACATCGCCTCCTTGCTGACGGCGAAATCGACCGGCGCCTTGGAGGTCGCCACCTGCGCTGCCAGCAGGATGTCGTCATTGGCCTCGGCTTCGGCGCGGCCCGTCTCCAGCATCAGGAACGATTCCGGATGGTCCTTGCCGATCAGGATCTTCATGCCGAGCTTGCGCTCGTTATTCATGATCGTCATCTGCTTCAACGTGGTGGTGCCGGCAGTAGCGACCAGCACCCTGCCCTTCATGTCGTCCATCGACTGGATATTGGCCGATTTCTTGGCCAGCAGCCGGCTGGAGATCACGAACATGGTCGGCGCGAACGCCACCTGCTGCTGGCGCTCCGCATTATTGGTGGTGGAGCCGCATTCGAGGTCGATGGTCCCATTGGCCATCAGCGGAATGCGGTTGGCGGAGGTGACCGGGTTATAGGCCACCTTCAGCCCCGGCATCGCGAGCTGCGTTTTCAGGTGTTCGACGACTTTCAGGCACAGGTCCACGGAATAGCCCTGGTACTGCTGCTTGTCATCGAGATAAGAAAAAGGGATGGAGCCGTCGCGTACGCCCAACACCACCTGGCCGGTGCGTTTGATCTTGGCGAGGGTGCCGGTGGGCTCCTGGGCGCTGGCCGCGGCGGCCAGGCAGAAAAGGGGAAGCAGGCGCAGAAAGGTCATGGTGTCCTCCGCTGGCGGGGACGATGACCCGCCCTGTTAGTGGATGATACGCGCTAAAAAGTCCCGTGCGCGCTCGGATCGCGGGGCGCCGAAGAATTCGTCCTTGCTGCAGTCTTCCAGGATGCGGCCCTTGTCCATGAAGACCACGCGGTTGGCCACCTTGCGGGCGAAGCCCATTTCGTGGGTCACCACCATCATGGTCATGCCGTCCTGCGCCAGCCCGACCATGACGTCCAGCACCTCGTTGATCATTTCCGGGTCCAGGGCGGACGTCGGCTCGTCGAACAGCATGGCGATCGGGTCCATCGCCAAGGCGCGGGCGATAGCCACGCGCTGCTGCTGGCCGCCCGAGAGCTGGTTGGGGAATTTGTCCTGGTGCGCCAGCAGGCCGACGCGGTCGAGATACTTCAGGCCTTTTTCGTTGGCTTCGTCCTTGGAGCGGCCCAGCACCTTTACCTGGCCCAGGGTCAGGTTGTCGCGCACGGAAAGGTGCGGAAACAGCTCGAAATTCTGGAATACCATGCCGATCCGGGCACGCAGGGCCGATAAATCGGTGCCTTTGGCGCCGACCGAGGTGCCATCGACAATAATTTCACCCTTCTGGAACGGTTCCAGCCCGTTGACCGTCTTGATCAGGGTCGATTTGCCCGAGCCGGACGGTCCGCAGATCACCATGACGTCGCCTTTGGCCACTTCGGTACTGCAGTCCGTGAGCACCTGAAAGTTGCCAAACCATTTACTTAAGTCTTTAATTGCGATCATCTTTTTCCGGTTTCAGCAGTTTTATTCTTGCTTGACAGTGGCCTAGAACCGCAAGGATACTTCGGGACTTGCTTAATAGCTCATCAAATAGCTATTCATTCTAACGGCAAATCCGCCCTACTTCAGGAATCTTGCTTATGGCCAACAAAAACCGCCTGACCACCTATATCCTCGTCGGCCTGGCGTTGGGTATCCTCACCGGCTACGCCATCAATGTCTCGCAAGCGGCGCCACAAGCGGCCGGCTTTGCGGAGTACATGACCCTCATCACCACCCTGTTCCTGCGCCTGATCAAGATGATCATCGCGCCGCTGGTGTTCTCGACCCTGATGGTCGGCATCGCGAAAATGGGCGACACCAAGGAAGTAGGCCGCGTCGGCATCAAGACCCTGGGCTGGTTCTTCATTGCGTCCGTGCTGTCGCTGACGCTGGGCCTGATCATGGTCAACCTGTTCCGTCCAGGCGACGCCCTGCTGGGCCACATTCCGGCCGATGGTGGTCTCGCTGCCGCTACGCTGCAGACTTCCAGCCTGTCGCTGAAAGAGTTCATCACCCACCTGGTGCCATCCTCGATCATTGACGGCATGGCCAAGAACGAGATCCTGCAGATCGTGGTGTTCTCGCTGTTCTTCGGTACCGCGGCCGCCGCCGTGGGCAAGAAAGCCGAACCGCTGATCGACGCCGTCGACGGCATCGCGCACATCATGCTGAAGGTGACCGGCTACGTGATGCAGTTCGCACCATTCGCCGTGTTCGCCGCCGTTGCCGGCACCATCGCCAAGAGCGGCGTCGGCGTGCTGCAGACCTACGGCGTATTCATGGCGGAGTTCTACCTCTCTATCGGCGTACTGTGGGCGATCCTGATTTTTGCCGGTTTCCTGTTCCTGGGCAAGCGCGTGCTGAAGCTGCTATCGGAAGTCAAGGAGCCGACCCTGCTGGCCTTCTCCACTGCCTCTTCCGAAGCCGCCTTCCCGAAAACCCTGGAAGGCCTGGAGCGCTTTGGCGTGCGTAACCGCATCGCCGCGTTCGTGCTGCCGATCGGCTACTCCTTCAACCTGGATGGCTCGATGATGTACTGCACCTTCGCGACGGTGTTCATCGCGCAGGCTTACGGCATCAATATGGACCTGGGCACCCAGATCACCATGATGGCCGTGCTGATGCTGACTTCCAAAGGCATGGCCGGCGTGCCGCGCGCGTCGCTGGTAGTGATCGCCGCCACCCTGACGCAATTCAAGATCCCTGAAGCGGGCCTGGTCCTGCTGCTCGGTATCGACCATTTCCTGGACATGGCGCGTTCCGCCACCAACGTGATCGGCAACTCCATCGCTACTGCTGTCGTGGCGAAATGGGAAGGTGAGCTGACCACCACCGACGACCGCGAACTGTCTGACCGCCCGCTGCCGTAAGGCATCTGCGCCCCAATGAAAATGCCGCCCACCTGGGCGGCATTTTTTTTCACTTGCGGGAACTCCAGGTCAACAGCGTGATCAAAGCAGTCACCCCACGCCAAAGGAGCCTAAAATGAACGCACCTACTCCGAAACCATCAGGTGACGATCTGGAATCCAGGGTCACTGTACTGGAGAAGAAAGTGGATGTGCAGCATCACGAGTTCGTCTCCTTGAAGCAATACATTGACAACAGCGTTGCCCAGTCGGAGTTGCGCGTCCGCAACGAAATCCAGGCTGCTGAACAAAGGCTTACGATTCACATCATCAATCGAAACGACTTCACGCAAAAGCGGCAGGAGGAGCAGTTCCGGTGGCTCTTCGGTATGCTCGTCGTCATTTTCCTGAGCAATTCAGCGATGATCGTTACTTTCATCAGCCTATTGATGAAACGCTAAGCGCTGTTTTTTAAAAGCTGGTGGTAGAAACGGATCATGTCCGCAAAGCCTTTCACCGACATGCGCTCATTGGTGCCGTGGAAGCGCGGCAGGTCTTCCGGCTGGGCGCGCACGGGGCCGAACTTCAGCACGCTGTCGCTCATGCCATCGAAGTAACGCGAGTCAGTGGCGCCAATCATCAGGCCCGGCGCGACCACGACATCAGGGAAGACCTGGCGGATGGTGCGATTCACCGCCGTAAAGGCTGCGCCGTCCTGGCGCGCCACACGCGAGGCTTCGGTATTGAAGTCGCCGTCCGGCGTAATGCGGACCTTGTCGTTGCCAATCACCTGGCGCATGTGCTGCTCAACGCCCGCCAGCGTATCACCCGGCAGCAGGCGGAAGTTGACGGTGGCGCTGGCGGTGCCCGGCAAGACGTTGTCCTTCACGCCGGCGTTGACGATGGTCAGCGCGGTGGTCGTGCGGATCAGCGCATTCGTGCTCGGGGACTTGGCCAGCATCCGTTCCAGCATCGGCTTGAACAGCCAGAAGTTCGACAGCGCCACGCGGTTCATGCCGGTCATTTCAGGCGCCATCATCTCGAAGCTTTGCTGCGGCAGGCCGGCCATGCGCACCGGCATCGGATTCGCTTCCAGCGCAACCAGCGCCTTGCTCATCATGCCGATGGCGGTGTCCTGCGGCGGCATCGAGGAATGGCCTGGCGCCGTCTCCAGTTCCAGCTTGTAGCTGGCATATCCCTTTTCCGCTACGCCAACCATGGCGGCACCTGGCTGCAGGCCGGGCACCATGCCGTGCACGATCATCAGGCCCTCGTCCAGGACGTAATCGAGCTTGACGCCGCGCGACTTCAGCAGCTCGGCGATCTTTGCCGCACCGCGCTTGCCGCCGACTTCCTCGTCGGCGCCGTAGGCCAGGTAGATGGTGCGGCGCGGCTGGAAGCCGGCGGCCAACAACATTTCGATGGCTTCCATCTGGGCGTAGAGGTTGCCTTTGTCGTCCCACGAGCCACGGCCCCAGATGAAGCCATCACGCACCACGCCGGCGAATGGTTGCTGTTCCCAGTTCTTTTCCGTGCCGGGCGCGATCGGCACGACGTCCTGGTGCGCCATCCACATCACCGGCGCGGCCTTGGCATCGCTGCCCTGCCAGGTGTAGAGCAAGGCTTTGCCGTTGACGTTCTCGCGCTTCAGCGCGGCGTGCAGGCGCGGGAAGCTGGCTTGCAGGTGGGCGTGCAGCTTGTCGAATTCGGCGGCGTTGGCGTCGGCATCCTTGTAGTCGGAAATGGTGACGAAGCGCAGGGCTTCACCCAGGCGCTGCGCCGCTGCCGCTTCGTCGATCGCCAGGACTGGCGCTTTCTCCACCACCAGTTGCTTGCTGCCGCTGCGCGCCGTGTTGACGCCGACCGCAACAGCCAGGACTCCAATTGCCGCAATGGCTACTGCCAGAACCTTCTTCACCGCCATCCCCGTCCTCCTGTCAGTTGACCAATTCGCCGCTAGACGGCGAAACCTGTTCCTGCTCGCCGCGCGCTTGCTGGCGTTCCCACATCTGGGCATACAGGCCTTCGCGCGCTAACAGTGCCGCGTGCGTGCCGCGCTCCACGATCCTGCCGTGATCGAGCACCAGGATCTGCTGGGCGTCGGCGATGGTCGACAGGCGGTGGGCAATCACCATCGTCGTGCGGCTCTTCGCAATCTCCTTCAACTGCGCCTGGATCGCCTGTTCAGCCCTGGAGTCCAGCGCGGAGGTGGCTTCGTCGAAGATCAGGATGGCAGGATCCTTCAACAGCGTGCGGGCAATCGCCACGCGCTGCTTCTCGCCGCCGGACAGTTTGAGGCCCCGCTCGCCGACCATGGTGTCGTAGCCGTCCGGCAGGCTGGCGATGAAGTCGTGGATCGATGCCGCGCGTGCCGCGGCGATGATCTCGTCCTTGCTGGCGCCGGGCCGGCCGTAGGCGATGTTGTATTCGATGGTGTCGTTGAACAGCACCGTATCCTGCGGGACGATACCGATCGCATGGCGCAGCGAGTGCTGCGTGATGTCGCGCAAATCCTGGCCGTCGATGGTGATGCTGCCGCTATTTACTTCATAGAAGCGGTACAGCAGGCGCGATAAGGTCGACTTGCCCGAGCCGCTGTGGCCTACCACGGCTGTCGTGGTGCCGGCCGGGATGGTGAAGTCGACGTCGAACAGGATCTGGCGCTTCGGATCGTAGCTGAAGTCCACATGGTTGAAGCGTACCTCGGCACCCTGCGGCTGCAGCGGCCTGGCGTGCGCGGCGTCATCCACTTCGCGGTTCTCGTTCAGCAGCGAGAACAGGCGCTCCATGTCGGCCAGGCTTTGCTTGATCTCGCGGTAGATCACGCCGAGGAAATTGAGCGGGATGTAGAGCTGGATCATGAAGGCATTCACCAGCACCAAGTCGCCCAGCGTCATCGTGCCGTCGATGACGCCCTGCGTCGCGCGCCACAGGATCAGCGTGACCGCAATCGCGATGATGGCCGACTGTCCGGTGTTCAGCAAGGACAGCGAAGTCTGCGATTTCACCGCCGCCTTCTCGTAGCGCTGCAAGCCCTCGTCGTAGCGATTGGCCTCGTAGTCCTCGTTGCCGAAGTACTTGACTGTCTCGTAGTTCAGCAGCGAGTCGATGGCCTTGGTGTTGGCCTTCGAATCGAGGTCGTTCATGGTGCGGCGGAAGTGCGTGCGCCAGTTCGTCACCACGATGGTAAAGGTGATGTAGATCGCCAGCGCCGAGAAGGTGATCACCGAGAACCAGATGTCGTAATGCGTGACCAGGTAGCCCAGCACCAGCGTGATCTCGACCAGCGTCGGCAGGATGTTGAACAGCGTGTACGAAATCAGCGAGCTGACGCCGCGCGTGCCGCGCTCGATATCGCGCGTCATGCCTCCCGTCTGGCGGTTGAGGTGGAAGCGCAGCGACAGCGAATGCAGGTGGCGGAATACCTTCAGCGCAATGGTGCGCACGGCGCGCTGCGTCACGCGCGCGAACAGGAACTCGCGCAGCTCGGTGAACATGGTGGTGGACAGGCGCAGCAGGCCGTAAGCCACCAGCGTTGCCAGCGGCAGCACCAGCAAGGCGTGCGGGTCGCCCGGCTTGATGGTCATGTCGTCGACCAGCTTCTTCAGCACGACCGGGACGCCGACGTTGGCGGCCTTGGCGCCCACCAGCGCCAGCAGGGCGGCCAGCACGCGCCATTTGTACACCCAAAGATAGGGCAGCAATGTTTTCAGAGTGGCAATGTCGCCGCGCGCATTGCTGCTGGACTTGCCCGGCGGAGGTGGTGGGGTATTCGAATAGCGTCGCATACGTGCGTGGGCTGGCTGGTTTAAAATCCCATCAATTGTAGTCCTTCATGAGAATTTGCGATGACCTCCCAAGAACAAACCTCCCGCGGCCTTCCTCCTGGAAAAATGCCTGAACTGCGCGTGATGCCCTCGCCGTCCGACGCCAACGTGTATGGCGACGTATTCGGCGGCTGGATCATGGCGCAAGTCGACATTGCCGGCTCCCTGCCTGCCACCCGCCGCGCCAACGGACGCGTCGCCACCATCGCCGTGAATTCCTTCCTGTTCAAGCATCCGGTCTTCGTCGGCGACCTGCTGACCTTCTACGCCGACATCGTCAAGGTCGGCAACACGTCGATTACCGTCAACGTGGAAGTCTATGCGGAGCGCAACCGCCTGCAGGCCAATATCGTCAAGGTCACCGAAGCCACGCTGACCTACGTCGCCACCGGCCCTGACCGCAAGCCGCGCCCGGTGCCGCCGCTGGAAACGCTGCTGTAATCCGATGCACGACAAGCGCCGCCTCCTGCTCCAGGCTGCGGCCCGCGTCGCCACGCTGGCAGTGCTGGCGCCCCATCTCCCCGCGCAAGCACGCAGCGCCGCCAATGGCGCCTACCCTTTCACGCTGGGCGTCGCCTCCGGCGCCCCCTTGCCCGACTCCGTCATCCTCTGGACCCGGCTGCTGCCCGATCCGCTGAACGCGGCTTCGATGCCGCCGATCGCCCAGCAGGTGCGCTGGGAAGTGGCGCACGATGAAGGCTTCACCCGCATCGCAGCGAAAGGCGCGGCCGTTGCCGCGCCTGCGCTGGCGCACAGCGTCAACGTCGACGTGCGCGGGCTGGAGCCGGACCGCTGGTACTGGTACCGTTTCATGCTCGGCGATGCCGTCAGCCCGGTCGGCCGCACTCGCACCGCGCCGGCGCCCGGCAGCATGCCGGCGGCATTGAAGCTGGCAGTCGCCTCCTGCCAGCATTGGGAATTCGGCCATTACGCCGCGCACCGCCACATCGCGCAAGCGGCGCCGGACCTGGTGGCCTTCCTCGGCGATTACATCTATGAATGGGGGCCTTACAGCCTGCAGCACCCGGCCACGGTCCTGCGCCGCAACGAGAGCTTCACGCTGGACGAATATCGCGCGCGCTATGCGCAGTACAAGAGCGATCCCGACCTTCAGGCCGCACACCATGCCGCGCCCTGGCTGCTGACCTGGGACGACCACGAAGTGGCCAACGATTACAGCCCGACGCGCGATGAATTGCTGTCGCCGGACTTCGTGCAGCGCCGCGCCGCTGCCTACCAGGCCTACTTCGAACACCAGCCGCTGCGCGCCCAGCGCATCTACCAGCGCTACGACTGGGGGCAACTGGCGCGCTTCCACGTGCTCGACACGCGCCAGTACCGTTCAATCCATGCCTGCCAGCCGACGGGGCGCGGCGGTTCCAGCTCGGTCTACCGCCGCGCCTGCGCCGCCCTGGCCGACCCGCGCCGCAGCATGCTGGGCAGCGAGCAGGAACAATGGCTGGCACAAGGGCTGAAGGAATCAAGGGCGCGCTGGAATATCCTCGCGCAGCAAACCCTGATGGCGCAGATGTCGCAGCTTCCCCTGGCCAGCGACAGCGACGGCCGCTTCTGGACCGATGGCTGGGACGGTTACGCCGCGGCCCGCGGCCGCCTGCTTGAATCCGTGCGCAGCGCGCGCAACCCGCTGGTGCTGTCGGGCGACGTGCATACTTTCTTTGCCGCCGATTTGCGGCGCGATCCCGCGCGCGCGGCCGGCCCCGGCAATGCGGTGGTCGCAACGGAATTCTGCGGCACTTCCGTCACCTCCAGTTCGCGCCCCCAGGCGCGCACCCAGCAATACGTCGACATGAACCGCGACATGCATTTCGGCCGCAGCGACAAGCGCGGCTTCATGCTGCTGGACTTGCGCCCCGAGCGTGCCGCGGTGCTGTTGCAGGGCCTGGACAATGTGCGCGACGCGAACAGCGCGCTGTCCACGCTGGCGTCGTTCTCGGTGGCAGACGGCAAGCCCGGCCCGCGCAGGGAGAGCTAGGCGCGGAAAGGTGCGCTTTCTTCCTTGCGCCGTGCCGCCAGCCCGGCATGCGGCACCAGGCGGCCTTCGACAGGCGCGCTGATATTGCGCAGCATGGCCTCTGCCGCGCCATCAAGGTCGCCGCAATCGATGCGGCGCAGCACCAGCATCGCGCCGCCAGCGCCCAGGTTGTGCGTGTAGCTGACCAGCGCATCGAACTGCGCCTGCGTGAGGGGGTGATGGCTGACCTGGCGCTGCACGGCGCGTTCTGCGCTGCGCACCGACAGGTCGAACGCTGCTTCGACCTGGTCGGGCGTCATGCCGGGACGGGAGACTTCGTAGTAGCCGCGCAGGCCTTCGCGCTGTCGCAGCGCGCGGCGGCCTTCGGTGCTGAGGGTGAGTGCGAAATTGTAAAGAAGGCCCATATGGTTTCCGGTGGCTGCCAAGGTGGTACGTTCCACTCTACAGCCGGTCCGGAGCCATATTCTGCGCCAGATCAAACTTGCCGGCTTATGCTGCTTTCTTTTCGTCGCGCAGTTGGCGGCGCAGGATCTTGCCGACGTTGGTCTTCGGCAGTTCATCACGGAACTCAATGTACTTCGGCTTCTTATAAGCGGTCAACTCGTGTTTGCAGAACTCGAGCAGCGCTTCCGCCGTCAGGTTCGGGTCCTTGCGGACGACGAACAATTTCACCGCTTCGCCGGAGTTCGCATCGGGTACGCCAACGCAAGCCACTTCCAGCACGCCCGGGTGCGCAGCCACCACGCCTTCCACTTCGTTCGGGTACACATTGAAGCCAGACACCAGGATCATGTCCTTCTTGCGGTCGACGATGCGCACGAAGCCTTTTTCGTCCATGATGCCGACGTCGCCGGTCTTGAAGAAGCCTTCCGGGGTGATCGATTTCGCGGTTTCGTCAGGACGGTTCCAGTAGCCCGCCATGACCTGCGGGCCGCGGATCGCGATTTCGCCGGCGGAACCGAGCGGCACTTCCTTGCCGTCGTCGTCCAGGATCGCCAGTTCGGTCGATGGAATCGGCACGCCGATGGTGCCGGTGAATTCCTTGATGTCGACGCGGTTGGCGGTAGCCACCGGCGAGGTCTCCGACAGGCCGTAGCCTTCGATGATCGGGGTGCCGGTCACTTTCAGCCAGCGGTCAGCCACCGACTGCTGCACGGCCATGCCGCCGCCGTTGCAGATCTTGTAGCTGGAGAAGTCCAGCTTGGAGAAATCAGGATTGTTCAGCAGCGCGTTGTACAGCGTATTCACGGCCGGGAACACGGTCACAGGGTACTTGGCCAGCTCTTTCACGAAGCCAGGGATATCGCGCGGGTTCGGGACCAGGATGTTCATGCCGCCCAGCTTCCAGCCCATGAAGCAGGAAATGGTCAGCGAATAGATGTGGTACAGCGGCAGCGCAGCGACGAACACCATCTGCTTTTCGCTGGGCGCCATCTGCAGCCAGGCTTCGTTCTGCAGCATGTTGGCCACCACGTTACGGTGCAGCAGCACGGCGCCTTTCGACACGCCGGTCGTGCCGCCGGTGTACTGCAGGAAGGCGATATCGTCAGGCTTCTGGTCGGCCGGCTTGAGGGTCAGGCGCGAGCCTTCGGACAGCACCTGCTTGAAGCTGACGTGGCCGGGGATGTTCCAGGCCGGCACCATCTTCTTCACATTGCGCACCACGAAGTTGACGATCATGCCCTTCAGGCCGCCCAGCAGGTCGCCCATCGACGCCACGATCACATGCTTGACCGGGGTCGACGCCACTACCTGCTGCACGGTGTTGGCAAAGTTTTCCAGCACGATCACGGCTTCGGCGCCGGAGTCGTTCAGCTGGTGCTGCAGTTCGCGCGGGGTGTACAGGGGGTTGACGTTGACCACCACGTAGCCGGCGCGGATGATGCCCGCCAGCGCGACCGGATACTGCAACACGTTAGGCAGCATGATAGCGACGCGCGCACCCGGCTTCAGGCCCTTGGACTGGAGCCAGGCGCCGAATTGCTTCGACAGCTGGTCCACCTCGGAGTAAGTCAGGAACTTGTCCATGCAGACGTATGCGTTGCGGCTTGCGTACTTCTGGAACGATTCCTCCATCAGGTGGGTCACGGAGCGGTATTGCGAAATATCGATCTCCGCAGGAACGCCTTCAGGGTAAGACTTCAGCCAGATTTTTTCCATCATGTTGCCTTTCGTGTGCCTTGCCGCTTACGCGGCCTTCTTGTCGTCCGCAGGCTTCTCGTCGCGCAGCATGCGGCGCAGGATCTTGCCAACGTTGGTTTTAGGGAGCTCGGTGCGGAACTCGATATATTTCGGCTTCTTGTAGCCGGTCAGGTTTTGCTTGCAGTGCTCCATCAGCGCTTCCACGGTCAGGTTCGGGTCTTTCTTCACCACGAACACTTTTACCGCTTCGCCGGAATGCTCGTCCGGCACGCCGATGCAGGCGCATTCCAGCACGCCCGGATGGGCCGCCACCACGTCTTCGATTTCATTCGGATAGACATTGAAGCCGGAGACCAGGATCATGTCCTTCTTGCGGTCCACGATCTTGACGTAGCCGCGCTCGTCCATCACGCCCACGTCGCCGGATTTGAAGTAGCCGTCGGCCGTCATGACCTTGGCGGTTTCCTCCGGGCGGTTCCAGTAGCCGGCCATCACCTGCGGGCCGCGGATCGCGATTTCGCCCGGCGTGCCAAGCGGCACTTCGCTGCCTGCATCGTCCAGGATTGCCACTTCGGTGGAAGGAATCGGCAAGCCGATCATGCCGGAGAATTCGGTGCTGTCGAAGCGGTTGGCAGTTGCCACCGGCGCGGTCTCGGACAAGCCGTAGCCTTCCACGATGGTGACGCCGGTTATCTTGAGCCAGCGGTCGGCCACGGCCTTCTGCACCGCCATGCCGCCGCCGTTGGCGACCTTCAGGCCGGAGAAGTCCAGCTTCGTGAAGTCGGGATGGTTCAGCAGCGCGTTGTACAGCGTGTTCACTGCCGGCAGCATGTTGAAGCGGTACTTGGCCAGCTCCTTGATAAAGCCGCCGATATCGCGCGGGTTCGGGATCAGCACATTCAGGCCGCCCTCGCGGATGCCCCACATGGCGCACACGGTCAGCGCGAAGATGTGGTACAGCGGCAGCGCGCAAATGATGGTGCGCTCGTCCGGCGGCAGGTCGGCCAGCTTCGGCGCCGACCAGGCCTGCATCTGCAGCAGGTTGGCGATGATATTGCGGTGGGTCAGGGTCGCGCCCTTGGACACGCCGGTGGTGCCGCCGGTGTACTGCAGGAAGGCGATGTCTTCATGGCGCAATTCGACGGGCGTCAGCTTCATGCTGCGTGCGTGGCCCAGCGCGTCCTTGAAGCGCACCGCGTTCGGCAGCGAGAACGGCGGCACCAGCTTCTTCACGTTGCGCACCACGAAGTTGACGATCATGCCTTTCAGGCCGCCCAGCATCTCGCCCATGTTGGCGACGATGATGTGCTTGACCTGGGTGCGCGGCAGGACCTGTTCCAGGGTGGTCGCGAAATTCTCGAGGATGATGATGGCTTCCGCGCCCGAGTCGTTGAGCTGGTGCTCCAGCTCGCGCGGCGTGTACAGCGGGTTGACGTTGACGACGGTGTAGCCGGCGCGCAGGATGGCGGCGATGGCAATCGGGTATTGCAGCACGTTCGGCATCATGACGGCCACGCGCGCGCCCTTTTTCATGCCGCGGCTTTGCAGCCACGCGCCCAGGCGCCTGGAATGCTGGTCAAGGTCGGCATAGGTGATGAATTTGTCCATGCACACGAAGGCATTGCGCGACGCGTACTTCTGGAACGATTCTTCAAGCAGGTGAACCAGGGAGCGGTATTGCGTGGCGTCGATTTCGCTCGGGACGCCGGGGGGATACGACTTCAACCAGATTTTTTCCATCCTGTGCCTCTTTGTCTCAGTTTTATATGTTTTATTTGCGAAAATAGAACGGCCGTGCTTTCCCGCACTCTAGATGCTATCGTGCAGCATGACACAGGGCAAGCTATTTTCCGGGTTTGGAACGGGTACTCTAGCGGGCCTCCGTGCTGCAAAGCAGCATAGATTGTGCGTCAATTGACGGCGCCCGGTTCCTTGGCAGCGGCGGCCGTCGTAGTCTCATTGGCTTGCGCCATAGAGCGCGCCAGTTCGTGCAGCCTGTCATGCCGTTCCACGGATGGCAGGTTGCTCATGCTCCGCACCGCAGCATAAAACTGTGGGAATGCTTTTTCTTTCACCAGCAAAGCGCGGAAACCTGGCAGCAAATCATTATAGGTTGCAACAGATGCCAAATGGGCATTATTCAACGGTTCCGCAAAGAATCGGTCATAGCCGTTGTAGCCACCCCAGTTGGCCTTGAGGACTTTGTACTCTTCCTGCAAGGCGGCAAAGATGCGCACCTTTTCCTCGCGCTTCTTCCTGGCGCTGGCCTTGCTCGCATAATTGTCTGCCAGCATCTGGCGATGCTTCACCAGCAGGTCCATGAAGTCCTGGCGCCGCACGTTGTAGCGGGCATAGGCTTCGCGCATCGCATCGTTGCCATACAGCTCGAGCCAGTGGTTGACGCCAGCCTCTTCCACCGCCGAGGCAAAGGCTTCGTTGAATTTGGAATCGCCCTGCACGTACACCACCTGGTGCGCCAGCTCGTGGAAGATCAGGCGCGCCAGCTCGGCATCGGAGTGGTTGATGAAGGTCGACAGCAGCGGGTCGCTGAGCCAGCCCAGCGTGGAATAAGCGGGCACGCCGCCGACCTGCACGTCGTTGCCTTCCTTGCGCAGCTCTTCGGCATACGCCTCGGCATCGGCCTTGTCGTAGTACCCGCGGTAGCTGACGCAGCCTGCGATCGGGAAGCACCATTGCACCGGGCGCAGCGACAGTTCGGGCGTGGCGACCACATTCCACAACACATACTGCCGGTTCAGGGGGGCGTAATTCTTGTAGCTGGCGTTGTCGGGCAGCCCAAGCTCCTTGACCGCGAATTTGCGGATCAGCTTGGCCTTCTCGAGGCGGGCTTTGAGCTTGGGATCGGTGGACGGGTCGCCGATCCAGTCGTCGACCGGACGGGCGTCAGACCAGAGCGCGTACTGGCCCTGGGCAGCCTGGAAGTAGTACTTGAATTGCGCACAACCCGCCAGGAGGCCGGCGCACAGACCCGCCGTCGCCAGGTATCTGGCGCGCAGTTTCAGGTGTGCTAACGTGCGCATAAATCATTCTCAGGCGGCTTTCTCGACTTGGACCAGTGTATCGTAAAAAGTCGGCGCGCGACCCATGTCAGTCAGCCGTTGGCTGGTGACCTCATTGGCGTTCTTGCCATCGCCGGCCAGCTTCTTCCACCAGATCGACAGCCCTACCACAAGGCCTTTGCGGGCCTTCGGCGTCACGCGGGCCTTGCACACGAAGGAACCGCGATCATTGAAGATGCGCACCATATCGCCGTGGTTGATGCCACGTGTTGCCGCATCGTCAGGACTGATGTCGAGCTGCGGCTCGCCCTCCGTGGCACGCAAGCTTTGCACGTTGACAAAGGTCGAGTTCAGGAAGTTGCGCGCTGGCGGAGATATCATCGCAAGCGGGTATTTTGCCGCCAGATCGGGGGCAGATGCTGCAGATTCGTAGTTCGCGATATAGGTTGGCAGCGGGTCCAGGCCATCCTTCTTCATGCTTTCTGAGTAGAACTCACATTTTCCGGAAGGTGTGGGGAAATTGCCGCATGCAAAGGGGGCATCGGGAACTTCCAGTTTCTGCCAGCCCTTCTGCTTGAGTGACTCCCAGTCGAATTGCACGAATGCCACCGATGCCAGCGCGTCATCGCTGTCGCGGAAACAAGGGTCGTCAAAGCCCATGCGTGCCGCCAGCAGGCGGAAGATCTCGGTGTTCGGCTTGGCTTCGCCCATTGGCGCGATAGCCGGGTTATTGGCCATCATGTACAGGTGGCCGTAGGCGCCGTGAGCATCGGTATGCTCGAGCTGCGTGGTGGCTGGCAGCACGATGTCGGCATAGTCGGCGGTGTCGGTCTGGAAATGTTCCAGCACCACGGTGAACAGGTCTTCACGCGCAAAACCCGCCTGCACCTTGGACGAATCAGGCGCCACCGCCAGCGGGTTCGAGTTGTACACGATGACCGCCTTGACCTGCGGGCCAAACTCGGGCGACGCCGGACGCAGCAGGTCGTCGCCGATGGTCGTCATATTGATGGTGCGCGGCTGTTTCGCCAGCAAGTCCGGGCGCTGGAGCGCCGCCAGGTTTTTCCTGAAGGTGCCGGATGCCGACAACTGCACGCCGCCCGCCGCGTGGCGCCAGGCGCCCACCAGGGCAGGCAAACAGGCAATATTGCGCACCGCCATGCCGCCGCCATGCACGCGCTGCACGCCGTAATTCATGCGGATGGCGACCGGCTCGCCGCGCTTGGCGGTTTCCCCATATTCGCGCGCCAGGCCTTCCACTTCCTCGACGGTAATGCCGCAGGTGGCCGCCACGCGCTCCGGCGTCCATTCCGCCACGCGCTGGCGCAGCTCTTCGAAGCCGATGGTGTAGTCGGCAATGTATTCATGGTCCAGCAGGTCCTCGCGCACCAGGATGTGCATCAGGCCCAGCGCCAGCGCCGCATCCGTGCCGGGCAGCAGCGCGATGTGCTGGTGGCATTTCTCCGCCGTCAAGGAGCGGTAGGGGTCGATGGCAATCAGCCTGGCGCCGTTGCGCTTGGCTTCCTGGGCACGGGTCCAGAAATGCAGGTTGGATGCAATCGGGTTGCCGCCCCAGATGATGAGCAGCCTGGCACGCTGGAATTGCTCGATATCGGTGCCGATCGAGGCGCCGACCGTGTATTTGTAACCGGTGGCGCCAGCCGTGGCGCAGATGGTCCGGTCCAGCAGCGAGGCGCCGATCTTGTGGAAGAAGCGGGACGACATCGATTCGCCCTGCACCAGGCCCATGGTGCCCGCGTAGCTGTAGGGCAGGATGGCTTCCGGCTCGGCCGCAGCCAGCGGTTTCAGGCGTGCTGTGATCTCGTCCAGTGCCTGCTCCCAGCTGATGCGTTCAAACTTGCCCTCGCCCTTCCTGCCGACGCGCCGCATCGGGTACAGCAGGCGGTCCGGCGAATAGGTTCGTTCGGTATAGCGGGAAACCTTGGTGCACAGCACCCCGGCGGTCGTCGGGTGATCCGGATCGCCTTTCACCTCGGTCGCCACGCCATCTTCGACGGTGACGAGCAGGGCGCAGGTATCGGGGCAATCGTGCGGGCAGGTGGCGCGGACTTGTGTGGTTGACATCTTGATCTGGGTTAGCGACGGCTGAAAACAGTATCGTAAACGATTCCGGAAAACCGCACCGGGAGGCTAGAATGGCAAGACCGATGGAGAACAACAATGAAACTGATCGACCCGATTATCGCGTTTCAGTCCGAGTTGCAGCAGATCCGACGCGACCTGCATGCCCACCCGGAACTCTGCTATGAAGAAGAACGTACCGCCGATGTCGTTTGCGCCAGGCTGACCGAATGGGGCATCCCCTTCGAGCGCGGCCTGGGCAAGACCGGCGTGGTTGGCATCATCCGTAACGGCACCTCCGAACGCGCCATTGGCCTGCGCGCGGACATGGACGCCCTGCCGATGCAGGAAATCAACACCTTCGCCCACGCCTCGAAGCACCCTGGCAAGATGCACGCTTGCGGCCATGACGGCCACACCGCCATGCTGCTCGGCGCGGCCCACCACCTTGCCAGGCACCGCAATTTCGACGGCACCGTTTACCTGGTGTTCCAGCCGGCCGAAGAAGGCGGCGCCGGCGCGCGTGAAATGATCAAGGATGGCCTGTTCGAGCGCTTCCCGATGGATGCGATCTACGGCATGCACAACTGGCCCGGCATGGCGCAAGGCGCGCTGGGCGCCTGTGAAGGGCCGATGATGGCCTCTTCCAATGAATTCCATGTGACCGTGCGCGGCAAGGGTGCCCACGCGGCGCAGCCGCACAAGGGCATCGACCCGATCATGATCGCGGTGCAGATTGCACAGGCGTGGCAGACCATCGTCACGCGCAACAAGAGCCCATTGGATACGGCCGTGCTGTCGATCACGCAGATCCACGCCGGCAGCGCCACCAATGTGATCCCCGACGATGCCAGGCTGGTCGGCACCGTGCGCACCTTCACCACCGAGGTGCTGGACATGGTGGAAAAGCGCATGCAGTCGCTGGCGGAAGGCATTGCCGCCGCCTTCGACGCGGAAGTGGAGTTCACCTTCCGCCGCAACTATCCGCCACTCGTGAATCACGCCAGGGAAACCCGCTTCGCGCTGGACGTCATGAAGTCGGTGGTCGGCGAATCGATGGTGGACGCCAACGTCGAACCGACCATGGGCGCCGAGGACTTTGCCTTCTTCCTGCAGGAGAAGCCCGGCTGCTACATCTTCATCGGCAACGGCGAAGGCGAGCACCGCGACGGCGGCCACGGCCTCGGCCCCTGCGTGCTGCACAACGCCAGCTACGACTTCAACGACCGCCTGCTGCCGATCGGCGCCAGCTTCTGGGTGCATCTCGCAGAAGCGGCACTGCCGCAAGCCCGTTAAGGAAGCTTGTCGGCCTGCGCGCCGAGCCGCACGCCTTCGTTCAGCCGCTCCAGCGCCAGCAGCGCGGCGGAATGATCGGCGCGCGGATAGACATCCTTGATCGACTCATAGCGCTCCGTCACCAGGCTGGTGACGGGCAGCGCCACGCCCGCCGCTGCAGCGGCAGCGAGGATATTATGCTGGTCCTTCAACTGCGTCAGCACCTGCCCGCCCGGCAGGAAATTCCGCTCCAGCATGCGCTGGCCGTGCACTTCCAGCACGCGGCTTTCCGCAAAGCCGCCGCGGATCGCCTCGCGTACCGCCACCGGATCGGCGCCTGCCGCCAGCGCAAGCAGCAAGGCCTCCGCCACGATGTTGATGGTACCGCCGACGATCAACTGGTTGCACAGCTTTGCCACCTGCCCGCTGCCGGCCGGACCAACCAGCTTGGGCTTGCCCATCGCTTCCAGCACCGGCCGCGCCGCTTCGAAATCGGCCGCACTGCCGCCCGCCATGATGGCCAGCGAACCCGCTTGCGCGCCGCCGACACCGCCCGACACCGGAGCATCGATGAAGCGATGCCCGCGCCCCGTCAGCAGCGCGTGGAATGCCTGTGCCTCGTCCTGCCGCGTCGAGCTCATGTCGATCCACAGCGTGCCGGGACGCAGCGCATCGAGCGCAGCATCGATCACGCCGCCGACTGCATCGCCCGCCGACAGCATCGATACCACCACCGCCGCATCGGCCACCGCATGCGGCAGCACGTCGTCCGGGTCCGCGCCGGCGGCCGCCAGCACGCCGGCCTTGCCCGCTGTACGGTTCCAGGCCGTGACCTTGAAACCTGCCGCCAGCAGGCGCAGGACCATCGGCTCGCCCATCAAGCCGATGCCAAGAAATGCAATTCGCAGATGATGCGTCACAATAAGCTCCAGATATGCCAATATTGCAGTGATTCTAACAATTAAGGGGTCGCCTGAAAAAAATTCAGAACGAAAGTAAAATTGCCGGCATTGCCTCAGCAAATATGAAGACTGCGGCAAGGACTAGAGAGAAAAACATGCAAATCAAAAAACTGTTCGCTATTGCTGCCGCTGCATTTGTAGCGCAATCCGCTTTCGCCTTCGACACCAATTCCGCCTACGTGGAGGCCGGCTCCGCTTCCAAAATCCGCATGGTGCGCCTGGGCGCCACGCAGGACTTCAACCCTGAATGGAGCTGGTTCAATTCCAACGGCACCCACGTCACCGGCTACTGGGACGCCAGCATCGGCTTCTGGCAGGCCCGCCAATGGCTCAACGTTCACGGCGACAAGGAGAACCTCTTCGACGTCGGCTTCACCCCGGTCCTCCGCTACGAGAATACCAGCAAGAAGGGCTTTTACGTGGAAGGCGGCATCGGCGCGCACCTGCTTTCCAAGACCTACAAGAACAACGATGACGGCCTGTCGACCGCCTTCCAGTTCGGCGACCATATCGCCGTCGGCTATGTCTTCGACAACAAGTGGGAAATCGCCCTCAAGGCGCAGCACTTCTCGAATGGCGGCATCAAGAAGCCCAACAGCGGCGTCGACGTCATCATGCTGAAAGCAGCGTACCACTACTGATTCACTTCTTGCGGTAGCGCTGCACGCCCTTTGGCAGCAGGTTAAACACGCGCACCATCGCGTGCAGCTGCCAGGGGAAGATGCAGCGCGCCTGCCTGCCCGCGATGGCGCGGGTAATGCGGCGCACGGCCTCTTCTTCGGTCTGCAGGAAAGGCTTGCGCTGCGCGCTTCCGCCATTCAGGTCCCTCAGCTTCTGCGTATCGACATAACCCGGAACCACTGCCGTCACATCGATGCCGTGCGGCGCCAGCGCCTTGCGATAGGAATCGCTGATGGCAATCGCGGCGCGCTTGCTCGCGCTGTACAGCGAGCCGTTCGGATATTCGTGCAGCAGCCCGGCAATCGACGCCACCACCACCATCTGGCCGCATCCACTGTGCAGCATGGCCTGCGCTCCCGCATCGAAAGCATGGCATAGGCCGGAGACATTGGTGCGCACCACAGGCAGGCTGCGCATGCGGTCCTGCGCCAGCGCCGCGGCATCGGCATACTGTCCTGCGGTGACGATCAGCAGGTCCAGCCCTCCTTGCGCGAAATCGCCGACCGCATCGAACACTGCCTGGCGGTCGCCGATGTCGAAGCCATAGCGCCGCAAGCCGGCTTGCGCGGCGATGGGATGCCCGTCCAGGCGCGACGGATCGCGCCCGCACAAGGCCAGCTCGGCGCCCTGCTGCGCATAGTGCCCGGCCAGGGCCAGCCCGATGCCGCTGGTTCCGCCGATGATCATTACCCTCATTGTCTTCCCCTGTTGAACCTCGTTGCGTGGCGCAGGCGCAGCCCCGGACTGGCATACGCTTCCATGCCGCGCTGGTAACCGTACTGCCATTGCGCCTCGACGTCGTTCGCATACTCCGCCAGGCTGGGCGGCATCACCAGCCTGATGCGGTTGCCCAGCCAGTCGATGCGCTTTCGCATGCCGCAGCCGCGCAGCGCGCTCGATATGTCGCTGGTGTCGACCCAGGCATGGGCATGCTGCGCGTGCACGTGCTTCAGCCGCGCGTTGCCATCGATGCCGAGAACCTTGCGCAGCGCCGGAATTGCCAGCGCCTGGCCGAACGGCGGCTTGGCTTCCATCGTCACGTGCCGTGCCAGGCCATGCGCGATCTCGATCGGGAACAGGTCGATCACGCCGCCCATATAGTGTTCGCCGCCATGCTGGTGGCAGGCGAAATAGAGCATGTCCGTGATCGAGCTGCGCACGGCGTCGGCAACCGGCATGGCGCTGTCCAGCAGCAGCCCGGGCGCGACCGCGCCGCAGCTCCATGCGGGCGAACTGGCCGGCGCCTGCCATCCTTGCAGCAGGCTGCAGGCGCGGTCGGGGCCTAGCAGGACTTCCGCGAACAGGGCGCGGTCGCCGCGCGCCTGGCCCGCCTGCTCCCGGCCGAACAGCAGTTTCGCTGCGACGATGGCAAGTGCCGGGGACTGCGGGCGCGCCGCCGGCAACGGCAGCGCTGCCGGCAGCTCGAACATGTAATCGTCGAACACGTCGGGCACACGGCTGGCCCGCCCGCGCGACAGGCCGCGCAGCAGGGCCGCTCCCAGCACCGGCAGCGCACGCACGTGCGGCGCTGCGCGCATGCGGCACAGGAACTGGTACATCTCGGGAGAGGCAAGCCACTGCTTGCGCTGCGCGGCATCCGGCAGGGCATGGATGATGGCTGCCGCCAGCGAACCTCCGCAACTGGCGAGGATGATGTCGGGCGCCATGCCGCTGTCTTCGGCCGCAGCGTGCATGCCAAGGTAATAGCCGAAGCGAAATCCTCCTCCCGCCATCACCATGCAGCGCTCGTACTTTTGATCTTCACTCATATCACGTGACATAATGCCATGAATGCAACTCCTGCACCTGATCATCAACGCCCTGCTATTCGGGCTTTGCTACACGCTCACGAACCTTGCTGCCGAAACGGCGCAGGTCCAGCGCACGCTGGCGCTTCCGTTCGAGCAAGCCATCCCGTTCCTGCCGTGGATGATCATTCCCTATGCCAGTTCGGGGCCCTTGCTGGCCTGGGCCTTCTTCAAGGTCCGCAAAGGAGACGCGCTGCGTGTTTATAGCCGCCGCCTGATGCTCGCCACCGTCGCCGCCAGCCTCGTGTTCGCGATTTTTCCTGCCCGCTTCCCCGCCGCCAGGGTGCTGCCCGAGCACGCGTTCCTGCAGCTGGCCTATGGCTTGCTTGACGCCTCGGACCGGCCCTACAACCAGTTCCCGTCCCTGCACATCACCTACTGCATCCTGCTGTGGCTCGCGCTGCGGCCAGCCATTGCCAGCCGGACCTGGCGCATTGTGCTGGCGTGCTGGCTGCTGCTGGTTGGCGCCAGCACGCTGCTGACCTGGCAGCATGCCGTGGCCGATATCGCCGGCGGCATCGCCCTGGCGGCCGCCGCCTGTCACGCAGTGCGCGCCGGCGCCACCGCCCGCCAAAGCGTCGCGTTCTACTACGCCATCATGGCAGGACTGGCGCTACTGGCCGCCAGCCTGTTCGCGCTCGCGTGGCTCTGGCTCTATCTGGCCGCCAGCCTGCTGCTGGTGGCCCTGGCATACGTCCGCCGCAACGCGGCCTTCCTGCGCAAGAACCAGGGCCGGCATCCACCCTGGATCTGGCTGCTGTTCTGGCCCTACCTTGCCGGCTACGCCGTCACCTGGCTGCTGGTGCGCTGGCGCCAGCATGGCAAGCCGCCTTTCGCGCAGGCGACCGATGGCCTGTGGGTAGGCCGCCGCCTGAGCGCCAGCGAAGCGCAGCAACTGCCGCCGGGCTGCAGCATCATCGACCTGAGCGCAGAACTCAGCGAAACCGAACTGCTGCGGCGCGGCCGTTACCGGCACCTTCCCCTGATGGACCTGCAGGCCCCAAGCCGCCAGCAGGTTCGTACCATCCTTGCCGCTATCGACACCGAACGCAGCCAGGGCCGCCCGGTCTACCTGCACTGCGCGATGGGTTACAGCCGCAGCCTTTTCATCGCCCGCATCTACCTTAACTCCTACACTTCATGAGCATTTCGATCTACCAGCTTAAACCGCGCTTCCAGCAACTGCTGCGTCCATTCCTCAACCTGCTCACGCGGCTCGGCATTACGCCGAACCAGGTCACCCTGGCAGCCATGGTGCTGTCGGTGGGTTACGGCGCGGCGCTGGCATTGGCGCCGCAATGCCTTGGGTTGTGGCTCGGCCTGCCCTTCTTCCTGCTGTTGCGCATGGCGCTGAATGCCATCGATGGCATGCTGGCCAACGCGACCGGCAACAAGACAGCCCTGGGCGCTTTGCTGAACGAGTTGTGCGACCAGGTGTCCGACGTTGCGCTGTACCTGCCAGCGGCCTTGCTGGCGGGCGTCTTCACGCACCTGCTGGTGCTGGTCGTGGTGTTTGCACTGCTGGCCGAATTCGCTGGCGTACTGGCCAGCAGCATCGGCGTCGCGCGCCGTTTCGACGGCCCGATGGGCAAGAGCGACCGCGCCTTTGCCTTCGGCCTGCTCGGCCTGCTGGTCTGGGCAGGCGTTGCGCCGGTCTGGCACAACGCCTTGCTTGCGGTGGTGCTGTTGCTGTCGCTGGTGACGGTATTTAACCGCCTGCGCCAGGCGCTGCGCCTTTCTCCGCAAGTGAAACAGTAAAGATACCTTCCAGCCCGATCATTGTTCGCAGCTTGCGGCAACCGGCCAGCGCGACCAGGCCGTCCATCTCGGCCTGCGCACGCGGGCGCATACGCCACGGCTCGCCGCGGTGGTTGGTCAGCGTGTAGGCGATCATGTCCAGCTGCGGGTGCCATGGCTGGCCGGTGTACAGCAAGCTGCCGCCTTCACGCAAGCTGGCCGAGACGCCACGCAGCGACTGCAGCACCATGGTGTTGTCGCTGAACAGCTCGTAGAGGCCCGATACCACGGCGATGTCGTAGCGGCCTTCCTGGCCCTGGTAGCTGTCGGCGCTGAAGGCATCGCGGCGGCAGTATTCGATGCGGGCGCTGACCTGCAGCTTTTCCGCCAGCTTCCTGGCCTGGTCCAGGTTGTGCTGTTCGTAGTCGCACAGCGTGACTTCGATCTCGCGGTCCTGGAAGCGCTTGACGGTCTCCAGCACGTAGCGCGCGGAACCTGCGGCGATGTCGAGGATGCGCACCGGACCAGGGCCCTGGTGGGCCGCGATCTGCTGCGCCAGCATCTGCTGCATCTGCACCTTGCGCAGGCGGATGCCGCGCCATCCCACGGCATCCAGGTAGCCGCGGTCCATGATGCCGCCGAAGCCAAGCTTGCCGTCCGCCTGGTTGCGATAGACATAGTCCAGCGATTCGCCCGAATCAAATCCGTGGCGCAGGCCGATCTTCATGCCATCGCTCAGCGGGCCCATTAGCTTCAGCATATTGCGCTGCAAGCCGAACCAGGCGCGCGTCAGCGCATTGCCGGTCCGGTTGTCCTGCAGCGCGGCGTAGTGCTGCGCACCTTGTCCTTCCCGGTCGGCAGCCGCGAAACGCACCGGCGATGCCGGCTGCGATGCGTAACATTCGTCGATAAAGCTGCGGCTTGCCTGCATCGCAACGGAAGTGTCTTCCTCGTAGAAGATGGCGTGGCGGCAGCGCTGTAGCCTGACATAACGCTTCATTTGCGAAGACAGGCGCTCGAAGAACAACTTCTGCGGCGCTTCATGCACGACATAGTCCTGGTCGGCGGCCAGCATCAGCACCGGCGTGTCGATGGCGGCGGCATCGTGCACGATGCGTTGCGCCGTATCGGCAAGCTCCAGCAGGATCTGGGCCGAGATGCTCTTGGCGATCAGCGGGTCTTGTTCATAGGCGCGCGCCTGCTCCGCCGAATGCGTCAGCATGGTCGAACGAATATAGCTGGTCACGAACAGCTCCGGCTTGAAGCGCCGCGCAAAGCGCAGGCCCGGCTTTGCCAGCGGCACATACAGCTTGATCGCAAAGGCCGCGGCAGCCATGACCAGGCCGCGCACGCGCGGAGCATAGTCATGCAGCCAGGTCGCCGCCACGACAGCGCCAACGCTGTTGGCGATGACCAGCACATCCTCGATCGCAAAGCCATGCTTGCTGCAGAGATGGCGCACGAAGGTATCCAGGTCTTCCACCATGGTGGCGAAACTTGGCGCGGAGCCGCGCTCACCCGGCGAATAACCGTGTCCGCGCGCATCGTAAGCAAAAGCCCAGTCGCCGTGGAAGCCGAATTGCTCGACCAGCGTGCCGATACGGCCGGAATGTTCATGCCCGCGATGCAGGAATACCAGCGCACGTGGCGCTCCGCTACGCGGCGCCAGCGGCATCCAGCTACGGTAGAACAGGCGCGTGCCGTCGGCCGCTTCAAATCCGGACTGGCTCTCACTCCAGGCAAGGCCTCGTTCAATCTTCATTCTTTTTTCCTTATCGATAATTGAGCAGCAGGTAAAGCAGTGGCGCCGTCACCACCAGGCTATCGGCGCGGTCCAGCATTCCGCCGTGGCCGGGAATCAGGTTTGAAAAGTCCTTGATGCCAAGCTTGCGTTTCGCTGCGGAGAACATCACGTCGCCGGCAAAGCCGCCAAGGGACAACAGCACCGCGATCGCCGCCATCCAGGCTGGCCGGCCCAGGCCGAAGTAGGCGCCCATGGCGAGCGACAGCAAGACGGAAACCACGACGCCGCCCAGCAAGCCCTGCCAGGTTTTCTGCGGGCTAATCAGTGGCACGATTTTCTGCTTGCCGAACAGCTTGCCACTGGTGAACTGGGCGATGTCATTCAAGGCCGTCACGATAAACAGGTAGAACAGCCAGGACAGGTTTTCCCTCGGCCCGAAAGGCAGCTGGACAAAGGCGGGGACGAAGCTGATGCCGAAACAGGTCAGCGCAAACAGCAGCCAGGGCAGGGCAGCCAGTTCGCGGGAGTGCAACAGGTACACAGCAGCGGCGCCAGCGGCCAGGGCGAATGCCATGGGCAGGAAAGCCGGCGCGTAAGTGCCCGCGCATGCGGCCATGAACAGGCTGGCGATGGCAGCGGTCCGGAAGCGGCCGGACGCCTGCCCGCAATATGGTGCAAGCTCCCGCGCAGCCAGGCCGCAAATGACGAGTGCAAGCAACGGCGCCCCAACCGGATAGAGGATCAGGCCGCAGCTGACAATGGGGAAGATGAACCACCAGGCATTCACCTGGTCACGCAACTGGCTGGTACGCGAGCCAAGCGCCAAACCCACACCCGTTGAAACGATACCCAGCAGCACATACAGGGCAGCCATTGCGTATCCAAGCTGCGCATTGAAGATTCCATTCATGACTTGCATTTTGCCAACAAGTGGACGATGCACAATCACACATTGTCACGACGCGCAAAAAAAAACCGCCAGGTTGCCCCGGCGGTTCCTGTGCATCGCTGCGCGGCTTATTCTGCCACGTCGGCGCCCACGTTAATGGCAGCGTAGGCGCGCTGGACTGCTTTCGCTTCGGCGCTATTGGCGCCGTATAGTTCCTGCGCTGCTGCCAGCACTTTCAAACGAGCGTCCGCGTAGTTGGTCGACGACGTGAACTTGGTGGTGTTCGCGCGGAACCAAATGCGGTAAGCCTTGTCGATGCCGATACCGGTCATGTTCTTAGGCTGCTGGGTCAGGTATTGGGAGTAGTAGTCGCTGCTCGAATTGGAGCTCGAACCCATGGCCAGGAAGTAGAACATGCGGTTGTTCGGGCCGCTGCTGTAGTGCACATCCAGGCGCTTGATGGTGGACTTCCACGCATCAGGCGACTTGCCATCCTTGCTTGGCTTGTACAGCCAGCGCAGCGGCTGGCCGTTCTTGGAAATTTCCTTGCCCATCACCCAGTCGTTGCCCGATGGGACAGGCAGCGAAGTACCGGTGCCGCCGGCGCGGGCGTAGGCTTCCACCGCTTCGCCCGAAATGTCGGACGAGGACTCGTTCAAGCCGCCGGATTCGCCGCGGTAGGTCAGGTTGGAGGTGGCGGCGGTGATGCCGTGGCCCATTTCGTGGCCGATCACGTCGATCGAACCCAGGTTATTGAAATAGGATCCGCCGTCGCCGATGAACATGCACTTGCAGCTGTCGGAGTAGTAGGCGTTGTCGTAGGCGGTGTTGACGTGCACCGCGATATAGGTCGCGGTATTGTTACCGTCGAGCGAAGACCAGTTCAGCACATTCTTGTGCATGTCGTAGGTATTCATCAGGCCCCACAGTGCATTCACCGCAGCGGTCTGGCCGTTGGCGTTGGTGGTGCTGCCGCCGGAAATGTACTGCTTGCCGTCGCCCCAGATATTGGTGGCGTTGGTGTACACCGCGCCGGCGCTGGTGCCGTGATTGGCGTTGGTGATCGCCATGGCGCCGAAGGTACCGCCGGTGCCGCGGCTGCCGTCGATCATCTTGTACACGCCGCCGGACAGGGTGGTGTTGATCGGCACGTCGCCGTTGTACTGACTGTGACCGGTGCCGACCACGTTCTGCATTGCGCTCCACTGATCGAGGATACGGCCATCGCGTGCGCTGACGACGGTGTCATGGAAGGCGCCGTGCTTGCGGGTCTTCACAATATAGGCCAGCTCATAGCCGGCAACGACGTCCTGCACGTCAACCGCGTTCAGGTCAGCCTCAGCCTTGTTCTCGGCGCCTGGGGCGCGCACGGTCTTCATCAGCGGGAAAATAACCAGCTCGGCGGATGGCGGATCGATCTCCGCGCCGAAGGCCGACACGCTGCGGCTGGCCTTGGCGATCGCGGCTTTACTGCTGATGGAAGGCTTTACATCGAAACGCTTACCCGACAGGCCCTGGCGGCGTTCGCCGACCGATTCGCTGACGATATTGCCGCCCTGGTCGGTGACCACAACGGTTTCGGATTCAAAGATGCGCACGCCCTTGTAGGTGTGGTTGATGCGGCTGATTGCCCTGCCCTGCTCGCCAGGGTGCTGGCTGGCGATGGCGTAGCCGTGATCGGCATCCAGGCCATATTTGCCCCGCTCACCGTTCAGGGTGGAGACCAGGCGTGCTTTCTCCTGGGCGGAGAAGGCAACAGGGCTGGCCATCATGCTTGGGGCGGCGCTGGCTTGTGCAGCAACCATGGCGATCGCGGCTGCGATCAGGCTTTTGCGAAATTCCATTTTTGTCTCCAAATGTCCCGATGAGGTAGGGTGTTGATGGGAATCTAACACTATCGGGGCCTGGAGGCTGAGTCAAAATTTCTACAAATTGAGACATATTTTTGTTGCTTGTCTCGGATACAACTTTCGAAAGCAAAAAGGCCCGCTAGCTTATGCTTAGCGGGCCTCTTCTAATAAGAGCCTGACGATAACCTACTTTCACACTGGTTGCAGCACTATCATCGGCGCAGAGTCGTTTCACGGTCCTGTTCGGGATGGGAAGGGGTGGGACCGACTTGCTATGGTCATCAGGCATGACTTGTCAACAATCCGGGAAGAAGTAAAGTGGGGTAGTGTTCTCAAACACTGTAAGTGCTACATAACCGTCAAGGTTATAGGGACAAGCCGTACGGGCAATTAGTATCAGTTAGCTTAATGCATTACTGCACTTCCACACCTGACCTATCAACGTCCTGGTCTCGAACGACCCTTCAAGGAGCTCAAGGCTCCGGGAAATCTCATCTTAAGGCAAGTTTCCCGCTTAGATGCTTTCAGCGGTTATCTCTTCCGAACTTAGCTACCCGGCAATGCCACTGGCGTGACAACCGGTACACCAGAGGTTCGTCCACTCCGGTCCTCTCGTACTAGGAGCAGCCCCCTTCAAATTTCCAACGCCCACGGCAGATAGGGACCAAACTGTCTCACGACGTTTTAAACCCAGCTCACGTACCACTTTAAATGGCGAACAGCCATACCCTTGGGACCGGCTACAGCCCCAGGATGTGATGAGCCGACATCGAGGTGCCAAACTCCCCCGTCGATATGAACTCTTGGGAGGAATCAGCCTGTTATCCCCAGAGTACCTTTTATCCGTTGAGCGATGGCCCTTCCATACAGAACCACCGGATCACTATGTCCTACTTTCGTACCTGCTCGACTTGTCGGTCTCGCAGTTAAGCACGCTTATGCCATTGCACTATTAGCACGATGTCCGACCGTACCTAGCGTACCTTCGAACTCCTCCGTTACCGTTTGGGAGGAGACCGCCCCAGTCAAACTGCCTACCATGCACTGTCCCCGATCCGGATTACGGACCAAGGTTAGAACCTCAAACAAACCAGGGTGGTATTTCAAGGATGGCTCCATAGGAACTGGCGTCCCTACTTCAAAGCCTCCCACCTATCCTACACAGATTGGTTCAAAGTCCAATGCAAAGCTACAGTAAAGGTTCATGGGGTCTTTCCGTCTAGCCGCGGGTAGATTGCATCATCACAAACACTTCAACTTCGCTGAGTCTCGGGAGGAGACAGTGTGGCCATCGTTACGCCATTCGTGCAGGTCGGAACTTACCCGACAAGGAATTTCGCTACCTTAGGACCGTTATAGTTACGGCCGCCGTTTACTGGGACTTCAATCAAGAGCTTGCACCCCATCATTTAATCTTCCAGCACCGGGCAGGCGTCACACCCTATACGTCCACTTTCGTGTTTGCAGAGTGCTGTGTTTTTATTAAACAGTCGCAGCCACCAGTTTATTGCAACCTTTTCGCCCTTCCACAGTAAAGTGGTCAAGCTACCGAGGCGTACCTTATCCCGAAGTTACGGTACCAATTTGCCGAGTTCCTTCTCCCGAGTTCTCTCAAGCGCCTTAGAATACTCATCTCGCCCACCTGTGTCGGTTTGCGGTACGGTCTCGTATGACTGAAGCTTAGAGGCTTTTCTTGGAACCACTTCCGATTGCTTCGCGAGCAAGCTCGCTCGTCCCAGTCCCTTGAATTACGCGCCCGGATTTGCCTAAGCGCCTTCTATGAACCAGGAACTGCCTATTCCAACAGGCAGACAACCTTCCGCGATCCGTCCCCCCATCGCATCATACGACGGTGCAGGAATATTAACCTGCTTCCCATCAGCTACGCATCTCTGCCTCGCCTTAGGGGCCGACTCACCCTGCTCCGATGAACGTTGAACAGGAAACCTTGGGCTTACGGCGTGCGGGCTTTTCACCCGCATTATCGCTACTCATGTCAGCATTCGCACTTCTGATACCTCCAGCATCCTTTACAAGACACCTTCGCAGGCTTACAGAACGCTCTCCTACCATATCCTTGCGGATATCCGCAGCTTCGGTGACTGGCTTAGCCCCGTTACATCTTCCGCGCAGGACGACTCGATCAGTGAGCTATTACGCTTTCTTTAAATGATGGCTGCTTCTAAGCCAACATCCTGACTGTTTTAGCCTTCCCACTTCGTTTTCCACTTAGCCAATCTTTGGGACCTTAGCTGGCGGTCTGGGTTGTTTCCCTCTTGACACCGGACGTTAGCACCCGATGTCTGTCTCCCAAGCTCGCACTCAACGGTATTCGGAGTTTGCAATGGTTTGGTAAGTCGCGATGACCCCCTAGCCATAACAGTGCTCTACCCCCGTCGGTGATACTTGAGGCACTACCTAAATAGTTTTCGGAGAGAACCAGCTATTTCCAAGTTTGTTTAGCCTTTCACCCCTATCCACAGCTCATCCCCTAATTTTTCAACATTAGTGGGTTCGGTCCTCCAGTGCGTGTTACCGCACCTTCAACCTGGCCATGGATAGATCACTTGGTTTCGGGTCTACACCCAGCGACTGGCGCCCTGTTCGGACTCGATTTCTCTACGGCTCCCCTATCTGGTTAACCTCGCCACTGAATGTAAGTCGCTGACCCATTATACAAAAGGTACGCCGTCACCCCTTACGAGGCTCCGACTGTTTGTATGCACACGGTTTCAGGATCTATTTCACTCCCCTCCCGGGGTTCTTTTCGCCTTTCCCTCACGGTACTGGTTCACTATCGGTCGATTACGAGTATTTAGCCTTGGAGGATGGTCCCCCCATGTTCAGACAGGATTTCTCGTGTCCCGCCCTACTTGTCGTACGCTTAGTACCACCGCTTGGATTTCATGTACGGGGCTATCACCCGCTATGGCCAGAGTTTCCAATCTGTTCCATTATCCAAACGACTATCACGTACAGGCTCTTCCCATTTCGCTCGCCACTACTTTGGGAATCTCGGTTGATTTCTTTTCCTGCAGCTACTTAGATGTTTCAGTTCGCCGCGTTCGCTTCACACACCTATGTATTCAGTGAGTGATGACCTATAAGGCCGGGTTTCCCCATTCGGAAATCTTCGGATCAAAGCTTGTTTGTCAGCTCCCCGAAGCTTATCGCAGACTTCTACGTCCTTCATCGCCTGTAATCGCCAAGGCATCCGCCATGTGCACTTATTCACTTGTCCCTATAACCTTGACGGCTACAGGTTCAAGCACTTACTACTGTGTTTGATGAGTTTTACTACTACCCTAAGTAATATCTTTCGATATCGCTTAATAAAACTTTTACTTCTTCCAGATTGTTAAAGAACGATGAACATTTAAGCGTTCAAACCTAAGCGGCTACGCTTACGTTTGAAAACTTGGTGGAGGATGACGGGATCGAACCGACGACCCCCTGCTTGCAAAGCAGGTGCTCTCCCAGCTGAGCTAATCCCCCATTGGTTTGGTAGGGCTGGTTGGGCTCGAACCAACGACCCCCGCGTTATCAACACGGTGCTCTAACCAGCTGAGCTACAGCCCCAACATTGCTGTTCTTCGTATTACAACAGTCGATAAGTGTGAACGTTTGAGTCTGATGCCGACTCTAGAAAGGAGGTGATCCAGCCGCACCTTCCGATACGGCTACCTTGTTACGACTTCACCCCAGTCACGAATCCTACCGTGGTAAGCGCCCTCCTTACGGTTAAGCTACCTACTTCTGGTAAAACCCGCTCCCATGGTGTGACGGGCGGTGTGTACAAGACCCGGGAACGTATTCACCGCGACATGCTGATCCGCGATTACTAGCGATTCCAACTTCATGTAGTCGAGTTGCAGACTACAATCCGGACTACGATACACTTTCTGGGATTAGCTCCCCCTCGCGGGTTGGCGGCCCTCTGTATGTACCATTGTATGACGTGTGAAGCCCTACCCATAAGGGCCATGAGGACTTGACGTCATCCCCACCTTCCTCCGGTTTGTCACCGGCAGTCTCATTAGAGTGCTCTTGCGTAGCAACTAATGACAAGGGTTGCGCTCGTTGCGGGACTTAACCCAACATCTCACGACACGAGCTGACGACAGCCATGCAGCACCTGTGTGCAGGTTCTCTTTCGAGCACTCCCGGATCTCTCCAGGATTCCTGCCATGTCAAGGGTAGGTAAGGTTTTTCGCGTTGCATCGAATTAATCCACATCATCCACCGCTTGTGCGGGTCCCCGTCAATTCCTTTGAGTTTTAATCTTGCGACCGTACTCCCCAGGCGGTCTACTTCACGCGTTAGCTGCGTTACTAAGTCAATTAAGACCCAACAACTAGTAGACATCGTTTAGGGCGTGGACTACCAGGGTATCTAATCCTGTTTGCTCCCCACGCTTTCGTGCATGAGCGTCAGTTTTGACCCAGGGGGCTGCCTTCGCCATCGGTGTTCCTCCACATCTCTACGCATTTCACTGCTACACGTGGAATTCTACCCCCCTCTGCCAAACTCTAGCCTCGCAGTCTCCATCGCCATTCCCAGGTTAAGCCCGGGGATTTCACGACAGACTTACGAAACCGCCTGCGCACGCTTTACGCCCAGTAATTCCGATTAACGCTTGCACCCTACGTATTACCGCGGCTGCTGGCACGTAGTTAGCCGGTGCTTATTCTTCAGGTACCGTCAGCAGTCGTGGATATTAGCCACGACCTTTTCTTCCCTGACAAAAGAGCTTTACAACCCGAAGGCCTTCTTCACTCACGCGGCATTGCTGGATCAGGGTTGCCCCCATTGTCCAAAATTCCCCACTGCTGCCTCCCGTAGGAGTCTGGACCGTGTCTCAGTTCCAGTGTGGCTGGTCGTCCTCTCAGACCAGCTACTGATCGTTGCCTTGGTGAGCCTTTACCTCACCAACTAGCTAATCAGATATCGGCCGCTCCAGGAGCACAAGGCCTTGCGGTCCCCTGCTTTCATCCTTAGATCGTATGCGGTATTAGCGTAACTTTCGCTACGTTATCCCCCACTCTTGGGTACGTTCCGATATATTACTCACCCGTTCGCCACTCGCCGCCAGGCCGAAGCCCGCGCTGCCGTTCGACTTGCATGTGTAAAGCATGCCGCCAGCGTTCAATCTGAGCCAGGATCAAACTCTTCAGTTCAATCTCTGTTTTTGCCGCATTTCTGCGGCAGGTCACTCACTCAAAATACTGACGAAATCTCTTTCGAGATTTACGTTTATTTTGTGCGAGCGTTATAACGTATATTTTGAGCATCGGACCCGAAGGTCCGGGCATATCGTCAAACGCCCACACTTATCGACTGTTGATTTTTAAAGATCGCTGCCTTGTTTTGTCGACGAAGCGTTGTGTTCGTCAGCAGCAGAGAAGCGAGATTATGCGGTACAGCGTGCAACTCGTCAACCCCTTCTTTTTCTCGTTTCGCTTTACTGATTTGTCAGTGCTGCGTTGCGAGGGACAGAACTATAACCAAACGCCTGGTGTTTTGCAAGTAAATAGTTCGCCATCACGACTGCGCAAGCGATCCAGGCCGACCACAATGTATGCGTAAGGAAGTGGGCACCGCGCAGTTGCTGCACAAAGCCGACCCCTAATGCAAACGCCATCGTCAAGGCGCCGACGACAAAGGCCTTGCGCGGCTGATCCGGCCACCAGAAGGCCGACAATGCAATCAGCCACAAGGCGCTGGACGCGTGCCCGCCCGGCAGGCAGTGGCCCGCTTCGACACCGGCCGGCATCAGTTCGAGCAAGCGGATATAAGGCGCGTGGCCGCCATAGCGTTCCAGGTCCCACGGGCAATGCGAGGTGCTGGCCCGCTTCAGCAGGCTCACCACGACCGGTACACTGATGGCCGACATGCCTAGAACCCTTACGCCCAGGCGCTGTGCAGGAACCCAATGCAGCTGCGGACGCCAGATGTCCCACAGTGCCAGCACCACGGCGCCGCCGGCCATGCATGACAGCAGGGCCTTGAGGATGACATGGTTGAATTGCTCGGTAAACCAGGTGTGCTGCAAAGGGAAGACGCCACGCGCGCGGTCGTACACCAGGTCTGCCAGGCGCAAGTCAACGTCCGTGAACTGGCCGAGCAGCAGGATCAGGACGGCCGACGCGGCCAGCGCCAGCAATCCCCAGGATTTCTTAAGCATCATTGATACACGCATGGAACATGTCTAACTTGGGGTTGTAAACAGCGGTATTCACATTCAGCATGCCGAGCGTGGAATGGAATACGTTATCGTGCGAGAACGGCTGGATGCTGCGCGCGGCCAGGCAGTTGCGGTCAAGGTGGAAGCGCTGGCTGAAACCGTCCGACAGCCACAGCATCATCGGCACCTTGCGCTGTTCCTCCGGCGAAAAGATGTACGGAGCACCATGCAGGTACATATTCTTCTCACCCAGCGATTCGCCATGGTCGGAGAAATACAGCATGGAAGCCGGTACCCCCGACTCTTTCAGCACCTTGATGGTCTTGTCGAGGAAGTAATCGGTGTACAGGATGGTGTTGTCGTAGGCTGCCGTGATTTGTTCGCGTGTGCACTGCTCCAGTTCATTGGTCTGGCATACCGGGCCGAACTTCTTGAATTCGGGCGGGTAGCGCTTCCAGTACGCAGGGCCATGGCTACCCTTCTGGTGCAGCACGATGACCAGGTCCCTCCTGGCGTCGCGGATCAGCTCCGGCAGTCCTTCGAGCAGGTGTTCGTCGTAGCACTCTTCGGCATTGCACAGCGCATTGCCGGCGACAGGCTTGGACATGTCTTCAAAGCGCACACGGTCGCACACTCCCTTGCAACCAGAATTATTGTCGCGCCAGATCACCTCGAGCCCGGCGTGCTGCAGCACGTCCAGCAGGCCTTCCTTGCTGCGCGCCTTGTCTTCCGAATAATCCTCGCGCGTGAGGTCGGAAAACACACAGGGGACCGAGACCGCCGTGGCAGTACCGCACGAGCTCACATTAGTGAAGTTGACCAGCGACTGCACTTGCGCCAGGCGCGGGTTGGTTTCGCGCCCATAGCCGTTCAAGGAAAAATTCATGGCGCGCGCAGTCTCGCCGACCACGATGATGGTCACCGTACGCTGGCTGGTGCCCGCCGCGGCCCACAAGCTGCCCCTGGCGGCATCCGTGCCGAGGGGCGCGATCACGGTCGCCGTCGCCCATTTGCGTTTGAGGTAGCTATTCGTAGCCTGGAACACATTGGTAGGCGTCAGCATGAAGCGCAGTTCGCGGTGTTCGCGAATGGCCGGCGCCAGGGTTTTGAACAGCACGATCAACAAGCCGGCAGCAAGCAGCAGCGAACCGGCCACCAGCCCAGTATTGACCAGCACCTCGCGACGCAGGGAACCATAGCGCACCGGCAGCCGCCAGATCAGCCACGACGGGATCACGCCCAGCAGCAGCACCGATTGCACCAGTTTCCAGCTAAACAGCTCGCCGGCCTCGCGCACATCGGTTTCCACCACGTTCTGCACCATGGAGGCATCGACCACGATGCCGTACTGGGACATGAAATAGGCCGTCAATGAGGACAGCAGCAATAGCGCGATCACAACAGGCTTGAACAGGCCGCGGAAATTCACCAGCGCCAGCACCCCGTTGAACACCAGCACCAGCAGCAGCGCGGATCCAAGATAGACCAGCAGGTTGGCGAGCTGGAACCCGCCCGTAGCCGACACGAAGCCCTTCCAGAAGCTGATGTTATAGATCAGGACCAGGAAGGAAGCTGTGGCAAGTGGAAGAAAGGCGGAATGAATGCGAGGAAATTTCATCCTCGCACGATAGCTTGCAGTAGGTAAAGGCTACGTCAAGGCGGCGTTAAGATTGCGTTAAATCAGCTGGGAAGCCGATGGAGAAACGGGTACCGCCGCCCTCGCGTTGCTGGACATGCAACTCGGCGCCAAGATACACACAGATGCGCTGCACCAGCCCCAGGCCGAGGCCGGTGCCGGACGAGGCGCCATCGCCTTCCGGGCCCGATTCGCCGCGCAGGCGCGCCAGCGCTGCCGCAGGCAGGCCTGGCCCGGTGTCTTCCACCACGATCGAACGCTGCTCCAGGCGCAGCACGACTTCGCCCCGCTCCGTGTAGGCGCATGCGTTGCGCAGCAGGTTTCCGATCGCGGCCTGCAGCAGCTCGCGCGAGCCGTGGACGGTGAAGTCGGCTCCATCCAGATAGCGCAAGGTGACCGGCTTGCCGGCCACCAGGGGCTGGCAACGCGTGGCTTCGTATTCCGCCAGCTCGGCAACCGACTGCGGCGGCGCTTCCAGGCCTTGCGGCGAACGGGCCAGGCGAAGCAGCACGCTGGCCACGTCGCTGGCTTCGCGCGCGGCGCGGTAGATCCGTTCGGCCGGCGCTTGCAAGCCAGGCTCGCCCTCGGTACGCGCGATCAGCACTTCCGCCGCGCCGCTGATCACGGTCAGGGGCGTGCGCAATTCGTGGCTTACGTCCCCGGTGAAGAAGCGTTCACGGTCAAGGAATTGCTTGAGCTCTCCGGTGCGGCCGGCAAAGGCGCGCGCCAGCACGCCCAGTTCGTCGTTGCGCTCAAGGCAGGGCAATTCTTCCTGGCGCTGTTCGACCGCCTGCGAGAGCAGCGTCATCGGCGTGACAATACGGTTGGCGAGGAAGCGCGCCAGCACCAGCGAACAGATGACAAAAGTGAGGAAGCCTGCAGCGAACATCGAATAGACCACGATCTCGATCGTTTCATATTCGCTATCGTGATCCACCACGACGAATTCCCCATGGCCATCGTTCCCGGCCAGCACGTGCAGGTCGGTTCCATCGACTGTGATCTCGCGCACGCCATGCGGCAGCCCGCGCAGCGAGCGCGGGATGTCGGCGCCGTGGTGGAAGGTCAGGCCGGCCGGCATCTGCACCGGCATGCCGCCGGTATGGCGCGGGGCGGCCCATAACGCCACTTCTTCCAGGCGCTCGTCGACCAGTTTTTCCTCGATGCCTTCCACTGCCAGGGCGGCAATAACGGCAAACACGGCGGAGACTGCGACCGCGAAGGTCATGTAGGCGCCGACGATGCGTCGGCGCAGCGAATCAGTTTTCTTCATCTGCGTTCACCAGCTTGTAGCCGATGCCCGGGATCGTGCGCAGCATGGCAAAAGGATAAGGTTTGTCCAGCGCCTGGCGCAGCGCATGGATGTGGGTGCGCAACGCGTCGCTGTCGGGACGCTCGTCGCCCCACACCTCATGTTCCAGCGCATCCCGCGTAACGACGCGCGGTGCTTCCTTCATCAGGCTTTTGAGGATGGTATAGCCGGTGCGGGTCAGCCCCAACGGGCGTCCGGCGCGGCGCACCTCGTAATTGACAGTATCGAAAGTCAGGTCGCCGAACTGCAGCACCGGCGCCGCTGCCTGCACGCCGCGGGCGCGCCGCACCAGGGCGCGCAGCCGGATTTCCAGCTCCACCAGTGAAAAAGGCTTGACCAGGTAGTCGTCGGCGCCGCTCTCGAAGCCTGCGACCTTGTCTTCCAGCGTGTCGCGCGCGGTCAGCATCAACACCGGCGTGGCCTTTCCGAGCTCGCCGCGCAGCTTGCGGCACAGCTCCATGCCGTTCAGGCCGGGCAACATCACGTCCAGCACCACGGCGTCGTATTCATGCTCGGTTGCCAGCGCCAGCCCACCGTAACCATTGGCTGCCGTATCCAGTACGTAGCCCTTGGGCTCGAGGAAGCCGTACAGGTTGGCGACAATATCCTTATTGTCTTCAATGATAAGTATGCGCATACGGGCATTATAATTCCGCGATGACCATCCCACACATCACCCCACTCAAAGACGAAGCGCTCGCGGCCCGGCTGGATAGCGCCATCAACAACAAGACCAAGCCACTGGGCAGCCTGGGAGCGCTGGAGGCGCTGGCACACAAGGTCGGCATGATCCAGCAGACCACCAGCCCGCAACTGAGCGAGCCTGCCATCCTGGTGTTCGCGGGCGACCATGGGGTGGTGGCGGAAGGGATTTCCGCCTTCCCGCAGGATGTGACCTGGCAGATGGTGGAGAACTTCCTGGCCGGCGGCGCCGCCATCAATGTCTTCGCGCGCCAGAACGGCTGCGCGCTGAAAGTGGTGGATGCGGGCGTCAAGCATGATTTCGGGACGCGCGAAGGCCTGGTTAACCGCAAGATCGCCCCAGGCACCGCCAATTTTGCGCAACAGCCGGCCATGTCGGTGCAGCAGTGCATGGAGGCGATCGAGTGCGGCATGGACCTGGTGGCCGAGCTGCCGGGCAATGTGCTGGGCTTCGGCGAAATGGGGATCGGCAATACCACCGCCGCCGCCGCGCTGATGCATCGCCTGACCGGCATTCCGGTCGCCGATTGCGTTGGTGCCGGCACCGGCCTGGCGCCGGAAGGCGTGCTGCACAAGCAGCACGTGATCGAAGCCGCCATGGCCCTGCACGCCGATGCGCAGGGCGGGCTGCAGGCGCTGGCTGCTTTCGGCGGCCTGGAAATTGCGATGATGGTCGGCGCCATGCTGAAGGCAGCCGAACGGCGCATGGTGCTGCTGGTTGACGGCTTTATCGTCACCAGCGCCCTGCTGGTCGCGTCGCGCGTGCAGCCGGCGGTGCTGGATTACTGCGTGTTCTCGCATTGCTCCGACGAGAATGGCCACAAGCGCATGCTGGACTTCCTTGGCGGCCGCCCGCTGCTGAACCTCGGTTTGCGCCTGGGCGAAGGCACAGGCGCCGCGCTGGCCGTGCCGCTGCTGCATGCCGCCGTCAACTTCCTGAACCAGATGGCGACTTTCGAGTCGGCCCAGGTCAGCGAGAAGTCCGAGTAAGCGCCCATGCAGCAGTTGCGCCTGTTCTTCATCGCACTGCAATTCTTCACGCGCCTGCCTATTCCTCGCTGGGTCGGTTTCGAGCCGGCCTGGCTGCACCATGCCTCGCGCTACTTCCCTGCCGTGGGACTGGTGGTGGCGGCGATTGCGGGCGGAGTGTACGCGGCGGCGGCGCTGGTGCTGCCGCCGCTGCTTGCCGTGCTGCTTTCCACGGCCGCCGGCATCTATGCCACCGGAGCCTTCCACGAGGACGGTTTTGCCGATAGCTGCGATGGCCTGGGCGGCGGTCACACGCGCGAGCGCGTGCTGGAGATCATGAAGGATTCGCGCATCGGCGCGTATGGAGCCATCGGCATCGGCCTGATGCTGGCAACCAAGGTGGCGGCGCTGGCCAGCATGCCGAAGCTGGCGGTGCTTGGCGCCCTGCTGGCGGCCCATCCGCTGTCGCGCCTCATGGCCTGTTCGCTGATCTGGCGCATGGAGTATGCGCGCGCGGAGGGCAAGGCCAAGCCGCTGGCGCAGGAAATGCGCGGCGGCGAGTTCGCCATCGCGACGCTGACGGCCGCGCTGCCCGCGGCGGGCGCGCTGGTCGTGGGCTGGCTGCCGCCGGCTGCATTGGGCGCCGGCCTGGCCGGCATGCTGCTGGCGACGCTCTGCCTGGCGCGCAAGTTCCGGCAACGCCTGGGCGGCTATACCGGCGACTGCCTTGGCGCTGTCCAGCAATTGACCGAAGCCGTGTTCTACGTCGCGGCACTGGCTTGCATGTGGAACTGATCCTCGTCCGCCATCCGCAGCCCGATGTCGCGCCCGGCCTGTGCTACGGCAGCAGCGACATTCCGGCAGCAGCGGACGCCCTGGCCGCCGGCCACGCCGCCCTGGCGCCGCAACTGGCCAGCGCCCTCGCCCGCGGCTACCGCCTGTACTCCAGCCCCCTGCGGCGCTGCACGGCCCTGGCCTCCCTGCTGGGCGCCTTCACGTCCGACCCGCGCCTGGTGGAAATGGATTTCGGCGCCTGGGAGCTGCGCAGCTGGCCCGACGTCGCGCGCGCCGAGGTCGATGCCTGGGCCGCCGACCTGCTCGATTACCGCCCTGGCGGCGGAGAAACCGTGCGCGAGGTGGCGCGCCGCGTGCAGTCCTTCCTCGATGAGTTGCAGCACGACGCCATTGTCGTCTGCCACGCCGGCACCATGCGCCTGATGGCGGCCATCGCCGCCGGTGAGCCCTTGCAGCAGGCGGCCGCCAGGCCAAACCACATCAAGTATTGCGGGATCCTTCGCTTGTCCTGGCCAGCCAAGTCCGTATAATGGCGGGGTTTTGGTGCCCGCAATCGAATTCTCGAATGCAGTTAAACGGGAAACACGGCGCTGTCCCTGACAGCCAACGTGTGCTGCCCCCGCAACGGTAAGCAAGTGCCGCCTTCAATGTGCGGCAGCGACCTCCCGGCCACTGTGCGCAAGCATGGGAAGGCCAGGCCGCCAGACTTGCCAGCCCGGATACCGGCCAGACCAGGTGGGAACGCGCCCTGCGCCCGTTCCTGTTCATGCCGGCTTACGGGGACGTGGGCCGGCGGCTCGTTACGAAAGTTGTCATGTCCTTTCCCCTTACCCGGCAAGCGGCCATCGCGTCGCTGGCACTGGCCGTTGCCGCACCTGCCGTCGAAGCACAAACCCAGGCTGCCGTACTGAATTCCGTGCTGATCACCGCCACCCGCACGCCGCAAGCAGCACGCGACATCATCAGCGACACGCTCAGCATCGGCCCAGAGGAAATCGCGCGCAGCGGCGCCGGCTCCATCACCGAACTGCTGCAGCGCCAGCGCGGCATCGAAGTGAGCCGCAACGGCGGACCGGGCACCAATGCCAGCGTGTTCCTGCGCGGCTCCAACGGCAACCAGGTCATCGTCCTGATCGACGGCGTACGCATCGGCTCCGCCAGCAGCGGCGCGGCCGCCTGGAATGCCATTCCGCTGTCCGCCGTCGACCATATCGAAGTCGTGTACGGCCCGTTGAGCACCCTGTACGGCGCCGATGCCATCGGCGGCGTGGTGCAGATCTTCACGAAGAATGGCCACGGCAGCCCGGCGATCGATGCCGGCGTATTGGCAGGCACTTACGGCACCCGATCCGGCACCGCAGGCATTGCCGGCAGCGCCGGCGCCTTCAACTATGCCCTCAGCGCGGGCAAGGAACGCTCCGGCGGCTTCTCCGCCACACTGCCGGCCAGCTCCAGCTACAACAGCGATGACGACGGCTACGACCGCAAGCACGCCAACGGCCAACTGGCCTGGCAGGTCGCGCCCGGCCACGAGCTGGGCGTGCAGTTCCTGCATAGCGACCAGGAAGCGGATTACGATAGCGGCACCAAGGTGCGCGCCTGGAGCACGCAGAAGCTCGACACCGCCGCGCTTTACTCGCGCAACCGCCTGAGCGACGCCTGGCAGATGACGACGCAAGCCGCGCAATCGCGCGACAAGTCCGGCAGCTTTGCCGCCACCGCCAGCCAGATCGATACCAAGCAGACCCAGTTCAGTTGGCAGAACGATATCGCGCTGGGCACCGACAGCCTGCAGCTGCTGGCCGAACACCGCAAGGAAGAAATCGAATCCAACACCGCCGCCCTGGTGCGTGAGCGCAGCACCACTTCCTGGGCCGCCAGCTACAACATGAAGCGCGGCGACCACCTGCTGGCCGCCGCCGCCCGCAACGACGACAGCTCGCAGTATGGTTCGAAGAGTACCGGCTCGCTGGGCTACGGCTACCGCATCACGCCGGGCCTGCGCGTCAACGCCAGCTACGGCACCAGCTTCCGCGCGCCGACGTTCAATGAGCTGTACTACCCCGGCTACGGCCTGCCGGCCAATCGCCCGGAAGAAGGCCGCAACCGCGAAATAGGCGTCCACTTCGAACAGGGCGGCACAGCGCTGGGCGCCGTGGCATACCGCAACAAGCTGACCGACCTGCTGGTGAACATCGCCCCTTGTCCGCTGCCCGGCTTCCGCTTTGGCTGCGCCTACAACGTCAACCAGGCCACGCTGGAAGGCATCTCCCTGTCGGCACGCCAGCAGCTGGGCAGCAATTTCACGCTGTCCGCGAGCGCCGACCTGCAGAACCCGCAGGACGACATCAGCGGCAAGCTGCTGGTGCGCCGCGCCAAGCGCCACGGCAACCTAGCGCTGGAATATACTGCGGGCAGCCTGAGTACCGGCGCCGAGTGGCAGCTTTCCGGCTACCGTTTCGACGATACGGCCAACCGCAACCGCCTGGGCGGCTACGGCTTGCTGAACCTGTATGCGGCCTGGGAATTCGACCGTTCCTGGACTGCCACCCTGCGCTGGAACAACGTGGCCGGCAAACACTATGAACTGGCGCGCAATTACGCCACCGCCGGTTCCACCGTGTATGCCGGCCTGCGCTTCAGCTACAAATAAATGAGATAAGCTGCCCGCTATGCATCCACTTTCCGCCAACCTGCGCATGCGCGCCGTCACCGTCATCATCCTGCTGGTGCTGTTATCGCTGGCCAGCCTGGTTGCTGCCGGCATGATCGGTTCGGTCAGCATCCCGCTGGGCGACATGCCTGGCGCGCTGCGGGAGTTCATCAGCGGGCAACCGACCTCATTGCCTGGCCACCTGCTAGGCCTGCGCGCCGAACGCGCGGCGACGGCGTTTGTCACCGGCGCTTCCCTGTCGCTGGCCGGCGTGATGATGCAGGCCTTGCTGCGCAATCCGCTGGCCGACCCTTATGTGCTGGGCATTTCGTCCGGCGCATCGGTTGGCGCACTGGCGGCATTGCTGTTCATGTGCGCGGCGTGGATGGTGGATGCCGCCTCCTTCGCCGGCGCGGTCGTGGTATCGATGATGCTGTACTTCCTGGCGCGGCGCGACCTGCGCGGTGGCACCGCCGCGGAAGGCGGCACTGCCCTGCTGCTATTGACCGGGGTGATCCTGTCTTCGGGCTGCATCGCCCTGGTCACCCTGATGCTGTCGATTGCGCCGGAAAGCCGCCTGCGCACCATGGTTTTCTGGCTGATCGGCGACCTGTCCGGTTCCCCGATCCGCTGGCTGCCGTGGATTGTGCTGGCCGGCGGGATGGCGTTCGCCCTGCGCGCTGCACGTTCGCTGAACGTGATGGCGCTGCATGCGGAAGCGGCAGCCACCCTGGGCATCCGCGTGAGCGCGCTGCGCAAGGGCCTGTTCTTCTGTTCCGGCCTGCTGACCGCCAGTGCTGTAACAACGGCGGGCAGCATCGGCTTCGTCGGCCTGATCGTGCCGCACGCTTGCCGGTTCGCCTTCGGCCCCGACCATCGCCTGCTGGTGCCAAGCGCCGCGCTGGTCGGCGGCGCCTACCTGGTGCTGGCCGATACTGTGGCGCGTACCATCATCGCGCCGCAGCAACTGCCTGCGGGCGTGGTCACTGCGCTGGTGGGCACGCCGGTCTTCCTGTACCAACTGCACCGGCTGAGGAAATAAGATGATCGGCACCCATCAACTACGCCTTGCCATGGGCAAGCGCACCCTGGTCGACAGGCTGGACTGGCAGGTCGGCGACGGCGAATGCTGGAGCGTGATCGGCCGCAACGGCGCCGGCAAGAGCACCCTGCTGCGCACCCTGGCCGGACTGCGCCAGCCGGAAGCCGGCCATGTCAGTATCGACCGCCGCGCACTTGGCGAATGGCCGCTGCAGGAACTGGCGCTCAAGCGCGCCTTCCTGGCGCAGGCCCGCAGCGATGCCTTCTCGTACTCCGTGATCGAAACCGTGCTGTCGGCGCGCCATCCCTACCACGACAACCGGTATTGGGAAAACAGCGACGACCACCAGGCCGCCATTGCCGCCCTGGCCGCAATGGAAGTCGACCACCTGGCGGCACGCGACGTGCGCACGCTGTCCGGCGGTGAGCGCCAGCGCGTGGCCATCGCCGCCATGCTGGCGCAGGATACGCCGCTGCTGCTGCTCGACGAACCGGCCAACGCGCTGGACCTTGCGCACCAGGTCAGCGTGATGTCGCTGCTGTCCAGGCTTTGCCGGGAGCAGCGCAAGACCGTGGTGATGGTTGGCCATGACCTGACGCTGGCGCACAGCGTCTCTTCCCACGCACTGCTGCTGATGGGCGACGGGCGCTGGCTGGCGGGCCCGGTCGAGGAAGTGATGCAGCCCGCTGTCCTCAGCGAATACCTCGACCATCCAATCGAAACCGTCCGCCACGGCGAACGCACCATCTTCATTCCCGGGAGCCCCCAATGAGCGATATCAACGACCGCCACCGCGACCGCATGGCGCGCAAGAAGGCCATTATCGACGCCAAGATCGCGGCAGCCGACAAGAACATCGGCGTCCTGATCGTCAACACCGGCAATGGCAAGGGCAAGAGCTCGAGCGGCTTCGGCATGGCGATGCGTGCCATGGGGCACGGCATGAAAGTGGGCGTGGTGCAGTTCATCAAGGGCGCCATGTCGACCGGCGAAGAACAGTTCCTGCGCCGTTTCCCTGAAGAGTGCAGCTTCCACGCCATGGGCGAAGGCTATACCTGGGAAACGCAGAACCGCGAGCGCGATATTGAAAAGGCGCAGCAGGCCTGGCAGCAGGCGCGCGCCTTCCTGCGCGATCCATCCTACGGCATGGTGGTGCTGGATGAACTGAACATCGCCCTGAAGTACCGCTACCTGGACGTGCACGACGTGATTGCCGACCTGCTGGATCGTCCGGAGATGCAGCATGCGGTGGTTACCGGCCGCGCCGCGCCGCAGGAACTGATCGACGTCGCGGATACCGTCACTGAAATGACCGTGGTCAAGCACGCGTTCAAGGCCGGCATCGCAGCGCAGCCGGGCACGGAATGGTAGCCCGCGCCGTCCTGATTGCCGCCGCCGCATCCGGCCAGGGCAAGACCACTGTCACGGCAGCGCTGGCGCGCAAGCTGGCAAGCGCCGGGCGCCGCGTGCGGGTCTTCAAGTGCGGACCGGATTTCATCGACCCGATGGTGCTGGCGCGCGCTTGCGGCTCGCCGGTCGAATCGCTCGACCTGTGGATGGTAGGCGCTGAACGCTGCCGCGCCCTGCTGGCCGAGGCGGCGGAGCAGGCCGATGCGATCCTGGTCGAAGGTGTAATGGGCCTTTACGATGGCACGCCTTCCGCCGCCGACCTGTCGCGCGAATTCGGCTTGCCGGTATTGGCCGTGATCGATGCCGGGGCCATGGCGCAAACGGCCGGGGCGTTGGTGCACGGCTTGCGCGATTATGGGCCGGTGGCCATGGCTGGCGTGGTGGCGAACCGCATCGCCAGCGCTGGACATGCGGCCATGGTCGCAGCCTCCCTGCGCGACATCCCTCTGCTGGGCACCCTGCCCAAGCAGGCCGCATCGCTGCCCGAGCGGCATCTGGGTCTTGTATTGCCGGACGAAGTCGCCGGCCTCGATGCATTGCTCGACACGCTGGCTGGCCAGCTGACGCTCGATCTCGCGGCCTGGGACGCCTTGCCAATCATGTCCATTGCGGCTGGCGCAGACGCCGCTGCCGGCAACGGCGCGCCAGGACGGCCTCTTGAAGGCTCCCGCATTGCCATCGCACGCGACGCGGCCTTCATGTTCCTCTACCCGGCCAACCTGTCGACGCTGGAAGCACTCGGCGCGCAGCTCGACTACTTTTCGCCGCTGGCCGACGAGCCGGTGCCGCGCGAAGCCACGGCCGTTTACCTGCCTGGCGGCTATCCCGAACTGCACGCCCCAGCGCTCTCCACCGGACAGCGCTGGCAGGCATCGCTGCGCGCCGCGCATGCCGACGGCCTGCCCATCGTCGCCGAGTGTGGCGGCATGATGGCGCTCGCGGACTCGCTGCAGGACAAGGAAGGCAATGACTGGCCGATGGCCGGCCTGTTGCCCGGCAAGGTCGCCATGCAGGCCCGCCTTGCAGGCCTGGGAGCGCAAGCGATGCCTACCGCGCAGGGCCCGCTGCGCGGCCATACCTTCCATTACTCGCGCCTGGAGACCTCGGTGCCCGCCGCCGCGACGACGCAAAAGCATCCAAGCGGCGCCGCGGGCGAAGCCGTTTACCGCGTGGGTTCGCTGCAAGCGTCCTACTTCCACGGCTATTTCCCGTCCAACCCCGCCGCGGTGGCGGCCTTGTTCTTGCGGAGCGCTGCATGACACGCACACTGGTCTTTGGCGGCGCCCGTTCCGGCAAGAGCGTCCACGCCGAGCAGCTTGCGGCGGCTTCCGGCAAGGAGGTGGTCTACATTGCCACAGCCGCAGCGGGCGATGCCGAAATGTCGGCCCGTATCGCCCAACATCGCGCGCAGCGGCCCCAACACTGGCGCACCGTCGAAGAGCCGGTCGCACTTGCTGCCGCATTGGCCGAATGGCGGGCGGCGCACCGCCTGGTGCTGGTCGATTGCCTGACGTTGTGGCTGTCCAATCTGATGTTCAGCGACGGCACGCAATACCCGGAAGTCGGCACGATCGAGCTTCCGGCGTGCTTCCACGAACAGCGCGCGGCCCTGCTCGGCGAGTTGGCGGTCGAGCGCGGCGAGGTCGTGCTGGTGTCGAATGAAGTCGGCATGGGCATCGTGCCCTGGGGCGCCGTCTCGCGCAGCTATGCCGACGAAGCCGGCCGCCTGAACCAGTCGGTTGCCGCCGTCTGCGACCGGGTCGTCTTTGTCGCGGCGGGCCTGCCGCTGATGCTGAAAGGCGCCTGATGCTGCTGGCTGGCCTGGACTGGACCACATTCGCTGCCGCACTGCTGGCTGGCGTGCTGCTCGACGCCATCCTCGGCGAAGTCTCGCGCCTGCATCCGCTGGTCGGCTTCGGCCGCCTGGCCAAGGCAATCGAAGCGCGCCTGAACCGTTCCAGCGCCGCCGCCCCGGCTGCACCCGTTGCCCGCTTCGCACTCGGCGCACTTGCCTGGGCGCTCGCCGTAGTGCCTCTCACCATGCTGGCAGCATGGACCTTCGCACAGCCGCTGCCCGCCGCAGCACAGGCGGCCCTGCACGCCACCCTGCTGTACTTCTGCCTTGGCCTGCGCAGCCTGCGCGACCACATGCTCCCGATCGGCCGGGCCCTGCAATCCAAGGACCTGCCGGCCGCCCGCGCCCTGACCGCCCGCATCGTCAGCCGCGACACCGAACAGGCCACCGTTTCCGAACTCGCCAAGGCCGCCACCGAATCAACGCTGGAGAACGGCAATGACGCCGTCTTCGGCACCCTGTTCTGGTTCGCCATCGCCGGCGGGCCCGGCGCCCTGCTGTTCCGCCTCGCAAACACGCTCGACGCCATGTGGGGCTATCGCACTGAACGTTTCAACCTGTTCGGCCGCAGCGCGGCCCGCATCGACGACGCGCTCAACTATCTGCCGGCCCGCCTGACCGCCATGAGCTACGCCCTGCTGGCGCCCGGTGCCGGAAGCACGCGCCGCGCACTGGCCTGCTGGCGCAAGCAGGCTCCCGCCTGGAGCAGTCCCAACGCGGGGCCGGTCATGTCCACTGGAGCCGGCGCACTCGGCCTGCAACTGGGCGGGGCAGCAAGCTATGGCGGCCAGGCCGAACAGCGCCCGCCGCTCGGCGAGGGCGCCGAAGCGTCTGCCGCCGACATTACGCGCGCCTGGCGCCTGGTGCGCAACGCAAGCGGGCTATGGATTGCCGTCATGCTCGCCATCGCCTATGGAGTACATCATGCTTGAACACGGCGGCAAGCTGCGCGAAGCAGCGCAACGCTACGGCCGCAACGACTGGCTGGACTTGTCGACCGGCCTGAATCCGGGCGGCTATCCAGCGCCAGCCTTGGCCTCCGACGCCTGGCATCGACTGCCCGAGCACGACCCGGCCCTGCTGCATGCCGCGCAATGCTACTACCGCGCACCGCGCATGCTGGCAGTCGCGGGAACACAGGCGGCAATCCAGGCCCTGCCCCGCCTGCGCGCGCCATCGCGCGTGGTGGTCGCCAGCCCAAGCTATGCCGAGCACCTGCATCATTGGTCGCAGCATGGCCACCGCACCAGCCCAGTTCCTTACAGCGAACTTGACGCCGCCGTGGCCACGGCCGACGTTGTGGTGGTCTGCAACCCGAACAACCCTACCGGCGCCTTCGTACCGCGCGCAACCCTGCTCCGGTGGGCGGAAGCGCTGGCAACTCGCGGCGGCTGGCTGGTCGTCGACGAGGCCTTCGCCGACACCGATGGCGCCCACAGCCTTGCCGACGCCACGCAGGCCGCTGGCCTGGTCGTGCTACGCTCCGTCGGCAAGTTCTTCGGCCTGGCAGGCTTGCGCCTCGGCTTCGTCGCGGCGCGCGACGACATCCTCGCGCCGCTGGCCGACATGCTCGGCCCCTGGGCAGTAAGCGGACCGGCGCAGCAAGTCGCGCGCGCCGCGCTGGAGGACAGCGCATGGCAGGGCGCCGCGCAGGAAAAGCTGCACGCTGCCGGCACCCGGCTGCGCGCGCTGCTGGCCAGCCACGGCATCGCCAGCAACGGCACCTCGCTGTTCCAATGGTGGCCTGAACCGCTTGCCGAAGAATTCCACGACCACATGGCGCGCCGCGGCATCTGGGTACGCCTGTTCCGCGAAGCGGCGCGCGGCATCCGCCTCGGCCTGCCGCCCGACGAGGCAGGCTGGCAGCGCCTTGAACTGGCATTGAACGAATGGACGAACCGATGAAAAGTTACCTGCTGATCTCCGCACTGTGCGCCGCCCAACTGCAGGCGCACGCCGCCATCACCGTCAACGACGATGACGGCAAGCCGGTCACCCTGCAAAAGCCGGCGCAGCGCGTCGTCGCACTGGCGCCGCACGTCACGGAACTGCTATTCGCAGCCGGCGGCGCCGAAAAAATCGTGGGTGCGGTCAGCTACAGCGACTATCCCGAAGCCGCCAAGCAGATTCCCCGCGTCGGCGACAATCGCCAGGTCGACATGGAGCGCCTGCTGGCGATGAAGCCGGACCTGCTGGTGGTCTGGCGCCACGGCACCTCCGAGCGCCAGATCGACCAGTTGCGCCAGCTCGGCATCCCGATGTTCCACAGCGAGCCGAAAAAACTGGACCAGATCGCCGACAACCTGGAAAAGATGGGCAGGCTGCTTGGCACCGAGCCCGCCGCCAACGCGGCAGCGAAGGAACTGCGCCAGAAGCTGGCTGCCCTGCGCGCGCAATATGCGGCGCGTCCGCCGGTGCGCACCTTCTACCAGGTATGGGACAAGCCGCTCTACACACTGAACGGCGAACACATCGTCAGCGACGCACTGAAAGCATGCGGCGGCCAGAACATCTTCGCCGACCAGAAGGTCACGGCGCCGGTAGTCAGCGTGGAGGCCGTGCTGCAAGCCGATCCCGAAGCAGTCTTCGCCACGGCGGAAAAGGACTATGGCGGGGTCGGCCTGTGGCGCCCTTACAAGACGCTCAAGGCGACCAGGCAGGACAACCTGTTCACGATCGACGGCAGCCTGCTCAATCGCGCCGGTCCGCGCATGATCGCCGGCACCGCAGTGCTGTGCGAAAAGCTGGAAGAAGCGCGCAAGCACCGTCCTGCAAAATGAGCTTCCCTTACCGTACCCTGATGGTCCAGGGCACCACGTCCGACGCCGGCAAGAGCACCATTGTCGCGGCCCTGTGCCGCCTGCTGAAACAGCGCGGCGTGCGCGTCGCGCCCTTCAAGCCGCAGAACATGGCGCTCAATAGCGCCGTCACCGTCGACGGCGGCGAAATCGGACGCGCCCAGGCGCTGCAGGCGATTGCCGCCGGCATTCCGTCGCACACCGACATGAATCCCGTGCTGCTCAAGCCAAGCAGCGATATCGGCGCCCAGGTCATCATCCACGGCAAGGTGCGCGGCGACATGAATGCGCGCGACTACCACCAGTACAAGACCGTCGCCATGGCGGCCGTCCTGGAATCCCACCAGCGGTTGTCGGCACAGTATGAGACCGTGGTGGTGGAAGGCGCCGGCAGCCCGGCGGAAATCAACCTGCGCGACCGCGATATCGCCAACATGGGCTTCGCGGAAGCCGTCGACTGCCCCGTCATCCTGTGCGCCGACATCGACCGCGGCGGCGTGTTCGCCCACATTGTGGGCACCCTGTCCTGCCTGTCGGAGAGCGAACGCCGTCGCATCATCGGCTTCGTCATCAACCGCTTCCGCGGCGACATCAAGCTGCTGGAGCCCGGCCTGGACTGGCTGGAACAACAAACCGGCAAGCCGGTGCTGGCAGTGCTGCCCTACCTGCATGGCCTGTACCTGGATGCCGAAGACGCGGTGCAGGCCGTGCAGGCCGAGCGCGGCGCCTTCCGCGTGGTGGTGCCAAGCCTGCCGCGCATGAGCAACCATACCGACTTCGATGCGCTGCGCGCCCACCCCGGCGTCGACCTGCGCTTTGTACGCAAGGGCGAAGCAATCCCGCCTGCCGACCTGCTCATCCTCCCGGGAAGCAAGAACACGCGCGACGACCTGGCCGCGCTGAAGGAAGGCGGCTGGCCGCAGGCGATCGCACGCCACCTGCGCTATGGCGGCAAGGTGATCGGCATTTGCGGCGGCTTCCAGATGCTGGGCACCCAGGTGGACGATCCGCACGGCGTGGAAGGCCGGGCCGGCAGCGAGACCGGCCTGGGCTTGCTGGACATGCGAACGGAGCTCACGCGCCACAAACGCCTGGCGCAAGTCTCCGGCCAATGCGCCTTCAACGCTGCGCCGGTCAGCGGCTACGAGATCCACATGGGCGTGTCGCACGGCCCCGCAATGGCGCAACCAGCCTTCTTTATCGACGGCCGGCCGGAAGGCGCCGTCTCGTCCGACGCCCAGGTGCTCGGCACCTACCTGCACGGGCTGTTCGACCACCCGCAAGCCGGCCGCGCCTTGCTGCACTGGGCCGGCCTGGCAACGCAACACACCGTCGATACCAACGCCTTGCGCGAAGCTAGCCTGGATCGGCTGGCTGCCGCCTGCGAACCGCTGCTGGAAGCGCTGCTCAAGACGGCGTAGGAATTGCTTTATTTGCAAACACTTGCAAGATTGGCTAACATCGTCCTGTTGAGTAACCGGATTTCAAGTCAAGGCCCGCACTACAGTGAAGCTGATTCGGAAAAGCAGCCTGGTTCGCAGGCAAAAAGACGCCACCATCCATTGCGAGATTGAGCTCTGCGAAGTGGCGGGCGCAGTGGCAGGATCTCCTGGCCGCTACCTGGTCAACCTGCGCCAGGGCCGCACCGGCGAAGAGTGGCGCGAAAGCACGCGCACTCCGCAGCCGGTCGACTGGCAAGCCGCCGAAACCCTGTTTGAGCTGGCGCTGATCGAACGCGCTGCGCAAGGTTTCGTCGACCCGGCAACCGCGCCCGAACCGGCCCTGCCGCAAAGCGCGGTATCCGCTCCAGCCCCGGCGCAAACGCCATCCGATCCTGCCGCCGTCGCGCTGCTGCAGCAACTGCAAGCGGGAAACTGGAAAAAGCTGGACCAGCACCACCGCAACCGGGTCATCTGGCGCATCGGCGAACGCCGCCTGCGCGGCGCCGTCCCCGCCATGGTCGACCTGATAGCGCGCGGCGACGTCATGCAGGATTACTGCCTGGCCTGGGCGATCGGCCGCTGCGGCGATGCCGGAGCCGCCGTCGCCATGCAGGAGCTGCACGCGCGCGGCCGCAGCGATGCCGTGCGCCGCATCGCCCTGCAAGCCTGGCTGATGCTGGCCGACGGCGCCGCACTGCAGGCGCACGCGGCCCGCTTGCTGGCCGACTGGCCGGCAGTCCTGCGCAACGCCTGGGACCAGCAGGATGAAGAAAAATTTCTGTCGATTGCCGCCGGCGACGACGAGTGGCAAGGCCTGTCGAAGTCGGACTGGCTGGAGCAGTTGCACCAGGTGGCCCTCAGCCAGCCGATGGCGCGCCGCCTGCTGCGCACCCACCTGAAGCGGATGCGCCTGCGCGCCGGGACTTTCCGCGCCGTGCGCCATATCTACAAGGCAGCCGAGATGGCCGGCGATGCCGAGCTGTGGGGCCTGATCCAGCAGCGCTTTGACACCGATACCCATACCAGCAGCAGCCAGTGGATTTATGTGCGCCGCGCCTACGTCAAGTACGCGGAGGAAGCCTCGCGTCCCGACAGCAAAGTGGCTTACGGCCTGCGCACGCGCGACTACCTGCGCCGCCGCGGCTGGCGCACATTGCGCCGGCTTGCGGAGGACGGCGACGCGGCCTACGTCCGCATGGCGCTCGGGGTCCTGGCTGCGATGGATGACAGCGACGCCGGCCAGGCAAGCGCCCGCGGTGGCCGTTTCTACGACAGCTACAGCTACTGGATGGTCTTCAACCGCATGCTGCGCGCGCGCGGCCATTGGCTTAGCAACCGCCCGGGCACGAGCTGGTACCAGCCGCACCCGATCCAGCCCGACGACAGGCGCCAGGAAGCCTTCCCCGAGCTGTGGGATGCGCAGCCGCAGGCCTTGCTCTCGCTGATGCAGCAAAGCCGCTGCGCCGGCGTGCACGAATTCGCGGCGCGCGCGCTGGCCGACAACAAGGCCTTCTGCGCCGCCCTGGAGCCGGACGTGATCCGCGAGCTGTTGCGCAGCCCCTACCTGTCGACGGCACGCTTTGCCTTCCAGGTGGCGCGCCAGCGCTTCGAACCGGGCATTCCGCCAACCGAGTGGCTGCTGCTCCTGATCCAGTGCACCTTGCCGGAAGCGACCCAATACGCGCTGGACTGCATCGTGCGCGACCCGCTGAACTACGCTGCCGACCCGCTGCTGGTCGCGACCATCGCCTGCGCTCCGCTGGAGGCGGTACGCCGCCAGGGCCGCATGTTGTGCCAGGTCGCTGCGACCTTGCCAGGCCAGGCTCCGGCCATTGTCATGCAACTGCTTGACTGGCTGGACAACTGCGCCGACATCGACGATGCGCGCAACGCCGTGCCGCCGATTGGAGCCGACCTGCATTGGCTGATCGAGAATCCGCTGCGCGATGCCGCGGCAGGCGCACCGTACGAACGCCTGCTGCAACTGCTTGGCCACGCGCTGGCTGCGGTGCGGCTCCTGGCCTGCCAATGGCTGATCTTGCATCCCGCGCCCACCGGCATGCTGCCCGGCTCCAGGCTGGCCATGCTGCTGAAGGATGAAGATGCCGAAGTGCGCGGCGCAGCGGTACGCCTGTTCGGCACGCTGCCGGACCAGGTGCTATGCGCGCAGTCGGAGCTGATCATCGCCTTTGCCACCAGCGCCGAGGCAAGCGTACGGCGCGGCGTCGATCCGGTCATCCAGCGCCTGAGCGTCGCCGATGCCGGCTTCCGCCAGGCGCTGCTGGCCGGCCTGCTCGACGCGCTGTTCCGCAGCGAAACCGGCGAAGGCATGCATGCCGACCTGGTGGCCTGGGTCACCGGTCCCCTGAAGGATGAGGAACAACTGGCCGATACCGCCTTGCTGGCGCGCCTGCTGGCTGCGCGCAGCAAAGGCGCCCAGCTGCTCGGTGCGCGCCTGCTGCCCGGCTTCCGCCCCGAACAGTTTGACGTCGCGGCCTGGGCCGCTTTCGGGCGCAACCCCACGGCCAGCGTGCGGCAATGGGCTTTCCAGGCTTATCGTTCCGCTCCTCAGCGCGTACGCAGCCAGATGGAGGCGGCGCTGCGCATTTTCGACAGCCGCTTCGACGACAGCCGCGAGTTCGCCTCGGCCTTCTTTACCGAGGCCTGCACCCGCGACGACTGGACGCCGCTGCTGCTGGTAAACCTGTGCGACCACCAGGACCCGGCGGCGCAACGCTTCGGCCGCGCCATGATCACCAGGCATTTCGACGTCGGCGACGTGACCGAGCTGCTGGATAAGCTGAGCCAGCACCCTTCCGCCAATATGCAGCTGTTCGTCAGCTCCTGGCTGGAAAGCGCCTGCGCCGGCGACGTGCACAAGCTGCAGCGCATGGAACCTTACTTCCTCAGCGTGCTGTCGCAAGTGAATCGCGGCCGCGTCGTGAAAAGCCGCGTGCAGGCGTTCCTGCGCGCGCAGGCCGAACTGTCGGAGGAAATCGCCGCCTTTGTGGCCAGGGTATTTGCACGCCAGGTGCTGACAGTCGCCATCGCCGACAAGGCGCAATACATCGAAGGCCTGCGCACCATCCAGCAGCGTTATCCCGGGCTGCCGGCAGCCATCACGATCCATACGCCAGCAGCCATCGCCGGCCGGGGAAGCAAGACATGAGATTCCAGTACCGCTACTACGGCGAGACCTACGTCAGCAACAGCGCCGCGTCGACCGATATGCGCTTCGTGCCGGATACCCTGCGCGCACCGACCCACTTCGTCGCCGACATCAACAAGCACATTCCTTTCCGCGAGGCGATCTCCGCCCTGCACGATGTCGTGGTCGCCGACCAGCGCTACCAGCCCAAGGACAAGACAGCCTACAAGGAATGGGTAGCGCAAAACGAAGGCATGATGCTGGCGCAGTTCCAGGCCCGCGGCAGCGAGCTGAAAGAGCAGTTGCAGCCGCTGCAAGCTGAAATACGTGCGCTGCGCGAGCGCAAGTCGAAGCTGATGAAGCCCTTCTACGATGCGCAAGCGCGGTACTACAACTACCTGTACCAGACCAACCGCGAACTGTGGATCGCGCTCGACCCGGTCATTACCGTGCATCCGGACCGCGTGTTCTTCGAGTGCTTCAGCCGCGACGAATCGAGCTACGCCTCGCTCAGTTGTAGCCACAATGTGTTCGACCACATCGGCGACTTCGCCTGCGGCACCACCAATATCGACTACTCGGAAAGCCTGTACGGCGAATTCCAGAAGATCCGCGACTACAAAAGCACCAGGCTGTCGATCGATCCGGGCGGCTTCCAGGTCAAGACCGCCGACGATCCCGAATTCATCGAAGAGAAAATCGACGTGCCCGACACCTGGGTGCGCGGCTTCCTGCAGGTCAGCAGCGCAATGAACATGGTGGCGCGCCGGCTGGACCTGCACCCGATGGACGTGCACAACTTCTGCCTGCAGATGCGGCGCAAGAAGGAGCGCGTCGGTCCGCGCTCGATCCGTTTCGTGCTGGCGCCGGGAGAACCGGTGCGCGCGGTGTTCGAACCTTGGAACGAGGAAGTGGTTTGCCGCCGCTCCATCTATCAGGGCAACGTGGCGGAAGAAGTTCGCGTCTGGGGCCGCCGCCGCCTGATGCTGCTGGAGCGCCTGATTCCCGTCGCCCAGAGCTTCACTGTGCACCTGATGGGCAGCGGCCTGCCAAGCTTCTGGATCGCCAATATGCCCGGCATGCAGTTCACGCTTGGGCTTTCCGGCTGGACCGCCAACGACTGGTCGCATGCCGGCCAGTTCGATTTGCTCGCGCCGCGCGGCGAGATCGACAACGACAGCAAGAAAAAAGTCTTTGCCGCGCTGGGCAAGCGCTGGTTCGCCACCAGCGCCCAGTTGTCGCTCGACACCGGCCTCGATCGCATGCTGGTCGAACGCGCGCTGACCCTGTACACCCAGGCCGGCCGCGTGATCTACGACCTGGTGAATGAAGTCTACCGCCTGCGCGAACTGGCGCGCGAGCCGCTGCCGCTGGACACGCTGCGTTTCGCCAGCCCCGAGGAGGAGGAGGCCCGGAAGCTGGTCGCCCTCCATGCAATGAGCGGACACGCCGTGGAAGCGGTTGCAGACGGCAGCATCCGCCTGAGCGCACAGGCAAAGCAAGGCGACCGCCAGTACCAGGTCATGCTGCGGCTGGATGCCGACGAACGCATCGTCGATGGCGCCTGCCAATGCAACTTCTTCACGTTCAACCGCATGCACAAAGGTCCTTGCGCGCACATGCTCGCGCTGCGCATGTCGCGGCAGCAGGCGGCTTGAGGATGACGATCGATATGAAAAAAGCAAATGAACTGATATACTCGTTCCAGCAAACACGGCGGGATGGCTCTTGCAACCCGAACGGTGGATCGCCGTTCACGTATTCAGCTCTTCCCATGCGCCACTGGCACGCTCTTCACAGTGCCATACTGACACCGGTGCCGCAAGACGGTGTGACTGCCCTGCAGTCCATTCGCAGCACCGGTGTCGTATGGCATCGAGTGGAGCGCCCCAGTCTTAAAGGCTCTTCGATGACAATCCCGCCGTGTCTGCATCTTTCGCGCTCGCCTCGCCAGGAGACCATGCAATGAGCGCCACCGAATCCAGCCCAGTCACCACGCGCGCAGAATTGATGGAGCGCCTGCGTAACAGCTCGCGCCAGGAAGTCGTGCTGGGCGAGATGCAGCGCCTCGGCTTCTGGCCTGCCAATACCGGCGAGCCTACCGAACTGGAAGAAGTCGTCAAGCGTGAAGCTGAACTCAGCAGCGCCCTGCACCGCCTTGGCCAGGAACTGCGCACCATCCAGGACCCGGAACAGGCTCTCAAGGCGATGCGCAAGGAGCGCATGGCCAAAGCGCGGCAACGGCGGGAAGAGACCCGCCAGAAGCGTGCGCGCGAACGTTTTGAACGCGCGACGGCCTGGCATCAGCGCCAGTCCACCGAACTGCTCTACCTGGGCGAAGGCGTTTCCGCCGGCCTGAATCACGCCGAGAGCAATGCCGAAAAACTGGCGCGCTGGTCGCTGCCTGCAATGAACAACGCGAGCGAACTCGCAACCGCCATGGGCATCACGCTGCCCGAGCTGCGCTTCCTGAGTTTCGAGCGCCGCGTATCGCGCATCAGCCACTATCGCCGCTTCGCCATGCCGAAGAAAACCGGCGGCGAACGCATCATCTCTGCGCCGCTGCCGCGCGTGAAGCGCCTGCAGTATTGGGTGCTGGACAACATCCTGGCCAAGGTGCCGCTGCACCCTGCCGCGCATGGGTTCATCCCAGGCCGTTCGATTGTCAGCAATGCCCACCCCCACGTGGGCAAGTCCGTGGTCATCAACCTGGACCTGAAGAATTTTTTCCCGTCCATCAGCCTGCCGCGCATCAAGGGCGTGTTCAGGGAGCTGGGCTACAGCGAACAACTGGCCACCACGCTCGGGCTGGTTTGCACGGAGACGCCCGTTGAAGAAGTCAGCGTGGACGGCGAAAGATTCTTTGTCGCCACCGGCGAGCGCGCCCTGCCCCAGGGCGCTCCGAGCAGCCCGGCGCTGACCAACATCCTGTGCCGGCGTCTCGACGCTCGCGTGCAAAGCTGCGCCGCAAAGCTTGGCTTCACCTACACCCGCTATGCCGACGACCTGACCTTCTCCGGCGATGCCGCCGCGCGCAAGCTGGCCGGCAAGCTGCTATGGCGCGTCAAGCAGATCATTGCCGACGAAGGCTTCACGCCTCACCCGGACAAGCAGCATGTCATGAGCGATGCGCATTGCCAGAGCGTGACCGGCATCGTGGTCAACAAGAAGCTGTCCCTCGACCGCGATACCTTGCGCCGCTTCCGCGCGACCCTGTTCCAGGTCGAAAAAGACGGCCCGGCCGGCAAACAATGGAACGGCAATGAAAACGTGATCGATGCGCTCGAAGGTTACGCGCAGTTCATCAAGATGGTCGACGCCGAGAAAGGGGCACCGTTACTGCAACAGGTGCGGGCAGCCCGCGCGAAATGGACTGCGCAAGCGCCGGCAGCAAGCGCACCTGTCGCCCGCCGCAGCAGCGGCTTCCGCGCTTTGTCGGCGCAAGGCAAGGAACCGTGGGCCGGCTTCTGGCAAGCGGCAATACCGGCTGCGCCCGTGCTGGAGAAAACGCAGGAGCAGTTGACGCAGGCAAAAGCCGCTGCAAGGCAAAAGCCTGCTGCGCCCACAGGCTCTCCTTCGAGGCCGGCGGCAAGGCCGGCTACCACGCCGCAGCCTCCTACGCGCGAAAGCCGCGGGATGTTCACCGGACGTCCATGGGTGGCTATCCTCATCCAGCTCTACTTCGCCACGACCTTGTGCCTGAACTTCCGCACGCCGATTCCATTCGTCGCCGCCGTGGTACTTGCAGTGCTGGCATGGCGAAATTTCAGTGCCGGCTGGCCGCGCTATTTCTTCACCATGTTCGTAGCGGTGATTGCGACGGTCGTGCTGCGGCACGCTTAAGCCGAAAAAAAAACCGCCAGGTCACCCTGGCGGTTCTCATGCAGGGACGCGCAGCTTATTCAGCGACGTCTGCACCCACGTTGATCGCGGCGTAAGCGCGCATGGCCGCCTTGGCCTCAACGCTGCCAACGCCATACAGTTCCTGCGCTGCTGCCACGACTGCTGCACGTGCGTCAGCATAGGTCGAGCCGGAAGTCAGCTTGGTGGTGTTGGCCTTGAACCAGATGCGATATGCCTTGTCGATGCCGATGCCGGTCATGTTCTTCGGGGCCTGGGTCAGGTACTGGGAGTAGTAGTCGCTGGTGGACACCGAGCTCGAACCCATGGCCAGGAAGTAGAACATGCGGTTGTTAGGGCCGCTGCTGTAGTGCGGGTCCAGGCGCTTCAGGGAAGTGCTCCATGCATTCGGGCTCTTGCCGTCCTTGCTTGGCTTGTACAGCCAGCGCAGCGGGGTACCGGTCTTCGAGATTTCCTTGCCCATCATCCAGTCGTTGCCGGCGTTGACAACGCTGCCGGTGCCGCCGTTGCGTGCGTAGGCTTCCACCGCTTCGCCGTTGATGTCGGACGAAGATTCGTTCAGGCCGCCGGACTCGCCGCGGTAGGTCAGGTTGGACGTTGCAGCGGTCACGCCGTGGCCCATTTCGTGGCCGATCACGTCGATCGAACCAAGGCTGTAGAAGCTGGAACCGTCGCCGATGTACATGCACTTGCAGGAATCGGTGTAGAAGGCGTTGTCGTAAGCGGTGCCCACGTGTACGGCGATGTAGGTTGCGGTGTTGTTACCGTCCAGCGACTTCCAGCCCAGCACATTGCTCATGGTGTCGTAGGTGTTCTGCAAGCCCCACAGCGCATTGACGGCAGCGGTCTGGCCGTTGGCGTTGGTGGTGCTGCCGCCGGAAATGTAGTTCTGGCCATCGCCCCAGACGTTGGTGCTGTTGGTGTAGATCACGCCCGGAGTCGGGTTGGAAGTCGAAGCGTGGTTGGCATTGGTGATTGCAGCACCGCCGAACTGGCCGCCGACGCCGCGGGTGGAATCGAGCATCTGGTAGGTGGTACCGGACAGGGTGGTCTGGATCGGCACGTCGCCGTTGTACTGGCTATGGCCGGTGCCGACCACGCTCTGCACCATGCTCCACTGGTCCAGCAGGCTGCCGTCCCTGGCGTTCACGATGGTATTGTGGAAAACGGCTTCCTGTCCCTTGGTCATGCGGGTCTTCACCAGGTAGGCGAGCTGGTAGCTGCCCACCACGTCTTTCACGTCCAGTGCATTCAGGTCGGCTTCGGCCTTGGTTTCGGCGCCGGCAACGCGCACGGTCTTCATGACGGGGAAGATGATCAGTTCAGCGGACGGCGGGTCGATGTGGCTGGCGGCTGCCGGCAGGGTTGCCATTGCCTTGGAAATGGCGGCGCTGCCCGACAGGGTTGGCTTCACGTCGAAGCGCTTGGCAGACAGGCTGGCGCGGCGGTCGGTCACCGATTCGCCAACGATACTGCCGGCCTTGTCGGTCACGATCACGGACTCGGATTCGAAAATGCGCACGCCCTTGTAGGTATGGCTCATGCGGCTGATCGCCTGGCCCGAAGCGCCCGGATGCTGGGAGGCGATGCTGTAGCCGTGGTCAGTATCCAGGCCGAACTTGCCGCGCTCGCCGTTCAGGGTTGCCAGCAGGCGTGCCTTTTCCTGGGCGGAGAATGCGACTGGGCTGGCCATCATGCTGGCGGCGCCAGCCTGTGCTGCTACAAGGGTGATCGCTGCCGCGATCAGGGTCTTGCGAATCTTCATTTTTGCTCCATTAGTCCCGTGATTGTCTTGTGTTTTGTCGTCCGGTTTCTCCGGCTCGAATACCAACACTAGCTAGGTTGCATGGAGCTAGTCAACGTTTGCACAAAATTGAGACAACCTTCTGTTGTATGTCGTATTTGAGACTTTCGAAAGAAAAAGGCCTGCCTTGCCTTCATTCGCAAGACAGGCCTGGACCAGTTTGCGGCCCGCGTCAGTGCGGCACCATTCCGGGGAACACATAGGCCTGCAAGACCGTCATCAGGCCCACGATGGCGGCAAACAGCAGACTGTGTTTGAGCGTGAAGCGGAACAATTCGGACTCCCGCCCGACCAGGCCCGTGGCTGCGCAGGCAACGGCAATCGACTGCGGCGAAATCATCTTGCCGGTCACGCCACCGGTGGTATTCGCGGCCACCAGCAAGGTATCGGATACGCCGACCTGGTGCGCGGTGGTGTTCTGCAGGGAGCAGAACAAGGCATTCGACGAGGTATCGGAGCCGGTCAGGAACACGCCGAGCCAGCCGAGGAAAGGCGAGAAGAACGGGAAGGCCGCGCCGGTCCCGGCCAGCACCAATGCCAGCGTGGAGGACATGCCCGAGTAGTTGGCGACGAACGCAAACGCCAGTACCAGCCCGATCGACAGCACGGGACGGCGCAGTTCAAGGACGGTGTCACGCAAGGCCCGCAAGCCGTTGCCCAGGCTAAAGCGCAGCAAGACCATCGACAGCAATGTCGAAACCAGGATCGCCGTGCCGACGGCCGAGACCAGGTCCAGCTTGAAGACCGCCTCATATGCCTTGGGCGCTGCGACGATCGGCGCCATCTTGACCACCATCATGTCCAGGTATGGGACGTGAAATTTCAGCACTGTGCCGGCCAATGCGCCTTTGGCAGCGAACAGCGCCTTGAACTGCGGCAGGCTCCACACCGTCACCACGGCGGTCAGCAGGCCGAATGGCGCCCAGGCACGCACCGTTTGCGCGGTGGTGTATGGCGATTGGCTGCGGCTGCGCGGCTGCGTGCCCGCTGCCGCAGCACCGCCGAACGGCGACATGGCCGCCGTGCCGCCGCCCATCGAAATGGTATTGCGTGCCCCGGCCTTGGCGCTGGCGGGTTGCCATACCTTCAGGAAGCCGGTCAGGGCGCCCAGGCTGACCAGGGCGGAGGTGATGTCCGGCAGTTCCGGGCCTATATAGTTGGAGGTGATGTACTGCGTGACGGCGAAACTGCCGCCGGCCACCAGCGCTGCGGGCCAGGTCTCCTTGATGCCGCGCTTGCCGTCCATCATGAACACCAGCCAGAAAGGCACCAGCAGCGACAGCAGCGGCAGCTGGCGGCCGGCCATGGCGCCGATGTTCATCGCGTCGAGGCCGGTGACCTGCCCCGCAACGATAATGGGAATGCCCATGGCGCCAAAGGCTACCGGCGCGGTATTGGCAATCAGGCACAGGCCGGCCGCGTACAGCGGATTGAAGCCCAGGCCAACCAGCAGCGCGGAAGTGATCGCCACAGGTGCGCCAAAGCCTGCCGCCCCTTCCAGGAAGGCGCCGAAGGAAAAGCCGATCAGCAGCATCTGCAGGCGCTGGTCGTCCGTAATCGATACCACCGACGCGCGGATGATTTCGAGCTGGCCGGTACGCTCAACCACCTTGTACAGGAACACCGCGCTGATAATGATCCATGCGATGGGCCACATTCCGTAAGCAAAGCCGTAGCCCGCAGCAGCCAGCGCCTGCGGCACCGGCATGCCATAACAGAAAATCGCGACCGCAAGCGACAATGCCAGTGTCACGGCGGCGGCGACATGGCCTTTGAGGCGCCAGACCGCCAGCGCGACAAAGAAAAAGAGAATGGGAATGGCGGCGACCAGGGCCGACAGCCCCAAGCTGCCCAACGGGGCATAGATCTGGTTCCAGGTTTGCATTTGACTCTCCTCCAATGGTTTGAAATTTTTCTTATGCCGGCGCCAGGCGCCGTAATGGGTGCAACAATCCTTATTCCGCCTGCCCCCTTTTCCGCAACAGGTCGGACAGGCTGCGCCTGGCCGGCACCAGCGGTGCACGGTGGCGTGTCCACCCCAGTTGGGAGGACGGAGCGAAGTCTCGCAGGCGGGTCGCCAGCCAACGGAACCAGCGATAGGCCGAGGGGCGCGCGAAGGCGCCGCTCCAGAAGCGCCACACCAGCCGGTCACCGCGGCTGAAGCTGGCCCCCTGGCCGCGCAGGGGATGCTCGACCTGCTGCGCAGGATCGCGGTTCGCCTCGGTGCGCAGCCGTACCAGCAACGACGGAATCGGAATGCGCACCGGACATACTTCGGCACAGGCGCCGCACAGGCTGGAAGCTGTCACCAGGTCGGCCGTCTCCTCCAGTCCCAGCAGATGCGGGGAGATGATCTTGCCGATCGGCCCCGGATACGTGGTGCCGTATGCATGTCCGCCCACCCGCTCATATACCGGGCAGTGGTTCATGCAAGCGCCGCAGCGGATGCACTGCAAGGTGGCGCGCAACTGCTGGTCGGCATAGGCCTGTGTGCGGCCGTTATCGAGCAGAACCACGTGCATTTCGCGTGGGCCATCCAGTTCGCCGGCCCGGCGCGGACCGGTGATCAGGTTGAAATAGGTGGTAATGGCCTGGCCGGTGGCCGAGCGTGTCAGCAGGCTCGCCAGCGGCACAATATGCTCCAGCCTCGCCACCACCTTCTCCATGCCCATCAGGGCGATATGCACATCCGGCACCGTGGTCGACAAGCGGCCGTTGCCCTCGTTCTCCACCAGCCACAGGGTGCCGGTATCGGCTGCCGCAAAGTTGACGCCGGACAGGCCGATATCCGCATCGGCGAATTTCTGGCGCAGGCTGCGCCGGCCTGCCAGGATCAGCGTGTCGACATCTTCGGTATAGGGCGTGCCGGGCAGGTGGCGTTCGAACAGGGCGCCAATCTCGGCGCGCGTCTTGTGCAGGGCCGGCATGACGATATGCGAGGGTTTTTCCTGCGCCAGCTGCACGATGTATTCGCCCATGTCGGATTCGATACAGTCGATGCCGCGTTCAGCCATGTAGTGGTTCAGTTCCACCTCTTCGCTGGCCATCGACTTGCCCTTGACGATACTGCGGGCACCGTGGCGCTGCGCGATTTCATGGATGATGGCGTTGGCTTCGTCCGCCGTGGCGGCCCAGTGCACGTGCACGCCTAGCGCCTGCAGGTTGGATTCGAACTGCACCAGCAGGTCCGGCAGGTTGGCCAGCGCATGCTGGCGTATCGCTTCGCCCAGGTCGCGCAGCTGTTCCAGTTCGCCAGCGTCGGGGAATTGCTTGCTGCGCTTGGCCTGCAGGAAATCCATCGCGCCGCGCATGCTGGAGCGCAGGGCCTGGTCCTGCAAGGCTCCGCTGACCCGCTCACGAAAATCGGCAGGCGAAACAAAGTGCATTGGCCGCGCGTTCATGCCTGCACCTCCCTGTCGTCATCAACGATCACCACCCACAGTGCGGCTGGCCCGTGCGCGCCGTAGGCCAGGGTTTGCTGGATATCCGAAGTTTTTGAAGGGCCCGATACCAGCACCAGGTTGGTCGGCATGCCTGCGCACCAGCGCTCGGCGTGCACGGCCGCATGCAGGTCGGCATGCAGCGTGCTCGCATACACCAGCGCCACGTGCAGCGGCGGCACAAGCGATACGGTACGCGGCGTTCCCGCATCGGGCGCCAGCACCAGCGTGCCGGTGGTGGCGATTCCGGAACGCGCCACGGTAAAGCCTGCATCCACCGAGGAGAACAATGAATCCTTCCATGCTTCCAGCGGCTGCGCGAACGAGAGAGCCTGCATGCCGGCTGGCAGTGCGGCGGCAAGCGCCGTGCCTTCGGCTGTGGCATGGTCGAGCAGCAAGCGCTGCACGCCGGCCCGCCCAAGCTTGTCGGCCAACAGTGCGGGCCATTTCGCGGCGCTGCTGCGCCAGACTTCCGTGCGCACCGAAGCCATGACGCGCTCCATGACGTCCGCTCGCTGCTTCGGAGAGGCTGCGCGCAGGGCGCCATGTGCATGATGCTGGCTGATGCGCGACTCCAGGTCGCGGCTGTCCGGCGTCGCGGCCGGCACGGCAATGCGCAAGGCGCCCAGGATGCGCTCGCGGCTACCCATGCTGCTCATTGCGCACCTCCACCCTGCTCCGGCGCGGCGGCAAGGCCGTTCAGGCGCCGCCACAGGAAGCTGGCCATATGCTCCACTTTGAGCGGCGCTCCCTGGTGCTGGGCCGCATGACCAATATTCAGCAGGCAGCCGCAGTCGGCAGAAACCAGGCGCGTGCAGCCTGTCGCGCAGGCCGCAGCGATCTTGTCGGCGACCATCGCGCCGGAAATGTCGGGATGCTTGAGCGAGAAGGTGCCGCCAAAGCCGCAGCACTCCGATTCGCGCTGGTGCTCCACGCGTGTCACGCCAGGCAAGGAGTCGAGCAATGCCACGCCATGCTCCCTGGTGCCCATTTCGCGCCGGGCGCCGCAAGAGGAGTGCAGCACCACCTTTTCATCGCCCTGCGCAGGCGCAGCCTGGAAGTCGACGTGCAGTACATGCAGCAGGAATTCGCTCAGTTCGTAGATCCGACCTGCAAGCTCGCGTGCCTTGGCGGCAGCCTCCGGATCATCTTTGAACAGTTCGGGCCAGTGATGTCGCATCATGCCCGCGCAAGAGCCGGACGGCACGACGACAGGCCATGGCTGCGGAAACAAATCCAGCTGCGCGCGCGCCACGGCTTGCGCCTGCTCAGGGTTGCCGCTGCTGTAGGCAGGCTGGCCGCAGCAGCTCTGGCCGCGCGGGAAGTGCACGGTCACGCCTTGCTGCTCGAGCAGGCGTACCGCATCGAGTCCCGCTTCCGGCATGAACAAGTCGATCACGCAGGTACCGAACAGGTACACATGTTGATGGCGCTGGCTTGCCAGCGATGGGTAGTGTCGGGGCCTCATGGCGCGTCTCCTCTGTTTTGCTTATTCCGTCGACAGGTCCCATAATTCCCGCATGCCGGCGGCGCCGCAAACTGGTTGGACCATGCGCCGCAAAAGGAGATCGCCAAGATGAAAACAAGCGGGCTGGTAGAAGAGGTTCAACGCCAACTGGAAGTGGCGCTGCTGGATGGCCGCTATCCCGCCAACGCAAAGCTGCCGTCCGAGCGCGTGCTCGCCGAGCAGTTCTCAGTGTCGCGCAATACGATACGCGAGGCGCTGCAAAGAATGGTGGCACGAGGCCTGCTGCGCAGCCGCCCTGGCGCGGGCATGTTCGTGGGCGATCAACTACGCACCGGCAGCGCATCGCCGTGGGCGCAACTGGTCGTCGATCATCCGGTGCTATTGAGTGAGGTGCTGGAGTTTCGCCGTGTGCTGGAAGGCGCTACGGCCTATTACGCCGCACTGCGCGGTACTGATGAAGAGTATGCCGGCATTCGCGCCCTGCTGGCGGGACTTGAGCAAGCGCGCCAGGACGATCACGCCGCGAAGGAAGCGGCACTCGACGCGGAACTGCATGAGGCCATCGCACTGGCATCTCACAACAGCATGTTCCTGCACCTGCATGCCAGCGTGCTGGGAATACTGCGCGAACACATTACGCTGAATGGCTCCAATTTGCGGGCACTGGATGACGAGGTATCCGGCCAGCTATTGCAGCAGCACCGCGCAATCTGCCAGGCCATTTGCGCGCGCAAGCCCGAGGCGGCGCGCACCGCGATGCAAGCGCATATCGACTACGTGGCGGGCAAGCTGGAGGCGGCCTGACTGGTCCAACCAGTAACCCATCGGACGCGCAAAACAAAAAGCCCGCCGGCATTCATGCCTGGCGGGCTTTTCTAATAAGAGCCTGACGATAACCTACTTTCACACTGGTTGCAGCACTATCATCGGCGCAGAGTCGTTTCACGGTCCTGTTCGGGATGGGAAGGGGTGGGACCGACTTGCTATGGTCATCAGGCATGACTTGTCAACAATCCGGGAAGAAGTAAAGTGGGGTAGTGTTCTCAAACACGGTAAGTGCTACATAACCGTCAAGGTTATAGGGACAAGCCGTACGGGCAATTAGTATCAGTTAGCTTAATGCATTACTGCACTTCCACACCTGACCTATCAACGTCCTGGTCTCGAACGACCCTTCAAGGAGCTCAAGGCTCCGGGAAATCTCATCTTAAGGCAAGTTTCCCGCTTAGATGCTTTCAGCGGTTATCTCTTCCGAACTTAGCTACCCGGCAATGCCACTGGCGTGACAACCGGTACACCAGAGGTTCGTCCACTCCGGTCCTCTCGTACTAGGAGCAGCCCCCTTCAAATTTCCAACGCCCACGGCAGATAGGGACCAAACTGTCTCACGACGTTTTAAACCCAGCTCACGTACCACTTTAAATGGCGAACAGCCATACCCTTGGGACCGGCTACAGCCCCAGGATGTGATGAGCCGACATCGAGGTGCCAAACTCCCCCGTCGATATGAACTCTTGGGAGGAATCAGCCTGTTATCCCCAGAGTACCTTTTATCCGTTGAGCGATGGCCCTTCCATACAGAACCACCGGATCACTATGTCCTACTTTCGTACCTGCTCGACTTGTCGGTCTCGCAGTTAAGCACGCTTATGCCATTGCACTATTAGCACGATGTCCGACCGTACCTAGCGTACCTTCGAACTCCTCCGTTACCGTTTGGGAGGAGACCGCCCCAGTCAAACTGCCTACCATGCACTGTCCCCGATCCGGATCACGGACCAAGGTTAGAACCTCAAACAAACCAGGGTGGTATTTCAAGGATGGCTCCATAGGAACTGGCGTCCCTACTTCAAAGCCTCCCACCTATCCTACACAGATTGGTTCAAAGTCCAATGCAAAGCTACAGTAAAGGTTCATGGGGTCTTTCCGTCTAGCCGCGGGTAGATTGCATCATCACAAACACTTCAACTTCGCTGAGTCTCGGGAGGAGACAGTGTGGCCATCGTTACGCCATTCGTGCAGGTCGGAACTTACCCGACAAGGAATTTCGCTACCTTAGGACCGTTATAGTTACGGCCGCCGTTTACTGGGACTTCAATCAAGAGCTTGCACCCCATCATTTAATCTTCCAGCACCGGGCAGGCGTCACACCCTATACGTCCACTTTCGTGTTTGCAGAGTGCTGTGTTTTTATTAAACAGTCGCAGCCACCAGTTTATTGCAACCTTTTCGCCCTTCCACAGTAAAGTGGTCAAGCTACCGAGGCGTACCTTATCCCGAAGTTACGGTACCAATTTGCCGAGTTCCTTCTCCCGAGTTCTCTCAAGCGCCTTAGAATACTCATCTCGCCCACCTGTGTCGGTTTGCGGTACGGTCTCGTATGACTGAAGCTTAGAGGCTTTTCTTGGAACCACTTCCGATTGCTTCGCGAGCAAGCTCGCTCGTCCCAGTCCCTTGAATTACGCGCCCGGATTTGCCTAAGCGCCTTCTATGAACCAGGAACTGCCTATTCCAACAGGCAGACAACCTTCCGCGATCCGTCCCCCCATCGCATCATACGACGGTGCAGGAATATTAACCTGCTTCCCATCAGCTACGCATCTCTGCCTCGCCTTAGGGGCCGACTCACCCTGCTCCGATGAACGTTGAACAGGAAACCTTGGGCTTACGGCGTGCGGGCTTTTCACCCGCATTATCGCTACTCATGTCAGCATTCGCACTTCTGATACCTCCAGCATCCTTTACAAGACACCTTCGCAGGCTTACAGAACGCTCTCCTACCATATCCTTGCGGATATCCGCAGCTTCGGTGACTGGCTTAGCCCCGTTACATCTTCCGCGCAGGACGACTCGATCAGTGAGCTATTACGCTTTCTTTAAATGATGGCTGCTTCTAAGCCAACATCCTGACTGTTTTAGCCTTCCCACTTCGTTTTCCACTTAGCCAATCTTTGGGACCTTAGCTGGCGGTCTGGGTTGTTTCCCTCTTGACACCGGACGTTAGCACCCGATGTCTGTCTCCCAAGCTCGCACTCAACGGTATTCGGAGTTTGCAATGGTTTGGTAAGTCGCGATGACCCCCTAGCCATAACAGTGCTCTACCCCCGTCGGTGATACTTGAGGCACTACCTAAATAGTTTTCGGAGAGAACCAGCTATTTCCAAGTTTGTTTAGCCTTTCACCCCTATCCACAGCTCATCCCCTAATTTTTCAACATTAGTGGGTTCGGTCCTCCAGTGCGTGTTACCGCACCTTCAACCTGGCCATGGATAGATCACTTGGTTTCGGGTCTACACCCAGCGACTGGCGCCCTGTTCGGACTCGATTTCTCTACGGCTCCCCTATCTGGTTAACCTCGCCACTGAATGTAAGTCGCTGACCCATTATACAAAAGGTACGCCGTCACCCCTTACGAGGCTCCGACTGTTTGTATGCACACGGTTTCAGGATCTATTTCACTCCCCTCCCGGGGTTCTTTTCGCCTTTCCCTCACGGTACTGGTTCACTATCGGTCGATTACGAGTATTTAGCCTTGGAGGATGGTCCCCCCATGTTCAGACAGGATTTCTCGTGTCCCGCCCTACTTGTCGTACGCTTAGTACCACCGCTCTGATTTCGTGTACGGGGCTATCACCCGCTATGGCTCCTATTTCCAGAGGATTCCACTATCAGAACGACTATCACGTACAGGCTCTTCCCATTTCGCTCGCCACTACTTTGGGAATCTCGGTTGATTTCTTTTCCTGCAGCTACTTAGATGTTTCAGTTCGCCGCGTTCGCTTCACACACCTATGTATTCAGTGAGTGATGACCTATAAGGCCGGGTTTCCCCATTCGGAAATCTTCGGATCAATGCTTGTTTGTCAGCTCCCCGAAGCTTATCGCAGACTTCTACGTCCTTCATCGCCTGTAATCGCCAAGGCATCCGCCATGTGCACTTAGTCACTTGTCCCTATAACCTTGACGGCTATAAGTTCAAGCACTTACTACTGTGTTTGATGAGTTTTACTACTACCCTAAGTAATATCTTTCGATATCGCTTAATAAAACTTTTACTTCTTCCAGATTGTTAAAGAACGTTACTACTCAAACCTAAACCCGAAGGCTTACGTTTGACCAGTACCTAACAACAGCCGATAAGTGTGAACGTTTGAGTCTGATGCCGACTCTAGAAAGGAGGTGATCCAGCCGCACCTTCCGATACGGCTACCTTGTTACGACTTCACCCCAGTCACGAATCCTACCGTGGTAAGCGCCCTCCTTACGGTTAAGCTACCTACTTCTGGTAAAACCCGCTCCCATGGTGTGACGGGCGGTGTGTACAAGACCCGGGAACGTATTCACCGCGACATGCTGATCCGCGATTACTAGCGATTCCAACTTCATGTAGTCGAGTTGCAGACTACAATCCGGACTACGATACACTTTCTGGGATTAGCTCCCCCTCGCGGGTTGGCGGCCCTCTGTATGTACCATTGTATGACGTGTGAAGCCCTACCCATAAGGGCCATGAGGACTTGACGTCATCCCCACCTTCCTCCGGTTTGTCACCGGCAGTCTCATTAGAGTGCTCTTGCGTAGCAACTAATGACAAGGGTTGCGCTCGTTGCGGGACTTAACCCAACATCTCACGACACGAGCTGACGACAGCCATGCAGCACCTGTGTGCAGGTTCTCTTTCGAGCACTCCCGGATCTCTCCAGGATTCCTGCCATGTCAAGGGTAGGTAAGGTTTTTCGCGTTGCATCGAATTAATCCACATCATCCACCGCTTGTGCGGGTCCCCGTCAATTCCTTTGAGTTTTAATCTTGCGACCGTACTCCCCAGGCGGTCTACTTCACGCGTTAGCTGCGTTACTAAGTCAATTAAGACCCAACAACTAGTAGACATCGTTTAGGGCGTGGACTACCAGGGTATCTAATCCTGTTTGCTCCCCACGCTTTCGTGCATGAGCGTCAGTTTTGACCCAGGGGGCTGCCTTCGCCATCGGTGTTCCTCCACATCTCTACGCATTTCACTGCTACACGTGGAATTCTACCCCCCTCTGCCAAACTCTAGCCTCGCAGTCTCCATCGCCATTCCCAGGTTAAGCCCGGGGATTTCACGACAGACTTACGAAACCGCCTGCGCACGCTTTACGCCCAGTAATTCCGATTAACGCTTGCACCCTACGTATTACCGCGGCTGCTGGCACGTAGTTAGCCGGTGCTTATTCTTCAGGTACCGTCAGCAGATCTGGATATTAGCCAGACCCTTTTCTTCCCTGACAAAAGAGCTTTACAACCCGAAGGCCTTCTTCACTCACGCGGCATTGCTGGATCAGGGTTGCCCCCATTGTCCAAAATTCCCCACTGCTGCCTCCCGTAGGAGTCTGGACCGTGTCTCAGTTCCAGTGTGGCTGGTCGTCCTCTCAGACCAGCTACTGATCGTTGCCTTGGTGAGCCTTTACCTCACCAACTAGCTAATCAGATATCGGCCGCTCCAGGAGCACAAGGTCCGAAGATCCCCTGCTTTCATCCTTAGATCGTATGCGGTATTAGCGTAACTTTCGCTACGTTATCCCCCACTCTTGGGTACGTTCCGATATATTACTCACCCGTTCGCCACTCGCCGCCAGGCCGAAGCCCGCGCTGCCGTTCGACTTGCATGTGTAAAGCATGCCGCCAGCGTTCAATCTGAGCCAGGATCAAACTCTTCAGTTCAATCTCTGTTTTTCGATATTGCTACCGAGGTCACTCACTCAAAATACTGACGAAATCTCTTTCGAGATTTACGTTTATTTTGTGCGAGCGTTATAACGTATATTTTGAGCATCGGACCCGAAGGTCCGGGCATATCGTCAAACGCCCACACTTATCGACTGTTGATTTTTAAAGATCGCTGCCTTGTATTGTCGACGAAGCGTTGTGTTCGTCAGCAGCAGAGAAGCGAGATTATGCGGTACAGCGTGCAACTCGTCAACCCCTTCTTTTTCGCTTCGCTGCGTTGTCGTTTGACTGCGCTGCGTTGCGAGGGACAGAACTATAGCCGACCGGCTCCCAGAGCGCAAGGGGTATCTGGCATCTTGTTTGCTTGCTTAACAATGCAACGCGTCTGGCAATCTGCTTTTGTTCAGTTTTGACACAGGTGCTACATTAAAGAAAGCCACAAAGGCTGCTGGGGGAGACATGCAACAGGAAACTGTTCCAAATGTGAACAACGCAATCATCGAGACTGCGCACCTGCGCTCACGCACTTATGGCCTCGATCCGTGCAGCGACGTAGACCTGGGCCCCATCGACCGCTGCTCCCTATCCCATATCATTGAGCAGAACCGCTTGTTGCACACGCATGCCGTGCCGGCAATGGAAACGCTCTACCAGCAGATCGTGAACACTCACAATATGGTGATCCTGACGGACGCCAAAGGTGTGATCCTGCACTCCCTTGGCGACGAGGACTTCCTGGAGAAGGCCAATCGGGTCGCCTTGCAGGCCGGCGCCACCTGGTCCGAGCAATGTAAAGGCACCAATGCGATCGGCACCGCCATCGCCGAAGCCAAGCCGGCCCTGGTGCATGCTGATCAACATTTCCTGCAAGCCAACCACTTCCTGACCTGTTCCGCGGCACCAATTACCGACCATGCCGGCAATGTGATTGGCGTGCTCGATGTCTCGGGCGACCAGCGCTCCTTCCATAAGCACACCATGGCCCTGGTACGGATGTCGGCCCTGATGGTGGAGAACCAGCTGTTTGCCGCCGCTTTCGAAGACGTCATTACCCTGCACTTCCACGCCCGTGCTGAATTTATAGGCACCCTGATGGAGGGCATCGCCTCATTTACCCCCGGCGGCCGCTTCATCGCAGCCAACCGCGCCGGCCTGTTCCAGCTTGGCCTGTCGTTCGCGGCGCTGCAGTCCCATACTTTCAGCTCCCTGTTCGGCCTTCCGGTGTCGGCGCTGTTCGACCATTACCGCACTGCGGCGCCGGGACTGCTGGACCTGTGCCTGCATAGTGGCGTGCGCGTGTTCGGCCGCGCCCAGCTTCGGTTGGCCAACAACCACTTCCAGCACCCGATCATTTCGGCGCGCGAGGAAAGCCACCCGGCGCAGACCAATCCGGCCCACACGGCGCGCCGCCTGTCCGGCCTGCGCTACCTGCGCACCGGCGACCAGCAGCTTGAGGCGGTCATCGACAAGGTCACCCGCGTGCTGGGCAAAGACATCCCGATCATGATCATGGGGGAGACTGGCACCGGCAAGGAATTGCTGGCGCAAGCCATTCACAACGACTCGCCGCGCGCCCAAGGGCCATTCGTGCCGGTCAACTGCGCCTCGATTCCAGAGACCCTGATCGAGTCGGAACTGTTTGGCTATGAGGACGGGGCGTTCACCGGTGCGCGCAAGAAGGGCGCAGTCGGCAAGATCCTGCAGGCGAATGGCGGCACCCTATTCCTCGACGAAATTGGCGACATGCCCTTCCCATTGCAAGCCCGCCTACTGCGCGTGCTGCAGGAACGGATGGTCACGCCACTGGGCAGCGACAAATCGATTCCGGTAAATGTGGAAGTAATCTGCGCCACCAACCACAACCTGCGCGACCGCATGGCCAAGGGCCTGTTCCGCGAAGACCTGTATTACCGCCTGAACGGGCTGGTTGTGAAATTGCCGCCGCTGCGCGAACGCACCGACCTCGAGACCGTGGTCAACAAGATCCTGACGACCGACAGTGGCGGCAAGCGCTATACCGTCGCGCCAGACCTCATGCAGCTCTTCCTGCGCCATAAATGGCCGGGCAACTTCCGCCAGCTTACCAACCTGCTGCGCACCGGCGTGGTCATGGCCGGCGACGAGGACGAGATCGGCCTGCAGCATATGCCGGACGATTTCCTCGACGACATGCGGGAGGCCCAGGTGGAGTTTCCTGTTGCTGCTGCCGCTGCCCCTGCCGCCGCCAGCGTAGCCGCCACTGCGGCCACCATGCCTTGCACCGGCGCGCGGCTGGAAGACATGGAGCAGGCCCTGATCGTGCGGACCCTGGAAGCGCATGGCGGCAATGTCTCCGCCACGGCACGCGCCCTGGGCGTTTCGCGCAACACGATCTACCGCAAACTGCCCCATCTCAAGTAGGCCGGTTAGAAGAACAGGATGCCGCCGAAAGCGGCGCCATTCATCTTTGCCTCGCCACCGGTGAAGGATTTCGAGCGGGTCTGCCCCACTTCGCCCACCAGTGTTATTGCGCCGGTCAGCGCGTAATAGGCGCCAGCCGTGAGGTTGGCGTTCGACTTCAACCCGTTCGTTCCCGCAGTGTTGTCGTCGTTCTTGCTGATGCCATACCCTAGGCCCAGCTTCAGCTTTTCGCTAGCCTTGAACGTGCCCTGCAACAGCCAGTGCTTGCTGCGCACATTCCCCTGGTCCGCATCCGACAGCACACCGAGGCCCTTGCCGCCCTCGTAGTTCGCCAGCAGTCCGAAGGCACCCTGCTGGAACGAAGCTCCCGCCTCCCATCCGGACATGGTGAAGTCGCTGGCCCCGACTGCGACCGCCTTGAACTTCTGCGACTTCGCCCCGATCCACGCCTTCAGCAGGCCATCGGCGTAAGTCAGCTGGGCCTGGACCTGCGGATTGGAACGCGTCGAATACTGTGCCGCAGACACGATTGGTGAATCCGCCACCGGATTGAACACGCCGGCATCGACGCTGAACCCGGACAGCTTGGGCGAGCTGTATGCCATTTGCCCGTAGTAGCCAACGTAGGCATAGCCCGCACCGATATGGCCCAATGAGACCCGGCCGCGCTGGGTAGCCTGCACCGGTGCGCCGGCGCCGATCAGCGTCATGTCGCCGAAGATGGCGTTGGCGCCGAAGATGCCGTTGTCCCGCCCCAGCTTGAAAGTCCCCAGGTCAGCATTCCCGAAGCTGAAATACGCCTGGCGCACGTCGACTTCACTGTTCTGCGCGATGGCGCTGTCGGTTGCCGTTGCGTGATAGATGCCAATGTGCGCCTTGATGTCGAAGCCGGACTGCTTCGTGGTGGCTGAAGTAACCAGTCCATTCGGCAGCAAGCCGTTGCCGATGGTGGTGCGGCGATCTTCTCCACCGCAGCCGATGCCTTCAGTCGCCAGCGCCAGGCCGCCCACTGCATCGCCGCTGCACGACACATACGTATAGTACGCGTTGACGATGCCGCCAACATTCACGTTCCAGTCGCCGGCCTTGATATCCACGGCATGGACTGCAGGGGCCAGCATTGCGCCGGCAGTGGCGGCAAGCACGATCTTCTTCATTGTTGTCTCCTCGGTTTGATTGATGGATGCTGCACAAGGGACAGGGCAATTTGCGTGCCGGTTCGGCGCGCTAGGGAGCGTATGAAGAATTCGCTCCGACCTGCGCAATATCGGATCAGCGCTGTTCAAAAAAAAAGCGGCCCGCAGGCCGCTAATGCAACACATGGAGATCGTTTATTTCGGCGCCAGCTTGAAGACCCACACCGAGCCACCCTGTTCAAGCAGATTGACTTTCTTCGCCACTTCGCCGCCCCACAGCGGCACCGCACCGCCCCAGCCGGAAACCACGGCCACATATTGCGTGCCGCCGTCCTGCCAGGTAATTGGCGGCGCCACCACGCCGGAGCCGGTCTGGAACTTCCACAGTTCCTTGCCGGTCTGCGCATCAAGCGCCTTCAGGTAGCCTTCCGGCGTGCCATAGAACACCAGGCCGCCGGCAGTCGCCATCGCACCGCCCCACAGTGGAGCGTTGTTCTTCACTTCCCACTTGATCTTGCCGGTTTTCGGATCGATCGCGCGCAAGGCGCCGATGTAATCGTCGAACAGCGGCTTGATGGTGAAGCCAGCGCCGAGGTAAGCACCGCCTTTCTTGTAGCTGATCGGCTCATTCCAGATATCCATGCCCCATTCGTTTGCCGGAACATAGAACAGCTTTGTCTGCGGGCTGTAAGCCATCGGCTGCTGGTTCTTCGCGCCAAGGAAGGCCGGCGCCGCGAAGACCGATGCGCCTTTCTTGCCTTCTTCGCCTTTGGTCGGGTCGCCTGGACGGCCTTCGACGATGTAGTTCGGACGGCCGGTCTTCAGGTCAATGCCGCTGGCCCAGGTGATCTTGCGGACGAAGGGGAAGGCGTTCTGCAGCTTACCGTCGTTGGCATCGATCACGTAGAAGAAGCCGTTGCGGTCGGCCTTGCCGCCATAACACTTGCCGTCCATGTCGAAGGTGACGAACTCGTTGGCGCCGTCGAAGTCCCAGGCGTCGTTCGGCGTATTCTGATAAGCCCATTTGATGGCGCCGGTTTTCGGGTCGAGCGCCACGGTGGACGAGGAATACAGGTTGTCGCCGGGTCGCAGGTGGCTGTTCCATGGCGCCGGATTACCGGTGCCAAAGTAAGCCAGGCCTGTCTTCGGGTCGTAGGTGCCGCCCATCCAGGTCGAAGCGCCGCCGGTTTTCCACAATTCGCCAGGCCACGACTTGTTGACCGAGCCGGTGACGCCGGTCTCCGTTGCCTTGCCTTCGCTGTCGTACTTGTAGCCCATATGGCCCTCGACCGTTGGGCGCATCCACAGCAGTTCGCCAGTCTTCGGGTCACGGCCCTCCACACGGCCGACGATGCCGAACTCGCCGCCGGAAACGCCTGTCAACAGCACGCCATTGGCGACCAGCGGTGCGGCAGTCATCGAGTAGCCTGCCGCGTAGTCGTCCACCTTCTCCTTCCAGACTACTTTGCCGGTTTCCTGGTCCAGTGCGACCAGCTGCGCATCCAGCGTGCCGAAGATCACCAGGTTGTCATACAGCGCCGCGCCGCGATTGACCACGTCACAGCAAGGCATGATGGCGTCCGGCAGGCGATGCTCGTACTTCCACAGCTTGCTGCCGGTCCTGAGGTCGATGGCGAAGATGCGCGAGTACGACGCGGTCACAAACATCTTGCCGTTGTAGATCAGCGGCTGCGATTCCTGGCCGCGCTGCTTTTCGCCGCCGAACGAGAACGACCACGCCGGCACAAGACGGCTGACATTCTGCGTGTTGATCTGCTTGAGCAGCGAGTAGCGCTGCCCTTCCGAACCCATGCCGGAGGAAAGCACGCTGCTGGTGTCCTTCGCAGCGTTATCCAGCATTGTCGTGGTCACGCTGGCAGCCTGCGCCAGCGTCGCCGCCCCCAGCAGCATTCCGATGGTGATGTATTTCACGTCCTGTCTCCTTTTTTATGGTCTATTTTCCCGAGTGTCGTGCATTCCTCGTCGGTGAACAGGCGCGAACGAAGCAGGAAACGTTTGCCGGTGCCGTTATCGAGCGAGAACATGCCGCCGATGCCGGCCACCACGTCCACGATCAGTTGGGTGTGTTCCCAGTACCCGTACTGTTCAAGCCCAATATAGAAAGGCGCGCCGCCCAGGCTGCCGAGGTAGACGTCGGTCTCGCTGACGTCGAACTCACCCGCCGGATAGCACATCGGCGCGCTGCCGTCGCAGCAGCCGCCCGACTGGAAAAACATGATCGGGCCGTGCTGCTGGTGCAGTTGGTCGATGAATTCCAGCGCCGGTGCGGTCGCTGTGACCCTGGCAATTGCGTTGTCCATGCTTCGCCCCGCCTTTCCTGCCTCAGAAGAAGCCCAGCGCGTTAGGGTTGTAGCTGACCAGCAGGTTCTTGGTCTGCTGGTAGTGGTCGAGCATCATCTTGTGGGTCTCGCGGCCAATGCCCGACTGCTTGTAGCCGCCGAACGCAGCGTGGGCCGGATAAAGGTGGTAGCAGTTGGTCCAGACGCGGCCGGCCTGGATGGCGCGGCCCATGCGGAAGGCGCGGCTGCCGTCGCGGCTCCAGACACCAGCGCCCAGTCCGTACAGGGTGTCGTTGGCAATCGCCAGCGCTTCGTCTTCGTCCTTGAAGGTAGTGACCGATACCACCGGGCCGAAGATCTCTTCCTGGAAGATGCGCATGGTGTTGTCGCCTTTGAATACGGTTGGACGCACGTAGTAGCCGCCTTCCAGGTCGCCGGCCAGCACCTGGCGCTCGCCGCCCGCCAGCAGTTGCGCGCCTTCCTGTCGGCCGACGTCCATATATGACAGGATCTTTTCAAGCTGCTCCTGCGAAGCCTGGGCGCCGATCATGGTGCCGTGGTCCAGCGGGTTGCCTTGCTTGATCGCTGCCACGCGTTTCAGCGCACGCTCGATGAAGCGTTCGTAGATCGATTCCTGGATCAGCACGCGCGATGGACAGGTGCAGACTTCGCCCTGGTTCAGCGCAAACATGGCAAAGCCTTCCAGGCATTTGTCGAAGAAGGCATCGTCAGCCGACATCACGTCTTCGAAGAAAATGTTGGGCGACTTGCCGCCCAGTTCCAGAGTGACCGGGATCAGGTTCTGCGCCGCATAGCCCATGATCAGGCGGCCGGTGCCGGTTTCGCCGGTGAAGGCCACCTTGGCGATACGCTTGCTCGAAGCCAGCGGCTTGCCCGCTTCCAGGCCGAAGCCGTTCACCACATTCAGCACGCCAGCCGGCAGCAGGTCGCCGATCAGCTCCAGCAACACCATGATGGAGGCCGGGGTTTGCTCGGCTGGCTTGAGCACGACACAGTTGCCGGCGGCCAGCGCAGGGGCCAACTTCCATACCGCCATCAGGATCGGGAAGTTCCATGGAATGATCTGGCCGACCACGCCGAGCGGTTCATGGAAGTGATATGCATAGGTTTCGGAGTCGACCTGCGCCACCGTACCCTCCTGGGCGCGGATGCAGCCGGCGAAGTAGCGGAAATGGTCGATCGCCAGCGGAATGTCTGCCGCCATCGTTTCGCGGATCGGCTTGCCGTTGTCGATGGTTTCAGCGGTCGCGATGAGCTGCAGGTTCTGCTCCATGCGGTCAGCCATCTTGTTCAGGATATTTGCACGCTCGGTCGGCGAAGTCTTGCCCCATGCAGCCTTGGCTGCGTGCGCGGCGTCCAGCGCCAGCTCGACATCCTCGGCGGTGGAGCGTGCGATCTCGCAGAAAGGCAGGCCGGTGATCGGCGTGATATTGGCGAAGTACTCGCCTTTGACCGGCGGGACGAATTTGCCGCCGATGAAGTTATCGTAACGGGTCTTGAAGGGATTGGCGACGCCCAGTTTGCTGATGTCGGCGAGATTCATGTCGTCCTCTATATTGAGTGGTTGTGGGTACTGCCTTATTCGCAATTGCCGTGCCAGCGGCTTTTGCTCCTTGGCCGAAGCACCGCGCAACAACAACTGTTCCAAACTTGAACAACTGTTGCGCAAATCAACGGATCACCACGCCCCAGGGCAGTTCGCCGACCGGGATATCAGCCACCTTGCGTGCGGTAGCGGTATCGATCACCGAGACTTTGTTGGAGCGGCCGTTGGCGACATAGAGCTTGCTGCCGTCCGGAGTGATCGCCATATTCCAGGGACGCTTGCCGACTGCAATCGTGGCGGTCACTTCATTGCGGGCGGTATCGATTCGCATCACGCTGCCGTCCATCCCGTTGGAGACGTACACGCTACGCCCGTCCGGGTGGACGGCGATGCCGTTTGCATTGCGTCCGGCGGGAATGGTGGCCAGCGTGCGCAGCGTGGCCGGGTCGATCACGTACACTGCATTCGCCATCTCGCACGCGACGTACACCCGGCTGGAATCGGGCGCGAAGCCGATCCCGCGCGGGCGCAGGCCTACCGCGACGGAGCCGGACTGGCGGCGCTGCGCCACGTCAATCACGTCGACCTGCTCCGCCTCCTCGGCGCTGACATAGAGGTAGCGGCTGTCCGGGCTGAAGACTGCGTGCTCCGGATTGCGGCCTTGCACCGGGATATCCGCCAGCCGCGCGTGGGTGACGGCATCGAACAGCGCCACGCTATTGCCCTCTTCCACGGCTACCGCCACCAGCTTGCCGTCCGGCGAGACGCTGACGCCCTCCGGCGAGCGCCCCAGCGCCAGCGTTACGCTGCTGCCCGCCATGCTGTCGATGGCCAGCAGGCTGCCGCTGGAGGCATCGCTGACAAAAAGCTGGCGCCCGCCCGGATCAATGCCGATGCCGCGCGGCCGTTTTCCGGCATTCAACTGGCGTACCACGCTATCGGTTGCGGTATCGATGACGCTGATGGTGCCGGACTTCTCGTTCGGCACATAGGCGAATGGCGCGGCAAAAGCGAGGCTGGCGGCGCCTGCAGCACACAATGCTGCGAACGGGTTTGCCTTCATGATGTCTCCTTTGGTATGGTGTGTGCCCGTTAGTTATGCAAGCGATATGCCAGCAAACGTGCGGCCTGTCGTTGGCTTGGCAGGCATATTGCTTATGTGATCGGGAGACCCGCGCAGCGGGCACGCTGAACCGATCCGAGGAGACTGAACATGAACCCCATTCGCTTGAACGCCATCGCCGCCCTGCTGGCCAGCCTGTTTTCCCCCATGCTGGCGCATGCTGCGTCGGCCGAAGCCACGCCGGAAGGCGCTGCGATCGCCGACGTTGTCGTCATCAGCGGCAGCCGCGTCGAGCATTCCAGCTTCGACCTGCCGGCCGCGATCAACGTGCTCGATGCACAGCACATCCGTGACGGACAGTTGCGCGTGAATGCCTCGGAGTCCCTGGCCGCCGTTCCAGGCGTGGTGGTGCAGAACCGGCAGAACTACGCACAGGACTTGCAGGTTTCTTCGCGCGGGTTTGGCGCCCGGTCGGCTTTCGCCGTGCGCGGCGTGCGCCTGATCACAGATGGCATCCCGGCCAGCATGCCGGACGGCCAAGGCCAGGCCGCTACCTTCAACCTGGACATGGCAGAGCGCATCGAGGTGCTGCGCGGCCCCTACTCCGCCATCTACGGCAACCATGCCGGCGGCGTGATCCAGCTCTTTACCCGCGACGGCGAAGGTGCGCCGACGGTGGAAGCCAGCTTTGCCGCTGGCAGCGACGGCCTGCGCAAGACCGACCTGAATGCGCAAGGAAGCGCTGCCGGCATAGGCTATGTGCTGGATGCCTCGCGCTTCGATACCGATGGTTACCGCGACCACAGCGCCGCCCGCCGCGACCAGGCGATGGCCAAGCTGACCATGCAGCCGCTACCCGGTGCGAAGCTGGTGCTGGTCGCCAACGGTCTGCGCCAGGAGGACACGCAAGACCCGCTGGGCGTAACCTGGGCCACTTGGCAACGCGACCCGCGTGCCGGCGAAATCGATGCCACCGACACGCAAGTACCCAAGCGCACGCTGGCGGAGCGCTATAACACCCGCAAGAGCATTGACCACCAGCAGGGAGGCGCCAGCTGGGACCAGCGCTTCGAGTCAGGCCGGCTGCACGTCGGCCTGTGGGGCGGCAATCGCCGCGTGACGCAGTTCCAGGCGTTTTCCAAAGGCTTCCAGGCGCCGGCCAGCCATTCGGGCGGAGTGGTCGACTTCGACCGCGATTTCTACGGCACCGACATCAACTGGCAGGACATGCGCGAACTTGCCGGCGGCAGGCTGACGACCACGGTGGGCGTCGAGTACGGCCGATCGAGCGATGACCGCAAGGGGTATGAGAATTTCATCGGCAATACGTTCGGCGTGCAGGGCAAGCTGCGGCGCGACGAGAACGACGTGGTGTCGAACACCGATCCCTACCTGCAAACGGAATGGCAGGGCGAACGCTGGCAGTTCACCGCGGGCCTGCGCCACAGCCGCATGCGAGTATCAGTGGACGACCATTTCCTGGGCAATGGCAATGACAGCGGCGCCCTGCGCTACAGCCGGACTACGCCCCTGCTGGGAGTTTTGTACAAGCTGTCGCCGGCGGTGAACCTGTATGCGACGGCGGCGCGCGGCTTCGAGGCGCCAACCTTGAATGAGCTGTTCTATTCCGGCACCGGTGCCGGTTTCAACTTCCAGTTGCGGCCAGCGCGCAGCACACACATCGAAGCAGGCATCAAGGCACGTGCCGGCGACACCCGAATCGATGCCGCATTGTTCCAGGTGCGCACGCACGATGAACTGGTGGTCGATGCTTCGAGTGGCGGCCGCACCAGCTACCGCAACGCCAGCGAAACCCTGCGCCAGGGCGCCGAAGTATCGTTGGACAGCAAGCTGGGGGCTGGCTTCAGCGGGCGCGTGGCAGCCACCTTGCTGAAGGCGACTTACGAAAAGCCCTTTGGCAGCGTGCGTGAAGGCGCCCGTTTGCCTGGCGTGCCGCGCGCCAGCCTGTTTGCCGAACTGGCATGGAAGTCCAGCGGCGAGCACTTCACTGCAGCGTTGGAATCACTTTCGGTGGCGAGCGTGTATGCCGAAGATGCGAATGCCGACAAGCCAGCGCCTGGCTACAGCATCCTGAATGCGCGTGTGGTCGCAAAGCAGTCGACAGGCGGATGGCGCATCAGCGAATTTGCGCGCCTGAACAACCTGGCCGATCGCCGTTACATCGGTTCGGTGATTGTCGGCGACAGCAACAAGCGCTATTTCGAAGCCGCTCCCGGACGCAACTGGGTGATGGGCGTCAGCGCCCAGTACCAGTTCTAGTAATTGATGCGCAGCCCGGCTGTCACCGTGCGTGGTGCGCCGGGCGCCACGAAGCGGGCCTCTTGCGCCTGGCCTGTGGAGAAGAAGTCGGCAGCCATCGCGCCGAAGGTTTCATATCGGCGATTGGTGGCGTTATTGATACGCACCTGCCATTCCCATTTTTCATTCGGACGGTAGCTGGCTTGCAAGCCAAGCAGGGTATGGCCGCCAACGCGCCAGCCCGGCCGCGCGCCATCTTCGTTGCCAAGGATGGCCATGCTGGAGGCGGCTTGCAGGGTAGCGCTCAATGACAGTGCCTCCGACACGTGCCAATCTGCGCCAAGCTTGAAAGTGTGGCGCGGCAGGCCTGCCATCCGTGTGCCTTTCCGTACCGTCACGTCGCGGCTACCGGTGAACAGGCTGCCATCTGCGCCGTACACGGCATCGAGGAAGCTGTAGACAATCGTCAACTGCACACTGGCGGCGCGCAAGCTGGCCGTGATGTCTGCCCCTTGATGCCGTGTGCGGGGAAAGTTGGCAAAGTAGCCGTGCTGGGAGACGCCGGCTGTGCGGAACAGGATGTCGTCCCTGTTTTGCGTGCGATAGATGGCCAGCGAAGCTTGCTGGCCATCCTGCTTCCAGCGAGCGCCCGCTTCCACGGTACGTGACACGACCTGCTTCAGGTATGGGTCCGATTGCAGGCCGACTGGCAAGCGGCAGGGTTGCTCGGGGTCCGCGCATCCCAGTTCGATCACGGTCGGTACGCGGTTGCTTTGGGAGGCATTGGCGAACAGCGTGAGCTTCGGGGCCGCCTGGTAGGTCACGCCGAGCGCTGGATTCAGCTTACGGTAGGTGAAGCGTTCGTGCTGCCCCGCGCCGTCATCGTGTCGGAGGGTGTTTGACAGGTGCGCCCAGGCGTAACGCGCGGAGGCGGTCAGGGACCAGTCACCGCCCAGCGTCCAGGTATCGCTGGCGAACAGGGAAGCGCTGCGGGCGGTACCATCGACCGCAGCTTCCAGTTCCGGCTCGCTGCCGGGCAGCGCCAGCACTTCGCGCCGTGCGCCGAACTCGCCAGCCTGGCTATATTGGGCGAAGGATACGCTGCTGCGGTCGAATGTCGTCCCCAGCGCCAGCCGGTGCGCGCCCAAGGTACACTGCCAGCTTGCATTCGCGCCCTGGCTGCGCTGCCGTGTCACGGCCGTGTTGAAGCTGGCGGGTACCGGATCGCCGCTATTGGCGTCTTCTGCATCATCGCCGACATCGCCGTTCACGCCATCGCGCCGGCTGCTGCGGGTGTAAGCGGACAAGGATAGCTGCGCTCCCCCATCGAGATGCTTAAGCAGGCTGGCCTGCACCTGGCGCAACTGGTTGCGGCTGCGGTCAGGACTGGTGTACACCGCCCGCCGGTCGGCTTGGTACAGGCCGTCCGGCAGCAGGCCGTTCCCCACCAGCCGACTGCCGCCTGCCAGTACCGATATGTCCCATTCGAAGGGCCCCGCGCTGCGCCCTGCCTTGGCGAACAGCCGGGCCAACTGCCCCGGCGAGTCGGCCCGCCAGCCGCGGTCGTGGAACAAGGTGGCCGCCACATAGCTGTGCCATCCGCCATCGCCATGCGCTCCGTGCGACAGCTCCACTTGCCGACGTCCATAGCTGGCGCCAGTGACGCTGACGCTGCCGCCCGGATCATCCCGTCCATTGCGCGTCACCAGCACCAGCGCTCCGCCCAGCGTACTCAGTCCATACAGCGGGTTCGATCCCGGCGCCAGCAGCACTTGCCCGATGGCCGCTTCCGGCAGCATGTCCCAATTCACGACATCGCCGAACGGCTCGTTCACCCGCACGCCGTCGAGATAGACCGACAATCCCTGCGCAGTGCCAAGCAGCGGCGATGCCCGGAAGCCCCGATACGTCACGTCATGCTGGTAGGGACTGCCGGAAACCTCATTCAGGTTGACGCCAGCTAGCGTGCGCGCCATGGTTTCCGCCAGGGTCTCGCCCTGCAGCGGTGCGGCGCCAAGCTGCACGGCATACGGCAGCAGGCGGCGGTCGGTGACGAGGGCACCGACGGGTGCAATACTGACAATCTCCACCGACGGGATACCGCCGCCCGTACCGCCTCCCTCGCCACGCGCTGCCGCCGCCAGGAGCGCCAGCAGTCCTCCCAAAGCGCTCCGCTTCATGGCTTTGCCAATTGCACGCCATGGCGCGCAAAGATCTCCTTCAGCTCACCGCTGGCAGCCAGCTCATTCAAGGCCGCCTGCAGTTTGCGCGCCGCCTCCGTATTGTCCTTGCGCACTGCCATGCCAACCGCCCACCCAGCGCGCGGCAGGCGCTGGAAACTGACCTGCTCCACCGGGAAAGCAAGGTCGCCCCGCAATTCGGACTCGATCTCCGAGCGCGTCGCGAGCACCGCATCCAGCTCCCCGGCCTTCAGCTTCTGCAAAGCCTCGGCCGCAGTGTGGAACAGATGCACCTGGTCGCGGAAACGCCCATTCCCCTCCCCCAGCATCACCATGCCCGCCAGGGAGACCTGCTCCACCCCAATGCGCTTGCCCGCGAGGGAAGCCATGCCATCGAACACGGGAATGCTGCGTGCACTGCGCACCAGGCGCACTGCCTCCACGTGGTAGGGCGCGAAGATCTCCACCTTGTCGTTGGACGCCATCAGCGCGCGGTCCACCGGTACGTGCAGCATGACGTCCGCCGGGCCGTAGCCCAGGTAGTGCCCCTTCCATACCATATTGCGCAAGTCGTCGTTCAGGTTTTCGCCCGCCGGGAAAGGCAGCAGGCTCAGTTTCAGCGACAGCTTCCGGGCCAGGGCCGCAGCCAGGTCGATATCGACGCCCTGGCCCTTGTCGGAGAACGGGGCGAACTCCTGGTAGACGGCGACCTTCAGGATGCCGGTTTCAGCATGTACCGGCAGTGCGGCGACCAGCAGGGCGCAGCAGATCAGCAGCATGGCGCGGAGGCCGCGCAGGCGCAGGATAAGCATGGCGGCCTCGCGTCAGTTGGTAACGCGACGGGTTTCCAGGTAGGTCTTGATGGCCCACATGGCTTCCTGGTTGAAGACCCCTTCGAACGGCGGCATGTACACGGCGCCGTTACGTACCTTGCCGCCGCGGATCGAGGTCAGGAAGTAGCGGTCGATCTCTTTGTAGCACGCCTGCTTCTTGGTCTCGTTGCGCATGCCGACGCAATCGCGGTCCAGCATGCGCAGGTCGGGGGCAATGCCGCCGGAAACTGCTTCCAGGCCGTGGCAGCGGGCGCAGTTCTGGTTATAGGCGGAAGAGCCGATCTTCAGCGCCAGCTTGTTGTCTTTGTAAGGGTTTTCATCGCGCCATTTATCGCCGAGGACCGGCAGGCCGGTGGTGTCGACGCCCTGCGGCGTCACATTGCCGTGTGCGACGGCGAACAATGAGGTGGTGACTGCGGCCGCTGCGGCAACGGCAAGGATCAGGCGTTTCATGGATGTCTCCTGCATGGTGTGGTTGTAATAACCATTCAGGAGCAAACGGCGTGCCATGATTTTCCGCCTTGTGGGGCAGGACAGCTGCTCCAGTTTGGAACACCTGTCACAGGCCAGGTGTCACATCAGGGATAGACGAAGGACTTCACCAGGGTCAGTTCGCCCGCGGCACGCAGCGGCACCATGAAGGTCTGCTGCTTTTCGCTCGGCGTGTTCTCATTGGTGATGATCGAGACGGTGGCCACGGTGATGACCTGCTTCTCGGAGTTGCCGCCGAAATAATTCACATAGACGTGGTAGTTGCCCTTGGCCGGCGCCGGGCTGGAATAGATCTCCGGGCCATAGCCGCCGGTGACGTCGACATCCAGCCCGCTGCCGTCGGGCAGCATGCGCTGGCCAAACCAGGAGTGGCCGCCATTCGGCGTGATCACGTGCAGGTCGACATCGGTCCCCGGACTGTCCCAGGACAGCACAATCCGCAGGCGCGACTTGGTCTTGCCGCTGTAGCTGTCGTAGAACTGGCTGCGCGCGCGGCTCTTGCCGTCCGGCGAACGCACCTCGACGCCGTTCGAGCCGGGGCTGAAGATGTAGGGACGCGCAAAGCTGCCATCTTCCTGCAACTCGACCGGCATGGCCACGCCGTTGACAATCAGCTTGGCCGGCTTGTTCCGGCCGGCGCCCGCGATCTTGCCGCGGATCTGCGCCGTTTCGGCCTGCCCTGGCTGCATGTTCACGACCGATGCCGGGTAATTCACGGTCTGGGTGTACTGCTCCTCGCTGCCGCCCGAATGGCGCCAGCCGCTCTTGGGCGATTCAATGCTCACTTGCGCCATGGCGCAGGCGGGCAACAGCAACAGCGGGAGGCAGAGTTTCTTCATGTGCTCAATATACAAAGGATTTAACAAGGGTCAGGTCGCCAATCTTGCGCAAAGGGACAACGAAATCCTGCCGCTTCTCGCTCGCGGTGTTTTCGTTGAATACCAGGGTGATGCGCGTCGTGATGATGGGGCGCTGGCGCGTGGCTTCGTCAAAGTGGTAGCCCGAGCTGCCAAAGTTGCCCCAGTAGTTCACCCATACCTGGTAGGTGCCGTGCAAGGGCGAGGTCATGGTAAACATTTCCGGACCGGGCCCGTCCACGCTATCCGCATCCAATCCACCGCCATTGGTGAGGAATGGGTTGGCAAAGAAGGCGTGCTGGCCATCCGGCGTAATGATGTGCAGGTCGATCTCGGCCTGGTTATCATCCCAGGCACCGATGATGCGCAGGCGCGGCTGCGGGCGGCTGGTATCCGCCTCGTAGAACTGCATTCGCTTCAGGGACTTGCCGTCCGGCGAACGGATCTCAACGCTGTTGGAACCGGAGCCAAACGCATAGCCGCGCGCATAGCGGCCTTCGTCGTCCGTGTACAGCGGCGTCGGATTGCCGTTCACGATCAACTGGTGGAAGGGGCGCTTGGTGCTGATCTTGGCCAACTGGCCGCGGATCATGGTGCGGTTTTTCTGCGCGCCGCGATCGATCAGCGAATATGGATAGCTGACGGCGAGTTCGCCGGATTTGTCGGTCATGCCGGCACGATTCCAGCCACCGACGGGTCCCGTCAGCGTCTTGTCCTGCGCCAGCAAAGGCGCGGCGGCCAGCGCCAGCATCAGTGCGGAACTTAATTGGATGCGTGTTTTCACATAGCCTCCTGTGAGAGGTCATTCAGGCGGCGCGCCAGGCGCTCCACGTAGTCTTCGTCCTGCCCGCGCGGGTGGCGGCGCAGCCCGATGTGCAGGTATTCGTGCGCCAGCGTGATGCGGTCTTCGCGCGTCGCCAGCGGCCGCATGAAGATGCGGTTGCGCGACTGTTCGGAATACGGCGAACCGGCCGTCAGTGCGCACACGGCTGGCAGCTGCGCCGGCGCTTCGTAGCCATCCTCGCGGCGCAGCATGCGCTCCCAGCGCGGCAGCGCATAGGCCAGCCACTGCTCGTTCTTTGCGAGTCGCGCACAGGTGGTTCCGGTATTTCCCGCAATGGCGAGGGTTGTGTGGGGGTAGGCTGCGGCCAGGATGTCGTCGAAACCTTTGCCGGCGCGCGCCTGCGCCTGCGCGTCGCTCCAGGCCAGGACGTTGGCACTGCCTTTGGTGCTGTGGTACTGCACCTGCGCGCCATCGAGCACCAGCTGGTCCGTCCAGCGCACCACTTCCAGTGCGGCAGCGCTGGCCGGATTGGGACTGACGCGCTGGGTGGCGCTGCTGTCTGTAATGTACTGGCAGGACTCAGCGCGACGCGCGTTCTGCTGCAGGTAAGTCCGGGCCGCGATCGCGAAGGCACGCGCAGCTTCAGGCTCGGTGGTGCCGGCCTCGCGGTCGATCACGCGCGCAACGTATTCGTTCACGCCCATGCGGCCGCGAATTTGCGGCTTGCCGTTCGCACCGGTAGCCAGCGTCAGCTCACCGCTGCTGCGGATCGGCAGGCTCTTGCCGTTTTCAAACTGCACCACGTAGCGGCCATTCAGCGCACCGGGCGCCGCCAGGCCTTCCGCTGTGCGCACGGAACGCACCGGGTAACGAGTAAAATAGTCGACCACTACGCAGCCGCTGTCTTCCGCTGCCTGCACGGGCGGCAAGGCTGCGGCAATTTGCGGCGCCCATTTCTGGAAGATGCCGGTGCTGCTGTCGCTGCCGCCAAACCATACCGGCGTGCCGTCGGCAAGCCAACCTGCCGCACCGCCCAGCCGTGCGTCCGCGCGCTTGGGGTGATGCCAGGAATAGGTCTTCACGCGCAGCTGGCTGCCGAACCAGCGCACGCTGCCAGCGCCGCGGCCGTCCAGCACCACACGCAGCAGGGCCGCTTCCGCTTCCGTGCGGCTCGCAGGCGGAATGCTGCCCAGCACGCGCAACAGGCTGCCGAGCGTCACAAGGCGGGAAGGCTCCAGGCGCGCAGGATCGGCCAGCCAGGCGAATTCACCGGCGGGCGCGCTGCCAAGCCGGCGCGTCCAGTACTCCTGCCACGGACGCTGTGCGATTCCAAGGCGTTCCGGTGCGAAGAACAGGCCGCAGGATTGGGCCAGGGCGGCATCGCGGCCGATGCTGCCGCCGGCTTCGCAGCAATAGACTTCCTCCTGCTTGCGGCCGCCGCAGTTGTAGTCGGGCGTGGGCAGCTTGCTGTCCACCGCGTACACGTAGACGAAGAGCTTCCACAGGCTGCCAAGCGGGATCTCGGCGCTGGCAGCCATCGGCTGCGCCGCCGATGCGCTGCGCTGCTGCAGCTGCACTGCCTGTACCTTGCCGTCGCGCCACCATGCCAGGTCGAGCGAGGCCGCCGCCGCGACAGGCGCAGCGCAGGCCAACAGCAAGGCGGGCAGCAGGCGTGGCAGCATTACTCGACTTTCAGCGTACGTGTGGTCTTGCCGCCGCCTTCAAAGGCTTTTTGCTCCGGCTGGTACATGCGATGGAAGCGGCTCGGCGGCAGGGTGTAGCTGCCCTTCTGGCCGAAGCGCAGCAGGTGGCGCACGACCACTTCGCCGCTCAGCGGCTCGATCGGCACGGCATAGCCGTCGCGGCGCTCAACGTGGCGTGCACGTTCCAGTTGCACAGGCTCGTCGCCTGCCAGCTTCATGCCCCAGGTGGTCGATTCGACCATCGCGCCCGGTGGCAGGGCCACCTCCAGCAAGCCAAAGCGGTGCGTCGCGCTGCCGGCTTTGAGCTTGATCTCGTCCATGTAGAGTTCGTCCGTGCGCAGCGCTTCACCCGGCTTGACCAGTTCCATGGTGTAGCCCTTGGAGCCGGCCTTCATGCGCAGGATGCGGCGCTCGATGCCGACATCCAGCGAATGCGCTTCGACGGCGCGGCTTTCATATTGCACGATCGCGACGGTACCGGCCGGGGCGGCCTGCGCCAGCTTCAGTTGCTCCGGCAGGGCCTTCGCGTCGGTCCAGCGCCATACCGGCTGGCCGCTGCGGCTGTCCATCTGCTGCCATGCACCCTCCAGCGCCGCCACAGGCGGCCTTGCGGCAGGCGATCCACCCAGTTTCTTCTGCACCCAGACCAGGGTCAGGGCACGGTCCATGGTCGGCATGTCGGCACGCACGGCCGACAGCACTGCGTCGGCCTGCGTTGCCGGCAGCTCACCAGCCAGCATCAGCAGGGCCTGGGCCACCGGCGCCGGCGAGGCGCGCAGTGCTGCCCATGCCTGCGGCAATTGCTGCTGCAACTGCGCCGGCAGGGCAATCCCGTTCTGCGCGGCGACGACGGACGTCAGCCCGATCGCCATGGATCGGGTCACGCTGTCCTGGCCATCAGCCAGCAGCACGCTGCTGGTGACGCCCTGCTTGCGCGGTGCGGAACCGACTTCCAGGCTCGCGGCATCCGCCACCAGGCTTTCCGCCAGGGTCTTCGTCGGCAAGCCCATTTCATGCATCATCCACAGGCTCATGGCGCGCTCCAGCGGCGCGTTGTTCTTGCCATGCTCGCTGTAGACGCTGACCAGGTTGTTCCAGTGCTCGCCCGGCAGCTCCAGGCGCAGGGCGCGCGAGGCATACCAGTCGGCGTAGTAAGCGTAGGACGTCATCAGCGCGTCGCCCTGGGTTGCCGGGCCCCACCAGCTAAAGACGGCGTTCGGACCGGCCATGGATACCAGTCGCAGGCGCTGCGCCTGCATGATCGCCATCAGGCGCTCGCGTACCAGGCCGGCATCCGCCGGCATGCTTTGCGTTGCCATGGTCAGCGGGATCAGGCGGCTGGCCGTCTGCTCCACGCAGCCATACGGGTAGTCGATCAGGTCATCGGCAATGCGGGCGAAGTGGCTCGCCGCGCCTTGCGCGAAGGAGACGCGGATATTGCGTGCATCGGCCGGCAGTTTCAGCGCGTTGTCGGTGCCGGTCAGCGCGACGCTCATGCTGCGCGGGCTGGTCCAGGCGGCAGGCTGCTCCTGCACCTTGGTGTCCAGCGCATCAACCAGCTTGCCGTCCTGCTTCACTTCCAGGCGCAGCGGCGCGGTGCCGACGGCAACCGGGAATTCGACGTAGTTCACGCCCGGCTTGGCCGACAGCTTCTCCACTTTAGGCTGCGGACCGCCGGACAGCGTCACCTCCAGGGATTTCGTATCGCTGGTCTGGTTGAAGATGGCGACGGAAGCGCGCGGCGCGTCGCCGGTGCGCAGCCAGTCCGGCGACGTCCACTTGGCGTAGAACGATTTGTCCGAGCGCAGGTAGCCGGTGCGCTGGCCGACGCGGCCCTGCGCATCCATGGCACGGCCAGTGATGCGCCAACGGGTCAGCGCATCCGGCATGGTGAAGGTGACGCGCGCCTTCCCGTCCGCATCGGTCTTCAGCGACGGCGCCCAGAACGCGGTATCGATATTGTCGCGGCGCGGGCGTTCCAGCACTTTCACGCCACGTTCGTTGTAGTTGTGGCGTGCCGGTACGTTCTCGCGACGGCCTTGCGCCATGTCGTAGCTGATGAAGGACAGGCTGGCCGTAGTGCGCACGTTGTTTCGGCGAGGGTGGTAGAAGAAGTCCGCGATATCAGGTGCGATTTCCGGCTGCAGCACGTAGATCATTTCATCCACCACGCCCAGCGCCACCAGGGTGGACAGCGGCTTGCCGTCCAGCTGTGCCGTCACGTCGAGCGTGACTTTTTCGCCCGGCTGGTAGACCTCCTTGTCGGTCTTGAAAGTCAGCGCAATGCGCGGCTCAACCACCTGCAAGCCGGCGTTCTGGAACACAAAGTCGCCATTGCGGGTGTACGCCACGGAGAAGGTCATGTTCGGACCGTGCTCCTCCTTGACCGGGATGCGTACTCGCCACTGGTTCTTCGCCACGCGCTTGGCCTGGTACCAGTCGGCGCTGCCGCTCATCAAACCGTATTGCTCCACCTTGTCGCGTTCCATGGTCAGCAGGGCCTGGTCGACCGGGTCGGAGAAGGTTACCAGCGCTTCGGCAGTTTCGCCTGGACGATAGCGCACCTTGTCCATCACGATCTCGATGCTGCCCGGTGCCGCCTGCAAGCCTTCGCCGCTGACCCAGTGGCTGGCGCCCGCCAGCAGGTTGCCGCGCTCGTCGCGCAGCGAGAGCTGGTAGGAGCCTGGCTTGGCGAAGTTCACGTCCCAGCCCTTGGCGGCAGGATCGAATTTCCCTTCGGTCTTTTCCTGTTTCTCGAGCTGCACCATCTCCCAGCGCACCGGGCGTGCCGCGCCCTGGCCGTCCGCCACCAGGTCGAAGTGCACCTGCTGGCCCGGTTCGGAGAACGAGCGTGCTGCCTTCAATTGGTAGCTGCTGATGGAGCGTTCGATCATCAGCTCGCGCGTCGCCTTGACGCGGTAGGCCGCACCGTCGGTCGCCATCACGGTCAGCACATAGCGCGACGGATCGGCCGCCGGCGGCAGCGTGAACGAGTAGTCGCCGCTGCGGTCGGTCTCCGCTTCCTCAGTCTTCAGCTGCACCGGGAACATGCCGCTGTAGCGCAATTCGCCTTCCACCATGGTGTTTTGCTGGCCGCGCAGGGACAGCGACAGCTTGGCGTTCTTTACAGGCTTGCCGTCCGGGTAGCGCAGAGAGATCGTGCCGCTGACTTTTTCGCCGGTCTTGAATTCCGGCTTGGCCGGCTGGACGTTGATCTCGAAGTGAGGCTTGACGTATTCCGCCACGCGGAACGCAGCACCGTACAGGCCATCCTTGTAGCTGAAGCGCAGCTCATAGCCGCCAGCGGTGGCCTGCTCCGGCAGGCGGAAACGGGTTTCCGTGCCAGTTTCCGGCGACAGTTGCAGGGTTTGCGTCAGCACCGGCGTGCCGTTCGGATCGAACACGGTCAGGCCGATCGGCGCAGCAGCGGCAGCCTGCGACAGGCGCGCCGACTTGAATTCGCGGCCGAGGAACTTGACGTTCACTTCATCGCCAGGACGGTACAGGGGACGATCCGTCACCGCATACATCTTGATGTTATAGATCTCGCTGTCGTAGTAGAAGTTTTCCGACACGAACACGCCGCCACTGCGGTCTTCGCCGATCACATAGGTGTGCTCAGGGCTGCTGCGCTCCATCGACACCACGCCGTCCCTGGCGGTCGTGCCGGATTGCAGAACGCCGGTGCCGTCGGTCCACATCACGTTGGCATCGGCCACGGCGGCGCTGTTGTCGCGGCGCGCAGCCCATACCAGCATCTGGCCGGACGATACCTTGGTCACCGCCATGGTGTCGGATACGAATACCAGCGTAGTCGCGCGATGCTCGCCGATGATGGCTTCCACCAGGTACAGGCCCGGCTTGCGCTTGCCGACCGGGATCATGACATTGCCGCTATTGCCGGCAATGAATTCGCTGCTGGAGCCGTCCATCTTGACGCCCTTCGGCGGCTCGATTGCCTTCGCCTGCCAGATCGGATAGCGGAAGCTGTCCACCATCTCGAAACCCTTGATCGGCTTGTACTGCGGGTTGTTGGCGAATACGGTGGCGCGCTTCATCGCTTCGCCGTTCGTCGCCAGCTTGGGCTGGTTGGTAGTCACCGCGTGGCGGGCTTCGGACGAGAAGATCCGGCGCCATGCCAGGCGCGATTGCTTCCACCAGCTGTCCCACAGGAAGCTCAGGGCATTGGCCAGGCCCTCGCCCTGGTAATTGCCGTCCACCTGCACCCGGTGCAGGTTGCGCTGCTTCTTCAGGAATTCGAGCGGCTGCGGCACGCGGTACACCACGATGTCCGCACCGGAATACTGTTCAAGCTGCGAGCGGCCGAAGTCGCGGCCGGGCACTTCCAGGCGCACGCGCGCCTCGTCCGTGCTGCCATAGCTGGCATCGGACAGCAGGAAGAACGGCTCGCCCTTGAACAGCGTATAACCGCTGGACGGCGCCTCCTGTGCCGATGCACCGGCCAGCGCGGTCAGCGCCAGCAGGCCTGCGAGGCACAGCTTCAGGACAGAAATGACAGCCGGAACACGCCGGCGAAGTTGGGATTGTTGACCGCTGGTTGCCACCGCGTGTCCTTCCATGTCGTTAGTTGTTGAATATCGACGGTACGGAGACCGTTATCTGTCGGGGTGACGGTGCCCGTGTGGTAAGCGATATGCGCCCCCATCCACACCATCAAATGTTGTTCGTCGCCCTGGTCGTAGAACAGCAGGTCGCCGGGAAGCGCCTGGCTGATTTCCCGCGCCACAAAGCGGCTGTTGTGCTGTACCAGCGCCAACGCCGTGACGAAGTGGCCTACCTTGCCATCGCCTTGCACCCAGCGGTTGCGCAGGGCTGCCTGTTGCGGCGTCAGGTCCAGTTCCGGCGGCAGGCGCCGGTCGCTGGCGATGCCGTTGGCACGCATCCACCTGGCGTCGTGCACGGACAAGGCTTCGTTGACGGCAAAGCGCACCAGGCCTGCGCAATCGCGGTGGTGCCAGCGCGGCGAAGGCCCTTGTTCGACCTGGGCGCTGATGATGCGCAGCATCCACGCCTGGAAGGCGCGCGACTGTGCCTGCGACAGGCGTACCTGCGCATCATTGGCACTGGTCAGCGCCAGCACCCGTGGCGCCGCTACAGCAGCGGCGCACGCGGCCAGCAGGCGCAGCGTACTGCGACGCTTCATTTGCCCGCTGCCTGCCATTCCAACGGCTGCCACGCAACGCCTTTGCTTGCCACGGACTTGAGAACCATGCGGTAAGGCGGATACTTCTTCAGCGCCTGCAGGCGCGGCACCAGATGCGCGTCGACTGCGCCGCGCAGGACGGGCTCGCGCTGGCTTGGCAGGGTATTGAAGCTTTCTTCTTCGATCAGCTTGGCCAGCGAAGCCGGTGCGATCAGGCCCACGGTATGCTTGGCATCCGGCAGCAGGTCCGAGGCGGCAGGCATTTCCTTGCGCTTCACAGCCAATACCTGGTCGACCAGCTTGGCGTCCGCCGAGAAAACCACGGTCTTGCCGCTGATCGCCAGCGTTGGCGTGGTGTCGCCCTGCGCGGTGGAAACCGCGCCGCTCCAGCGCAATTCACCCTTCTTGCCTTGCTGCTTCTCGACGCCCTTGCCGTCGCGAATCGCCGTCTGGAACAGGCTTTCGAACAGCGCCTCGTTGCCGCCGGCGCGGTTGGCCACGAATACCGGCGTATGCAGGCGGGAGTTGCCATACCAGCAGGCGGCAACCGGACCACTCAACTCGGTCGCCAGCGGCAGCACCGGCTGGCTGGTCTTGCCGCTGATGCTTTTCAGCACCGGCTGCAGGCTGTTCCAATCCACCGGCAGCGTGAAGCAGCTGCTTGGGTTATAGGGCAGCGCGCTCCACAGGGCGCTGCTGTCATAGCCCTCTTTCGGCAGCTTGGCCGCATCGAGCAGCACCTGCGAGCGCCACGCGCCCTTGCTGAAATCGAAGCGCAGCGCTTCCAGGCCACCGAAGAAAGGCTGGTAGCCGAAGGACAGGAAATCTGCCTTGATGGCGATGCTATGGCCGTCCTGTGCGGCTTTCTCGAAGTGGAACTGGTCGTGGAAGACTTTCTGCTGCGCGGAATCCTTCCCCAGCAGCTTGGCGACCGTGGTTTGCGCCTTGTCGTCGCTTACCTTGCGGTCGGCGCCATACAGCATGCCAGGGTGGGACAGGATCACCATGCGGTCGCCGTGGGCTGCGAACAGCAGGTTGCGCTGGTAGGCATAGTTCAACGCGTACACCGGCACCTTGTCGCCATCGACGCGCAATTCGCCGGCGACAGTGAGCTGGGTATCCTTCAGCGCCACCTTGCCCGCTTCTTCCAGCACGCGCGCCAGCTTGCCGCGCGAGACGGAGATCACATAATGTTTGAGGGAGCCATCGGCATCGCGCCACATGGCCACTTCCGCCGGCTCGTCCAGCACCATGCGGATCAACTGGTCGCCCCATCCCAGCTCATGCTCGTAGGCGATGCGGCGCAGGCTGCCCTTCAAGCCCAGGCGGTCTTCGGTCTGCTCGTAATAGAACAGGAAGTCCTCGCGCAGCACGTCGCGCGCCAGCGGCACGGTCAGCAGATCACGCGGCAGGCTGGAAAGGCTTTTGGTGACGACCAGGGCATCCGGCTTGGATAGGTCGATCTTCAGGCTGTTGACAGGGCCAGTCATGGCGCCCCAGCCAAAAGCCCGGTAGGCGAAAACGCCGCCGGCAACGACAGCAACTGCCGCGGCGATCTTGGCCAAAGTCTTTTTGTTCATGGCGGGTCCGGCAAAGTTATATTAAATACAACGACGCCAAATTTTGCCACGGAGTAACCAAATTAGCTAGTTAAATTCGCAATCGTGCGGGCAGATTGCAGCAATCGCTGGAGCGCCTGGGTACCGTCGTACTCAGGAATCTGCCGCAAGGCAGCTTTTTTTATCCTTCCCAGATGGGACAGGTTTTTCAGTTTCCCTTGCTGGAACAAGAAGATACAATCATCCACGAAATACATCATCTCCTTGCGTGACAGCGCGTCGCGCGCTTGCAGCTCCGCGTAGCGATCCATATGGCGCTTCGCCGCGTGCTGCTTGTGGCGACACTCGACGCAACGCACGCAGTCGACATCGATATAGAAACCCAGCGTCTCATACCAGTAACGCTGTTCCCGCGCATAAAAGATGAAGGCGCGCGCGCAATCGACGCAAGTCTTCAACATGTCCACGTAATAGGGCCTCGGAAAGACCGCGTAGCGCTGAACGCTCAAATCCGCGCGCAGAGCTGTCTGCGGAAAGATATGGGCATTCCCGTAGCGCCAGTATGACTGCCGGACCTCCTGCTCCGTGAGCTGGAGTTGCGGGCGAGGCGGCAGCCCGCGAAATCGCGGGTGCGGAACCAGCTTATCCACGTTTGACTTCGCAATAGCTGCACGCATCGCGCTTCTCGAACGTGATCGACACCGGCAGGAAGCGCGCGATCACTTCCGCGTTGGTGCGGGTGTGCTGCGACAGCACGTCCATGGTGAAGCTGCCGCCGCCGGCCAGCGCCATCGGAACCAGCAACTGGTCAGCCAGATGTTCGCTGACCGCAGCGCCCGATGCGATGAAGCGGCGCGCCTGTGCCACGGCGTCGCGCGCCACTTCTTCAGCGCGCCGGGCTTTTTCGCCGAAGGCGACGAAGACTTCCGTTACGTGCTCGTGGTCCAGCGTGATCAGCAGCGCGTTGCCTGGACCCCAGTTGTCCGGCAGCGTCTTGAAACGCAACTGGTCGCCGGACCACCCCATCGCGCTGGCCACGCAATCCAGTTCGCGCTTCGCAACGCCACCCGGCACGGCAGCAACCAGGCTCTCTGCGTAGGCTTCGCGCCGTTCGCCGCGCGCATCCAATGCCAGGCGACGCCAGGCTGCCAGCGGTTTCACGGTCGCCCGTACTGCGCCGCCGCCTGCGGGATAAAAGCCCGTGCGCTCCAGGTGGAATTCAAGCTGCGCGCCCATATCGGCCATGGCGCGGCCATAGGCGCGCTGCAGGAATTCGGCGGGCGGCGCCTTGGAGTTATGGGTGCCACCGCTGACGCGTACTACGGACTCACCCGGCGCATACAACAGCGCCGGCACCACGGTTTGCAATACCAGCGTGGAACTGCCGGCTGTACCGATCTGGAATTCATACACACCGGCCTTGATCGCACCAGGCACGAACGACAGGCTGGTCGAGCCAAGGGCGTCGCCCTCGACTTTCGCGCCGGAGATTTCCGCGGCCGCCTTGACCGAAGCAAGGTGCTGACGCATCAAGCCCGGTTTCGAGCGGTTGGCGCGGATGTTCGAGATACGGAACGGCTGGCCGGTAATCATCGAGAGCGTCAGCGCGGTGCGCAGCACCTGTCCACCGCCCTCCCCTTGGGATCCATCAATTTCAATCATTCTTGTTCTTATCCTTGTTCTTACCCTTTGACGCACACCACCTGCTTCAGGGTATGCACGACTTCAACCAGCTCTTCCTGCGCCTTCATGACGGCCTCGATGTCCTTGTAGGCCATCGGGATTTCGTCGATCACGCCTTCGTCCTTACGGCATTCGACACCTTCGGTCGCCTTCACCTGGTCTTCCAGCGAGAAGCGGCGCTTCGCCTCGTTACGGCTCATGGTGCGTCCGGCGCCGTGGCTGCAGCTGTTGAAGCTCTCCGGGTTGCCTTTACCGCGCACGATGAAGCTCTTCGCCCCCATCGAACCCGGAATGATCCCCAGTTCACCTTCGCGTGCAGACACTGCACCCTTACGGGTCACCAGCACGTCCTTACCGAAGTGGCGCTCTTTCTGCACATAGTTGTGGTGGCAGTTCACTGCTTCCACGTGCGTCTGGAACGGCTTGGTGATGACGGTACGCACGGAGGCGATCAGGTTCTGCATCATCACTTCACGGTTCATGCGGGCGAACTTCTGCGCCCAACCCACCGCCTCAACGTAGTCGTCATAGTGCTGGGTACCTTCTTCCAGGTAGGCCAGGTCCTTGTCCGGCAGGTTGGCGATATGGGTACGCATATCCTGCTGCGCCAACTCGATGAAGTGGGAGCCGATGGCATTACCCACGCCGCGCGAACCGGAGTGCAGCATGAACCACACCGAACCTTCTTCATCCAGGCACACTTCAACGAAGTGGTTACCCGAACCCAGGGTACCCAGGTGGCGGTAGTTGTTGGTGTTTTTCAGCTTCGGCGTTTTCTCGCAGATCACGTCGAATTCATCCTTCAACTGGCCCCACGCAACATCGACGGCCGAAGGCGGGTTCTCCCACGAACCGCGGTCGCGGCCGCGGAACTTCGGGGTCAAGCCGTGCGGGATCGCTTTTTCGATCGCGCTACGCAGGGGACCCAGGTTATCCGGCAGGTCACGCGCATTCAGCGTGGTCTTGGCGGCCATCATCCCGCAACCGATATCCACGCCGACTGCCGCCGGAATGATCGCACCGAGGGTCGGGATCACGCTACCGATGGTCGAACCTTTACCCAGGTGGACGTCCGGCATCACCGCAATATGCTTGTAGATGAAGGGCATCTTGGCGGTATTGGCCAATTGCTCGCGGGCTCCCGAATCAACCGGCACGCCCTTGGTCCACATCTTCACCGGGCTACCACCCGACACTTCCATCACTTCGAATTCTTTATCTTTCATCATAATTCTCATCTTCTAACGATTAATCTGCGCCGACAAGGGTGGAGACCACGCCATTCCACACCGTGCGGCCTTTGCCGGGGAGCGGCTCGGCATGCCAGCTGAGGGTGGTGTGGCGGCGGCTGGTGGAAATATTCATCGCCGCGTGCACGCCGCCGTAGCTGCGTTTTACGGGTTTCCTGCCGACTGCGCCAGCACTGATGGTCCAAGCCTTGATATTTGATTCCGCCATTTTGATCTCCTTTCGTCTTTGCGTATCTCTTCTACTGCAAAGGGTGTGCCAGCTTGCTAAGTCATTGATAAATATCGATTCATGGAAATCAATGATTGTGGTAAATTATCTGTAAAGATAAATATTTATACGTAATGAAAAAGAAGATCGTCATCCTGGGTTTCCTCGGCTCGCAACTGGACGGCGGCCCGCGCACGCCGGCGCGCTGGGAGAAATGGCGTCCGAGCATCTCCCTCCTGCAGCACGAAGACCTGGTGGTCGACCGCTTCGAGCTGTTGGCCAGCGCCCACCACACCACCCTGGCGCGGCAGATCGAGGAAGACATGCACGCCATATCGCCGGAGACAGTCGTGCAGCGGCACACACTGCCCATCAATGACTGGTGGGATTTCGAAGACGTATACAGCCAGCTCTTCGACTTCGCCCGCAATTACCGCTTCGATACCGAGAACGAGGAATACTGGGTGCACATCACGACCGGCACCCACGTCGCGCAGATCTGCCTGTTCCTGATGACGGAAGCGCGCTATTTCCCCGGCCGCCTGCTGCAAACTTCGCCGCCACGACGTGCAGTTCCCGGCAAAACCGGCGACTACGTCCTGATCGACCTGGACCTGTCGCGCTACGACCAGATCGCGCAGCGCTTCTCCAACGCGCAGCGCGAAGGCGTGGAATTCCTGAAATCCGGCATCGCCACCCGCAACCCCCATTTCAACCTCCTGATCGATGAGATCGAACATGTGGCGGCACGTTCGCGCGCGCCAATGCTGCTGATGGGGCCAACCGGCGCCGGCAAGTCTTTCCTGGCGCGGCGCGTGTATGAGTTGAAGAAGGCACGCCACCAGGTCGATGGCGCCTTCGTCGAGATCAACTGCGCCACCCTGCACGGGGACGGCGCCGGCTCAACCCTTTTCGGCCACGTGAAGGGCGCCTTCACCGGCGCTGCATCGGACCGCCCAGGCTTGCTGCGCACTGCACACAAAGGCTTGCTGTTCCTCGACGAGATCGGCGAGTTGGGACTGGACGAACAGGCCATGCTGCTGAAGGCAGTCGAGGAGAAGCGCTTCCTGCCAATGGGCGGCGACCATGAAGTGCGAAGCGATTTCCAGCTCATCGCCGGCACCAACCGCGACCTGGCGCGCGAAGTGGCAGCTGGCCGCTTCCGCGAAGACCTGTTCGCCCGAATCAACCTGTGGACCTACTCCCTGCCCGGCCTGGGCGACCGGCCGGAAGACATCGAGCCCAATCTGGACTACCTGCTGGCGCAGTTCGGCGCAGAGAACGGTTCGATGGTGCGCTTCAATACGGAGGCGCGCCAGCAGTACATGCGCTTTGCGGCATCGCCGGAAGCGCTATGGAACGGCAACTTCCGCGACCTGTCGGCCAGCGTCACCCGCATGGCAACGCTGGCCGATGCAGGACGCATCACGGCGCCGATCGTCACAGCGGAAGTCTCGCGCCTGCAGCGCCAATGGCAGCCGCTGGCAGAAGGCGTGAAGGCCGTTGTCACGCTCGACGGATTGTTCGACCAAGAGGCGCTCGAGCAGATCGACCTGTTCGACCGCATGCAGCTTGAATCCGTGATCGCCATTTGCCGCCAGTCAAAGACCATGTCCGACGCCGGCCGCAAGCTGTTCGCGGCCTCGCGCCTCGGCAAGGCAAAACCGAACGACGCGGACCGCCTGAAAAAATACCTGGCCCGCTTTGGCCTTGCGTGGGAACAGGTCAGCTAGACCTTCGCGCGCACGTGGCAGGTGTTGAAGCGTTCGCCCTGCTCGAAACCTATCGTCACCGGCAGGAAATGCGTAATGACTTCCGCATTGGTGATGGCGTGCTGAGACACGTGGTCCAGCGTGTAGGCGCCTCCGCCTGCCAACGCCATCGGCAGCATTACCTGGTCGCCCAGATGCTCCCCCACAGCGGCTCCCGAGGCCAGGTAACGCCGAGCCTCCAGCGCCGCCTCGCGTGCGACTGCCTCGGCGCGGACACCGCGATCCCCGATCGCTGAGAACACTTCCGTCACGGTCTCGCTCTCAATCGTCAGCATGATTGCGTTGCCTGGGCTAGCCGACGACGGCGACAGCACTTCGCGCAGTTGTTCGCCTTCCCACCCCAGCAGGTTACGCACGGTCGCGTATTGGCGTTGCGCCACCTGAGCCGGCAGGCGCGCCGCAATCGCCTGCGCGTAGGCTTGCAGCAAGCCGCCCCGGTCGAGGAGGTCGAGCCGACGCAACTGCTTGCAGGGCCAGACATTGGCCGAGATACCGCCTCCGCCAGCCGGATAGAAGCCATAACGTTCAATATCAATCTCGACGTCCGCCCCCATGGCCGCGAGCACGCGGCAGTAGGCTCGTTGCAGGAATTCGGCTGGCGGCGCCTTGGGATTATGCGTGCCTCCGGTGACTGTCACGACGGTCGGCTGTTCAGCGAACAGCAAGGCGGGAACCAGGGTTTGCAGCACCAGCGTTGTGCTGCCGGCAGTGCCGATATCGAAGTCGTATACGCCCCCGGTCACACGGCCGGGTGAGAATTCCAATGACGTGGAGCCGACTTCGGCGTGGGTGACAGTCGCTGCGCAGGCGATAGCTGCTGCGCGTACCGCCGACAGGTGCTGGCGCCGCAAGCCGGGTGGCTGGCGATTGGCGCGGATATTCCGGATGCGGAAAGCCTGGCCGGTGATCATCGACAGAGTCAGCGACGTGCGCAGGATCTGCCCACCACCTTCGCCCGTCGAACCGTCCAGTTCAATCATCGCGCACCTCCCTGCCGGCATTATGCTGCTGCCGGAAGGGAGGCGGCGCACGAACATCAGTAAGTGTTAAGTGCCTTCGAGAACTTAATCAACCACAAGCGGCTTGGACGCTCGCGGTCATCGCCGCGCGCAACACGGATCGTATTGGCCGCGTTGCAGCCGGCTGCATTGCTCGTGATGATGGTGCCGTTCGCATCGACATTGCACTTGGTGACGTCGGCATCCGCAACAGCGTCGCCGGATGGCGTGAAGATCTTGGTCTTGAGGCCGAAGTCATTATCGTTTGCCAGTGCCAACGTGTTGCCGTCAACGATGGTCAGGCCTTCCGCCTTTTCCGCCAGCCAGCCGATGGCATTCAGGTCCAGCAGCAAAGTCTTCTTCAGCGTGACCACCTTGGACCAGTCGGCTCCGTTGACCGCCACGGCACCCATCGAGCTCTTTTCCAGGTCGGATGTGGCCGGGTTGAACGCCGCGGCGTTGATGTCGGTCGCGCTGCCGATTTCCACCAGCATCAGTTTGTTGAACACCTTGGCGCCCGGTGCGGCGCCTTGCTCGATCACGATGAACTTGCCGTTGCCCAGTGCGACCATATCGCCCAGCTTCGCGTTGCCTGTGCGGCCATCCGCGTAATCGGCGCCGTTCAATGGATAGGCAAACATGCGGCCCGTGGTGCCGGTAACTGGATCAAATTCGATCCAACGGGTGAAGCGTGCAAAGCGTTCCACCTGTTCGTTCTTGCCGGTCGCCGAGTACAACGCGCTGCCGTCGGCCAGGGGACTTTGCAGGAAGCCGTGCAGCTTGTCGGTCGCAGTGTCGAGCGCCATGCCCTCCATGCCGCGGTTGGCGCGGCGCTTGGCAAGGATCGCAGGCAGGCCGCTGCCTGGAGCATAGCGCGACTGGATCACGCCGCTCGCGGCATCGATCTTCAAGATGAAGGGACCGTATTCATCGGACACCCACAACGCATTGCGCTTCTTGTCGAAGGCGATGGCTTCGGTATCGAGACCATTCACGTTGTACACCGCCTTGGTCGTGGCATCGTATTTCATCGCATCGAAGACCGGCACTTCAGCGGAGTTGCCCAGCGTGCCGGCCGGGATGGCCAGGCCGGAGCTGTTGGTATTTGCGGAGACCTTGATCGGCAGCGTGGAGTTCAGCACCGCGCCGCCCTTGCCGACCGTGATGACGCCGATCGATGGCGTGAAGCTTGGCGAAGGGAAGATCTTGGCGCCCATGGTGCCGCTGCCGCCTGGATTAGGGACGTTCGGACCATCGCCATTCGGACCGCGGTCGGTCAGGCCATAGAATTCCAGGTCACCGTTGGCGGTCGTGCCTTTGAAGGCCAGTGCAGAACCGTAGGACGGCAGGAAGCCCAATGGGAAATCGGCCTTCACCTTGGCATTGCTGCCTTCGTATGGAATGTAGAAGCTGTTCGCAGCCTGGACCTGGTAGCGCGTTACGGTGACCGTGGCACCCGCCTGGGTAAAGGTTTCCTGCACCGGCGTGCCGACCTTGGATGCCAGCGTGTCTTCGAAGTGTTCGCGCACCAGTTGGCGACGCTCGTCATCGACGCCGCGCGCAGCATACGCAGTGCCGGCGGCAACCAGGTTGGCAGCCATGGTCTTGTTGAAGTCTGCTGCCGCGGCGCCGAAATCGGCCGACTTGCCGGCCAGCGCAGCCTTCACTTCGGCCGTGATCTTGATGCCATTCGAGGGATCATTGTCTTCATCCAGCAGCTGCAGTGCCAGCAGGCGGTTCACGACCTTCGCATCCTTGACGTCGGACGCGCCGACCAGTTGCAGCGGGGTGATGATGGGCGCGCATGCAGCGCTGCCCAAGGCAAGGCCGCCTACGCTGAAGCTGACGGTGTCGCCTTCCTTGCAGGTGAACTCGCCTTTGGCGCCGGTTGCAGCCTTGGCAGCCGTGCCGGCCACGTAATCCGCGCCTTCCACGGCGCCGTCGACGAAGGCACCGTTGACCGAGAGTTTGACGGGTTCATTGCTGCCGCCGCCGCCGCAGGCGGCAAGTGCGATAGCAAGGGGAAGGAGCGACAGGGATTTCATGCTGGCCTCTGGAGTTTAAAAGGCGCAGCTTAACGAGAGGAAGTGACCTGCCGATGACACAAAAGCAAAAAGGCCCGCTATTCAGCGGGCCTTTTTGGCTTGTTACTTAGTCTGACGATAACCTACTTTCACACTGGTTGCAGCACTATCATCGGCGCAGAGTCATTTCACGGTCCTGTTCGGGATGGGAAGGGGTGGGACTGACTTGCTATGGTCATCAGACTGACCGGTACTTGGTTCGCGCTTGGCGCGTCACCAGGAATTATTAGCTTGACGATAACCTACTTTCACACTGGTTGCAGCACTATCATCGGCGCCAAGTCGTTTCACGGTCCTGTTCGGGATGGGAAGGGGTGGGACCGACTGGCTATGGTCATCAAGCATGACTTGTGTGCAGCGCGCCTGGCGCGCTGCGCAATCTGGGAAGAAGTAAAGTTGGGGTAGTGTTCTCAAACACGGTAAGTGCTACATAACCGTCAAGGTTATAGGGACAAGCCGTACGGGCAATTAGTATCAGTTAGCTTAATGCATTACTGCACTTCCACACCTGACCTATCAACGTCCTGGTCTCGAACGACCCTTCAAGGAGCTCAAGGCTCCGGGAAATCTCATCTTAAGGCAAGTTTCCCGCTTAGATGCTTTCAGCGGTTATCTCTTCCGAACTTAGCTACCCGGCAATGCCACTGGCGTGACAACCGGTACACCAGAGGTTCGTCCACTCCGGTCCTCTCGTACTAGGAGCAGCCCCCTTCAAATTTCCAACGCCCACGGCAGATAGGGACCAAACTGTCTCACGACGTTTTAAACCCAGCTCACGTACCACTTTAAATGGCGAACAGCCATACCCTTGGGACCGGCTACAGCCCCAGGATGTGATGAGCCGACATCGAGGTGCCAAACTCCCCCGTCGATATGAACTCTTGGGAGGAATCAGCCTGTTATCCCCAGAGTACCTTTTATCCGTTGAGCGATGGCCCTTCCATACAGAACCACCGGATCACTATGTCCTACTTTCGTACCTGCTCGACTTGTCGGTCTCGCAGTTAAGCACGCTTATGCCATTGCACTATTAGCACGATGTCCGACCGTACCTAGCGTACCTTCGAACTCCTCCGTTACCGTTTGGGAGGAGACCGCCCCAGTCAAACTGCCTACCATGCACTGTCCCCGATCCGGATCACGGACCAAGGTTAGAACCTCAAACAAACCAGGGTGGTATTTCAAGGATGGCTCCATAGGAACTGGCGTCCCTACTTCAAAGCCTCCCACCTATCCTACACAGATTGGTTCAAAGTCCAATGCAAAGCTACAGTAAAGGTTCATGGGGTCTTTCCGTCTAGCCGCGGGTAGATTGCATCATCACAAACACTTCAACTTCGCTGAGTCTCGGGAGGAGACAGTGTGGCCATCGTTACGCCATTCGTGCAGGTCGGAACTTACCCGACAAGGAATTTCGCTACCTTAGGACCGTTATAGTTACGGCCGCCGTTTACTGGGACTTCAATCAAGAGCTTGCACCCCATCATTTAATCTTCCAGCACCGGGCAGGCGTCACACCCTATACGTCCACTTTCGTGTTTGCAGAGTGCTGTGTTTTTATTAAACAGTCGCAGCCACCAGTTTATTGCAACCTTTTCGCCCTTCCACAGTAAAGTGGTCAAGCTACCGAGGCGTACCTTATCCCGAAGTTACGGTACCAATTTGCCGAGTTCCTTCTCCCGAGTTCTCTCAAGCGCCTTAGAATACTCATCTCGCCCACCTGTGTCGGTTTGCGGTACGGTCTCGTATGACTGAAGCTTAGAGGCTTTTCTTGGAACCACTTCCGATTGCTTCGTGAGCAAGCTCACTCGTCCCAGTCCCTTGAATTACGCGCCCGGATTTGCCTAAGCGCCTTCTATGAACCAGGAACTGCCTATTCCAACAGGCAGACAACCTTCCGCGATCCGTCCCCCCATCGCATCATACGACGGTGCAGGAATATTAACCTGCTTCCCATCAGCTACGCATCTCTGCCTCGCCTTAGGGGCCGACTCACCCTGCTCCGATGAACGTTGAACAGGAAACCTTGGGCTTACGGCGTGCGGGCTTTTCACCCGCATTATCGCTACTCATGTCAGCATTCGCACTTCTGATACCTCCAGCATCCCTTACAAGACACCTTCGCAGGCTTACAGAACGCTCTCCTACCATATCCTTGCGGATATCCGCAGCTTCGGTGACTGGCTTAGCCCCGTTACATCTTCCGCGCAGGACGACTCGATCAGTGAGCTATTACGCTTTCTTTAAATGATGGCTGCTTCTAAGCCAACATCCTGACTGTTTTAGCCTTCCCACTTCGTTTTCCACTTAGCCAATCTTTGGGACCTTAGCTGGCGGTCTGGGTTGTTTCCCTCTTGACACCGGACGTTAGCACCCGATGTCTGTCTCCCAAGCTCGCACTCAACGGTATTCGGAGTTTGCAATGGTTTGGTAAGTCGCGATGACCCCCTAGCCATAACAGTGCTCTACCCCCGTCGGTGATACTTGAGGCACTACCTAAATAGTTTTCGGAGAGAACCAGCTATTTCCAAGTTTGTTTAGCCTTTCACCCCTATCCACAGCTCATCCCCTAATTTTTCAACATTAGTGGGTTCGGTCCTCCAGTGCGTGTTACCGCACCTTCAACCTGGCCATGGATAGATCACTTGGTTTCGGGTCTACACCCAGCGACTGGCGCCCTGTTCGGACTCGATTTCTCTACGGCTCCCCTATCTGGTTAACCTCGCCACTGAATGTAAGTCGCTGACCCATTATACAAAAGGTACGCCGTCACCCCTTACGAGGCTCCGACTGTTTGTATGCACACGGTTTCAGGATCTATTTCACTCCCCTCCCGGGGTTCTTTTCGCCTTTCCCTCACGGTACTGGTTCACTATCGGTCGATTACGAGTATTTAGCCTTGGAGGATGGTCCCCCCATGTTCAGACAGGATTTCTCGTGTCCCGCCCTACTTGTCGTACGCTTAGTACCACCGCTTGGATTTCATGTACGGGGCTATCACCCGCTATGGCCAGAGTTTCCAATCTGTTCCATTATCCAAACGACTATCACGTACAGGCTCTTCCCATTTCGCTCGCCACTACTTTGGGAATCTCGGTTGATTTCTTTTCCTGCAGCTACTTAGATGTTTCAGTTCGCCGCGTTCGCTTCACACACCTATGTATTCAGTGAGTGATGACCTATAAGGCCGGGTTTCCCCATTCGGAAATCTTCGGATCAATGCTTGTTTGTCAGCTCCCCGAAGCTTATCGCAGACTTCTACGTCCTTCATCGCCTGTAATCGCCAAGGCATCCGCCATGTGCACTTATTCACTTGTCCCTATAACCTTGACGGCTACAGGTTCAAGCACTTACTACTGTGTTTGATGAGTTTTACTACTACCCTAAGTAATATCTTTCGATATCGCTTAATAAAACTTTTACTTCTTCCAGATTGTTAAAGAACGTTACTACTCAAACCTAAACCCGAAGGCTTACGTTTGACCAGTACCTAACAACAGCCGATAAGTGTGAACGTTTGAGTCTGATGCCGACTCTAGAAAGGAGGTGATCCAGCCGCACCTTCCGATACGGCTACCTTGTTACGACTTCACCCCAGTCACGAATCCTACCGTGGTAAGCGCCCTCCTTACGGTTAAGCTACCTACTTCTGGTAAAACCCGCTCCCATGGTGTGACGGGCGGTGTGTACAAGACCCGGGAACGTATTCACCGCGACATGCTGATCCGCGATTACTAGCGATTCCAACTTCATGTAGTCGAGTTGCAGACTACAATCCGGACTACGATACACTTTCTGGGATTAGCTCCCCCTCGCGGGTTGGCGGCCCTCTGTATGTACCATTGTATGACGTGTGAAGCCCTACCCATAAGGGCCATGAGGACTTGACGTCATCCCCACCTTCCTCCGGTTTGTCACCGGCAGTCTCATTAGAGTGCTCTTGCGTAGCAACTAATGACAAGGGTTGCGCTCGTTGCGGGACTTAACCCAACATCTCACGACACGAGCTGACGACAGCCATGCAGCACCTGTGTGCAGGTTCTCTTTCGAGCACTCCCGGATCTCTCCAGGATTCCTGCCATGTCAAGGGTAGGTAAGGTTTTTCGCGTTGCATCGAATTAATCCACATCATCCACCGCTTGTGCGGGTCCCCGTCAATTCCTTTGAGTTTTAATCTTGCGACCGTACTCCCCAGGCGGTCTACTTCACGCGTTAGCTGCGTTACTAAGTCAATTAAGACCCAACAACTAGTAGACATCGTTTAGGGCGTGGACTACCAGGGTATCTAATCCTGTTTGCTCCCCACGCTTTCGTGCATGAGCGTCAGTTTTGACCCAGGGGGCTGCCTTCGCCATCGGTGTTCCTCCACATCTCTACGCATTTCACTGCTACACGTGGAATTCTACCCCCCTCTGCCAAACTCTAGCCTCGCAGTCTCCATCGCCATTCCCAGGTTAAGCCCGGGGATTTCACGACAGACTTACGAAACCGCCTGCGCACGCTTTACGCCCAGTAATTCCGATTAACGCTTGCACCCTACGTATTACCGCGGCTGCTGGCACGTAGTTAGCCGGTGCTTATTCTTCAGGTACCGTCAGCAGTCGTGGATATTAGCCACGACCTTTTCTTCCCTGACAAAAGAGCTTTACAACCCGAAGGCCTTCTTCACTCACGCGGCATTGCTGGATCAGGGTTGCCCCCATTGTCCAAAATTCCCCACTGCTGCCTCCCGTAGGAGTCTGGACCGTGTCTCAGTTCCAGTGTGGCTGGTCGTCCTCTCAGACCAGCTACTGATCGTTGCCTTGGTGAGCCTTTACCTCACCAACTAGCTAATCAGATATCGGCCGCTCCAGGAGCACAAGGTCCGAAGATCCCCTGCTTTCATCCTTAGATCGTATGCGGTATTAGCGTAACTTTCGCTACGTTATCCCCCACTCTTGGGTACGTTCCGATATATTACTCACCCGTTCGCCACTCGCCGCCAGGCCGAAGCCCGCGCTGCCGTTCGACTTGCATGTGTAAAGCATGCCGCCAGCGTTCAATCTGAGCCAGGATCAAACTCTTCAGTTCAATCTCTGTTTTTCGGTATTGCTACCGAGGTCACTCACTCAAAATACTGACGAAACCTCTTTCGAGATTTACGTTTATTTTGTGCGAGCGTTATAACGTATATTTTGAGCATCGGACCCGAAGGTCCGGGCATATCGTCAAACGCCCACACTTATCGACTGTTGATTTTTAAAGATCGCTGCCTTGTTTGTTCGACGAAGCGTTGTGTTCGTCAGCAGCAGAGAAGCGAGATTATGCAGTGTTTCGTATAACTCGTCAACCCCATCTTTTTCGCTTCGCTGCGTTGTCGTTTGACTGCGCTGCGTCGCGAGGGACAGAACTATAGCGGACCCGGGGCCTGCGCGCAAGAGTAAAATGTCAGGTTTCGCAAATCGGTTTCGCTGCTGTCATGACTATCCTGCTTTCCACCCTCAATGCGCGCTACACCCATGCCTCGCTCGGGCTGCGCTACCTGCTCGCCAATATGGGGGAGCTGCAGGCGCAGACGCGCATCCAGGAATTCGTGATCGGCGCGAAGACGACCGAGATGGTGGAGCGCATCCTGGCAGCACAGCCCAAGATCGTCGGGTTCGGCGTCTATATATGGAACGTCGAGGAAACCTGCCGCCTGGTGGCGACGCTGAAGCGCGTGGCGCCACACCTGGTCATTGTTCTTGGTGGACCGGAAGTATCGTACGAAACGGGCGAGCAGGAGATTGCACGCCTGGCCGACTACATCGTGACCGGATGGGGAGACGTGACCTTCCCTAAATTGTGCGGCGAAATCCTGAACGGCCCGAAGCCCTTGATGAAGGTGCACGCAGGCGTGCAGCCGCCCATGGCGGAGATCAAGCTGCCATATTCGATCTACTCGGATGAAGACATCGCGCACCGCACCTTATATGTAGAAGCCTCGCGCGGCTGTCCGTTCAAGTGCGAGTTCTGCCTGTCGTCGCTGGACAAGACTGCGTGGCCGTTCAATATCGATGCCTTCCTAGCGGAGATGGAAGCGCTGCACGCCCGCGGCGCCCGCACCTTCAAGTTCGTGGACCGCACCTTCAACCTGAATATCAAGACCAGCCTGAAGATCATGCAGTTCTTCCTGGATAAGCTGGCCGCCGCGCCAGACGATCCGGTATATGCCCACTTCGAGCTGGTGCCGGATCATTTGCCGGATGCACTGAAGGAAGGCATCGCGAAGTTCCCACCCGGGACGCTGCAATTCGAAATCGGCATCCAGAGTTTCAACCCTGTGGTACAGGCCAACATCTCACGCAAGCAGGACAACGCCAAGGCCGCCGACAATATCCGCTGGCTTTGCGAGCATTCGGACGTGCACATGCACGTCGACCTGATTGCCGGCCTGCCCGGCGAAACCGTCGAGAGCTTCGCGGAAGGCTTCGACAAGCTGTGGGCCTTGGGCCCGCATGAAATCCAGTTCGGCATCCTGAAGCGGCTGCGCGGCACGCCGATCATCCGCCATACCCAGGAATTCGGGATGGTGTACGACCCCTACCCGCCATATACGATCCTGGCCAACCGCGATATTGATTTTTCAACCATGCAGCGCCTGGTGCGGTTCGCGCGCTTCTGGGATCTTGTAGCGAATTCGGGACGCTTCACGCATGCCGTGCCTGTGCTGCTGGGTGACACTCCGTTTAAATCGTTTATGGCGTTTTCTGATTGGCTTTATGCCAACACGGACGCGACGCACAGGATTGCGCTGGACCGGCTGGCAGTGATGGTCGGGCGCTGGCTTGGGGTTGCCGGCATGGACGCCGCAGCGGTAGCTGAACTGCTGGCACGCGATGGACACGGGGTGAAACAGAAGTCGACGGCGCCTGCAAGCGCTGCGCCGGCACGGCAGGTGCGGCACCTGGCAGCGTGACCCGCGCTGAGTGGCGCGACAGGCGAAACTCTTTTACACTGGTGGCATGCCTATTGCTCAAGAGCCAACGTTATCTATCAGCCCAGACGGGCGCACGGTTTCAGCCGGGGGAACCTGGCAAGTCAGTGCACTCGCCAGCAAGCGGGTAATGAAGGCGATATCCGGCTGCCTGGATCATGTGAAAGACATCCACGCAGTCGAGTGGGACTTGAGCGGTGTTGAAATGCTGGACCACGTCGGCGCGCAACTGCTGTGGAGCGCCTGGGACTACAAACGCCCGGCCAAGCTGAAGCTGGTCAACGGGCAGGAAGAAATCTTCAAGCGCATCGAGACTGCCGGCAAGCTGGAAATGCCGCGCCCGCGCAAGGAGCGCTTCGGCTGGGTGACCACGCTGGGCTTTGGCGTCCTGCACTTCCTCGAACATATGCGGGGCTTCGTGCAGTTGATTGGCTCGGTGGTGCAGGACGTGGGGCGTTTTGCCACGCAACCGATGCGCGGGCCGTGGCGCGAAATCTCAGCCAATATTTTCCACGCCGGTTTCCAGGCGCTGGGCATTACCGCGCTGGTCGGCTTCCTGATCGGCGTGGTGCTGTCTTACCTGTCGGCGCAGCAGCTTCGTAATTTTGGCGGCGACATTTACCTGGTCAACCTGCTCGGCATGTCGATCGTGCGCGAGCTGGGCCCATTGATGGCGGCGATCCTGGTGGCGGGCCGCTCCGGATCGGCCATCACTGCGCAACTGGGCGTGATGCGCGTGACGGAAGAACTGGATGCGATGCTCGTCATGGGCATTTCGCACGGCTACCGCCTGATCATGCCCAAAGTGCTTGCGCTGGCGATCTCCATGCCCCTGCTGGTGATCTGGACCGACGCGGCGGCGCTCATCGGCGGCATGATTGCCGCGAAAGTGGAGCTGAACCTGTCGATCCGCTACTTCATCATGAAGCTGCCGCAGGTCGTGCCGCTGGCGAACTACTACATCGGCCTGTTCAAGGGCGCGGTGTTCGGCATGCTGATTGCGATGGTGTCCTGCCACTTTGGCCTGCGCATCGAACCGAATACGGAAAGCCTTGGCCGCGGCACCACCACTTCGGTGGTCACGGCGATTACGGTGGTCATCCTGGCGAACGCGGTATTTGCGATCGTCTTCAATGGAGTGGGTTACTGATGAACGACCTGCCACAACAAGAAGAGGAAAACTGCGGCTGCCCCGAGAGCGAGAGCAAGCTGACGCTCGATGGCAGCGTGCCTGCGGTGGAGATCACCAACCTGCAGACCAAATTCGGCCGCACGGTCATCCACAATGACCTGAACCTGACCATCGAGAATGGCGAAATCCTGTCGATCGTGGGCGGATCAGGCACCGGCAAGACCGTGCTGCTGCGGCAGATGCTGGGACTGGAACGCCCAACCAGGGGTTGCGTGCGCGTCTTCGGCGAGGACATCACGGTCGCGTCCCAGGGCCACCTGCAGGAACTGCGCAACCACTGGGGCATGCTGTTCCAGCAGGGCGCGCTGTACTCCGCCTTGACGGTGTTCGAGAACGTAGCGCAGCCGATGATGGAACTCGGCACCCTGCCCCCGCACCTGATCCGCGATGCGGTGCTGCTGAAAATGAATATGGTGGGCCTGGGGCCGGAACATGCGAACAAGATGCCGAGCGACCTGTCGGGCGGCATGATCAAGCGCGTGGCGCTGGCACGCGCCCTGGCGCTGGAGCCGAAGCTGCTGTTCCTGGACGAGCCTACCGCCGGCCTGGACCCGGACCTGTCGGAGAGCTTCGTGTCGCTGATCAAGTCCCTGCACCGCGAGCTGCGCCTGACCGTGGTAATGGTGACGCACGACCTGGATACGCTGTTCGCGCTGTCCACGCGCATTGCAGTGCTGGCGGAAAAACATGTGTTGGCGATCGGGCCGACCCGCGAGGTGATCAAGACCGATCACCCGTTTATCAAGGAATTCTTCCTGGGCGACCGCGGCAAGCGCGCGCTGGAGGCCCTGGAATAAGGAGCAAGGCATGGAAAACAGATCACACGCTTTGATGACAGGCATCTTCACGATCTCGCTGCTGATCGCGGCGATCCTGTTCGGCATCTGGTTCAATCGCGACCGGGTGAAGTACGACCCTTACCTGATTGCGACCACGCAGTCGGTGCCCGGACTGAATCCGCAGGCGGCGGTGCGCTATCGCGGGCTCGAAATCGGCAAGGTGGACGACATCGATTTCGACCCCAAGCTGGCCGGCCAGATCCTGATCCACCTGAGCATCGACCCGGCGACGCCGATTACCAAGACCACGTATGCGACGCTGGGCTACCAGGGCGTAACCGGCATTGCCTATATCCAGCTGGACGACGAATCTGTCGGCTCTCCGGCGCTGGCGACCAGCAAGCAAAACCCGAGCCGCATCCCGCTGCAGCCAGGCCTGTTCGACCAGCTGGAAAAGCGCGGCACGGCAATCCTGGAAAAGGCGGAAGAAGTAGGCAAAAAGCTGGATACCCTGCTCAGCCCAGATAACCAGAAGACGATGCTGGCCGCCTTCAGCGACGTGAGCGAGGCAGCCAACTCTTACAAGGACCTGGCAGCGAAGCTGGATCCGGCCGTGCAGAAGATCCCTGCGCTGGTGGAGCACGGCGACCGCGCCTTGCAGTCGGTGGATACGCTGGCCAATGAGGCGAGCAAGGTGGCGCGCACGCTGCAGGGGCCGGACGGCGCCGTGCAGCGCATTACCGCTTCCGTCGATCGCGCGACGACTTCCGTCGAGGCGGTGGCCAGCGGGGTTGAACTGGAAACCCTGCCGGGCGTGACCGGGCTGGCCGACGAGACCAAGTCTTCCATGCGCGCCATTCGCCGCACCATGAATAATATTAGCGATCGCCCATCGAGTATCCTGTTCGGCGCGCCCGGCACGCCGCCGGGACCGGGCGAACCTGGCTTTGACCCGACGGGAAAATAAAGGCAAACAAGGACCAGCAATGAAGAAAAACAAACTCCTGATCGCCGTTGCAGCTGCCGCCGCGCTGGCCGGCTGCGCCAGCAAGGGCCCGCAGCCGACCTCCTACGACTTCGGGCCGATGGGCGCACCGTTGCCGGCAGCCAGCCTGGCGTCCGCCACCGCAGGCAGCAGCGGCACCGACGGCATCAATGGCACCAATGGCAGCAATGGCGCCGCCGGCCCGGCAGCTGGAATTCCAGCCCTGGTCGTATCGGACGTGAGCGGGCCGGCTTCGCTGGACACGCAGCGCATGTTCTACCGCCTGATGTATGCCGACGCCCGCCAGTCACGCCCTTATGCCTACAACAACTGGTCGGTAACGCCGCTGCAGCTGCTGTCGCAGCGCCTGAAAGCCCGCATCGCGCAAGCCGGCGTCAAGGTCGTGTCGACCACCGACGCGGCCGGCGGCCTGCCCCTGCTGCGCCTCGAGGCAGACGAGTTCTCGCAGAACTTCGACAGCGCCACCCGGAGCAGCGCCAGCATCACCCTGCGCGCCTCGGTATTCCGCAACCACAAGCTGGTCGACCAGCGCACCTTCAGCCGCACTGCGCAGGCACCGAGCGCCGACGCGGCAGGTGGCGCTAGCGCACTGGCCGAAAGCACCGACGGCATCGCCGCCGACATCCTGGCCTGGCTGGCAAGCATGCCCAAGTAAACCATGAGCGAAGAAGCGCCCGCCCCAGCTCCCGCGCCGACGCCTGCCCCGGCCCCCAAGCCGCCGGTACGTACCGGCTCACCGGTGGCACGTGCCACCCTGCTCGCCTATACGGTGCTGATCGTGTATGCGAGCTGGTTCCCCTTCTCCGGCTGGCAGAACCAGGGGCTGTCGCCGCTGATCTTCTTCGAATGGACTTCGCTGCCGCGCTATTGGACGGGCTTTGATGCCGGCATCAACGTGATCGGCTACATCCCTTTCGGCATGCTGCTGGTCTATGCGATGCGGCCCAGGATCACCGGCTTCTGGGCCTTCCTGCTGGCCAGCATTGCCGGCATGCTGGTCTCCGGCACGATGGAAGCGGTGCAGACCTACCTGCCGACCCGCGTTTCCTCCAACCTGGACTTCTACACCAACAGTGCAGGTTCGATCATCGGCGCCTTCATCGGCGCGCTGACCGCGCACAAGCTGATGGACACCAGCAACGCCTACAAGCTGCGCCAGCGCTGGTTCGCCCAGCACGCCAGCCAGGGCCTGGTGCTGGTGGCGCTATGGCCGCTGACCCAGATCTACCCGCAAGGCTTCCTGTTCGGCCTGGGCCAGCTGCTGCCGATCCTGTCCGAGTGGCTCAGCGAATTGCTGGACATGGAGATCGACCTGGCTGCCATGGTGCGGCCGGACGTGACGCTGACGGTGGAGCAGTACTGGCTGTCCGAGACCATCGTTACCGCCTGCGGCATGGTGGGCGCCGCCCTGACCCTGCTGTGCATCCTGCGCAAGCCGGCTCCGCGCGCGCCGCTGGTGGCCCTGCTGGTGGTCGCCGCCGTGCTGGTGAAATCACTCTCGACCGCGCTGCAGCTCGGCCCCGACTCGGCCTTCGTATGGGTCACGCCGGGCGCGCAGGGCGGCTTCCTGATCGGCGTGATCATGCTGGGCGGGCTGATTTTCGCGCCCCACGTGGCGCAGCGCCGGCTGGCGGTGGCGACGCTGCTGCTCAGCCTCCTGATCGTCAATACCACCCCGACCAATCCCTACTTCAGCGAAACGCTGCAGACCTGGGTGCGGGCGAAATTCCTCAACTTCTACGGCGCGGCCCAGTTCCTGTCGCTGGCGTGGCCATTGGCAGCCCTCTGGTACCTTTGCCTCCCATCGCACAAGCTGAACAAGGAAACCCGGGAAACCCCGGTAAAATAAGCGCCTGCATTAAGAAAGGCTTCAGATGAGCGACAACCAATACTACAAGCATCACGTGTTCTTCTGTACGAACCACCGTGATGACGGCCGCGAAAGCTGCGGCCCGCGCGGCGCCGAAGCCGCACAAAAGCACGCCAAGAAACGCTGCAAGGAACTCAACCTGAACGGCGAAGGCAAGGTGCGCATCAATTCCGCCGGTTGCCTGGACCGCTGCGAACACGGCCCGGTCGCCGTGGTCTACCCCGAAGGCACCTGGTACACCTACGTTGACACTGCCGACATCGACGAAATCGTCGACAGCCACCTGGTCAACGGCAAAGAAGTAGAGCGCCTGAAAATCAAATGATGAACAAGAATTCCGAGAAGTTTTCGCTGCAGGGCGGCGCCGGCCTGATGGAAGGCCTGATCGACATGCCGGCCGGTACGCCGAAAGGCATCGCCCTGGTGGCCCATCCGCACCCGCTGTACGGCGGCACCATGGAAAACAAGGTGGCGCAAACCCTGGCGCGCACCTTCGTGGCGCTGGGCTATGTGGCTGCACGCATCAACTTCCGCGGCGTGGGCGCATCCGAGGGTGTACATGACCACGGACACGGCGAAACCGACGACATGATGATCCTGTACCAGCACATGGTGCAGCGCTTCCCCGGCCTGCCGGTGTCGCTGTCGGGATTCTCGTTCGGCACCTTCGTGCAATCGCACCTGGCGCAGCGCCTGGCCGCTGCCGGCACCCCGGCGGAACGCCTGGTGCTGGTCGGTACCGCCGCTGCCAAATGGCAGATCGCCGGCGTACCGGCAGACACCATCCTGATCCACGGCGAAAACGATGAAACGATCCCGTTGATCGACGTGCTGGATTACGCACGCCCGCAGGACATTCCTGTGATCGTGATTCCCGGCGCCGACCATTTCTTCCACCGCAAGCTCGGTCACATCAAGAACTGGGTGATCGCCTTGTGGGGATCGAAAGCACAATAATTTCCCCCCGCAACCCCTACTCGTAAGAACAAGCACCAATGAAAAAGATCATCGCTGCACTGGCAACCAGTGTGCTGCTCATGACTTCCGCGGTGGCGCAGACGCTGCCGCCGCCGACCATCGCCGCCAAATCCTGGCTGCTGCTGGATTCCTCCAGCGGCCAGGTGATCGCCGCCCAGGACCCGGATTCGCGCGTGGAACCGGCTTCCCTGACCAAGATCATGACCGCCTACCTGACCTTCCAGGCCCTCAAGGACAAGAAACTGACCCTGGACCAGAAGGTGAACGTGTCGGTCAAGGCATGGAAAGTGGACTCCAGCTCGTCCAAGATGTTCATCGACCCGGCCACCCCGGTCTCGATCAACGACCTGCTGTACGGCCTGATGGTCCAATCCGGCAATGACGCCGCCGTGGCGTTGGCGGAAGCCGTAGCCGGCGACGAATCGACCTTCGTCACCCTGATGAACCGTGAAGCGCAGCGCATGGGCATGGCCAACTCCCACTTCGCCAACGCGCACGGCCTGCCTTCGCCGGAGAACTACACCACGGCGCGCGACCTGTCCGTATTGGCGCGCCACGTGATCCAGGACTACCCTGAGTTCTACAAGATCGATTCGGTGAAGAGCTTCACCTACAACAAGATCACCCAGCAGAACCGCAACCGCCTGCTGTGGCTCGACCCGACCGTCGACGGCATGAAGACCGGCCATACCGAATCGGCCGGCTACTGCATGGTGGCTTCGGCCAAGCGCCCGGCCGGCAACCTGGAGCGCCGCCTGATCTCGGTGGTGATGGGCACCAATTCCGACGGTACCCGTACCGCGGAAAGCCAGAAGCTGCTGAACTGGGGCTTCCAGAACTTCGACACCGTGAAGCTGTATTCCAAGGGCCAGGCTGTCTATACCCCGGAAATCTGGAAAGGTTCGCAGGCGACCGTGAAGATCGGCTTCACCAACGACGTGCTGGTGACCGTGCCAAAGGGCGTAGCAGCCAAGATGAAGCCCCTGCTGGAGCGCAAGGACCCGCTGGTGGCGCCTATCGCCGCCAATACCCGCGTCGGCACGCTGAAGATGATGGTGGATGGCAAACCGCTGCTGGAACTGCCGGTGGTGGCGCTCGAAACGGTTGACCAGGCTTCGATCTTCGGCCGCGCATGGGATTCCGTGCGCCTGTGGATGAAGTAATGGCGAAACTGGGCCTTTCCCGCATCGTCGCGGGCATGTGGCGCATGACCGAATGGGACATGACGCCGCAGCAGCGGCTGTCCTTCATCGAGCAGTGCATCGCGCTGGGCGTGACTTCCTTCGACCATGCCGACATTTACGGCGGCTATGGCGTGGAAGGCCTGTTCGGCGAAGCGCTGGCGTTGAAGCCTGCGCTGCGCGAGCAGATACAGATTGTGAGCAAGTGCGGCATCAAGCTGGTTTCCGGCCGCCGGCCGACGCATACCATCCAGCATTACGACACCAGCTCCGCGCATATCGTGGCGTCGGTGGAGAATTCGCTGAAGGAGCTGCGCACGGATTACCTGGATTTGCTGCTGATTCATCGTCCTGATCCCTTGATGGACTTCGATGAGGTGGCAAATACGTTCCAGCGCTTGCGGTCTGAGGGGAAGGTGCGGGAGTTCGGGGTGTCGAACTTTTCGCGGCATCAGTTCGAGACGCTGAACAAGCGGGTGCCGCTGGCGACCAACCAGGTGGAGTTTTCTCCGCTGCACCTGGAGCCGATGTTTGATGAGACTTTCGATGGGCTGCAGGACCTGGGCGTGCAGCCGATGATCTGGTCGCCTTTGGGCGGCGGACGCTTGTTCACCGCCGGCGACGAGCAGGGCGAGCGGCTGCGCTTGAAGATCAAGGAAGTGGCGGATGAATTGAATCGTCCGTTTGCGAGCGTGGTGTTTGCTTGGATTATGCAGTTGCCTTGCAGGCCGGTGCCTTTGACTGGCTCTGGTCGCATTGAGTCGGTCCAGGTGGCGGTCGAAGCGACGCAGTTTTCTCTTAGCAGGCCGCAGTGGTTTGAGATCCTGCGTGCGGCGCGGGGGCATGAAGTGGCCTGAAAAACCGGCACCCCGGTGCCTGACCCGCAGGGTCAGGCACCGATACGCGGCGGCCGCTGGACAGGTGTCAGACCCTGCGGGTCTGACACCGAATTACCGGTTCTAATCAGTCATCCGGAAAAACCTGCGGCGGCGCAATCCCGCGCCATCCAGCACGCCAGGCCAGGTTCAGCCCCACAGTGAACGCAATGTACACCACAAAGAACAGCACAAAGTAATAAGCCCGCAGCCAGACCAGCAGCCCCACATTCACCGCCAGCAGCACCAGCGCCGCGGTGGACTTCTTCTGCTTCGAGCTAGGGAAGCGAATGGTCGACACCATCAGGCTGCCCACCACAAACAGCAGGGCTACGACGAAATACCCCTCAAGGCTCGAATCCGGAAACTCCGGCCACGCCACCACCACCGACGCCACGCAAGCCGCGCCCGCGGTAATCGGCATCCCCACGAAGTACTTCGGATCGGTCCGCCCCACATTCACATTGAAGCGCGCCAGCCGCAGCGCACCGCAAGCCACGAAGAAGAACGCCGCAATCCCGCCAATCCGCAGCAGGGTCGGATCCGCCGGCCCCATTTGCACGAAGCCATAGCAGTACAACAGCACCGCAGGTGCGCAGCCAAAGTTCATCACGTCGGCAATCGAGTCGAGCTGCACGCCGAAGTCGGAACCGGTACCGGTGGCGCGCGCCACGAAGCCATCCAGCGCGTCGAAGATCCCGGCCAGCACCAGCAAAGCGGCCGCCAGGCGGTAGTCCTGCGCCAGCCCGAGATGGGCGTTGTCGACGGAAATCACGATGCTGGCAAAGCCGCAGGCGATCGAGAGCAGCGTTACCGTGCTTGGTAAGGCAAATTTGGCGCGTTGGAGTCGCTGATGTCGTTGAGTATTCAAATTAAGGCAATGATGATCAAAAAGGAAAGGCTATTTTACCCTGCTCGAGGATTTACAAAAGAAACACATATTGCCTGAAATTGGCATAGAATCGCGCCATAAAGGAGTTCATTATGAATACCCTCATTAAATGGCACCAAAAGCCGATAGCCCTGCTGGTCGCAGCCTTGCTTACCGCTTGCGGTGGCGGCGGCGGCGGTGACAGTTCCGCGCCGCCGGTACTGAACCCGCCGGTGACCAATCCGCCAACCACATCGTGCGTTGTTTCGCCGACCGGCCTGCCGGGCGCTACGGGCGATACGGCCATCGACGGCTTCAACTGGTTCAATTACCGCCGCGCCGACATTGGCTTGGATATGCTGTCGTGTAATGAATTCCTGAACAAGGCTGCCCTGGCGCACTCGAACTACCTGCGCCTGAATAACATCGTGTCGCACGACGAGGTGCCTGGCAACCCAGGCTTCACCGGTGCGACGTTGCCGGACCGCCTGGCCAGCGCAAGCTACATCCTGGGCGATAACAACTATGCCTATGGCGAAGTGATTTCCGCTGCCAGCGACCGCTCTGGCTTCTACCACGCGGAAGAATTGATCGCTGCGATCTATCACCGCTTCGTGATCTTCGAACCCCAGTTCCGCGAGATGGGTACTGGCGCCTCGAGCTCGGGCAGCGGCTACACCTACTTCACCTCCGACATGGCGACCCACAACGGCTTTGGCGCCGGTCTGGGTAAAGGCAACACGGTTACCTACCCGAAGAATGGCCAGGTTTCTGTCCCGACCTCGTTCGACAGCGATACCGAATCGCCCGATCCGGTGCCGAACCTGAATCGTGTCGGCTACCCGGTCAGCATTCACTCGGATATCACCACCACCGACGGCATCAAGGTGACGGCGGCAAACTTCACGATCCGCCCGCGCGGAGGTTCGCCGCTCGCCACGCGCCTGTTGACGAGCGCGACGGACTCCGAACACACGCGGAAACAGTCCGCAGCCATTGTTCCGCTGACAACGCTGCTGTCCAACACGACGTATGACGTCAGCTTCGTGGGCACGGTCGACGGCATCGCCGTGACGAAAAACTGGTCATTTACGACAAAATAGAGTCCCGCCCCTAGCCCACATCGGGACAGAGTGCTAAATTCTGTCCTGATGAACAAGCTTCTTTCCAGCGCACCAATACGCCAGCGCCTCGACATCGAGGAGGGACTGGATCGCCTGATGGGCGAGCGTGCGCTGTATCTTCAAATCCTGCGCCGCTTCCTGCAGGACTATCGCGATTCCTGTGAACGTATCCAGTCGCTGCTCGCGCAGCAGCTGGACGCCAAGGCGCAACTGGCAGCGCACTCCCTGAAAGGTTCCGCCGGCCTGATTGGCGCGCAGCTGGTGCACGACCAGGCAGTCCTGGTGGAAAACGCGATCGCCGACGGCGCCGACCCGGCCGCCCTGGTAGCGCAACTCGAGGTGCTGCTGCGCGAAACCTGCGGCAGCATCGACGACCTGCTACACGAGCATGGCGACAAAGCCGCATCGAGCGAAACGCCCGCCGTCGATCCCGCGCAATTGCGCGCACTGATCGAAGAACTGGTGGGACTGTTGCGTGAAGGTGATGGCGCGGCCATCGACCTGGTGGAGAAATCGGCGACGATCCTGGCAACTGCGCTGGGCGTGCCGACCTTCCAGATGATTGCGGCGGCTACGCATGCATTCGATTTCGAGACTGCGCTGGACGTGCTGGAGATGGAACTCTAGCCGCTATCAACCTGAGAAGTGCGCCTCTTCATCGAAGGAATCCGCGCACTCCTTGCCGCAGAACCGGCGCACTGCATCCAAGGGTTTTTCGCAGTACCAGCAGGAGCCTTTGGGAGGCAGCGATTGGCGCACGCCGCTTGGACGCTCGGCCGTTGCGACACTTTGTGCGGGTGGGATTTCCTGTTGCGTCTCCACGATATTCCCCTTTACTGACAAGCCCTGGAACCAAGGTTACTGCTTTGCGCGGACAGGAGCATGACCTGCCTCAACAAAATAATAGCAGGATTAAATCAGTGGCATAGGGGACGCAACGTGCGCCAGCGCACCAAAAGAAACATAAATATTCCAATGGGATGCGCCGGCGCGATAGGACTTTGTTCCGTGACATCACAATGATGCGGAAGCCGCGAAGATGCCTTATCTTTGCATCCCGATTTCACTGCAACTGCCAAACCCATGTCACGTTCCGAACGCCTGCTCAATCTCTTGCAAGTCCTGCGGCGCTACCGCCGCCCGGTCAGCGGCCAGGTCCTGGCCAATGAACTTGGCATCAGCATCCGCACCTTGTATCGCGATATCGCCAGCCTGCAGGCCCAAGGGGCCATGATTGAAGGCGAACCGCGTATCGGCTACGTCATGAAGCCCGGCTTTATGCTGCCGCCCTTGATGTTTGGCTCGGAAGAGCTGGATGCCCTGGTGCTGGGCATGCGCTGGGTCGCGGATCGTTGCGACCCGACGCTGGTCGAGGGAGCCATGAATGTGTTGGCCAAGGTTTCAGCCGTGTTGCCTGCAGAGTTGCGGCGCGAGTTGGATGAGTCGGCACTGCTGGTTGGCGCCCCATTGCGCAGGCCGGGCAACCCACCGTCTCCCGACATGCTGCGCAATGCCGTGCGCTCCGAACAGAAGCTGCTGATCACTTACGCGGATGGCAGCGGCATCCGGACGCAACGCGTAGTGTGGCCTTTTGCCTTGGTCTATTTTGACCAGGCCAGGGTGCTGATGTGCTGGTGCGAGCTGAGAAACGGCTTCCGCAACTTCCGTGCAGATCGGATTCTGGCAACAGCGGAAACGCATGAACGCTATCCGAAGCGACGCGCCGCCCTGCTGCGCGAATGGCGCAAGGCCCATCGGGAAGCCGCCGAATCAATACTGCCAGAATCTGGCAGGATAGGAACTTAAACTGGCTCCTCTTTCAAACCAGGAGCTCAGAATGAAATTCGCATCGGTACGCGTGGTGACGCAGGATCTCGACAGCATGATCGCGTTTTACCAGCACCTTTCCGGCATCGCGGCAAATCGTCCCGCAGAGGGTTTTGCAGAAATCCACTTCAACGGGGCCGTGCTGGCCCTTTCTTCAGAACGGCTGATCGCCCTGTTCAATGTGGGAGCGGCAAAAGCGGCAGCCAATCAATCAGCAATCCTGGAGTTTGAAGTCAGCGACGTGGATGCAGTGTTCGAGCGGGTAGCCGGCAATGGCGTTGATATCGTCATGCCGACAACGAGAATGCCGTGGGGGAACCGCTCCTTGCTGCTACGCGACCCTGACGGCAATCTCGTCAACATCTTCTCCCGTCCCGCCAATTAGCGGTGCTTCATTTGCCGATGCAGAAGCGGGAGAAGATCACGCCCAGCAGGTCGTCGGAGGAGAACTCGCCGGTGATGGTGGAAAGCTGCACTTGCGCGAGACGCAGTTCTTCCGCGAACAAGTCCAGCGACTGGTCGGTTTGCGCCGCGTGCTGGCCGGCATAGTCAAGGTGGCGGGACGCGTTGCGCAAGGCGATCAGGTGGCGTTCGCGCGCGAGGTAGAGCGACTCGCCGGTCTGCTGCCAGCCGGCGATGCGCAGCAGTTCCGCGCGCAGCAGGTCGATGCCGGTCTTCTCGTTGGCGGAAAGGTAGATGTGCGTTGCATCGGCCATCTGGTCGACCGACGGCTTATGGCCCGACAGGTCGATCTTGTTCCAGATGCGCAGCACCGGCACGCCTTGCGGGAAGTTCGCGACGATGGTTTCGTCATGCCGGGTCGGGCCGTGGTCGGCGTCCAGCAGGTGCAGGATGACGTCGGCCTTGCCCACTTCGCCCCAGGTGCGTTCGATGCCGATGCGCTCCACCACGTCCACCGTTTCATCGTGGCCGCGGATACCGGCGGTGTCGATGATGTTGAGCGGGATGCCTTCGATCTGGATGGTCTCGCTGACCTTGTCGCGCGTGGTGCCGGCGATCGGCGTGACGATGGCGACTTCGGCGCCGGCCAGTGCGTTCAGGAGTGAGGACTTGCCCACGTTCGGCTGGCCGACCAGCACCACGTTCAGGCCTTCACGCAGCAGCGCGCCTTGCGAGGCTTGCTTGAACACCTGGTCGAGGGCTTCGACGATGCCTTTCAGTTGGCCGCGTGCATCGGACTTTTCGAGGAAGTCGATTTCTTCTTCCGGGAAGTCGAGCGTGGCTTCCACCAGCATGCGCAGGTGGGTGACGCGCTCCACCAGGGCGTGGATGGTCTGCGAGAAGGCGCCGCTCAGGCTTGCGCTGGCGGATTTGGCGGCGGCTTCGGTGGAGGCGTCGATCAGGTCGGCGACGGCTTCGGCCTGGGCCAGGTCCAGCTTGTCGTTCAGGTAGGCGCGGCGGGTGAATTCGCCGGGTTCGGCCAGGCGCAGGCCTTGTTCGGCGCCGGCTTCCAGCACGCGCTGCAGCAGCATTTGCAGGACGATCGGGCCGCCGTGCCCTTGCAGCTCGATGACGTCTTCGCCGGTGTAGGAGTGCGGGGCTTTGAACCAGATTGCGATGCCCTGGTCGATCACGGTGCCGTCGGCTTGCGTGAAGGGGATGTAGGTGGCGTGGCGGGGCTTGAGGTCTGCGTCCTTGAATAGGGCTTTTGCCAGCGCCTGCAGGTTCTTGCCGCTGGCGCGCACGACGCCGATGCCGCCGCGGCCGGGGGCTGTGGCGATTGCTGCGATGGGGGAGGAGTCTAGGTTCATTTGGTGATTTTATTCTCTAAAACCGGTAAACCTGTGTCAGACCCGCAGGGTCTGACACTGTCTGCTCCACGGCCTGGGGTTTCGGCGGTTTACCGGTTAAAAAAAGCCCGCGTCTGGCGCGGGCTTTTCATTACTTACTTGGCGACGCCAACTTCAAGCTTTTTGGTAATCACCCACTGCTGCGCAATCGACAGCAGGTTGTTCACCACCCAGTACAGCACCAGGCCGGACGGGAAGAAGAAGAACATGACCGAGAAGGCAATCGGCATGAACATCATCATCTTGGCCTGCACCGGATCCGCAGGCTGCGGGTTCAGGCGGGTGGTGATGTACATCGAAATCGCGTACAGGATCGGCAGGATCGCCCATGGGTCGTGCTGGGTCAGGTCGGTGATCCACAGCGCCCATGGAGCGCCACGCATTTCAACCGACGCGTTCAGCACCCAGTACAGGGCGATAAACACCGGCATCTGCACCAGGATAGGCAGGCAGCCGCCGAGAGGATTGATCTTCTCGGTCTTGTACAGCTCCATCATGGCCTGGTTCATCTTCTGCGGATCGCCTTTGTAGCGCTCGCGGATGGCGGTCATCTTCGGCGTCACGGTCTTCATCTTCGCCATCGAGCGGAAGGAAGCGGCGGACAGCGGGAAGAACAGCAGCTTGATCGCCACGGTGAAGGCGATGATGGTCCAGCCCCAGTTGCCAACCACGGAGTGGATGGCAGCCATTGCCGCCCACATCGGGCGCGCCACGATGGCCAGCCAGCCGTAGTCCTTGACCAGGTCCAGGCCTTCGGTCACTTGCTTCAGGGTGTCGGTGTCTTGCGGGCCGGAGTACAGGCGGGCATTGTTGGTCACCGACGCGCCAGGCGCCAGGGTGCCCAGCGGCTGCACGACGCCGATGGAGTACAGGTTGTCGCCTTCTTTCTTGGTGAAGATAGTGCGCTCCAGCTTATCCTGCGGCACGAAAGCGGACACGAAGAAGTGCTGCGCAATGGCGACCCAGCCGTCCTTTGCCTCGGTCACGTGGCCAGGCTTGAACTTGGGATCTTCCGCCAGCGACTTGGCATCTTTCTCGATCTGCTTGAACTCGTACTTCTTATAGTGGCTCTCCGAGGTGTACATGGTCGGTGCGATGAACGATGGGTTCATGAAGCCCGAACCTTCCGGCGGAGTGCCGTCATGCTTCAGCTGCAGGTAGAGCTGAGGGCTCACAGGCGCGGCGCCGGTATTGGTGACGGTATGCTGCACGTCCACCACGTAGTCGCCCTTCTTGAAGGTGAAGGTCTTGACCAGCTTGACACCGCCCTGCTCCGCTTCCAGCACCAGTTTGACCTGGTTGGCGTCGTTCAGCACGCGCGCGCCCGGCTGGGCCACGAATGGAGTCTGGTGGTTAGGCAGGTTAGGCGCGTTCACCAGGCCGGTCTCGCCCAGGTAGATATGCTTGCCGTTCTCGCTGAACAGCACTTCGGTGTTGTTGCCACCCTTAGGTTTGCAGAACTCGAACAGGCCCCAGCAGCCGCCCAGCCAGCCCGGATCGGCGCTGCCCTTGTGCTTCAGCAGTTCCAGGCGCTTGATGGTGCCGCCCAGGGTGTCGATATCGACGCGCATCACGTCGGTGGTGATGGTCACCACTTCGGTCTTGATCGGAGCAGCAACCGCAGTGCCATTCACCGCGGCGGCAGCGCCGGCGGCAGCGGCAGCAGAAGCAGGCGTGCCCGCGGCAGTCGCGGAGGCCGAAGCTACGGCGGCTGGCTTGGCAGGAGCCGGAGCAAACATGGACGGCTTGCCGGTCGAGATCATCCAGTTATTCCACAGGATAACCAGCGAGACCGCGAAGACGATCCAGAGGATTGAGCGTTTATTGATATCCATTCGGTTCTTCAGGAGTGGTTGAAGTGCTTGGGCGGCACGGGATCGACCCCGCCCGCGTTCCAGGGATGGCAGCGGCAAACCCGGCGAAACGCCAGGTAACTGCCATGAGCCGCACCATGCTCGCGCACAGCTTCGAGCGCATAGTTGGAGCAGCTAGGGTAAAAACGGCAACTCGGTGCACCCATCAGCGGACGGATGACCCATTGGTAAAAGCGCAGCAGGATGGTCAGCAGCGTTTTCATTTTGCCGGCCTGGCCTTGTTAGCCGATGCAAAGAGGCGCGTCAGTTCCTGGCGCAGTTCGGCCTTCAGCTTGGCCGTGGTGGCCGGGCCGTCCTTGCTATTGACGGGGCGCGACAGGCGCACCACGCAATCAATGGAAGGCAGGCTGGACACGCGGAACAGTTCGCGCGTGACGCGCTTGATGGTGTTGCGGGTAACCGCGCGCGGTGCAAAGCGTTTGGCAACGACAATGCCCAGCCGCGCATTCGGCAGCTGGTTCTGGCGGGTATAGAGCACGAAGTGCGCGCTCTTCTGCGTTGGCCGCAAACTAAAAACGGATGAAAATTCATCCGTTTTTATGATGCGCCGAGCGCGAGCGAAGTCGTGTCTGCCTTCGCCTGTCGAGCTGTTAGGACAGCTTTCCACGCGATCAGCTAACAAGCGTGCTTAAACTACAGCCAGACGCTTGCGGCCTTTTGCACGACGTGCGTTCAGGACTTGACGGCCACCACGGGTAGCCATACGGGCGCGGAAGCCGTGGGTGCGCTTGCGACGCACAACGGAAGGTTGGTAAGTACGTTTCATGTTGGTCTCGCTTAAAAATACAAAATCGGGACGGGAAAGGTGTCCCTAAAAATGTTGGTGCCAATGACATTTCGCGCACTGCGCCAATCTCACTGCCCGCTAAATCCGCGCATCGTATCTGAAAAATTACGGACTACGGGCGGGGAACCCAGAATTATCAGGATTTTTCGGTTTACTGTCAACCACTTAAACCGCTGCAAACCGGTAAAACGGTGTCAGACCCGCAGGGTCTGACACCAGCCTGCGGCAGCCGCGGATCGGTGCCTGACCCTGCGGGTCAGGCACCGGGTTACCGGGTTGGTTGCGAAAAACCCAACCCCAGCACGCTTGTGCAAAATTTCTGGTTAACCTGTGGATAACTTCCGACTTAGCGGCTAGAATAGCGCGTTACGTGTGGCGATTACGAACGCCCTCCCACACTTTTTGCATATAGATAGATTC